>NZ_JAAGKO020000040.1 GCF_027947535.2 Streptantibioticus silvisoli
CGACGACGTCTTCAAGGTCATCAATGCAGGTGGGGCGACTCGCCGCCGGTGGTTCGCGGCCCATCCGAACGCCACTCACGGAACGCACGCCGACGCGGCGCCGGACGATCCCCCGCGTCGCCCGGCAGCCCAAAAGCACGTTCGTGTGACCATCGCACTTTGTTCGTCGTCGCAGGTCAGAGGCGATATCGGATGGGCATAGATCCGGGTTGACCAGGAGTCCATCCGAGTTGATCCGAGCGGGTCGTCTCCCAGAAATCTCCCACGGGGGACGCTCACGGCCCGGAACGCGCACGCGCCCCGCCCTCGTCGAGGGCGGGGCGCGCTCAGTGTCGGCCTAAGGGGGGTCACCTGACCTTTGGACCGACACGACTCCGGCGGAAGTGGTTCCGCCCGTTCGGGTGGCACGGGCTCTCGGGAGCCGCGCCCGTTCATGATCATAAAAAGCGGCGCGAGATGTACTGACAGGGCACCCTAACTGCTCAAACTTGTATGGGGTGCCAACTGAAGATCAACTGAAGTGGGCGATGGCCGAACGCCATGCCCTTGGCCGGCGCATCCAGGGCGCCCGAGAACAGGCGAACATTCGACAGGAAGCGCTCGCTCACAAGGTGGGGGTAGATCGCCGGACCGTTCAGCGCATCGAGGCTGGCTCCGGTAACGCCACCATCACCACGCTGCTACTCATTGCCCGAGCCCTCGGCGAGCCCCTGGCGGACCTTCTGGCCGAACGGACATGACCCGCCCTTCGTATGGCGCATGCGAGGAAAGAACTGACGGTAACCCCCCTGCTGCGCTGCACGAAAGCGCTTTGCGCTGGACCATCGAAGCTTGCACCGTCCTGTCACAGCGGGCTCAATCGCCACATGAAGATCACCCCGATATCACAAATGGAATCTTGGAATCGGCCGCTCGGTCACGGAACGAGCGTTCCGTCGGCCGTCTGCGGCAGGCCGCTGTCGCCGACCTGATCAGCCAGCAGAACGACCCCCTTCTTCGTGCGGCACCGCCCGCACCCGTACATGGTCCAGCCGGGCCCCGAAGCACTGAGGACGGCACCAACCGCCTGAAGATCGGCCCCGGCCCCGTCTATGCCGCACCACTTACAGCTCACCGGTCAACCCCGGCCGCACACGAGGCCAGCGCTTCCGCGAGGAGCCGCGGCCCAGTCAGAACCCCGTGCTTCCGGATGGAGCGCAGCCACCGCTGGCCACCGTCCGCGGACGGCCCGGGGATCGTCACCCAGCAGGCCACGCCGAGGGCCTGGCTGGCCGGGGCGGTCCAGTCGACCGCCGTCCCGGCCGGGACGAGCCAGTAGACGGTCTCTCCCCACACGTCCTCGATGCACGCGCCGGTGCGCTCGCCGAGAATCTCCAGCACCTGCTGGGCCACAGCGGCGGGGACTCGGATCGCATCCCAGTCGATTCCCGCGCGGATCGCCTCCATGTCGCGGCCGTCGGGAAGCCACTCGGGTAGTTCGGTAGTCGTCATGGCCAGGGGCCTTTCACCAGTCGTGATCGATCTGGATCAAGGCTGGCAAACGAAAAGGGCCTGGAGTGCCACAGTCTTGTGGCACTCCAGGCCCGAGCTTCACGGCACGTTACAGACCGACCCAGGCGGCCAGATGGTCGAGGCTTCCAGGGGTTCGGCGGGACGTGTAGACGAGGCCCTTGATGGTCTCCCGCGCCCCCGGGTGATAACGGGTCTGCTGAGGGGCGAGCTTCCTTGCCAGCGACAGCGACTTCACTGCCGCCTCATGGTTACCGGTCTCCAGCTCGCAGCGGGCTTGGTCGACCTGGATGTGGGCCACACGGCTCATCGCCCAGTCTCGGGGCGGATTGAGGTTCCGGGCGCGGGTGAGTGCGTGGTCGTACAAGCCCATCTCGACGTGGGCGGACACGTCGTGCGCACCGACATTCGTCGGCCCGAACGACAGGTAGTGAACGTGCCCTGCCTCGCCGGTACGGAGCGCGAACTCACCGGCCTGCTCCAGGTGCGTGGCGACCGTGCTGGGTTTACGGGACCGGGCAGCGATGATGCTCGCACCGAGATGCAGCTGCCCGGCAACGGCCAGCGCGGAGATCGACGTGTCCTCGTGAGGGACCAGTTGCTGGCCGGCGGAGATGAGCCGTAGCCCGATCGTGTACTCGCCCTCCCGAAAATACGTCAGTGCCCGCATGTACTGGCGGACGGCGGCGAGCAGCGGGTCGGAAGCACGTTCCGCGGCCCAGTCCATACGGTCCAGGGCAACCGTGCTGAGGTCGTAGTAGCCGAGCTTGACCGCGATGTCGTGCGCCGTGCGGTACGTCGAGGCGAGCGCCGCCCACAGTTCAGTCGACGGGGACCGGTACGCGGCCGTGGTGATCTGCGCGATGACCCCGGGCAGTGTGTGGGCGGCCTCGTGGAGCTTCGTGGCGCGGACGAGGATGCACAGCTTCTCCGCGGCGGCCACGAGTTCACGGTCGGGCGGCAAGGTCATCTCCGGGTTGGCGCCCAGGTCGTAGAGGTCGAGTGCCTCACGGATGGGCCGCACCATCCCAGCGAGCCGGTCCTGCTGGAGTTCCGTGATGTACGGCTGGCCGGTCAGCGCGGTGACGTCGACCCGGAGGGTCCGCGCAACGGTGGCGACCAGGTCGGGGGTGGCGGTGCGTTCACCTCTCTCGACGGCCCGCAGGAGCCGGTACGAGTAGGGGATGCGGTCGGCGAGGCCGCGTTGGGTGAGGCCGGCGAGTCGGCGGTGTGCGGCGATGCGGGTGCCGGTGTGTTCCTCGGGGGCGGTGGACATAACGGAACGGTACTCGTGCCCGGCGCCAACGGCGCACGTTCGGAGCGTTTGCGTGCGACGGCTTGCGCCGGTGAGATATCGGCATGACGACTCGTGTGCTGTACCTGTTCGGATGCGCTGCCCCGCCCGTACTCGACCTCGTCCCGGTGATCAGTTCGGCGCGGCGCGACGGCTGGGATGTGTGCCTTGGGCTCACACCCACCGCCGCCAAGTGGCTGGCGGACGCACTGCCCCGCCTGAAGGCGGTGACGGGGCATCCGGTGCGGTCCGAGTACAAGCTGCCGGGCGAGCCGGACGCGTGGCCGCCGGCGGACGCGATCCTCGTCGCCCCGGCGACGTTCAACAGCATCAACTCCTGGGCGCTCGGGTTGACCTCGTCGTTCGTGATCGGGGTGGCGGCGGAGGCGATCGGGAAGCGCATCCCGCTGGTGGCCATGCCGTGCGTCAACAGTGCCTTCGTGCGGCACCCGCAGTTCGACCGGTCCGTCGAGACACTGCGAGGCGCCGGGGTGAACGTGCTCTACGGGGAGGACGGCTTTGTGCCGAACCGGCCCGGTGAGAAGAAGCCGTTCCCGTGGCAGGTGGCTCTGGATGCGGTGAACGCCACCGTCTCACCCGCCTGTTGACCGCCCCGATTTTCGGCACTCGTCGGTAGAATCGGTCACATGTCCATCCCGATCATCCGATCTTGCACGTGCGCCGCCGCGTCGCGTCTGGACCGGGCGCAGGCGGAGATCCGTGCGCTCACCGGCCGGGGGACGCTTTCGGCGGCCGACCGGCTGAAGCTGGCGCGGTGGCAGCGGGAGTGGGTCGCCGCCTGGCGGGAGACGTCCGGCGCGGCAGCGTGATCACTCTACGGGCGCCCGTAGAGTGACGCCCTGACCTGGCTTTTCCGCGACAGCACGAAAAGGGTCAGGCGCTCGACTTGGCCGCCAACCCTTCCATCTCCACCGTGACCCGCCGGGCGAGTTCCCCCAGGCGCGCGACAACCACGCTCGCCGTCTCCGCTTCACGCTGGACGTCCCGCAGTTCGTTGAAGAACTCCCGCCGACGGTGCCGCCGGGCAGCGCGGGCCTCCCGCGTCTCCCGCCACGCCTGAGCGGACACCCAGAGGGCGGCCAGCAGGAACGCGGCGGCGTGCAGGGCCCCGACGAGGAGAAGCGCGGTCCACAGGTTCACTCGCCCACCGCCTCGGCGTATCCGGTCCGGTCGGAGAACTCGGCGGCGAGCAGGCGCAGGCGCCGGTTCACGCGTTCGTCTCGGCCGCAGCCGCACGGCTGCCCGCGGCGGTCAGCGTCGGCGTGGCCGCCGTCGTGGTCGTCGGTTGCGGCGGCGCAGGTGTACCAGGGGTCATCAACGACGAGGTGGCGTTCGGCGAGCAGGTCGGCGACCAGCGCACGCTTGGCCTCGATCGCACGGAGGATGCGGGCCGGGTCGTGCGCGGCGATGTGGGCGGCGTCGGCCATTCCTTGCGGGTTGCTCGCCGGGCCGGTTGACGCGACGGCTCCGGTGAACGGGTGTGGTCCGCCGTACCCGACAAACTCCTCGCCTTTGGTCAGGTCGTACCGTTCGAACGCCTCAGGATCGAGCCACTGCTTGCCGGGGTTGTGCCACCACGGGCCGGGCGTGGCAGCCCGCGCGATCCGTTTGTCTTCGTCGTACTGCTCGCCGATCCACGCGGCCAGCCGGTTGATGTCGTCGATCATCGGTGGCTCCCGGCGGTCAGGTAGGCGATCCAGACGCTCCAAGCGAGGAGCGCTACCGTGCCAGCGGGCCCGACGAACCGCACCCCGGCCGGGATACCCCGGACGACGCTGGTGATAGTGCTGGCCAGGTAGCGAAGCGGGCGACGCGGGTACCGGTTCATGCGTCCATCCTCTCTCACGGGGCCACGCGCCCGGTGGTGTTGAACGCCTCTTGCTGTGGCCCCGTCGCGCCACACGGCGGGGCCTCCCAGCAGTCCGGCACATCCAGCAGCCAGCAGCACGACACGGGTTGATGGGATGCCGTCAGCGTAAGCCCGGCCACCGACAAGGCGGCGGCGTCAACCCAGAGCCTGACGTGCGTGTGCCCGGACGATTCGAGCGTCCGGGGCACCGTGCTGCGAGTGGACGTCAGTCCTGCATGCCGACGTACTCGACGCCGGACACGAGGCCAGTCTGCGGCGTGGACACGAAGCTGGGAGCCCAGCCTGCGTTCACGAACGCCAGCGCGCTCTCGTAGGAGATCGCGGAGTGCTTGGACGCGCCCCACGTGTACTCGGGGCTCGCCATCCACCGGGCCAGTTCTTCCGGCGTGGCGAAGGCCGGGGAGATCGGACCGCCCTCGGAGACCGTCTGCCAGAGCTGCCACCCGTCACCGGCGGGCGGGTCGGTGGGCTCCCATGCCTCTCGGTCAGCCCACTGCCCGGGGTACGCCTCGATTCCGCCTTCTCCCTCGCAGGTCTGGCACGTTGACTCGACGCCCTCCCGCTTGCACCGGGCCTCGATCGCGATGTGCGCGTTGATCCCGTCGTGGCCGAAGCCGGTCAGGGACCACTCGTTAACCTGGGCAGCCGTGGGGACAGCGGCCGGTTCGATCTTCTCCCAGCGCGGGTTACGGTTGGCGTCGAAGGTATGGGTGAACTCGCGGAGGCGGTCGCCCTCGACCAGCGCTTCCACATCCTCCTGTGCCAGGTGGTGGCACCAGGCATTGTTGTAGAGGGTCGTCAGCCGCATGGCTTCCAACCCGATGGCGGTCTCGCCGACGCCGTAGTAATCCGGCGCGTGGGCGACGTTGCGCTCGGCCTTCGACCGGATGGCCGGGGCGCTGGGGAGGTACGGCATCGAGCCGGTGTCCTCCGGCCGAAACGGCACGTTGCCGTACCAGAGGTCGTGCAGATACTCGGCGCGCTTCGACCGGCCGCTTTTGCAGTCGGGACACGGAAGGCTATCCAGCTCGTCGGGAGACAAGAACCCGCTCCAGGTCTCGTCGAGGGGAAAGTCGAAGTCGAGCGGTACTCGACGGATTTCGCGGCCCATGGTCAGTCCTCCTACTTCTCGTGCTGCTTGAGGTGGTTACGGACGCTGGCGGGGGTGCCGGCGTATCCGCAGTCGCGGGGGCAGTACTCCCAGCCTCCGCGCTCGACGGCCGCCTTGGTGACGGAGTTGGTGGGGCCGTAGCCGTTCGCGTCGAGCATGCGGGCCACGGAACCCTCGTAGTCGGCGGCGAGGATCGCGCCCTCGGCGGTCTTGTCGTGTCCCCGGGCGAAGAAGCTGCCGAGGCCGACGGTCTTACCGCAGCCGCACCAGCAGATGCCCGTCGGGAGAAGGCGCTTCGTGTCTTCACTCATAAGAACAAGATACACCTTCTTGGTCAGTCTTCAAGAAGGTTTACCAAGAAGATTAGACGCGGCAGCGCATAACGTTCCCCTAGGTGCTGGCCCTGGGGCCTGCGGCCGACGCCCCGTCACCATCACCACGAATGACATGTGTTACCAGCGGTAGCCGCGTATAATTTCCCTTATACCAATCTGCGACCAGAGGGAGAATCGCCGTGCGGATCAAGCAGATCGAACTCGACGACGAAGGCATGCCCGAGGCGGTACTGGTTCGAATGACCCACGACGAAGCCTTGTACCTCGCGCTCCTGACTGGCAAGCAGACCGGGGCGACGAGCGCACAGATCATTCCGGGAGGCGCCGCCCGAAACTCCGAGGTGTACGAAGCCCTCACGGGTGAACTGTTCAACCGGTACTACGACGACGGTGTGAACGATGCCGTGCGGGCCCAGCGGGAGTCGGCGTGAGCGAACCCGACGAGGTGGTCGACGCCGAACTGGTCGAGGATGACCACCTCCCGATCCGACGCCCCGATAACACCACGGCCCGGCCGCTTGTCGACCTGCACACCATCCTGGTCCCCGGTCAGCCCATCCCTACTGAAGCCGACCAGCCGACGTACACAGAGGCGGACCTCCGCGTCTCCGAGGCCACTGCCGAGCGGCTGAAGAACAAGTCCAAGCCAGTGAACACCTCCCGCACCTACGACAACCAGCGCGACCTCTTCCGCCGCTGGTGCGAGACCGAAGGTCGCGTCGCACGGCCGTGCACTACCGCCACCTACGTCGAGTACGTCGCTCACCTCATCGACGACGGGCGGGCGCCCAACGCCATCAGCGTCGCCATGTCCGCCATCCGCACCTGGATGCCCGACGACAAGAAACCCGGCACCACCGAAGCACGCGGCATGCTCAACGAGTACAGGAAGGAATGGAACAAGCGCGTCGGCGTGAAGAAGGCGCCGGCCATCACCGACGCCATGCTCCAAGCCATGATCGCCACCTGCGACCTGGAGCACCCCAACGGCATCCGCGACCGGTGCGTCCTCCTCCTCGGCCGCGGAGCCCTCAACCGGCGAATTGAACTCGCCGATCTCACGATCGGCAACGTCACCGTCGAAGCCGAGGGCGTCGCCCTCTGGATCTCCGCCAGCAAGACCGATCAAGAGGCCAAAGGCGAGGAAACCTTCATCCCCGCCGACGACGACCCGCTCCTCGACCCGGTGGCCGCCACCCGAGCATGGCTCAACGTCCTCCATCAACTGGGTGTTCACGATGGCGCGTTCCTCCGGGCCCTCACCCGCGAAGGACGACTCCAGTCCCGCGTCCGCGCCACCAACCGAGGCGAGCACGTTACCGGCGACGCCATCAACACCTGGGTTCGCGGGCGAGCACAAGCAGCTGGCCTTCCCGGCTGGAAGAAGGTCACCGCACACGGGCTACGACGCGGCGGTGCTCAAGCCATCGCCGACGCCGACGGTGACCCCACCAGCCAGGGTCGCTGGAAGGCGGGGAGCGCCGTGGTGAAGCGCGAGTACCTCGACCGGGCGCAGAACCGTGGAGCCAACCCTTGGCTCAAGGTGCAGGAGAAACGGCGCAGTCAGCAGAAGGAGGCTGAGTAGTGGATGAGGTCGATCTGGAGTGGCAGTTCACCCAGCAGTGGCCCGGCGACGAGACGCTGGACGGCTACGTGCCTCGCGTCGGGGAGCACGTGTTCTGCTACCGGCCGTCCGACGGCAAGACGCACTGCGGCGTCGTGGACGAGAACCGGTGCGGCCTGTTCCTCACGACGTGCGCTGGCGGCAAGATGGTGCTGACGGCCGCGCTGTGGAGGGTGCAGCCGCACCCGTGGGCGGCCACGTGTCCGCCGCGGCGCGCTGCATGAACGACCCGTGCAAGCCTCTTCCCATCCGGGCGGCGGGAGGGGAAGGGTGGCGGCATGCTCGATCCGACCCTTGAAATCGCTCTCGCGCAGCGGGGCATCGACTTCCCCCGCGAAGCGGCCCTCGCCCTCGCCAACCTGGAGGCGCTTCTCCGTCGCGCTCCCGACGACATTGCAACGGTCGACGCCTTCTTCCGTCGGCTTGCCGACGAAGGGGTCATCGCACCGCGCCAGTGGGAAGAAGTGCCCTTCGAGGAGCACTTGAAGGGCTTGGACTCCTGCACGAACGGAACGGTCGAGACGGCGACGAACCTCGGTCTGTGGCTGGCGCAGCTGAAGCGCCAACTCGGCCCGGCCGCCTGGTAGAAGCTACCGGCCGGGTCGTGGCGGGTACCGCAGCCAGAGGGGCGCTTTGTGTGGCCGGCAGTGTTCGCAGGGAACGATGCGATTCTCGGGCCCGTAGAGGCTGCCGCGAACCGTGTCGACCGCCTCTTCATCGGTGAGCGGTAGACCGCCTTGGGCCTGGCGGCGGCAGTCCTTGCGGTGGAGCATCCCCGCAGGGCCGTCGTCGGGCGGCGGGGAGTAGATGACGACCTTCCACGGTCGCGGGATACGCTCATCGACCGTGCGCACCGCGGTGTAGTCCTGGCCGGTGATCGGCTCCAGGCGGTCGGCCGGCACGTCGAACCGTACCGGCGCCTGCTCGGGCGCCCAGCTACCACCGGGCTGCTGAGACCGCATCCAGAGGAGCGCTTCGACCTCGTACCACCAGCCGTCGGGGGTGCGGCGGCGGCCGGTGACGATGACCCGGAGCCGCTGCCCGCGGGGCAGCGTCACCGTCGCCCACGGGCCGGCGCCAGCCCAGATGTCCTCGGCGGGGTCAGGCTCCGGCATGATCCTCTGCCGCAGCATCGTCGGCGACCTGTTGCTGGAGCACGGCTTTCGCCGCGGTGCCTCTGCCGGGCTCGGCGTTCCACCAGGGGTGTTGTGAGAGCTGGAGAGCCAGATCGCGTTCGTGGTCGCGAAGCCGCTGGCGTTCTTCGGCAGGGGCATCGGCGGGGAGTGCCCGAAGGCCGATCCCGGTCCGGTGGAAGTCGCGGCGCAGCTGGACGAGGTCATCGGGGAAGTCGTAGTCGGCCATGCCCCGGATCGTACAAGCGAGCGAATTCGGTTAGAGCGTCACCCCGCCGACAGGTCATTCCATCGAGTGATCGACGCCGGAGGAATCCATTCGGTACGAGACGATGGGTTCATGAGCACGCCAGACCCGAACTGCATCGACTGCTACGGCAGCGGCCGTCGCGAGAACCCGTACTACCACCCCTGCGACGGCCCACTGTGCGAGGCAGACCAGCCCACCATCGAGTGCGAGTGCGGGGACGGCGGCGTCCCCGGCGAGGAACCGCCGCTCGCCCAACGGCCCGGTGTCGTCCTATAGCCGGACACGCGACGATGCCCCCACCCCGCCGAAGCGGGGTGGGGGCATCGTGGTCTCCGGGGGCCTCAGCCGCCACGAGAGCGCACGAGGGCGGGAGAGTCCAGTCACCTGGTCTCGACCTGTCCCGGCAGACAGGTTCCCGGGGGCGTCATCACCGCAAGGTGAAGGAGCTGGCAGCAGCTCAAGCCGGTTCCCGACGAACGATCCCGCCCGGCTGTCACACCGACTGACTCTCGGGGGCCCGGGTTTCCCACGGGCAGACGAGCGGGTCGCACTGCCCGGTGACGTGCACTCGGCAACCTAGGTCACCACACCGGGCAGAAGGCGCCTACACCGCCAACAATGGACGGTTCAGCTCCTACCCCAACTATCCCATACCGGCAGCTGGTTCACACTCCAGTTCGGTCGCGCTGCGGCACTCGGCCGCGCTGCACCCGCAGCAGAATCACGAGGCGCTGCACCATCAACAAGATGATCGCCGCCGAAACGGTCACCCGCACACCACGCAGCACCGAAGCCGTGGCCCCGTGAGGCCAGAACCAGATCGCCACCGTGTACGCGAGGAACGCGCCCACCGCGCCAGCGAACGCCATGAGGTTCCGGCCCGCCTCCGACCGCCACCACGGCGCCAGCACGTGGTAAGCCACCACGAACACCAGACAGACGAAGGCCCCCACCCCCGACATCACCACGTTCACCACCTGTGCTCCATCCATGATCACCGTTCACCCCCCATCGCAGCCCGGAACATCTCCGCGAAGTGGTTACGCTCACGCAGTTCCCTCAGACGGTGCATAGCAGCCGCCACCTCAACAGTCCGCTCATCCTCCACACTCTGAGCCGCCTGAGCCCGCTCCAACGCCGCCTCCGCCTCCCGCAACCCCGGCGTTGCCTCCTGCGGTCGGGGCTTACGACGGAGGAACAGACGTCCGATCCATCGGAGCACGACCCACCTCCCCCGGCGGAACAACAGCCTGGGGAATAGCCCGCAGGACGCGGTCAGTCGTGCGCGCGTACTCCAACAGGTCCCCCAACTGGTCGCTCTGCTTCTGGCGAGACTCCGCCTCCGTCATAGCGACCTCACGCCACGTGTCCCGCTCGCCCGACACTTCAGCGATCCGGGCATCACGGTCGTGTCGGAGATCCTGCACCTGTCTACGGGGAACGAGGCGACCAGTGAGGACGAGGTAGACGACGGCGGCCAGGATCGCGACGGCACCACCCTGTACACCGACGCTCCCCAGGAAGCCGTCGGCCACTCACGCCCCCTGGGTGGTAGTCGGCGTCGGGGCCGGACGAAGCTGGTCGGCGGCCACCGGGGCGGCCACCTGGGTACGCAGCCACGCGGCACCCACCGCGGCGATCAGCGCCATCGCACCCGTCTCCAGATCCGGAGCAACGTGGAAGCCGAAGCCCAGCAGCAGCGCGAACCCCGCCTGCGCAAGCCCGGAAACCGCAGCGACGACACCGTCATGAACCATGACCGCCACGACCACCGCCAAGACCGCGGCGAGAACAGCGTTCACCGCCGACTGCTGGCCGGACGTGAGATGCCAGACCGCCGCCGACAGCAACTGGAGCAGGGCCGTCGCCGCACCGAGGATGACCGCCGGCTCACGCCCGAAGATCAGAGCCGGCTTCACTTGCCCACCCCCTTGTCGGCCAGGCCGCGGACGATGCCGTCGATGTCGGTGACGAACGACTCCAACGTCCAGTACCGGTTGACCTTGTCGACCCGGTCGGCGGGCGCCGGGTACAGGCCGTCGGTCTGGGCGACGGCGCGGGCGATGGCGGGGCCGGCTGCGGCGATGCGCTCGTCAATGAGCTTGCTGAGCGCGGCCAGGTCGGCCGAGGTGAGCGTCATGGTGTCCTCCGGGACGGGCTTGGGGTCGATGCCGGGCCAGTAGTCCGCGACCACGGACTTGTCCCACCCGGGATCGTTCTGGAACTGCTTGGCGACCGCCCCGGTAGGGATGGTCGCCTTGTTGTCGTACTGGGCGATCCAGTAGTGCGGCTCCGCGATCCCCGCGTTACGGAACGCGGCACGCACGGCCGGCCAGGTGCTGGAGTTGCAGTACACCGTCGGATCGACACCCGCGTGCCGTCGGGACACGACCCAGCCCGGGGCCTGAGCCGGGGTGGCGTCACCGGTCTCCACATCCAGCACCTGTCCGGCGTCGGTGGAGGCCAGGACGGCGATCTCCACGATGCGGGCCTTCGGGAACCGCTTCCGCAGTGCCGTCACGTTCGCGTAGCGGCCGTCCACGTAGCCCGCGTACAGGGGGGCTCCGGTCGGCAGGTGGGCGACAGTCACCCCGTCGTACATGGTGCGCGTCACGGCGCCTCCTTCAGTGAGCGGGCATCGAGGATCTGCTCGATGCGTTGGGTTTGCTGATGGTGTAGTCGGGTGGTGTGGCGGCGGATCATCACGTGGTGAAGTGCGGCGACCGGCACCCAGATGACGTTGGCGGCCAGGTTCGGCCAGAGTGACGCCCAGGCGCCGGGAAGCCAGTGCACGTCAGAGGCCCTTGGCCGCCAGCCAGGCGTGAGCGGCGTCCGCGAGCTGCTGGTCGGCCCCTGACGGTGCTGGCTGAGGCGTCGGGGCCGGTGCCGGGGAGGGGGTGGGCTGAGGCTGCGGGGCGGGTATCGGGTTCGTCTCGCCGGTCAGCGCCGCGTAGTCCTCGCCCAGGGCGTACAGGTCCAGTCCAGCGTTGTCCACCCCGGACTGGGTGTTCACGAAGTCCGGGGTGATGATGACCCACGCCTCGTCGAAGTACTTCTTCCAGAACGCCAGCGTCAACTTCTGCGTTGCTCCCCAGGTCACGCAGGTGAAGCCCGTGGAGTCGTAGGCTCCTACGGTCACACAGTGGCCGCCTTCGATCTGGGCGCCCTTGACGACGTCCCACGGCTGGCCGTTGTCGAACTGGTTCATGGCGGAGTCGGGGAAGTTGAAGCCGCAGTAGATCTGGCCGAAGGCCGCGATGGCCTGCCGGACCTCCGTGACGTTCGAGATGTCGACCTTGGCGAAGGCCACGATCTTCTCGCCGTCGAAGCCGGTCTTCTGCCAGTACTCCAGGACGTCCTGGCAGACTGCGCCCTGATCGGTATTCGGCTTGCCGGGCACGTAGTGGCCGACGGCCTCGTACAGGTGGAGTACGTCGTCGTCGGTGATTGCTGCGGCCGGGTTCTTGGCGTCTGCGAGGTCCCCGATGCGCTTGTGGGCGACGCCGGCGCACGTGCAGTCGCCGAGCTGGTCGTTGAGGTACATGCCCCAGGAGGTGACCTCGGAGAGCCAGTCGGCTGTGGCGGGCGGCGCCGGCGTTTCGGCACCCAGGGCGTGGGAGAACTTGAGGTGCGGGCGTCCCGGCTGGGCGGGAAGACGGCCGCCACGGAACGTGGTGGTGCTAGGCATGGTGGCTCCTGGGCATGAGGGAAGCCCCGGCCGGCGGCTCGGGGCTCGGGGTGAAGCGGTGGTTCAGGCGTTGGGGGGTTGCCAGTGGTCCGGCAGCACGGTTGCGGCGGTGACGTCCTGCGGGTCCGGGTCGTCCGGCAGCGGTTCCGGGGTGCAGTTGCACCCGGGCAGGTCCGGCGGGTTCGGTGCCGTGCAGATCGATTCGTGCACGTGGGCGGCGAGGTCCATGCTGATGGCGTGCACGGTACACGCGTACACCGGGACCGTCACCGTGTCCTCGGTCGGCGGCGGGGCGTACTCCGGCTGGGTCGCGGCGATCTCCACCAGTTCGGCGGCGGTCGGTCGGCGCGTCCACACGACGGCGGCCGGGTTCGAGCAGCCGCCGACAGCGGCACAGGGCAAGGACAACGAGGTCTCCTAGTTAGAGATCCATTGGAGGGCGAGCATCGGCCCGAACGCGGTCGTGGCCGTGGTGGCGGTGGCGAGCGTGGAACCGCTGGACTGCCACATCTGCATCTCGACGTAGTCGCCGACGTTCAACTGGGTCGCGGTGAGCATCGATCCGACCCAGCTGTTGCCGGTCGATGGTGGCCCGGCCTGGGTGGTGGAGCCGATGATGCTGACCCCGTTGACCATGATTCCCAGTTCGCGGGTGCCGGTGGTGTTGCTGACGAATCCGCCGAGGGCGTGGATCAGGTAGGTTCCGGCGACCTGGACGGTGTAGCGGGACGTCTGGGTGGTGGTGGAGTGGCCGCCGTCGCTGTCGTAGACCTCGCTGTCGAGGAGTATCGACACGTTGGTGGTGCCGGTGGCGACGGACTGGGCGACGGTCGCGTAGCCCTTGAAGCGCGGCACGCCGTTGCTGCCGGTGCCGAACATCCACTGGAGCGTGGCCTGGACCTGGGCGTTCCAGAGGGCGCTGGTGATGTAGTTGCCCGGTGCTTCGGTTGCGGCGAGCGGGGCGGTGCGGCCCATGCTTGTCCTTTCCGGGCTCACGCCCGGTGGTCAGTAGGCGAAGGAGGAAGAGTCGAACTTGGCGACGATGTCCCAGGTGCTGGGGTCGGTGACGCCCGCTGGGAGTGGCTCGCAGACCACGTCACCAGCCGAGTGCGATTTGGTGGTGGCCGCAGTGAGCGTCAGTGTCGCCGTCGTCCACCCGGTCGTGGTGGCGCCGACGGACAGGATCGCGACGGTCTCCGCGTTCGCGGTGCCCTGACCGAGGACGAGCTGCTGACCGGCTGCGAGCTGGGCTGCCGCCGGGTTGGTGCTGTCCTGACCGGCGTTGATCGTGACGGTCGTCGCGCCCGTTGAAGCCGCTGTGGCCAGCGTCGTGTGGAACGCGGCGAACACCCCGTACAGCAGCGGATCAACCGGGGAGCACTGGAGCGTCCAGAACGCTTCGCCGGTGTCGTCCATGTCGACCTGGATGGACTCGATGAAGCAGTCGACCTGGATCGGAGCTGCGGGCGACGGTGGCCGGCGCATCACACGAACTCGCATGCCGAGTTCCAGGCTGAGACAGACCGGCCACAGCGACGGGAACGCCGACGGGTGCAGCTTGATGCTGTCCACGCGGACGAGCGGCTGCTTGTACCGGGAGACGAGGTACCCGGCCGCGTCCTGGCACTCTGCTGCTGATGCGGCGTTGACGGTGCGGGTGAGGGAGCGCGGAAAGTACTCGGCGATGCTGGTGGAGTCCTGGGCGCTGAAGATCTGGTTGGTCGACTGCTGGGTGACCTGCACCTGATTGCCCAAGTGGGTCGGGTCGTAGTCGAGTTGGCAGTCCTCGTAAGGCCACTCGCCGGACGCCGTGTTCTCCCCGAACGTGTAGACGGGCGCCAAGGAGTTGTACCGGTTACCGCGGGACTGGAAGGTAACCGTCCCATCTCGGGCGACGAAGTGACTCCCCGCCTCGGTATCGACTACGGCTTCGAGGGCGCTGAACGCGTCCGTCCCCGAGAGGTCGCTCGCCGGCCCCATGTTGGTGGTCAGCCCGGCCTGGAGCGATGTGCCACCCGTGTAGCCGGCGTAGCGCAGGATCCGCGCGTACCGGGCGTCCGTGGACTCACCTGCGCACTGCGACCGCCACGCCCCGTACAACGCCGCACAATCGGCCGGAGACAGAGCCGTCGGGAACTCGGCAACATAGGAGATGTCGCCCGCGAACGCGCTCAACGCCGCATGTGTAGTGACGTCGTAGTTCGCGCCGACCGTGTTCGAGACCAGCCCGGACGGGATCCAACTCGCTGCGCTTCCTCCAGGAGAGGCCGTGTTGTAGCCGCCGTCGATGGAGACGAACATGTTCGCGCTAGTGATGCCGGAGTAACCGAAGAGGGCCAAGTGCCAGTTTCCGTCGGCGACATCGCCGCCACCAGCGGCCACACTGGAAGTTCCGGCGCTGCTGTTGCCGAATCTGAAGCTCAGCGCCCCGGTATTGTCGAGGCAGAGGATCAGCTGGTTACGGAGCTGCGCCAGGGTGGCGCTTCCGGCGGTGGCCGCCCAGATATCGGCCTCGCCCGTCGGGGCGGTTCCACCTGACCAACGGAACGCGATCATGCGGGTCCACGTCCCGCCGACCGGGGCGACGATGCCGGCCTTGGTCAGGTCCAGGAAACTGATCGCGCCGGTTCCAGCGCCGGGGGTGGTCGTAGTGAATGTGGCGACGCTGTTGTCGTTCAGGTAAGTTCCGCTGGCTGCGGACGCGGTGATGCTCGTACCAAAGGTCACTGTTCCGGAGCCGTATTTGCCGTTCCCGACGGGTGCTACCGGATTGGCGCCGGTACTGTCGGTGGCCGCCTGCACCCCGCCCGGATCGGACAGCGGGTAGAGATACCGCGGGCTGCGATACTGAATCTCCTGCGACAGCGGGTCGGTCAAGGTGACCTGCGACAGCATGGCCAAGGCGTCCACCGCGGTCGCACTGACCACACCGTAGGTGCCGGACATAGTCCAGGTGGACGGCCAGCGCTCCACGAACCCCGCGTAGATCGGCGACCAGGTACCGGGGGCTACCCAAGCTGAAGGAGAAGGGGCCTTCTCAACCTGCCAACCGTCGGCCTGGATGTTCGCTGTGGACGTGGCGGTCAACGCCGTCTGCACGCCCACCACCATGTATGCCGCACCCGTCGGGGACGCTGCAACAGAGACCGCCAGCGTGGACCAAGCTGCGGGCGTTCCACCCGTAAGCGTTGTCGCCGCACCGTTGGTCTGACTGGCCAACACGCCAGCGGCGGTGTAGAAGGCGATGAACGCCTGAGCCGACAGGCTGCTGGAGACCGTGACGCACCGCGCCCGTACCGTGTGAGCAACCGGCTGCCCTGGATCTGGAGCGACCCGAGCCGTGTAGCAGATCGCCGTCCCCGACGCTGTGGAGACGGGGACGGCGAACTGAAGGACGTTGCCGCCCTGCCAAGCGCCCGCAGTTGCGACGACGCTTCCACCGGAGGTGTCCGTGCCTGAGGAGACCCGTGCCGTCGCGGGGATCAGCCCGGCGGCACCGCCGATGTCGCCGCCGGTCGCCAGATACTGGGACATGAGGTTCGGGGTCGGCGGCCATTGGGCGTGCTTGCGGTACGGCTGGTAGGGCAGCACGTGCCCGTACCACGGGCCCCCACTGTTAAGCGGGTCGAGAGAACCGTCCTTGTTGGCCAAGGTGACGTCGTAGGTACCGGACTGGATCTCGTCCAGCTCGTACTGGCGACCGCGCTTGACCGAGGTGGCGCCTTGAGTGCGGCCGGTCAACGCGACCAGATTCGTCACCGGTGACGTCGCACCGTTGACGGTCTGCGACGGCCCCCACGCCTCGACGACGGTAGGCCAATTCTGGTTCGCGGCCCCTCCTCGCCGCGTGTTCACGTTCGCGATCAGCGACAGGTTCCCGCTGACCTCGGTAGCAGCCGCCTGGGACTCGAACGCCAAGGTGACGGCGGTCGCGTCCCACGTGTAGGCCGCAGACGCCTGCTGGGTCCAGTTCAGCCCGTCCGGAGAGGTGTCAGCGTAGAACGTGCCGGTCGCTTCCCGAATGCGCCACCAGCGGTGAGTGTCCGGGCTGTAGGCCGGTAGGACCGTGGTGACGGTGCTGCCGGCGGTCATCAGGTTCAGGTGGAAGGCGCCCGCTTCGACGGCCATGGCGATCGAGTTGTTGGCGTCGCGCCGAACCCGCGCCACCGTCTTGGTCGAGCCGTTCCCGTTCGCCGCCACCCCCACCCGGGCAGCCACCGACGAACTGGTTGCGTCGTACACCGCGGTCGTTCCGAACGAGTTGACGGTACCCGAGGTGGTGGGTATGGCGAGCTGGACCTGGTTGTTGACCGTGTCCAGCGTTGCCGCACCCGCCGTGATCGCCCCCCACAGCACGGTGTTGATCGCGCCGGTGAAATCGTCCGCGAGGGTGCCGATCTTCGGGTTCGCCACGGCAACCCCTATCGCTTGTAGTTGGTGTAGGCGACGGGGCGGCGCATGCCCTTGCGGAGCATCGCCGTTTCGATGCTATCGACCAGTTGGTTCTCGGTGACGGCGTTGCCCGCCACGTTGATGGTGATGTAGGTGTTCCCGCCCGCGGCGGCGGCGGTTGATCCTGTGGCGGAGCTTGCCCCCAGGGGGCCGAGGCTGGCGGCCTGCCGGACCGACATGGCCATGCCCTGGGCGGCGATTGCGGCCTGTTTGCTGGATCGGTTAATGCCGACGGCCATGCCTTGTGCCGTGTAGTCGCCCAGTTCGGCCATGACCGTGGACGGCGACTTGATTCCCAGCGCCTTCTTGATCGCCCCTTGCATCGATTTGGCGATCTTGTCCATCTCCTTCTCGATCGCCGACTCTTGCGACTTCAGGCCCTTCACCAGGCCCTTCGCCGAGTTGATACCGGCCCCGTACATGGAGTTGGCCACCGAGGTGCCCACGGAGTTCGCCGAGGTCTGGAGGCTCTTCTGGTACTGGTTCATCTGGGCGACAGCCGACTGTGGCCCCGATGCGAGCGCGGCAACCGTGGCACCGGCCTGCGCCACACCGGCCTGGGCGTACTGCTGGATCAGGTTGCTCGACAACCCCTCTTTCTGGAGCTGCTGGAGCTGAACGGCGAAAGCTTGTGCCTGCTGGAACTGGGACCGCATGTTCGCGACCACGTCCGCGCTGGACAGGGTGGAGCCGTCAGCGGCGTCCGGTGCGATACCGGATAGGCCCTGCATGATGCTGCTGGCCACCGACGTCTTCTCCTTCGAGAAGTCCGTCTCCAGGCTGGCCAGATTCTTGTTCGCCGCTTTGAGCTTGGTGGCGATGGAGTCACGATGTTCGGCCAGCTTGGTGAGGGCCGCGTTCTCCTGGGAGACGTATCGGCGGATCCCGGTGTGCCCCTGAAAATCGGTGTACAGGTCAGTGGAGAGCCGTTTCGTGGTGGCCTTCACCGTGGCGGTACTGCCAGTGAGCCCCTGGACGAGGCCGTAGATGATCCACGCGCCGAAGCTGGCGAACTTCTTGCTCGGCGACGCGATGCCCAACTCGTCGGCGAAAGTCCCCATGACGGTGGTGGCCATGCCACGCATGGTCTGGGTCATCGTTCCGGTGGAGCCCTCGATCGACGAGTGCAGGCCGGCCACGATCTGCATGCCGATGTTCCGGCCGCCGATCTGAGGCGAACCCGAACCGGACAACGGGCCCTTCTTCGCCGGGCTCCACGGGAGGTGGTCCTTGATCTCCTTCGTGACGCTGGAGATTGCCCCCGTAACCGAACCGACAGCGGATTTGATGCCACTAACCAGACCGTTGATGACATTACGGCCGGCGGCAACCAGCCAGCTCGAAGCACCACCCAGAGCGTTGAGGATCGTGGATTTGATCAGCCCGATGCCGGTGGACGCCAGGCCCTTGAGGTCGGACCATACGCTTGAGAACGCGGACTTCACGTCCGCCCAAGCCTTCGACCAGTCTCCGTGGATGAGGTCGAGGCCCACCTGGATGATGCCCTTGACGATGTCGATGTACGTCTTCACGTAGGCGGCGATGAACGACCAGGCCGCCTTCAGCAGGTCGACAATGCCGTCCCAGGCCGGTTCGAAGATGCTGTGCCACAGCCACATGGCCGCGGCTCCCACATCCTGGAAGACGCCCTGAACGATGTCGCGGAAGGTCTTGCAGTGGTTGTAGGCGTAGATCAAACCCGCCACCAGCGCGGCGATGGCGAGGACGATCAGCATGATCGGGTTGGCGTCCATCGCCGCATCCAGAAGCCATTGAGCCGCTGCCATCGCCTTCTCGGCGATGGCCGAGGCCAGCGCAGCCGTCTTCTCGATGACGAACGCGCCGGCCTGTCGGGCGGCGGCGATCGTTGCGGTCAGTGCTTTACGCGAGAAGTCCAGTGCCGCCAGGGCGGCCGTCTTCAAGGCGCCGCCGACACCCTTCACTGCGGAGACGAGACCACTCCACGCGCTGGCGGCGCCAGCCTTCGCAGCCGAACCGATCTTGCTGCCTAGCGTCGCGGCGTTCCCCGCAGCCGTAGAGAAGGCGCTGCCGACGGACGAGGCTGCTTTGCTCACGCCAGAGGCGGCCTTCGACGCCCCGGAAGTGATCCCGGACCAAGCTGTGCTGAAGCCGCGGCTGATAGCGCTTGCCGACTTGGAACCGGCGCTCTTGACTCCGTCCCAGGCGTACATGCCCTTCAGGCGCAGCGTTTCGAAGGCGCTCTGAGCCGAAGACAGCCCAGAGGAAGCGCCGGACCCGATCTTCGACCAGGGCACGTTCCCGATGGCCTTGCCGATCCCGGCGATGCCCTTGATCAGCGGTGTTAGGGCACCGGATATGAACTTGACGACCGATCCGAGCAGCACCGAGCCGATGACGCCGGCCAGCGCCTCGGCCGCCGTCTTGTGCTGCATGAAGAAGCTGATCGACGACTGGATGGCCGGTATCAACTTCGAGCCGATGGTGATGAGGACGACGTCAAGCTGCTGCTTGAGCTTCCCCATCTGCACGTTGAACAACTGGCTCGTCGACTTCCAGCCCTCGACGCTGCTGCTGGCGTCGCCGTATGACTTCGCCACCTTCGCGACGTTGTCGCTCGTGCCCTTGGCGCTCTTCCCGGTCGTCAACAGCGCTGTCTGTAGGCCCGACTGCCCCCCAGTGGCCTTCGACAGCAGGTCGGCGAAGGTGGCGAGCGAGCCGTTGCCAGACTTCACGCCGTCGGAGAAGCCCTTCGACTTTGTGACCAACTCCATGAACTGTGAGCCCATGGCGTAGCCGTCCGCGCCGAGGCCCTTGAACGTCTGCCTGAAGTCTGAGGCCGACATCTTGCCGTTCTCGAACGCCTGCGCCGCCGACCTCAATCCGCTCGGCATCTTCCCGAGCATCGCCTGAAGCGATTGCGCGGCCTGCGCGGACTGCTTGAACACCCCGGCCGCGTACAGGCCGGACGGGCCCATCTTCGACTGGATCGCGTTGACAATCGTGTTCAGCGTTCCGGACAGCCCCTGCGTGCCGAGATCCTTCGACACCTGCTGCGTGGTCAGGCCCAACTGGTTCAGAGTGGAGACGGCGACCGAGTTCGGCTTTTGCAGGCCGCGCAGAGTACCCGACATGAGTTGTGCGGCGTGCTGGGCCGTCTCCCCGTGCTGCGTCATCGTCGCGAGCGTTCCGGCGACGTCAGCGAACGACACCTTCGCCGCGTAGGCGGCTGGCAGGACCGTCGGGAGTGCGGTGGCAAACTCGGCGAACGTGGCCTTCGACTCGCCGGCAGCGGTCTTGAGCGCGTTCATGACCTGCACCGACTTCGATGCAGGCAGGTTGTAATTCTTCATGACGGTCGTCATCGCGGAGACGACATCGTTGAGCGGGGCGCCCTCCTCGCGGGCGCCTTCCGCGGCAGTACGGACGACGTCGAGGCCGCCCTTGGCGAAGCTGAACCCGGCCTTCTCCGCTTGGTACATGCCGTCGGTGAGCTGCTGCCACGGGGTGCCCGTGGCGGAGGCGATCGACAGGATCCCGCTGCGAACTGCGGCGAGGTTCTTCTTCTGCTCGCCCGCCGCGGTGACGAGGACGTTCGTCTGCTGCTGGAAGTCGCCCGCCATCTTCACCGCGGCGACAGCGACACCGGCGCCCGCGAGCGTCGTCGCCTTACCGATCTTCGTAATCAGGCCACTGACGCCACCCATTTTGGCCGTGAACGACTCACCGGACTCTGCAGCGTCCGCCATACCGCGGGTGAACGGAGCGGTCTCGGCGCGCAGGACCGTGTAGAGGTCGGCGACTTCAGCCATGTCGGTCTCCCCCTGCCCGTGGAGTCGTTACGGTGAGGCGGCATGAGAATCCAGGGGCCGATCGCCGTTGCCGTGTTTGCCGTGCTGACCATCTCTGGGTGCGGCAGTTCGGCTCCGAGCAAGACCGACCAGCTTTACGCGGTGGCGGTTCAGCAGGCTGATCCGGACGATTTCGGTGCGATACCTGTGGACAAGTTGGCGTCCACCTTGAGCGGTGAAGGGCCCGACATCTGCACCCGCCTCAAGAAGGGTGGCCTCGCGAATGCAGTCGCCTACGTGAAGTTGGGCTACTCGACGAAGGAAGCCGAGGCCTTGATCGGATCCGCCGTGCCGGCCTACTGCCCTGGCCAGAAGACCAAGTTGGGCGGCTAGAGCCGCGGCCAGCCCCCAGTGCGGAACGCGGCCTGGTACAGCTGCGGCGCTACGACCCTGGTGGCGAAGCTCAGGGCCGGTTTGAGGAACGGGTAGGTAGCTCCGTTGCGGAGCCCGGTCTCCAGGTATTTGCCGTACAGGTTCGCGGGGGTCTTCTTCTTCCCGTAGGGCGGGTTGAAGCCGACGGCGGTGCCAACCTTGGTTTCCCAACCTCCGCCCGTCCAGATGATCGGGCTGTGGGTCAGGGAGCGGCGGAGCGTCCCTGAGATGACCGCCGGGCCCGCCCCCGGGCGGGCAGGGGTAGGCGTGCCGTACTTGTGGGCGCCGGATGAAGCGTTGACCTTGGCCTGTCTTTCGACCGCCAGGGCCAGGCCGGTGAGCATGGTGTGAGCCCGCTTCTGCCCGTCGGCCGCGATCTCGGCGAAGAGGCGCGTGAACATCCCTGGGCGTAGCTCGGGCAAGGCGCTCACCTCGTTCGTTGTTGCCGTTCGGCTTTCCGGCGTTCGCGTTCCGACTCGCGTTCTTCGTGCTCGGCGATGATCCCGAGGAAGTCGAGGACGTAACGGCGGACGTATAGGGGCGTGGCCTGGAGCTGGTCCCAGGACCAGTGCATGCGGCTCATGAGGATGTAGTCGGCCCACTCGGCTGGCGCCTCGTTGGACGCCCATGTGCCGCCGATGATGGATTCGACGGGCAGGAGGACGTCCTCGTAGTACGGGGAGCCGGGGCCTACTGAGGGTCCGCGACCCGGCCGATCTCCTCGCTGATGCGGTTGAGGATGGCCATGGGCAGCCGGGCAACGTTCTCGGGGGTGACCTTGTCGAGGCGTACCTGGTCTGCGGCTTCGAGGGCGGCCATCTGGGCGTCGAGGTCGTCGGCGTCCAGGTCGATGGCGGGGGTTTCGCCGCTGGCGGATGCGTCGTACACGCGCCAGTCGACGATCAGCCCGGCCACCATCTTGTACACGGCCCGCTCGGCGTCTTTCTGGTCGACCGGCTCGCCGTCGGCGTCGACCGGTACGTCTTCGGGTGTGAGATCGTTCGGCGGCTGGAGCTTGGGGTTGCGCAGCAGCACGGACACCTTCTCGCCGAGTTCGGGGAAGGTGAGGAGCACGAAGCGGTTGTTGTAGCCGGACATGGGGTTCTCCTGTGGATCGAGGGCGTTGAGGGCGTGGACCCTGGCTGGGCAGCGACGCCCTCACGCGCCGCCCAGCCAGGGAGTTCATCAGTAGGCGGTCGTCACGAAGTTCTTCAGCACGGCCTGGATCGACCCGGAGTCGGTGGCGTTGAAGATGCCGTTGATCGTGAAGTCCGCGGTCACGTAGGCGCCGGACAGATCGGGCTTGCCTTTGGACCAGCCGGGCTGAGTGGTCGTGAGCGTCAGCAAGCAGCCGGCCGCATCGACACCGGCGCCGACGGGCTGGGTGAGCGTCATGCTGGTCGGGTTGTTCTGCAGGGCCTGCAGGTAGAGGTTGTAGTCCGTCTCGTTCTCGTAGATCGCCTTGTAGGTGATGTCGGCGTCGAGGACTGCGGAGAACACCTCGCGCGGCTGCTGGGTGCCGTTGGACCCGTGGATGGCTTCGGTGGCGCGCTTCAGGGACAGGTCGTAGGTCAGGCCGCGGGTCGATGTGGCACCGGCGTTGGTCATGGTGAACTGCCAGCCGAGGAGCGGGGCGGGCTCGGAGAACACCGGGGTGAGCGGCCCGTTCTGGATGGCGCCTATCCAGCCGGTGTACTTGGCGTCGATGGTGCAGATCGCCTTCGGGTCGACCTTGATGTCGACGTCAGACAGCATGCAGCCGGGGTAGCCCCAGATGTCGACGGTGTTCCACTCAGTGATGGACCAGGTGGGCTTCGCTGTGGTCGGGGACTGCTTGAAGGTGTGGGTGGTCTGGCTGACTACGGTGGCAGCCGATGCATGGGCGTAGGTGAGGCCGCTCGCCGGGGTGGTGATGGGGATGGTGTACGGGCCGGAGCCGCTCGGGGTGCCGGTGATGGCGTACTCTGCCTTGCCACCCGTGTCGATCATGATGGTGGAAGCGGCCGGGATCGACGTCGGGACGCTGATCGACGTTGCGCCCGCGGTCGTTGCCGACGAGAGGGTCGTGGAGACGCCCGCCGTTACGGTGTCCGGGCCGATGATCCGCAGGGCGTAGCCGATGGAGTCCGGGTAGGCCGCGAACTCCAGGTCGACGGCCGACTGGCCCGCGCCCTGGTAGAGGCCCTGCAGGTTCGAGTCGTTGTTCCGGTACGACAGGTCTTGCAGCTGGTCGTAGTCGATCTCGGCGTCGCCCTTGGTGACGGGCAGGTAGTAGGTGGGCGTGGCCCACGTTCCCTGGGTGGTCTCCTTGGCGATGCCGACGTATCCGAGCCGTCCGAGCTGGGTCACTGCGGCTCACCTCCTTCGGTGTCCGCGGCGTTCCGCTTGCTTGGCTTGGGGTCCGGCATGGGGGCTCTGGTTGGGGGTTCGTCGTCGATGGCGCTCCAGCCGTCCAGGAGGACAGAGTGGTCGAGGGTTCCGCCGACCTCGATCCGTTGGGGCGTGTCGCCCGCTACGGTCCAGGCCGAGCCGGTGGTGTTGCGCTGGCGCACAGCGGGCTCCTGCAAGCGTGGTGAGGTCGCGACCGGGCGGGCGCGAGAAAGAAGGGTCAGGATGTGTAGTCCTGGTCGTCGCCCTGGTAGGTGATGCGGGCTGTCAGGTCGGCCCGGGGCTGGAGGGTGATGTCCGGGTCGTCGAACTGGACGTCGATGTCCATGGGGTTCTCGGCGACGCTGAGGAATCGAGCCCCGTGGGTCTTGTCGCCGAACAGGCCGTTGACTCGTTGGAGAATGAGGTCGACGGCTTCGTCGAGGTCTGACTGGACGGATTCGGCTTGCCCGGTCCCTGACGATTGGGGCCAGGTGATGCGCAGGCTGAACGTGTGGTGGTTGATTTTGCGGTTGAAGCCGAATCGTTCGACGTGGATGCCGCTGCGCAGGACGAACAAGCAAGCGCGGCGTGCAGGCGGTGTGCGCGGTAGATACGCCTGAACGACGTCGAACGGTCCTCCGGACGTCCGCAGGAGGGCGGGGAGTCCGTCGGTGGGGTCGTAGGCGGCCAGCCATGCCGCTTCTCGGGCGACAGCGTCAGCGGTCGACATTTCACCCCCGCTGGTAGTTGGCGAGGATCTTCTCCGCCCGATCTGAGAGAGCGCCGGGGTCGTGGCCGAACTGGGCTCCGGCTGGGTCGATCTCGGCGAGGGCGTTCACAGCTGCGACGAGTTTGCAGGCTCGCACCAGATCGGCGGGGATGGTCTTGTAACCGCCGTCGTAGGTGATGCGGATGTTCGTGCCGATCGGCAGGTAAAGGCCCAGTTGGAAGAAGACGTGGCCAGTGTCCGAGTCGGTGGAGAGAAGCTGTCCTGCGGTCACGGTCTCGGTGCCGCCGTAGGAGCGGACCAAGCTGACGTTGAGGTTGTCGTAGGACCACAGATCGGCGTATCGAGGTGCCGTCTCGTTGAGCCAGACATGTCGAACCAGGGAACTGGCCCCCAGGGAGTCGGCGTAGGAACGGCCGAGCGTCCCCTGGATGTCCATGGGGAGGTTCGAAGAATCGGCATACTCGTCCGGGTCGATGCCCTCAGCCCGATGTGACTCGGGAAGTTGTGTGAACGGTGCGAGTCGCCGGCCGCAGGTACCTTCGCATTCCCTGGTGGCCTCGATCATGAGCTGGTCGAGGGCATCGGAGGAGTAGTCGCGCACCAGGTCCGCGAACTGGCCCTGCTGCATCTGGTCGGAGGTGGCCAGCGGTACGGGGGCATCGTCAGCCACGTGATCGCCCTTCTCGTCCCGCTGTCGTCAGGAGGTCGTGCGGCGGCGGCCGGGGGTCTTCTTCGCGGTGCTGTCGGTGGCGTCGTCGTCCTTCGGGTCGACTTCCGACATTTCGGCGTCCAGGGCGGGTTCGACGATCGCGCTCGGCGCCTCGCCGCCCCCGGACGGCTGTTTGTCAGCGGAGGAATCGCCCTGATCGTCAACGGTGAAGCCGCCATCGGGGATGGCGACGAGTTCCATGGCTTCGTCGTAGTCGACCTGGACGACGTCGCCGTCGCGCCCCCAGGTGTGGCCGTAGGAGTCGGATCCGGCGGTCTGTTTGCGGACGGGGACGGTGGGCATGGCGGCTCCTGCTGTTCGGATTGACGGTGGGGGCCGGGGCGGCGACCGATACGGCGCCGCCCCGGTGGGGTCAGACGCTGACGCCGACGCGGGCGAGACGGCCCGTGAACCGCGGCGCACGGACCGCGAGAGTGGTGTCGGAGATGACCGCGTAGGGCAGCGTGTCGGGCGACGCGGTCGTCGGGTACACGTCGAGCGGTTCGGCCTCGCGCACGTAGGGGCGGACGACGTTGTTGCGGTCACGGCTGATCAGGTAGATGTTCTCCTGGCCGGTCGACGGCGGCAGCAGGTTCGCGTTGGTCCCGTAGTACTGGACGGGCAGCGTCGCGGGAACAGTCGAGCTGTTCTGCGGGACGAGCGCGGTGCCGGTGTCCACGATCGACGTGGTGAGGATCGGGGTGACGCCGTCGGCGGCGAGGCCCACGGTGCCATCCACGTAGCCGAGGAACGTCTCGGTGCCCGTCGCTCCACCGGCCAAGGTCCGGTAGACCTTGTACAGCTGCGGCTGAAGTCCGTCGAGACCGGCGGGGCTGGAGAAGCTCAGGGTGATGGTGTTGGTGGAGGTGCCGGAGCCAGTGGCCTGGGAAACTTCGGCGGACGCCCCGATCTCACCCTGCCGTGCGACGACCGCGGAGATCACGTACTTGTAGGTCGACGACGCCGGCAGCGAACCACCCGTGGTGGCGGTCGCGGTGGCGACGGTGCCGACGGAGTAGCCGCGGGCCTGGAGGAACGAGGTCTTGACCAGGGGGATGTTGCGGTAGGTCGGCACGATGAGGCCGGCGGCGACCTCAACCGTGTCGACGTAGCGCTGGCTCGACTGCTGAAGCTGGGCGATCTTCGAGGCGGCGGTGTTCGACAGGACGATCTGCCAGGTGTCGTCGAACACGGGCATGGCCGCGTTGGTTTCGACCATGTCGATCAGCTCGTCGAGCATGGGCAGCGTCAGGCTGGCGCCGGCCTTGTCCTGGGCGTTCTGGAAGCCGCCGGTGAACGTGGCGATCTGGGTGTCGAGACCGTCGAACTGGGGCTGGGCGCCGGTCGCGGTGGAGGCGGCGTTGCCCCAGCACATGCCGGTCTCGATGTCCCAGTACAGGCCCCGAATGGAGCCCTCGATTTCCGTTTCTCGCAGATCCCCGATGACCTGGCGGGTGACCTGCTGCGCGTAGCCGGTGACGGCACCGACGACCTGGACGTGCTTCATGTCGAACTTCGCCTGCAGGTAAGCCGAGTTGGCGACCGGGCGGGCTCCACCGTCCGGCACGAAACCGCCGGCGGCGACGCTCGTGCGCTGGTTGAAGTAGTAGGTGTCGGCGGCCCACGGGACGGTCGGGATGGACCGCACGAGGGGGCTGTAGCGGCGCTGGTACTCCAGCAGAATCGGGTCGATGATCTTCGGGACGAGTGCACTGGCACCCGCGGCGTTGAGCGCTTCACGCAGCTCGGACATGCTGGCTCCTTGGGAGCGATAGCCCGCAGGACGGGCATGGCGAAGGCCCCGTCACAGGGGTGGCGGGGCCTGGGGGTTGGGGACCATCGCTGCCGTTCGGCACCAGCCGTGCGAGCTGGCGGTCAGGTGAATCCGAGGGGTCGAGTCAGCCGCGGAAGCGATCCTGGAGGACGTGCTGACGCAGGGCCGGGCCGAAGAACCGGGCGCGCTCGTCCGGGGTGTACTGGTGCAGCGGCTTGTCCGGCCACTCGGCGGGGGCGCCGTGAGAGTTCAGGCCCGGTTCGTGCGCGGTGGTGGTCTCGGTGACCGGCTGGACGTAGCCCTTTCGGGACGGCGGCCCCTGCCGTTCGACGGTCTCCTGCACGGCCCCGGGCAGTGCCGCCTTGACCCCTTCGGCCACGAGACGGGCGATCATCTGCTCCTGCGTCTCCTCAACCACCGGAGCGACGGCCGGGGCGGACTCGACAGCCGGTGCCACCGGTGCGGGCGCCGCCTCGGCCGGCTTGGGTGCCATGGCGGTGACGAAGCCCGCGAGGGCATCGCTCAGCTTGTCGATCTTCGCCCCGAGGGCGTTGATGCCGTTGTCGGTTCCCGGGGTGTCGGCCGCCGGGGTGGGGGTGGACTCCGCCATGGCGGGCTCCTTCTCCTGGGTGGGGTCGGCGGCCGGCGTGTCCGGTGCCGAAGTCTGGGTGACGCCGTCTACGAGAGCGGGGGCGATCTCGCCGCTCGCCTCTTCGAGGGTGGCCGTCGGAAGGCTGATGCTCTCGTCGGCGTCGGGACTCACGGACTTGCATATGTCGCAGCCGCATCCGCAAGGGCAGCCGTCGGCGACGGCCATCGGATGGGGGACGGCGCATCCGCAGCCGCACGAGCAAGCCGATCCGGGGGTGGTGGCCACGGTGTCCTCGTCGCTGTCGGTGTCTTCGCCGGGAGCACCGGGCAGGTCGATGTCGGCGTCCATGTCCGGGTCCAAGGCCATCAGAGCATCGCAGGCGCCGCCCATTGCTGCCCGGCCGACGATGCCGAGGTCGTGCGGGTCAAGGACCGCGGAGGAGACGGTGACCGTGGTCGGCCCGTTGGTCAGCGACAGGTACATGGCGCCCGACGGGCTGTCCATGTCCCAGCACTCGGCCAGGGACTCGGTGACGACGGTCGCTGGGTCAATCAGCCAGCCTTCGGCTGTCGCCACGGTGACGCCGAAGCCCTTAAGGGCTTTGACGATGCGCTGTTTGACCCGCTTGAGCTGAGCCGAGGTGTACTGGGCGGCGTTGTCCGACTTCGAGATGAACGCCCAAGCGGCCTTGGCGTGAGCCTTCGTATCGATCTGGTAGCGCTGCTTCTTGTCCTTCAGATAGCCCGGGTCGGCGTAGGGACCGCCCTCGCCCTTCAAACCGGAGTCACGCTTGGACATCGGCGGGGTGACGGCCTCAACAAGAGCGACCGAAGCCTCGGGGGCTGCTTCGACGATCGGCATGCGTTCGCTTCCGTCCGACTCGCGTGGCTGGGTGCCGGCGGCGTTGACCGAGGCGATACCGGCGCCGTCCACGCCCGGCTTGCGGGTGTAGTCGAGGCCGTCGAGTTCCAAGTCTTCAGCGGTCTCGACAGTGCGTCCCTCGTGCTGAATGCGGCGTACAGGACCGACCCAGGCGCCGCGGATGCTCACGCCGCGCAGGACCGGGTCAGGGCCGGAGATCAGGCCGTGGATATCGCGGCCGTGACTCGTGTCGACGATGTTCGCCTCGTAGGTGGCGGACCCGTCGGCCTCATGGTTGAGGCCGGTGATACGCCCAACAATTCGGGTGGAATCGTCACCGGCATCGTGGTGGGTGAGGGTCGTCAACGGCATGCTGCCGTCGGCAATGCGCTGCTGGCCGCGGGCAACCATGCGGCCGATGGCGTCGGCCGTGTAGAGGCGGCCGTTCTTCGATACACCGGGCCGGATCGCGGTCCCGGTCACGGTGGCGATCGTGGCCATCAGTGGCGTTGTCCTTTCGTGCCGCGGTGAAGAAGGTCAGTGACGAGCCGAGCGACGGCTTCACGGACTTTCGGACTGTGGGCGATGGCTGTGGCAAGGCGTTCGTCAAACGAGGTCTCTTCGTCGAGGGCTTCGACTCGTTCGCGCCGCTTCGGGATGTCGTACACCGGCGTCACCGGCCGACCAGGCATATCGAGGCGCCGGGAAAGACGGGATTGGTGCCCCCAATAGTCCAGGTAACGCGCGCCCACCGTGGAAGCACCATCGCCGCGGCAGACGGCATGTGCAGACCAGCGCATGCGGAGACCCGGCCGGGACCGGCGGTCAGTTCGGTCGCGGCCAAGACGCTGGGAAACCAGTTGCCGTCAGGGTCTCGAACATCGAGCCCGACAGTGAGGGTCGGACTCGTCCCAGTCGACGTGCCGGTGATGGAGACCGACAGCCACACGTCGGTGACCGACATCAGGTCGATGTTCGTGCTGGCGCCTGTCACGGTCAGGGTGGTGGGGCCAGCGGCTGACAGACGCCAAAGTTCGCGGGGTATCGGGTTGTACACCGCTCCTCCGATCAGGTTGTGAACCAGCCGGCGAAGCGGGTGAGGTTCATGTCGGCGGCCAGGACGCACCGGCACAGTGGATGCGCAGGCGCCTGAGGTACGGAGTTGATCTGCCAGGGGCTGCCGGTCTCGTTGTCCTCGCAGGTGGGGCAAACGCGGCCGTCGCCGGCGGTGATCCAGTCGACGGCCTGGACGCCTTCGCTGGTATAGAGGGTGAGCGCACCCTGGTCGGCGCCGGTGGTGAGAGCCCAGTCGACGACGAAGGCGACGGCGTTCACGTCGGCGGTGTCGAGAAGCGTGCTGGCCGCGTCGAGCATGTCCTCGTAGGAACCGCCGTTAGCCGCTTGTTCGGCCAGGAGGCGACCAAGGTCTGTGGTCGCCCGGTCGAGAAGCCGGGCGAGCCAAGTGTCGGCTTCGGACCACAGTTCGTCGAGACGGGCGAGTTGCTGGTAGGCGTGGTCGAATGCGATGTCCCAGTCGAGCCCAATGCGGCCGACGCGTTCGGCGGCGATGGCGACGGCGTTGACGATCCCCTCGGCCCGTCCGGCGGCTAGCGCGTCGCGGATGGTTTGACGTAGCGCCGCCCATCCGGAGGTGGTAGCCAGGGAAACGAGGATGCCGCGTGCCGCGGCCAACGCTGCCGCCCTGATGGCAGCGGGATCGGGCGCGGCTTCGACGAGACCGAGTTGGGCGCGTAGGTGATGCAGTCCGTCGCGGAAGAGTCGAGGCCGGATGAGCTTTCGCCAGGCGGTGGTGACGGCCGCCGTGTACTGGTCGGTCAGCTTCTCCCGCCGCTGAAACAGCAGGGCCCACATGCCTTCCAGCTTGCCGAGATCCAGGGTGGCTTCGAGGATCTGCGGATCATCGGCCTGCTCGACCGCTATTCGGACCGCTTCGACGCAGGCGATACGGACCCGGCCAGTCATCGGGCCGCCTGACACGGCCCAACCGGCGGCAAACGCCTCCCGGGCCGCAAGTGCGATCGAGTGGGCACTCATAGACCGGGCCCCTTCGTCTCAGGCAATGTCCTTCGGCAGAAGAGCCGGAACGTCGCTGGCACGCAGGGGGTGACTCGGTAGCGTTCCAGGTTCAAGCGCTGTCTCGACTTCGGTCGTCGGAGCGTCTTCCTGGCCGGCCCCGTCACGGTCCTCGTTCATCGACTCCTCCGGGGAGGCGAGCGAGAGCCTCGCGGAGTCGCCGCCGGTACCGGTCCTGATGGCTTTCTTCCGGAGGTTCGCCTTGGGGCGTGTCCGCCTCGGGTTCCATCTGTTCGCCCCCGGGCGGCTGTTCGCCGGCTGCGACCGCGGGGGCGCCCTTGGCTGCAATGTTCGCCGCGGACATGCGGGCAATATCGCGCCACAGCACCAGGTTCTGCCGGTCGACGAGCGTGGGGTCGTCGCCACCGTCGACGGGGGGTTCGCCGATCTCGGCCCGGTAGCGGTTGAGGGTCCACGAGCCGTTGCGCAGGCGCTGATCGCGGATGTCCTCAATGGTGGCGGAGTCCCGCATGTCGATGTCGCGGAACTTCATGTGCCAGCCGGCGACACCGAAGCCCTGTCGGGCGATGTGGAAGTTGAGCTTTTCCAGGATCAACTCGGCGATGGGCTGGCAGGTGTTGACGCGGAACGTCTTGTCCTGGCTCTCACCGGTGCCACCGCCGAGGTTGCCGGATTCGATCACGGTCGCCTTTGACGGGGGCACGCCGTAGCAGGCAAGGATCTCGTCACGCTTCTGGTCCAGGAATGATTGCAGGTCGGCGACCTTGCCCTGGGACAGTTCGTTGACGGTACCGCCGCCCTTGGTGGTGATCGGCGCACCCAGGTTCCTGGGGCCGATGTTCCGTACCGCGTACTGGTTGAGCCACTTCGTCATCTCGCTGGGTGACATGCCCGCCGGGAAATCGACGTGAATCGTGGGCGGCTGGCCCTTGCGGAAGATCTCCTTGCCGTTGCTGGCCGCGAAAAGCCATGTGGTGATCGGCAAGAGAGCGGCTTGGGTCGGTGAAACGCCGAACACACCCGAGCGGGGCGCGTCGAGGGCTATGTGCACGACCTCACGCGGTTCGAATTGGGCGCGCTGCCCGAACTCGGTGGTCTGCACGTAGCCAGTGACCTGGCCGTGCTCGTCCGTGAGAGGGAATGTAGTGGGGCAGTCGAGGTTGTACAGGGCGACCGGTTGGTTCCCGACCCAGGTGATCTCGATGAACGCATCGCCGAACACCATGAGGTCGACGATGACGTTCCGGAGGAGTTGGCGGATGTCCTCAGTCGGGTTGCAGTAGGCCAGCAGCCGCTCCAGCGTCAAAACTTCCGCAGGCTTGTCGGGGGTTTCCTGATCGCCTTCGCCATCGTCGTTGTCCCAATCGGTGACGACACCGCCGGCGGTGATAGTGCGGGAGATCGCAGTGACCGATGCCCACGACCAAGGGCACGACAGGTACGCCTCGTACAACTCGGTCATCATCGACGACCGGTCCGTCTGGGTCGAGGCACCCATGCCCTGCCGGTACTCGGTCAGACCGCCCGGGGGAACCCCGTACTCGTAGCCGGTCCGCTCGGGCAGCTTCGCCGGCCCCGGGGTGGCCGCCTCGGTGATCGGGAATGGGTCGCGGTCTCCGAGGAGACGGTTGAGGAGGTTGGAGCCCCAGCCCACGGCAGCCCCCTCTTCGGTTAGACGAACGGTGAGCGGGCGGTGCTACCGCGGTTGGGCTGTTCGACGTCGTCCGCCGGCGTGTTCAGCCGTTCCGGTTTCCGCTGGGCGACGCCGGGGGCGAGCGCTTCGAGGAGCCGGGCTACTTCATGGTTCTGATCGTCGGCCAGGAGCGGGAACTGGGGGCCGGCGCCGAGGTTGATCGCGAGATAACGCAGGGCGTCCATCGCGTGGTCGGAGCCGGTGGTGTCGGCGTCTTCAGGGTCGCCCGTGGTCGCGTGGGGCAGTGCCGGCAGTTCCCGCAGGAGGTTCGCGCACGTCGTGAAGAAGTGGGTCATCGGGCAGGTTGCCCAGCCGAGAGCACGGTGGTGTGGGCAGGCGGGTGCCTCCTTGAGCAGGGAGTGGACGCGCTGCCAGCCCGGGACGCGTCCGCCCTTGCCGGCTGGGGTGAGGGTGACGCCGTGCTCGGCGTAGACGGTCGCGATGGGCTTCGCATCGCCCCGGGTCGCCCACATGGCGTCGTCAGCCCAGCGGGCCGCCACGCTCTCCCCCTCGGTTTCGGCGGCGAGGATCCGGGCGGCTTGGTCAGCCTCTCCGACCTGGGTGCGGTAGATCTCCCGGTAGATCCACAGGCGTCCGTCCTCGTCGACCGCGCCCCACAGGACACACCATGGGGCTGTGTAGCCCCAGTCGATGCCGTTGTAGCGGGTCCATGTGGCGGGGAGGTTGATGGGCTGGAGGACGTGCCGGTCCCAGGAGAACTCGGTGAACATTTGACCCATGAAGGCGTCCCACGACCCTTCGAGGAAGGCTTTCCGCATCTGCTCGGGGAGCGCTTTGAGGTCGGCGGCGTACTCAGGGTTGACGTGCGGATTGTCCGTCAATCGGGACGGAATGAACCGGACTGTTCGGCCGCGTTCATCGACTACGACCTTCTCGCCGTAGTTGGTGGCGTCCACGTACCGGGCCTTTGCCGTGCCGTGGCCGGGGCCGCCCGGGTTCGTGCCGGAGCGGATACCGATGACGGGGATGTCGGCACGACCGGACCGCAGTCGGCTTTCGAGGAACGCACACACGTCGGGCGGGGTCAGGTTCCTTTCGTCGAACAGCAGCAGCTGGTACTGGCCGCCCTGCCGCCTTGTCGCGTCCTTGACCGACTCGGCGTAGCGGAACATCAACAGCGATCCGTTGTTGAAGCGCAACTCGTACTCTGTGCCGTTCCACGAGGCGCCGACGGCGCCCGCGTATCCAACCTGAGCCAACTCCGCGAGCAGGCTCTCCTTCAACTCACCGTAAGTACGACGGAAGGCTCCAACTCGGAGGCCCGGGTGGCGGACGCACTGTCGGATCCCCTCCATGACAAGGGCCTTGCTCTTGCCGCCGCCGGCCGCACCGCCGTACAACACGTCGTACTCGGCCGCCTCATGGAACTCCCGCTGCTTCGGCGTCGGCGTGTAGCCGAGGATCGCGAAGGCATCGAGATTCCGCATTCGGGCGCCCTCGCGACGCTGAAGCTCAGCTTGGAGGAGTTGAAGTTCCTCCATCTTCTGGATCTTCAGTGCCAAGATCGGCGAGTTGTCGACGGGCGTCCGCGAGGGCCTTGTCGAGGGCTTCAAGGGTGAACGCCCCCTCGATCTTCGTCGCCGCCTCAGTTCCGCGTAGCTTCGCGACCTGGCCGCTGATCTTCAGGATGCGGTCGATCGCCGCGTACTTGGGGCCCGGGTCGCGCATCGGTTCCCCGCTGATCGGATGCGCAATGGTCTTGCCTCCCTGGCTGACCAGGTAGTAGTCCTCACGCAGTAGCTCATGGGCGACTTCGGCGAGACCGTCGAGTTCGAGAAGCTGCTCCTCGCGGTAGATCTCGACGGTCTCGTGCTCTGCCGCTTTGGCCTCTGCCAAGGTGCGGTAGAAGTCCTTTCGGGCCTCAGACTCGCTGTTGTAGCCGATCTCCTTGTAGAACTCCCTGTACGGGACCTTCTTGCGTCGGTTGTCGACCAACTGCCTTCGACGTTCGGCCAGCCGTATCTGCTCGGCTCGGGAGACGGTCACGGCGTACCTCCTAGGGGATGTTGGCGCCCCGGGTGGCACCGCTCATCAGTGGAGGGCGTGGATCATCGTCGGGAGGACGAACGCGGCGAGTCCGGCGTAGGCGAGCCGGTCCCGGTACGGCACGGTGTCCGGGAGGAGTGCGGCCAGGGCCAGGAGCATGAACGCGATGGTGTAGCAGATGGCGTCGAGCATGGTCACACCTGCTGGGTGGCACCGGGGGTGGCGGCCTTGGTGGGCTGCTGCTGGGCGTTGAGGGCGTTGGCCACGTCCTGGGCGAGCTGCTGGCCGTCGATTTTGAGGGTTGCGACGACTCCGGTCCGGTCGGTGAGGATCTGCTCGCGGAGGCCGTCGAACATGGGCTTGAGGTCGGCTTCGAGTGCGGTCGCGAGGGCATGGGCTTCGTCCTCGCCAATGTGGAGGGCGCGGATGAGGGCGTCCTTGATCTGGGCGAACATGGGGTCTCCTCGTGGGGGCCCGCTGTCCGGCTGGGCGGTGAAGTCGGCCGGACAGCGGGGGTCAGGTCAGGCTCCCGTCGATTCTGCGGTTGCGCACAGCTGGACGCGTTCGGCGGAAAGGAAGTTTGCGTGTCGGACGGAGTACACGGTCTGGTTGTCGGTGTCCTTGAAGACCATGCAGGCGTCGTCGTGCTGGAAGTAGGCGGCCGTGACGGTCTTGGTGATGATGCCGCAGCCGGGTTCCTCAACGCGGACCTTGAAGGTGTGACTGCTGGGCGTGCCCATGGTTTTCTCCTGATGGTTGTGGTGTTGGTCGAGCAATCCGCCGCCGGTGTGGCGGAAGTTTGTTCGGAACGGTTTCCGGGACCTCGCCGAACAACTTCAGTCGGCGACGAATACCGCGGTGCGGTTGGCGCGGCAGGTGTCGCCGAGGCGCCACCAGCGGGTGACTCCGGCGAGTGCGGGCTGTCCGCAGCGGGAGCAGTGGCCGGGCCGGGGCTGCCAGTCGCCCGGCTGGAACGGGGCGTCGAGCGCCCGCCACTCGTCGCAGGTGCGGGCGGTCACACGAGTTCCCGACCGTCAAGACTTGCGTGGACGATCAGCCAGCCCATCGACCCGTCGTCCTGCTTCACCGGCTTCACGGTTGGCCCGCAAAGGCAGTTGGGTTCTTCGGTCGACGTGTCGTGTTCGATCAGGTCGTCGATCGGGCGGACGTGCAGCGTGTGCGTGTTCATCCGATGCCGTCACCGTCGGCGAGGTGCGTGAACCGTAGGCCGGGCCCGGCGAGGTTCGGCGTCACGTTCCGCACCAGGAACGACTGCGACGTGCGATTGTTCTTGCGCACGCAGCCGAGGTAGAGGGCCATCTGCCGTCCGGGGGCTTGCGTCTGCGTGTACGAGTGGCGGCCGACGAGTGCGCAGCTCCGGTAGGTGACGAGCCCGGGGTTGATGTACTCGTGGGCGATCAGGTTCTGGCTCCACGGCTGGAAGCCGAGGGCGGTGTCGTCACACCCGTCGAACAGGATCTGCGAGCCGGACCAGGCGCTGTTGATGACCTGGTGCGTCGCGTTCCGCAGTTCAAAGCGGACATCCCTGACTGCGAGCTTCTGCACGCTGTCGGCATGCGTGCCGGCGCCGAGCTGGATGAACCGGGACTGGCCGCCGTCCGGCCGGGTTCCTTCGAGAATCCACGAGCCGCCGCAGATGGCGATGCTGCCGCCCTTGTCGAAGCGGAGAGCGGTGCCGTACTGGTACTCGATCTTGCAGTCGCGGAGGGCGAAGTTGAGGAACTGGTCCTGCGCCGGGTAGCCGGACTTGCCGGACCACAGCCAGGCGTTCTCGTAGGACCCGGTGACCGCGCACCGGTCGAAGACCCATTCGGAGTTGCAGTTCGAGTTGGTCGGACCGTCGAGGACGATCCCGTTGCCCCAGGTGCCGCGCCATTCGCAGCGGATGAAGTTCCAGTCCTGTGCCCCGCCGATGTCGGAGCAGTTGGAGTGGAGGAAGTCCGCGGCCTTGTTCGTGGAGCGGAAGGAGCAGTCGTGCCAGGTGACGCCCATCCAGCGGTCCGTGTTGACCAGGAGCGGCGCGGTACCGGTCATGACGATCTCGGACGACCGCTTGCCCAGCCCGCGCACCGTGAGGCCCTGGGCGCGTCCGGACACCGCGGGCATGATCGTGTCGGAGACCGTGTAGACGCCGGCCAGCAGGACCTCGACCGTGGACACCGGGACGGAACCGCCCGCATCCGTGGCCAGCCGCTTGCCGACATCGGCGAACAGCTTCCGGAACGCGGCCGTCCAGTCCGCGTCGCCGGCCTGGTGGTAGTCCTCGGGCCGGACCGTCCACGCGTTGAGCGGAGCCATCGTTCCCCCTGCCGTGTTGGGCCGTGTGCCCCTGTGGAGTGCTCTGTGTGTGGTCTCGCGGCCCGACCGGGGGTGGTTCGGGCCGCGAGACGGGCCCGTCCCCCGCAGGACGGGCATCCCTACCGGCCAGCATCCGCAATGGGCGGCCAGGGCAGGGAGATCAGGCGGCGACGTGGGAACGTTGCGCTGCGGTGCGGGTGGCGGCTTCGGCACGAAGCACGTCCATCGCCCGGTATCGGGGACGCCCGGTTCGGTTGATCGGCTTGAGCTTTCCGCGGCGCTTCCACTGGTAGATGACGTCGCAGGAGACTCCGGCTGCCTCGGCGGCTTCCTGAGTCGTCCAGTTGGTTGAGGCGAGGTCTCCGTATATGGCGGTCACGATCGCCTCCTCGTGGAACGCCGAAGGCCCCGCACTGTGGCGGGGCCTTCGGTAAACATGACTGTCCGTGCACAAATCTGACACGGCAAGATCGGGGTGTCAAGCTGCGACTTGTCCGGAGTGTCCGGCGGCCAGCGTCTTGGTGTGCTCGAAGTACTCGCCGGGGGTGAGGAGGAGTCCGCAGGTGGTGTTGCGGCATTCGATGTAGTCGTCGCCGTCGGCGCGGAACAGGGTGAGGAGTTCGCACCGGGGGCATGGGACGCGGTGGTGGTCGAGGCGTTCATCGCGGGCGGTGAACCGGGTGGCGGCCCGGTTCCACTGGTGGATTTGGGAGGCCGGGTTTGCGGAGAGCCGGTCGTGGGTTTCGCCGGCGGCGGGGTGGTATTCGAGGGCCCAGTCGAGGTGTGCAGCGAGGAAGGTCACGGACTGGGTAGCGACGACCCCTTCGCGCCGACCGATGGACCGCCCAGTGAGGCCGCGGAGTCCGCGGATGTCGGCTTCGAGTTCTATGAGGCCGCCGATGATGTGGTCGGTGATGAGCCGGGAGGCTTGGCCGGGCCATGCGGGGTGGGTTGGGCTGCGGCCGATGGTTCCGGTGGGGAGTCCGCGGGTGCCGTTGGTGGCTTCGAGCCAGATAGCGGCGAGGAGTTCGGGGAGTTGGGCGAGTTCGCGGTGGGCGCGTTCGGTGCAGCGGGTGCAGTGGAGGGGGTTGCCCCATGCGGGTTGGAGGTTGTGTGGTTGGCCGTCGGCTTCGGCTTGGCGCCAGGCGGTGTTGTGGCTACCGGGGCAGGCTGTCGGCACGGGGTCCTCCGGGTGTGCGGGTGCTGATCACATGGTGCACCCGCCGCCCGACAAGGCCCGGCAGCTACTCGGCGGCCGTCCAGCCGTAGCCCTCGGCGAGCAAGCGGATGGCGTCCTCGGCGAGGGTGTTGGCGTTAGGACTGTTCCAGCCGTTGAGTACGTTGACGCACTCCGCGAGCATCTTCCGGTCAGCGGCGACCCGGCGGAGCACGTCCGCCGGGTCGTTGGCAGCCATGTGGTCGGCGTATCGCCGCCAGTAGACGTTGGCGATCGTCCCTGAGTTGCGGGCGTCGCGGATCTCGCCGTCCATTTCCTCGGCGTCCCAGACCCCGCAAGCGCACTTGTCGTCTTTACACGCTGCCGCACGGGCGAGGGCTTCCCGCCGGGCGAACTCCGTCTCCAGCCACACCGCCAGGTCAGTCACCGCCGCTCCGTCCACTCCGCGTATCGCCTCTCCCACTGGTCAAGGGGCACGGCTTCCTGCCCGTCAGCGTCGTTGTCCCACACGATCCAGCAGTCCGCTACAGCGAACGCGGAGCGGACGGCGTCAAGTTCGCTGGCGAGGGTGACGGCATCTGCCATGCCCCATGTACCACCGTCGTACAGGAGGCGCCATACCCCGTACTCGGTGCCGTCCATCCAGCCTGCGAAGTATGCAGCCTCCGACACGTCCGACATGGCCCGCGCTAGCGCCTGCTGAACTGGATTCAGGTGGCCGTGTATCTCGACCCAGATGGACACCATGTCGTTCTCGCTCATGCTCGCAGTATGCGTCCGAAGCCCGACAACCCCCGGCGCTGCTGCGTCAACGGTTGCCATGCGTCACACTGGGCTCATGGCTGTGGTACTCGGCGTGCTGGCGGACAGTGAGCGGGAAGCCCTGGAGTGGGTGGACCGGCTCATCGCCCTGGGGTTCGAGGCGCACGGTCGGCCTATGCCCGCAGTAGCCGGGGAACACAGGTGGCTGGCCCGCGTCCGGCCCGCAGCGGAGACCGTCGAGGTGTAGCGCCAGCCGGTCAGCGCTTCCCGATCCGGGCGGCTGTGTTCAGGATGAGGCTGTGGGATGCCCGGGGCGGTAGGGCGACCGACCGTAGGGTGGCGAACTCGGCCTCGGCGGCTCGGGCCGCTTCAGGTGCCAGCCAGCACACCCCGACGCCGGTATCGACGTAGGCGGCTGGTTGGTCGTCCTCGTGCAGCAGGGTGACCGGGGCCGTCAGCCCCACCGGTTCGCCGCTGTTAAGGGGCAGCACCTGGATGGTGATGTGGGGCCGGTCGGCGAGTTCGGCGAGGTGCCGGAGCCGCTGAGCGTGCTCCGTCTGGTCGCCGACCATGCGGGTGAGCACGCTCTCGTCGAGCACTAGGCAGATCGGGTTACCGGCGTCGAGGATTCGGGCGCGGGCCGTCGGCTCAGCCTCGTCCGATGCCGGGTCGACGAGGAACAGTGCGGGCAGCAGGATCGGCGCGTAGTAGAAGAGGGCCGTGCTGGTCGCTTCCGACGGGCGCACCTCGTGCTGCGGGCGTGGCCGGTCACGAATGTGGGGGCCATCGTGATGATCGCACCGCGTGCATCACACACCATATCCGCAGCTTTCAGGTAGGCCGCGGTCGGCACTCGCCGCCCGACTTCTACCGAAGAGACCAGGTCCACGCTGTAGCCGATGCGCTGACCGTAGTCGTCCTGGCCGAGTCCGGCCCGGCGGCGCCATAGCCTGAGGATGGTGCCGGCGAGGCGTAGTACGGCGTCGGACTCCTCTGGCTTCCCGGTGCGGGTGCTCACGGTCTCAGCGTTGCTGGTGCTCGTATCCGCTGCAACTGGCGCTCGGCCGGTTGGACGAAGGCCAACGGGCCGAGCATGCACCTGCCCCCACCGGTCGTCGATGGGGGCTGGTGGTGCAGACGTGGTTGGTCGTCAGTCGGGGTGTACGGCGGCACGAGCAAGCTGTGCGGTTGCGGCGGCGTTCAGCGAGATGCGGGAGCAGTCACGAGCGAAGTCGCGGAACAGGATGCGGAAGGCGTCGGCGCGGATGGCTTCCAGTGACGGGTGCTGTGGGTCGCTGCTCCGCAGTCCCGGGAGGGTGGCGCCATACTCGTCGGCCCGGCGGGCACAGAAGGCCCGCACTTCGTCGAGCGCGGCGGACATGGCGCTGAGCGTCATCTCCACGCTGCCGGCATCCTCACGGCGGTCCTCGGCCGGGGTGGTGAGGTCGAGCGCCACCTCGAACTCCTCCTCGGCGACTCCGAGCGTCTCGGTGAAGGTTAGCGCCGCGTCCAGGCGTTCAGCCAGGGTCTTTCCGCGCGGCCGCCCCTGGCCCGTGCGGGCGGCGCTGGCGGCGATCACCTTGCTGGCCTTCCAGCGGGGGGACCGGCCGTCGTAGGCGTCGGCCTGGGGGGCGTAGCCCTTTGAGACGTAGGAGCGCCAGACCCTGCCCGGGTCGGGGCCGGTCAGGCCCCATTCCTCGGCGCAGCGTTCGGAGTTCCACAGTTCGGGTTCGGTGGTCATAGCGGTCTCCGGTTCAGGCGGTGACGCGGGTGGCGGCGGTCCGGGCGTCGTTCATGAGGGTGTTGATCAGGTCGGGGACGGCGGCGGCGAGGTCGAACTCGGGTGCGCGGTTGTCGGCGCGGTAGAGGCGGTGGCCGCATTCGGCGGTGAGGCGTTCACGGGCCTCGTTCCGGCCGTCCGCCTCATCGGCGGTGAGGGCGATGGCGTAGCGGATGTGGGCCTGGGCCCATTCGGCTGCGGCGCGGGCGTCGGCGCGGCCACTGAACCGGTCGCGGCTGCCGCCGGGCCGGTCGGCGGCGCGGCAGCCGCGTTCCGGGGTGAAGCGGGCGACGAGCTGTGCCACCTCGGCGGCTTGGGATGTGAAGTCGTTGGTCATGATGGTCTTCCTGGTTCGCATGGTGCCGATGGCGATGCGGCGGGCGAGGGAGGTCGCGTCCACGATCCACCGACCGGACGCCTTCGTCGCGGCGATGACGCCGCGTCGGCACCAGGTTCGGATGGTGGCGACGGTGACGTTGGCCTGGGTGGCGGCTGCGGTGGTGGTGTTCATCAGATCCCCTCAGATTCAATGCACCTATCTTTGCATCTTTGAATCCTTGAAGTCAAGCCCGGGGAAATGCAGAAGCCCCCGCCGGCGCTCAGCGGGGGCTGACGGTTCAGAGCGCGGTGATCAGCCCGGCGGCCACGGCCAGCATCAGCACGTGCGCCGCCTGATCCACATGCGCCGCACCACCCCTCGCACGGAACGCCGCCTGACCGGTGTTGTCCATCCACCACGCCACGATCCACCGGCGGTCTATCAGGGCGTGCGTCGCGGTCACCCACACGGTCCCGACGATCGCACCGGTGAGTGTCAGGTTCGGCGCGACCGTGACCGTAGCGATCCCGAGGGCCACGGCGGTGAGCGCGGCGTGAGTACCAGCATGCGCGAACGCCGCCGCCCATCCGGCCCAACCGGGGTCGGCCTTGTGTCCGGCCTGATGATCCGTCTGGCCGGGGTAGTCGGCGGCCAGATGAGCGACGTACAGCAGGATGAACAGGGCGGCGAACACGGCGGCCTCCAGGGGGCGCGGGGATAGTGAGGTCAGGCGATACGCGAACCGGAGAAAAGGTTCGGGGCGGCCGTGTATCAACGGCCGCCCCCGGGGGCGTTGTCAGCGGTGCTTCTCGCCGACCACGATGTCGGGGAGGTCTCCGTAGTGGACATCGACCCGGTGGCCGTAGCGGTCACCCTGGACCATTTCGCCCTGAGCCGTGGTGTGGCTGCTGCTTTCGTCGCCGCTGGTGGCCTTGGTGACGTTGGTGATGTGCTGTCCGCCGTAGACGACGCCGGTGTTCACGATGCTTCCCATGACTGCTGCCTCTTTCTTGGCTGGTTGTGCACTAGGGCATGGAAAAGGGGGCCGCGTTTCACGTGCGGCCCCCTTGGGTGGGGCAGTTGACGGGCGCTGGTTACTTCTGGCTGTTCCTCTCCCGGAGCCGCTCGACCTCATCCGGGATTTCGGCCTCGGCTTGGGCGTAGAGCGCTTCCCTCTCGTCCGGATCGGTGCTTTCAACGGCGGCGCGCAGTGAATCGAAGAACCCCACGGGTTGCCTCTCGGTTTGTGGTCGGTCAGTTGTCGCGGGGGCTGCTCTGGTCGCCGTGGTTGGTGACCAGGTTGGACAGCGCGGGGGCCATCCCGCCGGCGGGGGTATCGGTGCCGCAGCCGGAGCAGGTGACGTGCTGACCAGTGTGGTCCTGTTCGACGCGGGCGGTGCCCCCGTTGTGCTGGAACTGGGCGCTCACGATTTCGCGGGCCATGGGTCCTCCTGGATGGTGTCGTTGTGGTCGTGACCCGAATCATCGTGGATCACTTCGTTCCGCCTGGATCACTATGGACCACGTGGAGCATGGTGCGCAACGGGGAGATGCGAAAGGGCCGCCCGGGATAACTCCCGAACGGCCCACCGACCTATGTACGCCGAACTACTTCGCGGGCGACTTCCAGGCCCGGATCGTCCCCCGCGCCAGACCTGTCAGCTCACTGATGCGACGCTCCGACACCTCTGCGACCACGGCATTCACCACCAGGGGCCTCAGCTTCTTATCGATCCCGGCAAGCTTGGTGACCAGCTCGATCCGCTCTCGCCCAAGGGGGGTGAGAGCTTCTTCCGCGTCGGCCCTCAGGCTGGCCGGTGTGATCTGTTCCATATGGGTCAGGATAGACCGGGTGGCGCGAAGCAGCCCCCGCCCGGTCAGATGTTGCGGGCGTTGGCCAACTCGGCGGCCTGCCACATCAGCCGCACCGGCAGCCGGCTGTCCCGGTTGTCATCGTTCCAGGACGGCACCGTCGCCGCGCCGGGGAACCGTCGGCGGATCGCTTCCAGGAGCACGTCCATCGCGGCGGTCTCCTGGGCTGTCGACTCGGCTTCGGCCTGGATGGCGCCACGGTCGCAGGTGGCCCCGTCTCCGTCGGTGTCCATGCCGGAGCACCAGCCGTGCTGTTCCAGGCGCCGCGCTGCCCGTTGGAGCAGCGCGGCAACCGGTGTCGGGTACGGGGCGAGCGGTAGCAGGGGCGCGGCAACGGGACCACGGACAACGTCGGCCAGGTCAACGGGCTCGGTAGCGAGGTGGGCGGTGTTCACCTCCATGGCAAGAGCGGCCATGCTCAGCCGGGCCGTCATTTCAACCCCGACGAGCGCCATGCGCGCCTCCAGGTCGAGCCCGGGACCAGCCTCGACGGCGGTCGTGCTGGTGGTGGTGCTGGCGGTGGTGTCCGTGAGGCTGGTCATGGCGAACTCCTCTCAGGTCTGGTGGCGGGTTGTCAGGGGGCGGTGTCGCGCCGGAAGAACATCAGGCGTCCCGGCGGGTGCGGGAGCGGCGGTACCCGAACGGGCCGGGCAGGTCAACGGAGTCGGTGGTGCGCCCGGTCGAGGACCAGGTGCGGTGGATAGGGCCGAGCTTTAGCGTCCACGAGTGGGACTTCTTGCCGAGGTTGAGGTCAAGCAGGCCGGGGATCACACGGATCTTCCGGCGGTAGGTCAGGCCCATGGCGGGGGTCCTCTCGTCGCGATCTGCCGGTCTGGCGGATCTCCGTCCGTCCGGGACGCTGGGCCCCGGACGGACGGGCTACCGTCAGCGGCGGCGCAGGTTCTCCTCGGCGGCGTGCACCCGGTCCTGGGCGGCGAGGTTCGCCTGACCGGCAACCGAGTTGATGTCGACGGTGCCGAGTTCGCCGGTGTTGACGGGGTCGGCGGCGAGAGCCTGCTTGGCGGCCTTCAGCTCCTGCTTCGCGGCCTGCTGCTCCGGGCTGCTGCTACGTCCGAACATGGGTTCCTCCTGGTGCAGTTGGTGGGTGGACAGGGGGCTGTCAGTGGCCGTAGTGGGTGGGGAGGGGGAGGCCGAGGGTCGCGTAGTACACCTCGGCGTGCTCGGTGCCGTCGGTCGCACCGGTCACGTACCGGTCGGTCACCTCGGCGACCACCCCGTCGGCGGTTTCCTGGTCACCGGCTTCGCGGGCGGCGATGTACCGGTCGGTCGACTCGTACTGGGACATGACGGGGTCCTTTCGGTGGTGGTCAGCTGGCTTTGGCGGCTTTGCCGCGGCCGTTGCAGGGGGCGCAGACGGTGGTGGTCTGCGTGCCGGAGTCGAGGGTGTAGAGGGCGCCGGTGCCGCCGCAGTCCCCGCACAGGCCCTTCTTGCGGGCGGCGGCCGGGGTGATGCGGGAGTTCTGGGCGAGCCACTGCAAGTCGGTCTTCGGGGCGGCGGCGGTGTTGGTCTTGGTGAGCGAGGCGGTCTTCGCCGGGGCGGGGAGGTTGGTCGGGTCGACTCCTTCGGGGAGTTGCATGACGAGTCCGCCGCCCATGGGCCGGCCGCCGTGCTTCTCCTGCTCGTGGGTGCGGAGTGCCTTGGTGGCGGTCTTGTCGTCGTGGTGGCGGGGCTTCTGGCTCTTGCCGCAGGGGCACCTCCAGCCCAGGAGGCCCGACCGCTTGTCGACCCCGGCGCGGGCTGCGGCGTGGATCCTGAGCTTGGAGACCTTGACCTCGCGCGGCTTGGCAGGGCAGGTCTTGGAGCCGGCGAACGAACCGTCCTTGTCCCGCTTGGTGATCACGCCGAGGCCGCCGCAGGTCTGGCAGCCCTCATGGGTGATGCGGAGGATCGCCGCATCTTTCCGGGAGCGCACGGACTCGTGATGAGCCTTGGCATGGCGGGCGATCCGGCGGCCGAGCCACGAGGCGAACCGTTCGGCGGGGCTGGTGTGGCGGCTCGGCCGCTTGGCAACCGCAGCCCGGGTTGCGGGGCGCTTGGCGGGCTTCTTGGCGGTCCGCTTGCTGGGAGTGGCGGTCGTCGCGGCCATGATCGGCGGGTCCTTTCAGGATCGTCACAAATACGGAGGAATAGGTTGGCGGGAGCCCGGCGTGGACCCGGCGGGAGGGCGGCGGACACCCGGCGACCTGCACCGATGCCTCGCCGTCCCGCCGGGCTGCCGCCGGGGTTACGCCGGGCTCTTACCGGGGTTCTGCCGGGCCTTCGCCGGGTCCAACAGGCCCTTCGCGGCCTTCTCGACGTCGTCACGGGTCCAACCGCGGAGGTATCCCTCCGGGCAGTTCTGCCGGTCCGCCTTCACATCGGCGTGGGACCGGAGCTTCTTGCCGAGGACGGTGCTGTCGATCCCCTCGATCCCGGCCGCCTCGACAGCGGGGACGAGGATCTCGGTCGACGGCAGGAAGTCCCGGCCACGGGAGTCGAACTCCTGAAACAGCACCGACAGCAAGAACGCGTCGGCCTCGTCGGAGACGGCAAGCTGGTCGGTCAGCGAGCCCCGCTGGGCAGTGGACTCCAGTGCGTATCCGGCGGCGAGGATGGTGTCGGCGTCGGTCCGGTTGACGCCGGCAGCGACGCGCTCCGGCACGGCGTTGAGGATCTGGTCGCGGCTGTAGCCGTTGAAACGGTGCCGGATCGGGCGGGTGAACTGGCCGCCCATGATGTAGGACTGGCCGGCGTCGTTGACCACCGGGCCGACGGCGGGCTTCATGCGGTCAGGGCGCCAACCGAGGGCACCCATGCCCGCACCGAACACGATCCGCACGTCCTCGAAGCGACACGCCATGCCGATCCGGTAGGGGATCACCCCGGCCACGGCGTCACCGAGGGCGTCCCCGGTGGCTTCCTGACCCATCATAATCAGGTAGACGCCGTACTGGCGCCCCGTGCGCAACACGTCGATGGCCGTCTTCTTCCCCTTCGGCGTGAGCAGCAGGTACTCGTCGATGAAGATGTAGACGTGCGGGTGCTCGGCGGTCGCCTTCCACCGGTCGCCCATGCCCGGCACGCGGGGCATGACTTCCTTGCGGGCGTTGACGTAGGCGAGGGCGCGGTCCAGGGCTTCCTCGCACTCCTCCTGGGTGCGGGCCCGCAGTTCCATGAGATCACCGAACTCTGCGAGTCCGCCCTTGATCGGGTCGAGGTCCCAGCAGACTGCGTCCACACAGGCGGTGAGGGCCTCGGCGATGGTGCGGGAGGCGCCGAGGGTCTTGCCGGCGCCCATCGCGCCGACGACCAGGGCGCAGAACCCGTCGAGGGTGATCTCGAACGGGCTGCCGTCCATGGCCCGGCCCATGACGATCGCGTCGTGCACGGACAGGGATCGGGGGGCATGGATCTGCGGTCGGGGCATGTCGGCGAACGGGTCGGCGCGGACGAGGCGGACGGTGATGCGGGACTTGTCACTGGCCAGCGGTTCCATCATGAACCCGCCATCCGGGATGGCCAGGTGAGATTCGATCTGGTCGGCGGCGGACTGAACCTTGCCCGGTGTCGAGCCCTTGAGGACGACATCGATCTCGTAGCCCCAATCGCGGACCGACCCGAGGATGATGCTGCGGGTGCTGACACCCTCGGCGGCCAGGGCCCGGCCGACACAGTCGGCGACCTGCTCCGGCGACTTGCACCAGGCGAGCGGGTAGGGCTCGACACCATCGTCGATGTCCTCGGCGGCGACGATCTCCCCGGGGGCGATCCGGCGGTTGAGCCGGTACCGCCCGTAGGCGGTGATCGCGGCGACGGCGGCGGCGGCTTCGGCTCCGGGCAGGATGGCCCAGGAGTCGGCGGCGGCCAGGCCGGCTCCGGCGGTGAGGCCCCACCAGCCGAGGAGGTCGGCGAGTCCGAGGCCGCCGATGCTGCGGGCGAGGAACTTCCAGCGGGTTCGCCGGGTCTGGTGGATCTTGGTCCAGTCGGTGGCGGATGCCATGCCGCCGATGGTGTCGTGGTGGTCCCGGGCGCGGACGTACCGGTAGCCGAGGCGGCTGGTGTGCAGGAGGCCGTGGCCGAAGTAGCGGGTGCCGAGGGCGGTGGCGCGGCCGGTGTATCGGGCGGCGGTCATCGCCGCCGACCCGCCACGGTAGAGAACCGGGGGCCTCGGGACGTAGTACTCGACGATGCCCGGAGCGGTGTCCTCGCCGTCGTCGGCCTGGTCGTCGACAACCATCTCGATGGTGTCGGCGGAGGTGCGGTCGACCACCTCGCCGACGATCGTCAGGTGCGGCTTGTGGAGGCTCACGGTCGGCGCGTCGGAGCGCATGAAGTCGGGGACATCCAGGTCGTCGCCGGACTCCCGGATCGTGTAGTTAGTAGACATCGGTCAGCCCTCCTGGGGGTCGCTGTTGTGGACCTGCTTGGCGGTGATGGACGCCTGCCGGCGGGCCGCGTTCACGTACTGCGGGGTGTCTCCTGCACGTCGCGTCGGGGGCTTGCGAGCGGGCCCTCGCTGAGCACGGGGCATTTGGTTTGCACGCTGCGACGACACGCTCTTTTCTGTGCCCTTTTCGGCACCCTGCGTGACGTACTTCTGCATGCGGCTGACAGCCGCGTTGCGAGCGCCCACGACGTTCGCGTCCTCACCCGGCGCGGCACCGTTCACGTCGAAGCACGCCTGCCGCCACGTGGCCTCCGAAACCGTCGTCTCACCAAGCGCGGTGGACAGTCGGACGGCCCGCTCCCACTCCTTCGGATAGAACTCCTCGCGCTGCTTCGCGAGCTTCTGCGCAGCCTCCGCCGCAGCCTTCTCCTCGGCAGCCTTCGCGACGTCCGCACGCTGCTTGGCGGCCTTCTCTTCGGCGGCAATCCGGGCGGCTTCCTTCTTCGCGGCACGCCGCTGTGCGCGGGTCAGCTTCCCGTCGCGGAGGCGGATGCGACCGTGCTCGTGGAGGTCCCACACACCGGGCCCGGCCAGTGATGCGAACGCGGTGCCGGCAGCGGTGGCCATGTCGAAGTGCGTCAGGCCGTGGGACAGGTTGATACCGGCGGCGAGGAACGCCAGGGTCCAGGCGATGAGCCGGTAGTGCCAATGCGGCCGGTGGTCATCAACCGCAGCGGCAGCACCACGGAGCACGACCCAGGCGCCGCCTTCGAGGACGACGGGTGCGGCCAGAAGCCAGGGGGCGTTCGGGTTGTAGAACGCCGACATCTGTACGGGGAGGGCGACGATCGCGCACACGATTGCGAAGCTGATTGCCGCTTTACGCCATGACTTAGCGGACGAGGCGACCTTGGTCTGAGCATCGGCGTTCTGGCGCCGTTCGGCTTCGGCAGCCTCGCGGGCTTCGCGGGCCGTGCGCTCCTCCTCTTCCCTCTTGCGGTTGGCGGCGGCGATGCGGGTGTCGTTGTCGGCCTTCTCGCGGTCGAACCGCAGCTGGTTTCGCTTGAGGTTGAGGGCTTCCTTCTCGTTGGCGATCCGCAGGGCTTCCTTCTCTTCGGCCGCCTTGGCTGCGGTCGCTTCGGCTTCGGCGGCGGCTGCGACGCGTCGGGCTTCGGCTTTGGCGGCGGCGTCGAGTCGGATCGCCTCGGCCTGCGCTTCGGCGAGCGGGTCGCTGGTCGGCTGGACGGGTTCGGCGTGGGCGTGCTGCTCGACCGACACCGGCAGGGCGGCCAGGGTCTGGGTCGGGGCGACGGTCGGCGTCGGCAGGTTGATGGGGAAGTCGACGAGCCGGATCTGGGTCGCCGCGGCCCGCTTGGGCGTGTCGACGGTGTGGCCGTTGACGGGCTGCCCGTTGGGGCCGTACAGGCGAGCCGGGGCGGTGGTCACGGTGGATCAGTCCTCTCAGGGTCAGGTGGGGGTCAGGCTGCGGTTTGGGCGCGGGTGCGGTTGAACTCGGTGGCGAACGCCTCGGCGACGCCTACACCGAGGGACTGGCCGAACGGCTGGCGCCCGGCCTTCGCGGAGGCGGCGTACTCGGCGCGGGCGGCGATGTAGGCGGCGAGGGTAATGAGGGCGCGGGCGGCCCGGAGGGCGAACACCGCGACACCGAGCAGGGCCAGGCCGGTGGCGACGAGGATGCGCGGTATCCACCGGCACACCCCCCGCACAACCAGCCGGAACCGGGAGGGCTTCGCGGTGATCAGGTAGGTGTTCACGCCGACACCCGGCCCGCGAACGTCTCGGTGATCAGGTGCTCGATGCGGTACGCCTCGTCCTCGTCGGCGTTGATCGCGTCCGGGTTCGCACCCGGGCGGCTGGCCTGGGCGACGTGGACCAGCTCGTGACAGAGCGTCGGCCACAGGTGTCGGCGCCCCGCGGTGTGGACGATGACGAGGGAGTCCTCGCCGCCGGTGCAGCCAATGGTCTGGCCGTAGCATCCGCGGCTGTCCCACCAGGTGCGCAGCCACTCCCGCGCGCCGCCGGGGGTCCAGTAGGTCGGGGAGAGGATCAAGGAGGCCAGGGCGCGGGAGCCGAGCAGCACGGTGCACTCGGGCACCGGCTCGCCCAGCGCGTCGGCGACGGCGGCACGGGCCCGACGGACCATCGGCGCATCGGACACGTCGGCGGCACGCAGGATCGGCAGGGCCAGCGGGAAGTACACGATGGGAGTCCCTTCGGGGAGTTGCGGGTCTGAGGGGTTGCCACCCGTCCTGGGCGCGGGGCCCGGGGCGGATGGGTGACCGTCAGCGGCGGCGGGTGCGGGTGCGGGTGCGGGCGGTGTAGAGCCGGTTGATCGACCACTGGTAGCCGATGAAGCACCCCCAGCCGGCGGCGATCGTGACCGGCAGCCCGGTGTGGTGGGCGTGGATGCGGTAGGCGATACCGACCGCGAGAACGGCGGCGATCAGGGTGATGAGCAGGGCCGGGGTTGTGTTCTTGGCTCGGGTGCTGGGCATCGGTGTCCTTCGGGCGGTGGTCTGTCAGTGGAAGTGGCCGGTAGCCGTGCCGATGATGGCGATGAGTGCGACGGTGAACATCAGGTAGACGGCGGCGAATGTCAGGTAGCGCATGGGTGGGCCCCTTCGGGATTGCTGTGGTGGATGAGGTTGGTGCTGGCGGATCTCCAGGCCGCCCGTGCGAGACGGGCGGCGAGGGCTACCGTCAGCGGCCGATGACGGGCCGGTGCAGGTCGCGGTGGGTCAACTCGATGGCGCCCCCGTAGTTCGCCCGCAGCAGGCCCGCCACGAAATCAGCGACCGCTGCACTGCGGTGCCGGCCGCCAACACAGCCGACCGCGACACGGATCGGGGCGTCGCCGGGGCCGGCGAGGTAAGCGCGGACCATGGCGACGGTGGCGTCCACGAGGTCCCAGATCCCGGGGGTGGCGCCCACGACCGCGCGCACGGGCATGTCGGCGGCGGTCATCTCCCGCAACGCTGGGTCGACATGGGGGTCGCGGAAATGCTGGCGGAGGTCGAGGGTCAGGTGAGCCTCCGGGGCCGCACCGTGGCCGTATCCGAAGCTGGTGATCGTGACCTGAGACATGAGAGGCACCTTTCAATGTGGTGAACGGTCAGCCGGCGGTGGGGTAGTTGCGGCGCTCCTCCGGCAGGTCGGCGCCGGACTTGAGACCGTCGATCAGCGGGCCGCGCAGCGGGTCACCGTCCGGGAGGGCGCGGGCAGAGGTGAGCAGTTCGTGGCTGCGGGCGAAGTCATCGGCGTCGGTCTCGCGACGGGGGCTCATGGGGTTCTCCTCAAGGTCGGGGGTTGATCCGGCGGGTCTGGCGGATCTCCGCCCCATCCGGGCCCCAGGGGTCCGGACAGGACGGGCTACCGTCAGCTGTGGGTGCGGTTGGCTCGGCGGATGTCGTCGTCGGTGGCGCCCAGGGCGTGAGCCCGACGGACAGCGGCAACACCGGCTTCGACCGCGGCGGCGTACTCGTCGTTGTCGGTACCGAGCACGATCTCCACGGCCGCAACGTGAGTCGCGGCAGAGACAACGGCGGCGGCAGCACCCTTGGGGGACATGGGCATCTCCTCGGTATTCGGGTCGGTCACGGCCGGCCCTCCGGCTGGACCGTGTACTGGGCGGCGTTCCCGTAGGCGTCCTGCGCTGCCTGCTGGTGGAAGGCCACTGACTGGCCGGAGAGCTGAAGTTCCACGATCCGGGCGGCCAGGTTGTCGCCCCGCTGCTGCTCCTCCGCCGCCAACATCGGCGCCGGGCCCGATCCGAAGAGGTTCACGACCGGCCACCGTTCCGGAGCCGTTCGGCTTCGGTGCGGGCTTCTTCGGCGAGCTTCCGGGCTTCCTCGGCCTGCGCGATGCGAGCGGCGGTCCAGGAATCGGCGTCGGGGTTGGTCTGCTGGCCGATCGATCCGAGGGCCACGGTCACCACCCCCGGACGGTGGCGACGGTGCGGCGCACGTGCGCCGGGGTCACCGACAGGGGCCTCGGCTCGACCGGGTGCTGCCGACGCTCCTCCACCAGTTCGGACGCCGCTTCCTCCGCCGCGTCGCCGATGATCTCGGCCTTCTCCGCCGCGGTCACCGCACACCACCCGACAAGCGGGCCAACATCTCGCTGGGGGCCACGGACCCCTTCGGCCGCCCGTACTCCGGGCTGCGAACCTTGCCCTGCTCCAGCAGCTTCGTGCGAGACGACCGCGCCATCACGACACCCCCAAGGCGGTGACGAGACGGGCCAGGGCAGCCACACCACGCGGCGACAAGTGCTGCGCCGCAGCGTGAGCAGCGCGATCCGCGTCCGACATGCGAGGGGCCGTGCCACGGACGCGGCGCAGGGCCTCGTCCTCCTGCGACAAGCGATTGGTGGGCGCCGACGGCGCACCGGTACGATCGGACATCTGGTCCTCCTGGTGAAGCAGGTGGGATTTGACCGGGGCGGTGTGCAACCACCAACCCGGGGACTACGGGACCCGTCGCGGTGTGCAACCACTGCGGCGGGTTTCTTGCTGTTCAGGCGGCTTCGGGCTCGATCTGTGAGCAGCGCAGGTACTCCGTCACGGCCGACTCGGGGATACGGAGTCCGCGAGGACGAACCTTTCCCTTGCCGAAGCGGTGACTGCGGAGGTCTCCGCTCCGGGCGAGCCGGTAGACGGAAGTCAGCGAGAGGCGCAGCGCCGCCGCGACTTCCGAAGCGTCGAGCAGCTTCTCGTCCTGTGGTCCCGCGACCACGACGGCAGCTGTGTCGCTCATTGATCTCCCTCCAGACATGGCTAGTAGAGGCCCGTTTTCTTCCCGGGCTGACAACGACAGCTTAGACAACTGGAGCTGTACTGCACAAGCAGTTGTCCTAGACCAGTTGCGCGCCCAAGATAAAAGCCCCCGGTTGGCGGCCGGGGGCTGGGCTAGCGAGATCCGCTACGAAGGGAACGTGTAGATCAGCCGGTAGCTGTCGGAGTCCATGACCATCTCATTGACCTCTACCGGGCGATCGTCCGAGTCGTATGCCGTGCGGACGATGCGGAGAATTGGGGTCGTCTGGGTGATCCCCAGGTCTGCGACCTCGTCAGAGAGAGGCAAACGAACCTCGATCTCCTCGCGGTAGCGAGCCGGACCGTGGCCGATCTCGTCGAGTCGGGCGTACACCCCCCCCGGGCCCGTGTCGGGCTGTGCGATGCGCGCTTCTTCGGCCAGGTCTGCCGGATACCAGCCGGTGGACTTCATGACGGTGCGCTTGTCGACCCGATGCAGCCGGCTGCGCCGCCACACCTTCTGGCCGCGCACTCCGAGCACGCCAGCCACGGGCGCAGGCGGATCGATTTTCTCGACCTGCGTAGTCTCCTGGTGTCCAAGCGGGCCGGTGTCGTGATCCCAGATGGATCGACCGGCTCCCCATTGGCTTCTTGAGGCTCGTGCGACCGCATCACGGCTGAGGCGCCGGAAGCTGCGCAGGTGGACACCCGATCCACGGCGTGTCTCGATCAGGTCTTCACTGCGCAAGACCTGGAGGGCGTCTCGGACGGTATTTCGAGCAACCCCGTACTGCTCAGACATCTCACGTTCACTCGGGAGCTTGCGGGTGCCTTCGTAGGCGCCGGACTGGATCTTGGCGCGCAACTCGTCCGCGATCTGCTGATAGCGCGGCTTGTCGCCTCGCGCCTTCCCTGCCACGACGTCCTCCTTCGTGTGTGCTGGTGAGTAGACGGTACCTGTCTACCCGTGATTCTCATGCTGACCTGCGCAGGTGACCACTGTGGCAACTCAGCCCATTGACAATTGGTCCAGTACCAATAAGCATGTTGTCCAGCGCTTGCTGGAGTGGCGTCCTCTGGACGGCCCGGTGAGCACCTTTCGCGCGAACGATCGAACGAAGGAGAAGTGGATGCCGCCCCAGGGGCGAACCGCCGTCTATACCCTCTACAGCGCCGAGGGAGAGATCATCTACGTTGGCATCTCCAACAGCCCGCACGCCCGCTGGAAGGCACACGCGGACACCAAAGACTGGTGGAGCACGGTGGCCACTCGGGAGATCGAGTGGTTCCCAAGTCGACTGGAAGCGGAGGCGCGCGAACGGCTACTGATCTCTGAATGTAGGCCGATGTGGAACCTCGACCCTGGTATGCCAGAGAATCGCGTTCCCACCCACAGGCATGACCGCATCCGAGCCGGGTGGACCCCTGACCAGACGCTCCTCGACTTGGTGGCGCGCTACGAGTCTGAGCAGGCGACCGCTGGCGCCACGCGGGATGAGCTGGAGAGCGAGATCGTCGCCGTGATGATGAAGGGCGTCTCGGCCAGCCGGATGGCCAAGTTCCTTCCTTGGGGAGTTCCGACGATTCAGGCCATCGGGAAGAAGGGCGGAGTCCCGCTCCTGCGTCGGCCGACCGTCAGGTCCATCCGGGAGGATTCGTCCGACCCGACCAAGTCGTAGGTGGTGCTCCGAGGACGACCGGCCGCCGCTGGAGCAGGTGTACGCGGGGATGGTGACCGCGATCACGGCGTTCGAGTCCGGCGGCCAGACGGCCATCGGCGCCTGAGCGCCAGCACCCCGCGACGATCGGCTTCTCCCGTCTGGCGGGACGCCTCTGTCGATTGTGGTGTCGTCTCGCGGGATGTGGGTTGCGCGTCTCGGTGCCGGCTTGTGGGGCGGTGCGAGGGTGGGTGGCGGGGTTGCTGCGGATGCCCGTGGCGATTGTTTTCGGCCATCCGTTGGCGTCGGGATTGGTTGTCTTCCCGTGCCGTTCGGTCTCGCTGTTCGATCTGTCGGTTGGGAGTTGTTGCAGGTGGGAGCCCTTAGGTGGGCAAGCATTCGTAACCTTATAGGCCAATTGTCCACCCCGTGGTGAGGTAGAAAAGTGCCTCACGGTGGGGTAGAGATCAAGCCGCTTGGGTCATCCGGATCTTGCGGGTCTGATTCGGTAGGCCCAGTAGCGTCGTTAAACGCGAACGGCCGGAGCGGGAACTCCGGCCGTCGCAAGCACCAAGCGGGTCATCACCCCGCTCAGTCAGTGATCCATCACCGTTCAGAGAGAAGGGTTCACCGTGTCCACTTTAGCTTCTTCCGTACAGGGCGGCGTGTACAAGTCCGCCCCGGCGCCCGCATCGCTTGTGCCCGGGGCCACCCCGCCGCTGTCCCATCCGACCCCGTGTCCGTCGTGGTGCCGGCACCGTTTTCGCCCGCTCGGCCACCACTTCGGCCCGTCGTCGACGGCGCACTTCTCCTTGCAGCAGGTGTTGGCGAACCCTGATCCGTTGCCGGGTGATCTGCCGGTGTTGCTGCGTGCGGAGGTGACGCGTCTGGATGAGGGCGGCGAGCTGGGTGAGCCGGTGATGTTCGTGCAGGGTGAGACGGACATCGAGTTGGATGCGGCGGGCGCGGACATGCTGATCGCGGACATGGAGGCGTTTGTGGCGAAGTTGCGGGTGTTGCGCGGGCAGATGGACGTCTGACCGTCTCGCGAGAGTGGTGCGGCCCGGCGGGTTGTCCTGCCGGGCCGCAGCCGGTCTGCGGCTTCCGTGGGGGGTGCCCGCGCCGTCTACGGCTTGTAGAGGGCGGTGATGAGGCTGCCGGCGGGGAGGATCCAGATGCCGTCGCTGTCGGGGTCTTTGATGTGTACGAACCCGTTGTCGAGGGCGATTTGGGCGTTGAGGTGGCGTCTTCCGCTTCCGCCGGGGCCGGCTTGGAAGATTGTTTCGGTGGTTTCGACCTCGGCCGTGATCCAGTTCAGGTCCATGCGGGATGCCTGCCTTTCGATGCCGTCGGTGAAACTTCGGACGTCTGTGCGGTGACCCTGCTCACGCCCCGTGACCTGCGGTTTTCCCACCTCTTTCCGTCCAACTGACCCCCGATCTTGACGGGTTGGTGGGACAATTGAACCACCACAAACCTGGAGGAATCATGACTGGCCGTGCCTTGCCTCATGACCCGTACATCACCGCTGTGTGTAACGCGCTCACCGCCGCCGGCCTGGAGCCTGGCGATGACACCTGGCTGTCCGACAGCGAGACGCGTGGCACGTACTGCTACCTCGGCGCGGTCATCACCCTCGACCCGTCCAGCAATGACGAGGACATCCCGGTTGGCGCCGCATGGCCGCACGGGCTGATCCTGACCTGGGCGTGGCACACCGGCGTTGAGGACGGCGAGCCGGAGCGGGGTCCCGTCTGGGAGTTCGCCGAACTGAACGCCGATGGCTCCAACGCCTACCCGACCGATCTGCCGGTCCACGGCTACGCCTCGCCGGCCGCGGTCGTTGAGGCGGTCCGTAGGGTCATCGACCGCAGCATCGGCGCCGGCCACTTCTACAACGGTGGTCAGCCGAAGTGGGACGGCGGGATCATCGGCGGCTCTTGGGAGCGCGCCGACGAGCTGGCCGCCTGGTGCGAGGCGTGGAGCGCGAAGGAGGCCGTGTGATGGTCGAACAGGTCGGCCCGACAGTCTCGTCCCGCTGGTTCTGGTCGCCGTCGTGGGATTCGGCGTGGTGGCGTCCGCTGATTCTGGCGGGTATCCGTGGCGGGGACGAGAACTGCAACCGGACGGTCGGACTACGGCTGCCGGGCGGGGCGCTGTTTCTGTGCCTGAACGTTTCGCTGCGGCAGGAGCCGTGCGACGAGTGCCGGGCGCTGTCGTGACGCCCCCGTTCCGTGTGCTGGTGACGGGTTCCCGTTCGTGGGCGGACATGCCGACGGTCCGGGAGGCCCTTCGCCAGGTGCGGTTGGAGGTCGCGGGCGGTCCGATCGTGGTGGTGCACGGGGCGTGTCCGCGTGGTGCGGATGCTCTCGCTGACCTGCTGGCCACGAGGGCGCCCGCGGAGTTCCGGATGTCGGTGGAGCGGCATCCGGCGGACTGGGACGCGCTGGGGAAACGGGCCGGATTCGTGCGGAACCAGCACATGGTGGATCTGGGGGCGGACGTGTGTCTGGCGTTCATCCGCAGCGGGTCGCGGGGGGCGTCACACACGGCTCGAGTGGCGGAGCGGGCGGGGATTCTGGTTCGGCGCTGGACAGCTTGAAGGCCGCCCCGACATGTCGGGGCGGCCTTCGTGGCGGCCCTACTCGCAGGTCTCGCGGCGGGTGCCGATGTGGACGGACTTGGCCGGGACGCCGGGTCGGGCACTTTCGATGCTGATCGCCTTGTGGCAGTCCGGGCAGAACTGGATGCTGCGCTCGCTCATGTTGTTCCTCCTTCGGATCGTGGGGCCGGCTGGCCTCACGCGTTAGGAGTAGCGGACAGATGGGTGGTGTGGGGGGACTCCAAGAATCGTCGTGGTGTCGCGTTTGACGAACGTGCTGCGGCCCCACCGGGGGTGTTGGTGGGGCCGCTCACCCTGGGGAGGGTGTGGTCACGCTACGCCTCGCCGGCTGAATCAGCGCCGGTCCGGACACTGGGAATCACGGCGTCTCCTTGTCGAGGTGGCAGGGGCACTGGCACGGTGTTCGGCAGAACTTGCAGGATGCCGGGGTTTTAGCCCCGCATACACCGGTTTCGCCTTGGCAGTACTGGTGGCCGGTGCGCCCGTCGGGGAGGCGCATGTCGCCGTGGAGGCAGCCGGTGGACAGGTACTGGTGTTGCCCGTCGTGTCCGGTGGCGGCGGCTGTGGCGAGGAGCGTTTCGATGTTGGCCTGGGCCCGGCGGGTGCTGAGACCGGCTTGGGTGAGGTAGGCGACGAGCCGGGCCCGCTGATCGTCGATCGTCACTGGTAGGTCTCCTCCTCTACGGCGGCGAAGAATGCACGCACGGTCAGCTCGGGGTTGTCGGCGGCGGCCTGCTCCAGTTCGTCGCACATGTTGTTGACGCCTTGGTGGTACCGGCATTGGTCGCCGGTCTCGGTGCACGCCTGGCAGTCGAACGGGCTGGCGGCGTAGGGGGTGATCTCGGGTGGCTGGTTGGGGTTGGTTGCGGCACGGTGGTCTGCGGGGAGTGCCCAGTCGGGTAGGTCGCGGACGTGGTGGGCGAGTTGGGCGGCGAGGTCGGGCTGGTAGCGAAGGAGTTGGTCCCATAGCTCGGCGGCGGTCACGGCGTGTCCTTGATGAGCGCACCGGTCTCGATGCGCCGGTAGACGCGGGTCGAGTTGACGGCCATCTTCTGTTCGACGGCGTCGGCGAGGTCTATGCCGGTCATCTCGGCGAGGCTGACGAGGTACAGGTACACGTCGGCCAGCTCCTCGCCGAGGCCGGGCAGTCCCTTGCGCCAGGCGTCGAACGCCTCGGCGACCTCGCCGTAGAGCAACCCGAACTCCAGGGGAACGTCGGTGGTGTTGAAGCTCTTGGCCTGCTTGTTGGCCCAGGTGGCGGACTGCGTGGCACGGATCGACAGGTCAGGCATCGGTGGCCTCCATCCGTTTGGCGATCTTCTGGATCTTGGCTTCGAGCACGCCGGCCGGGTCGTCAGCGAACCGGTAGAGGGCGACGAGCGCGGTCACGACCACGTCGCACAGTTCGTCGGCCACGTCTTCCTGGGTGTGGGTGATGCCCTTGCGCGGGTTCTGGCCGATCATGCCGATGTACGCCTGGGTGACCTCGCCGACTTCCTCGGCGAGCTTGAGGAGCCGCATGGCGGTCTCGTGGTCGGAGTGGCCGTTGGCGTTGTCGATCCACGCCGTGATCCGACGCAGCGTGGCCCACGCATCCGGAGCGAGGACGGGGGTGTCGGTGTTGGTCATGCGGTGTCTACTTCGGCGTTGCTCAGGTCGCGGATGGCGTCGTCGATGGCCTGGTTGTAGGTGGTGGTCTCGATGCTGTCGGGGTTGTCTGCGGCGCGCTGGGAGCGGATGAGGGCGACGAGGTAGCTGCGGGTCGTGTCGTACAGGAGGTCGCGGTCCTCGTCGGTGAGGACTTCGAAGCTGCGGACGTAGTCGAGTTCGCGCTTCGCGGCGGTCAGACTGGCGGGCTCGGTCATCACGGTCTCCTCGGGTTGTTGGTGGCGGGTGGTGGCGCCTCGGGCGGGATTCGATCCCGCAGCTCATGCGTGGGCCGAGGCTGGTCCGGCGAAGCGGGTAGTCCAGGACGACGGGCGGACGATCAGGGGGTCTTTGGACGCCAGAAGTCAGCCATTTCGGCGCCGGTGAGTTGCTCCTCATGGCCGGTGACGTCCTGCCGCAGGGTGTAGACGGTGGGGGCGCCTGACCATCTGCCGCCCTTGGCGCGGTCCCAGTCCACTGCGGTAACGGTCCACGAAGATCCGTCGGTGTGCACGAGCCGGTCGCCATGAAACAGGGCGCCTTGTTGGCGTGGATGAACTGTGCACACGTCCTTGGCCCATGTCATTCGCCCGTCAACAACGGCGGCGACGATGGTTGGCTCGCTGTAGTTCTTCATCGCTTCGAAGTCGTCGTCGTTCACTGGGAGAGCGATGGATGTCTGTTCGGGGTCTGCCGCCATGGTCACTTCACCCGCGTCCAGTCGTACCCGCCCTCGGGGTGTCGCCTGTTGAGGAGATCGGTGGTGGCCTCGGCCGCCTTGAATTCGGTGAATGTCCCAAACCACCTGCCCTGCACGTCGTGGATCTCGAAGGTGCCAGGCAGATTCATGGTGTAGCGGTGCGGGGTTCGGATGGTGTTGCTCACTGTTGGCCTCCGACGTGCGGGTAGATGGTGGTTGGCGGGCTGGTGAAGCGATTACTGGACTTCGCCGCGCATAACGGCCATGAGGAAGTCGTCGAGGAAGATCGGCGGCACGTCAGGGCGGGTGGAGTCGTGGAGTTCGAGGCTTCCGCCGTTGGCGGCGGTCTCGCGGATGGCGTCGCCGTTCGGGCTGGACATGTCGATGCGGGTGATGTTGGCCATCTGAGGTTCCTCAGGCAGCAAGCGCGACAGCGCTGGTCAGGGTCTGGTGGTTGGTGATGCGGTCGATGCGGAAGTGGGTGTCGTCGCCATCCCGCAGGTCGTGGGCGCGGAGGATGATGTCGCCCGCCGCGGTGACCCGCAGGTCGAGGGGCCGTATCGCCCGCCGGGACGCCTCGCCGGACGCCTTGCGGTAGCTGATGACGACCGTCGTCCCGGTGTCGATCGCCTGGTACAGGTCGACGATCAGGCTGTGCCGGTAGCCGCGCACAGCGGTGACCAGGCAGGGGTCGGCGGTGAGGGCGGTGCGGATCGTGCGGCGGATGGCGGCGAGCGTGCGGTTCATCGGGTCACCACGGCAGGAATGGTCACGGTGGGCCAACTGACCAGGGCGTCGTAGTCGAAGTGGTTCCGGTTGCCGCTGGCACGGTGGTGGCCGTCGTTCTTGCCGCAGGCGAACGTGATGCCGTCCTTCGTGGTGGTGGCCTTGCACTTCTTCACGGCGGTCTCCCTGCGGCGGTTGAGCGGTCGTTGGTGGGCTGAGTGCCTCGGGGGGCGGTCAGCCCTTGGTGACCTGCGCCCGGTGTACAACGGCGACGGTCGATCCGGACGCGTTGAGGATCATGAAGAACCGGTCGTCGCGGCCCGCCCACCAGGCGTTCCGAGCGCCGCGGATCGCGGCGTCCAGCGTCTCGCTCCGGGAGGTGATCTCACGGTTGTCCATCGTGGTGTAGCGGAGCGTGCTGGCCATCGTGGTCTCCCTGCGGTTGATGCCCTTGGCGATGACTCCATTGTGGCCAACTCGCTTGGCGTTGTCAACACTGTTGGCATTGGCGTCAGCCAACGCCTATGCCATCATGAACGGCATGGACACCCATGCCCTCGAAGCCGCAGCTCAGCGTTACAAGAAAGCCGACGATGCCCTCAGGAACGCCCGCGAGAAACTCCAGGTGGAGGCGGTCGCCGCCCTGCGCTCCGGGGTCAAACAAGTCGAGGTCGGACGCATCACCGAGTGGAGCCGCGAATACCTGCGGCGCCTGCGCGACGAGGCCGACAAGCGCGATGCCGAAGCAGAAGCTCAGGCGGAACTCGAAGCCCTTCGCCAACGCGTCGCCGAGCTGGAAGCCGATCCCGACGCCTGATCTCCGCCCCCGTTCGCCCCGCCCACCGCCTTGGTGTGCGGGGCGTCTGCATGCCGGGCCCGGCATCACGCCGCGTCCCGCCGGGTCTTGAGCCCGGCCCGGTAAACGGCCTCCCCGGACCGGCACGCCTCGCACGGCGGCTCACCGCGGCGTTGGTGGGTGGTGTAGCCGGCGTGGTCACCGTGCCGCTGCCAGCGAAACACCTGGAGTTCCCACGCCCGGTTCACCGCATGCCGCAGGTTCCGGGCACCGAGGGCGGCGATGATGATCCGCTCGTGGTAGTCGACCGTGCCCTCGGCAAGGAACAGTGCGGCGGCGATCTCCCGGCGGGACAGGCCCTCGGCAGCCAGACGCAGGATCTGCTGTTGCCGGTCAGTCAGGGCCGGCGGGAAGGGGGTCACAGGAGTCCTCTCGTCGGCACGTCCACGACGGGGCGTGCAGGCGGTTCGGGGTCGGGTTCGTCGTCGACCGGCAGCGGCACGGCAGCGCCCTCCCAGCGGGCGCACCAGCAATCACCCGGCCGGCACACCGACGGGTCGTCGATGCACGGGGCGCGACGGTCAGCGGTCACGGCTGGCCACCCGCGGCGACGCGGAGTAGGACCGCGGCGTGGCAGTGGTCCGGCTCGCCCGGCTCCGGCTCAGCGCACCAGCACATGAGGTCCCGGCCCGCGAGATCCCGGACTTCGGCCAGCAACTTGGGCTGCGCTTGGATCCACTCGGCGTAGTAGCGCGTGGCTTGCTGGCGGGCGGTCACCTCGTAAGCGCAGCGCACCCAGTAGGTGCCAGGGATCGGATTGCTGTAGGGATCGCGAGTCCACGAGACGGCCCAACCCTTCGGGTTCTTCGTCGTCACCACGGCCCACGGGTTCCCGAAGCGAGTGCCGCGCCCGACGTAGATCGGCTTGCGGCCCTGCTCGTCGAGCGGGGCGGTCCACCCTGCGGTGCGGCGACGCTTGATCCGGCGGGGTGTGGTGGCGGGTTCGGGGTTGGTCATCGGGTGCTCCTCGTGGTTTCGGTTGACGGGATGCGGGCTCCTGGCGCCCCTGGGGGCCTTTCGTGGGCTCGGTGGACCCGAGGGCCGCTCTTGTGCTGTTCGGCGCTCAGGCGGGCGCGGAGACGGCTTCCCGGGGGCCGGGTGCCGCACATCGAAGGTTCGGGCTTCATCCGCCCGCCTCGATCTGATCCGGTTTCGGCGCTTCCAACCCGAGTTGCACCGCCGCGAGTTCCACGGCCTCCCGGATCGACAAGCCCTCCTCCGAACCGGCCCGCAGAGCCTCCGCACGGGCATGCAGTTCGTCGGCGAGCACCTGCTGCTCGGCGGTGAGCACCGGACGACCACGGCGCCCGCGGGACGGCCGAGGAGCGGCGGGTTCTTGGATGTGGGTCATGTCGGCCTCGATTCGCTGTGTGGTGCGCGTTCTAACGGCCTCGGGGCGCCTTCCGGCCCTCGAGTGCCACCCGGAGCGCCCACAGGCCCTCACAGGGCCCCTGTGGACGCTCCGGGCGGTGGTGGTGCGGTGGGCGGCGGGAATCACGCCGCGGCAGGAAGGGCGGCGGCAGACGGCAGGCCGGTCGCGGCCGAAAGGACCGCGGTCGCGAACGGGACAGCGACGGCATTGCCAACCTGGAGGTACCGCTGACCCGCCCGGCCGGCGAACACCAGGCCCGGCCGGAACCCCTGAAGTACGGCAGCCTCAGCCAGCGTCGGCCGCATGTGGGTTACCCCAACCCGCTCCCGCCACTCGCCAACCCGCTCCGCCGCGGCCTTCATGGCCCGCCGGGTGCCGTTGCCGAACGGCTCCGCACCACCCGTCGCCGTACCGCCGCCCGTCACTGTGGGCGCCGGCCGCCGGGTGTAGCCCCAGCCGATCGCCTCCGCCATCGACACGTGCGGCAGCAGCCCCAGCCCGAACCCGTGGGTCGGCTCCGGCAACCTGACCTCCGCGACCCGGCTGGCAACGAGCACCGCACGCTTACGGTGCTGCGGCAGCCCGAAGTCCGCCGCATCCAGCACCCCGCACGCCGCCGAGTACCCCCAGTCGCGCAGGATCTCGACGTACTGCCCCCACAGCGGCAGCACTGCCGGCACCTGCTCCATTGCGATCCACTGTGGGCGCAGGTCGTAATGCCAGCGCATCGGCTCCGCCGTGAGGATCGACCGCTCGTCCAGGCAGGCAGCCTTGATGGCTGCCCGGGTGTCCCGTCCGCGGGCCAGGTCTTCCACCGCCTGCGCGACCAGCGGCCGGTCGTGCAGGCCGAGACGGCCACCCGAGCGCGAGTACGCCTGACACGGCGGCGAATCCACCTTGCCGACGGTCCGGCCACGGAACGGCTCGGTCGGGTAGTCGGCCACGTCGCACTGGACGGTGGCGTGCCCCGCATCGCTGCGAGTTCGGCAGGCCGCCCAGTCCAGCTCCAGCCCTACATCGGCGAGGCCGAGGGGGAGCATGCCCTCGGACCAGCCGATGCCGGCGAACCCGTGGACGATCAAGTCGGCGGTCATCAGGCGGCCTTTCCGGTCTGGGCGGTGGTGTCGGGTACGGCGCGGAGGTGCCGGCGACGGCGGACCGCGGGTTCGCCGATGGCGGCGGCCAACTCGGCGTAATGTGCGGCAGCCTCAGCCGGCGTGGTCACCCGACGGGGCCCGAGGAGCTGTACGCCCGTCTGCGGGCCTCTCACGCCCCCGAACGTCCCGGTGGGCAGTTCCTCCGCCAAAAGCCGCTCCAGGGGCGTCACAGCGTCTCCCCGGGGGCATCGTTCGCCAGCCGCAGCAACACCGCGGCGTGGCAGTGGTCTGGCTCGCCCGGCTCCGGCAACGGGCACGTGCACGCCAAGTCCTTGCCGCGAAGCAGGTGGAGATCCGCGAGGGTCCAGCCCTTCGTGCGCTTGCGCTGAACACGTTGCGGGCTCATGCGGTGACTCCTTCGCGGCTGACGGGATGCGCGGCGGCCGACCACGCGGTCAACATCCGCACGCCCTCGAACTCACTGCGGGGCGCCAACACCAGCTGGCCGAGCGGGCCCTGGATGCGCTCCAGGGCGACTTCCGCGGATCCGGCCCAGGTGCAGCAGACGGCGTACAGGCTGCGGCTGGTGCCGTTCAGCGCGATGGCGTTGACGATCGTCGCCGCGGGCTCGTACTCGCCGTCGACCGCGTACTGGAGCGCCGCGAGCGAGAAACGCTTGACCTCTTCGAGTTCCATGATCGTTGGCCTTTCAGGCGGCACGCGAGGTGCGGTCGGCTTCGGTGTGGCGCTGCGGATGCACGGCCCCGCCGGGGAGCGGGATGCCGCCGGCGTGGCACGGGGTGGACGGGGCGACCTGGCAGGCAGGGCAGACGGCGACGGTCCGAGCCCAGGCGTCGAGGCGGGCCGGATGCACTGGGCTGTCCGTGATCCGGTGGCGCCCCGACCGAGTCGTGCACGCCTCCCGTGCGCCAGCGCCACAGTGCGGGCACGGAACGCTGCGGGCCGGGTGCGGTGCGGTCCCCAGCAGGCGGCGGAGTTCATGAACGGTCATGGAGTGGCCTCGGGTTCTTCGATCGGGCAGGGACAGTCGGGCGGGCAGAAGTGCTGGCTGGGCGGGTGTGTGCCAGCTGGCCACTCGCCAGGTCGGCGCCCTGTTGGGGTGGGCTGCTGCTGTGGGGCGGGTTTTGCGTCGCGGCGGGCGACGCCCTCGGCGATCTGGGCGCGGAGGTAGGCACGCAGGTCGCCCTGGCAGCGCATCACGGTGATGTCGTCGGGGTCGACGTCGGTCATGACGCTTCGCCTTCGACGATCTCCGCGCCCCAGACCTCGTCGTTCTGCATTCGAACCAGCGCCAGACGGGAAGCGGCTCGGCGGCGTTCTTCTTCAGCTGTTCGCTGCTCGGCGGTCTGCTCGGTTGTCCCAGCCGCTGCCCGAAGGCGTGCGCCGTGCGGTTTCCGGCGGGGCTTGCCGATGGGCTGTTTCTCGCTGCCTCCCGGCGTCTTGCACGGCCGACCGATCGCAGCGCCGCATGCCGGGCAGCGGATACCGAGCGGGCCGGAGCGCCGTACTTCGGCAGCGAGGGATTCCTCGTCGGAGTCGGGCACCAGGCGGCCGATGTTGGCGCCTTCAAGGACCTTCGCGACGTCCTTGTGTGGGCCGCCGGTCAGCGCGGGGAGATCGGCCGGCGGGGCGACGTAGCCGGAAGCGATGGCCCGTACTTGTCGCCGGTAGCGGGCCAGGTACTGCGGCACCGTCTCATCCCCGATCGGCTCGTACTGGAAGTTTTCCAACCGCCGACTGCGGATCCTCGCGCGGAGCGTCCGCACGTGGTGGGGCAGGATCCACAACCGCTGTTCGGGATCCTTCGGCGGCGTCGAGTAGTAGGCGGCCACGGCGGCCTTGGTGTCGTGGTCGAGCGGAACGTCGTGCAGGGAGGAGGCCCAGGCAACGGCTGCGGCCTGGGAAGGCTTGCGGTTGTCGAAGGCGGAGCAGTGGCCCAGCAGTTCGGCGGCTTCTCTCGGGTTCATGCAGAGTCCTTGTCGAAAGACGCAGCGACAGCAGCCCAGCCGGAGACGGTTGTGTCGGTACCGGGGAGGGGCTGGCCGGAGTCGATGTCGATGACGTTGCCTCGGGGACCACCGGCGTTCATGGCCTGGTTGACGAAGCTGGGGATCGACGAGGGATCGGCGCCCTTGACCATCCAGTTGGCGACGCCGCGGCGGATGTCGTCGGGGTGGATCCGGTCGTCCAGAAGGTTTTTGATCTGTTTGGCGACGCGGCCGATGACGTTGCTGGGGGGGCGCTTAGTGCAACGCTCCAGCCACTCGCCGACGATCGTGTTGGTGCCCACGGGCTCCGGTTCTTCGGGCGCCGTCTCGGTCGCGCCGACGAAGTCGGATTCCTCGACGATGACGAGCTCGGTCTGCCCGGCCGCCTCAGCCGACGCGTCTTGTATGGGGCTGGGGGAAGGGGCAGGGGCAGGGGCAGGGGCAGGGGAATGCGCGTGTGATGCGGGCGCGTGCGCACGCGTAGAGGGTTCGGCAGGGGGTTCGGGAAGGGTTCGGGGGCGGTGTCGTGTCGGGTACGTGGAGGGTTCGACGGAGGTTCGCCAGGTGGTCCTCAACCTGCTGGCGGACGGATGGTCCGCGGGGCCCCGGCTCGGCGTTCAACTCGTCGAGGGGCAGGTTGTCCATCTCGTCCAGCAGGGCGCGGCGCAGCTTGACCGACGAGATCTCGGCGGCGCCGGAGACCATGGCGCCCATGACCTTGGGCATGCGCCAGACGCCGTCGTTACGGACGAACGTGCGGACCAGAAGTTCCTCGGTGTCGTCGTCCACGACGATGAACCGGGTCTCCTCCAAGGTGGCGATGCGCTTCTCCAACTCGGCCACCGTCAGGCCGCAGGCCTTGCGGGACCAGCGTCGCAGGGTGAGGTCGAGCAGGCCGGCGTGGTTGAGGTTGGGCTGGGAGATGAGGAACAGGTAGAGGCGCTGGTCGCCTTCTCCGAGGCTGATGAAATCCTGGTCCTCCCAGATGGAGGCGAGGATCCGGCCGTGTCCGCGGGCCATCAGGCGTCACCGCCCGCGACGTTCGCTTCGGTCAGGTACCCGTCGATGGTCGCGCTCAAGGAACGGCCGGCTCGCGTCGCAGCGGTCACCAAGAACGCTGGTTGTACGCCGACGGCGAGTGCCGTCTGAACCGTGTTGATGAACTGGATGGCGGCCGGGATGTCTGGGTTGGGGACTGCGTCAGGCCTCGCTCCGTCCCATTCGGATTCCCACTCGGCGAGTGCCTCTACGCAGGTCAGGAAGCGGCTGGTCGACTCTGACGCGGGGCGGCGGGAAGACCGCACGACGTCTCCGATGTACGACGAGATGTCGGTGGCGTTCTGGGCTCCGGCGCGGTACGCGGCCTCGGTGAGGTCTGCTTGGGAAGCCAGGCCGCAGGCGAGAACCTTGTGCGTTTCATCCGTGAAGAAGATGTCGTCGAAGTCGGTGACGGGCTGCCCAGTCCGTCCCCAGGCCCACTTCCACACCATGTAGAGGTGCGCGAACAGGGTGACACTTTGCTGTTCTGCGTCCCGCCGCAGGGCTGCTGCCTGTCGGAGCGAGCCCTGGTCGACATCGCCGACGCTGAATCCGGTCGGCAGGCTGCTGGTCTTGCCGCTGTTGCAGGGTTCGCAGGCGGTGACGAGGTTGGTGGGTGCGTCGGTGCCTCCGAGCGCTTTGGGGATGACGTGATCGACGCGCAGCGGTGCGTCGGGCGCCGTGGCACCGCAGTAGCGACACGCGAAGTTGTCGCGCCGCAAGATCTCGTAGCGGAGGCGCTTGGAGACGGCCATTGGTCTTCTTTCACGAGTGCTGATCGGTTTCGGGGCGCGTGGAACCAGGGCCCTTCAGGGCGGCTTCCTTTGGGCGGCGTTCGCCCTCTCGGCACGCCTCCACCATAGCGTAAGGTGCCCGTGCACCCGAGGGGCATTCGAGGGGCATTTGCTGCCACGCAGGTGCCCATCCTCTGCACGGTCAGCTACGCTGTGCTCATGACGACGAAGGGAACCCCCGGCCGCGTAATCCGCGTCGATGAAGAGACGTGGACGGCATACGAGGAGGTGTGCAAGGCCAAGGGGCTGTCGCGCGCCGCTGACCTGCGCGTCTACATCAACCAGCAGATCGCCGCCCACAAGCGTCGGCTTCGCGCCGAAGCAACTGGTTCCTGACACGTCTCCTCCTTCCGTCTGGCCGGCCCCGCGGCACCCCCGTGGGGTGTTGTCGTGTGTGGTCATGCGGCTTTGCGGTGAATGGGCCAGCCGGGGCCGGGCGGCATCTCGGGGGTGCCGCTGAGGGCGGCGGGCGTGTGTGCGGGGCAGCGGTGGCCACAGAGGAAGCGGCGGACTTCCTCGGCGTTCTGGCAGTAGCGACCCTCGGAGCCCAGCCAGTAGGTGCATGTCCTGTTCGCCGGCCGTCGTTTGCTGCTGTCGAGTACGGAAATCCGTTCTCTGCGATGGCTGTCGAAGCAGAGTGGACGGCCGTCGCGGTCAACGCATTGGGTCGGCCGTCCGCAGAGACGACAGGTTGGGACCGGGGCGTGAGACGTCAGGTCGACGGCTTGCGCGAACATCGCCGCGAGTTCCGCTTCCTTCTGTACGGAGTGGCCCTCGCGGACGCCTCGCCTGGTCTTTTCCGGACCGGCTGGGACGCCTCCGAGTAGCGCGATATCCGCACCAGCGATGTGGGTCGCGTACCGGTCGTAGGACTGCCGGTCGGTCCAGAAGAACCGGGGGGCGCCTACGATGCGGGCGTCGTACACGGGCATGTAGGCGCCGACGGGCGCTCCGCGCAAGACATCATCGAGCGCACCGGCCGTGACATGCCCCCGAGCGTGGGGCTTGCCGCACCCGCTGAACTTTCGGTTGGGGCACTGGTGCCCTTCTCCGGCTGTGCAGGTGTAGATCTCGACGTAGTAGATGCCGCCGCGGAACTCCAGTCGGTAGTTGACGTTCCGGATGACCCGGGGTGGAAGATCCCCGTCCGTCCGGAGGATCGGCACCATGCCCCTTACGGTGTCGGTGTCGGTGTGCCACATATTGGTGCGGCCAACGGCTGCCGCCAGACGTGTTCGCTCTGGGGCGCTGTAGCGGCCCGTGGCGCTGAATGGCGAGTGCTGATACTCGTAGGCGACGACCAGCGCGCCCGTCAGAAGGACATCGGCTCGCGTTTTCCCATCGGGGGCCCAAGCCTCCCGTTGAGGCTCATACCCTTCCGGTTCGCCTATGAGGACGGCGCGATCTTTGTGAGCCCGATGCTGCGGGCTTTCGACAGTCTCGTAGTCGTGGTCTGGGCGTGATTCACCCGCTTGGTGGCTGATGACGCGTGTGCCGCGGCCGGTGTTGTACGTCTTGAGCCACTGCACTTCTCGGTACTGCTGCCAGCACTTGGCACACTGAACCAGCTGTCGCTTGGCTGATCGGACGTTCCTAGAGCGCAGTTCTTCCCACTGGCGGTCGCTGAGCTTCTTCGCGTCGATCACGCCTCGGTCGTTCGCGTTTGCCTGGCAGCGCAATCCGCGGTCGATGACGATGATCTGGTTGTTCAACACGACAGATTCCTTTCGACTGGCTGGTCAGATCCGTGCGCCGATGCGTCGGAGGTCGTTGCGGATGCGGTCGAGTGCGGGTTTGGCGGGTGAGCAGGCGATGGTGAAGGCGCCGCCGTTGGGCCCTTGGACCCTGTAGTGGCCGGAGCGGGCGACGTGGATTCGGCAGCCGGCTCGTCGCGCCCGGCGGAGGAGGGCGCGGACGTCCTTGTTCATGCGGCCTCGATCTGGCGGGCGAGTTTCTCGGCGGCGCGCACGCGTTCGACGGCCACCTCGGCGTAGTGGCGGTCGATCTCCACCACGTGCGCGCGTCGGCCGAGGAGAACGGCGGCGACGGCTGTGGAGCCGGAACCGGCGCACGGGTCGACGACGAGGTCGCCGGGCTGTTCGGCATCGGCGCGCCGCGTGGAGGACTCGATCAGCTCCATCAGCAGCGGGATCGGCTTCTCGTTGCTGTGACGGCTGGCACCCCGCGAGTTGGGCCGCTGGTGTCGCAGGACACTGCCGTGCCGGAGGCGTGCGGCGAGTCGGCCGTCTCCTCGGGCGCGACCGGCGGCGGAGCGGGTGTGCACGCCGAACGCGATGGGCTCGTGCGCGGGCCCCCAGTTCTGTGCCAGGTTGCCCATGCCAGTCAGGCGCTTATCCCACATCAGGGGCGCGGTACCGCCGAGACGGAGCGGGGCGGCGAGCACGTCAGCGGCGTACCCGAAGGCGTAGACGTGGCGTCCTTCGGCGAGGCGGTCCGCCCATAGGCCGAGGGCGGTGGGCCAGTCCACAGAGCCGTCGTCCCCCGTGATCTCACTGAACGTGCCGGAGCGGCCGGAGTTGAACCGCACCCCGTAGGGCGGGTCGGTGAGCAGCAGCCCGTACCCGCGGGGGCAGGCGGCGATGACGGCGGGGTCGCGGCAGTCGCCCCACACCACGGTGGCGCGGTCGGACTGGTGGAGTATCTCGCCACCGGGCGGCGGGGTGAGGGTGAGGTCGAGGGGTTCGGCGGTGGTCACGATGCGGCCTTCCGTTCGGTGAGTTGTTGGTGGACACGCCAGCGTTGGTCGGGCTCCAACCCGCCGCGGATGCCGTGGCGCATGCTGGCGGCGGTGTCGCCTTCCCGATTGAGCGCGTCGTCGAGGCAGTCGAGGCGGACCTGGCAGGCCCAGCAGTCGTCCTTGGCCCGCTCGATGCGGGTGAGGTACCGGGCGCCGAAGCCGGCCGGGAAGAAGGTCTCGGGGTCGGTGCCGCGGCACTGTGCCTGGTCGTGCCAGTCGGTCATGCGGCGTCCTTTTTGCGCCGGTCGCGGGTTCCGCAGTGGAGGGTGCGGACGATCTCCCTCACGTGGCCGAGGCCGACTTCCTCGCCGATTCGGTGGTGGATTTCTTCGGGGCTGACGCCGAAGCGGGCGAGGTGGAGGACCTCGTCACGGCGGATAGCAGCCACGTCGTTGCGCTTGAGGGGGATGATGACGGCGTCATCGACCTCGGGTTCCGCGTTGGGGTCGTCAATGTTGTCGCCCCAGGCGAGAGGTCCGTGCCAGTCGTTGTTGGCGGCGCGACGTCGGGAACGTTCGCTGTCGCCGGTCGTGGCGACGAGGGTGCGGTATCCGTTGGCAATGCGCTTGGCGACGTGGAGGGCGATGGTGGTGCGATCGCCGGTGAGTAGGTCACTGAGGGTGGAGTGTTCGACCCCGGTGACTGCACTGATGGCTTTGACGGAGTGGGCCAAGCGCATGGCTGCCTGGATACGGCGGATGCTGCCGATGGCGGCTACTTGGCGCCCAGCCGGGATGGCGTCGCCGGGCTGGATGGCGAGGATGCGTGTGGCGACGTCTCGGCGAACTGTGGGTTGAAGTCGCCGGCGAATACGGGAGAGGACGCACTGGGAGGTTTCTGCTGCGGCGGCGAGCTGGACCCATCCGGCATCGTTGGCGAAGAGCATGTCGATGTGTTGGGCGATGGGTTCGACGGGGAGGCGGAGCTGGCGGCCGGTGGCGTTGAGGAAGCGCCTCCGCTTGTCGTAGCTGTTTTCGGCACTGCGGCAGGGGCCGCAGTTGCAGCCTGGGATGCCCATGGCGGGGCGGCCCTTTGCGCGGGCGGTGGTGCCGTGGTCGGCGAGGGGTTTCATGAGGGTGGTTCTCCTTCCGCGGCGGTGCGGCTGAGGTGCGGTGGTGGGTCAGACGGCGTTGTGGTGGCGGTGTCGTGTCACGGGATGTCCGGGCATCCGGGCGAGCACGGGCCGTACCGGTTCTTGAGGTCGTTGCAGACGGCGCAGGTGGGTGCGGTTCCGGCGGGGAGGTATGTGTGACCGGTGAGGTCGGCTCCGCAGAGGCCGAGGTCGGGGTTGCAGCAGTAGAGGTGGTTCTCGTCGGCGCCGGCGGTCGTGGCGGCGGGAACCGACTGGAGGCTCGTGGTCATGCGGCGTTCCTTCTTGCGGCCGGGGTGCCGATCCAGGTCCGCACCCCGGAGTGGTGAGTGGTGGGCCGGTCCGAGGTGGTCCAGCCGTGGGTGCGTATCCAGCCCTCGTCGGCGAGGAGCCGCATGAACCGGCCCCAGGTGTGCGCGGGGTCGGGCGGTTCGGGGAGATTCGCGGCGTCGGCGACCGTGTAGGTGGTGAACGGCCGGCCGGACGCTGCTGCGGCTTCATAGGCGGGGCGGACCGCGGCGAGCCAGGTTTCGTAGTCCTCGGCGCGCTGCACGGCGGCGGGTATGCGGGCCGGCGGGAGGGTGCCGTCGAGAGTCGGCTGGACCGGGGCGGTCACGCGGCACCGCCCAGTTCGGGCTGGAACGGTGCCCCGGGGATTTGCACCGGCCCGCTGCCGCCGAGACGGCGGTGAAGCTCGTGGAGTCCCTTCGCGGTCACGCGGACCTGCGGTGCATCGACGACGAGTTGCCCGGTGCGCGGGTGGTAGTGGGTTTTGGGGAGTTCGGAGAGCCAGCCGCGGGTGACTGCGGTCTGGAAGACGCGGGGTCGTCCGTCGGATATCTGCTGGTAGACCCACTTGTGGTCGGCCAGCATGGTGAAGAGACGGTTCTGCCCGAGCTGGATGTCGGGGTCTCGGGAAAGTATCTTGGCGGCGTCGCCGACGGAGAAGTCCCCGTCGGCGGAGGCAAGGACGTCCCAAGAGCGCGCGGCCGGCTCCAACTCGGCGACCCGGGCTTCAGCGGCGAGGCGTTTCTGCTCGGACTCGATCGCGGCCTGGAGGGCTTCGAGTTTCGTCATCTCGCGGGGCGGCTCGGCCGAGTAGGAGCCGGTCTCGCGGATCTGCCGCAGGATCTCCTTGACCTGCTTCTTGATGGCCTTGGCGCCGGGGAGGCTGCTGCGGAAGATCAGCTCCCACATGCCGTCCTCGTAGATGACGGAAAGCCGCTGGTCACCGCCAGGGGTACTCACAATCTGAGTACCCTTCTCGTCGTCCTCCAGGAGGCGAAGCGCGTTGCTTGCATCCCGGTGGCCCATGGTCTTGGCGAAGTCAGTTGCCACCGAGTAGGGGCGCCCATCGGCAGCGACGCCGAAGCGGATGTTGGTGTCCGAGACGTTGAAAACCTGCAACGCGTTGGTGGGTTCAGCGGTCACGTGGGTCTCCTGGTTCTGGGTGGGATGTGGTGGGGCCGTCCCCGCCCGGCTCGGCCGGGGACGGCCGGGGCGGTCAGGTGGCGGACGAGTCCGGGATGAGCGGCCACGCGCCTTCGATGCCCGCATTGGGGTGCTGTCGGCGCAGGTATTCCTGGTAGGAGGCGGCCTGTTCGGCGGCCCACGTGATCTGGTGCTTGTGGAGGTCGTCGAGGTCGAAGTCGCGGACGGCCGGGTAAAGGGAGCCGATCCGCCAGGCGACCCGTGCGGCGCCAAAGGCATCGGCCGCGGCGTCGTGTGCCCCGTCGAGCGCCACCCCGTAGTGCTGGCAGAGGTGGGTGAGGGTCCGCTTGCCGCGGCGATAGGTGTCGACCTGCTTGTCGAGGATGTACGGGTCGATGACCCGCAGGCCGTCGCCGACGAGATCGACGAGCGGGGTGATGCCGTGGCGTCGGGCTTCGCGGTCGAGGACGGTGAAGTCGTAGCGGGCGTTCATGGCGACGACCGGAATGTCCTGGGCAACGGCCTGTGCGAGTGCGGCGACGACCTGCTCAATCACCTCGGGCGCCGGGCGCCCCTCGGCCTGGGCGCGCTCGGTGCTGATCCCGTGGATCTTGGCGGCTTCCTCGGGGATCGGGACTCCCGGGTCGGCCATCCAGTTCGCGATCTGCGCCGGCTGACTGCCGCCGACGAGAGCGACGCAGGCGGTGACGATCCGGGCGACCTCAGGGGTCGGAGAAGTGGTCTCCGTGTCGAAGGCGGCCATTCGGCCGGTGTGCCAGGTCACTTGGCGTCCCCGTTCGCGGCGGTGCGCCAGGCGTTGATGTGGTCGCCGTCGCCGACGTAGCGGTCGGCGAGCTGTCCAGCGGTAGCGGCAGCGAGGGCAAGGGTTGCGTGAACCTGGGCGGCGGTCAGAGTGGCCGTGATTCGCTCGCTGGTGGCGGTGATGTCGCCGTCGTTGTCGGTAGCGTCACACAAGAGTCGTTCGGCTTCGAGGTAGTGCTCGGGTCCAGTCATGGTGTGGTCTCCTTGGGTGCGGGGACGCCCTCATTTCGGGTGAGGGCGTCCCCGCGGCTTGTTGGTCAGGACTGCGGGATGGTGGCCACGGCGGGCCACGGCGCGTCGTCGGGGACGACCTCGACGTCGTAGGCGCCGTCTTCGTCCGGCGTGACGAGTTCGGCGTCCTTGCGGGCGGCGATGGCCATGAGCTGCTTGGACAGCGGGTCGCTACCCTTCGGGTCGACGTGGCCCGCTTCTGCGGCCCGGCGCCAGGTGTCGCGGACGTCGTCGGACGTCAGGCCGCCTTCGGCCTCGGCGATGTAGTCCGGACGCGGCGCCTCGATAGCGAGGGCCGTGCTCTGGCCGGACGGGTTGAGAGCAAGCGCGGTGGGCAGCGGGCCAGCCAGGGCCTGGCGGGGAGTAACGCCGCGCAGTTCGACCACGACGACCGGGAACTTCTTCGTCTCCCCGTTCGCCACGCGCTGCCGCGGCTCGATCCGCAGGGTGACCGGCACGAAGCCCTGCCCGTTGGTGCCAGCGAGCACCATGTCGACCATGCCGCCCCACTCGGACGCGGCGTAGAACGAGTGGGTCTCCGCCCGCCACAGGCCCATGCCGGAGAGGTCCGGCAGCATCACGTTCAGGCGAGAGGTCGCCGAACAGACGCGGCCCTTCGCCTGGAGGTACCAGTTCTCGCCGAACTGGGCTGCGCACAGGCACGGCTTGCGGGACAGCGTCTCCGTCTCGCCGTCGCAGCGGCGGGCGCAACCGCCCTTGGACCACATCTCGTTGTACTGGTTGAGCGGATCGCCGGGGGTGATCAGGGCTTCGATGGACGATGCCTTGGTGATGACCCGCCACTGCTCGATGGTGGAGTTGAGCGGCTTCCACTGCTGGGGTTCGCCGCCCCAAAGTTCGGCGGCAGTACGGACGTGCTCTTCGGAGTGGGAGGTGATGACCCAGGTGGCGGAGCGGACGGGCCGGTTTCCCTGGGTGTAGCCGGTACGGAGCCGGCCGTGTTCGGCGGCCTTGCGCTGGATGTTGAGGAGTCTGGAGCCCATCAGGCTGCTGCCTTTCGGATGGTGCGGCGCCGCGCGGGGGCGGCCTTCTGGCCGGGGGCGAGGAGCGCCGGGTAGGTGGTGGGCGCGGCGTGGTGCCACAGGGCGTTGGTGAGGGCGCCGCGGAAGGCGCGGTGCGCGTCGCGGCCGGCGGGCATCTCGACGAGGGCGTGAGATCGGGCCCGCAGGTTGAGGACCCCGGTGCGCTGGATCTTCGGCATGGGGGCGTCCGTGTCGTCCGGCAGCAGTACGGTTTCGCAGTAGCGAAGGGCGGCGAGTTGCTGGGTGTTCTCCGGATAGACGGACTTGGCGGAGCGGGTGGCGGAGGTCTTGTAGTCGATGAGCCACAGTTCGCGCTTGCCGCCTGCGGCGGTGGGGAGCCAGATCATGAGGTCGGCGGTGCCGGCGTAGCCGAGGCGCCGGTTCATGCAGGTGATTTCGGTGGCGTATACGTCGCGGTCGGCGGCTATGCCCCACAGTGCGATCCAGCGGTCGAACTGGTTGAGGTAGGGGGCGACTTCCGGGTCGCTGGGGGTGGGGGCGCCGAGCATGCGGGCTTCGGCGGCGGAGTGGATGCGGTCGCCGAGGTTGGCGGCCCGGTCTCGGGCGTCGCGGTGAACCTGCTTGATTTCGCGGACCAGGTTGGTGCGGTCGGTGATGGCCCGGTGGGCGACCTCGATGCGGCGGTCGAGGACCCATTCGACGGTGAGCTTGACGGCCCAGGGCATGAGGGCGGCTTTGGCGACGGAGGTTGCGAGGACGTTGGTGACGGAGACGAGATCGGGGCCGCCGGCGGGGTCGCTGTAGTAGCGGCCTTGGTCGGTGTCGTGGGCGTGACGGGGGTCGGTCACTGGGTTCTCCGGTGGTTTGGCGTCCCGGCCGCCGCGCGGCGGTCAACGGCGGCCGGGCAGATGGTGGGTCAGGTGGCAGCGATGGTGCGGAGGCAGTCGAGGCCGCCGCGAACCCGCAGCAGATCGATGGCGGCCCCGTAGGCGGGGTAGGCGCGGCTGAGGCGTGCGGCGTTCTCGTCGTCGGCGTACTCCCACAGGGCCAGCAGCCGGGTGGTGAACGCCGAGGGCGGGTAACCGTTGGGGTCACGGCCGAAGAGGCACCACAGGACGTGTGCGGCTACGGCGGCCGGGATGTTCGGTGTCGACCGGTCGGCGGTGTGCTCGCGGATGGCGTCGCCGAGCATGGAGTGGAGGGTCGTGGCGTCGGCGAGAGGGATCTCCATGGGCAGGACCTCGGTGTTGCCGGGGAGGAATACGTCGATGTCGACGGTGGTGGTGTCGCCCGTGCCGTGGGTGGCGATGGACTGGCCCCAGCGGATCGGGGCTTCGGGGGTGGGCTCGTTCACGGGGTTCTCCTCAGACGCTCTCGAAGAGCGCTGCGGTGAACGCGTTCTCGCTGGCGGCAGCGGTGTTCCAGCAGTCGATGCACAGGAACGTGATGGGGAGCTGTACGCCGAACTCGTGCCAGGGCTGCTCTTCGGCCTGGAAGCGGAACAGCTTCTTCACCTGCGCGCAGTCGGGGCATTCGCCGGTGCGGACCGTACCGAGGATCAGTGCCTGCTGCTGACGGGCGAGTTCGTCCTGTACGGCGCCCCAGCTGGTGCCGCAGTCGACGCACGGGCCGGGCCGGGTGATCGAACCGAGCGGCGGCTGGCAGGGATGTGAGTGCTTACAGAGGGAGACGTTCATCGGGTTCTCCTGTGATGCTGAGGTTGGGTGCCCCGCCGGATATCCGCCAGCGGGGCGTTCGGCGTTCAGTTCTTGGCGGCCGTGGTGCAGCGGGGGTCGTTCGGGACGACGGCGACAGCGCCGTACTTGTCGTCGCCGTGGTAGGTCACGTAGACCCGGTTCGGCCCGTCGCACTTGGAGGCGATGTTGTTGAACCCGTCAGGCATCGTGATGACCTCGGCCGGGTTGTTGTTGGTGCCGTTGCGGGGGCTGTCCTTGAACGGTTCGGCGGTCTTGTCGGCGGAGCAGCCGGCGAGGGCGAGAACGGCGGTGGCGGCGAGGGCTGCGGCGATGGTGCGGGTGTGGTTCACGGTGGGTTCTCCTGTTCAGGCGGCGTTCGGGATAGCGGCGCGTTCGCCGACGTAGCGGGCGTAGACGGCGGTGCCCATCTCGGTGTCCTCGCAGCGGGCCGTGTAGGAGCCGGCGGGCTCGTAATAGGGCAGCCGGTAGGCGTGGATGATCCGGTAGGCGACGTTCTTGGCGTTGTGCCGTGCCGAGTAGGTGCCGACGGGGAGTTCCAGGCCGGGGACTTCGCGGAGGGCGTCGGCGATGGGTTGGTGCCGCACGAGGGTGTGGGCGGCACGGTTTCGGTGGGTCATCGGGTGCTCCGGCGGTTCATGTGGCGGCAGAATCCGAGCCACAGGGCGACGGTGATGAGGACGGTGATCACGAGGCGGCTCCGATCCCGGCGGTACGGGATGTCCGGGGCTCGACCAACCGGCGGTTCCCACGCTGCCCGATTTGGACGCCCTGCGCTTCGTGCAAGCGAGCAAATTTCAACGCCGCGCTTCGTGCTTCCGCACAGAACCCCAGCGCGGTCGTGGCGACGGCGCTCACGTGGCGGCTCCCTGTGTGGTCACCCAGTACCGGCGGTTGGGGTGGTCGATCCGGGTGAGACCCCCGTCGGTTTCGATGGCGGCGAGGAGCCGGCGGGCGGAGTGTCGGTCGATGCTGATGCCGTCGGCTCGGAGGGCGTTCATGGCGACCGTGGTGGTCCACTGCTGGCCGGGGTTGCTGCGGATGGCGCTGTAGAGGGTGTTGAGGCGGTAGGTGCCGGCGGCGGTCACGACGCGCCCCCGTCCTGCGCCGGTGCCGGGGCGAGCGCGGCGCGGATGCGGCGGACAGCGATGGCCATGCCGTCGTCGGCGACGGGGTACAACTCGCGCTCGATCCGGTCGCACTCGGCGAGCGCGCGGACTACGGCGGCGGATGCGGGTGGGTCGGGCTGCTCGCCGCCGAGGATGCGGCCGATGGCCATGGCGAGGCCGACTTCGCCGGGCCGGTCGCGCCAGACGACGAGGGCCTCGTGGATGGCGGTGATCCGCTGCTCGGCGGCCTCGGCCCGCTGCCGGGCGTCGGCCAGCGCGTCGTCCCGGACGGCCAGCACGGCGGCGGCCTGCTCGGCGGGTATCAGCGCGCGGCACTCGTCCAGGGCGGCGGCGTACTGCTCGCGCAGCTGCTCCCGCCCGTCGTCCGGCGTGCCGGGCTCGGCGTCCGGCGCGGTGGCGGGGTTGTCAGTCACGGTCGGTCTCCGGGGTCGAGGAGGGCAGGCGGACGGTGCCGGTCGGCGGGTACTGGGCGACGTGCTCGGCGGTGCTGATGCCGGGGCAGCCGAGGTGGAACGGGTGCGGCCGGGTGATCGGGCAGCGGCGTCGGTTCGGCTCGGGCGGGGCGCCGGGGCAGGTGCAGTCCTGGGTGACCCAGTAGTCGCAGGGCTCCGGGTGCACGCGGGCGCGCTCGGCGGCGAGGCGGTCGGTAGCGCGCGCCCAGGCGTCGAAGGGGTTCGGTCGTCGCGGGGCCGGGGCGTCCGGCGCGGTCTCCGGCTGCGGCGCGGGGACGGCCGGGCACGGCCAGCGGTTGCCGCAGGCGCACCAGTGGCACCCGTCCAGCGGGTCCGGAGTGGCGTCGTAGTGCAGCGGCGCGGTGGCCTGTGGGGTGTAGGGGTGCCGGCCGGGCCCAGCGCAGGCGAGGCAGCGGGGCTGCCGGTCGTCGTGCGCGGCGCGCTGGTGGCCGCACACGCAGACCGCCGCGGCGTCCGCGCCACCGTCCTTGCCGCTGGCGCGGTGCCAGCGGCGGGCGTACCCGCAGTGCGTGCACAGGCCGGCGTGCGGGCCCGGGGCGTACCCGGGGCAGGCGGCGACCGGCTCCGGGGTGCCCATCGGGGCGTCCGGCGCGGTCTCCGGCTGCGGCGCGGGGTCGTAGCACGCCTCGGGGGTGTGCACCGTCAGCAGCGTCTGCCCGCCGCAGTCACACGTCGCGGGGGCCTGCCCGGCGGCAGCCAGCTCGGCCACCGGCGGGATCGTGGCGCCCTTCTCGATACCCAGCCGTACCAGCGCGGCGGCGTCCCGCAGGACGGCCGTGCAGTGGTAGCAGCAGCCGTCGTGCCGGGCGCGGAGCTGGGTGAGCAGCGCGGTCCACGCCTCCGCGCGGGCGGCGGCCTCCACCGCGTCCAGCACCGGCATCACGGCAGCGACCGCCAGGCGCCGGACGTGGGTGTTCTCGATGTCGGAGGCGCTGATCGCTGCCTCCACTCGGCGCCGCATCTCGTCCCGGGCGGTCACTGGCCCTCACCCGCCTCGGCGCAGTCGGGGCACAGGTCGCGGCCGTTGCGGCCGTCGCGGCGGTGTCGCCACCCATCAGCGCGGGCCACGCGACGCAGCTCCGCAGCCGTCTCGCCGGGCGTCTCAGCCATGCCGATCCACGCCCCGCACGGCTGGCCGCTGACGCCGTCGCACCACAGACGGCGGTAGGTCATGACGCTCACAGCGCACCGTCCTCGGTGGCCGGGGCGGCGGCCACCATCCGGTACGGCGGCGCGTCATCGTCGTCCGAGTTGTTCCGCTCGATCTCCCCGGCCGCCAGCAACGCCTTGATGCAGTCCTCGCACAGCAGGCGCCCGTCGGCAAGGAGTACCCAGCCGCAGGACTCCGCCTCGTCGATCGCCTCGGCCGCAGACGGGAAGTGAGGCGTGAAGTCGTGCTCGAAGTCGTTGACGTTCTTGCACCGGTCGCAGGCGACCGAGTAGCAGGTGTGCTGGGTCGTGCTCATCGGGTCCCCCCGGGGATGTGACGGGTGTGGGTGAGGTGTGCGGCCAGCACGGCCATGCGCGGGTGGCGGGCCCGGTGACGGGGCGGGCGGTGCATGGCGGCGGCCCGGGTACGGCCGTAAGCCAGCCAGCAGCAGACGGCCCGCCGGAACAGACGGCCCAGCCACCGGCCAGACGCACCACCCCGCAACACCACGGCGGACACCAGCGCGTAGACCACGACGGCCGCGCCGAACATCTGCGGCTCGGACAGGTGCGGGGTCACCGGGACTCACCGCCGACGAACAGGGCGTCTTGGCCGTGGGGCGGCCGCCGGGCCGCGGCCTCGGCCAGCGCGCGCACATCGGCGGGAGTGACTGCGCCACCAACGCCCAGCACGAGCGCCGTCAGACGCCTGCTGTCCGCGGAAACACCGTCGCCCCAGGCGGACGCAGCCGCTACGCCTCCCTCGGCGCACACACGACCCCACCGCGCCGCGAACGGTTCACCGTCGCAAGCGACTGCCGTGCACGTTTTCCAGATGAAATGTGCCATAACGCCGGTCGTTATTCCGACCGGACCACCCGGGCGCCGACGACGACCACGGCGATAACTCCGCGCCCACGACGACCGGAGGTCGTCGTCCTCCATCAGGTCGGCCACCCGGTGCAGGACCTGGGCGTCAGTACCGAGACGACCATCTCGCGACTGCCGGTCGAATCGAGCGGCCCGCAAGCGCTCCAGCACGTCACCCACCGGCGACAGCGCCACCGGCACCTCGGCCGGCCCGTCCGCGTGGTTCATGCCGCCACCCCGCCATCCACCACAGCCAGCGGACGGGCCGCCGGGTGGTAGACCTCCGAGCCCTGCCGCAGCAACTGGCCCAGATCCGTGCGGGACAGGCGCATCTCCGCCGGGCCCATGTCGGCCTCGGCTTCGATGTCGTCGACCAGGGCGTCGATCTCCGCGCCCTCCGCGTCATCCGGAGATGCCACCGCATCGATGAGGGCGTCGAGGGCGTTCTGCACGTCGGTCGCGTGGTCCCCGCGCAGGGCCAGAGCCAGCTGGGTGAGGGTGTCGCGGCGGATACGGTCCGCCCGCAGCGTGGTCTCGCCCAGGATGTTCGAGGTGATGGACAGGTCGAGGCGGATCATTAGGCCACGCCCTTCCAGCAGTCGCCGGCGATGGAGGCGGTGAAGTCGCCGGGGGTCTGCTCGCCGGCGGGAACCGGCACGGACACCCGTACCGGGACCGGGGCGCCCGGCAGGCCGTCAGCGGTGGTGTGGAGGACCCACAGGTCCACGCCGTGCGGCGTCGGGTGCACGGTGATCCGGCCGCCCCGGGCGTACATCCACTGGCCGAGGTCGTCCAGCGATGTGACGGTCACGTGGGCCGCGTCCGGGCGACCGGTCAGCGAACCGATCGGCAGAGGCTGGGAGTCGCACATCGCCTCGACCGAAGCCACGTTCCGGCGGGACAAGAACAGGGGAGACGTCGGCAGTTCCAGCAGCAGGGCAGTCACGACGCCACCTCCGGGCGGGTCAAGGACGCGACCACGGCGTCCGGGTGATCGATCGCGAGGTGCGCGAACGCGTCCTCGACGGCGGGGGCTTCCAGGTCGTGCGCCTGGGCGACACGGGCCATCAGGACGGAAAGCGGCACGTCCTGAGCGGCGATACGGGGCGCCCGGCCGGGCAGCAGCTCCACCGGGCACCAGTCCCACCGGTGAGACTCGCCCGCGATGCGGTACATCGTCTCGCCGGACCGCAGGTCCCGACCGGTGATCCACACCCCGTCCTCGCCGGCGGTGGTGCCGTCCGGTAGACGGACCTCGAACTGGTGGCGGTCCGGCGCCGTCGACACGACCTCGAACCGGGTCATGTCATCCCAGTCGATGAGCTGGTCGCCCGGGCGGAGCTCCACCGACGTGGGGCGCTCAGGGAGCTCGGCCGCCTCGGCCGGGACGCGGTACTCCGTCGCCAGCCCGGCCAGCTCCCGCGCGGCGGCCAGGTCCGCCCGCAGGCGGTCCACCTCAGCGCTCTGCCCGTCGATCTGCCGCTGGAGCACCTGCTCCGCCGTCGCCCCGGCCGCGCACTGCACCCGCAGGCGGTCCACCACGGCCAGCAACGCGGTGATGTTCTCGGGCGCTGCCGCCATCCACAGGGCCAGATCCCCGGCCCAGTCCGGCAGAGTCGCCAGCACCGTGCCGTCGTGCAGCACCTGCCAGCAGCCACGCTCGTCGGTGCCGCCCTCGACCTCACGGATCGTCCACGGGTTCGGCAGCCACTCCGTCGGCTGACACTGGCGGATCTCCACCGGCCGCCCGGGGCTCAGAGGTTCGGGGGTCTGAGAAGATGAAGCCATCGCAGGCTCCTCCATTCGGTGAGTGGTGAGGGGTGTTGCGTAGGCCCCGGCTGCCGGTGACCGGACAGAAACCGGCGGTTGGGGCCGTGAAGCCGCTCTAGGCGGCGATGGAGCGGGGGCGGTGCCCCTGGCGAGTCGGGTCGATCTCCCGGTGCTCCGCCACGGCCGCGATGTGCTTCCGGCGCATCCGGCGGAACTTGCCGATGAACGTGAACGGGATCGTCTTCTCGTTCATGCGGTCTTCGACCCAGTTCTCGGAGACTCCGAGCAGCTCAGCAGCCTGAGCCGGCGTGTAGCACCGGATTTCCGGGTCGGCTTCCGCCACGGTCGAAGACCGGGCGATGCTCTCCAAGGCCACGACAAGACGTTCGAGGAGAGTGGTATCCAGGACCACGGTCTCCGGCAGTGGGGGGCTGGTCAGGCTCACGGTGGGGTCTCCCTTGTGATTGCGTCGATGGGTATGCCGAGCGCGGCTGCGATCTGTCGGAGCGTGTCGTCGCTCGCCTGGCGCTGGCCGGTCTCGATGCGGCTGAGGAAGCTGGGGGTTCTCTCCGCAAGGCTTGCGAGCCGTCTCAGGCTGAGTCCGCGAGCCTCACGGATGGACCTGATTGCGGCTCCGTTCGGTGTCACAACACCTAACGTAGACCTAACGACCGGGATTCACAAGGCGTTGATCCGCCTTCAATATGTGTTCATCCGTGTTAACCGGGCGCCCCTTGGCCTTCACTAGGTGAAACGCCGCCCCCGGGCGCACCCCTACGCCGCACAAAGGACCCACCGGGTAGCCAGTCTGCGCAACCAGAAGCACGACAGGCTCACCGAGGCACATCCAGGCAACAGCTACGCGCCAGTACTACGGATCAACACAGGTCAATTAGGGGAACCAGTGGGTGCCCGTTGCCTCTCGGTAGGGCATGATGACCGCATGACCCAGGACTGGAAGCGGCTCGGCGACGCCATCAGGGACGCCCGCACCTCGCGAGGCATGACCCAGATCGACCTCGCCACCGCGGCAGAGGTCAGCGAAGCGACCGTTCAAAACCTCGAAGGCGCCCGCAAAAACCCCCGCCGCCGCCCCCCCTCACTCCCCCGCATCGAAGCCGCGCTCAACTGGGCCGCCGGCTCCGCCACCCGCATCCTCGAAGGAGGCGCCCCCCTCGACGCCCCCTCTCCCCCCGCCAGCGCTCCCCCGCCAGCCAGCGACAGCCAACTCCCCCTCCGCGTCCAACACGAACTGCGCGACAGCGAGGTCGTCGACACCGATGTCCTCGACCTGTCCGCCGGCGGCATGCGCCTGGTCGTCGTCGTCACCCGCGGGGG
>NZ_JAAGKO020000041.1 GCF_027947535.2 Streptantibioticus silvisoli
GGCCCCCACGAACCACCCCCCGGCATGCGGAAACCTCCCCCGCGTTCCCCCGCGCGGTGCTAGTTGGATCACACCTGACAGCCCCGGCGTCGCGGAGCGACAAGGCGTCGCTACGATGGACGGGGCCGGTGGACCGTACCCGGCCGGGCCCGACCGACAGTCAAGCCGGCAGGTCCCTGATCCCGTTACCGGAGGGTATTCCGTGCCGGCTGGAACGCTGTACCGCGGCCGGGAAGGCATGTGGTCCTGGGTGGCTCATCGAGTCACCGGCGTCCTCATCTTCTTCTTCCTGTTCGTACACGTCCTCGACACCGCGCTCGTTCGTGTCTCCCCGCAGGACTACGACAAGGTCGTCGCGACCTACAAGAACCCCGTAGTCAACCTGATGGAGTACGGCCTCGTCGCGGCCATCCTCTTCCACGCCCTGAACGGCCTGCGCGTCATCGCGGTCGACTTCTGGTCCAAGGGCCCGAAGTACCAGCGGCAGATGCTGTGGTCCGTTGTCGGTATCTGGGTGGTGCTGATGGCGGGGGCGTTCTATCCCGTGCTCCAGCACTCCCTGCACGATCTGTTCGGGAGCTGAGGATGTCCGCCGAGACCCACAACCCCGTCGACGCCGCCGATGCGGCCGATGGCGGAGTGACCCCGTTCGGTCCGGACAACCCGGCGCCGTTCATCGAACCGCCGCGGGCGCGTACCAAGCGCACCCCGCGCGCCACCCGCACGAACTTCGAGATGTACGGCTGGCTGTTCATGCGGCTGTCCGGCATCGTCCTGGTCGTGCTGGTGCTGGGCCACCTGCTGATCCAGCTGGTGCTGGACGGCGGCGTGAGCAAGATCGGCTTCGCGTTCGTCGCCGGCCGCTGGGCCAACCCGTTCTGGCAGCTGTGGGACCTGGCCATGCTGTGGCTGGCCATGCTGCACGGCGCCAACGGCCTGCGGACGGTCATCAACGACTACGCCGAGCGGGACGTCACCCGTACGTGGCTGAAGTGGCTGCTCTACGCGGCCACCGTGTTCACCGTGCTCCTCGGCACGCTGGTGATCTTCACCTTCGACCCGAACATCCAGTAGACCCGAGGCTGACGCGACCATGCAGATCCACAAGTACGACACCGTCATCGTCGGCGCGGGCGGCGCCGGCATGCGCGCGGCCATCGAGGCGACGAAGCGCAGCCGCACCGCCGTGCTGACCAAGCTGTACCCGACCCGTTCCCACACCGGCGCGGCGCAGGGCGGCATGGCCGCCGCCCTGGCCAACGTCGAGGAGGACAACTGGGAGTGGCACACCTTCGACACGATCAAGGGCGGCGACTACCTGGTCGACCAGGACGCCGCCGAGATCCTGGCGAAGGAGGCCATCGACGCGGTCCTCGACCTGGAGAAGATGGGCCTTCCGTTCAACCGGACGCCCGAGGGCCGGATCGACCAGCGCCGGTTCGGCGGTCACACCCGTAACCACGGTGAGGCGGCCGTACGCCGGTCCTGCTACGCCGCCGACCGCACCGGTCACATGATCCTCCAGACGCTGTACCAGAACTGCGTCAAGGAGGGCGTGGAGTTCTTCAACGAGTTCTACGTGCTCGACCTGCTGCTGGCCGAGGTGGACGGCGTCAAGCGCACCGCCGGCGTGGTGGCCTACGAGCTGGCGACCGGCGAGATCCACGTCTTCCAGGCCAAGGCGGTCATCTTCGCCTCCGGTGGCAACGGCAAGTTCTACAAGGTGACGTCCAACGCGCACACCCTCACCGGCGACGGTCAGGCCGCCGCGTGGCGGCGTGGGCTCCCGCTGGAGGACATGGAGTTCTTCCAGTTCCACCCGACCGGCATCTGGCGGATGGGCATCCTGCTCACCGAGGGTGCCCGCGGTGAGGGCGGCATCCTGCGCAACAAGGACGGCGAGCGCTTCATGGAGCGCTACGCGCCGGTCATGAAGGACCTCGCCTCCCGTGACGTCGTCTCCCGCGCGATCTACACCGAGATCCGCGAGGGCCGCGGCTGCGGTCCCGAGGGCGACCACGTCTACCTCGACCTCACCCACCTGCCGCCGGAGCAGCTGGACGCCAAGCTGCCGGACATCACCGAGTTCGCGCGGACCTACCTGGGCATCGAGCCGTACACCGACCCGGTGCCGATTCAGCCGACCGCGCACTACGCGATGGGCGGAATCCCGACCAACGTGCAGGGCGAGGTGCTGACCGACAACACCACGGTCGTCCCCGGGCTGTACGCGGCCGGCGAGGTGGCCTGTGTGTCGGTGCACGGCGCGAACCGGCTGGGCACCAACTCGCTGCTCGACATCAACGTCTTCGGCCGCCGTTCCGGCATCGCCGCCGCCGAGTACGCGGCGACCCACGACTTCGTGGAGCTGCCGGAGAACCCGGACTCGCTGGTCGTCGAGCTGGTGGAGAGGATGCGGGACGCCAACGGCGGCGAGCGGGTCACCGACATCCGCAAGGCGCTCCAGGAGACCATGGACGCCAACGCGATGGTCTTCCGGACCGAGCAGACCCTCAAGCAGGCGGTGTCCGACATCGCCGCGCTGAAGGTGCGGTACAAGAGCATCAGCGTCCAGGACAAGGGCAAGCGGTACAACACCGACCTGCTGGAGGCCGTGGAGCTGGGCAATCTGCTCGACCTGGCCGAGGTGCTCGCGGTGTCCGCGCTGGCGCGCAAGGAGTCGCGCGGCGGCCACTACCGCGAGGACTACCCCACCCGCGACGACGTCAACTTCATGCGCCACACCATGGCGTACCGCGAGGTCGGCGAAGACGGCGAAGAGTCGATCCGCCTCGACTACAAGCCGGTCGTGCAGACCCGCTACCAGCCGATGGAGCGTAAGTACTGATGAGCACAACAACGGTGGAGAGCAAGCACTCCGCTGCGCTGGACGCGGCGGAGACCGGCGACGCGCACCTGATCACGGTCACGCTGCGGGTCCGGCGCTTCAACCCCGAGGTCTCCGACCAGGTCGTCTGGGTCGACTACGAGATGCAGATGGACCCCAAGGAACGGGTCCTGGACGCCCTGCACAAGATCAAGTGGGAGCTGGACGGCACGCTGACGTTCCGCCGCTCGTGCGCCCACGGCATCTGCGGGTCGGACGCCATGCGGATCAACGGCCGCAACCGGCTGGCCTGCAAGACGCTGCTGAAGGACATCAACCCCGAAAAGCCGATCACGGTCGAGCCGATCAAGGGTCTGACGGTCCTGAAGGACCTCGTCGTCGACATGGAGCCGTTCTTCCAGGCGTTCCGCGACGTGATGCCGTTCCTGGTCACCAAGGGCAACGAGCCGACCCGTGAGCGCCTGCAGTCCGCGGAGGACCGCGCGCGTTTCGACGACACCACCAAGTGCATCCTGTGCGCCGCGTGCACCTCGTCGTGCCCGGTGTTCTGGAACGACGGTCAGTACTTCGGCCCGGCGGCGATCGTCAACGCGCACCGGTTCATCTTCGACTCGCGCGACGAGGCCGGCGAGCAGCGCCTGGAGATCCTCAACGACCGTGACGGCGTGTGGCGTTGCCGCACCACGTTCAACTGCACGGACGCCTGCCCGCGTGGCATCGAGGTCACCAAGGCGATCCAGGAGGTCAAGCGGGCCCTGCTGACCCGCCGCTTCTGATCGCGGTCACCACCGCGGACCCGGTGATGCCCCCGTTCCCCTGCCGGGAACGGGGGCATCACCACGTTCACCCGGCGCTCTGCGGCGCTGCCGCGGCGTTCTCCGCCTTCAGGGCCCGCAGCCCGCGCAGGCCGAGCAGGCCGATGGCGGTGCCGAGCAGGAAGGAGACGATCGCCAGCAGCAGGTGGATGTAGAAGTACGCGGTGGGCGATCCGTGGTGGAAGGCCAGGCCGCTGGCGTCGGCCCACAGGTTCTTCACGAACGTGATCCAGATCATCCAGCTCCAGGCGCCGAAGGCGAGCAGGAACCAGGACACGCGGCGGCTGAGCTTCATGCCTTCCAGTATGGCCGGGCCCGTTCCGGGTCCGCCGCCGGGTCCGCCGCGCGGCTGCTACGACGCCGGCGGCCGGAGCGCCAGCGCGGCACCGGCCCGTGGCCGCGTAGGCCGAACGTGGCGTTCCTCACCCCCGCGGGCCAGTGGACGGCTGTCGTCCGCTCCACACGGGCCCTGTACGTTCGATGCGTGTCCAGGATCCTTCAGGCCGCGCCAGGCCGCCCCGCTCTGACGTTGTGTGCCGTGAGCATCGCGGCCGCCGCCGTGCTGTCGGCGTCTCCCCTCGCGTACGCGAAGTCCGGTACGCCCGCACCCCCGGAGGACATGTCGCAGGTCGGCGGCGTCCGACTCGGCGACATGGGAACGCAGGTGTCGATGGCACCCGGCGTACCCGCCCTGCCGAAGACCACCGCGCGTTCGTGGATCATCTCCAACGCGGAGACCGGCGCCGTCCTCGCGTCGCACGACGCGCACTGGAAGCTGCCGCCGGCCAGCACGCTGAAGATGCTGTTCGCCGACACCGTCATCAGCAAGTTCCCGAAGGACGAGACCCACGTCGTCAAGCCGCAGGACCTGGCGGGCATGGGCGCGGGCAGCAGCCTCGTCGGGATAGTGGAGGACATGCCGTACACGGTCCAGGACCTGTGGCGCGGGGTGTTCCTGCGGTCCGGCAACGACGCGGTGCACGTGCTGTCGGCGATGAACGGCGGCGTGGCCACCACGGTCACCGAGATGCAGGCGAAGGCCGATGACCTCCAGGCGGACGACACCCACGTGGTGACCCCGGACGGCTACGACATGCCGGGCCAGGTCTCGTCCGCGTACGACCTGTCGCTGTTCGCCCGCGCGGGCCTGCAGAACCCCGACTTCCGCGAGTACTGCTCGACGGTGAGCGCGGCGTTCCCCGGCAAGTACAAGAAGGACTCCAAGGACCGCGACACCTTCGGCATCCAGAACACCGACCGGCTGCTGGCCGGTGACCCCGCCGGCGGCCTGAAGCCCTACCCGGGCATCGCCGGCGTCAAGAACGGCTACACGACCAACGCGGGCAACACCTACACCGGTGTCGCCGATCACAACGGCGTCAAGCTGCTGGTGACGGTCATGCACCCGCAGCCGGGCACCGACCGGGTCTACAAGGAGGCGGAGTCCCTGCTGAACTGGGGTTTCGCCGCCGAGGGCAAGGTCACGCCGGTCGGCACGCTGGTGGCGCCGAAGAGCGTGCAGCGCGCCCGGGCCGCCGCGTCGGCGAAGGCGAAGGACAAGCCGGCCGCGGCCAGGAGCGGCAAGACGTCGTCCGCGTCGGTCGCCTCCGGTTCGGACAGCGGCATGTGGACCGCGGCCGGGATCACCGCGGGCGTGCTGGTCCTTCTCGCCGGCGTGTCGCTGCTGGTACGGCGGCGCTGGCCCAGCCCCGCGTCGCGCCGGCGGCGTCGGCAGGAGTGATGGCGGCTCCCGGGGCGGCGTCCCCGGGGGTCACGGCGGGACCCGCCGCGGTGCCGGGCGCCGCGGCGGGGGCGGTCGGCCCCACCCCTGAGCCGTCGCGCTGGGTGGCGGTCCACGCGGCACAGAACATGAGCAGTTTGGCCATGAAGTTGATCCACAGCAGCAGGGCGACCGGGGTGCCGAAGGCTCCGTAGATGCTCTTGCCGGCGACCCCTTGCAGGTAGCCCGACAGCAGGACCTTGAGCAGTTCGAAGCCGACCGAGCCGAGCAGCCCGGCCTCCACGACGGCCCGCCGGCTCGGCCGCACGCCCGGCAGCAGCGTCAGCGCGTAGGCCAGTACCGCGAAGTCCACCAGCACGGCCGCCGCGTATCCCGCGACCGTCAGCAGGACGCTCGCGGGGCCGCCGCTGACCAGCCCGATGTGCTTGACGACCCAGCCGACGGCGGTGGTGGCGAACGCCGAACAGGCCATGGAGGCCAGTCCCACGCCGCCGAGCCCGGCCAGCACCCCGGCGTCGAGGATCTTGCGCTTGACCGGGTTGTCGTGGTCGACGTCGAGCTTCCACACCGCGCGCAGGCAGCCGCGCAGCTGGGCGATCCAGCCGACACCGGTCAGCAGCAGCAGGGCGCCGGCGATGGTGCCGATCGTGCCCGCGTTGGCGGCCAGTCCCGCGATGTCCACCTGCCCGGCCAGGCCCGGGATCTGCTGGTTGACCTTGTGGATGACGTCGTCGAGCTGGCTCTTGCTGAGGATCGCGGCGCCGATCGCGGCACCCACGGTGATCAGTGGGAACAGCGCGATGAAACTGGTGAAGGTGACCGCGGCGGCGAGCCGGTCCCAGGTGACCTCCTGGGCATGCTCGAACGCCCGCCAACCGTGGGTGCGCATGGCCCGCGCGATCCACGGTCCGATCACCGGAAGCCGCGTCATCCACTCCATGATCGGCGCCTACCCGGCCGCCGGGCGGACATACCTGATCCGGCCGATCCGCTGATCGACCGACACCGATCGGCCATCGGGGGACTCTTGGTGTCGAACGCGGCGAAATTCCATCAGGCGAGGTGCTCGCACTTGTGGTATTGCTCCCGTTTCGCCCGGTGCGGCGGAACGGTTTTCGTGACGCGATACGTCACGGTCACGAAGCGCCGGAAGCACGACGCGGTACGTCACGAAGACGCCGGGAACGTGACGTGTACGTCATGACGGGGCGCGGTACGTTACGAAGACCCCGGGGAACGTGACGCGTACGTCACGACGGGGCGCGGTACGTCACGACAGGCGGCCGCCCGCGTCCGCGCCGGGGCGGGTGCCGTACTGGTGCGGGAGTGCGGCCGGGGCGCCGGGCGGCCGGCCGAAGGGGAACTCCCGCAGGGTGTGCCAGACCCCGCCGGCGTCCTGCTGGTACAGGGCGAAGCCGGTGACCGTCCAGGCGGCGCTGAAGGCGGCCAGCTCGCACTGTGCGCGGTCCAGCGCCTCGGGCGCGATCCCGTGGGCGACGGTGACGTGCGGGTGGTAGGGGAAGTCCAGCTCGCGGCTGACCGGCCCGGAACGCACCCGTTCCTGCAACCGCGCGCAGTCCGGGGCGCCCTCGGCCAGCGTCACGAACACCACCGGGGTCAGTGGCCGGAACGTGCCGGTGCCCGACAGCCGCAGCGGGAAGGCCCGGCCGCCCTCGGCGACGGCGGCCAGGTGCCGGGCGAACTCCGGCAGCAGATCCTCGTCGGCCTCGGTGGGCGGCAGCAGGGTGACGTGACTGGGGATGGCGTACGCGGCACGGTCCCCGAAGCCGGCCCGGCGCCGCTGGAGCAGGCTGCCGTACGGCTCCGGTACCGCGACCGATACGCCGATCGTTCTGGATCCCACTGGGTTTCCCCCTTCCGAGACCGTCGAGGGTCGGGTGTCGAAAGTAGCGCGGGACGCGGTTCACGCGTCCCGCACGGCGGGTGTCGTCACTCGGCGCCCGAGTGCGTTCTCGTTGTCAGTGCTTGGCGGGGACGAAGCCCATCCGCTCGTAGACGGTGGCCAGCGTCTCCGCGGCCACGGTACGCGCCTTGTCGGCGCCGGAGGCCAGCACCGCGTCCAGCGTCTCGGGATCGTCGAGATACGCCTGGGTGCGCTCGCGGAACGGGGTGACCCACTCCACGAAGGCCTCGGCCAGGTCGGTCTTCAGCGCGCCGTACCCCTTGCCCTCGTACCGCTCCTCCAGCGCCGGGATCGCGGTACCGGTGAGGGTGGCGTAGATCGTCAGCAGATTGCTGACGCCGGGCTTGGCCGCCTCGTCGAAGCGGATCACCGTGTCGGTGTCGGTGACGGCGCTCCTGAACTTCTTCGCCGACGTCTTCGGCTCGTCGAGCAGGTTGACCAGCCCCTTGGGTGACGAGGCCGACTTGCTCATCTTGACGGTCGGGTCCTGAAGGTCGTAGATCTTCGCCGTCTCCCGCACGATGTACGGCTTCGGCACGGTGAACGTCGCGGTGCCGCCCTTGTCGTAGCGGCCGTTGAACCGCTCGGCCAGGTCACGGGTCAGCTCGACGTGCTGGCGCTGGTCCTCACCGACCGGCACGGCGTCGGCCTGGTACAGCAGAATGTCGGCGACCTGAAGGACCGGGTAGGTGAACAGGCCCACGGTGGTGCGGTCGGCGCCCTGCTTGGCGGACTTGTCCTTGAACTGCGTCATGCGGGACGCCTCGCCGAAACCGGTGAGGCAGTTCATGACCCAGGCGAGTTGGGCGTGCTCCGGCACGTGACTCTGCACGAACAGGGTGCAGTGTTCGGGGTCGAGCCCGGCGGCCAGCAGCTGGGCGGCGGCGAGCCGGGTGTTCGCCCGCAGTTCGGCGGGATCCTGCGGCACGGTGATCGCGTGCAGGTCGACGACCATGTAGAAGGCGTCGTGGGTCTCCTGGAGGGCGACCCAGTTGCGCACCGCGCCGAGGTAGTTGCCGAGGTGGAACGAGCCCGCGGTGGGCTGGATGCCGGAGAGCACACGAGGACGTTCGATGGCCATGACCTCATCCTCTCAGGTCCGGCGATCGGGCGACGACGTCCGGTGCGCTCCCCGGCGCGGGTGCCGCGCGGCTCAGCTCAGGTCGATGCCCGGGTAGAGCGGGAACCCGTCCAGCAGTTCGGTGGCGCGGGCGGCGACCTCGGCCGACACCGCCGGGTCCAGCAGGTGCTTGGCCCTGGACGGCGCACCGGAGGCGGTCGTGGCGGGCGTGGCGGCGGTCAGCACGGTGTCGATGAGCGCGGCGATCTCGTCCATCTCGGCGGCGCCCAGGCCCCGGGTGGTGAGCGCCGGGGTGCCCAGGCGGACGCCGGAGGTGTACCAGGCGCCGTTGGGGTCGTTGGGGACGGAGTTGCGGTTGGTGACGATGTTGCTGTCGAGGAGCGCGGCCTCCGCCTGGCGCCCGGTCAGGCCGTAGCCGGCGACGTCGAGCAGCACGAGGTGGTTGTCGGTGCCGCCGGTGACGAGACGGGCGCCGCGGCGCAGCAGGCCGTCGGCGAGACGGTGGGCGTTGTCCACGATGCACCGTGCGTAGTCCTGGAAGGCCGGCTGACGGGCTTCGGCGAGCGCCACGGCCTTGGCCGCCATCACGTGCGGCAGCGGCCCTCCCAGGACCATCGGGCAGCCGCGGTCGACGTGTTCGGCGAGGGTGTCGTCGCACAGCACCATGCCGCCGCGCGGGCCGCGCAGCGACTTGTGGGTGGTCGTGGTGACGATCTGCGCGTGCGGCACCGGGTCGAAGTCGCCGGTGAGGACCTTGCCGGCCACCAGGCCCGCGAAGTGCGCCATGTCGACCATGAGCGTCGCCCCGACCTCGTCGGCGATCTCGCGCATGAGGCGGAAGTTGACCAGACGCGGGTACGCGGAGTACCCGGCCACGATGATCAGCGGCCGGAACTCGCGGGCGGTGGCGCGCAGCGCGTCGTAGTCCAGCAGTCCGCTGACGGGGTCGGTGCCATAGGAGCGCTGGTCGAACATCTTGCCGGAGATGTTGGGCCGGAAGCCGTGGGTGAGGTGGCCGCCGGCGTCCAGGGACATGCCGAGCATGCGCTGGTCGCCCAGTTCGCGGCGCAGCACGTCCCAGTCGGCGTCGGCGAGGTCGTTGACCTGCCGCACCCCGGCCCTGGCCAGCGCCGGGCTCTCGACCCGCTGGGAGAGCACCGCCCAGAACGCGACGAGGTTGGCGTCGATCCCGGAGTGCGGCTGGACGTAGGCGTGCCGCGCGCCGAAGAGCTCGCGGGCGTGTTCGGCGGCGAGCGCCTCGACGGTGTCGACGTTGCGGCAGCCGGCGTAGAAACGGCGGCCGATGGTGCCTTCGGCGTACTTGTCGCTGAACCAGTTGCCCATGGCCAGCAGGACGGCCGGAGACGCGTAGTTCTCGCTGGCGATGAGCTTCAGGGAGGCGCGCTGGTCGGCGACCTCGGCTCCGATGGCGTCGGCGACACGGGGTTCGACGGCGCGGATGACGTCGAGGGCGCTGCGGTACGCGACGGACTGCGTGCTGAGTTCTTCGGCCATGGGGTCCTCCGGGCGGGGGCATACGGTTGCCACGAGACGGCCCAGGCGCACGGCACTGCTGACGTGAGCCGCTCCCCGATGGTCGATCCCATCCCAGCGCGCCAGTCACGGCTCACGCCATCACTCTAGGTCAGAGCGGCCATGCCGACCGGGCGTGTCTCAGACATCGGGATTTCGCAATGCCCTATCGGGAAACCGCAAGTCCCGCTTTCTTCCCCGGCACGACGCCGGACGATAGAAAGCGAGGGACACGTGCCGGGGCTGATTCCTCCTCCCGGCGCCGCCCGGTCCACACGTGCGACGAACGGAGTCCCGAAGGTGACCACGCAGGCACTGTCCAGCGACCTGATCCACCAGGCCGACGAGCACAGCGCGCACAATTACCACCCGCTGCCGGTGGTGGTCGCCACCGCCGAAGGGGCGTGGATGACGGACGTCGAGGGGCGCCGTTACCTCGACATGCTGGCCGGGTACTCCGCACTGAACTTCGGCCACCACAACGAGCGGCTGATCGCCGCCGCCAAGGCGCAGCTGGACCGGGTCACGCTGACCTCACGCGCCTTCCACCACGACCGGTTCGCCGCGTTCTGCACGGAGCTGGCGCAGCTGTGCGGCATGGAGGCCGTGCTGCCGATGAACACCGGCGCCGAGGCGGTCGAGACGGCGGTCAAGACCGCCCGCAAGTGGGGCTACGAGGTCAAGGGCGTACCGGCCGGACAGGCCAAGATCGTGGTGGCCGACGGCAACTTCCACGGCCGCACCACGACGATCATCAGCTTCTCCACCGACGAGGAGGCCCGCGCCGGCTTCGGCCCGTACACGCCGGGTTTCGAGGTCGTCCCGTACGGCGACCTGGCGGCGCTGGAGGCCGCGGTGGACGACAACACCGTCGCGGTGCTGATCGAGCCCATCCAGGGTGAGGCGGGCGTCCTGGTGCCGCCGAGCGGCTACCTGGCGGGGGTGCGGCGGATCACCGCCGAGCGCAACACGCTGTTCATCGCCGACGAGATCCAGTCCGGTCTGGGCCGGACCGGCAAGACCTTCGCCTGCGAGCACGAGGGCGTCGTGCCGGACATGTACGTGCTGGGCAAGGCGCTCGGCGGCGGCGTGGTCCCGGTGTCGGCGGTGGTGTCGTCCCGCGCGGTACTCGGTGTGTTCCGGCCGGGTGAGCACGGCTCGACCTTCGGCGGCAACCCGCTGGCGTGCGCGGTGGCGCTGGAGGTGCTGGCGATGCTGCGCTCCGGCGAGTTCCAGCAGCGGGCGACGGAGCTGGGCGAGCACCTGCACGCCGAGCTGAACGCGCTGGTCGGCGGCGGCGCGGTGGACGCGGTGCGCGGGCGCGGCCTGTGGGCCGGGGTGGACATCAACCCCGAGCACGGAACCGGCCGGGAGATCTCCGAGGCGCTGATGGCCCGCGGCCTGCTGGTCAAGGACACCCACGGTTCGACCATCCGCCTGGCACCCCCGCTGGTCATCTCCCGCGAGGACCTGGACTGGGGACTGACGCAGCTGCGCGAGGTGCTCGGCGTCGTCACGACGTGAGGGGTCACGATCCGACGGGCATCGACGGGCGGGTGTGCGTTGCGAGCGTGACGTACACCGCGACAGGTCCCGACGGGACGAGCGGGTGCACGTCGCTGGCGACGTGACGTACACCGCGCGACGGGTCTCTGCACGACGTGCGGGTGTACGTCGCCGGCATGACGTACACCGCGCGACGGGTCCCGACGCGACAAGCGGGTGTAGGTCGGCAACGTGACGTACACCGCGCGATGAGCGCGTGCCGTGTCACGCGGTGCCGGGCAGGGGGGTGCGGTCCGCGCCGCCCTTGCCCGGTGCCGGCTCCTCGCGGCCGGTGGCCAGCGGGACGCCGAGCGGGCGGGCGAGGCCGACGACGCACTCGTCGAGCCGCTGGATGTGCCGCAGCACGCGGAACGTCACCGAGCCGGGACGTGGCACCTCCGGCCGGGGACCCTCCAGCATGGCGGCGACACTGGCGCCTGCTTCGACGCGTCCGCCGGCGTTGTCGTCGGCGAGGTGGGCGATGAGGACGTCGAGGTTGTCGCCGATGCGGCGGCCGGCCAGCGCCAGTCTCGGGTCGGCGGCGATCCGGCTGCTGTCCGGCATGAGTTCGGCCGTCGCCGCCAGGCTGCGGGTCTGGTACGCGCAGGTCTCCAGCATGCCGACCAGGTATCGCGCGGTACGCCGCCGGACCCGCAGCGGGGTGATGGGGTGGGTCAGCGGGCGGGTGGAGCGCCGGAAGTCGTCCAATGCCTTGTCCAGGTCCCGGGCGAGGTCGAGCAGGTCGGCCGCCGGGCCGCCGCTGAGCTGGCCGACGGCCGCCGTGCTGACCTCGCGCAGCCGTTCCAGCACGGTACGCAACTGCTGGTCGGTGCGGTCGTCGGTGCGTACCGGCAGCACGAGCAGGGCGGCGATGACACCGCAGGCGGCGCCGAGCGCGGTCTCCTCGATGCGCAGCAGGAGTACCGCGAGGCTGTAGGTGTTCAGCAGCGTGTAGAGCAGGCCGAGCATGGCCGTGACGAAGAACGACATCAGCGCGTAGGACAGCGGCGCGGTGAAGAACATGCCGAAGATGCACAACAGCACCAGTGCCAGCGCGGTCCACACGTGGTGCCCGACCGCGCCGGCCAGGCCGACACCGGCGATCACGCCGAGCACGGTCCCCAGCAGCCGCCGGTACCCCTTGACGAGGATCTCGCCGGTGGAGGAGGTGTTGAGGAAGACCACCCAGCACGTCAGCACCGCCCAGTACCAGCGCTGGGTGGACAGCAGCTCACCGCCGGCGACCGCCAGCGCCGAGCCGACGGCGACCTGGAAGGCGGCCCGGGTGGTGGGCCGGCGCAGTCCGCCGGTGCCGTCGGCGTCCGCGTCGTGGTCGTCGTCGTCCTCCCGGGCGATGGACAGGTCCTCGGCGTCGAGTTCCTCGCGGGAGCGCATGGTCTCGGGGCTGTCGTCGGACTCGTCCTGCGGTCCGTCGACCGGCATGCGCAGGCCCAGCACCGCGCGGGTCAGTTCACCGATGCCCCGGAATACGTCCTGCTCGACCAGCGGGGCGTCGGGCAGGTTCTCCTGGTCGCGGTAGCCCAGCAGGCGGTTGCGGATGACGTTGAGCGCGGTGCCGCGGTCGTTGGGGGCGGAGCGGGTGATCAGCAGCCGCAGCCCGGCCAGGTCGCGGCGCAGCCGGGCGGTGACGGCGTCCTCGGTGCGGCGCCCGCCGTGCACCCGCCCCGGAGCCCCGCCGGGTGCCTCCTCCGGCAGTGGCGGCATGTGCAGGGTGAGGGTGGTGGCGTTGTCCTGGTCACGGGCCTTGATCAGCAGCAGCCCGAGGCGTTCCGCGGCGATCTCTGCGTCGGCGATGCGGCGCTGGAGCAGGTCGGCGGAGGCCGGGTCGCGGGTGCCGTCCTCCAGACGGCCCTGGATCATCAGCGCGGTCTCGTGCAGCCGTGCGGTGTCCCGCCGCAGCTCCGCGACCGCCTTCTCCAGACCCTCCCCCTCGGCACCGGCACCGACAAGGCCGGTCCCGGTGGTCACCACCTGGGCCAGCCGGGCGCGGAAGGCCCTGCGCAGCCGGTCCAGCGTGCGTTCCGGCGCGGAACGCACCAGGGCGAAGCGGCTGATCGCCGCACAGCAGAACGCGGCCACCAGCGCCCCGTACAGCGGCGGCAGGGTGGCGGGACGGGCGTGCACGAAGAGGGAGACGAAGTAGAACTGGAAGCTCATCAGGCCCAGTGCGGTGCCCCGGTCGCCGTACCTGCGTACGTATACGGCACAGAAGATCAGCAGGATGAAAAAGATGTCGCCCGGAATCACGTACCGGTTGAGCATCGCGCCGAGGGAGACGGCGGCGAGGGCGACGGGCAGGCCGGTGGCCAGGGTGACGGCCTGTTCGCGCGGTCTGGACTCCACGACGGCGAAGGTGGAGACCATCGAGGCCATCGCGCCGGCCACCAGCAGGACCGCGGGCGCCCGGAAGGCGGCCAGCACGGCGAGGGTCAGCGCGATGGACGCGACGGTACGCAGTCCCGCCGTCAGTCGCAGCAGCCCCGGGTCCGAGGCGACGAACCGGTCCAGGACACCGCCGGTCCACAACTTCTGTGCCGCCATGCCGCGCGCGCTCCCAGGTCAGCTACCGCCTCGTCGTCCGGCCGTCGCCGCCGGACTCCCACGATCGACTTCCCCGTTACGGTACGACGTACCCGGCGCCACGCGAAGGTGTGGTGCGGCGCTGATCACGCCGCGTCGGCGCCGTAGAGTCCTCGGGGTGCTTCCCGGTCTGCTGTGCGCCCTCGGCTCCGCGCTCTGTTTCGGTACGGCTTCGGTGTTCCAGGCGGTGGCGGCGCGGCGCGCGGCCACCGGCCGGGAGACGTCCGGAGTCGATCCCCGGCTCCTCGTACGGGCGGTCCGGCAGGGCTGGTACATCCTCGGCCTGGCGGTGGACGCCGTCGGTTTCGTGCTGGAGATCGTCGCGCTGCGCACGGTTCCGATCTACGCCGTCGGTGCGGCGCTGGCGGCGAGCCTGGCCGTGACGGCCGTCGTGGCCTCCTGGGTGTTGAAGGTGTCGCTGGGCCGGGCCGAGTGGGCGGCGGTGGCGGTGGTGTGCGCGGGCCTGGGACTGCTGGCGCTGGCCGCGGGCGCCGAGGGTTCCGGCACGGGTACGCCCGCACTGCGCTGGGGGACGCTGGGCGCCGCGGCGCTGGTGCTGCTGCTGGGCCTGCCGGCCGGGCGGCTGCCCGCGCGCTTCCGGTCGGCGTCGCTGGGCCTGGGCGCCGGGCTGGGCTTCGGCGTGGTGACGGTCGCGGTCCGGCTGATCCCGGGGCTGACGCCGGGCGGGATCGCGTCCGACCCGGCGACCTACGCGGTGCTGCTGGGCGGCGGCACGGCGTTCCTGCTGCTGACGTCGGCGTTGGAGCGCGGTTCGGTGACGGTGGCGACGGCCGCCATGGTGATCGGCGAGACGATCGGCCCGGCGCTGGTCGGCGTCCTCGCCCTGGGCGACCGCACCCGGCCGGGCCTCGGCGGCCTCGCCATCGCCGGCTACGCCCTGGCGGTCCTCGGCGCGCTGGCACTGGCCAGGTTCGGCGAGGGGGGCGCGGCGGAGGACGGTGCCGGGGCGGATGGCGGGGCGGGTGCTGACGGTGCCGGAGCGGACAGCAGGGCGGGGGTTGCCGGCGTCGCGGCAGACGGTGCCGCGGCGGCCGGCGGGGGCTCAGTGGCCTCCGGAGGGGTGCCTGGCGCCTCCCGGAGCGGCGGCGGGCCACGGGGGCGGCAGGGGGACGTCGGGGCGGCGAGAGACGCTGAGGCGGCCCGCGGGCGGTCGGAGCACTGAACGCGGCTCGGCGACGACGCGGCGGATGGGTCGGCGGCCGATCCGCACCGGACGTCGGCGATCTCCCCGTACCGGGACCGTCCCCGCCTCCGTCTCCGGAACGGGGATGGTCCCAGGGACGGGACAGGGCGACCGCGAGTCTCAGGCCCCCGTGGCGCTGGTCATCACGCAGAACTTCGCACCGAAGGGGTCGGCCAGCACGGCCATACGGCCGATGTCCTGCATGGTGGTCGCGGGCATCACGATCCGGCCGCCCTGGGCCTCCGCGAGCGCCACGACCGCGTCGCAGTCGACAACCTCGAAGTACACGTTCCACTCGGTGCCGGTCAGGCCCATCTCGCGCATCTGGTCGCTGATGCCCATGATGCCGCTGTGGGTGGCCTCCATGCCGGTGCCGGCCGGCCCGGCGAGACCGTAGACCCCGTCGCCCATGGGCATGTCCTGGATGTGCCAGTCGAAGACCGAGCGGTAGAACTCCTTGGCCCGGTCGGGATCACGCGTGGTCAGCTCGGTCCAGCACAAGGTGTTGACATCCGTGACGGCGTCGAGCCCGCGTCGCTCACCGGGCTGCCAGACGGCGAACCGCGCGCCGGTGGGGTCGGTGTACCCCGCCATGCGGCCGGCCGTGAAGACGTCGAACGGCCCGAACCGCACGGTCCCGCCCGCGAGTTCGACCGCCTTGGTGGTGGCGTCGGCGTCGTCGGTATGGAAGTACACCGTCCACTCCGACTCCCCGCCCTCCTCGGCCGTCGGACCGATCGCGGCCACCGTCTGCGCGCCGAGGGTGAACATGCCGTAGCCGCCCGCGCCCGGTCCGGCCGACCGGAACGCCCAGCCGAACAAGGTGCCGTAGAAGGCACTGGCGGCCTCGACCTCGGGCGTGCTGAGATCGGTCCAGCTTGGCGTCCCTGGTACGTACCTCGTGGTGAGCATCTCGGTCGGGCCTCCGACTGGTCGCGGACAGGAAGTGGCTGCTGTTTTCAGCATCGCAGCGACCACTGACATCCGCCCTTCGAGTGGGGCTCCATGACGAGCGCCGACACTGGGCGCCCGTGCGCCATGCGTGCGTTGACGTCAGCACAGGAGGGTTGGGAAGTCGTGCGCTTCGCCGAACTTGAGGTACCCGGGTCCTTCGTCATCACGCCGGACCAGATCGGCGACGACCGGGGGACGTTCTACGAATCCATGCGGACCGACGAGTTCGAACGGGTGATGGGACAGCCCTTCGAGCCGCGGCAGATCAACTACTCGGTGTCGCGACGCAATACGCTGCGCGGTCTGCACAGCGTGGCCGATCCGCCCGCACAGGCGAAATACATCACCTGTGTACGCGGTGTACTGCGTGATTTCGTGGTGGACCTGCGGGTCGGCTCGCCCACCTTCGGCCGGTGGGCCAGCACCCTGCTGGACGCCGATTCCGGCGTGTCTGTGTACGTACCGGAGGGTGTGGGCCACGGCTTCCTGACGCTCACCGATGACGCATGCATTTGTTACGTGCTGTCGAGCGCTTTCGTGCCGGGTACCCAGATCGACATCAATCCGCTGGACCCGGATCTGGCGCTGCCCTGGGGTTTCACCGAGCAGCCACTGATGTCGGCGAAGGACGAGAAGGCGCCGTCGCTCAAGGAGGTCATGGACGCGGGCCTGCTCATGCCCTGGCGGGGCTGAGGGGCACCGCGCGACGGCCAGGGACGGCTGACGTTCCGGTGCAGCGGCGGGCCCCGCCGCGCAGCGGTGAGGGCGGGTGGACGCTTCGGTACCCCGTCACACCCCGCGGTGATCGTGGCGCACGGCCGGCGACATCCGGGTGGCCACACCGATGCGGTTCCAGGCGTTGATGGTCACCGCCATGGCGACGACCCGCGCGAGTTCGTCCTCGCCGAAGACGCGGGCGGCCTCGTCGTACACATCGTCCGGCACACCGTGTTCGCCGAGCCGGGTGACGGCCTCGGTCAGTGCGAGCGCCGCGCGTTCCCGGCCGGTGAAGAACGGGGTCTCCCGCCAGGCGGTGACTGCCAGGACCTTCTGCTCGGGGATCCCGAGCGCGCGGGCGTCGTGGCCGTGCATGTCGACGCATAAGGCGCAGCCGTTGACCTGGGAGGCACGCAGCCGGATCAGCTCGCTGACAGCCGGATCGAGGCCCTTCGCGGCCGCGGCGTCCAACGCCACCATCGCCTGGTGGAAGTCCGGGGCCAGCTGCCCCAGCCGCATACGCTGCGCGGCCGCCGGAACAGGCATGTCGGCGGGCCGCACCTTCGCATCATGATCCTTCGCGACGTTGCCCCCGTGCACCGTTTCGTTCACATTGGTCGTGGTCATGGCTTCACGGTAGACCGCGATTGGCCCAGCCGCATGGTCCACTTATGACATGGATGGGCAGGCCAATCTGCGAGGCACCGGTGTCGATCTGCACCTGGGACCGCTGACCGGCACCAGGGTGCGGGCCGGGCTGGAGAACGCGTTGCGCGACGCGGTACGCGACGGCCGGCTCGCGGCCGGCACCCGGCTGCCCTCGTCCAGGACCCTCGCCGCCGACCTGGGCATCGCGCGGAACACCGTCGCCGACGCCTACGGGCAACTGATCGCCGAGGGCTGGCTCACCGCCCGGCAGGGTTCGGGCACCCGGGTGGCACCGGGGCGGCCCGGTCCGCCCGACGGCCCCCGCACACGGCGCAGCGAACGACCCGCAACAGTACGGCCGGCCACTCAGGCCAACGTGACGACGCCCTCCGAGCAGACGCTGACACGGGCCGGGCTGATGTCGTTCCCGCAGGAGACCCGGCTGCCGTACGACCTGCGGCCGGGGTCGCCCGACCTGTCGTCCTTCCCGCGTTCCGCGTGGCTGGCAGCGACGCGTCAGGCATTGCGCCGAGCCCCCAACGACGTCTTCGGCTACGGCGATCCACGCGGCCGTCCGGAGTTGCGCGAGGAAATCGCGACGTACCTGGCACGAGCGCGCGGTGTACGTGCCGATCCCGAACTGGTGCTGATCTGCTCGGGTTTCCTCCAGGCCGTCGGGCTGCTGGGCCGGGCACTGCGTTCGGGCGGGGCACGGCGGATGGCGGTGGAGGCCCTGGGTTTCCCGGACACGCCCACGATCCTGCGGCAGGCCGGGCTGACGACGGTGGAGATTCCGGTCGACGCGGACGGCGCGCGCATTGACGCCCTCGGATCGGCGGACGCCGTCCTGCTCACCCCGTCCCACCAGTACCCGACCGGTGTCCCGCTCTCTCCCGAGCGGCGGACCGCGGTGGTGGCATGGGCACGGCGGACCGGCGGGACCGTGATCGAGGACGACTACGACGGCGAGTTCCGCTACGACCGGCAGGCGGTCGGCGCGCTCCAGGGACTCGATCCGTCCGCCGTGGTCTACGCCGGCACCGCGAGCAAGAGCCTCGCCCCCGGTCTGCGCCTCGGCTGGCTCGTACTGCCCGAACGCCTGCTGGAACCGGTCACCCTGCAAAAGCGCATGGCCGACCACCTCTCCCCGGTCATCGAGCAGTTGGCGCTCGCCGAACTGATCGCCTCCGGCGGCTATGACCGCCATGTGCGCCGCATGCGCCAGCACTACCGCCGGCGCCGCGACCGCCTGGTCGCCGCCCTCGCCGAACACGCCCCCGCCGTCCGGGTCCACGGCATCGCCGCCGGCCTGCACGCCGTGATCGAACTCCCACCCGGCTCCCCCTCCGTGCCCGCCCTCACCGCCCGCGCCGCCACCCTCGGCCTGGCCCTCGCCGGCCCGACGTTCTACGGAGACCTCCCAGAACCGGAGGCAGATCCGGCCAGCTCCGGCTGGGGCACGCGGGATGAGGGCGCCGGGGGCGCCGGAGTGGGGGGCGGCGGTGGGACGGTGGCCGGCGCGGTGGGCCCCGGAGAGGGAAGTGCTGGAGCGGGAAGTGCCGGAGCGGTGGTTCCCGGGGTGGGGGACGCCGGAGTGGGGGACGCCGGGGCAATGGACGCCGGCCGCGTGCTCACCTCCGGAGCGGTGGCCGACCGTCGGCGTGTCGCCGGGCCCACTCTCGTCATCGGCTTCGGCGGACCGCCCGAGCACGCCTTCAGCGGCGCGCTGGAGCGGCTGTGCTCGGTGCTGGCGGAGGCGACGGCAGGACGGGCGTAAAACCCCAACGTCATTGCTCTCTAAGGGAGTTGTCAGCGGCCGACCGAGGAGGCGCCGGTCAGGCGATCAGGCGATCAGGCGATCAGGCGATCAACGGTTCACCCGTGCATCGGCGATCCCGAACCGGCGGATCCCGAACCCGCGGATCCTGGCTGGCAGGCCGCACCGGCGGGCCCGGACCCACGAATCCGGGCCGGCCGATCCGACCGGCGATCGCAGAACAACCGCCCCACGCCAGCGAGTTGGACGTGGCACCCCCGGCCAGGCGCACCCCTGAAACAACGGCGGCCCGCCGCGGGGTTGTGGATAACCCCGGCAGCGGGCCGACCCTGTGGATAACTCCGGACAGAGTTCGCGAATCAGGTCTACGGTGAAGTCCTGGTCCTCGGCTCCCCGGAAAGGAGTCGGGAGAATCAGATGAGGCCGAGCGCGCGCACCGCGTCGCGCTCTTCCTCCAGCTCCTTGACAGAAGCATCGATACGAGCGCGCGAGAAGTCGTTGATCTCCAGACCCTGGACGATCTCGAACGAGCCGTCCTTGGTGGTGACCGGGAAGGAGGAGATGAGACCGGCGGGGACGCCGTACGAGCCGTCGGAGACGATGCCCATGGAGGTCCAGTCGCCCTCGGCCGTGCCGTTGACCCAGGTGTGCATGTGGTCAAGGGCGGCGTTGGCGGCCGACGCCGCGGAGGAAGCGCCGCGGGCCTCGATGATGGCGGCGCCGCGCTTGGCGACCGTGGGGATGAACTCCTCCGCCAGCCACTTCTCGTCGTTGACGACCTCGGCGGCGTTACGGCCGGCTACCTCGGCGTGGAAGATGTCGGGGTACTGGGTGGCGGAGTGGTTGCCCCAGATCGTCACCTTCTTGACGTCCTCGACGCCGACGCCGGCCTTCTGCGCGAGCTGGCTGATGGCGCGGTTGTGGTCGAGGCGGGTCATGGCGGTGAAGCGGTCGTCCGGAACATCCGGGGCGGCGGACCGGGCGATCAGCGCGTTGGTGTTGGCCGGGTTGCCGACGACCAGAACCTTGATGTCATCGGCGGCGTGGCCGTTGATCGCCTTGCCCTGCGGGGTGAAGATGCCACCGTTGGCGGCCAGGAGGTCACCGCGCTCCATGCCCTTGGCGCGGGGGCGGGCGCCGACCAGCAGGGCCACGTTGGCACCGTCGAAGGCGACGTTCGGGTCGTCGGTGATGTCAATGCCGCGCAGCAACGGGAAGGCGCAGTCGTCGAGTTCCATGGCAGTGCCCTCGGCGGCCTTCAGCGCCGGCGCGATCTCCAGAAGGCGCAGCTTCACCGGCACGTCGGCGCCGAGAAGGTGACCGGAGGCGATCCGGAACAGCAGTGCGTAACCGATCTGGCCGGCCGCACCGGTGACGGTGACATTGACGGGAGTGCGGGTCATTGCGATCTCCTGCGCTGTGTTGACGGGGGGATACCCCCGTAAGCGGGACGGTGGGCGTCCCCAGCCTTGTTCGGCCCTTGTCGGCTCCCGCGACATCAATCTCTCGACGCCGAGAGAACCCACGCAAGGCTATCGGACACCTGGTGCCCGCCATCGCCGTACGGGGTGTGGTGCGCCCCACTAAGTCCGCGATGCAGTGCCGGCCGGCGAGCGGTCCGGGGGCTCGGGGAGCCGGGCTGGAACAGTTCGGCGAATCCCCCACCGAGCAGGGCGGTGGCCGCCAGCCCGGCGAGCACCGCGCGCCACCGCCTGCCACGGCGGGCCGCCAGGACCGGATCGGGCTCGGCACGGGACGCCATGGGGCCGGAAAGCCACCGGTCGGCGGCCGACACCCTGTCAGTCCACGCGTCGCCGGACGACCGGCCCTCCGTCCATCGCGTGCGAACGCGCCGCCGCATGGTTCTCCCTGGAGTACGCCGGGTCGTCCCGGTGCCACAACTGTCGCCGGATGACTACCCAAGGCGACGCGTTCCAGGTCGGGCGGTTCGCCTCCCCCGCCCCGAGCCGCAGAAATCCGGCCACCCGGAAGGAGCCCACCGGAGCCCCGACTTGCTGCCCCGGGCCCTGAACCGGCGCCGAGACCCACCGAGAAGATGTCGCGAACCGACCGTCGGACACACGATCGAGACGGTGTTCGCACAGGGCACCGTGCGGTGTTCACGCCGTGCACCCTATGCGATGCCTCCCCCACCGCGGACGTCCACCACCCGCCCACGGACGCCCCGCACTCCGGGCCACCGGCCCCCGCACCAGCACCCACTCCCCTGCGGCCAGCGCCCAGCGCTCAGCGCCCAGCCGACAGACATCCGCCTACACCGGCGCCGGAAAGACCGCCCCGGACGCCCACACCCGCGCCGGCGCCGACAGCTCCCCAGACGCCAGGCCCCGCTCGGGCCCGGCTGGCCCCGGACGCCCGCACCCGCTAAAGGGCCGGGCCCGGCCCCGGACACCCGCCCCGGTACACCCGCACCCGCCACAACGGCATCAGCGCCAGCAGTTCCCCCGAAGGCCAGCTCCTCCCCCGAAAGCCCGCACCGCACGAACACCCGCACCGCACGGACGCCGAGACCGCACGGACGCCGAGACCGCACGGACGCCGAGACCGCGGGCCCCGGAGAAAACCCCACCCCGCGCCACAGCCCCGCCCGGCGCCCTCGACCGGCCGCACCCCCGCTCGACGCCTCCCACCGGCGGCGCCGACCCGCGGCGCCGACCCGCGACGCCGACCCGCGGCACCCCCACCCGCCCCGCCCGCCACGCCTCAGCGGCGCACGGCGAACCGCATGATGTGGTCCAGGAACGGCAGATGGAGCAGGGGATCCGGCTGGGCCATCAGCGTCAGGATGACGATCGCGGCGCCGGGGACGCCGTAGGTGATCAGGTCGGTGAAGCGGCTGCGGACCGCCAGCATGCCGACCTCGGGCAGCAGCCAGCGCAGTACCGCCCCCAGCAGGAGAGAGGCCCCGACCAGGATGAGTCCGACGCGGAAGGCGTCGGCGGCGGTGAGGATCAGGCCGAGCGCGACCCCGGCCAGCACCGTCAGCAGCGGCCACTGGCGGGCCGGAGCGGGCAGGTCGGCGGGGGCGGCCCGGCCGCCGCCCTCGGGACGGGCGGTGTCGGTGGTCACCTGGGAAACGCGGCGTTCGTCGCCGGCCGGTTCAGCCGACATGGTCCGCGGCGACCTGGCGCTCGGCGGCCTCGACCACGTTCTGCAGCAGCAGCGCCCGGGTCATGGGGCCGACGCCACCGGGGTTGGGGGACACCCAGGCGGCGACCTCGGCGACGTCGGGGTGGACGTCGCCGACGATGCGGCCGTCGGCGTCGCGGCTGACACCGACGTCGAGCACCGCGGCGCCCGGCTTGATGTTCTCCGGTGTGACCAGGTGCGGGACGCCGGCGGCGGCGACCACGATGTCGGCCTGGCGCAGAACGGCGCCGAGGTCGCGGGTGCCGGTGTGGCACAGGGTCACGGTGGCGTTCTCGGAGCGGCGGGTCAGCAGCAGGCCGATGGAGCGGCCGACGGTGATGCCGCGGCCGACGACGGCGACGTTGGCGCCGTTGATGGTGACGTCGTGGCGGCGCAGGAGTTCGACGATGCCGTTGGGGGTGCACGGCAGGGGGCCGGTCTGGCCGAGGACCAGGCGGCCCAGGCTCATCGGGTGCAGGCCGTCGGCGTCCTTGTCGGGTTCCATGAGTTCCAGGACCCGGTTGACGTCGATGCCCTTGGGCAGCGGGAGCTGGACGATGTAGCCGGTGCAGGCGGGGTCGTCGTTGAGTTCACGGACGACCGACTCGATCTGCTCCTGGGTGGCGTCGGCGGGCAGTTCGCGCTGGATGGAGGCGATGCCGACCTGGGCGCAGTCACGGTGCTTGCCGGCGACGTAGATGTGGCTGCCGGGGTCGTCGCCGACCAGGACGGTTCCGAGGCCGGGGGTGATGCCGCGGGCCTTGAGGGCCTCGACACGCACGGCGAGTTCTGACTTGATCGCGGCGGCCGTGGCCTTGCCGTCGAGAATCTGGGCGGTCATGACTCCATACTCCAGGATGGGGCGGGCGCGGAACCAATCAGGCCGTCAACCAGACGCCGCATTGTGGGGCATAACACCCTATAAGATTACTGATCTTTGGTCGTCTGAACGGGTTGTCTGGACAGCGCACATGTGCTGCCAGGACGATGGGAGCGCTGGGCCAGGGGGGTGCGGGGGCGCTTGTGGAACCTGGATCTCTGAGGTGTCCGGCTTGTCAGCCTTTCAGCGTTCCGGCACTGCGATAGGACCACCCGTGAGTTACCCGCCCGGCCCCCAGGACCCCTACGGCAGTCCGCAGCAGCAGCCGTACGGCTATCCCCAGCAGCAGCCGGCCCAGCCGCCGAACCAGCAGCCCTACGGCTACCCGCAGCAGCAGCCGGCGCAACAGCCCTACGGTTACCCCCAGCAGGGCTACGACCCGAACGCGGCCTACGGGTATCCGCAGGGGATGCCCGCGCAGGGCACCGCGCAGGCGCACAACGGCTACGTCAACGTCCCGTTCCTGGGCACCGTGCAGGTGGCGAGCATGGGCCAGCGGTTCCTCGCCCGGCTGCTGGACGGCGTGGTGACCGGCATCGTGATCCTCATCGCGATGTTCGCGGGGCTGGCGAGCGCGATGGGCATGCACGGCACGGACGCGACGGGCGATTCGCCGGACGGCGGGTTCGGGTTGATCTTCGCGTTCATGGGGATCTTCTCCGGCTTCGCACTGCTCTACGAGTGGCTGATGATCGCGTTCCTCGGCCAGACGCTGGGAAAGATGGCCGTCGGCCTGAAGGTCGTCAAGGAGCGTGACGGGCAGAACCCGGGCCTGGGGTCGGGGTTCGTGCGGTTCATCATCCCGATCGTCGGCGTCTTCCTGTGCTACATCGGCGCGGCGCTGGTGTACCTGTCGCCGTTCTTCGACAGCACCGGCAAGACGCAGGGCTGGCACGACCGGGCGGCCGGGACGCTGGTCATCAAGCCGTGAGCGGTCCGGAGACGGACAGCGGCACGCGCGCCCCGGGACGAGCCAGGAGACGAGGAGGAAACCGGTGAGCTATCCGCCGAACCCGTACGGTCCGCCGCCGCAGCAGCCGGGCCAGGGACCCTACGGCCCGCCGCAGCAGCAGCCGGGCCAGCAGTACGGGCAGCCGTACGGCTATCCGCAGCAGCCGTCGCCCTACGGCCCGGGGGCAGGGCCGGGCGGTTATCCCGGCTGGGGCGGTCAGCCCGGCTGGCCGGTCGGGCCGCCCCAGATGCCGGGGGTGGTCACGGCGGCCCGGGTGATCCTGTTCATCATGTCGGGGCTGTCGGTGATAGGCGGCGCGCTGGCGCTGCTGTCGGGCATCGTGATGTCGTCGAGCAGCGACGACTCCGACACCTCCGGGCTGGCCGCTCCCGCGGTGGCGGCCGGTGTGGCCGTCATCGTCATCGGCGCGCTGGTGATGACGCTGGCCGTGCGGTACTCACGCGGCCGTGGCGGTGTCCGGGTGACCACCATCATCCTGGGCATCGTGGAGATCCTAGGCGGCGTGCTGGACATGGTCAGCAACACGACCGTGGTGGGCCTGCTGATCGGGATGGTGGGGCTCGGGTTCGGGATCGTGTTCCTGGTGGCGATGTTCTCCCGGGCGGGCACGGCCTGGTTCAGCCGCCCGCGGTACTGACCGGGCACCGGGCACCGCCCCGGAGACGGACGAAGCGGGCGGTCCCGGGTTTTCCGGGGCCGCCCGCGTTCCGTGGTCGGTGACGCCGATCAGCGAGTCGGCCGGTGCGACGGGCTCCGTACGCCGGCCCCCGTGCGACGGACCGCACCGTCGACCGGCACAGCTGACCGGCGCAGCCGACCGGCACCGTTGACCGGTGCCGGTCGACCCGTGGCTTACGTGATCAGTGGAAGAAGTGCCGGGTACCGGTGAAGTACATCGTCACGCCGGCCGCCTTCGCGGCGTCCAGGACCAGCTCGTCGCGGATCGAGCCGCCGGGCTGGACCACGGCGCGGACGCCGGCCTCGGCCAGCACCTCGAAGCCGTCGGGGAACGGGAAGAAGGCGTCGGAGGCGGCGTAGGCGCCCGCGGCGCGCTCGGCACCGGCCCGCTGGACGGCGAGGCGGGCGGAGTCGACCCGGTTGACCTGGCCCATGCCGACGCCGACGGTGGCACCGTCCTTGGCCAGCAGGATCGCGTTGGACTTCACCGCGCGGCAGGCCCGCCAGGCGAAGGACAGCTCACGCAGCTCGGCCTCGGAGAGCGCGTCGCCGCTGGCCAGCGTCCAGTTGGCCGGGTCGTCGCCCTCGGCCTGGAAGACGTCGGTGTGCTGCACGACCGCGCCGCCGGAGAGGGTCTTGATGTCGGCGGGGGTGGTGGGCAGGCCGTCGACCTTCAGGACACGGATGTTCTTCTTGCGGGCCAGCACCTCAAGAGCGCCGTCCTCGTAGCCGGGGGCGGCGATGACCTCGGTGAAGATCTCCGCGACCTGTTCGGCCATCTCCACCGTCACCGGGCGGTTGACGGCGATGACGCCGCCGAACGCCGAGAGCGGGTCGCACGCGTGAGCCTTGCGGTGTGCCTCGGCGACGTCGGCGGCGATCGCGATGCCGCACGGGTTGGCGTGCTTGATGATCGCGACGCAGGGCTCGTCCTGGTCGTGGGCGGCGCGGCGGGCGGCCTCGGTGTCGACGTAGTTGTTGAAGGACATCTCCTTGCCGTGCAGCTGCTCGGCGTTGGCGATGCCTCCGGGGAGGCCGTTGGTGTAGAGGGCGGCCGGCTGGTGCGGGTTCTCGCCGTACCGCAGGACCGCGCGGCGCTCGAAGGTGGCGCCGACGAAGGCGGGCAGTGCTGCCTCCGGTTCGGCGGCGTAGTCGCCGGTGAACCAGTTGGCGACGGCCACGTCGTAGGCGGCGGTGTGCTGGAAGGCCTCGGCGGCCAGCCGCTTGCGGGTGGTGAGGTCGAAGCCGCCCTCGGCGGCCGCGGCGAGCACGTCCTGGTAGCGGCCGGGGTTGACGACCACCGCGACCGAGGGGTGGTTCTTGGCGGCCGCGCGGACCATCGAGGGGCCGCCGATGTCGATCTGCTCGACGCACTCGTCCGGGGAGGCGCCGGAGGCGACGGTCTCCTTGAACGGGTACAGGTTGACGACGACCAGTTCGAACGGTTCGACGCCGAGCTCGGCGAGCTGCTCGCGGTGGCTGTCGAGCCGCAGGTCGGCCAGCACGCCGGCGTGGATCTTCGGGTGCAGGGTCTTGACCCGCCCGTCCAGGCACTCCGGGAAACCGGTGACGTCCTGGACCGCGGTGACCGGGACTCCGGCGGCGGCGATCCGGGCGGCGGTGGAGCCGGTGGAGACCAGTTCGACGCCGGCCGCGTGCAGCCCGCGGGCCAGCTCCTCCAGTCCGGTCTTGTCGTAGACACTGACCAGGGCCCGGCGGATGGGGCGCCGGGTGGCAGAGGTGGCTTCGCTACTCACGGGACGATGACCTTTCTTCCCTCGATGCGGTAACCGTCGCGGGCGAGACGGCCCACGACCTCGACGAGCAGGCGTCGCTCGACGTCCTTGATGCGTTCGTGCAGCGCGCTCTCGTCGTCCCCGTCCCGGATCTCGACCACGCCCTGGGCGATGATCGGACCGGTGTCGACACCGGCGTCGACGAAGTGGACGGTGCAGCCGGTGACCCGCGCGCCGTACGCCAGCGCGTCGCGCACCCCGTGGGTGCCGGGGAAGCTGGGCAGGAGCGCGGGATGGGTGTTGACGGTCCGGCCGCCGAACCGGGCGAGGAACGCGGGCCCGAGGATCTTCATGAACCCGGCGGAGACCACCAGGTCGGGCCGGTACGCGGCGACCTGCTCGGCCAGCGCGGCGTCCCACGCGGCGCGGGTCCCGTGGTCGCGGACCCGGCACACGAAGACCGGCAGCCCGGCGCGTTCGGCCCGTTCCAGGCCGGCGATGGCGTCCCGGTCGGCACCGACCGCCACGACGTGGGCGCCGTAGCCGTCGGGGTCGGCGGCGATGGCGTCCAGCAGTGCCTGGAGGTTCGTGCCGGAACCGGAGACGAGGACGACGAGACGCGCACCGGGCGAACCGGGCGGTCTGGAGGCGGCGGAGGCCACAGCGGGGTTCCTTCTCGCGGGACCGGGTGTTTGTACGGTCGTACGAATCGCAGGGATCACGCGGTATGGGGAACCCTACGAAGCCGTCGGCCGTCAGCAACGATACCGGCACTGCCTCCGGCCCCCGCAGGCGCCGGGAGCCCGGGGACCGGTAGCGTCAGGTAGGAGACTCGCAAGCATGGACGAGGAGCAGTCGGCAAGGGGATGGCGCAACCAACTATGAGCAGCGGCCGCATCACCATCATCCGCGGGACGCGCGGCGTCCCCGTCGCGGTCACCGCGCTGCGCGAGGGGCGTTCGCCGTCGCCGTCATCGTCGTCCTCGCCGGACGAGCAGCGCGCGACCCCCGGCGGCCGGTCGGACAATCCGTTCGCGGCCCCGCCGAAGGGTGCCCCGGACCGCCCGTGGCAGCCCCGCCACCCCGCGCCCGGCGACCATGACGGCGGCGCCTCCGGCGGTTCCGGGGACGGCAACGGGCAGGGGAACGGCGGCACGGGCGGCGGTGACCGCTGGAGCAGTCGGCAGCCGGCGCCGCACGGCGACGGCCGGCGTGATCCGTTCGGCGGTGGCCCGGGCGGGTCGCAGCCCGGCCCCGAGCGGCGCCCCGGCCAGGGCGGACCGGGCGGACCCGGCGGGCAGCAGGGTGGCGGACCGCGGTTCGACGTCACCGACCCGGTGCAGCGCCGGGCCCGGTACGCGCTGATGGGCGGCACCGCGGCACTGTTCTTCGGCCTGTACGGCATCCCGGAGCTCGCGCTGCTGTTCGGCGCGCTCGCGCTGTACTGGGGCATCAGTTCGCTGCGCGGCAAGGCGCAGCCGCCGGCCGCCGAGAACGCCGCCGGCCCGGAACGGACCGGGGCGGACCTGTCGGCCTGGCAGTCGCCGCGCGGCACACCGCCCGCGGCCGGCGGGGTGACGCCCACCGCGGCGACGCCGGACAACGCGCCCGGCCGGCCCCCGGTCGCCGGTGCGCAACCCGCGTGGGGCGCGGCGGCGGGACCGCAGACGCAGCGCTACCGGCCGCAGTTCGCCGCGGCGGTGTGCGGCACGATCGCGGCGTCGCTGGCGCTGGCGCTGGTGGCGGCCGCGTTCACCTTCCAGCTCGTCTACAAGGACTACTACAGCTGCGTCAACGACGCGCTGACGCAGCCGGCCCGCGCGGCCTGCGCCACGGACCTCCCGGCGCCGATCCGCCAGCACATGAGCTCGATCCAGGGCAACTGACCCGCCCGCCGGGAGCCGGCTCCTACTCCGGTCCCGATCCCGGCTCCGGTTCCGGTTTCCGCTCCGGATTCGGTTCCGGTTTCCGGTCGGCCGGCTCCCCGGCCCCTGGCCCTGCCGCCCCCGGCGCCCTCCACGGGTTCGGGGGCGGCGGCGTCTTCAGCCCCTCCGACGTCTTCACCCCCTCCGACGCCTGCGACTGCCCCGGCGCCCGGAACGCCCCCGATGCCCAGGACTCCCCCGACACCTTCGAGCGGTCCGGCGCCTCCGAGCGGTCGAACGTCTTCGGGCGGTCCGGCTCCGGCGCCTTCGGCCCGCCTGACATCTGGGGGTGCTCCGGCAGCGCCATGCCCTCCTGCGCCGCCCTGCCCTGCCGCTCCGTAACGCCCTCCGGCTCCCTCAAGCCCCCCGCATCGGTGCCCCCCGGCGCCGCCAGCCCCTCCCGCGCCGCCAGGCCCTCCGGTGCCCTCAGTCGTTCCGGGATCGTCCGGCGTTGCGGCGTCTTCAGCGGGTCCGGCCAGGTGGGGGGCGTCAGCGGGTGGGTCTGGGGGCGGGACGAGGGGGGCGGGACGGTGAGGCGCACCGGGGTCGGCGGGGCCGGCGACAGGGGGCGGTCGCGGGAGCGGCGCAACCGCCACCAGCGGCCGATCAGGGTGACGGGCAGGGCGGCGCCGAGGGCCCAGGCGGCCGCGGCGCCGCCGGTGCGCAGGCCGTCGGGGCCGAACGCGGCCAGCGTGCCGGTACCCATCGGGCCGCCGGCGAACGCGGCGACGACCGCGACGACCGCGCCGTGCGCCGCCGCCGTCAGCAGGATCACGACCAGGGTCCTGGTCGCCGTCCAGCGCCGGGCGACTGCGCCGCGGCAGACCCGTAGCGCCAGCAGGACGGCCGCCGCCAGCGGCAGGGCGACGACGAGCCAGGCGAACGGCGTGCCGCCCTGCGGGCCGGTGGGCCGGGGCAGGGCGGCGAGCAGCGGGAAGTTCGGCAGCGTCGGCGGATAGCCGACGGTGCCGGCCGCGGAGACCCAGCCGCCGGCGCCCAGCGCGAACCCGGGGCCCAGCGCGTACGCGGACGCCCACACCGCGGCGTTCGGCACCAGGGTGAGGGTCAGCAGCAGGACGGCGAAGCGGCCGGAGAGCGACGAGGTCAAGGTGGTGAACGAATCCGCGGCGGCGCCCCCGTGCCAGGCCAGCGAACCGGCCGCCAGCAGCGCGCCGCCGCCGAACAGCGCCGCGGCCCCCGACACCGCCGCCCAGCAGGCCGTCTTCACGCCCCCGGCCGGCAACGCCACCCGGTTCATCACGCGCCGCACCATCGGCGACGGCCGCACGACGTGCCAGCCGCCCGCACTCCAGGTGCCGAGCACGGCGGCGCCGACGGCCACCAGCGGCACGTTGAGCAGCGCGGAGACGGTGTCGGCCCGCAGGCCGCCGTTTCGGGCGAATACCAGCAGCACCAGGCCGATCAGCAGATAACCGGCCAGCAGCCAGCCGGTGGTGGCGAGCGGGCCGAGCGCCGGGTCGGATTCCGGTTCCGGCCCGGCCGGGTCGTCATGGTCGCGGGCGATGGCGTGGGCGGCGGCGCGGTAGAGCAGCCAGCACGGCAGCGCGGCCAGCAGCAGCGGCGTCAACCCGACCGGGACCGTGCCGCCGGTGAGGGCGTCGGCGCGGGCCAGGTCGGCTCCGTGGGCGAGCAGCCACAGCGCGGCGGCGACCCGCAGGGCGTCGTCGGGACCGCTGTCCGGGAACGGCGAGGTGATCCACAGGAAGAGCACCAGGACCGCGATGATGCCGAACCCCAGGCCGGCGGCGACCGCGCCGCCCAGCATCGCGGCCATCACCTCGGGGGCGCGCCGTGCGGACCGCGCGTGGCCCTGCAGCGGGGGGACATGGCCGGTGAAGTGCGTCACATCGAGCCATGCTGCCAATGACGTCCGGTTCGCCCAGGGATGACGCGTTCAGCAGCGTGTCGCCCGTGATGAACATTTCATATGCTCGGCCACCCCGCCGACGCGTACACCGTCCGCCACCGCATCGGCACGTACACCACTGGCCACCACACCGGTGCGTATACCGCCCGCCGCTACCCCGGTACGTATACCGCCCGCCACCGCACCGGTACGTACACCACCGTTACCGCATCGGCACGTACACCCCTGCCCATCCCCATCCGACGCCCCCGCGTCAGCGAGCGATCGCGCGCCACCTGCGGAAACGCCGACGGGCGCGGCCCCCGTGCGGGGGCGCGCCCGTCGTACACGTAACGATCGGAACCAGGCTCAGGAAGCGAGCGCGGCGCGCGCCAGGCGCGCGGTCTCGGACGGGGTCTTGCCGACCTTGACGCCCGCGGCCTCCAGGGCCTCCTTCTTCGCCTGGGCGGTGCCGGACGAACCGGAGACGATGGCGCCGGCGTGGCCCATGGTCTTGCCCTCGGGCGCGGTGAAGCCCGCGACGTAGCCGACGACCGGCTTGGTCACGTTCTCCTTGATGAAGGCCGCCGCGCGCTCCTCGGCGTCGCCGCCGATCTCACCGATCATGACGATCAGCTCGGTGTCGGGGTCGTCCTGGAACGCCTTGAGGCAGTCGATGTGCGTGGTGCCGATGATCGGGTCGCCACCGATGCCGACGGCGGACGAGAAGCCGATGTCGCGCAGCTCGTACATCATCTGGTAGGTCAGCGTGCCCGACTTCGACACCAGGCCGATGCGGCCGGCCTGGGTGATGTCGCCGGGGATGATGCCGACGTTGGACTGGCCGGGGGTGATCAGGCCGGGGCAGTTCGGGCCGATGATGCGGGTCTTGTTGCCCTTGGCGATCGCGTGCGCCCAGAAGGAGGCGCTGTCGTGCACGGCGATGCCCTCGGTGATCACGACGGCCAGCGGGATCTCGGCGTCGATGGCCTCGACGACCGCGCTCTTGGTGAACTTCTCCGGCACGAAGATAACGGTGACGTCGGCACCGGTCTTCTCGATCGCCTCGGCGACCGTACCGAAGACCGGGACCTCGGTGCCGTCGAAGTCGACGGAGGTGCCGGCCTTGCGCGGGTTGACGCCACCGACGACGTTGGTGCCGTCGGCCAGCATGAGCTTGGTGTGCTTCATGCCGGTGGCGCCGGTCATGCCCTGGACGATGACCTTGCTGTCCTTGGTGAGGAAGATAGCCATGGTGTTCTTGGTCCTCGTCCCTTACTTCGCAGCCAGTTCGGCGGCCCGCTCGGCGGCGCCGTCCATGGTGTCCACGCGCTCAACGAGCGGGTGGTTGGCGTCGCTGAGGATCTTCCGGCCCAGCTCGGCGTTGTTGCCGTCCAGGCGGACGACCAGCGGCTTGGTGACGTCCTCGCCCCTGTTCTTCAGCAGTTCCAGCGCCTGGACGATGCCGTTGGCGACCGCGTCACAGGCGGTGATGCCGCCGAAGACGTTGACGAACACGGACTTGACGTCCGGGTCGCCCAGGATGATCTCCAGACCGTTGGCCATGACCTCGGCCGAGGCGCCGCCGCCGATGTCCAGGAAGTTGGCGGGCTTGACGCCGCCGTGGTTCTCACCGGCGTAGGCGACGACGTCCAGGGTGCTCATGACGAGCCCCGCGCCGTTGCCGATGATGCCGACCTCACCGTCGAGCTTGACGTAGTTGAGGTTCTTGGCCTTGGCCGCGGCCTCCAGCGGGTTCGCGGCGGCCTTGTCCTCGAGCGCCTCGTGCTCCGGCTGGCGGAACCCGGCGTTCTCGTCCAGCGAGACCTTGCCGTCGAGCGCGATGATCTTGCCGTCACCCGACTTGATCAGCGGGTTGACCTCGACCAGGAGGGCGTCCTCCTTGATGAAGACCGTCCACAGCGTCTTCAGCACGTTGGCGATCTGGTCGTGCAGCTCGGCCGGGAACTTCGCCGCCTCGACGATCTCGCGGGCCTTCGCGTCGGTCACGCCCTCGTTGGCGTCCACCGCGATCTTGGCGAGCGCCTCGGGGTTGTTGACCGCGACCTCTTCGATCTCCACGCCGCCCTCGACGGAGGCCATGGCGAGGAAGGTGCGGTTGGTGCGGTCCAGCAGGAAGGAGACGTAGTACTCCTCCGCGATGTCCGCGGTCTGGGCCAGCATCACCTTGTGGACCGTGTGGCCCTTGATGTCCATGCCCAGGATGGCGTCGGCCTTGACGACCGCGTCGGCCGGGTCGGCGGCCAGCTTGACGCCACCGGCCTTGCCGCGGCCACCGACCTTGACCTGCGCCTTGACGACGGCACGGCCACCGAGACGCTCGGTCACCTCACGCGCGGCCTCGGGGGTGTCGATCACTTCACCGTCCAGCACGGGCACACCGTGCTTGGCGAAGAGATCCCTCGCTTGGTACTCGAACAGGTCCACGCGCGTCCGTCCCTTTGCTTCTCTGTCGCAGTCTGGTGACCGGTCTGATGTCTGCGCGGGCGTGCCGCAGGCGGGCGGCGTGAGGACGCGATCGAAAATGAGGGCGCACACGTCGGCCAGATACGCGGCATGTCCGCATCGCAGGTTATCCCTGCCTGTAGCGGCGGTCTAAATTCCAGGTCACCCCTGGGCGGTGAGAACAGTCACAGAGTGCCGTCCGGTTTCCGGTCGGCGGCCGGGCCGGAAGCCGGACGGCCACGGGCGCGCGGGGGGTAGCCACGCGCCCGGACCGTCCGGCGGCCGGGAGTGTCGCCACGGTCCGGTACGGGAGTACGGGACCGCGGACCGCGGCGACACCGCTCGGTGGCGACCGGTCAGACGGTCGGGACCAGCGGGGAGATGGGGAGCGGCCGCACCGGCGCCGGGCCGTCGGACAGGTCACCCGGCAGCGGCGCGACCGAGTGGCCGGTGACGCCGACCGCCGCCACGCCGGCGGCCACGCCCTGCCGGACCGCAACGCCGGTCAACACGGCCGACCGCACGACGGCACAGGGTGCCAACGGGGTCGCCTGGACCCCGGTACCGGACGCGAACGGCTCCACACTTCCGACGGCCCCGCCGACCGAAGCGGGCAGGTTCCGGGCGTCACGGCCGTTGATACGGGCGGGCCCGGCGGTGAGGTCGCCGACGGTGCGGGTGGGGTTGAGGGGGCTGACGGTGTTCATGGGGCTGACGGTGCTGGTGGGGCTCAGGGGGCCGTGGACGGGGAGGGCGGCGACGGGGCCGGAGACGCCGTTGCCGGGGAGGGCGCTGACGGGGAGAACGCCGACCGGGGCGTCGAAGCTGCTGAGGGTGAGGCCGCCGACGGTGAGGCTGCTGACGGTGCCGGTGAGTCCGCTGACGCCGGAGGCTCCGTTGCCGGAGAAGCCGCTGACGGTGCCGACGAGTCCGCTGACGGTGATGCCGCTGACGCTCCCGGTGGGTCCGCTGATGATGTCGGCCGGGCCGGCGGTGAGGTCGCCCGCGGGGGCGTCGAGGCCGCTGACGGTGCCGGCGGGCCCGCTGATGATGTCGGCCGGGCCGGCGGTGAGGTGGCCCGCGGTGCCGGTCAGGCCGCCGCCGGCGCCCTGGTTGAGGGGGTGCTCGATCCGGCCGCCGCCCAGCAGGTCACCGGTGACGGATCGCAGGATGCCGGTGACCGGGCCGGTGACGTGGGTGGCGTTGCCGGGGACACCGCCGGAGGTGTGCGTGACGGCGCCGGAGAGACCGCCGGTGACGTCCGTGACGTGCGTAACGGTGCCGGGGACACCGCCGGAGGTGTGCGTGACGGTGCCGGAGAGACCACCGGTGATGCCGGTGACGCCGGTGATCGGGAACGTGGGGGCCGCGTCGGCGGCGGCGCAGCCGAGGGCCAGCAGGCCGGCGGTGGCAGCGGCGACGAGGGTGGCGCGGCACAGGGTCGTACGCATGAGGGTGCTCCAAGTGATGGATGAACGTGAGGTGTTGACGTTGACCGCTCGATCCGGCGTGCTGTCGGATCGGCGGAGGCGCCGGACCGCTCAGGCGGGGGGACGGCGAACCGGGCGAGGGGTGACCGGTCGGCGGACACCGCGCGACAGCGGTGGCGCGGCCCGGCGACGCGGGCGGCGGGCACGACACGATCGGGTGAAGTGGCGTCAGGGCGGTGACGGAAGACGTTCCGTCACGGGCCGTTCGACGCGGAAGATCCGACCGGGCGGGCGCACCGCACGGCGTCATGCCGGGCGGGGCCGTACCGCCTAGTCGGGCTGTACGGAGACGTCCGACGCGCGGCGCAGCGGCGTCGAACCGGACGCGATCGCACGGGCGGCCGCGTCGTGGTGGACGTGTGCGCCGGCCGCAGGGCCGGACGCGTTCGTACCACCGGTGTGGTGGGCGGTTCCGTCGCCGTCGACGGGGTGCCCGGAATGCCGGGCCACGCCCGGGGTTCGCACCGGTACGGCCGGTGCGGCCGCGGCAGCCGGAGCCGCCTGACCACCGGCGCGTTGCCGCGGCAGGGCGTGCGGCGCGGGCCGGGCGGCGTGGTGGCCGGCCCGCGTGCGCGCCGCAGTGGTGGACCGCGGGCCGGCCGGTGCCGGGCGTGCGGTCCGCGTCGCGACGGAACAACGGTGGTCGGCGACGTGGTGCCCGGGCGCCCGTGAGTGTGCTCCCACCGGAACCACTGGGACAACCGGAACCACCGGGCCGACGGCCTGCACGACGGGTGTGGTCACCTGGTGGGTGACACCCGTGACGGCGTCGATCAGTCCGGTGACCGGATCGGTCGCCGGTCCCGCGGTGGCCGCCGCCACGGCGTGCGTGACGTCCCGGCCGCCGTCGGCCGCCTGCTCCGTCGCGCCCTGTTCGGCGCCCCGCGTCACGGAGTCGGCGAGCGCCGGTCCGGTCGCGGGCGCGGACAGCACGGACGGGCTTTCCGGCGCCGCCGCGTGTGCCTGGCCGCACAGAACGAAGGCGAGCGCCAGGAATCCCCCGAGCAGCAGTGCCACCGACAGCGCGCGACCGCCACCCGTGCCGCGCTCACGCGACACGACGGGCACAGCACGGACCGGGGACAGCACGATGGGGCCTTCCGAGCGGACGGACACGTTCCGGATGACGTGTTGATCTTTCAACGCCCACCGCCCCCGGCGCAACCTCCCTCTCCGACTTGGATGTTGATGCCCCGTCATATCCGCTATGCGACGCGACCCGGTGACGTCACGCGGTCGCCGGGTGACGCGGTGCCGTCAACGAACCGCCGCGTATCGTCCGTCACGCGATCTCGGGTATCGGCAGCGGGCGCTTCTGGATCGCGGCCGCCATCACGTCGGGGAACAGGTCGGGCGTGCAGGCGAACGCCGGTGCCCCCAGCGCCGCGAGGGCCGCCGCGTGCTCCCGGTCGTAGGCCGGCGCGCCCTCGTCGGACAGCGCGAGCAGCGCCACGAACTGCGTGCCGGACGCCTTCATCGCCGCGACCCGCTTGAGCATCTCGGTACGGATGCCGCCCTCGTACAGGTCGCTGATCAGGATGACGATCGTCTCTCCCGGCCGGGTGATCAGCGACTGGCAGTACGCCAGCGCCCGGTTGATGTCGGTGCCGCCGCCCAACTGGGTGCCGAACAGCACGTCCACCGGGTCGTCGAGTTGGCCGGTGAGGTCGACGACCGAGGTGTCGAAGACGACCAGCGAGGTGTTGACCGACCGCGTCGACGCCAGGACCGCGCCGAACACCGACGCGTACACCACGGACGCCGCCATCGAACCGGACTGGTCGATGCACAGAATGACGTCCTTCTTCACCGCGCGCGCCGCCCGGCCGTGGCCCACCAGGCGTTCCGGAACGACCGTGCCGTGCTCGGGCAGGTAGTTCCTGAGGTTGGCGCGGATCGTGCGGTCCCAGTCGATGTCGCGGTGCCGGGGCCGGGAGACCCGGGTGGAACGGTCCAGGGCACCGGTGACCGTGGCGCGGGTGCGGGTGGCGATGCGCGCCTCCAACTGCCGCACGACCTTGCGCACGACGACCCGCGCGGTCTCCCTGGTGGTCTCCGGCATCGCCTTGTGCAGCGACAGCAGGGTGCCGACCAGGTGGACGTCCGCCTCGACCGCCTCCAGCATCTCCGGTTCCATCAGCAACGCGGCCAGCCCGAGCCGGTCGATGGCGTCCCGCTGCATCACCTGGACCACCGAGGTCGGGAAGTACTGCCGGATGTCGCCGAGCCAGCGGGCCACCCGGGGCGCCGAACCGCCGAGTCCCGCGCCGCGCTCCCCGGACGGGGCACGGCCGCCGGCCCCGGCACCGCCGCCGCTGCCGTACAGCGCGGCCAGCGTGCGGTCCATCGCGGCGTCGCGCCCGGCGAGCGTGTGGCCGGTGCCGTCCGCCTCCCCGCCGCCCAGCACCAGCCGCCAGCGCCGCAGGCGTTCCGCTTCCGGTCCGTCACCGTCGGCGTCGGGGACGGTCGTGGTGGTCGTCATGCGCGGTCTCCTTCCAGGTCCCGGGCGGCGCCGGGCAGGCCCAACAGCAGCCTGAGGGTGGGCAGTACGGCGTCGGCGCGACCGGGGTCGAGGCCCGCGCCGAACCCGGCGGCCCCCGGCTCACCGCCGCCCCCGCCCACCGTGCCACCGGCCGTCGACGGGCCGCGGCGCACCAACTCCCCCACCGTGCGCCGCACTCCGCTGTCGAACTCCGCGAACGTCCGCCGGATCAGCGGCAGTACGTCGGTGAACGCCTCCTCCGGCACCCCCGTCAGCCAGCCGTCGACCAGCGCCAGCAGCCGCTCGTCGTGCACCAGGAGCATCCCGCCGCCGGACAGGAAACCCTCCACCCAGGCGGCCGCCTCCCGGGGCGCGGTGCCCGGCGACAGGGCCAGCCCCATCAGCCGCGCGGCCTCGGCGGTCTCCAGCCGGGCGTCGTCCAGCAGCAGCCGGGCGGCCCGGCCCCGGATCAGCCCCGGGGTCGTCGCGTCCCGGCCGGCCAGGGAACGCAGCACGCCGGCCCACCGGCCCCGCAGCGGCTCGTGCGCCCCGGCCAGCAGCGCGACCGCCGCGTGCACGCCGTCGAGGTGGCCGCGCATCTCCCGGGCGCCGTCCTCGCCGAGCCCGGCACAGGCGGGCGGCAGACCGACGCAGATCCGGGTGGCCAGCCCCTCGGCGACCTCCCGCAGCGCGCCCGCGTCGGTACCGCGCACGTCCCCGTACCGGACCGAACGCACCAGCGCCGGCAGCGCGCCGGCCAGCCGGCTCACGTCCGTGTCGAGCGCGGCGCGGTCGGCCAGCACCCGCATGACGGTGGGCAGCGCGCCCGGCAGGTCGGCGAGCAGGCAGCGTTCGGCGATCGCGGTGACGCCGTCCAGACCCGCCGCGGTCTCCGCGGCGTCCCGCGCCCTGGCGGTGGCGGCGGACTCCACGGTGGTGCCCCACACGCCGGCCTCGGCGACCCGCACCGACAACTCCGGTTCCCAGCACAGCTGCCAGCTCTCCCGGAAGGTGCCGGTGCCCTGCCGCGCCTCGCCCGGCCGGCCCCACTCGACGCCGAGCAGGCCGAGCCGGTGCAGCAGGCGGCTGCGGGCGGCGTCGTTGTCGCTGCGCAGGTCGAGGTCGAGCTGCCGGTCGGCCGCCTCGGGCTTCAGGCGCAGCGTGCGCTGTGTACGGACCAGGTCGCGCGCGAGCGGGACGGCGGGCGCGCTGTCGGGCACGGTGCCGAGGTCCTCGCCGACGACGAGCCGGTCGTGGATGAGGGCCGGCAGGACGTCGGAGCCGTCGCACATCACCGCGCGCACCGCGTCGTGGGCCTCGCCGAGCCCGGCCAGCGGACGGCCGCGCAGGGCCGCCAGGGTCTCGGCCAGCCGGACCGCCTCGATGACGTGCGCGGACGAGACCGGATGGTCCTGCGCGCGCAGCAGTCCCGCGACGGCGGTCATCCACCGGGGGACGACGCGGTCGGGGGCGCTGAACAGATGGTCGTACCAGCCGGGCGAGTCGATGCCGGCGCCGTACCCGCTGCGCCGCGCCAGCCTGCGGTGCGTCCACGGCACCCACGTCAGCTCGGCCCTGACCTTGGGCAGCCCCCTCAGCAGCCGCCGGTCGGCGGTGACGGTGGCGTCCGCGCGCAACGCCGGTACGTGCCAGGCGCCGCACACCACGGCGACCCGCCCGAACTCCTTGACCGCCTCCCGCAGCCGCAACCGCATGTGCGCCTCGCGGATCGCGTCGTCCCGGTGGCCACCGTCGCCGTAGCGTTCGCGCAACGCCTCCATGGCCGACGCCAGCGCGGTGAACGGCGCGAGCGGGTCGTCGCCCTCCCGGCCGCGGTGCTCGACGGCGTCCTCCCACCACCGCTCGGGATCGTCGTACCCGGCAGCCCGCGCCAGCACCGCCAGCGGATCGACCCGTACGGCGGCGGAATCCTCAGCGTCCTGCGGGGTGTGGGCGCACGGGGCGCCGGCTTCGGGGGCGCCGGCTTCGGGGGCGCCGTCTTCCGGGGTGCCGTCTTCCGGGGTGCCGTCCGTACGCGGAACGATGTCGGGCGTGCCGTCCTCCGGAACGCCGAACTCCGCTCCGGCCTCAGGCGTGCCGCCTTCGGGCGTGTCGCGCTGCGCGCCCTCTTCCGGGGGCACCGATTCGCCGGCGGGGTCGGCGTCGGCCTCGGCGGGCTCCGCGTCGGCCTCGGCGGGATCGGCCTCGGCGAGCTCCTGCCGTGCGTCGCGTTCGGCGTGCAGTGCGAGGGAGTTGGCGGCGGGCAGGTCGATGAAGCGGACCGGGACGCCGTGGTCGGTGGCCCAGCGGATGGCGACCCACTCCGGGGAGAACCGGGCGAACGGCCAGAACGCGGCCCGTGCCGGATCGCCCACCGCGTGGGCCAGGAGCGCCACCGGCGGCCGCAGTTCGGGGTCGGCGGCCAGGCCGACCACCGCGTCGGCCTCCGGCGGCCCCTCGATCAGCACGACGTCGGGCCGCCGGCTGTCCAGCGCGGCGCGGACCGCGCGGGCCGATCCCGGGCCGTGGTGCCGCACGCCGAGCAGCCACAGCCGTTCCGCGTCGTCGCCCGCCACCGAGCCGCGCGGCGGGCCCGGGAGGGTGCCGGTGCTCATGCGCCCACCTCGCGACAGGCCCGGTAGAAGTCCTTCCAGCCCGACCGCTCGCGCACCACGGACTCCAGGTACTCCCGCCAGACCACCCGGTCGGCCGCCGGATCACGGACCACCGCGCCGAGGATGCCGGCCGCCACGTCGGCGGCGCGCAACCGCCCGTCGCCGAAGTGCGCCGCCAGCGCCAGGCCGCCGGTGACCACCGAGATCGCTTCGGCGGTGGACAGCGTGCCGGACGGCGACTTGACCTTGATCCGGCCGTCGGCGGTGATCCCGTCGCGCAGCTCGCGGAAGACGGTGACGACACGGCGGATCTCGTCGGCGCCGTGCGGCACCGGCGGCAGGTCGAGGGCGCGGCCGAGCTGCTCCACGCGGCGGGCGACGATGTCGACCTCGTCCTCCACGCTGGACGGCAGCGGCAGGACGACGGTGTTGAACCGGCGCCGCAGCGCGCTGGACAGCTCGTTGACCCCCCGGTCGCGGTCGTTGGCGGTGGCGATCAGGTTGAACCCGCGGACCGCCATCACCTCCTCGCCCAGCTCCGGGATCGGGAGGGTCTTCTCCGACAGGATGGTGATCAGACTGTCCTGCACGTCGGCCGGTACGCGGGTCAGCTCCTCGACGCGCGCGATTCCGCCGCCGGCCATGGCCCGCAGGACCGGGCCGGGCACCAGGGCGTCGCGGCTCGGGCCGTGGGCGAGCAGCTGGGCGTAGTTCCAGCCGTAGCGGATCGCCTCCTCCGGGGTGCCGGCGGTGCCCTGGACCAGCAGCGTGGAGTCGCCGCTGATGGCGGCGGCCAGGTGCTCCGACACCCAGGTCTTCGCGGTGCCGGGCACGCCGAGCAGCAGCAGCGCGCGGTCGGTGGCCAAGGTGGTCACCGCGACCTCGACGATCCGGCGCGGTCCCACGTACTTCGGGGTGATCACCGTGCCGTCCGGCAGCGCGCCGCCGAGCAGGTAGGTGGCGACGGCCCAGGGCGACATGTTCCAACGGGCCGGGCGCGGGCGGTCGTCGGCCGCGGCGAGGGCCTTGAGCTCCTCGGCGAATGCGTCCTCGGCGTGCGGCCGAAGGGCCTGTTCTGTCATGGCTGCCCCCAACGATGCGTGTGCGCGGTCAGGTTGGAATTCGGTACGACGAAATGCCCAGCGGGAACCACGCGGTTCCCGCTCCAACCCCCGGGAACCGCCTACGGGTTCCACCCTGCACCAGCCCTCTGACAATCCGTCCGAGATCGCACGTGACCGCAGGTCAGAGACGTTCCCGGGGCGATTGTCAGTGGGCGCTCGTAGCGTTGCGGGCATGGAGGACACCGAAGTGAGGTGGTCGCCCGAGCAGGTGCTGGCGCTTGCTCCTGACGCCGCCTCGAACAAGGCCGGAGCGAAGCTCGGCGTGCCCGGTCCGTGGTCCGGCACGGGCACCTCACCCGCGGCCGGCGGGGCGGGCCCGTGGGTGTGGGGCGAGTGCCGGGGCAGCGGGGCGAAGCCGTACCGGGCGGTGGCCGATCTCGGGGGGCCGCCGGCCTTCCGCTGCACCTGCCCGAGCCGCAAGTTCCCCTGCAAGCACGCCTTGGGGCTGCTGCTGCTCTGGTCCCACCGGGACCCGGCGGCCGGCTTCCCCGCGGCGGGCGCGGACGCGGCGCCGGACTGGGTGCGCGAGTGGCGGGACGCGCGGTCGGCGGCCGGGGAGCGCAGGGCCGCCGCGACCGGGGAGAACGCGGCGGGGAAGGCCGACCCGCAGGCGGCGCGGCGGCGGGCCGAACGGCGGGCGAAACGGGTGGCGGACGGCGTCAGCGAGCTGGAGCAGCGGCTGGCCGACCAGATCCGCACCGGCTTCGCGGCCACCGGTCCGGCCGGCTGGCAGGTGTGGGACGAGGTCGCGGCCCGCATGGTCGACGCGCAGGCCCCCGGACTCGCCTCGCGCGCCCGGGAGTTCGCCGCCATACCGGGCTCCGGCGGGGACTGGCCGTCCCGGATGCTGGAGGAGCACGGTCTGCTGCACCTGCTGGCCCGCGGCCACCAGGCGGGCGACGCACTGCCGCGGGGGCTGGCCGCGACCGTGCGTGCCCGGGTCGGTTTCACCACCGACAGCGCCGAACTGCTGGCCGGTCCCGCCGTTCGGGACCGCTGGCTGGTGCTCGCGCGGCAGGACAGCGCCGAGGGCAGGCTCACCACGCGCCGGACCTGGCTGCTCGGGGCGGAACTCGGGCGGTCGGCACTGCTGCTGTCGTTCGGCGCGGCGGGCCGGTCGCCGGAGCTGTCGCTGCCGGTCGGCCGCACGCTCGACGCCGAACTCGCCTTCCACCCCGGCGCGTCGCCCCTGCGGGCGGTACTCGGCGAACGGCACGGTGAGCCGGGCCCCGGCACGGTGCCGCCCGGGGTGCGGGTCGGCGAGGCGCTGGACGGGTACGGCCGGGCGCTGGCGGCGGACCCTTGGCTGGAGGGCTGGCCGGTGGTGCTGGCCGGCGTGGTCCCGATACCGGCGCCGACCGGCTGGCAGCTGTCCGACGCGGACGGCGGCGCCGCGCTGCCCGTCGACCCCCGGCGGCTCGGACGTCCCGGTCTGTGGCGGCTGGCGGCGACATCCGGCGGCGCGCCGGTCACCGTCTTCGGCTCACTGGGACACCGCGGGTTCACCCCGCTGACCACCTGGTCGGCCGACGACGCCGAGCCGGCCCAGGCCGTGACGCTGTGACCCGCCCGGGGCCCGACCGCGCGGCAGGGGGATCAGAGGGAACCGGGGGCGCATGGGGATCAGGAGGAGGACAGGGAGCATGAACGGGACGTACGGGACGGGCCCGGGACCGGGGACGGCGGCCGGGGGCGAGGTCGTCGACGGGGACGGCGGCGGGGCGACCGGTGCGGGGGCGCCGGTCGGCGCGGGCCCGGTGACGCCGGTCGACAGCGTGCCCGGTGGGGGTGTGCCGGGCGGGGGTGCGCTGGGCCGCGCGGACACGGCGGCCGACGGCGGCGTGGCCGGCGAGGGCGCGCCCGGCGACAACGTGCCCGGTGCGGGGGTGCCCGGCGACAGCGTGGCCGGCAAGGGCGAAGTGCCCGGCGACAGCGTGCCCGGTGACTGGGAGTCGTTGCTGTCGGCGGCGTTGCTGGGGACGGACCGGCGTGGCGGGCCGGGCGGGGAGCGGGACGCGGCGGTGGCGTTGCTGGACGCGGCGGCGGTCGCCACGGTGCGGCGGCGGGCCGGGCTGCGCCCCGCGGTGAGCGCGGAGCACCCGGCACCGGCCGCGCCGGACACCCGGCCGCCGTTGCCGGAGCCGGCGGCGCGGCGGTTGGCGCAGTTGCTCAACGACCGTGCGGGGGCGGCCGGTTCGGGCGGTGGGCGGAGCAGTGCGCCGAGTCTGGCGGAGTTGCTGCCGCAGTGGCTGGCGGCGGCCAACGCGTACGGATACCGGCCGCCGCCCTCGTCGCTGCCCGGTCTGCTCGACGCCGCGCGGGCCAGGACCGACCTGCGCGCCGGCGCGGTGACGCTGGCCGGACCGCGCGGGCGATGGCTGGCCGGGCTGAACGCGGACTGGAAGTTCGCGCTGCGGTCCGGGGACCACGGCGCCGCGGGGGACGCGGCGCAGGATCCACGGGCGGCACGGGCGTTGTGGGAGGAGGGGCTGTTCGCCGAGCGGGTGGCGCTGCTGTCCGCGCTGCGGGTGGACGATCCGGCGGCCGGGCTGGCGTTGCTGCGGTCCTCCTGGGGGCAGGAACGGGCCGAGGACCGGCTGCTGTTCCTCGACTCGCTGCGCACCGGACTCGGCCCGGCGGACGAGGAGTTCCTGGAGGCGGCGCTGACCGACCGCAGTCGCAACGTGCGGTCCACCGCCGCGGAGCTGCTGTCCTGCCTGCCCGGTTCAGCGCTTTCCCACCGGATGGCCGAACGGGCCCTGGCCTGCGTCACGTTGGACCGTACGGGGGTCGGTCCGCGCGTGGTCGTCGAGGCACCGCGGGAGTGCGACGCGGGGATGGAACGTGACGGGGTGGTCGTCACTCCGCCGTCCGGGCGGGGTCAACGGGCCTGGTGGCTGGGGCAGTTAGTGGAGGCCGCGGGGCTGGGGGGCTGGGGGGAGCGGTTGGGTGGCCGGTCGCCGGAGCAGATCGTCGCGCTGGCGGTGGCGGACGGCTGGCGGGACGACCTGCACGGGGCGTGGTCCCGCGCGGCGGTGCGGCAGGGCGACGCGGAGTGGGCGCGCGCCCTGCTGGGTCCGCCGCCGTCCGTTCCGGCGTCGGCGGCGGTGGCGGGCGATCCGGCGCGGCTGCTGTCCGTACTGCCGGAGCACGAACGGGCGGCGTGGGTAACGGAGTTCGTCGCGGCGCACGGGCTGTCGGAGGCGTTCCGGATGCTGGGCGCGTGCGCGGTGCCGTGGGCCCGGCCGCTGGGGCGTGCGGTGATCGACGCGCTGGACATAGCCCGGGAGGCCGGCAGTTACCCGTGGAGCTTCAGCGGCGTCATGGGGCTGGCGGAACGCTGCCTGGACCCCTCCGACGCCGGCCGGCTCACCCCCTTCACCGCCGAGCCCTCCGAGGACGGCCCGCACGCCGCGCCCGGGGCGGCCGGCTACTGGACGGAGGCGTTCCGCCGCCTGGTCACCACGCTCCAGCTCCGCGCCGTGATGCACGCGGAACTGGCCGGCACGGACCTCGACGGGGCGGTGGCCGCCGTCCGTGGAGGGTGCTGACGGACGGGGGCGGTTGCCCTTGCAGGGGCTGACGGGCGGAGGGCGTCGGGGCGGGAGCCGCTGTCCTTGCAGGGGCTGACGGGCGGGGGCGTCGGGGCGAGGACCGCTGTCCATCGGGCCCGCTCCCCCGAGGAACACCAGCACCGGCGGCCCTGCGCTGGGCACCGGCGTCCGCACCGCACCGGCGCCCGCACCTCGCCGGAGATCGCGCATCGTCGCGCCCCCGCAGGGCCCCGCTGTCCGTACCCCCGGAGGAACCGGGCGTGGGCGCCCCCGGGAGCGGCTGCGGGTCCGCACCCTCGCAGGGACCGGCCGTCGGCAAGCCCGCAGGGCCCCACATCGGTGACCCCAGCAGGAACCGATGCGGGCGCAGAAGAACCCGTTGCCGCCCCCAAGAAACCGTTGCACTCCGGAGGGGTCGTCGCGCCTCCGGAGGGACGGGATGCGGAGGGAGCGGGCCGACCCCGGCCGGATCAGGCCGACCCCCGGCCGGATCAGGCCGGGATGCGGACGTTGCCGCGGACCCACTCGACGACGTCGGTGGTGGGGGTGCCGGGGGTGAAGATCGCGGCGACGCCCATCTCGCGCAGCGGGGCGATGTCGGCCTCGGGGATGATGCCGCCGCCGAAGACCTGGATGTCGCGGGCGTCGCGTTCGCCGAGCAGGTCGATGACCTTGGCGAAGAGCGTCATGTGGGCACCGGAGAGGATGGACATGCCGATCGCGTCGGCGTCCTCCTGGATCGCGGTGTCGACGATCTGCTCGGGCGTCTGGTGCAGGCCGGTGTAGATGACCTCCATGCCCGCGTCCCGCAGCGCGCGGGCGATGACCTTCGCCCCGCGGTCGTGGCCGTCGAGCCCCGGCTTGGCCACCACTACGCGAATCGGACCGGTCACATCCATCACTGCCTCCATGCTTGCCTTCGCCGTGGTCGCCACCGGCACGCGTGAACGAACGTTATCGCCAGCTTCCCTGTCGCGCAGCCAAGGGCAGCACACCGAGTGCGAAATCACACGGCTGCCGCCGGTGACAACCGCCCCCGGGCGGCCGGACCGCGGGATCGGGCTTCCGCGCCGCCCGTTATCTCCCGGTCTCGCTCGCCCGGCGGACTGCCCGACGTCGGCGCCGGGCCTCAGCGAGTGCGGTCGGCGGCGCGGTCCGACTGGCACCGAAGGTCCCGTTCACCCATGTGATCACCCGACAATCGCAACGGCCGCCCCAAGCGACTGGCGACGTTCCCGGGAGCCCGCCGCGCGGCAGAGGCCCCGAAGACCGCCAGAACCTCCGCAGCCCCGGAATGCCGGAACGCCGGACGACCCGCCGGAGCCTCGGCCCCGGGACGCCGAAACCCACCGGAGCCGCCGCACCCCAGAAGCCCGGAACCCGGAACCCGGAACCCGGAACCCCGAACCCCGAACCCGGGAGCCCGCAGCCCCAGAAGCCCGAAACCCACCGGAGCCGCCGCACCCCCAGAAGCCGGAACCCCGAACCCGTGAACCCGCAGCCCCAGAAGCCTGGAACCCCGGAAACCGCCGGAGGCTAGAGCTTTTCCACCGGCGCGTACCGCAGCAGCAACCGCTTCGGTTTCTCGCCGCCGAAGTCGACCGTGGCCTCCGCGTTGTCACCGGCGCCCTTGACGCCGACGACCGTGCCGAGGCCGAAGGAGTCGTGGGTGACGCGGTCACCGACGGTGAGGGCGACGACGTCGCGCTCCCGGGCGCCGGTGCGGCGGGTGGCGAAGTGGTTGCTGGTGCCGCGGCCGGTGGACAGCACGGAGGAGGCGGCCGACCGGGAGACGGAGGCCGCCGGGGCGGACGGGCCGGCGCCGGTGCGCTTCCAGTCGATCAGCTCGGCGGGGATCTCCTCCAGGAATCGGGACGGTGGGTTGTACGAGGGCTGGCCCCAGGCGCTGCGCATGGTGGAACGGGTGACGTAGAGCCGTTCGCGGGCACGGGTGATGCCGACGTAGGCGAGGCGGCGTTCCTCCTCCAGCTCCTTGGTCTTGCCGAGGGCGCGCATGTGCGGGAAGACGCCGTCCTCCATGCCGGTGACGAAGACGACCGGGAACTCCAGGCCCTTGGCGGTGTGCAGCGTCATCAGCGTGATGACGCCGCCGCCCTCCTCGTCGTCCGGGATCTGGTCCGAGTCGGCGACCAGGGCGACCTGCTCCAGGAAGTCCGCCAGCGATCCCTCGGGCTGGTCCTGCTCGAACTCCAGGGCCACGGCGGCGAGTTCCTGGAGGTTCTCGATCCGGGTCTCGTCCTGCGGGTCGGTGGAGTTCTGCAACTCCGCGAGGTAGCCGGTCTGTTCGAGGACCGCCTCCAGGACGACGGCCGGGCCGGCGCCGGACTCCACCACGGTGCGCAGCTCTTCGAGCAGGTCGTTGAAGCGCCGCACGGCGTTCAGCGACCGGGCGGCCATGCCGTACGCCTCCTCGACGCGGCGCAGCGCCTGCGGGAAGGAGATCTTCTCGCGCATCGACAGGGCGTCGATCATCGCCTCGGCGCGGTCGCCGATGCCGCGCTTGGGGACGTTGAGGATGCGGCGCAGCGGGACGGTGTCCTCGGGGTTGGACAGCACGCGCAGGTAGGCGAGGACGTCGCGGACCTCCTTGCGCTCGTAGAAGCGCACGCCGCCGACGACCTTGTAGGGCAGGCCGACGCGGATGAAGATCTCCTCGAAGACCCGGGACTGCGCGTTGGTGCGGTAGAAGATCGCCACGTCGGAGGGCTTGGCCCGGCCGGAGTCGCTGAGGCGGTCTATCTCCTCGGCGACGTAGGACGCCTCGTCGTGCTCGGTGTCGGCGACGTAGCCGGTGATGACCGGGCCCGCGCCGGCCTGGGTCCACAGGTTCTTCGGGCGGCGGCTCGCGTTGCGTTCGATGACGGCGTTGGCCGCGGTGAGGATGTTCTGCGTGGAGCGGTAGTTCTGCTCCAGCAGGATGGTGGTGGCGTCCGGGTAGTCCTCCTCGAACTGGAGGATGTTGCGGATGGTGGCGCCGCGGAACGCGTAGATGGACTGGTCGGCGTCGCCCACCACGCACAGCTCGGCCATCGCGTCGTCCGGGTCGGCGGCCGGCGGCGGCACGGCCGGGTCGGGCTCGGTGCTCGCGGGGGTGCCGACGAGTTCGCGCACCAGGGTGTACTGGGCGTGGTTGGTGTCCTGGTACTCGTCGACGAGGACGTGCCGGAAGCGCCGCCGATAGTGCCCGGCGACGTCGGGGAACGCCTGGAGCAGGTTGACGGTGGTCATGATGATGTCGTCGAAGTCGAGGGCGTTGGCCTCGCGCAGCCGGGCCTGGTAGAGCGCGTAGGCCTCGGCGAGCTTCTTCTCGAACGGGTTCTCCGCCTGGGCGGCGAAGGTCTCCTCGTCGATCAGCTCGTTCTTGAGGTTGGAGACCTTGGCGCTGAACGACTTCGGCGGGTAGTTCTTCGGGTCGAGGTCCAGGTCGCGGCAGACCAGGGCCATCAGGCGCTTGGAGTCGGCGGCGTCGTAGATGGAGAAGCTGGACGTGAAGCCCAGGTGCTTGCTCTCGCGCCGCAGGATGCGCACGCAGGCGCTGTGGAACGTGGAGACCCACATGGCGTTGGCCCGCGGGCCGACCAGCTGCTCGACGCGTTCCTTCATCTCGCCGGCGGCCTTGTTGGTGAACGTGATGGCCAGGATCTGACCGGGGTGCACGTTGCGCGCGGCGAGCAGGTGGGCGATGCGGTGGGTGAGCACCCGGGTCTTGCCGGACCCGGCGCCGGCCACGATGAGCAGCGCGGAGCCGGAGTGCGTGACGGCGGCGCGCTGCTCGTCGTTCAGCCCCTCCAGCAGGGCGTCGGCGTCGAGGGCCGGGCGCGGGGCGCCGTCGCGGTAGTACGCGTCCCGCGGCGGAGGCGCGTCGAACCGGCCGCCGAACAGGTCGTGCGGCGCGTCGTCCGCGGCGTGGGAGTCCGCGTACTCGTGGTCGTCCGGAGGCGGCGGCGGGCCGTCCCCGGTCGGCTCCAGGGCGGCCAGGAAGCTGTCGTCGAAGAGGCTGCTCATCGTCCACCGAGTCTAGGCGGCCGCACGGACAGCCATGACCCGGTCCACCCCGGTACGACGAACGCCAGGCCGGAGGGGGTTCTGGGCTTCTGCGGGGGTCTGCGTTCTGCGGAGGGTCTGCGTTCTGCGGGGCCCGGGTTCCGCGGGTTCTGGGTTCCGCGGGTTCTGGGTTCCGCGGCGGCGGGCGGATCGAGGGACCGGGTGAGGGCGGTCGGCGGCGCGGGGCGGGGGCGGTGGGTCTTGGTGCGCCGGTACGCCGGTACGCCGATCGTTTTGTGCGGTGGTACGCCGATACAGCTTGTGTACCGATACGCCGATACGACTTGTGCGCCGGTACGTCCCGCAAGCCAGTGTGCCGATACGCCAATACGCCGACCGCACCGGCCGTTCCCCAAGCGCCGAGAACCGAGCACCAAGCGCGAGCGCCGAGCACGCCACCCTCCCCCGGCAGACGTTCCACCCCGGCCGTCACGCTCCGTATCCGCACCCCCCCTTTAGGACACCGGGAGATAACGGAAAAGTCGCGGCCACATCACGTCCCGGGCTTCACAGAAGCCGCACACCTTCGCTAGCGTGCTCGACCAGGCGTCCGCCCCTGACTCGGTGATGTGCCGAAACGGACTGCCGCCGCTGAATCCGGCCTGGCCGGAGCCGGGGACCCAACCTGTTCGACCTGGGGGTGAATCGGCCTGCCCGCGCACCGGCGCGGACCGGCCGTAGGGCGGCCTTCCGATGCCCGAACCCGTCAGCTGACCCGGCAAGCGGTCACGGAAGGAGCGCCGTCATGGCGTCGCACCGCAAGCCGCGTCCGCGTACCGCCGTCGTCACCGCACCGCGTGCGGTGATCGGGCTGACGTCGGCCGCGCTGGCGACGGTCACCCTGCTGAGCGAGAGCGCGGCCGCCGCGCCGTCGAAGCCCGAGCCGTCCGTCCAGGAGGTGCAGGCGAAGGTCGACGCGCTCAACCACCAGGCGGACACCGCGACCCAGCGGTACAACCAGGCGCAGGCCACCACCGGCCACCAGCGGACGAAGGCGAACGCGCTGCTGAACCAAGTGGCCGCCGGCGCCGAGCAGTTGAACGCGACGAGACGCACGCTGGGCGAGTACGCGGCGGCGCAGTACCGCACGAACGGCCTGGGCCCGACCGCCACACTGCTGCTGAGCAACGATCCGCAGGCCTTCTTCGACTCGGAGAACCTGCTCAAGCGCGGCGCGGCCCAGCAGAGCAAGGTCCTGACCCGGTACGAGGATCAGATGGCCGCCACCGCCCGGCAGCGCACCCAGGCGTCGCAGAGCCTGCTGACCCTCCAGAACGCGCAGCAGAAGCTGGACACCGACCGGCGGGCGGTGCAGGACAAGCTGCGTCAGGCGCAGACCCTGCTCAACAGCCTCAACCGGCAGCAGAAGGAGCGGCTGGCCCAGCTCCAGGCGCAGCGCGAGGCCGCCGCCCGCGCCTCCGCCGCCCGGCTGGCCGCCGCCTCGCACGCCACGTCGAGCGCGTCCTACGCCACGAAGGCGGCCAGGGCCATCGCGTTCGCCAAGGCGCAGCTCGGCAAGCCGTACGTCTGGGGCGCCACCGGCCCGAACTCCTACGACTGCTCCGGCCTGGTCCAGGCGGCGTGGGCGGCGGCCGGCGTCACCCTGCCGCGCACCACGTGGGACCAGGTCGACGTCGGCACCCGCGTGGCGATATCCGACCTCGAACCGGGCGACCTGGTCTTCTACTACAGCGACATCAGCCATGTGGCGATGTACATCGGCGACGGCGAGATGATCCAGGCCCCGCACACCGGCGCGGTCATCGACATCCAGCCGGTCACCGAGATGCCGATCTACGGCGCGACCCGCCCGGCCTGACGCCTCCCGGCCGTTCCGACGAGCCATGCGCGGCCGGTGACCCGGTGGCCGAGGTGCGGAGTGCGGAGTGCGGTGACCGGTGGCCGGGGTGCGGGGTGCGGTGGCCGGGGTGCGGGGTGCGGTGGCCGGGGTGCGGGGTGCGGTGGCCGGGGTGCGGGGTGCGGGGTGCGGGCACGGTATCCGGCGCTTCCGGTAAGGGAGTTGGCGGTGGTGCCCGGACCGCCGGACCGCCCCCGCGCCGGCCGGACCGACTCAGCCCAGCAGGTGCGCGTTGACCTGTCGGGCCGCCTCCGCCAGGTCGGGCAGCTCCACGACGGTCACGCCGGCGCGGGCCAGCAGCTCCACGCCGACGCAGTCCGCCACCAGCAGCGGCGGCTCGCGCCAGGCGATGACGACCCGCGGGATGCCGGCCGCCAGCACCAGCCGGGCGCACGGCACCGGACGGGAGGCGCGCTGCGAACAGGGCTCCAGCGTGCTGTAGAGCACGGCGCCCGCCAGCCGGGGATCGCCCGGCGGCAGTTTGGCCAGCGCGGCCTCCTCCGCGTGCGCCTTCGGATCGCCGCCCTCGCGGCTGAACCCGTGGGCCAGTTCGGTGCCGTCGGCGCCGACGACGACCGCGCCGACCGAGTACGCGGTGTCCGACGGCGGGCAGCCGCGGGACAGGTCGATCGCCCGCAGCATCCAGGCGTGGTCGGCGTCGGTCACCGGTGTCGTCACTCCTCGGGTCACGCTTTCGGGGGATGGGGACGGCTGATCGCGGGGGCGGGGCGGTGTCGGGGGGTGGGGCGGTGTCGGGCGTGGGGCGGTGTCGGGCGTGGGGCTGGCGGCTGGCGGGGCTCAGCGCGGGCGGCTGCCTTCCGGAGGCCCGTCCGTCGGCGCGTCGTCTTCCGGGGAGGGGTCATCCGGGGCGGCATCCCCCGATGCGGTGTCCTCCGGTGCGGCATCCCCCGATGCGGAGCCCTCCGGTGCGGCACCCTCCGACGGAACGCCCCCCGGCGCAGCACCCCCCGGCGCGGCATCCTCCGGAGGAACGCCCCCCGCGTCCCCCGTCCGGAGGACATCCTCCGGTGCGGCGTCCTCCGGTTCGCGGTCCTTCGGTGCCAGGCGGAGCAGGACGACGTCGCCGACGACGTCCGCGCCCAGCAGGCGCATGCGGGAGGCGGGGCCGCCGGGATACTCCGCGGTGCCCAGGAAACGCGGCGCGGCGGCGTCGCCGACCAGCACCGGGGCGACGGCCAGTTGGATCTCGTCGGCCAGGTCGCCGGCGACGAGCTGGGTGTGCACGGTCTGGCCGCCCTCCACCATCAGCCGCCGCACGCCGCGCCGGCCGAGTTCGTCCAGCAGCGCGCCCCAGTCGATCACCGGCCCGGTGCTCACCACCTCCGCCAGCCCGCCGAGCCGGTCGCGCAGCGCGTCCGCGGTGGCGTCGACGGTGAAGACCAGCTTGTCGCCGCCGCTGTGCCAGAGCCGCAGGTGGGACGCCAGGCCGCCGGAGGCGGTCACGGTCACCTTCAGCGGGTGCTCGGGCAGACCCCGGCGGACGCGCTCGGCCCGCCGTTCGGCGGAGGCGACCAGGAGCCGGGAGTCGTCGCTGCGCAGGGTGTTGGCGCCGACCAGGATGGCGTCGCTGTCCGCCCGCAGCGCGTCGACCCGTTCGAAATCCTCGGGACCGGACAGCATCAGGCGGTCCGGTCCGGTGTCGTCCAGGTGACCGTCGAGGCTGACGGCGGCCGACAGCAGGACGTGCGGGCGGCCGGTCACGATCCGCCGGCCCGCGTGCCGCCCACCGGTACCGGGCCGAGTCCGGCCGGCACCGCACGCCGGCCGTCGGGACCGCCCGGCCCGGGGTCGTCGGACGCGTCCAGGTCCATCACCGGCCGGGCGGTCCGGACGGTTCGCCGCGATGCGATCAGGTCAGCCATGACGGAAGTCTCTCACCGCGGCCCCGCCTCGGGCGGCGCAGGCGGGGAGGCGAAGCCGGTGGGTGATCAACGTCCGTGGGAACGGCGGGAGTTCGGATCGGCCGACGGCGCCGACGGCACCGAAGGGGTCGGACCCCGGCGCGGACCAGGCTCTCGCGGCGGCCGACGCCGTCCGTCGCAGACGTCGGTCAGGTCCACAGCACGGCGATGAAGATGTTCGCCGCGGTGAGGGCTCCGACGGCGGTGACCAGGGAGCGGTCCACCGTCTCGTCGTCACGCTTGACGTAGACCAGTCCGAGGACGACCACCAGGATCGCCACCTTCAGACCGATCTTGAACGGGCTCAGGTGCACGTGCTGGGCCTGCGTGATGCCGACCAGGATGATGCCGGTCACCAGCATGGTGAGCGCGCCCCACAGCATGGCCGGGACCATCCGCGTCGGCTGGCCGGCCTTCGCCAGCGGCGGCAGCTGAGTCAGCACGCCGCCGAGCAGCGCGGCGATACCGATGATGTGCAGGCCGACGAAAAGATGAAGAAGCACGTCCATGCCCGGAGCCTAACCAGCCTTCCCACGGCCCTTGCCCGCACCCCCGGCCCGCCTCCGTCCGCGCCCCCGGCCCGCTTCCGTCCGCGCCCGCGATCCGCCTCCGTTTCACCTCCGCACGCCCCGTCCCACCATCGCCGACGGTCGTCTCCGGTCCCGGTTCACGCAACGGGAGCGCCGGTACGTTCAATCACGTTCAGGAGTCGGTCGATTACCGCCAGTCCTGGTCGGCGGCGCATGGCGGGGTGGGCGCCGGGGCTAGCGTCCTACTCCGGCGGGAGCGGGCAACGCCCCCGCAGGCAGCCGGACAGTGACGTAACGAGGAGCGGTGGAACCCGTGGCAGCTCACGCGAAACCCTCGGCGAAGGCTTCGATGCCGCACCGAAAACGCCGGCGGAACACCGCGTCGGCGAACACCGCGCGCACGGCGGTGACCATCGCGGTCGCCGGAGCGGTGTCGGCCACCGGCTTCACCGAGACCGGACAGGCGGCGGCGCGGCCCACGCCCGAGCAGGTCAGGCAGCGGGTCGACAAGCTGTACCAGCAGGCCGAGGCGGCCACCCAGAAGTACGACGGCGCCCAGGCGAAGGCGGACCGGATGCGCGGCCGGCTCGGCGTTCTCCAGGACCAGTTGGCACGCCGGACCCAGCAGACGAACGCCTCCCGCGACCAGCTCGGCTGGCTGGCCGCCGAGCGGTACCGCACCGGCGGCGAGGACCCCACGCTGCAACTGCTCCTGACCGCCGGCCCCGGCCAGTACCTGGAACGCGCCGAGATGCTGGCGCGGGCCAACGCCGCCGAGGCCGCGTCGGTGCGCAAGCTGAGCGCCCAGGAGGCCGTGCAGCGCGAGGCCAGGGACCGGGCGGCGCAGCAGTTGTCGGCGATCAACGCCACCGAGAAGCAACTGGACGCCGACAAGAAGGCCGTTGACGGCCGGCTCGGCGAGGCCGAACGGCTGCTGGGCCTGGTCGGCGCGCGGCAGCGGGCCGCCATCGTGGCCGCCGACCCCGGCGCGCCCGCCCCCGACGCCGCCTCCCCCGCCTCCGCCGCGTATCCCCCGCTCGCGCCGCCGCCCTCCGGCGCGCCGAGCGCGCGGGCCGCGGCGGCCGTCGCGTTCGCCTACGCGCAACTCGGCAAGCCCTACGCCTGGGGCGCCACCGGCCCGTCCGCCTACGACTGCTCCGGCCTCACGCAGGCCGCGTGGGCCGCCGCCGGCGTCACGCTGCCCCGGACCACCTACAGCCAGATCAACGCCGGCTCCCGGGTCGACCGGTCCCAACTGCGGCCCGGCGACCTGGTGTTCTACTACGCCGGCGTCAGCCACGTGGCGATCTACGTCGGCCACGGCCAGATCATCCACGCACCCCATCCCGGTGCCGAGGTCCGCCTGGCACCGGTGAACGAGATGCCGTTCGTCGGCGCGTCCCGCCCGGCGTGAGCCCGTCGGCCCCGACGCCGGCCGCCGGTGCGGTACGCGGCGCCGGCGTCGTCCTGCCGGACCTCCCAGGTGGGCGCGATCCTGCCGTCGCCGCCGGCCCAGCGGTCCGCGCTCAAGCGTCCGCGCTCAGCGGTCCGCACTCAGCAGGCCGCGCGTTCCACCGCGTTCCGTCGCGCAGGCGCAGGGCGTCACGGGGCAGGCTCGGCGACCGCCCCCGGACCGGCCTCCGGCGCCTCGCCGGAGGGGGCCGCACCGGAGAGCACCTCCCCGGTAGGCACCTCGCCGGAGGACACCTCCCCGGAAACGGAGGAGACCTCACCGGAGAGCACCTCACCGGAGACAGAAGGCACCTCCCCGGAGACGGAACGCACCGCGGGAAGCAGCAACACGACCGCGGTGGAGGCCAGTTGCCAGGCGGCGCCGAACGCCAGGACGTGGCGGGCGCCGGACAGTGACGCCAGCGGGCCGGCCGCGGCCAGGCCGATCGGGCCGAGCACGTAGGAGCCGAACGAGGTGTACGCGCCGACCCGGGCCCGTGCGCCGGGCGGAATCTGACGTTGCGTCACCGTTCCGTAGAGCGATCCGCACACCGCCGACCCGACCCCGGCCAGCAGCGTGGCGGCGCACACCCCGGCCAGGGGGAGGCCGCACGCCAGCGCCGACGACGGCAGCGCCCACCCCGTCCCGGCGGCCGTCGCCACCAGCAGCGGGCGCCGGGGCCGCCGCCCCAGCAGCAACGCGCCGCCGATCACCGCACCGGCGCCGTAGGCCGCCATCATCAGCCCGTACGCCGAGGAACCGCCCAGCCGCGCCTGCGCCTCCACCGGCCCCAGCACGAGGAACGGCGCCCACACCAGCAGGTTGAACAGGCTGAAGCAGGCCGTCGTCACCCACAGCCAGGTCCGCGAGCCGAACTCCCCCCAGCCCTCGCGCAGTTGGGTCAGAAACGACGTCGCAGGCCGCAACGGCGCCTCCACGGGCGGCAGTCCGAACAGGGCGAACGCGCTCACCGCGTAACTGGCCGCGTCCAGCACCAGAACCGGTGCGGGGCCGGCCGCCGTGATCACCGCCCCGGCCAGCACGGGACCGGCGATCGCGGCGGTCGAACGGGCCATCCCCAGCAGGGCGTTGGCCTCGTTGAGCGTCGCGTCGTCGGAGATGGCCGGCACCAGCGCGGTCAGCGCCGGGGTGAACAATGCCTCCGCCGCACCCCACATCACCACCAGCGGCAGCAACACCCCCAGCCCGGTGGCCCGTTCGGCCAGCGCCACCGCGAGCCCGGCCTGCGTCACGACCCGCGCGACGTCGGCGGTGATCATCACCCGCCGACTGCCCAGCCGGTCCCCCACCACCCCGCCCACCAGCAGCATCGCCACCAGCGGCAGGATGCGCGCCGCCATCACCCACCCCAGCTCCGTTCCCCCGCCGCCCCCGCGCAGCACGGCGAACGTCACCGCGATCGAGGCCATCGAGGAGCCGAGCAGGGAGGCGCAATAGCCGATGAAGAAGCGGCGGAACGCACGCAGGCGCAGCACCGCGAGACGCGAGGCGGAGGACATACGCGCAGCGTGCTGGGCGACAGAACCGCCACGCCAGAGCTGTCCACGAAATTAGTTGAGTCAGCCTGTGTCAACTTAGAATGTCCAGGACGGTGTTCCGCCAGTCGTTTACTGCGGTTGTGCGATCAGGACGCCGACCTCAGCAGGAGGGGGTACGGGCATGAGCGGGCCGGAGCGGAAGGGCGCGGGCTCATGAGCGACGCGCCCGGCAGCGGCGGGCGGGGCGGAGGGGCGGCCGGGAGCGGGGGCGCGCCGCCGGTGGAGTACGCGGTGGCCGTGGACCGTTACCTGGCCGGCGCGGGGCTCGGGGACGGGTCGCGGCGGGTGTACCGGATCGCGCTGGCCACCTGGGCGTGGGCGCTGGTGGACCGGGCGGCGCCGGCCGGTGACGCGCGGCGCAACGCGGTTCCCCCCGCGCTGCCGCTGGCCCGGCTGGACGCGGCGGACGCGCCGGCCCGGTTGCGGGAGGCGTTCGCCGCCCGGTCCGCGGTGGTCGGCGCCCGCACCGCCAACCGTGAGGCGTCGGCGCTGGGCAGCGCGGTCGCCTGGTGGCGGGAACGCGGCTGGCTGGCCGGTGATCCCACCGGCGGTCTGCGTCCGCTGCCCGTCGCGCCGGCCGCCCGACTCAGCGCGGACCAGGCCGCCGCCGTCCTGGCGCTCGACGCGCCGTTGCGTGAACAGGCCCTGTGGCACCTGCTGTTCGAGTCCGGGGCGCCGATCGCGCGCGTGCTGGCGCTCGACGTAGACCACCTGGACCTGGCCGCCCGCCGGCTCCGCACCCACCGCACTCCCCCGGTGCGCTGGGGCCCCGGCACCGCCCGCCTCCTGCCGCTGCTCACCCTCGGCCACGTCAGGGGCCCCGTCTTCCGCTCCTCCCGCGGCCGCCTCTCCTACCGCCGCGCCGCCGAACTCCTCACCCACGCCACCCAGCCCCTGGACCCCACCGGCCACGGCTGGACACTGCGGCAACTAGCGGGCGGCGGGGGTGGATCGGCCGGGGGGTGAGGTCCCCTCCGGGGGTGGGGGGTCCTCCGGGGGTGCGGAAAACGGGTGCTGCGCCGAACGCCGGTGCACGGCAACGCCTTTGGCGCCGAGCCCGGGGAAAGCCAAGCGCCGCCGGCCCGGCGCAAAGGAGTCCGCAGGCAGCCCGAAACGCACCATGCCCAAGGGGCAGCAGGAGAACATCACCGCTTGTCCCACCAGGCGAACGTGCCAGGCACCGAACGCCGCAGCGTGCCGGCCGAGCCGCCAGGGAACGTCCGAGGGCAACAGGCCGCAGACCTAACCCGTCCCACCTGATGCCAACGACGGCGAAGCATGTGGTGTGAGGTGTCTTGGGTGGCTGCAGCGCAGGTCAAACGAGTGTTGCGAACTGCTCCAGCCGGGCAACAGCGTCGTCGTCGGGGACTTCGACGGCGACGGCACGGACGACCTCGCCGGCGGGGACTCCTGGAGCCGCAACGACAAGGTCGACCCCGCCCCCATCGCCTACGTGACCGGCGCGCCCAGCCCGTCCGCCACGCCGCGGACGCGGACGGTGGCGGCAGCGGGGGCTCGGCGGCCTGGCCGCCGCGGACCTGGACGGCGCGACGGCGCCGACCAACTGCTCGCCCTGCACGGCCCGGTCGCCGACGCCCTGTCCGCCAGCGACCTCAAAGGCGTCGCCGTCCTGCCCCGCGGGCCCCGAGCCCACCCGGCGGCACCGCGTCGACGCGCTGGGGCCGGCACGCCACACGGGAAAGCCCGTTCCGGCCCGCGAGCGCCCGGCCCGGATCATCGCCGGCGGCGACTTCGGCGGCCCGGACCAGCTCGCCCTCGGCTGGGGCCCCGCGTGGACGTCCGACCGCTGGTGGATCCTCTCCGGCCCCGCCGGTTCGACGGGCTTCGCCCTCCGTGTCGACCAGCTGTGACGCCAAGGAAGAAAGCCCCTTCAGCGCAGGTCTCCCATCCACATCCGCCGCCCCACCTCGTCGAGCTCGGCCCGCCGGGCCGCGTACTCGGGTAGGGCAAGGCCCAGGAGCCGCCAGAAGGCGTCCCCGTGGTCCGGAACCCGGACGTGTGCGAGTTCGTGCGCGATCACGTAGTCGACCAGGTGCATGGGCAGCTGGAAGAGCGGCCAGCCCAAGGCCATCAGCCCCGGCCCGCCCCGGCGCGCATCCGGCCGGTACGACCCCCAGCGGTCGTGGAGGTCGCGCACCTCCAGCTCCGGTTCGGCCACCGCCATGCGAGCCGCCCATGGCTGGAACCGGTTGACGGCCCAGGCGCGGCCGACCCGGGCGTACCAGTCGACGAGGGCCGCCCGCCCCGCCGGCGGATGCTCGGCGAGGTACTCGGCCATCACGAGCCGCCCGGCCACCAGCCGCACCCGGCTGTCCTCGAAGGAGCCGTCGGAAATCGCCAGTCGGTAGGTCCTGCCCAGGTAGCGGAACACCTCGCCGTCGGCCAGGTGCTTGGCCGGGTGCAGGGACCTGGTTCGCTCCCGCTCGCCGAGTTTGGTCACCAGCCATCGGCGGTGGGCCCGGACGAAGTCCTCGGCTTCCTCCGCCGTGCGGTCCGGCGGAGTGTGCAGGGTCAGGGTGGCGTCGGGCTCCACGGTCAGCGCGAACCGCTTGCGCCGGGGATGGGCGCGGACCCGCAGTGAGAACCCGTCGACGTCGATCAACGCACCCCCTGGGAGGGAGACGTTTGCCAGGGTGTCCCAGCTGCTGTCAGCGTGCTTCTCAGCGGGTGCGGTCACCCGCCTATTCTCCTCTCGCCCTGCCCAGGAACTGGCGGCGGTTGTCGTTCGCGAAGGAGGCGAGTCGCTCGGCCATCGCCTTCAGCGGACCCCAGTCCTTGCCCGCGGGCCGGAGCCCGCCGGCCAGCAGCCTTCCCTGGATGACCCCGGCCAAGGTGGCCAGGTCCTGGCTCTGCCCCTGGTAGGACACCTTCACCATCGTCTCGGCCGCCACGTCGCACAGCTGACCGACGAGCGGGCGGATGTCGTCCCCGGTGTTCCTGACCTCACTGCTGTCCGCCATGAGCTGGACCAGCAGGCGGTAGGTCCTCTGCTCCAGCGGGCTGAGGCCGGCGACCTCCGGGTCCTCCTCGTGCTCCTGCCTGGCCTCCTCGATCAAACGTGCAAACTTCTCGGCCTGCTCCTCGAACCGGTCGGGAGTCGTCCGCAGGATCTCCTCAAGGCGTTCCGACAGGCGCTGGTACTTCTCCGGGTCCTCCCGCCTGACCCGCTCCTCCAGGTGGAACCGCAGCGCGTGCCCCATCTCGGCCGCCGCCTCGCGGGGCGGCAGGCCGCGCACCGCGTCGTCGAAGCCGTCCGCGGTGATCCAGACGGGCGGGATCGCCTCCTCGATCTCCGGCCCCTCCAGATGCTCCGCGATCATGGCCCGAACCTTCCGGCCGTACCTGCGGAGGGTGAACGTGCCGCCCTCGGCGTCCCGGAACAGGCGGCGCACGCGCTTCTGGAGCAGCCCCCAGTGTCGGGCGTCGTTCACGTAGTCAAGGGCAGCCTCGTGCGGCAGTACGCGTTCCATCGTGTCCAGGAAGTCGTGCAGTGCTGTGTCGAACGCGAGCCGGGTGTCCTCGTCCTCGAACCGGTCCAGGGCGGCACGCAGCCGCACCGGGTCGGTCAGGTCGGCGTCCGTGACACCGAGGTCCCGGAGGAGGCCGCGCACGGCGGCGGCAGCGGGTTCGAGACCTTCGATCTCCACCGACATGCTGCGCATCGTGTCGTGCTGGTCGGCCTCTCGGTATCCGGCCAGCGCCTTGTTCAGATGGCCGAAGACGCCGTAGTAGTCGACGACGTAGCCGATCTCCTTGCCCGGGTGGGGCCTGTTGACGCGGGCGACAGCCTGGAGCAGCTCGGCGTCGCGGATCGGGCGGTCCAGGTAGAGGACCTGCTCTCGGGGAGCATCGAAGCCGGTGAGCAGCATCGACTTCACGATCAGCATCGCGATGGGGCTGTCGGGGTGCACCGGGTCGGGCACGGTCCCGCGCCGGGACGCAGGGGGCTCTGTGACGGCTTGGGACCAGGGATGGTCCGCGGTCCGGTCGGCGGCCTCCGCTTCGGAGATCGGGGCCTGCGGAGTCACCGCCGTCGCCGGGGCCCACACCGAATCGGGGGGCAGCAGGGGGAACGCCTTTTGGAAGCGCGCGATGTACGCCTCCTGCCGCCTGAAGTCGGTCCACTCCGCCCACTGGCCGTGCTTGCTGCCGGTGCCCGGCGAGATGACGGGCACGAAGTCGATCCGGCGCAGCAGGGCGCGGAACTGGTGGGCCTGGTGGAGATAGCGCAGTCGGCCCTCCAGCCTCTCGGGCGGAGTGCCGACGACCGACTCGGGGTCGTAGCCCTCCAGTTCCTCCAGCAGTCGGTCGCGGGCCGCCCGCAGAGCGTGGTGGTACTCCATAGCGGCCTTCCGGCTGACGGCCGCGACCTGCGCCTTGAAGCCGCCGGGCAGCACGGTGGTCACCCAGTGCTCCAGCATGTCCTCAGCCTTGGCCGCGATCATCGGTTCGGACTCGGCGACGTCGCTTCCGGTGGGCCACCGCTTCAGCAGCGCGGCCTTCTCCTCCGGCGTGCGGTCGCGGACCAGGTCGTCGAACCGGCGGTCGAGGCCCGCCCCGTCCTTGACCTCGCCCTCCCCGGTGCGCCCCTCGTAGCGGATGCGGACGACGACCGCGTCGTGCTCGGCGTCCTCCATCCGGTACTCGTCCAGGAAGCCGCGCGGGGAGTCACCGCGCCCGAAGATCCGGCGGGTGTCCTCCTCCCGCCCGGTGGTGATGGGCGTTCCGGTGAATCCGATCTTCGCGGCGTTCGGAATTGCCTTGCGCAGAGCGGCGTGCAGCACGCTGGTGTGCGAGCGGTGTGCCTCATCGACCAGGACGAGGATGGCGGGAGACGTGTTGCACTCGGGGAAGTTCGGCACGGGCGGCGCCACCTCGGCGCGTATGCCGGCGCGGGTCCGCTCGGCCTCCGCGTACTCCTCCGCCAGGTCGCGGCCGTCCTCGTCCTGCTCGGCGTCGCCGGAGAAGGTGAGCCCGGCCGCGTACTTCTGGATCATCCCGAAGACGACCCGCCGGCCGCCCGCCCGCAGCAGGCCCTCCAGTTCGGTGCGGGTGTCGGCCGTCACGACCTCGGACCCGCTCGTGTCCAGCGCCTCGGTGAGCTGCGTCTGCAACTGGGTGCGGTCGGTGACGACCACGACGGTGAACTCGCTCAGCCTCAGGTGCGCGTGGACCCGCCGGACGAGGAAGGCCATGGTCAGGCTCTTGCCGGAGCCCTGCGTGTGCCAGATAACGCCGCCGCGCTCGTCCTCGGTCGTCGGCCCGCTCCGGGCCCGCCCGTCGAGCAGCCGCCGTACGGCCTTCTCGGCGGCCCGGTACTGCTGGTGGCGGGCGACGGCCTTGACGGTCAGCGTGGCGCCGGATTCGGTCTCGACGGGCAGCTCGATCACGTAGTGCCGCACGATGTTGAGCAGCGCCGCGGGGCGCAGCACCACCCCCACCAGCTTATGTTGCTCGCCGAGTGCGGTCGGCGCGGACCCGTCGGCGTCCGGCACGAGCCCCGCCGTGAGGAGTTCACGCCGCAGGGTGCCGCCGTCCTCGGGCTCGACACTGCGCCAGGGGTGGAAGTGCTCGGGGCCGGAGGTGACCGTCCCCAGGTGGGCGGTCTCACCGGTCGCCGCGACGAGCAGCTGCACGGTGCGGAAGAGCTCGGGTACGCCAGCGGGCCGGGTGTGGCCCTCCCCCGGACGGGCCCGCGCTCGTTCCTCCCAGACCGGGTTGCCCGCGTAGTGCCGAAGGTCGAGAACAGCCTCGCGGACGGGCTCGGCGAGGTCGGGACTCTTGCACTCGACGGCGACGAGCGGGATGCCGTTCACGAAGAGGACGACGTCGAGGACGGAGTCCTTGCCCGCGCGGTTCCTGACCCGGAGCTGGTCGACCACGGTGAAGTCGTTGAGACCGAGCCGGTCGGGGTGCCACTCGATGTACTGCACCGTGGCCGATGCCCCGCCGTGCCCGGCGGAGGGCTTGCTCAGCACGAGTCCGCTGAGCAGCAGCCCGGTGGCCGTCAGGTTGGCCTTGACGATCCCCTCGCCGAGCGGCACACGGGCGAGTGCCGAGATGGCGCGGTCAACGTCGCTCGCGCCCATCCAGGGCACGCCGTCCAGGGCCCCGGTGTTGATCCGGCGCAGGGCCGGGGCGAGCAGGTCGGCGAGCAGGGGCGTGTCGACGTCGAGGGTGCCGATCTCGCGGCCCGGCCGGTGCGTCCACCCCATCGCCTTGAGCTGCGCGACCAGCGGCCGCTCCACTTCGTCCCGCTCCACCTGCATCACCACGAACCCGCGCCTCTCCCCGTACGTCCCCTGGAGATCCATTCTGCGCGGCGGGATGAGGGCGCGCCAGGAGCCCGGGAGAGAGAGCGGTGAACAGGGGTGCGGACGCACCTGATTGTGGTGGTACGTCCGCACGGAGACTTGCTCCGGTCAGCGCTCGGCGGCGCCTTCGCGGGGGTCCCCGACCTCCTTCTCTTCCCGCTCCGGAGCCGGAAGGCGAGCGCCCCTGCTGTGGGCAATCCGGACGACGTCCCGCAGGGCCTCGGTCATCCGGTCGCCCAGGAAGCGGAGTTGTACGGTGGGCAGGCTCCACGACTCTCCATCTGTGGTCACCCGGCTCCAGGCCATCTACGGTCTTGCGCTGAGCGACGCACTGTCACCGACCGAGCCAGTCGCCCTTCTCCGGACGACAGCGGAGGACTACGAACGCCATGGCTTAGCGCAGCGTTCCGGACAGCTCCGCATGGGAAGGCTGGCGCAAGTCCTCATACAGCAACACTGAGAGCGGCAGCTGCGTGGAGGTACTGGACGCCTTCCCGTCGGGCGTCCCCATCAGTGACTCCAAGACCCCGCGCTGCCCAACGGTCGTATTCCCCTCGACGAGCTGGTCCACCTTCGTCACAGCCCTGCGGTCCGACGCCTTCCCCTCCTGGCTGGGGTCGCACTACGCCTCAACGTTCGAAACGGAAACCCGCCCGGACAGCAGATCATCAATCAGACCACGTTTAATCTTTCGCAGTTTAGCGGACTCCGCATTATTCTCCGCGATCAACGCATCGATGGACGAAATTTGATCGACGTGCTTAATCTGCTCAGATAGTCCTGCTCGGGGAATTACCAAATTTTCCACTGCCCGCTGGCTAATATTCTGCATCGACATGCTACTGCCGGAAGAACTACTGTTGATCTGACTGCGCACGCCAGGAGCGGCCAAACAGATATTGACATATCTCGCATCGACGACGCGCGGATCTACAACCAAGCGCAGCGTCTTGTCTGAGAGCATCAGTCGATACGGAGCCGCAGCAGCAATGCAGGCTGAACCGACAAGTTCAGGAGTATTAGCCCGGGAGAACAGCAAATCCCCGGCGTGCACCTCGTACCTCGAGTTTGCCAGTGTCGCCGGGATGGCCTTGTTTTCCCAGGGGCGAAACCCTTCACGATGCACGGCGCTGACTTTGAGAACTCCCCAGCCGCCCGCTGAGGCAGGAATCTCGGCGAGATCTGGACTGCGTCCTCCCTCGATCCGCAGAAGCAGCCGACCTAGCCTCATTCCATGCTCTCCGGCCGTGGCATCTGGCGTAGCCCGCACAAGGGACAACACCATCCCGGCCCGCACGCTGCGCAACTTGGCGATCGACGCCTCGATGCCGCGTTCCAGCTTCGCGACGCTTTGGAGCACGTCGACGATCCGCTGCTGCTCAGGGAGGGGCGGAACCGGGAACGAAAAGCCCGCCAAGTCCGCTCGGTTCACTTTCGGGATACCGGTGCGCCCCGACAGATTTTCCACGTAACGCGAGAAGGACTCCCCCAGGAGAACGGCCTTCACGAATTCTCCGACTACGTCTGCTCCCGGTTTCAGCGGGTAAGTATCCGCCGAACAGATTCCCTCGAAGTCGGCGAGAACCACCTTTCGCAACGCAGGGCGAATCTTACTGAAAACAACATCCCCCGGGCGAACAACGTACTTTCCGCTCACCGCGCCCTGCGACTCAGCTGTCTCCCGCTTGAGGATTTCGCCCGTCCCGGCTGAGATGTGGTCCGGCGCGAGCAGAATCTGGCCACGATACGGCTCGTCAAGAGGGCTGACTTGCCCCACCGGCAGGCTTACCACGTCGATCAGGCGTCGAACGGGCCAGTCAACCGACATAACCCAGCTCCTCCAGGAACCCGTCCAGCTTCGCCGTCGCCCGCTCGCGGCCCTCGCGGATCTCGGCCAGCGAGACCGCGTACTTGCGCTCCCACGTCTCGTAGGACGTCGTCAACTCCCGCTGCGAGCGGACCACGTGGCCGTTCAGCTTCGACTTGAGGGCGTCGCGGAGGATGGCGAGGACGACTCGACGCTCCTCGGCCGCATCCAGCGCCGCGCGCGCACGGAACAGGCGGGGCGGCTCCTCGCCCAGGGTGGGAGGGTCGCTCGGGTAGGGGAACCAGAAGTCCGCTTCCAGGCGCTTGACTACCGCGCCCGCCTTCGCGCGGTCCTTCTTCACGACGGCGATCTCCGCCAACAGCTCCGCCAGCTCCTCCACCGAGAGGGTGATTTCCTCGACGTCGGTGTCAGGCTCCTCGCCGCCGTCGGCGTCGGCGTCGGCCGAACTTGCCGAGCCACCCCCTGCCGCCGGCTCCTTCGGCAACCGCTCGTTTAGTTCCTTCCACTTCGCGTCGAGGTCCGCCTTGCGCGCGTCCGCTTCCTTCAGCTCCGTCAGGAAGTCAGGGGCGATTGCGGCGACGAGCTTGTGGTCGTACGCCTGACGCCGCTCCGCGGCGGTCCGCTTGCGCTCCTTCTTTGTGCGGGGGTCCTGTTCGGGGGCCAGCAGGGTCTCGACGTTCTCCACCCAGCCGTCGATCACGCCCGTGAACCCGTTCTCCGACAGGGCGAGCAGGTCATATTTGGCCTCGTGCCACCACCCGGCGACCGCGCCCGCGAGCGCGTACCGGTCGAGGAGGCCGACCTGGGTGAGCCGGTCGACGAAGGAGTCCATCAGCGAGCCGCGCGCCCGCATCAGCGCGGCCTTGCGCTCGGAGGCCGTGGACGCGGCGAGCAGTTCCGGTGTCGCGCCCACCGCTTCCAGGTGCTTCGCCTCCGCCGCCCACCACTCGGCGAACGCGGCCCGCAGCTCCTCTTCGCGCGGCCAGGCGAGCGCGCCCAGGTCGGGGCGGGCGTCGGCCGGCCGGAAGTCCAGGTAGTCGGCGTCTGCGGGCGAGCGCTCCGCGAACAGGTCGTCCGCCTCGATCCCGCACGCGTCGAGCAGTTCGCTCTTCGCCTCGATCTCCGCGCGCGGCACCCCGCCGACCAGGTGCGCCTTGACATCCTGCGGCTCGGGTGGCGGCGTGTTGTCCACGTAGCGGCGGATGTTAAGGTTGTCGCCGTTCTCGGCGAGCTCCTCGCGGGTCACGACGCGCGAGAAGCCGGGCACCTCCGCGAATGTCCGGAACGTGGTCGTGATCTTCTCGGCGTGCTCGGGCAGTAGCACGTTCTGCGCCCGCTCGGCGTGGAACTCGCGGTCCGCGTTGATGAACAGGACCTTCCCCGCGCGCTCCGGCTCGTCCTCCCTCCTGTCCCGGTCCTTGCAGCCCGGCGGGCGCAGCACCAGGATGCAGGCCGGGATGCCGGTGCCGTAGAAGAGGTTCGGGGCGAGGCCGATGACCGCCTCCACGGCGTCCTCGTCCAGCAGCTTCGTACGGATCTGCTGCTCGCCGCTGCCCCGGAACAGCACGCCGTGGGGCATGACGGTGATGACCATGCCGCCGCGCCCCTCCTTCCTGGTCTCCCAGAGCATGTGCTGAAGGAACATCAGGTCGGCCTTGCCGCGCTCGCTGGTCAGGCCGTAGGAGGTCCGCTCGGTCCTGTGCGCCAAATCCGTGGCCGTGTAGTCCATTGAGAACGGCGGGTTGCTGAGCACCCCGTCGAAGCGGTCCGCGTCCGAGGTCGGGACATGGGTCGGCCTTGTCAGGGTGTCGCCGGTGGTCAAGTCGAAGCGGCGTACGCCGTGCAGGACCATGTTCATCGTGGACATGATCCAGGAGCCGCTGTTGGCATCCTGGCCGGCGAAGAACATGTCGGAGGTGTCTCCGCCGTGCTCTTCTACGTACTCCGCGGCGTGGATGAGCATGCCGCCCGAGCCCACGCACGGGTCGTAGATCCGCATACCCTGGGTGGGAGCGAGGAGTTCGACCATCATGCGCACCACCGCGCGCGGGGTGTAGAACTCGCCGCCCTTGCGGCCGGCCGAGTCGGCGAACTCCTTGATCAGGTACTCGTAAGCGGCGCCGATCAGGTCGGGGAACTCGAAGTCATCCGTGCGCAGCCGGACCCGGCCGAAGTGCGCGATGAGAAGTTCCAGGCGCTTGTCGGCCAGCGTGGCCGTGCCCGCGGCGGCGCCGGAGCCGCCGATGCGGTTGAAGTCCAGGTGGTCGAAGAGACCCCTCAGCTTCTCGTTCTGCCCTTCGAGCAGTTGCAGGGCGGGGCGCAGCACGCTCTCGTTGATGTTGTGCCTGACGGCCGAGAGCTTGTGCCACCTGGCCTTCTCGGGCACGAACAGCACGTCGCGTTCGCGGTAGGGGGCCTCTTGCTCCAGGAAGGCGTCGAGCTCTTCGCCGTCGAAGCCCCAGTCCCTCCTCGCCTGCTCCCCGATCCGCTCCCGGGCCGCCTCGAACTCGTCGTTGGCGCGCTTCAGGAAGAGCAGCCCGAAGATGTAGTCCTTGTACTCGGAGGCGTCCATCGTCCCCCGGAGGATGTCGGCTGCGGCGAACAGGTGCCGCTCCAACTGGGCGAGCGTGAGCTTGGCCACGTACGACTCCCTACGACCTGAGATGACGGTCCGACCCTATGGCCGTTCCACCCCATCCTGAAATCAGCGGGGGCCGGTCTGCCGGGGATGTCAGTAGGAGGCGATGCCGAGTACGTCCTCGACGAAGGTGTGCATGTCCGTGTACGGGTCGCGGTCGAACTTGGGTACATGGTCACCGTGCTGGTCGTTCATGCGTCGCGCGTTGTCTCGGGCCTGCGCGAACCTGCCGAGAACCTGGCCGGGAAGGACGAGCTTCGGATTGGCGGCGTCCTCACTGCCACGCTGGAAGGGCAGTCGGTCGGCCGCGAGATCGCACACCCCGTCGAACAAACCGGTGACCGCTTTGTAGTGGGCAAGCCGCCACACCTCGAAGCACGGATGCGAGAAGGCAACGTGGACACCGGCCTCCTTAGCCAGTTTCATCGCCTCGGGGACACGCGGGTGGTTGTCGTGGTCGAAGAGGCACCAGACCTGCGGTTGGGCGGCGGCACCCTTTAGCTTCGCGCGCTTGGCTTCGCGGGTCTTCTCGCGCAGAAAGTCCGCCGCCATCTCGACGAGGTCGATCGGCTTACGGTCGCCCTTCTTCTTCCGGTTGGCGATGCGCAGCTCGACCTTGGCGGCCGGGTTCTTCAGTACCCCCACCTCGGTGATGATGTCGAGGTACGAGGGTTCGGTCACCTCGCCCTCGGTGAAAACGAAGACCACCCGCCTCCGCTGTCTTGCCCCCCTCGAGGACCGTTCCAACGCGTCGTTTCCCCGCTGCGGCCGCGCCATCAGCCCTGTCCCGCCCCTTCGTACGCCCCGGTCTCCCGCGCCGTCGCCAGCCGCCGCGCGATCTGCCCCTCGAGCAGGGACGGAACGCCGCCGAACGCCCCCGCGAGGTAGGACTGGGTGAGGTCCTCCTCCTCGCCCGGTTCCGCGTCCGTCAGCGGGTAGAGCTCGGTCGCCCCGTTCTTGTCCTTCTGCGTCAGCCACACCTGCCCGGGCTCCAGCAGCCGCCCCCCGCTGGGGGTGGTCAGCATCGTCGCGTCGTGGGAGGTGAAGACGAGCTGCGCACCCCTGGGATTCGCGAGGGGGTCGTGGAAGAGCCGCACGACCTCGGCGGCGAACCGGGAGTGCAGGCTGGCGTCGAGCTCGTCGATGAGCAGCACCGCGCCCTCGTCGAGGGCCAGCAGCAGCGGGCCGAGGAGGGCGAACCAGGAGCGGGTGCCGTAGGACTCCTCCGACCAGTCGAAGGCCACGTCCCCGCCCGCCGACCGGTGGGTCAGTTTCACCGAGCTCTTCCCCGGGCCCTCCTGCACGACGGAGGCCCCGGTGATGCCGAGGTCCGCGACCCTGAGCAGCTCCTGGATCCGCTGGGCGCGGTCCCCGGCGAGCTCCCGGGTGGTGAACGCCTCGCGCTGAGGGCGTTCGGCCTCCGGGTCGATCGACCACAGATTGCGTCGGAACCAGTGGAAGAGCGGGGAGAGCTGCGGATGGTTGTCCGTGCCTGCCGTGGAGAGCAGCAGGGCGTTCGACCGGGTGCGGCGCACGAGTTGGGACCGGTCGCGGACCCGGCCGCCCGGCCACTTGTAGACCTCGGTCCTTGACGCGTCGCGGTCCAGCCACTCCTGGCGGCGGCCGCGCGGGTAGCTGTGCAGCCACTCGGACTCGACCCGGTCGAAGCCGAGCTCGAAGCCGTACGTCCAGCGGACGGAGTCGATGACGATGTCGACCTCGAAGAAGGACGGTTCGTCCTCGCTCTTCGGGTTCAGCGCGAAGACGTGGCGGGGGACACCCTCGTAGGACGCCCAGCGGGCGTAGGAGTTGAGCACCGCGTGCCGCATGTCGCCGAGGGCGCTGAGCACGTTCGACTTGCCGGAGGCGTTCGCACCGAAGACGGCGAGGAGCGGGAAGACGGCCACGGTTCCGCCGCCCGCCAGCTCCACCAGGTTCGCCGACCCGTCGCCCCCGCTCACGCCCTCACCCCCGGGCGCGATGAAGGACAGTTCCTGTTCGTCGCGCAGGGACCGCACGTTCGCCACGCGGAATCTCAGCAGCACACCGTCCTCCTCTCCGCGCCCAGCGTAGTCGCGGCCTCTGACATCGGCCCGGCGATTGGCACCTGGCCTGCGGTGCGTGCCGCCCTCGCGGACCGGAACATACCGTCCGGGGCGGCCCGGCGGGAGGGTTCGGGAGATCTTGGTCGGCTGCGCTCAGAGGCGAGTCGGGGCGAAGAGCTTCAGAACCGCCGGGAGGATGACGACGGAAGGGCCGGGGGCGGCGAGGGACTGCGCGAGGTCGGCCTGGAGGGTGGCGGGGGACGACAGGGTGGCCGGGTTGCCGAAGGACTCGGCGACGGCGGTGAAGTCGGGGCGGGCGACTTCAGTGTGGGTGGTGGCGCCGAACGCGTTGGTCATGCACTCGCGCAGGATCCCGTAGCCGCCGTCGTCGACCCACAGGCGCCTTGCCCCCTGATGTTGGATACGCGAGACACTGGATCCTGAGGATCTGAGAACGGACATCTCATGATCATGAAGAACTACCCGCCGCAGTTCAAGGCGGACGCGGTCGCGCTGTACGAGTCGCGCCATGCACGTCCGGCTGTACATCATCCCCGGCCTGGGGGCGGAGCGGTTCGACAAGCTCACCGTGCGGGATGTCCGCACCTGGGTGAACACCCTGCTCACCCATTGCCAGTGCTGCGCGCAGGGCAAGGACGCGAAGCGGGACAGGCCCCGCTGCTGTGCGGCCGGAGCCTGCTGCAAACAGCTCGCCTCCCCTCGGACAGTCCAGGACGCGCGTGCTGTGCTGCGGTCGGCCCTGACCAACGCCATGACCGAGGAACTGATCCCAAAGAACGTCGCAGCCCTGGTCAAGGTGCGATCCGCCCGCAAGACGAAGCGCCACCCATGGTCGGTCGAAGAGGCCAGCCAGTTCCTCGAAGCCGCGCGGGCTGCTCACGACCCGCTCTATCCGGCCTACGTGCTGATCCTGGTGCTCGGATTCCGCCGAGGTGAACTCCTTGGCCTGACGTGGAAGAACGTGGACCTTGACGCCGGGGAAGTGACCGTGGCGCTCCAGTTGCAACGCATCCGCCGGCAACTTGTGCACGACGAGACCAAGACGGAAGCTTCCTCGGCGACGCTGCCGCTGCCCCAGATCTGCGTGGCGGCCCTGCGGCTCCGGAGGCAGGATCAGGAGATGGCGAAGCTCGCGGCCGGTGAGCTGGGACCGACTCCGACTTCGTCTTCACCACGCGCTACGGGACGCCGATCGAGCCGCGGAACTTCAACCGCTCGTTCACCGACCGGTCGGCGAAGGCGGCTGTGCGATCGATTCGCCTGCACGACACCCGGCACACGTGCGGCTCGCTCCTGGCGGCGCTCGACGTCCATCCGCGCATCGCCATGCAGATCCTCCGGCACAGCAAGATCGCGGTCACGATGGAGGTCTACACGCACGTACCGTCCGAGGCGACCCGGCGGGCGTTGCGGAAGCTCGGCAAGCACCTGGCTCCACGTACCTCGTAGGTAGTGGTCTTCAGCCTCCCGGAGTCGTCCCGATTGCTGTTGCTGTACATCGCTGCTGTACGGCACGACGAAGCCCCCGCAGGGTGTGACCTGCGGGGGCTTCGAGCTGCGGTGGACCTGAGGGGATTCGAACCCCTGACCCCCTCGATGCGAACGAGGTGCGCTACCGGACTGCGCTACAGGCCCTTGCAACGAGTGAAACTCTAGCATCCCCGGCGGGGGCGGCGTGAATCGTCATTCGTTGGCCGCGCGGGGGCGGTCGAGGGGGTCGGGGGCCGGGAAGGAGGGCGGGGCGTACTGGTCGAAGAGGGGGGTGCGGCGGCGGGCGTCGGGGGTGGGATCGGGTGCGGCGGGGGTGGAGCGGGCGGCGGACCAGGAGTCGGCGCCGGCGAGGTCCGGGTGGCCGTGGGTGCGCGGCGCGACCGGGGCGGTGACGTAGGTCGGCATCGGCACCGGGGCGGAGTCCCAGCCGTCGTCGGGCGGCAGTTGCTGCTGGTCGATCCACTCGGCGTGGTCGGTCTGCTCGACGAGCGCGCGGCGGTCCGCGGTCTGGGCGGACGGGCGCGGGGCGTGCGGGCGGTCCCGGAGCCGGCGGGCGGCCTCGGCGGCGCGGCGCTGGTCCATGGTGAACTCGAACCGGTGCCGTTCCGCACGGCGCAGGTGCGCGATGTACAAGGTGAGCAGCACCCCGGGCGCGGCCGGCGCCCACAGGTAGCCCAGGCCGCCGACGGCCGCACCGATGGCACCCGCGGTGAAGGCGAGGAACAGCACGGTGGTGCTGCGCCGGCGCCGGGCGAGGACCTTGGCGCGGGCCAGGCTGCCGGTGCGGTCGGCCGCCGCGTGCGCCTGGACGTGCGCCGACGCGTGCGCCGCGCCATGAACCCCGGCACCGTGAGCCGCCGCGCCGTGCACCCCGGCTCCGTGAACCCCGCCACCATGAGCCCCCACCCCATGAGACCCCGCGTGCGGCGTCCCGTGGGACTGGCGGACGACCGGCGGGTGCGCGCGGTCGCGGTGGTCGGGGGCCGGGTCGGGGTCGAGGTCGTCCGCGTCGTGGAACGCGTCGATGTCGAGGTCGGCGGAGGTGTCGAGGTCGCCGCCGCGCTTGGCGGCGTACCGGCGCTCCATCGCGCCGCGACCGGACAGCAGTCGGATGGCGGTGGAGAAGCGCTCCGTGGGGCGCGCCTCGTTGAGCTCGTCCTGCCTGCGGAGCCACATCGGCACCAGATAGGCAGCCCAGGCCCCGACGATGACTGCGTAGATGAGGCCGCTGCTGCTCACGCCCAACACCGTAGGGGCCGCGCGGTCGGCCCCACAGCAATTGGACGCGGTGTGTCGCACGATCTGCCCGCCAGACCGAACTTTTTTTGTGATTGTCGAGTTGTCCGCGAGCGAATTGCGGCTATTTCATCCTGAAATTCGAACACTTATTTTATTCTTGGGGTGGAACCGGCCCGCAGCGCGTTCCACCGGGCCAGCAGTCCTTCGGGGACCTCGTCGGAGGTGAGGGCGAAGACCAGGTGGTCGCGCCAGGCACCGTCGATATGGAGGTAGCGCGGGCGCAGACCCTCCTCGCGGAATCCGAGTTTCTCCACGACGCGGCGGCTGGGTTTGTTCTCCGGGCGGATGCACACCTCGACGCGGTGCAGTCCCACCTCGCGGAAGCAGTGGTCGACGGCGAGGGCGACGGCGGTGGGCATCACGCCGCGGCCGGCCACCGCCTGGTCGACCCAGTAGCCGACGTGGCCGGAGCACATCGAGCCCCAGGTGATGCCGGCGACGGTCAACTGGCCGACGAGCTGGCCGCGGTACTCCACGACGAACGGCAGCATGCGTCCGGCGTGCGCCTCGGCACGCAGGTGGCGCACCATCTGGCGGTAGGTGGGACGCTGCACCAGGTGGCCGGGGGGCGCCGGCGGCATGGTGGCCTCCCAGGGCCGCAGCCAGTCGCGGTTGCGGCGGTTGACCTCACGCCACACCCGTTGGTCGCGCATCCTTATCGGGCGGAGGCGGACGTCGCCGTCCGCCGGCTCGGCGGGCCAGGAACCGTTCAGCTCGATCTCCCGGACGATGGGTGGTCGCCGCCCCTGATCTGGTCGACGGCGTGGACGAGGAGCGGGGCGAGGACGGCCAGGCCGTCGCGGACCCCGCCGGTGGAACCGGGGAGGTTCACCACCAGGGTCCGCCCGGCGAGCCCGGCGAGGCCACGCGACAGCACGGCGGTGGGGACCTTGTCGCGTCCGGCGGCGCGGATCGCCTCGGCGATGCCGGGGATCTCGGTGTCGAGGACCCGGCGGGTGGCCTCCGGGGTGCGGTCGGTGGGCGTCAGCCCGGTGCCGCCGGTGGTGACCACCACGTCGTACCCGGCGGCGACCGCGTCGCGCAGCGCGTGCTCCACCGGGTCGCCGTCCGGTACGACGAGCGGCCCGTCGGTGGTGAAGCCGAGGGCGGTGAGCGCCTCGGTGATCAGCGGCCCGCCGCGGTCGTGGTAGACGCCGGCGGCGGCGCGGTTGGAGGCGGTGACGGCCAGCGCGCGGTAGGCGGGCGCCGGGGCGGGTCCGGCCGTGCCGGTGCCGGGCGCCGTCACGGCCGCCGCCAGTCGCCGGACCTGCCGCCGGACTTGGTCTCGACGCGGACGTCGGTGATGGTGGCCGCCTTGTCGACGGCCTTGACCATGTCGATGACGGTCAGGGCGGCGACGGACACCGCGGTGAGCGCCTCCATCTCGACGCCGGTGCGGTCGGTGGTCCGTACGGTGGCGGTGATCGCGACGGCCGCGTCGGTGACCGCGAGGTCGACGGTGACGCCGGAAATGGCCAGCGGGTGGCACAGCGGCACCAGGTCGGGGGTGCGTTTGGCGGCCATGATCCCGGCGATCCGGGCGGTGGCCAGCGCGTCGCCCTTCGGTACGCCCCCGCCACGCAGCAGCGCGACGACCTCGGGCGACACCAGCACCCGGCCGGTGGCGGTGGCCGTGCGGGCGGTGACGTCCTTGCCGCTGACGTCGACCATCCGGGCCGCGCCGGTGTCGTCGAGGTGGGTGAAGTGGTCCTGGGGGGTGGTCATGCCTCTCCCGTACGAGTCTGTGCGGTGGCCACCGTACCGGCAGCGGAGCGTGGTCAGGTGAGCAGGACCACGTCGACGTCCGTGCCCGCGGCGACGTCGGTGGTCTCCTCCGGGACGACGATGAGGGCGTTGGCGTGGGCGAGTGCCTTCACCAGGTGGGACCCGGCGCCGCCGACCGGGGTGACCGTGCCGTCGCCGTGGTGGCGGGCGCGCAGGAACTGGCGCCGGCCGAGCGGTGAGCGGGTGACCGCCTCGACGCACCGGGCGCGGACGACGGGCCGGTGCACCGGGGTCATCCCCATCAGGGTGCGCACGACCGGGCGGACGAACAACTCGAAGGAGACGTAGGAGCTGACCGGGTTGCCGGGCAGCGCCAGCAGCGGCACCCGGGCCGGGCCGAGCAGGCCGAACCCCTGCGGTTTGCCCGGCTGCATCGCCAGCCGCCGGAAGTCGACCCCCGAACCACCGCTGCCGGAGGCGGCCGCACCGCCGCCGGAGGAGGAGGCTCCGCCGGCCCCCGCCGCTCCGCCGCTGTCGCCGGACCCGCCGCGGTCGCGGTCGCCGGAGCCACCCTTGCCGTCGCCGGAGCCGGCACCGCCGTCGGCCCCACCACCGTCGCCGGACCCCGCCGCCCCGGAAGACCCCGCCGTCCCGGAAGACCCCACCGCCCCGGAAGACCCCGCCGCCCCGAAGGAATCCACCGCCCCGAACGCCCCCGCCGCCCCGAACGCCCCCGCTCCGCCGAACGGGCCGCCCGACAGCGCCTCCTTGACGACGTCGTACGCGCCGACGCTGACGCCGCCGCTGGTGACCAGGACGTCGGCGCGGCCGAGGTGGTCCTCGATGGCGTCGCGCAGGGCCTCCGCGTCGTCGGTGACGGTGTCGGCGCGGTAGGCCAGGGCGCCGGCGTCGCGGGCGGCGGCGGTGAGGGCGAAGCTGTTGGAGTCGTGGATGCTGCCGGGGGTGAGGGGTTCGCCGGGCGGCACGAGTTCGGAGCCGGTGGAGATCACCACGACGCGCGGGCGCGGCCGGACCCGGACGCGGGCGCGGCCGATGGCGGCGAGCAGCGAGATCTGCGGCGGGCCGACGAGCGTTCCGCTGCCGAGGGCGAGTTCGCCGGCGGCCACGTCGCTGCCGCGCGGCCGGACGTGGGCGCCGGCGGTGGCGGACCGGTGGACGCGGACCTGGCCGGTGGCGCCGGACGGGTCGGCGCTGTGCGCGCGCATGGTGGTGGCCGGGCCCCCGCCGCGGCCGGCGTCGGTCCACTCGACGGGCACCACGGCGTCGGCGCCGGGCGGCAGCGGGGCGCCGGTCATGATGCGGGCGGCCTGGCCGGGGTGCACGGTGGGCAGCGTGGCGTCGCCGGCCGCGATGTCGCCGATGACGTCGAGCACCCGCGGTGAGCCGTCGCGGACGCCGGCGAGGTCGGCGACCCGGACCGCGTAGCCGTCCATCGAGCTGTTGTCGAACGGCGGCAGGGCGACGGGGACCGTGACGTCCTCGGCCAGTACGCAGCCCTGCGCGTCGAGCAGGGGGACGTCGATGGGCTCCAGGGGCGTCAACTGCCGCAGGATGTCCGTCAGATGCTCGTCAACCGTCCACAGCCGGCCCTCGTCGTGGCCGCCGTTCGTTTCGCCCATGGCGTCACTCTTGCATGTCGCCGGTGACGTAGTCGCGCAGCCAGGCGCGGAAGTCGGGGCCGAGATCCTCGCGTTCGGCCGCGAGGCGGACGATGGCGCGCAGGTAGTCGCCGCGGTCGCCGGTGTCGTAGCGGCGGCCGGTGAACAGCACGCCGTGCACCGGGCCGCCGGGGGCGCTGCCGCGGGCGAGTTCGCGCAGCGCGTCGGTGAGCTGGATCTCCTCGCCGCGGCCGGGCGGGGTCTGCTTGAGGACGTCGAAGACGGCCGGGTCGAGGACGTAGCGGCCGATGACGGCGAACCGGGAGGGGGCGTCGTCGGTGGCGGGCTTCTCGACCAGGTCGGTGACGCGCACCACGCCGTCCTCGCCCTCGATGGCCTCGATGGCGGCGCAGCCGTACAGGTGGATCTGCTCGGCGGGGACCTCCATGAGGGCCAGCACGTTGCCGCCGAAGCGTCCCTGGACGTCGATCATGGCGGACAGCAGCGGGTCGCGCGGGTCGATCAGGTCGTCGCCGAGCAGGACGGCGAACGGCTGGTCGCCGACGTGCGGCTGCGCGCAGAGCACGGCGTGGCCGAGGCCCTTGGGGGTGCCCTGGCGCACGTAGTGCATGGTGGCCAGTTCGGCGGACTCCTGAACGCTGGCGAGCCGGGAGGCGTCACCCTTGCGGACGAGGGCCTCCTCCAGTTCGTAGTTGCGGTCGAAGTGGTCCTCCAGGGCGCGCTTGTTGCGGCCGGTGATCATCAGTACGTCGGACAGGCCCGCCGACACGGCCTCCTCGACCACGTACTGGATCGCGGGCTTGTCGACCACGGGCAGCATTTCCTTGGGCGTCGCCTTGGTGGCCGGCAGGAACCTGGTGCCCAGGCCCGCCGCCGGAACGACGGCCTTCGTGATGCGGGGACGTACGTCAGTCATATGGGCACGATATCCGTTGACCAGGTCGGGTGTACGAATCGATGGGACTGGTGAGCGAACTCATGCGTGATCCACAGCCTGATGACAGGGCCCGTGCCCGGCCGGACGACGGCGGCAAACAGCCGCTGCGCGACCGGCTGACGGCGGCGCGACGTGCCCGCGGCCTGCCTGAACGGGCTGCGGCGGCACGGGAGTTGGCCCGGCACGCGCTGGAGCTGCCGGAGCTGGCGGACGCCGCGACGGTGGCCGCGTACGTCTCGGTGGGCGGCGAGCCGGGCACCGGGGAACTGCTGGAGGCGCTGCGCGAGCGCGGTACCCGGGTGCTGCTGCCCGTCCTGCGGCCCGACAACGACCTGGACTGGGCGCGGTACACCGGGCCGGACGCACTGGCCCCCGGGCCGCGCGGGCTGCGGGAGGCGACCGGGCCGCGGCTGGGCACCGGCGCGGTACTGGCGGCCGGCGCGGTACTGCTGCCGGGGCTGGCGGTGGACGCGGCGGGCTGGCGGCTGGGCCGCGGCGGCGGCTCCTACGACCGGGTGCTGGCCCGGCTGGCGCGCGAGCGGACGGGGGCGGGGCCGGCGCTGGTGGTGCTGCTGTACGCGGACGAGGTGGTCGCGGCGGTCCCGAGGGAACCGCACGACCACCCCGTCCACGCGGCGGTCACCCCCGAGGGAGTGCGGCGCTTCGTGCGGTGAGACCCGTGGTGCGGCGGGTCACGGGGTGAGCGTCAGCTTGTCCTGCGTGGACTTGTCCACCTGCTGCGCGGAGAAGTACCACGGCAGCGTCCTGCCCTCGGCCCACAGCTTGGTCTGGTCGGAGTAGTGCGCGTCGTAGGCGTGGCCGGAGGCACCGGTGAGGTTGATCCAGACCGAGGCGTCGAGGTCGCCGAGGTTGACGACCATCCGCATCGACGGCACCCAGGTGACGCCGTAGCCCTCCTGGGCGTTCCAGCCGGTGGCGTCGACCGCGCCCTCGCCGCCGGACAGCTGCCAGGGGCCGCGGTTGAGCAGCCACTTGACCACGGCGGGACCGGAGGTGCCGAGCGTCTGGTTGCGCAGCTCCATGGTGTGCAGCCGGCCCCAGCTCCAGGTGCTGGTGTCCTTGCCCAGCTTGGAGGTCAGCTCGTAGCGGGCGTCGGTCATCGCCTGGAGCAGCAGCGCGTCGCGGTCGGTGGGCTTGGCGGTGCTGGTGGTGGAGACGTTCCACCAGGGGCTGGTGGCGTTCGGCAGCAGGTCGCGGACGACCTCGAACCAGCGGTCGCCGCCGTCCGGCTGGGCCACGTCGGCGTCGGCGGTGCCGCACTCGGTGACCAGCCGCTCCTTGCCGTCGAGGTTGTCGACCGGGCCGGAACCGACCGCGGGCACCCGCAGGCACTGGCCCTGGGGGCGCAGTTCCTTGGGCATCTTGTTGCCGAAGGCCAGCTTGAGGACGTTGCGCCAGACCGCGTTGAAGTAGGCGGCGGCGGCCGAGTCGGAGTCCTGCCCGAAGTCCCAGCCCTCCAGCAGCTGCTGGGCCTGGCGGACGTAGGCGTCCGGGACGTTGATCTTCAGCAGGTACGGCACCAGGAGTGCGGCGATCTCGCTGTTGTCGTCCAGCTGCATGGACTGCATGTCGTCCATGGAGATCTTGCCGCCGCCCTTGATCTTGGAGGCGATCAGGTCGTTGATGCGCTGGCTGCGGGTGCCGTAGTCCCAGTCCTGGGTGAGCAGGTACGGGTAGTCCGGGCCGGTGACGGCCTGGTTGGCGGTGACGATGTAGCCGCGCGAGGGGTTCTCCTCCCAGGGCATCGCCGACTGCGGGACGTAGCCCTTCCAGTCGTAGGAGGAGTCCCAGCCGGGCGCCGGGTAGGTGCCGTCGTCGCCCTTGGCGCGCACCGGGATCTGGCCGGGGGCCTGGTAGCCGATGTTGCCCTTGGTGTCGGCGTAGATGAGGTTCTGCGAGGGGACCGCGAAGTCCCGGGCGGCGGCGCGGAACTGCGTGAAGTCCTGCGCCTTGTCCAGTTCGAAGACCGCCTGCATGGACTTGCTGGGGTTCAGCGCGGTCCAGCGCAGCGCGACGGCGTACCCGGTACTTCGGTCGGGCGCCGCGTTGCCGACCGGCGCGGTCTTGCCGACGTCGGCCAGCTGCGTGTCGCGGTCGGAGACGATCGGCCCGTTGTTGGTACTGCGCACGGTGATGACGCGGCTGGCCCCGCCGGCGACCTTGATGGTCTCCTTGCGGGTGGTGAACGGCACCCACTTGCCGTCGCGCAGGTAGGCGGTGGCGGTGACCTTCTCCAGGTACAGGTCGGTCACGTCGGCGCCCATGTTGGTCAGGCCCCACGCGACGGACTGGTTGTGGCCGATGACGACGCCGGGCATGCCGGAGAAGGTGAAGCCGGCCACGTCGTACGGGCAGGCGGCGCTCACCGTGCGGCAGTGCAGGCCCATCTGGTACCACAGCGACGGCATCGCCGGTTCCAGGTGCGGGTCGTTGGCCAGCAGCGGCTTGCCGGTGGTGGTGTACTTGCCGGCCACCACCCAGGAGTTGGAGCCGATGCCGTTGCTGGCCTGGCCCAGCATGGACGGCATGCTGCCGACCTCGTTCGCCAGCGAGGACAGCTGGTCGCTGACGTTGTTGAACGCGGTGGTGGCGCTGGAGGCGCCGGCCGGCTGCGAACCGGTGCCGCTGCCCGGGGTGTAGGTGGCCTGCGGGGTGCCGGCGCCGCTGACCGTGCCGGCCGGGACGATCGGCTGGTTGCGGCTGTAGGGGTAGGCCGGGTAGAGCTGCGCGATCTGCTGGGTCGTCAGGGTGCTGGTCATCAGCGCCCGGTCGATCTCGTCCTGCATGTTGTCGCGCAGGTCCCAGGCCATCGCCTTCAGCCAGGCGATCGAGTCCACCGGCGTCCACTTGGCCGGCGTGTAGCTGTTCTTCAGGCCGAGCACCGCGTACTCCACCGACAGCGCCGCGCCGTGGTGGTCGGCCAGGTAGGCGTTGACGCCGGCCGAGTAGGCGGTCAGGTACGACCTGGTGGTCGCCGACAGCTCGTGGTCCCACTCCTGCTGCGCGACCTGGTCCCAGCCCAGGGTGCGCAGGAAGGCGTCGTTGCCGACCTGGCTGGAGCCGAACATCTCCGACAGCGTGCCGGAGGTGTAGTGCCGGCGCACGTCCATCTCGTAGAACCGGTCCTGCGCCTGCACGTAGCCCTGGGCGCGGAAGAGGTCCTGCGGGGTGTCGGCGTAGATCTGCGGCACGCCCTGCTTGTCGCGCAGCACCTGGACCGGCCCGGACAGCCCCGACAGCTGGAGCGAACCGGTGGTCTGCGGGAAGGAGGCCCGCACCGTGCTGACGCTCCAGTACGAGCCGAAGCCGATGCCCGCCACCAGGGCGACGACGACCACGACCACGAGGGCGCGCAGCCGACGTCCCTTCTTCTTCGCTTTCGCTGGCGGGGCGGACGAGTTGGCGGGCATCGCTGTCCTTCGCGGGGGCAGGGCGGACCGAGGTACGACCGCCACCATATGGGGCCTGGCTGTACGTGAGGCACGCGGACCCCGGGCGGCGGGGACGGCCGCAGGCGTTCATCCAGCCGCGATACGGGCCGCCGGGCCGGAATGCCAAGATCAGGTAAAATGGTTGCGTGGGGCATCGACACCGTCACCACCGGTGCCGGCCCCGGCACCGGAAGGTGCGCCACCCGCCGGCCCAGGCCCTGCCGACACGGAAGGACCGCAGCTGTCTGTCGAACACCTCAACGCGCTCCTGCTGGTCGCCGCGCTCGTGCTGCTCGTCGCCGTCGCGGCCGTCCGGCTGTCGTCGCGCAGCGGACTGCCCAGCCTGCTGATCTACCTGGGCATCGGCGTCGCCATCGGCCAGGACGGCATCGGGGTCCGGTTCGACGACGCCCGGCTGACGCAGGTCCTGGGGTACGCCGCCCTGGTGGTGATCCTCGCCGAGGGCGGCCTGGGCACCAAGTGGCGGCAGGTCAGGCCGGCCCTGCCGGCCGCCGCCGCGCTGGCCACCTTCGGGGTGGCCGTCAGCGTCGGGGTCACCGCCGCCGCCGCGCACTTCCTGGCCGGCCTCGACTGGCGGCAGGCACTCATCATCGGTGCCGTCGTCTCCTCCACCGACGCCGCCGCCGTCTTCTCCGTGCTGCGCCGGGTGCCGCTGCCGGCCCGGCTGACCGGCGTACTGGAGGCCGAGTCCGGCTTCAACGACGCGCCGGTGGTCATCCTGGTGGTCGCCTTCTGCTCGCACGGGCCGGTCCACTCCTGGTACCTGCTGCTCGGCGACATCGCGCTGGAGCTGGCGATCGGCGCCGCGATCGGCATCGCGGTGGGCATGCTGGGCGCCGCCGCGCTGCGCCAGGTGGCCCTGCCCGCCTCCGGCCTCTACCCGATCGCGGTGATGGCGCTGGCGGTACTGGCCTACGCGGGCGGCTCCTTCGCGCACGGCAGCGGCTTCCTGGCGGTCTACCTGGCCGCCCTCGTGCTGGGCAACGCGGCGCTGCCGCACCGGCCAGCCACCCAGGGGTTCGCGGAGGGCGTGGCGTGGCTGGCGCAGATCGGCATGTTCGTGCTGCTGGGGCTACTGGTGAACCCGGCGGAACTGGCCGGGGACATCGTGCCGGCGCTGGTCATCGGGGTGCTGCTGACGCTGGTGGCCAGACCGCTGTCGGTCTTCGCGGTGATGACGCCGTTCCGCACGCCGTGGCGGGACCGGGTGCTGCTGTCGTGGGCGGGACTGCGCGGCGCGGTGCCCATCGTGCTGGCGACCATCCCGATGGTCTACGCGGTGCCGGACAGCAGGCGGATCTTCAACATCGTCTTCGTGCTGGTCATCGTCTTCACCCTGCTCCAGGGGCCGACCCTGCCGTGGCTGACCCGGCGGCTGGGACTGGCGGAGACCGGCGGCCCGGCCGACCTGGGCATCGAGTCGGCGCCGCTGGAACGGCTGCGCGGCCACCTGCTGTCGGTCTCCGTGCCGCAGGCGTCGCGGATGCACGGCGTCGAGGTCGCCGAACTGCGGCTGCCGGCCGGTGCCGCCGTCACCCTGGTGGTGCGCGAGGGCCGCAGCTTCGTGCCGGACCGCCGCACGATGCTGCAACGCGGTGACGAACTGCTCGTCGTCACCACCGACCCGGTACGCGACCGCACCGAGCGCCGGCTGCGGGCGGTGGGCCGCGGCGGCAAGCTGGCCGGCTGGCTCGGCACCCCGGACGACGACGGCCCGGCCTCCTCCGGCGGCCAGGGGTCGGGGTCGACCCCGATGCGGTGGGCGCGGCGGGGAGCGGGTGGGGGGGCGC
>NZ_JAAGKO020000042.1 GCF_027947535.2 Streptantibioticus silvisoli
GGTTCGGGGGGTCGGGGGTTCGGGGCATTGTGCCGGCCGGCGGTGGCGGGACGAGGCGTTGCACCGGACGACGATGCGAGGGCGGAGGCGTTGCACCGGACGACGGCGTGGCGGCGGACGGCACGGCGGGCAGCGGGGGCCAACGGCGGCGGGGCGGAGGCGTTGCACCGGACGACGGTGTGGCGGCGCAGGGCACGGTGGGCAGCGGGGGCCGGCGGATTCGGCGCCGGTGACTTTGGCGGGGCCGCAGACAGTAGTCGTGGCGGGAGCCGGTGACGGTGGTCGTGGCGGGACCGGTCAGGGTTCCTGCGACAGCGCGGTGGCGAGCGCGGTGATCCCGGTCGGGCCGACCCGGCAGCAGCCGCCGATCAGCCGGGCGCCGTCCGCGTACCACTGCCGGGCGGCCGACGGTGCGAATCGTGAACCGCCGTGCCACTCGCGCTGCCCGGGGTCCCAGTCCTCACCGCTGTTCGGGTAGACCACGACGGGCTTGCCGGTCGCCGCGCGGGCCACCGGGATCGCCCGGCCGGCGTCCAACGGCGTACAGCAGTTGACGCCGACCGCGACCACCTCGGGAACGTCCGCCGCCAGCCCGAACGCCTCCGCCAGCGGCTGACCGGCCCGCGTCACCCCACCGGCCACGCTGTAGGACAACCACACCGGCAATCCGATGCCGTCGACCACCCGCAGCAACGCCTCCGCCTCGACCACGTCCGGCACGGTCTCCAGCGCCAGCACGTCCGGCCCCGCCTCCGCCAGCGCCTCGATCCGCGGCCGGTGGAACCGTTCCAGCTTCGGCACGCTCAATCCGTACCGGCCGCGGTACTCACTTCCGTCCGCGAGCATCGCCCCGTACGGTCCGACCGACGCCGCGACCCACACGCCCTGCCGCTCCCCCACCGCCCGCCGGGCCAGCGCCACGCTGTCGCGCAGCACCTCCGCCGCCCGCGAACGGCGCACGCCACGCCGTACGAAGCCCTCGAACGTCGCCTGATAACTGGCCGTCGTCAGCACCCGCGCCCCCGCCGCGAGGTAGGCCCGGTGCGCCGCGACGACCTGCTCCGGCTCCTCGGCGAGCACCCTCGCCGACCACAACTCGTCGGTCAGATCGCAGCCCTGGGCGGCGAGCTGATTCGACAGCCCGCCGTCCAGGACCACCGGCCCGGCCGCGATCGCGTCGGCGAACGCCACCGGACCACCAGCCGAACCTTTCATCCGACGATCACCCCGCCCGTCAGCGCTCTCCGGTGCCTCTCGCTCTGCGGCAGCCGACTGTCTCAGCCGAGCTGCGACTGCACCTGCGAGGAGATCAGCTCCAGGTGGTCCAGGTCGTCCAGGTCGAGGATCTGCAGGTAGAAGCGGCTGGCCCCGGCCTCGGCGAACCGGCCGATCTTCTCGACCACCTCGGCGGGCGTGCCGGCCAGCCCGTTCTCCCGCAGTTCGGCCGCGTCCCGGCCGATGGCGGCCGCCCGCCGCGTCACCTCGGCGTCGTCCTTGCCGACGCAGGCGACCAGCGCGTTGGAGTACACCAGCTCCTGCGGGTCCCGGCCGATCTCACGCGCGGCCTCCCGCACCCTGCCGAACTGCTCCCTGGTCTCCTCCAGCGAGCCGAACGGCATGTTGAACTCGTCCGCGTACCGCGCCGTGAGCTTCGGCGTGCGGCTCGCGCCCTTGCCGCCGATGAGCACCGGCAACCGGTCCTGCGCCGGCTTGACCAGCGCCGGGGCGTCCGTGAGCTGGTAGTGCGTGCCGTGGTGGCTGAACGTCTTGCCCGCCGGCGTCGACCACAGCCCGGTGACGATCGCCAACTGCTCCTCCAGCCGGCCGAACTTCTCCTTCGGGAACGGGATGCCGTACGCCTTGTGCTCCTCCTCGTACCAGCCCGCGCCCAGGCCGAGCTCGACCCGCCCGCCCGACATCCGGTCGACCTGCGCGACCTCGATCGCCAGCACCCCCGGCAGGCGGAACGTCGCCGCCGTCATCAGCGTGCCCAGCCTGATCCGGCTCGTCTCCCGCGCCAGACCCGCCAGCGTGATCCACGCGTCGGTCGGCCCGGGCAGGCCGTCGACGTCACCCATCTTCAGGTAGTGGTCGGAGCGGAAGAACGCGTCGAATCCGAGGTCCTCGGTGGCCTTGGCGACGGTCAGCAGCGTCTCGTACGAGGCGCCCTGCTGCGGTTCGGTGAAGATACGAAGATCCATGCCTCCTATCCTGCCCCTTCCTCCCGCACGGGGCAGGGCGGGGCGATCCGGAAACGGCGAGCCGGCGCCGGCGGTCCGCAGCTCACGTCTTCAGCTCACATCTTCAGCTCACGGTCTTCAGGGGGCGGCCAGGTCATCGGGACTCCGGTGTTCGGGACTCCGGTGTCCGGCGCTCCCGATTTCGGCGCTCCCGTTTCGGCGGGGCTCAGGGGCGGACCGCCAGCGAGAGTGCAAAGCGGTGCTCGGCGTCGGTCCACCAGTGACGTTGCTCCAATCCGGCGGCCAGCAGTTCGTCGCGCACCCCGCTCTCGCGGAACTTCGCCGAGATCTCGGTCCGGATCTCCTCGCCACGGGCGAACTCGACCTTCAGGTCCAGCGCGGGGATCTTGGCGGTGAACGCCGCGGTGGCCCGCAGCCGCATCTCGATCCACTCGTGCTTGGCGTCCCAGCGGGCGACGTGCTCGAAGGCGTCCGGATCGAGGTCCGCGCCGAGTTCCCGGTCCAGGACCGCCAGCACGTTCTTGTTGAACGCCGCCGTCACCCCGGCCGCGTCGTCGTAGGCGGCCACCAGGGTCCGTTCGTCCTTGACCAGGTCGGTCCCCAGCAGCAGCGCGTCGCCCGGCGCCAGCGCGTCGTGCACCCGGCGCAGGAACTCCGCACGCTCCGAAGGCAGCAGATTCCCGATCGTGCCGCCGAGGAACGCCACCAGCCGCGGCCCGTCGGCCGGCGGCAACGTCAGCCCGGCCTGGAAGTCGGCGATCAGCGCGTGCACCGCCAGCCCCGGATAGTCGGCGATCAGCGCCCGCCCGGCCTGTTCGAGCGCCGACTCGCTGACGTCGACCGGAACGTACCCGGTCAACGTACCGCCGGCCCGCAGCGCCTCGATCAGCAGCCGGGTCTTCTCCGACGATCCGGAGCCCAGCTCGACCAGCACGCGGGCACCGGTGACCGCGGCGATCGCACCGGCCTCGGCCGCCAGGATCGCCCGTTCCGCGCGGGTCGGGTAGTACTCGGGGAGTTGGGTGATCTCCTCGAACAGCTCGCTGCCTCTGGCGTCGTAGAACCACTTGGGCGGCAGCCATTTCGGCTCGGCCGTCAGTCCGTTGACGACGTCGGCGCGCAGGGCGCGTGCGGTGGCGTCGGCGGGCAGTTGCCTGGTCAGGGTGAAGGCACTCATACCGGCGGCTCCTTGAGGGGGGTTGCGTCGATCCCGTCGGGGCGGGCCAGGATCACCGTGCGATCCGGGACCCGCGTCCAGCCGGGCGCGTCGTCGTAGGGTTCCGAGGCGACGACCACGTGGCTGCCGCGCTCCCATCGGTGCCAGAGCGTGTCGCCCCAGGCGGTGGCGGCGATGGTCTCGCCGTCGGTCAACAGCAGATTGAGCCGCGCCGGAACCCGGGCGGCCACCTCGGTGACGGTGTCGGCCAGCGCCTCACCCGGCGACGCGCCGTCACGCAACCGGTGCAGGACCAGCGCCCACACCAGCGCCGAGTCGCAGCGCGCCTCCAGGTTCAGCAGTTCCTCGGCCGGCAGCCGCCCGGCGAGCGCGGCGACCGAACCGGGCCAGCCGGGCAGGGCGCCGTTGTGGCTGAACAGCCAGCGCCCCTCGCCGTAGGGCGCCGCGGCCGAGGCGTCCGGCGCCGAACCGTCCGTCGTGTCCCGCACCGCGGCCAGGATCGAGCCGGACCGCACGACCCGGGCCAGGTCCGTGAACGACGGATCGGCCCACATCGGCCCCGCCCGGCGGTACCGCGCCGGCACTGGGTCACCGGGCGCGTACCACCCCACGCCGAACCCGTCCGCGTTCACCGTGCCGTGCTCCTGCTGACGCGGCGCCCACGCCTGTCGGTACAGCGCGTACGCCGGCTCGACCAGCACCGTGCCCAACCGCACGGGTGGACCGAGATAGGCGACATGACGACACATCGGAACTCCTCATTGACGCTCGGAATCGGCCTTCGACATCCGGGCTTGGGGCTTTGGAGCTTGGGGCTTCGGAGCTGGGGGCTTGGGGCCTGGGCTTGGGGCCTGGGGCAATCGACTCGGGCGTTCGGCTTGGGCTTGGGTAATGGGGCTTGGGCAATCGGCCGACGGGGCCTTGCAGGCGGCAGGCGCTTCGGACCGAGGGAATGGCGGTGCCACCGTGTCCCGTGCCCGGGCCGGCGCGCCCGGGCACGGGTCCACCTCGGGTGGGACCCGAGGACTCCGACGGATCACCGCCCGGCGCGGTCAGGGCGTGGCTGGACGTGCGTCGCGCGCGGTCCGGAAGCCGGCGAATATCTGGCGGCGCACGGGATAGTCCCAGTTGCGGAACGTGCCGCGGCACGCCACCTCGGCCACCGAGAACGCGCCACCGCGCAGCACCTTGCACTCCGGGCCGAAGAAGACCTCGGAGTACTCCCGGTACGGGAACGCCCGGAACCCCGGGTACGGCAGGAAGTCGCTCGCCGTCCACTCCCACACGTCACCGATGAGCTGGCGCACGCCCTGCGGCGAGGCCCCCTCCGGGTAACTGCCGGCCGGGGCCGGCCGGAGATGGCGCTGCCCGAGGTTGGCCAACCGGGCACTGGGCTCCGCGTCACCCCACGGGAAACGGCGGGACCGGCCGCTGTCCGGGTCGTGCCGTGCCGCCTTCTCCCACTCCGCCTCGGTCGGCAGCCGCCGTCCCGCCCATCGCGCGTAGGCGTCCGCCTCGTACCAGCTGACGTGCAGCACCGGTTCGTCGTCCGGAACCGGCTCGACGGTGCCGAACCTGCGCCGCGACCAGCCCTCCCCGTCCCTGCGCCAGGACATCGGCGCCTCGATCCCCTGGTCGCGCACCATCCGGTATCCGGCCGGCGCCCACCACCGCGGCTCGTGGTACCCGTTGTCCGCGATGAAACGCTTGTACGCCCCGCACGTCACCGGCACGGTGTCGAGGAAGAACGGCGGCACGTCCACCCGATGCGCCGGCCGCTCGTTGTCCAGCGCCCACGGCTCACTGTCGGTCCCCATGACGAACGGCCCGCCAGGGATGAGGACTTCGGCCGGCAGCGTAGCCGCGTCCGCCGGCGCCGGGCCCGGTGCCGGCGCGGTGAGGGCCGCCGGACCGCTGCGCAACTGATGGGTGATCAGCATCGTCTCACCGTGCTGCTGCTCGTGCTGCGCGATCATGCCGAACGCGAACCCGGCGTCCAGCAACGGCTTGCCGTGCAACGCCGTGACCTCCAGCAGGTCGAACACCCTGCCGCGCACCTCGGCCGCGTACCCGCGCGCCTCACCGGGTGACAGCAGCGGCAACATCGGCCGCTCGGACCGCGGATGCTCGAACGCGTCGTAGATCGAGTCGATGTCCGGCCGGATCGCCTCCCGCCCACCGACGGCGCGCAGCAGCCACAGCTCCTCCTGGTTGGCAATGTGCGCCAGGTCCCAGACCAGCGGCGACATCAGCGGCGAATGCTGGGCGATCAGGTCGCTCTCGTCAACGCACGTCGTCAACACGTGGGTTCGAACCCGCGCGCCGTCCAGCACCCTGACCGCCCGGCGCCGCGTCTCCTCGGGGTCGAAGACGTCCCCGGTACCGCGGGGGTCGGACGGGGGAAGTGATGTGGTCATGATGCTTCGTCCTTCCCGCTGAGCGGGCCCGCCGCCGCGGCCGGCCGCCGCGCCGGAGTGAAAGTCTTCTGGTCGAGCAGGTCGTCGGCGGGACATCGGCCCCGAGCGACGTACCGTTCCGTGAACTCGGCCACCGCGTCCTGGATCGCCGCGCTCGCGCCCAGTCGCGGCAACGCCTCCCGCGCCGCGTCGAAGCACGCCGCAGCCGCCAGCCGCAACGCCGCGTCCGTCATCCCGTGCCGTGCCGCCCGCCGCCACAGCGGGTTGCCCGGCGCTCGGTAGTACGGCCGCAGGTCCAGCGGTCGCACCGCTTGCAGCGCCGTCCGCGACGCCACCGGATCGTCCAACAGCGCGGTGGTCACGGCCAACGGCACGATCCACCCGTCCTCGCCCGGCTGCGCGTCGATCATCCGGAACTCCAGATGCCCTTGCGGCCGCACCGGCGGAAACAACGTCGTCAGGTGATACGCCAGATCGTCCGCCGTCGGCCGCCGCGACGCCGCGCTCCGACCGGCCAGCCACTCACGGAACGTCAGCCCGCTCGGCACCTCCCACGGTCCGCTGTCCCGCCGCACACACAGCACCGGCGTGCCGAGCGCGTAGGCCACCCACGCGTCCCTGGGGTCTTCCGCCTCATCCGGCGCCCGAGTGCGCGCCGGGTCCAGTGCCGCCCACACCGCCTGCCGCGTCGAGCGGATACCGGTCGGCCTTCCCCTGCTGAACGGTGAGTTGGCGAAGGCGGCCACCAGAACCGGTCCCAGCAGATGCGCCAGCCGCCACCGCTGCCGATACCCCTGCGACCCCGCACCCTCCGTGCCGGAGTCCAGGCAGACCTGCACCGAGGCCGTACTGCCCATCATCGCCCGCCCGACCGGCCCTGCCCGGTCGAAGTACTCCTCCATCGCGGCGTACCGCGGCAACGTCAGCACCCGCCGCGGCCGATGCCACGGATCATGCCCGAACCCCGCCAACCCCAGCCCGTGCTCCCGCAAACACTCCCGAACCGCTTCCAGATCGCGGTTCATGGTCTCCACACACCCGGTGAGCGACTCCTCCGGCGGCGAACTCAGCTCCACCTGCCCGCCCGGCTCCTGCGTCAACGCGGAACGCAGCGGAAGTCGCTCCAGATCTGTGTACGCCGCCCGCAACCGCACCGGACCCACCGGCACCAACGGGTCGCCATCGTCGTGCACCAGCCACTCCAGCTCCACGCCGACCTTGCGCGGCGGGCCGTTCTTGAAGCAGATGCCGTGCACACGCGCCGCAGCCTCCGCCTCATCGATCAACGTGACGTCACTCATCGCCGGACCCCCAGTCACGGTCTTCCTCGGACAACCATTCCACTGCATCACGTTCCCGGGCATATCGCACGCCCTTTATCGAACTACAGTTCCTTTCTCCTCATCCATTGCCTCCTTCTCTGCCCGCCGTCGCCGTCACCAATCCCCACGAATTGACCACCTCTCCCCACATCCGGCAAGCCTCCGGGGAACGCATACTCGCCCCGCCCCGGCAATCCGTCCGCGACCTGCGGATTCCGTGATCCTTTGCCGATTTCGGTCCGCCCGGCCGCACCGCCGATCCAGGCCGACCGCATGCGCCGCGTCCACGGCGGCCGACGCACCTTGCCTCCCTCACCGGAGGGGCCCGCCCCGGGAAGACCGCCGTACTCCGCCCGCTGCATCAGCGCCACACATCTCCTCCCTCCAGCCGATCCCTCCGGGCCCCTCCGGTCTCTCCGATTGCCGCTCCGCCCGATTGCCCGACTGCCGCTCCGCCCGATCGCCCGACTGCGTCCACCCCGAGTGCCTCGACTGCTGCTCCATCCGATCGCCCGACTGCCGCTCCGCCCGATTGCCCGACTGCCGCTCCGGCGTCTTCCCCACGGGGCCGTTCGACCAGGTCACGGTCCGCGATCTCGCCGGCCGTCCGGCTGGGCTCTTCCCCCGGCTTGCCGAGGTCGGAATCCACTGCATTCGGTGTCACCCGAATGGCCGCTGCCTGCGGTCACCTACGGCTCGGCACCCCTCCCTGCCGCGTCGCCGGCGGCAGACGGCAGACGGAAGCTGCTGGCAGCCGCCCCCGTGGACCTCGAAGGCCTGGACGCCCGCCTCGAACCATCCGCCAACCGATCGCGCGATCCCTCCGAAGACGGACACCATGCGGCCGTGGACGGCGGACCGGAGGGCGGCGAGCGACGGGCGACCGGCGACCGGCGACCGGCGACCGGCGACGGCAAGGCTGCCACTGCGAGGCCTCCCGGCCGACGCGGTTGCCGCCGCTGCGGACTTCGCTTCAACCGCTGGCGCCAACCCGTCCATTCAGGGCCACGGTGGACAGTCGCGAGCAACGAAAGCGGCGATGTGTGAACCACGCAGGACACCTACCACTTCTCCCACGGGTTCTCCGATGAGCGAAGCGCTCATGCGCAACTGGTTGATCGATGGCAGCGACCGATGCGTCGCGCCTGAACGTCCACCAGCCATCGCCTCCCTCCCAATCCTCGAAGTCCTCAACGTTCCCGACGTCCTCAACTCACAGATCCCAGCGAATGCGATGGCGGCCCAGAGGCCGTGCCGGTCGATCAAGCCGGCGCGGCTGGCTGACCCATTGCGATCGGACCGTTGAAGCCCCAGCCATGGGGCGGACCCCTTGAGCCAGGGGGCGTTGAAGCCCCAGCCGTGGGAACTGCCCTGTTGAGCCCGGTCCGTCGAAGTCCCAGCCATGGAGGCGCAGCCGTTGAACCAGGGGCGTTGAACTCGGCCTTGCCATCCCAAACCGATCCGCTGGATCAATCGATCCGGTCAACGGAAGCCCGACGCGTCGGCACGGTCGGAACAACCGTGGCGCGGACCGAAACAACTAGCCGCCGGTGATCGTTCGCAGAGAGTCGGGGCCGGGGCCTTTCAGGGTGGCCCCGGACCCGGCGAACAGAGCTCCAGGAGTGCCCGCACCTGGTCAGCGGCCTCAGCGATGGCATCAGCTGCCTCGATACAGCTCCAATAGAGAGCCAACTCCTCCGTCGAACGCGCGAGAGCGACCAGCGCGACCCCAGCCTCACCGGATATCGCCAACAGGTCCCGCAACGCACCGTCCGGCCGCCGAACCGACGTCAGCCGCACCGCCCTCACCGACCCGGCTCGCACTCCGGGCAGTGGATTCATGGCAAGGCGCCCGACAACAGCTTCGACCAGAGCATGGGCTTCCCATGCCTCGGCCACGACAGCCCGTTCCTCAGGTGCGGCGGCGATCGCGAAACGCGTGATGGCGATCAGGCGTGCGGCGTCCATAGCAATTCCCTCCCTCGCGACCGCCCGCAAGCGGATCGCATCCGGTTCTTTCCGCGCCTCCCCTCGGGGCAGCGCTCGACTGTCCTCACTCAGCCCGTTCAACGGACCGCGCTTGACTCGCTACTTACAGTGACATCGATCGCAAGCGAGCGCTAGAGAAGGGGAAAGATCCGTGGATAGAGGAGCATTTGTGGATAACTCAGTTACACGATCCGGTTGATTAGGCCTCGAAGTGCGAAATCAGCCGTCGGACCGGGGCAAGCTTGACTCAGCCGAGGGGCGCTCTTCGCCGAGGCGGCATCCAGCCGCCCGACTCCGCCCGCACAAGGCCCGGTCACGCCGACGATCGAGCCTCGCGCGGCAAGAGCATTCCCACGGCGCGCGGCAAGTCGGACGAGAGGAGGCGAGATGTAGGAGAGAGCGGCAGAAGCCGGCTGAGGACCGCCGGACAGGTCAACGGCGGCTGGACGGAGCCGCGGAGGCGGTCAGGCGGTCAGGCGGTCAGGCGGTCAGGCGGTCAGGCGGTCAGGCGGTCAGGCGGTCAGGCGGTCAGGCGGTCAGGCGGTCAGGCGGTCAGGCGGTCAGGCGGTCAGGCGAAGCCAACTGCATGGCGGCGGGCGGGCGCCGTCAGCGAGTGGGTGTGTCCAAGCGGTCCAAGACATCGTCGAAACGGAAGACCGGAGACCACGGTCCTCGGGGCCAGGTCTTGCGGGGACAAAGTCGAAAGTGGAGAGGGATTCGAGCAATGAAGCGTTCAGAGTCGGAGTGGTACGGACGGAGCCCTGGAGGGGACCGCCCAAGGGGTCGTGCTCTGGGAGACGTTGGAGGGCATGGAGGACAAGGTTGGAATCACTCGCCCCCTTGAGGACGGCCTACTCGACGCCAGACACTTTGAAGACGCCCGGCGTTGAAGGAGACAACCCCGAGAAAGCGTGGCTGAACAAGCACCGGCAGGTGGCGATTCACGCGCAAGTCGCTGCCCAAGCCGCCCGGGAGTCGAGGCTTTGAGGCTGACGAGGCGGTGCCGTGCGTCTTCAAAGGCGTTGAACTCCATACGGCGATCCGATGGCAAGGGATCGCCGATCCATGGATAGCCGGTCAGGTCATCCGAGATATACGGATCAGGTGTTGGAGTCGGCCTCGGGGACGGGGAAGCGATGCTCATTACGGTCGATCTTGGCTGACAGAGCGGAAAGGAGGTCGATGGCGAGCGAGTCGCAGAACTGAAGGAGGTAGGCGAGGACGTCGGCGACCTCGTCGCGGACCCTGTGGGCCGTATCGGAATCGGCCATCACGGCAGCGGACTGCTCGGGCGTCAGCCACTGGAAGATCTCCAGCAACTCCGACGCCTCAACGCTCAACGCGGCGGCTAGGTTCTTCGGGGTGTGGAACGGCTCCCAGTTGCGGGCCGTCGCGAACGCGGTGAGTCGGCGCCGCAGCGCGTTGATGTCTTCGGTCATCCCGCAGGTCTACCTCATCAACGCTGACAGCGCCGGGGAGCGTTGCGCGGTCCGAAGACGTGGCCGCTGAAAGCGCTCCGTGTCCCCGCCGGCGGAGCGGCGTCGAGCCCCGCGGCAGCAACCGTCAGCCATCACACCCCCTACCAGCGTCCCCCTACCGCCACGCACCGCCTCTCGCCCCCGCCCCCGCCCAGACCTACCCGGCCAGAACCACCACCGCCTGCCTCCGCCAACCATCTCCTACCACCGCCACCACCGCCATCCGCCCCTACCTCCGGTCTCGTCCACCACCCCCGTCTCCAACTGCCAACCGCCGACAGCATCTACCGCCCCCGGACTCCCCCTTCCACCGCCAGCCGCGCGTCCACCGCCCGTTCCCCTTCGCCGCCCGCCCCCTTCACCGGCGGCACCGGCGGCACCGGCGACTGCTTCACTGCCCGCCCCCCTCACCGGTGTCCGCCCCCGCCTACCGCCCGCCCCCGCCTACCGCCCGCCGCCGCCGAGGTCGCCGCGGCGGAGGTGGATGACCGTGATGCCGTCGGCGGTGACGGTGGCGGGGTCGTGGGTGGTGGCCAGGACGCGGACGTGGCCGTGTTCGGCGGCGCGACGGGCGACGGCGAGGAGGGCCGCTGTCTGGGCGTGGTCGAGGCCGGCGTCGAAGCCGTCGGCGACGACCGTCATCGCGCGGAGGGCAGGCGGGACCTCGATGCCCTGGTCCATCTCCAGGACGCCGGGACCGGTGAGGAGGACCAGGGCGAGGGCGAGGAAACGGAGTTGGCTGTCGCCGAGGCGGTCGACGGGGGTGAGTCCGAGCGGGCCGCGGTCGAGGGCGGCCATGACGCCTTCGCGGGGTTCGGCGGTGGCCGGGGCTGTGCCGCAGGCGTTGCGGGGATCGGGGGTGGACCGGGAGGAGGGACGACCGGTTCGCGTGCCGGTGGAGCGGACGGAGGTGCGGCCTCGGAGACGTTCGCGGAGACCGGGATCCGGCTCCGGGACGACCGGGGGCAGGTCGCGGCGGGTGACGACGATGCCGTCGAGAGGACCGTCGGTCACGGAGCGAACCGCGTCGACGAGGATGCCGTGGCGGATGCGGCATTCGGCGTTGGTGCGGTTGAGGACGGCGGAGAGGTTGTCGCAGCCGGCGCGCAGCATGCCGTCGGTGGGAAGGGAGGGGGAACGCATGCCGGAAGGTACGGGAGCGACGGGGAAGACGGCGCGTAGGCCGATCAGCATTTGTTCAGCCGCCTCGATGACCAGGCGTTGGCCCTGGGTGGTGCCGGCGACGCGGAGTGGGAGGAGGGCAGTGGCGAGCCGGTCGTCCGGCAGGGGTGCGCGGGTGACCGGGACAGCGCCGGCGGTGTACCAGGCGGCTTGGACGGAGGAGCGGGACGGATCGCGGAGGGCGGTGGTCAGAAGGGGGAGGTCCGAGCCTGTCAACCGCTCGCCGACAACGCGGAGTTCGGGCTCCGTCTGGACGGCGAGGTCGAGCCGGACCTCGCCGGATGGGCCGTTGACGGTGCAACCGAGGTGGAAGCCGCGGCGGCCCTGGTCGTCGGGGCGGCTGCTGTCCGGGGCACAGGCGTTGACGCCGCCGCTGACGGTTTGCTGGATGGCGGTGGCGAGTTCGTCTCCGGCGGCGAGGCGGGACAGCAGGACGAGGGCTTCAAGGGCGCTGGACTTCCCGGTACCGGCGTCCCCGGCGAAGACCGTCACCGGTCCGAGCGGGAAGACGGCGCCGCGGTGCGACTTGAAGGCGGAGAGCCGCAACTCGGTGACGGTCGGGCGCAACGCGGGATACGCGGCGGGGGCTGGTTCGGTCGCGAGGGGCTGTCTCGGGGTCGGGAACTCGGTGAACGCAGCCAGTACGTCGCCGTCGGTGCTCTCCGCAGCCTCGTCCGTGACGGAGTCGCGTTGCTCGACCACGGCGGGCCCGGGGTGGTCGAGCGCAACGGACCGGTCCCGCTCGCTCAGCATGGACTCGCAAGGGGCAGCAGGTTCAGCACCGGCGGCCTCGGACTCCAGCCCCGTCGCGGCCTGCGCCCTCACCTGCGTCTCCGTCTCCAACTCGTTGCCCTCCGTAGGTCGCGCCCCCGACGCCAGACCGTTCATCGACCGCGCCCCCGTCTCCGAACCCGCTCCCGGACCCGCTCCCGTCACCAGCCGCACCCCCGACTCCGGTTCCACTCCCCTCACCGGCCGCGTCCCCCGCTCCAGACCCGTTCGCGGGGTCGGCGGGGAAGGGTGGGTGGGTTGCTTGTTGTTGGCCCCGGCTCCGTTGGAGGGGGTGTTCGCCGTGCCGACCGTGTCGGCGTTCGCCAGCTCCATGGGGGGACGGTAGCGACGGGAGGTGGTGAGGAACCGTTACGCCTGACCGCGTTTCCACCGAAAGAGTTACAGAAAGTAATAGAGCACCTTATATGTGCTTTGGCGGCCGAAGCAACGATGAGGTAGCTGGTGTCGGTTAATGCGATGAAAGCAGATGGATGCGTGAAATTCGCGACGGCGGACAGCCGAATGACGGACAATCGGACCGGAGTCGTACGCGCGACGGCTCACCGAGAGATGAACGCCCGCCCCCGCCCCACAGGAGGCTCACGTGTTGCATGGCATCGACGTCAGTTCGTACCAGTCGAGCGATTACTCGACCTCCGGCCTGTCCTTCGTCTTCATCAAGCTGACCGAGGGGATGTCGTACGTCAATCCGAAGTGGACCGCGCAGCGCACCAGGGCGCGGGGAGCCGGGCTGGTTACCGGGTTCTACCACTATCCGCATATCGCCAACTCCCCCACCGCCGAGGCGGATCACTTCCTGGAGCAGATCAACCTGACGGCCGGTGACATCCTGTGTCTGGACTGGGAGTGGTACGGGCAGGACGTGTCGAACGCGCGGGCCCGGTCGTACAAGGACACCTGGCTGTCGCATGTGAAGTCGAAGGCGCCGGCGCACCGGGTGGTGCTGTACAGCGACCGTTCCAACTGGCTGAACGTGGACGAGGATTCGCACTGCGGGGACGGCTTGTGGATCGCGGACCCCACGGCGGCCGGGCATCCGCGGGTGAAGCATCACTGGACGTTCCACCAGTACGCGGAGTCGTCGGCCGACAAGGACGTGGCGAATTTCTCGTCCGCGGCGGCGCTACGGTCCTGGGCCGGTGTGGCGAAGGCGGCGGACGAAGAGGTGGCGGGGCCGGCAACACCTGTCGCCAGTCGTACCGGTGACGACTCGAAGGGGTGAAATCCGGTCGGGCCATAACCCCGGCCGTCCGAAGACCGTTGCCTCCGGTGCGGGCGCATGTCCCGTGAGCGATTCCGGAAGGCAGGAGACCTATGAGACTGGACGCCAGGAAGGGCCTGGTCACCGCGTTGGCCGCTGGTGGGGCGTTGGCTGCCGCCGCCGGATGCGCGCAGGCGGACGCGGGGGCGCAGGGCACCTCCATCGGTTCGCCGGGCGTGCTGTCCGGCGACCTCGTGCAGATCCCCATCCATCTGCCGGTCAACGTGTGTGGAAACACCGTCAACATCGTGGGACTGCTGAACCCCACCACGGGCAACAGCTGCGCGAACACCTCGCAGGGCACCGGCACCGGAACGGGCCCCGGCGCCGTCAACAACGGCGGAGCCGCGGCCGAGGGCACTGCGGCGGGATCGCCGGGCGTCGGATCGGGCCTGACGGTTCAGCTGCCGGTCCACGTGCCGGTCAACGTCAGCGGCAACTCGGTCGGCGCGGTCAGCGTGCTGAACCCGACCACGGGCAACACCGCGGTGAACGGTTCCGCGCCGGCGCCGACCGTCACGCACCGCACCGCGGCACCGCGGCCCGTGCCGCAGACGCCGAACCGGCCGGTGCCCCAGGTGGTGGAGCGGGCGCACACGCTGCCCGCGCAGGCGATGCTGGCCCACACCGGTTCCGACGGCATCGGGTACATGGCGGCCGGCAGCGCGGCGAGCCTGCTGGGCGGCATCGTGCTGTACCGGCGGTTCCGTCCGGGCCGCGGCTGACCGCATACGCACATCGCCGACGGCGGGCAACATGACTCACCGCGGCCGGGACGAACCCCTTCGTCCCGGCCGCAGGCGCTCGCCCGGTTTCCGGTACGGCAATTCACCTGGGGCACGGCTCCCCCCGACGGGAGCCCGGCGGCAGGCGTTCAGTCCGATGCCCCGGACCTGCCGAAGGCGTTCGCCCGGCTACCCGACCCGTAGCCGTCGACGGCGTTCACCCCGACGTCCCGGCTCTACCGAAGGCGTTCACCGCACGCCGTGCCCGCACGACCGCCCGAAGACGCCCGTCCCCGCACCGCCCCGCACCCCGGCTCCCGTCCCTGTCCCCGCCCCGCCTCCACATCCGGGCCAGTTCCATATCCGCACCCACCGGAGGCATCCCCCTCGCCGGTCGCAGTCCGCCCTGCATACTGGGCGCAACTGACGAAGGAGATCATCGGATGTCCAGCCGATCACCCTGGCTTGTCGCTCTACGGTCCGAGGCCGCAGCGACGCGCCGTCTCGTCTGCTTTCCGCACGCCGGGGGCGGGACGTTGTTCTTCCACTCCTGGGTGAAGCACGTCGGGCCGGACGTGGAGCTGCTGGCCGTCGGGTATCCGGGGCGGGAGAGCCGGTTCGAGGACCCGCTGGTGGGGTCCGTCGCTGAGGCGGCCCGTGCGGTGGCGGACGCGTTGCTGGCCGAACCGGCCCGGGAGACCGTGCTGTTCGGGCACAGCATGGGCGCGTCGATCGCCTACGAGACCCTGCGGCTGCTGGACGCGGACGGGCGGTCGGACGTCACCCGGCTGTGCGTGTCGGCGCGGCGGGCCACCGGGTTCCCCGAACCGATGAGGACCACCCCGCGCGACGACGACGAACTGCTCAGCTCGATGCGGCAGCTGGGCGGCACGCATCCGGAGCTGCTGGAGAACGCCAGCTTTCGCGAGATGCTGTTTCCGATCATCCGGAACGACTATCTGCTGGTCGACACCTACCGGCCGGACCCGGACGCCAAGCTGCTGGACGTCGACGTGCAGGTCGTGATCGGCGCCGACGATCCGCGGGTGAAGCCGGAGGAGGCAGCCGCCTGGGAGGGGGTCACGCGGGGCTCGTTCGACATGTGGACGATGACCGGCGGGCACTTCTACCTCACCGAACACGTCGCCGACGTGGTGTCCCTGGCGCTGACCGGCGAGCTGGCGGAGGCCGGTGGCGGTCAGCGGTCCCGGAGCCTGCGGACCCCGTAGAGCAGCAGTTGCGGCGCGACGACCAGGGCGAGGAAGAACAGCAGGTACCAGCCGAAGCCCGCGTGGTGGGTGTGCCGTTGCAGGACGTGGGCCAGGTAACCGCCGAGCGGGATGGCGACGGCGTTGTAGAGCTTGCCGCGAAAGGCGGCGTCGTCGCGCCGCATGCGGTCGATCCGCTCCGGGGTGTCCATGTACTCGCGGTAGTTCTCCAGGCGGTCGCTCCACTGCTCGGACCGGACCCACTCGTCCTCCCGGTCCCGCCCGGCCCCCGGCCGACTCCAGCTCATGTACGCCTCTCCCCCGTCACGACCGCGCCGCACCGCGCCGACCCCGGCGCCACGCCCGCCATCCGGCGCCACGCCCGCCACGCACGCCGCGCCGACGACGGCTCCGGCTCCACGCCGGCTCCGACTCCGATGCCACCGCCGGCTCCAGCTCCCAGCTCCGACGCCAACGGATGACCACGCCTCAACACGCCAACGTCAACACACCACCACGCCAACGTCAACGCGCAGGCTGAACGTCAACGGGAGCGACCGCGTCGACCCCGACCCCGACCGCGGCCCAGCACCGGCACCGGCACCGGCACCGGCACCCGCACCCGCACCCGCACCCGCACCCAACGAACCCCGCGAACGCCCGTGCGCCGGAGCCCGAAGGCTCCGGCGCGGCAGCGGGATCGTGGAATCGACCGGTGTAATCGGCGGGACCGGTGAATCGGGGGAATCGGTGGGATCGACCGGTGAGGGTCGGGGGAATCACATGGTCACGGTCGGCTTGACGACGGTGTCGACGAAGTCGCCGATCGCGCCCAGGGTCTTCCCCAGCTGCTCGATGTGCGGGAAGTGACCGGCGTCGGGGACCGGAACGAAGTGGCCGTTGGGGAACGAGGCGGCGTAGGCACGGCCGTACTCGACCGTGGCGATGCCGTCCTGCTCACCCCAGGCCACCAACACCGGCACGGCGACACGGTGCAGGTGGTGCCGCAGCTTCGGGTCGTGCGTGAACGCCTCGCCCCCGTAAGTCGCGAGCGCCTTCTGGTTGGCGCCCACCGCGGCCCGCTGCTCGTCGCTGAAGGAGGAGAAGTCGGGGCGGAAGGCCGGGTTGACGAAGGACAGCTCGCCGATCTGCGCCGGGGGCACGGTGCGGGGGTCGGTGATCTGCTTCTCGTCGCCGGGCTCGACGCCGAGTGCGTTGAGCAGGGTGAACGCGCCGATGCGGCCGCGGGTGTCGCGCAGTGCCATCTCGGCCGCGACCCAGCCACCGAACGAGTTGCCGATCACCATGACCCCGCTCAGGTCCAAGGTATCGAGCAGATCCAGGTAAGCGGTCGCCAGATCCGCGGCCGAGTCACACCACTGCGGACGCTCCGTGCCGTCGAACCCCGGATGCATCGCCGCGATGACGTACACGTGCTCGGACAACGCCGTCGCGAGACCCGCCATCGAACGGGGTCCGGCGCCGCCGTGCAGCACCAGCACGGCGCTGCTCTCGGTGGTGTCGCCGTACTCGGCGATGGTGACGGTCAGGCCGTCGGCCAGGTCGACGGTCCGGGAGGTGCTGGTGACGGCGGGGGCGGTCACGGTCGGCTTGACGACGGTGTCGACGAAGTCGCCGATCGCGCCCAGGGTCCGTCCCAGCTGCTCGATGTGCGGGAAGTGACCGGCGTCGGGGACCGGAACGAAGTGGCCGTTGGGGAACGAGGCGGCGTAAGCACGGCCGTACTCGACCGTGGCGATGCCGTCCTGCTCACCCCAGGCCACCAGCACCGGCACGGCGACACGGTGCAGGTGGTGCCGCAGCTTCGGGTCGTGCGTGAACGCCTCGCCCCCGTAGATCACGGTGGTGCGCCCATTAGCGGCCATGGTGGCCCGCTGCCGGTCGTCGAGCGCGGCGGGGCTCAGGCGGGTGGCCGGGTCGTGGAAGGCCAGCCGGCCCAGTTCGGCCACGGGGAGTCCGCGGGTGTCGACGAGTTCGTCGCGGCGGTCGGCCTCGACGCCGAGTGCGTTGAGCAGGGTCAGCGCGCCGATGCGGCCGCGGGTGTCGCGCAGTGCCATCTCGGCCGCGACCCAGCCACCGAACGAGTTGCCGATCACCATGACCCCGCTCAGATCCAAGGCATCGAGCAGATCCAGGTAAGCGGTCGCCAGATCCGCGGCCGAGTCACACCACTGCGGACGCTCCGTGCCGTCGAACCCCGGATGCGTCGCCGCGATGACGTACACGTGCTCGGACAGCGCGGTCGCGAACGCGGTCATGGAGTGGGGTCCGGCGCCGCCGTGCAGCAGCAGGACCGCGGTGCCCTCGGAGGTGTCGCCGTACTCGTCAACGGTGATCGACAGGCCGTCGGTCAGGTCGACGGTGCGAGAGGTGCTGGTGGACATCGGGTCGTTCATCATGCGGAATCCTTATCCTGAGGGCTGGCTCTCAGGAATATAGAAGGCTCTCGCCACTTCATGCAAGCCCACTCTCACCACGAGAGTCGCCCCGCCACGAATGGGCGATGCGGCGGCGGCCGGCGGAAGGGGTGAGCGGGACGCAGTCGCTCCGCGAGCAATGCCACCAACCGACCGCCGCCACGCCAAGCAATGCAGACGGCACACCCTCACCACGAGAGGTAACTTGCATCGCACGACGCGAGTCATCTACGTTAACGAGAGTACACTCTCACAAAGGGGCAGCGGTGGAGATCGGTCTGCACATCTCAGACTTCACGTATCCGAGCGGGCCGAGCGGGCTCGCCGACGACCTCACGCGGGTCGTGGTGGCCGCCGAGGAGGCCGGCTTCGCGCGGGTCAGCGTCATGGACCATCTCTGGCAGATCGGCGTGGCGGGCCCGCCGGAGCACGACATGCTGGAGGCGTACACCACGCTCGGCTACCTCGCGGCCCGCACCTCGCGCGTTCAGCTACTGGCCTGGGTGACGGCCGTCAGCTACCGGCAGCCGGGGATGCTCGCCAAGCTGGTGAGCACGCTCGACGTCCTGTCGAAGGGCCGCGCCTGGCTCGGCATCGGCGCGGCCTGGAACAGTGCGGAGGCCGCCGGCCTGGGCCTGCCGTTCCCCGGCACCGCCGAGCGGTTCGAACGGCTGGAGGAGACGCTGCAGATCTGCCGGCAGATGTGGAGCGCGAACGAGGGCCCGTACGAGGGCCGGCACTACCGGCTCACGCGCACGCTGAACGTCCCGCAGCCGATCCGGTACCCGCCGATCCTGATCGGCGGCGGCGGGGAGAAGAAGACCCTGCGCCTGGTCGCGCGCTACGCGCAGGCCTGCAACCTGTTCGCCGGCCCGGACCTGGAGCGCAAGCTCGACGTCCTGCGCGAGCACTGCCGGGCCGAGGGCCGCGACTACGACGACATCGAGAAGACCGTCATGCTCTCCCTCGACCCGGGCGACCGGGGCGAGAAGATCGACGGCCTGCTGGCGCAGTTGGAACGGCTCGCCGCGCTCGGCTTCGCCGAAGCGCACGGCCGGGTACCGCGGGTCTGGGAGACCGAGCGCCTCGCCCTGATCGGCAGGGAGATCGTGCCGGCGGTCTCCGGGCTCTGAGGGGACCGATTGCCGGCGGGGGTGGGACGGGCGTCGCGAGGCGGATGTCGAGGGCGAGGCCGAGGGCAAGGCGGATGTCGGAGGCGGGACGGATACCGCGAGGCCGATGTCGGAGGCAGAACCGGCGGCGGAGGCGGGACGAACGGCGGGAGGCGACCGACGCCGGAGGTGAGTCGAACGTCGGAGGTGGCGGGTCGAACCTCCCGCCGGCCCCCTGCCTGGCCCCCACCACCGCAAGACCACCCCCGCCCCAGCAGAGCCAACCGCAGGACCACCACCGCCGCGGGAAAACAGCCCCCTGTACAGGCCCCGCCCCCTGGTGGACCCTGGTGCCCGTGAACGACACGACGGGCGATCGGGCTCGGCCCGGCGCCATCAAGGACCCGGCCGGAGAACCCCGGAAACCGCGGACCGCCGCTTCCCACGGCCCCGCCGACCGCATTCAGGAGAACACACGGTGACCACCGCGCCGGACCCCGAAGTCCGAACGCTGCTGTCGTTCCTGGCCGGGCAGCGCCGCCATGTCCTCGGCGCACTCGACGGGCTCGACGCGGAGGCGTTGCGGCGGCCGGTGCTGCCGTCGGGGTGGAGCTGTCTGGGACTGGTCCAGCATCTCGCGCTGGACGTCGAGCGGTTCTGGTTCCGCGCGGTCCTCACCGGTGACAAGGACGTCATCGCGGCGCTGGACGACGCCGACGACGCCTGGCAGGTGGGGCCCGACGTGCCGGTCGCGGACGTTCTGGGCCGTTACCGCACGGAGGTGGACCTCGCGGACGCCGTCGTCACCGCGGCGGCCGCGGACACCCCCTTGGCCTGGTGGCCCCGTCACCTCTTCGGCGAACCGCACCTGCACACTCTGCGGGACATCCTGCTGCACGTCATCACCGAGACCGCCTGCCACGCGGGCCACCTCGACGCGGCACGGGAGCTCATCGACGGGCGGCAGTGGATGGTCCTGCCCTAGGGGCACGGCCGGCGTCCGCCGTTCCCCGTCACGGGGGCCGGAGGAGGCCCGGGGTCCGCGCCGACCCCCTGCGCTGCGCGCCACGAAGCGAGGCGGGCCGCGGAAGGGCGGGGCAGCGCTGGCCAGTGAATATCTTCATACCGGCTGCCGTCCACCGCCCGGTTCCCGATAACGGGCCCCGTTCACGATTCCCGTTCGGCGGTCCCCGTGCGGCGATTCCCGGTCACGTTCCCGTGCGGCGGCCCCCGTGGGCCTCCGTGCGACATTCGTCGCATTGTGACGCGGGGACTTCTGCGGTCGGCGGCCCTTTGTTAGACAGGAAGGAGGGGGCAGGCAGACGCGACAGGCGAGACCCGGGAACGCACCGTGACAGATGACGGCTCCAGCGAGCACATATCCGCATTCGACATCGACCTGACCCGTGAAGAGGCCCGGCGGCAGACCGAGGTGATCGCGGCGCTCGGCCCGGACTGGGATCCGGTCGCCGTCCTGGAGGGCGAGCGGGAGGCGTACCGCCTGCTCTACTCCGGACTGGACGCCGGGCAGCTGGCGACGTACCGGCGCCTGGAGGCGGCCGGCGTGCTGCCCCCGCTGCCGCCGCCGGCCGAGGGGGACGGCCATGCTGCCCATTGACCCGACCGCCGACATCGGACGGCGGGCCTGGGTGCCCTGCCCCGGCTGCGAGAACCACCGCGGCTGCGCGACCTGCGAGGCCGGCCGCAACTGCCCGGACCACTGGCGCTACCTGCTGTCCAACACCGGCCGCCTGCTGCACCTCCAGTGCCCGGCCTGCGCCCACCTGTGGTCCTGGGACTCCGGCTTCGGCAGCCGCCCGACCGGCTGACGCCACGACTCCGGCGCGCCCGCCACACCACCGGCTTCCGCGACCCCGCCGCCGTCCACCGGCGTCCGCCACCCCACCGGCGTCCGCCATCCAACCGCCTACGCCACCCCACCGGCGTCCGCCATCCAACCGCCTACGCCACCCCACCGGCGTCCGCCACCCAGCCCTCCTACAGCGACCCACCGCTGTCCGCCACCCCACCGCCATCCATCACCCCGCCGTCGTACGGCAACCCCGTGCGGGTCGCCAGGCCGGCGATCAGCGTTTCGAGACCGTAGCGGAACTCCGCGTCGTGATCGCTGACGGCCAGGTGCGGCGCGACGGCGGCCAGGAGGGGGTCGCCGGTGGCCGTGATCTCCTCGACCCGGTGCCGTACCTGGTCCGGGTCCATCACGCCGACGGTGATGGCCGAGCCCAGTTCCCGCATGATCGTGCCGATGACGAAGGCGACGTAGGTGCGCAGCGCGTGGACGAGTTCCGACGGCGGGAGGGGGACGCCGGACAGGCCGGACAGTGCGCAGCGGATGGTCTCCAGGGCGGACGCGGCGTGCGGGGGCCGGGTGAGGACCAGCTGGAACGCCCTGGGGTGCCGCTTCGCCGCGGCCCGGAAGGCGTTGGCGTTGGCGCGGACGCGGTCCTGCCAGGAGCCGGTGCCGCCGGCGGACAGGTCGATGCCGGCGAGCAGCAGTTCGGCGACACCGTCGAGGAGCGCCTCCTTGTTCGGCACGTGGTTGTAGAGCGACATCGTCTCGACGTCGAGTTCGTCGGCCAGCCGCCGCAGGGAGAAGGCGTCGAGGCCGTCGCGTTCGATCACGGTGACCGCCGCGGCGATCACCTTCTGCCGTGTCAGTCCCAGCCGCCTGCCGCGGCCGGTGCCCCGAGTGCCCATCCGCCGCCTCCTGCGCGGGTCGGCGGTAAGGACCGCCGCCAGCAAGGTCGTTGACATCACTTACGGCGTAAGTCTAGCGTCCGGAGCGAAGACCGGCATGGCAGGTCTTCTGCTCCCGAGGACGCGGCCCGGCCGAGGGAGGACCGACTCGGACCGGCAGCGCCCGACCGCACACCGGGGCGGACGGCCGCCGGACATCCTGGGGGAACCGTGCAACTCGCCTGGCGGGACGCCGACGTCGCCGACATGCCGACGATCGGCACGCGGATCACCACGTTCGACGGCCTGCGGCAGGTGCCCGGCGGCCACGGTGCCCGGCTGGAGTGGGTCCGCGCCCGGGCGAAGGCGTTCCGTGCCGAGTTCACCTCCACCGGAACGCCCGCGAGCGTGACCACCTGCGACCTGGTGACCCTGCCGTATCCCACGCGGTTCGGGCTCTTCCGGGCCAGCCGTGCGGTGGCGCCGTTCCTGGCCATCACCAACCGCATGCTGGTCATCCGCTGGCAGGACGGCGACGGGCGCCGGCGCGTTCTGCTGTTCGAGCCGAGCGACGTCGAACTGGGCCGCAGCACGCCCTACTTCGCCGCGCTGGCCCGGCGCACCCCGGCCGCGCTCAGCTCCCTGCTGGTCACCGAGCACGGCACGGTCCTCGGTCACCTGGCCCGGCTGGGCATCGCGCCCGAAGAGGTCGACTATCTGATGTTCGACCACCTGCACACCCAGGATCTGCGCCGCTGGGTCGGCACCACCACCCCGCAGCCCGACCTCGGCGGCGCCGTGGTGGAACCGCTGCTGCCGAACGCCAAGGTCGTCGTGCAGCGCGACGAACTGCTCGCCATGACGTGCCTGCACCCGATCCAGCGCCCCTGGTACCAGCCGGAGGCGTTCCGTGCCGTGCGCACCGGCGCGTTCCTCGCGGTCGACGGCGCACTGCTCCTCGGGCCGGGCGTCGCCGTGCTCGCCACCCCCGGCCACGTCCACGGCAACCAGACGCTCGCGCTGAACACCTCCACCGGAGTGTGGGCGAGCAGCGAGAACGCCATCGCCGCCGAGTGCCTGACCCCCGAGCACTCCCGCATGCCGGGCATCGCGCGGTGGACCCGGACCTGGCAGCAGGAGGTCGTCCTGAACGCCAACACCATCGAGACCACCGCGGAGCAGTACAACTCGCTGGTGCTGGAGAAGACCCTGGTGGACCGCTCCCAGGCCGACCCGCGGTTCCTCCAGTTCTTCCCGTCCAGCGAGCTGACCGCCGCGTGGACCAACCCCGGCACGAAGCCCACCTTCTCCCACCACGCCATCCACCACGCCGCGTGACCAGCCCCCCGGAGCACCCGTGATCACCGAAGACGTCCGCAAGGCACGCCAGAAGCTGGTCCTCGACCACTTCCACGACGAGGTCCGCCAGGACTGGGACGACGTCCTCGCGACCTTCCCGCATCCGCACTACGAACTGATCCCGACCATGACCGTCCACGACGGCGATGCGACGGTCCGGGGTTATTACCATTCCACGCGGCTCGCGTTCCCCGACCAGGACCACGAGATCATCGCGTTCCGGCACAGCGACGACGCCGTCATCGTCGAGTTCTGGCTGCTGGGCACCCACCTCGGCCCGCTCGGCGGCATCCCGCCGACCGGCAGCCGCTTCCGGGTGCGCATGACCGCCTACTTCATCTTCGACGAGCACGAGAACCTCGTCTGCGAGCGCGTCTACTTCGACAGCCTCAGCATGCTCAAGCAACTCCTCGGCGGGATCAACCTGAAGAACCCCAGGAACTGGCTCCTGGTCGCCCGCTGCCTCAAGGGCGCCCTCGGCGCCAGCGGCGGCACCCCCGACCCGTCCCTCGTACACACCACACCGCCGGTCCTTGCGGACTGAGCGGACGGTACGGGCAGGCGGGCGTACGTGCGTATGCCGAGGTGCCGGTGAGGTCGGTGGCGTCGTCGGCGTCGGCGTCGGTGCCGACGAGGCGTCGTCGGCGGCATCGGTGACGTCAGGACGCCGGCCGGCATCGCCGGCGTAGGAGCGCCGCCTGCGACGGTGACGTCAAGGCACCGCCGACATCGGTGACGTCAACGCGCCGCCTGCATCGGTGACGACGAAGCGCCGCTCGGCAACGGTGACGTCCGGCCCGGTCCGCCGAGAAGCCGAGAACATGTGCGCGCAGGTCTTGCGGGCGATGCGTGGTGCGGATAGAAACCCCGATAACGTTGTCATACGAGAGGTCGCGGGATGCATCTCCATCGCAGACACAGACGCCGCTTGCGGGCCGCGGTGGTCGCGGTAGCCGTCGCGGGCATGTATGCGGCCGGCGGCGGGACCGCCGGGGCCCAGCCGCCGCAATCGTCCAGCGCGGACACCCTGGTGAGCGATCCGGCGTCGCTGGTCGACCCGCTGATCGGCACCGGGTCCGGCGGGGCCACGGTCGGCCAGGTGGACACCTATCCGGGAGCGACCGCACCCTTCGGCATGCTGTCCTTCAGTCCTGACACCCCGTCGCGTCCGGACGGCGGCGGCTACAACTACGACGACACCTCCACCACCGGCTTCAGCCTCACCCACATGTCGGGTCCGGGCTGCGGTGCCTACGGGGACTTCCCCGTCCTGCCGACCGTGGGCGCGGTCGGCGCCGACCCGGCGAACAGCACCGCCGCGTTCAAGCACAGCGACGAGCACGCCGCGCCCGGTTCGTACTCCGTCGCGCTGAACCCGGGTACCCCCACCGCCGTACAGGCGGATCTGGCGGCCACCGCCCGTACCGGGATCGGCGAGTTCACCTACCCCAGCACGACCGCGGCCAACATGCTGTTCAAGATGGGTGACGCGCAGTCCGGCAACCAGGCGGCCGACGTCTCGGTGGTCGGCGACCACGAGGTGACCGGCACCGAGACGGCCGGGCAGTTCTGCGGCTCGCCCGGCACCTACCCGGTGCACTTCGTCGCCTCCTTCTCCCGGCCGTTCTCCACCTACGGCACCTGGCACACCGCGCCGACCGGGGCCAACGCCTTCACCGGAGCCACCGGTGACCTGTCCTGGAGCTACCACGAGGTCGCCAGCGGCGGCAGCACGGCGGCCATCGCGCCCGCCACGACGCCCGGCGGGGACAGCGCCGTGTCGTGGAAGCAGACCAACGCCCTGGCCAACACCTGGATCCAGGCCACGCCCCCGGCACTGACCCAGGGCGACAACTACCAGGCGAGCGTCACCCTGCAAGGTGCCGGCGACGTCTACCTCAACTTCTACAACGGCCAGCAGGACGTGGGCGGCAAGGCCGTCAACCTCACCTCCACGCCGGTCACCCTGACCGTCGACGCGGCCATCCTGACCGGTTCCATCGGCACCCCGCAGTTCCAGGTGCGCACCGCCGGCACCGGCCCGGTCGACCTGCTGGCCTCGGCGGTCTCGCTGCGGCAGGACACCGTGGTCACCTCGCCGGGTACCGCCAAGGTGGCCACCCACGGCTCCGGCGCGTCGCGGATTCCCGCCGGGTCCAACGGCAAGCCGGCCGGCGCCGCGGCGATGGCCCCGCGCGGTGTCGAGGCCAAGGGCGCGCAGTCGCGCACCCAGGTCGCCGGCACCGACGGGCTCCAGTCGGGCGCCTGGGTCGGGTTCGACACCACGAAGGACCGCAAGGTGACGATGAAGGTCGCCCTGTCCTACGTCAGCCAGGACGACGCGGCCGCCAACCTGGCGACCGAGGACCCCGGCTGGAGCGTTCCCGCGGTCGCCCACCGCACGTACGGGCAGTGGAACGACCTGCTGTCCCGCATCCGCGTCGGCGGCGGTACCGCGGCCGAACGCCAGCAGTTCTACACCGCGCTCTACCACACGATGCTGGAACCGACGCTGTTCTCCGACGCCAACGGCGCCTACCTCGGCTTCGACGACAAGGTCCACCGGACCGCCCGCGGCAAGGACCAGTACGCCAACTTCTCCGGCTGGGACATCTACCGTTCCGAGATACCGCTGCTCGCCGTGATCGCCCCCGAGCAGACCAGTCAGATGATGACCTCACTGCTCAACGACCAGGCGCAGGGCGGCTGGCTGCCCAAGTGGGGGTTCGCCAACGACTACACCGACGTCATGAACGGTGACGCCGCCGACCCGATGCTGGCCGAGGCGTACGCCCTGGGCGCGCGGGACTTCGACGCCAAGGCCGCGCTGGCCGCCATGGTCAAGGGCGCCACCGAGACACCGTCCTCACCGGCCGCGATGGGCCAGGGCTGGTACGTCGAACGCCCACAGCTGTCCTCCTACGAGTCGCTCGGCTACGTACCGAACACCACGCAGAGCTCGCTGTCCCCCGAGGACAACGGCGCCTCGGAGACCATCGAGTACGCCACCGCCGACTTCGGCATCGCGCAACTGGCCAAGGACCTGGGCGAGACGTCGACCTACCGGACGTTCCTGGGCCGGTCGCAGGACTGGACCAACATCTTCAACACCGCCACCGGCTACATCCAGCCGCGCGACGGCGACGGCCGGTTCCCCGAGTTCGACCCGACGACCGACGGCATGGGCAGCTTCGGCCAGTCCGGCTTCCAGGAGGGCAACGCCGCCCAGTACACCTGGTCCATCCCGCAGGACATCCACGGCCTCACCACGGCGATGGGCGGTGACCAGGCCGCCGTCCAGCGCCTGGACACCTACTTCCAGCAGCTCAACGCCGGCCCCAACCTGCCCTACGAATGGGCCGGCAACGAGCCCGCGTTCGGCACCCCGTGGATGTACGACTACGTCGGCGCGCCGTACAAGACCGAGGAGACCGTGCACCGGCTGCTCACCTCGGTCTACGCCGACATCCCGGGCGGGGAGCCCGGCAACGACGACCTCGGCGCCATGAGCTCCTGGTACGTCTGGTCCAGCCTCGGCATGTACCCGGAGACCCCGGGAACGCCGGTGCTCGCGCTGGGCGCGCCGATCTTCTCCCGGGCGCAGTTCGACCTGCCCGGCGGCCACCGGCTGCGGATGACCGCGCCGGGCGCCTCCACCAGCACCTACGTGCACAGCCTGTCGGTCAACGGCCGCTCCTGGGGCCCCGCGTGGCTGCCCGCGTCGCTGCTCACCGGCGGCGGACCGGGCCGCGGGTCCAACGAGCTGTCGTTCACCATGTCGCCCACCGCCGACCGGACGTGGGCGGCCGCGTCCGCCGACGCACCGCCGTCCTACCCGGCCGGCCCGCTGAAGTTCCCGCCGGGACGCAAGCCGGTCATCCTCACCCCGACCGGTCCCAACCTGCTGGGCAGTACGCCCACCGGCCAGCTGGCCTGGCAGGGACCGGTGCAGAACGGCGCGGGCTCGGTGCCTGGCACGGTCACGGCCACGACCACGCCCGAAGGGGCCAGCGCGGTGCGGTGGACGTCGGCGGACCCGGCCGCCAACACGTGGATCTGGGTCGACCCGGCCACCGAGCCGACCGTCGGGCAAAGCTACGAGGCGTCGGTCACCGTGGAAGGCACGGGTTCGGTGTACCTGGACTTCTGGAACGGCTCGCAGGACCTCACCAGTGCGACCGTCCAGCTGACCGGCACCCCGCAGACCCTCACCGTCCAGGGCGCGGACACCTCCGCCGACGGCACCCACCTGCAGATCCGCACGGCCAACCCCGGCCCGGTGGACCTCTACGCCAGCGCCGCGTCCCTCCAACTCCTCACCCCGCAGACCGGCTGACCGGCTGACCGGCTGACCGATCCACCGAAGGGTTCGGGGCTCCCTCACCGCGATGAGGGAGCCCCGGCCTTTTGGTGCTTTTGGGTGGGCGGGAGCGGGGGGCCGGCTTGCGCGGCAGGACAGGTCAGCCCTGGCCATGGCAGAGAGGGCAACCCGCTTTTTGACGGGACCGGGGTGGACCCAGCATTTCGAAATTGTGCGGTGCCCGGTCCCACGTGACCGATGAGGACCCCCGATAATTCAGCATCTGAGCCCCGACTTCGGTCTCGCCACGAGAAGGCCGGGTGATGCATGAGGGCCCGGGCACGCGAGTTTCCGGACTTCACGACGTCGAGCGTCAGGAAAGGGGAAACCAGGCCGACAGACGCTTGGCAATGACAGGTACATCGACCCTGTCTTGTGCGACTTCCTCGACGAACGGGCCGGCCACGGAGGCGGGCGGCGGGACGGTGCCGGCGCTGGCACCGTTGAACCGCAGGAAGACGCGCATGGCGAGCTAGGCGGTGCGCTTGTTGCCGTCGATCAGCGCGTGATTGCGGGCAACCGAGTGCAGCAGCGCCGCCGCCTTCTCGTGCAGCGTGGGATACAGCTCGACCCCGAACATGTTGGTCCGGGGCCGCTCGATCGCCGACACCAGAAGTCCCATGTCACGCACGCTGTGTCCGGTGCCGTTGACCGCGCGGGCGATGGCCAGCGATCTCGTCGATGTGGATGTGGCGCGCTTCGGTCACTTCAGGTGGTCCAGGATCTCCGCATCGCTGTCCATGAGCTCGGCAAGGACGTCACCGACCTGTAGCTCGGCCCGGTTCTGGGCATCACGGATGGCCTCAATGGCAAGCTCCTGCTTGCTGCGCCGCTCCCGGCGAGCACGCTCGGTGAGTTTCGCGTCAAGGTCGTCGGGAAGTCTGAGCGTCATGGCCATACGGCGATGACACCAGACTGGTATCTGGGCGGGATGGTATCAACCCTTCGGGACCCCGAACCGCAGCACCGCCTTTTGCGCCCGGACGGGCCACGCTCTCGGTTCCGCGGCACGTGCGACCGAGGGAGCCGGCGGCCCCGCCCGCTTCGAGCGTCACATTCCGCATTTCGCATCCCGCGTTACCCGCGCCAGCAGTTGAAACTGCGACTCAGAACGTTCTGCACAAACGAACCTTGGTCGACGCGTTCCGCAAGCGAAAACAAGTCGAATCGACCACCCGGAATGCAATGCGACAGGTCAGGCGCCCTTTTCGGCAGGCTCCAGAATCGCCACGCACTCCCCGTGGTGCGTCATCGGGAAGAGGTCACGAGAATCGAAAGCTGGCAGAAGCGCAGGTCAGCGCGGGTTCACTCCGCCGTGAGCGGCCATCTGGCTACCCGGAGACTCCGGACGCCGCACCGGCAACCTGCACCGACCGAAACGCTAAAGCCGCCGCCTGCGCAGGGCTTCTACTTGTCCGCCCAGACCAGCATCATCGGGGACGGTCCCCACCGGGACTTCTACCTCAAGAAGCGCGCCGAGGGGGTGCAAGCACGTCCAAGCGATCACCGCCCTGGCCCGTCGCCGGGTCAGCGTCCTGCGGGCGCTCCTGCGCGGCAACCGGACCTTCACCCCCGCCCGGCCGGTCGCGCAGGCAGCTTGACTCGGTCATTGAGACTCCTTCACGAAGAAAGCCGTACTGCAACAGCAGCAACAGCTGCACCAACACCGGCTCCGACGGCAGCGACCCGTGCCCGGACGAGGACGACCGCTGCTGGTGGGACGGATCAGTGAGCTGGACGTCCCCACCCGAGGTCAATCTGTTGTCCACGGAGAACCTGACCTACTCGCTGGGCGCCGGTGAGCCGACGCTCACCCCGCAATACCCGGCGCCACCGTGCGGCGGTGCCCCTGGTGGCACCGGGACCATCGTGATCGATGACGTCCCGTCGGGAGACAACACCTACGGCTGCAACGATTCGGCCACCGCGCACGGCACCTTCAAGCTGGTCCTGGGCGACGACGTCTCCTACCAGCGCGTCACGAGCAACTTCCCCACCAGCAGTCCCTACTTCGGCACGTGGCGGTACACCCCGGACATCGCGCAGGTCGACCTGCACCAACTGGGCACTGGGTACGACGGCCACATGTGGTTCACCCACCAGTACGCCACCAACGACGTCTGGCACGAGGTAACGGCCATCTGGACCCCGGACCCGAGCCTCCTGCCGACGGAGCCCACCACGGCGCACTTCGACGTCTACGTTCACCTGCCGAGCCACGGGGGCCAGGCGACCGTTCAGTACACCGGCCACAGCGGGGGTGATGGGGGCGGAGACTCCCACTCCTGTTCGATCAACCAGGCGGGCGGCAACGGTTCCGACACCTGGAAGGAACTCGGTAGCCTGCCGCTCTCCAAGGGGGCGTACCTCACGGCCGACAACCTGTCCTCCTCGGGAACCGGTGACGCGGACGTAACGTTCGACGCCATCGCCCTCGTCCCGGTGAGCTCCGGTGTCCCGGGCGTCTGCGGCTGGGGCCACTGACACATCACCACACAGGTGGTGCCCCGGATTTCCCGGGGCACCACCTCGCAGGGAGAATCACATGAACTCAAAGAACCACTCCCGGCCCCGCAGCATCGCGGCGCTGGGGATCGGTGCGGTGCTGACTGCAGGTCTGCTGACCGGATGCGCCGGGCAGTCCACGTCCAAAAGGGCCTCCAGCGCGACGAGCACTGCCGCTCCCTCACCTTCCGCTCCGGCAACCGCGACGACCGCACCGGCCGGGGAGAACGGGAAGACGAAGAAGAGCATGTCCCGGATAGCAACGGGGTACACCGGGAAAGCCTTCGTCGGGCGCCTCGCCGCCACCTGGCATGTGAGCCTTCGTGCCTCGACGCTCAAGGCGGGTAACCCGGCGGCTGGCGACACGGTCACCTACGGCTCGGGACGGCTGCCCTCCGGCACGGAGATCGAGATCTCCGCCCTCCGGGACCACACGGGAGCCCTCATGCGGATTCTGTGCCGGGTGCACGGCACCGACGCCACCACGGCCGCCTTCTTCGCCGGCTGCGCCGCCATCGACGCCCCGAGGCTGCACCCGGCCGCACAGGAGGCGTGGGCGAAAGCGGCGACCGCTTCAGTGCGCCGCTCATACTCGGCGGCGGTCGGCGCGTCACAGAGTGCCCCTCACCAGGCCGGAAACCTGACGGTCAAAATCAGCGAGGCCGCAACGGTGACGAGGGGCACGACGTACACCCGTCCGGAGATGGACCTGCTCGCCTACGGCGTGGGCGACTGAGTCAGGTCGGCACAGCACAACGGCCCGGGCCGGGCCAGCGGTTCGGGCCGGGCCGTCAGCGGCGTGGACCCACCGTCTCGGAGAAAGCCGGCGGACACCGGCCCAGGAACGTGAGCACACGGGAACGGAGCCGGCACCTCGGTGACCGCCGAGCCGGGACGAGCCAAGGCCTTTCGACAGCAGGCCGGGACCGCACCGCCCGTGGTGCTTCCGGGAGCAGCCGGCACCAGTAGTTCACCGCGAAGATGAGCACCACATCGACGCCATTCTGCCGGGCGCCGACCATGCCCGTACCGCTGGGCCGGGCGAGGTCGCGGAGGCCGTCCCGAGTGCATTGGTGGGCGGCCCGCGCCTGCTGCCCGAGGGTGTGCGCGACGGACAGCGTCCCGGTCCGTGCGGCAGCCAGGGGGAGGAACGGAGCCGACACCGACGCGACACGGATGACGGGGCCTGTCAGCGGGACTGCACCCGCCAAGGAGTGGTCGATACCCCTGGTCCTTCAGTCGGGCAATGGTCAGCTGCGGCCGTCCGACAACCGCAAGACCGTCGGGGCTGTGGGGGCGGCTCCGGATCGCCATGTCCACGGTACGGGGGTGGTGCCCGTCAGCCATGCGTTCGCGATCAGCCGACGAACCTGGCGACCCATCAGCGTCAGCGTCAAGGCATCGCCCGCAACGCCCATGCCACACACACCGTCCCCGACCCCCACGTCACCCCTCCTCCGCCACCCGTTCCAGAATCGCCACGCACTCAACATGATGCGTCATCGGGAAGAGGTCGAAGGCTCGCAGGGAGACCGGGCGGTAGCCCTCGGTGGCGAAGTAGGACAGGTCGCGGGCCAGGGCGGCCGGGTCGCAGGCCACGTAGGCGATCGCGCGGGGGGTGAGCGCCGCGAGCTGGTGGACGGTGGACTTGCCGGCGCCCACGCGGGGCGGGTCGAGGACGATGAGGTCGGCCTCGGTGATGCGGGTGCGCGGCAGCACGCGTTCGACCGTGCCGTGCTCGACGCGGACGCGGTCGAAGTCGGCCAGGTTGTGCCGGGCGTCCTCCACCGCGCGCTTGACCGACTCGATGCCCACCACCGCGCCGCGCTCCCCCACGCGTTCGGCGAGCGCGCCGGCGAACAGGCCGACGCCGCAGTACAGGTCGAGGGCCGTCTCGCCGCGCCGGGGGCGCAGTCCGTCCAGCACCGCGCGGGCCAGGATGTCGGCGGCCTGCGGATGCACCTGCCAGAAGCCGCCCGCACCGACCCGCCAGGTGCGCTGTACGGCCCGCTCGCGCACGAACCCGCGTCCGTGGACCTGGTGGACCCCGCCCTGCTCGTCGACCCGCAGGACCGACACCGGGCGGTCCAGCTCGACGAGGGGCAGCCGGCCGCCGGGGGCCGGGGTGATGACCACCTGGCGGTCGGAGGAACCGGTCGCGGCGATCGCCTCGACGGTGGCGGTGGCCGGCCAGTCGCGGGACTCGACGCCGAGCTCGGTGATCTCCGGCGCCGCGATCATGCAGCGGTCGACCGGCTCGACCTCGTGGGAGCGGTGGCGGCGCAGCCCGGCGCGGCCGCCGGCGTCGACCGCGTAGGTCACCCGGGTCCGCCAGGCCGGCACCTCGCCCTTGGCCACCTTGTCGCCCGGCGCGGGCACCACCGTGCCGTCCCAGCCCGCCTCCTCGGGGGTCAGGCCGGCCAGCCGGGACAGCTGCTCGGTGATGACGGCGACCTTCAGCCTCCGCTGCGCGCCGGGCGCCACGTGCTGGAAGTCGCAGCCGCCGCAGCGGCCGGGGCCGGCGTAAGGGCAGGGGGCCTCGACGCGGTCGGCGGAGGGGGTGAGCACCTCGACGGCGTCGGCGCGCAGGAAGCGTGACTCCTCGTCGCCCTCGGTGACCTCGGCGACGACCCGCTCGCCGGGCAGCGCGTGCCGTACGAACAGCACCCGTCCGTCGTGCCGGGCGACGCAGTGGCCGCCGTGCGCCACCGGGCCGACCTCGACCTCGAAGCGTTCACCGACCAGGGAGGCGGCCGCCGACTCCGAACGGTCCTTCACGCGGTTCGTACGGATGCGATTGTTCACGTCGGGCCAGGCTCCATCAGCGGGTGGTACGGGCGGCGGGGCAACAACGGCCCAGTCTACGGGCAGCTTCTCCCCCGCCGCGCCGCCGCCGATCCCCGCCGCTCCCCGGCTGTCCCGGCCGTCCGGACCGCCTCCGCCGCTCACCGCCGTCCGGACCGCCTCCGCCGCCCGGACCGCCCCGAACCTTCTCCGCTACTTGCCCTTGATCCGCTGCTTGGAGCCGCCCTGCCGGGGCGGGCGGATCTCACCGCGGCGCACCGAACCGGGGGCGTTCCAGTCGCGGGCCTTCTTGTAGCGGTCCTTCGCCACCTGGCTGGAGTCCAGCTGCCACGGCACCGAGGTGACGGTGACGCCGGACATGAACAGCAGGCGGCCCTTGAGACGCAGGGCGCTCTGGTTGTGCAGCAGGTGCTCGTACCAGCGGCCGACGACGTACTCGGGGATGAAGATGCTGATCACATCGCGCGGGCTGGAGCCGCGCAGGCCGCGGACGTACTCGATGATCGGCCGGGTGATCTCGCGGTAGGGCGAGTCCAGCACCTTCAGCGGCACGTCGATGCCGCGGCGTTCCCACTCGGCCTGCAGGACCTTGGTGTCGGCCGGGTCGACGTTGATGCTGAGCGCCTCCAGGCTGTCGGAGCGGAACAGCTTGGCGTACGACAGGGCGCGCAGGGTGGGCTTGTGGACCTTGGAGACCAGCACGATGGTGTGGACCCGGGAGGGCAGGACCGTTTCGTCGGGTGCCGCCTCGGCCGCCGACAGTTCGTCGGAGACCCGGTCGTAGTGCCGGCGGATGCCGGTCATCGTGGCGTAGAACACCACCATGCCGAGCACCGCGACCCACGCGCCGTGGGTGAACTTGGTCAGCAGCACGACGATCAGCACGATGCCGGTGAAGAAGCCGCCGAAGGTGTTGATGACGCGCGAGCGCATCATGCGGCGGCGCTTGGCCGGATCGGTCTCGGTGCGCAGGTGCCGGTTCCAGTGCCGCACCATGCCGGTCTGGCTGAGGGTGAACGACACGAAGACGCCGACGATGTACAGCTGGATCAGCCGGGTGGAGTCGGCGCCGTAGATGTAGACCAGCACGCCGGCGAACAGCGCCAGCAGCACGATGCCGTTGGAGAACGCGAGGCGGTCGCCGCGGGTGTGCAGCTGCCGCGGCAGGAAGCGGTCCTGGGCGAGGATCGAGCCGAGGACCGGGAAGCCGTTGTAGGCGGTGTTGGCGGCCAGGAAGAGCACCAGGGCGGTGACGGCGGCCAGGAAGACGAACGGCGGCGAGCCCTTGCCGAAGACAGCGGCCGCCACCTGGGCGATGACCGGGTCCTGGGTGTAGCCGGTACCGACCGGCTTGCCGTGCAGCAGCAGGTCGGTGGCCGGGTTCTCGGCCATCTTGACCTTGGTGTTGAGCGCCAGCGCCACGATGCCGCAGAACATGGTGACCGCCAGGCCGCCCATCAGGGCCAGCGTGGTGGCGGCGTTCTTCGACTTGGGCTTGCGGAAGGCCGGCACGCCGTTGCTGATGGCCTCGACGCCGGTGAGCGCCGCACAGCCGGAGGAGAAGGCCCGCAGCAGCAGGAAGACCAGCGCGAAGCCGGACAGCCCGCTGTTCTCCGCGTGGACGGCGTAGTGCGCCGAGGGCGCGATCATCGTGTGTCCGGTGGTGAGCCGGAAGATGCCCCAGGCGATCATGCAGAACACGCCGGTGACGAACGCGTACGTGGGGATGGCGAAGATCGTGCCGGACTCGCGCACGCCGCGCAGGTTCATCACCGCCAGCAGCGCGATCATCAGCAGCCCGACGAGCACCTTGTTCTGCTCGACGAACGGGATGGCCGAGCCGAGGTTCTCCACCCCGGAGGCCACCGACACCGCCACCGTCAGCACGTAGTCGACCAGCAGGGCGCTGGCGACCGTCAGGCCCGCCCGGGGTCCGAGGTTGGTGGTGGCCACCTCGTAGTCGCCGCCACCGGATGGATAGGCGTGCACGTTCTGCCGGTAGGAGGCGACGACGGTGAACATGAGCACGACCACCGCGACCGTGATCCACGGGCTGAAGTGGTAGGCGCCCGCGCCCGCCACCGACAGAACGAGGAGCACCTCCCCCGGGGCGTAGGCCACGGAGGAGAGTGGGTCGGAGGCGAAGACGGGCAGAGCGAGGCGCTTGGGGAGCAGCGTTTCCCCCAGTTTGTCGCTGCGCAGCGCCCGGCCGATGAGGATTCGCTTCGGCAGGTCGGTCAGATTCGGCACCCGGCGATGTTAAGGGTTCGTCAAGATAGGCGGCCACCCTGCACCCCCACTCCGGGTGCGCGTGTGTAGCTTTGGCGACGCGGTACGAGACTCTTCAGGTGAGTCCGGACGCGAGGACAACAGCCGGAAGGACAGGCGTGCACGTCGTAATCATGGGCTGCGGACGAGTGGGATCGGCACTCGCGCAGACCCTCGAAGAGCGCGGTCATACGGTCGCGGTGGTCGACCAGGACCCGACGGCCTTCAGACGTCTGGGCTCCGGCTTCGCCGGACGCCGGGTGACCGGGGTCGGCTTCGACCAGGACACCCTGCGCGAGGCGGGCATCGAGGAGGCGGGGGCGTTCGCGGCTGTGAGCAGCGGCGACAACTCCAACATCATCGCCGCCCGGGTCGCGCGGGAGATGTTCAACGTCGAGCACGTGGCCGCCCGGATCTACGATCCGCGGCGTGCGGAGGTCTACCAGCGGCTGGGTATTCCGACGGTGGCGACGGTGCGCTGGACCGCCGACCAGATGCTGCGGCGGCTGCTGCCGTCCGGTTCCGAGCCGCTGTGGCGCGACCCGAGCGGCGGGGTGCAGCTGGCCGAGGTGCCGGTCTCGGCCGCCTGGGTCGGGCAGCGGATCCGCAAGATCCAGGAGGAAACCGGTGTCCGTGTGGCGTTTCTCACCAGATTGGGCGAGGCGATGCTGCCAGGAACCGACACGGTCCTGCAGGAAGGCGACCTGGTCCACGTGATCATGCGCACCGGTGACGTGGACAAGGTCGAGGCGGCGTTCGCCCAGGGCCCGGAGGAGAGCCGGTCATGAGGGTCGCGATCGCCGGAGCCGGCGCGGTGGGCCGTTCCATCGCCGGAGAACTGCTGGAGAACGGGCACGAGGTTCTCCTCATCGACAAGAACCCCTCCTCCATCTCCGTCGAGCGGGTGCCGCAGGCCGAGTGGCTGCTGGCCGACGCCTGCGAGATCACCTCGCTGGACGAGGCGGCGCTCCAGCGCTGCGACGTGGTCATCGCGGCCACCGGCGACGACAAGGTCAACCTCGTCGTGTCGCTGCTGGCCAAGACCGAGTACGGGGTGCCGCGGGTGGTCTCGCGGGTCAACAACCCGAAGAACGAGTGGCTGTTCAACGAGGCGTGGGGTGTCGATGTCGCGGTCTCCACGCCGCGGCTGATGTCGGCGCTGGTGGAGGAGGCGGTCAGCGTCGGCGACCTGGTGCGCCTGCTGCGCTTCAGCCAGGGCGACGCCAACCTGGTGGAGCTGACGCTGCCGCCGGACGCCGCGCTGGTGGGCACCCGGGTCGGCGACGTGCGCTGGCCGACGGACACCTCGCTGGTGACGATCATCCGCGGCCACCGGGTCGTGACCCCGGCCAAGGACGACGTGCTGGAGGCGGGCGACGAGCTGCTCTTCGTGGCCGCGACCTCGCGCGAGGAGCAGCTGGAGGACCTGCTGTCGGTGCCGCGCGGCGAGGAGGCCGCCCAGGCCGTCTCCAGGGCCGACGGGGAGCCGGACGAGCCCCGCGACTGATCCGTGGCACGCGACTGATCCGTGGCACGCGAAGGGCCCGCCACCCCCGGCCGGGGGTGGCGGGCCCTTCACACGCGCTTGCCGCTGCCGGGTCAGGCGGCCGGGGCGTTCTCCTCGTCGCGCTCGGCGGCCTCGCGCTTGTCGCGCTCCTCCATCTCCGCGATCACGTCGATCGGCGGCGGCGCCTTGGCCAGGAAGATCCAGGTCAGGTAGACCGACAGCAGGAACGGCGGGATGCCGAGCGCCACCTTGACCCAGCCCAGCTGCGTGGCGTCGCCCCACCAGTACAGCGGGAAGAGGATCGCCGACTTGGCCAGCAGGATGACGCCCCACGCCCAGGTGGACTTGGTGTACGCCCTCATGCGCCCGGGGTTGCGGGTGCGCCACGACAGGTTCTCCCGCAGGATCGGGCCGAGCAGCACGCCGATCAACGGGAAGCGGGCGAGCGCGGAGACCACGTAGGCGACGGCCAGGCCCAGGGTGTAGAGCATGCCGGGCAGGTAGAAGTTCTTGGCGTTGCCCGACAGCACCGCGAAGAACGCGCCGAAGGCGATGCCGAAGACGCCGCTGAAGGCGTGCTTGAGGGTCTGCTTGCGCACCACGCGGGCGACCGCCAGCACCAGGCTGAGCGCCAGCGCGCTGATCGCGGAGACCAGGATGCTGCGGGTCGAGGTGAAGACGGCCACGAACACCAGGCCGGGCACGGTGGTGTCCACCATGCCCCACACGCCGCCGAACGCCTCCAGCAGCGCCTTGTCGGCCGCCGCCTTCGCCGCCGCGGCCTCCTCCTCGGTGCGCTCGGGGCCGGGGGGCGGGGCGCCTCCCGGGGTCGTCTCTTCATCGGTCCGCTGATTGGTGGGGGCCACCGGCTACTCCTGTCCGACGGGGCGCAGCTCGTACTTGGGGTTGAACAGCACCGGGCGGCCGCGGTTGAGCGCGATCCGGCCGGAGGCGATGATCTTGCGCCCGGGTTCTATACCCGCGATGCTGCGGCGGCCGAGCCACACCACGTCCAGCGGCGCGGAGCCGTCGAACAGCTCCGCCTCCAGCGCCGGCACCCCCGCGCGCGGGCGCAGGGTGACGGTGCGCAGTGTGCCGGTGACCGTGACCTGCTGGCGGTCGTGGCAGTCCTGGATACGGGTGCAGCCGACCGCGGCCGCCTCCTGCCGCAGCTCCTCGGAGAGCAGGTCCTCCTGGGAGGAGGCGAGACGGTCGAGTATGCGGCGGATCCGGCCTGCCGGTTTGTCCGAACGGGTGGCACCACTCATAGGGGGAAGCGTACCGGCCGGTCGCCGGATCGGTCCCGGTTGACGTCGGTTACCGCTCGAACCTGTACCCCATGCCCGGTTCGGTGACGAAGTGCCGGGGGTGGGCGGGGTCGGGTTCGAGCTTGCGGCGCAGCTGTGCCATGTAGACGCGCAGGTAGTTGCTCTCGGTGCCGTAGGCCGGTCCCCAGACCTCCTGGAGCAGCTGGCGCTGGCTGACCAGCCGGCCGGGGCTGCGGACCAGCACCTCCAGCAGGTGCCACTCGGTGGGGGTCAGCCGTACGTCGGCGCCGGAGCGGTGGACCTTCTTGGCGGCCAGGTCGACGGTGAACGAGCCGGTCTCCACCAGCACGCCCTCGCCGTCCTCACCGGTGGGCGCGGCCCGGCGCACCGCGGCGCGCAGCCGGGCCAGCAGTTCGTCCATGCCGAACGGCTTGGTGACGTAGTCGTCGGCGCCGGCGTCCAGCGCCTCGACCTTCTCGTCGGAGGCCTGCCGGGCCGACAGCACGATGATCGGCACCCGGGTCCAGCCGCGCAGCCCCTTGATGACGTCGGCACCGTCCATGTCGGGCAGCCCCAGGTCGAGCACGACGACGTCGGGGTGGCGGGCGGCGGCGAGCTGGAGGGCGGTGGCGCCGTCGGGGGCCGCGTCGACGTCGTAGTGGCGGGCGCGCAGGTTGATCACCAGGGCGCGCACGATCTGCGGTTCGTCGTCGACGACCAGCACCCGGACCGGGTTCCTGGGCCGCTCGGCCGGGGGCTGCGCCATGGCGTCCGCCTTTCGTGCGGTGTCCTGCTGCGCGGGGGCGTTCCCCGGCCGTACGCGTACGGGGTGGGCGGCCGGGGTCATGAGGTGGCCCCGGCGGGCAGTACGGGTTCGCGGTCGGCGGCGCCGTGCCCGGCCCGCAGGGTCAGCACCATGGTCAGGCCGCCGCCGGGGGTGTCGTCGGCGACCAGGGAGCCGCCCATGGCCTCGGCGAAGCCGCGGGCGACGGCCAGGCCCAGGCCGACGCCGGAGCCGCGCGGGGCGTCGCCGTAGCGCTGGAAGGGCTCGAAGATGCGTTCCTTGGCGGGGTCCGGGACGCCGGGGCCGCGGTCGGCGACCCGCAGTTCGACGCGGTCGCGCAGCGCGCTGGCGGCCACCAGGACCCGGCCGCCGCGCGGGTGGTACTTGACGGCGTTCTCCACCAGGTTGGCCACCACCCGCTCCAGCAGCCCGGGGTCGGCCACCACCATGGGCAGCGTCTCGGGGATGTCGAGGGCGACCGAGCCGGGCGGCACGCCGCCGAAGGCGATGGGCACCACCTCGTCGAGGTCGACCTCCTGCATGAGCGGGGAGACGGTGCCGGTCTGGAGGCGGGACATGTCCAGGAGGTTGCCGACCAGGTGGTCGAGCTTGTCGGCGCCCGCCTCGATGGCCTCCAGCAGGTCCGCCTCGTCCTGCGGGGACCAGGCGACGTCGTCGGAGCGCAGCGAGCTGACGGCGGCCTTGATGGCGGCCAGCGGGGTGCGCAGGTCGTGGGAGACGGCGGCGAGCAGCGCGGTGCGGATGCGGTTGCCCTCGGCCAGCTCACGGGCCCGCGACGCCTCCCCCACCAGCCGCTGGCGGTCCAGCAGGACGGCGGCCTGGGCGGCGAACGCGGACAGCAGGCGGCGGTCCTCGGCGGGCAGGACGCGGCCGGTGAGGGCCAGCGACATGCGGTCGCCGACCGGCACTTCGACGTCGGCGTCCTCCGGGCGCGGACAGGGGTCGGGGCCGACGCCGCCGGCCCGGGTCCACGGACCGTGGTCCGCCTCGCGTTCCAGCAGGGCCGCGGAGGTCATGGCGAACGTCTCGCGGACCCGTTCCAGCAGCGCGTCCAGCGAGGACTCGCCGCGCAGCACACTGCCGGCCAGCAGGGAGAGGATCTCCGCCTCGGCGCGCGATCTGGCCGCCTGGTGGGTGCGCCGGGCGGCCAGGTCGACGACGGAGGCCACCGAGACGGCGACGGCGGCGAAGATGACGATGGCGACGATGTTGTGCGGGTCGGCGATGGTGAAGCGGTGCAGCGGCGGGGTGAAGAAGTAGTTCAGGAACAGCGAGCCGACCGCGGCCGAGGCCAGCGCCGGCAGCATGCCGCCCAGCAGGGCCGCCGCCACGGTCAGCGCCAGCAGGAGCAGCAGGTCGTTGCCGAGGCCGAGGCCGGGCACCACGTGGATCAGCAGCAGCGTCATCAGGGCCGGCCCGGCGCAGCCGACGGCCCAGCCGGTGATGATGCGGACCCGGCCCAGGCGGGCGCCGCGCGCGACGGGCAGGCCGCGGCCCTTGGCGGCCCGCTCGTGCGTGACGATGTGCACGTCGATGTCGGCGGACTCCCGGGCCACGGTGGTGCCGACGCCGGGCCCCAGGACGTACTGCCAGGTCTTGCGGCGGGAGGTGCCCAGCACGATCTGGGTGGCGTTGACGCCGCGGGCGAAGTCGAGCATGGCGGTGGGGACGTCGTCGCCGATCACGTGGTGGAAGGAGCCGCCCAGGTTCTCCACCAGGGTGCGCTGGACGGCGAGTTCCTCGGGCGATCCGGCGGTCAGGCCGTCGCTGCGGGCGACGTGGACGGCGAGGATCTCGCTGCCGGAGCCCTTGGCGGCCATCCGCGCCGCCCGGCGGATCAACGTGCTGCCCTCGGGGCCGCCGGTCAGGCCGACCACGATGCGTTCGCGGGCCTGCCAGGTGGAGGAGATGCGGTGTTCGGCGCGGTACTGCTGGAGGTACTCGTCGGCCCGGTCGGCGACCCACAGCAGGGCGAGTTCGCGCAGTGCGGTGAGGTTGCCGGGCCGGAAGTAGTCGGCCAGCGCGGCGTCGACCTTGTCGGGCTGGTAGATGTTGCCGTGCGCCATCCGCCGCCGCAGCGCCTGCGGCGCCATGTCGACCAGCTCGATCTGGTCGGCGCGGCGCACCATTTCGTCCGGCACGGTCTCGCGCGGGCGGACACCGGTGATGGACTCCACGACGTCGCCCAGCGACTCCAGGTGCTGGACGTTGACGGCGGAGACCACGTCGACGCCGGCCGCGAGCAGCTCCTCCACGTCCTGCCAGCGCTCGGCGTTGCGGCTGCCCGGCACGTTGGTGTGGGCCAGCTCGTCGACCATCGCGACACGCGGTGCGCGGGCCAGCACCGCGTCGACGTCCATCTCCTCGAAGACGGCGCCGCGGTGCCGCAGGGGGCGGCGGGCCACCGTCTCCAGGCCGGACAGCAGGGCCGCGGTGCGGGGGCGTTCGTGCGGCTCGGCGAAGCCCACGACCACGTCCGTGCCGCGCTCCAGCCGCCGGTGGGCCTCCTCCAGCAGGGCGTAGGTCTTGCCGACGCCGGGGGCCGCCCCCAGGTAGATGCGCAGTCTGCCGCGTGCCATGGCTCCATCCTCATCCTGCCGCCGCCCGGTACGCCCGTCAGGCGCCGGCGCTGGGACGGCGCCGGCCTCCCGCACGGCCCGGCGTCCACCGCGCCGGCCTCCCCGCGGTCCGGCGTACGCCGGTGAACCGTTGCCACGGCAGGCGATCCTAGGCAGCGTTTCACCCGTTCGGGCGACGGAAAGGGCGTTCGGGGCGTTAGGGAGGCGTATGGATTGGCCGCGGGGGCGGTCTCCTGCGGAGGGCGGGGCGGCAGGGGCCGGAGTGGGGTGGGGCGCTTTCGGGGGTGGCGGCGGCTGCGGGCCTGGCGGCTTCGGGGGCTGAGGACGCCTTCGGGCCCGGGGGACGCTTCGACGGGCCTGCGAGCGCCTTCAGGAGGCGGCGGTGCTGCCAGGGGCGGGGTCGGCTGCCGCTGGGCACCGCAGGGCTGCTGGGTGCCGCGGGGGCACCACGGTGCCGGCTGAGGGCGCCGGGGACGCCTGCGGTACGGGACGCTGGCCGACGGTGTTGGGGGCCGGCCGGGGTCGCCGGGGAAACCCGTCCCGTCGGAGAGGCCGGCTGCCGTCCGGCATCGCCGCGGCCCGGCCGAGCCCCCCGGAGGGAGAAGCCGGCTGCCGTCGCAGAGGCCGCCGCCGGCCGGTCCGAACGGCGCGGCCGGGCGTGCGGAGCGTGCGAACGGGCCGGGACCGCAGGGGTGCGGTTCCGGCCCGTCGGCGATGACGCGTGCGGCGGTCTCAGCGGACCTCGGTGATCTCCGGGCCGCGGCGCATGGGGTCGATGCCGTCGGAGAACTTGCCGGGGGCGGCCTCGTCCTGCGTCTGGGCCATGCCCTCGGGGACCATCTGGGCGTCCTCGGGGAGCTTCAGCACGATCGGGTCGCGGGGTGCCATCGGCGTGTCGCCGCGGGTGACGACCGTGTCGCGGAAGATCTGCTCCAGCACGCCGGCCGCCTGCGGGGCGACCGCGCCCTGGCCGGAGATGACGCCGCGCAGGAACCAGCGCGGGCCGTCGCAGCCGACGAAGCGGACCAGCTGGACGCCGGCGGCGCCGTCGGGCAGCTGCACCGGGACCTGGGCGCGCAGCTCCCAGCCGATCGGGCCCTCGACGGTGTCGACCACGCCGCCCTGCTGGGTGATGCCGGAGGCGATCTCGTCGCGGACCTCGCCCCAGATGCCCTCGGACTTCGGCGCGGCGAAGGCCTGGAGCTGGATGGCGCTGTCCTGGAGCACGACAGTGGCGGCGACGATGGAGTCACCGGCCACCTCGACCCGCAGTTCCATGCCCTCGACACCGGGCACGAACAGCCCGCCGAGGTCGACGCGGCCCTCGCCGGGGTTCTTGACCTCGCTGATGTCCCACGGGCCGTCGGGGCGCGGGGCGGGCGGCAGGTTGTAGCGGGGAGACTCGCCCTCGTCGGCGCCCTCGGACGCGTCGGCGTCCTCGGTCGACTCGTCCGGGCCCGCGTCTTCGGCGAGCTCGTCGTGGGCGTCTTCGCGCTCCTTGCTGCGACGACGGAACACGGTCACTGTCCTTCCCGGTCTGAGGCGACCGTTGCGTAGCCCTGCGTGGTTACGGTCGTACCGTCCGCCGGTGCCGCCACGGCGTGTCCTCCAGTGGAGCCGAAACCGCCCTCGGCCCTGGCGGAGCCGGGCAGCTCCGCGACCTCGTGGAAGCGGACCTTCTCGACCTGCTGGACGACCAGCTGGGCGACCCGGTCGAACCGTGCGAACCGCACCTTCTCGCGCGGGTCGAGGTTGACCACAATCACCTTGATCTCCCCACGGTACCCGGCATCGATCGTGCCCGGCGCATTCACCATGGAGACGCCGCACCGGGCCGCCAGGCCCGAGCGCGGGTGGACGAAGGCGGCATAGCCGTCGGGCAGGGCGACGGCGATACCGGTGGGCAGGACCGCACGCTCACCGGGGGCGAGTTCGGCAGCCTCGGTGGTCATCAGGTCGAGTCCCGCGTCGCCGGGCTGCGCGTACGCGGGCAGGGGGATCTCGGGGTCCAGGCGTCGCACCAGGACGTCCAGCCGGGGGCGGACGGCGCTCACGGGTTCACCTCGAAGGCACGCACGACCTTGTGCTGGTCGGGGTTGTCCAGGGCCGCCTTGATCTCCTCGGGGCGGCCGTTCTTCGTGAAGTGTTCGAGCTGGACCTCGACGAAGACGGCTCTGGCACGCACCGCGACCGGACCGTCGGGGCTGCCGATGCGGCCCTCGGCGGAGGAGTAGATCTTGCGGCCGGACACGCCGGTGCAGTGGGCCCTCAGGTGCAGCGTGGTGCCGACCGGTACCGGGCGGACGAACTCGGTCTCCAGCCGGCCGGTGACCGCGATGGTGCGCAGCAGCCACTGGACCGAGCCGAGGGTCTCGTCCAGCGCGGAGACCAGCACGCCGCCGTGCGCGAGGCCGGGGGCGCCCTGGTGGGCAGGGCGTACGGTGAACTCCGCGGTGACGCCGACGCCTTCGCCGGCCCGGGCTTCCAGGTGGAGGCCGTGCGACTGGGCTTCGCCGCAGCCGAAACACTGCTCGTAGTGCGATCCGAGCGGGGTGCCGGGTTCGGGCGCGTCGGGATGGCGCACCGGGGTCTCGGCACCGGGCGGCGGCGTCAACGCCGAACCGCCTGTGCTGTCGGTAGCAGTAGCTCCACTCACGGCCCGAACCCTACCCTCCTGGTGATGCCCCACCCTTACGTCGCGTTCTTTAGGTCGGTTCCTGTGAGTCCGAAGATCCCGCTGAATCCGAAGATCCCGCGTTCGCGCCCGTCGGTCGTGGTCACCGGCGCCACCAGTGCCACCGGTCAGGCCATCACGATGGAGCTGGCCCGCACCGGATTCGCGGTGATCGCCGCGTGCCGCACCCGGGAGAAGGCCGAGGCGCTGCGGGAACGCGCGGCGCGCACCGGTCCACCGGTGCGCACGGTGGTGGTGGACGTGGCCGACGCGACGTCCACGGTCCGGGCGTTCACCGAGATCGCCACGATGACCGGCGGCGGGCCGTGGGCGGTGGTGAACAACGCCGACTTCGCGCAGCCCGGCGCGGTGGAGGACGTCGACGACGAGCTGGCGCGGCGGCAGCTGGAGACCAATCTGCTGGCCCCGGCCCGGATCGCGCGGCTGGTGCTGCCGTCGATGCGGGCCCGCAGGCGGGGGCGGATCGTGAACGTCTCCTGCCTGGCCGGGCGGGTGACCATGCCGATGCTGGGCTGGTACTGCGCGAGCAAGCAGGGCCTGGAGGCGGTGACGGACGCGCTGCGCATGGAGTGCGCGCCGTTCGGGGTGCGGGTGTCGATGGTCGAGCCGTGGTCGTACGGGTCGCGGCTGTGGGCGGGCAGTTCGCAGCTGCTGCCGCAGTCGCGGGTGTCGGCCTACCGCAAGCAGTACGAGGCGGCCGGCGAGCCGGTGCGGCGCGGCGCGCGCAACCGGGAGCCGGCGCCGGGCGAGGTGGCGCGGGCGGTGCGGCGGGCGCTGACCGAGCGGCGGCCGCGGTCGCGGTATCCGGTGGGCGGCGGGGCGCGGTCCACCGCGGCGCTGGACGCGCTGGCGCCGACGGCGGCGTCGGACTGGGCCAAGATGATCGCCACCGGGCTGCGTGAGGCGCCGCCGCGACTGGCACGGGTCATCGGGCTGCCGCTGCCCTGAGCGGGCCGCAGCGGGCCGCCCGGGGCCCTGGGGCGGCTGTCGGGCGGCCGGCGGCGGTGCCCGCGCCGGGTTCACAACCGGACGTGCCAAGCTTGTCGTCATGCAGCCTTACGACGAGCGCCTGACCGCGCCGCGTTCCTGGTGGTTCCTGGCCGTGCTGACCGGTGTGGGGTGCGGGCTGATCGCCCTGCCCTTCGGGCCGTTGCCGCTGCTCGGCACGTTCGTCGGGGCGACCGCGCTGTCGTGCGTGGTGGTGAGTTCCTACGGCTCGGCGCGCATCCGTGTGGTGGCCGGTTCGCTGGTGGCCGGCGACGCGCGCATCCCGGTGTCGGCGCTGGGCGAGGCGGTCGAGCTGGACCGCGAGGAGGCGACGGCCTGGCGCACCTACAAGGCGGACGCCCGCGCCTTCATGCTGCTGCGGTCCTACGTGCCGACGGCGCTGAAGGTCGAGGTGAGCGACCCGGCGGACCCGACGCCGTACCTGTACCTGTCGACGCGGTCGCCGAAGCGGCTGGCGGACGCCCTGCGGAAGGTCACCGCGGCCTCCTGAGGGCACCGCGGCGCAGGACGTTCACGGGTACACCGAAGACGTTCCCGCGGGCGGTGCGGACGCTCCGTGGCGGTGGATGACGCTCGCGCGGGGCGTCGCGGATGCCGTGCCGGTGCTGACGTTCGCCCCGGGCCGTCGCGGTGCCGACGTGCGCCGTGCTGACGTTCCTGCGGGGCGTCGCCGTCCTGATACGTGCGCGCGGGCCGACCGGGGAGCCCGGGTACGGGTGCTCAGTCGCCGGCGGGCGGCAGGCGGTCCCAGGGGATCTGCCGGGTGCGCAGGTCGGCGCGGACCTTGTCGGCGAGGGCGTGGGTGCTGCGCCGGTTGAACACCGCCCCCACGACGGCGCCGATCATGAACGGGGTGAGGGTCGGCAGGTTGCGTGCGGTGCGGCGCACCAGGCGCTGGCGCAGCTGGCGTTTGAGCTGGCCGCCGAGGGCCGCGTCGAAGCTGGCCGGCTTGGTGACGCTGATGCCGCGCTGCTGGGCCCAGGCGCCCAGGTACGCGGCCACCCGCTGTTTCGTGCTGCCGGGGGCGCGCAGTCCGTAGACCTCGTGCAGTTCGGCGATGAGCTTGTACTCCACCGCGGCGACCGCGATGGTCTCGGCGGCGAGTTCCGCGGTCATGGCGGGCGGTACGGGCAGGGCGGCCGCGGCGCCCACTCCCGCCCCCACCCCGGCGGTGCCGGTGGTGGCGCCGGTGACCAGCTTGTCCGCGATCTGCTCGGGTCCCAGGCCGGGGAACTGCCGGCGCAGGGTTTCCAGATCGCGGACCGGGATACGCGGCGCCACGTCGATGAGGCGGTCGGCGAGCGCGCTCACCGCCGCCCTGGCGCCCCCTCGGACGCGTCGCGCGAGCGAGGCCCTCCGGCCGTCCCACGCCACCTCACCGTCAAGGGGTGGCGTCGCGTACGGCTGGTGCCGGTGCTCCAGGGAGCCCCGCTCGTCGTCTGGTCCCGCCGGGTCCGACATGGCCGCCCGACCGTCAGGCCGCGCAGTCGCGGCAGATCGGGTTGCCGTTCTTCTCCTTGGCGAGCTGGCTCCGGTGGTGGACCAGGAAGCAGCTCATGCAGGTGAACTCGTCCGCCTGGCGGGGCAGCACCCGCACCGACAGCTCTTCGTTGGAAAGGTCGGCGCCGGGCAGTTCCAGCCCCTCGGCCTGTTCGAACTCGTCCACGTCCACCGCGGAGGTGGACTTCTCGTTCCGTCGGGCCTTCAGCTCCTCAATGCTGTCCTCGTTGATGTCGTCATCGGTCTTGCGTGGCGTGTCGTAATCCGTAGCCATAGCGCTCTCCCCCTCTGGGTGTCTGCGGTCTCTCCAGCGCACGTAACGCGCGAGGGGCGGAACTTGTGCCCGACCCGAGGCGGGAATTTTGCCTCACTTCAAGCCCTGTTACTCAATCGACACCCAACGCCACCCCCGAAGGGGTGATGGTGTCGGCCATCGATCAGGGCTCGCAGGTGGCCGGTCACGGTGCCCAAAGGGCACTGTCCCGTGTACTTCCCGTGATCATGACCAGTGGAAACATGGATTTTTCGGCTTTTTCGCCGTGAGCGTCCCTCACGGTACGTGCCCATTGACCCGCCGACCTGTGCGATCGGTCACACCGGGGATGGGCCGGTTGTGGACGGACATATTCCGCTCGGAGCGAACAATATTTCCACGCAGTGTGACACGTGCCGTACCGTGCGCGACCGGCGGATCGGTGTCGGATACATCACTTCCCGCCCTCACAGCGGGATCGCGACCCGCATGACCAGCCCTCCCCCGGAGCGGGACTCGGCCGTGATGGTGCCGCCGTGGGCGCGTACGACCGAGCGGACGATGGACAGGCCGAGGCCGGCCCCCTTGTCGCTGCCGGTGCGCTCGGCGAGCCGCCGGAAGGGCTCGAAGATGTTGTCCAGCTCCTCGACCGGCACCGGCAGGCCGGTGTTGGTCACGGTGAGCAGCGCGGCGCCGTCGCGGACGGCGGTGGCGACCCGCACCCAGCCGTCCGGCTCGTTGTACCGCACGGCGTTCTGCACCAGGTTGAGCGTGACGCGTTCCAGCAGCACGGCGCTGCCCTGCACGACGGCGGGGGCCAGGTCGGCGCTGAGTTCCACGCCCTTGCCCTGGGCCTCGGCACGCGTCTGCTCGACGGTCTGGTTGGCGGCCTCGGCGAGGTCGACCGCCTTCTTCTCGGTGAGTTCGTTGTCGCTGCGGGCCAGCAGCAGCAGGCCCTCGACCAGTTGTTCGCTGCGCAGGTTGGTGGCCAGCAGGTTCTTGCCGAGGTCCTGAAGGTCCGGTGAGGCGCCCGGATCGGCGAGGTGGACCTCCAGCAGGGTGCGGTTGATGGCCAGCGGGGTGCGCAGTTCGTGGGAGGCGTTGGCGACGAACCGCCGCTGCGACTCGAAGGAGCGGGCCAGCCGGTCGAGCATGTCGTCGAAGGTGTCGGCCAGCTCCTTCAGCTCGTCGTCGGGTCCGTCGAGCTGGATGCGGCGCGACAGGTCGATGGCGACGACCTGCCGGGCGGTGCGGGTGATGTGGCCCAGCGGCGACAGCACCCGGCCGGCCATCAGGTAGCCGCCGGCGAACGCGACCACCGTCAGCCCCAGCAGGGCCAGCAGCGAGCGGCGCAGCAGGTCGGCGAGGGCCACCTGGCGCTGCTGGTCCATGCAGGACGACAGCGCGCTGTTGAAGGTGTTGACGTCGATGGCCCGGCCCGGGCCGACGCCGACCAGGCCGGGGCAGGCGGCACTGTTGACCACCACGTTGGAGCCGGCCTGGAGGTGGTACGGGACCTGGTCGCCCTCCTTGAGGGCCTGCGCGGCCAGCAGGTAGATGATCAGCAGCAGCAGGACGCCGGCGATGAGGAACATCCCGCCGTACAGGACGGTCAGGCGTATACGGATGGTCGGACGCAGCCACGGCGGCGGGATCTCGGAGGCGCGCGGCGGCCAGGTGGGCTTCGGCGGGGCCTTGGGCGCCGGTGGGGGGAAGGAACTGCCCATGCCGGTCAGATCCGGTATCCGGAGCCGGGGATGGTGACGATGACCGCGGGCTCACCGAGCTTGCGGCGCAGTGTCATGACGGTGACCCGCACGACGTTGGTGAACGGGTCGGTGTTCTCGTCCCAGGCCTTCTCCAGCAGTTGCTCGGCGGAGACCACCGCGCCCTCGCTGCGCATGAGGACCTCCAGGACGGCGAACTCCTTGGGCGCGAGGTGGACCTCCTTGCCGTCGCGGGCCACCTCGCGGCGGTTGGGATCGAGGCGGATGCCGGCGCGTTCCAGGACCGGGGGCAGCGGGGTGCTGGTGCGGCGGCCCAGGGCGCGCACGCGGGCGGTCAGCTCGCTGAAGGCGAACGGCTTGGGCAGGTAGTCGTCGGCGCCCAGCTCCAGCCCCTGGACGCGCTCGCTGACGTCGCCGGAGGCGGTCAGCATCAGCACCCGGGTGGGCAGCCCGAGCCCGACGAGCTGGCGGCACACCTCGTCACCGTGGACGACCGGGAGGTCACGGTCGAGGACGACGACGTCGTAGTCGTTGACGCCGATGCGCTCCAGCGCGGCGCCCCCGTCGTAGACGACATCGACGGCCATGGCCTGGCGGCGCAGGCCGTGGGCCACCGCATCGGCGAGCAACTGCTCGTCCTCGACGACGAGTACGCGCACAGAGGTGTTCCTTCCGGGAAACGATCAATGATGAGGACTCCATCCTGCCTTCGATGCCCATAAAACACCGGTAAGCCCGTTCGCCGGACGCATCGGCGCCCGAGCGCCCAACACCCCTGACAACGCTGTCGGATGACCGTTGCAGGCGCAGGGCAACCGTGGGAAACCGCTGGAAAACACATCGTGATACGGGCGGTTTCGCTACGTGACGGATGGAATCCGTCACAGTACGTCACGAAAACCGTCCCATGAGATTTTTTCTGCGGGGGAAGGTTTTCGGCCCACCGGGGGAGGGGATGACGATTCCAACCCCGCGATCCAGCCGCATCTGCGGCTTCTGCCGCATCTGCCGCGCGTCCTGTACGCGTTAGGCGGTGATCGCCACACCCCGCACATCGGCACCACCCACCTTGTGCACCCGACGACGACGAGGGGGCGCTTCATGGACGCGTTCACCACTGGCATCACGCAGCGCATACGCCGCACCGAGACCGACCTGCACCGCGCGAAGGAGACCGGCGACGACTATCTCGCCGAGATCGAGCAGTCGGAGCTGGAGGAACTGCGCCGCACGGCCGCCGAGCACGGGGTCGAGATCGTACCGAAGGTCGCCTGACACCCCGCCCACCCGCCCGACACCCCGTCCGGCCGCGTGGCCGCCGTGTCCCGCGGCGTCAGTCGCGACCGGCGCCCAGTTCCGCCAGCAGGGCCTGGAGTGGCTCGAACAGGCCGGGCGGGGCCGCGATCGTCAGGTCGTCCGACTCCCGCTCACCGGGCCGTCCGCCGGTCAGCGCGCCCGCCTCCCGGGCGATGAGGGCGCCGGCCGCCCGGTCCCACGGGTGCAGTCCGCGCTCGTAGTAGGCGTCGAGCCGCCCGCAGGCCACGTCGCACAGGTCGATGGCGGCCGAGCCGCCGCGGCGGATGTCGCGCACCCGGGGCAGCAGTTCGCGCAGCACGGCGGACTGCGCGGCGCGGCGCGCGGCGATGTAGCCGAAGCCTGTGCCGACCAGGGCCTGCTCGAAGGCCGGCGCGGTCCGGCAGCGCAGCGGGCGGTCGCCCAGGAAGGCGCCGCCGCCGGCCACCGCCTGGTAGGTCTCGCCGCGCATCGGCGCGTACACCACGCCGGCGACGGTCTCCCCGTCGCGTTCTGCGGCGATGGAGACCGCCCAGGACGGCAGGCCGTACAGGTAGTTCACCGTGCCGTCGAGCGGGTCGATGACCCAGCGCACGCCGCTGGTGCCCTCGCGGTCGGCGCCCTCCTCACCGAGCAGGCCGTCGTCGGGGCGGTGCTCGGCGAGGTGGTCGGTGATCAGCTTCTCGGCGGCGATGTCCATCTCGGTGACGATGTCGATCGGGCTGGACTTGGTGGCCGCCACCGCCAGGTCGGCGGGGCGGCCGTCGCGCAGCAGCGTCCCGGCCAGGCGGGCCGCCTCCAGGGCCACGGCCAGCAGGTCGCGGTCGGATGCGGTCTCGGATGCGGTCACAGGGTGTTCCTCTCGTCGGGCCCGGCCGCGGTCGCCGGGCGCGGGCACGTCAGTCACGGCCGGCCGCCGCCGCGCGGGGCACCCGGGCCGGACAGCAGCCGGCCGGGCAGACGTCGTGGCTCGCGCCGAGGGCGCCGAGGGCGCAGCGCGCGGGCTGTTCGCCGCGTTCGGCGGCGGCGCGTTCGGCGACCAGGTCGCGTACCGCGGCGGCGAACCGGGGATCGGCGCCGACGGTGGCGGCGCGGGCGACCGGCAGGCCGAGGTCGGCGGCCTTGGCGGCGGCCTCGGTGTCGAGGTCGTACTTGACCTCCATGTGGTCGGAGACGAACCCGATCGGCACCATCACGACCGCGGGCGCGCCGGCCGCGTGCTCAGCCTCCAGGTGGTCGCAGATGTCCGGCTCCAGCCACGGGATGTGCGGGGCGCCGCTGCGGGACTGGTAGACCAGCCGCCAGGGGCGCTCGACGCCGGTGGCCTCCCGGACGGCGCCGGCGACCAGGGCGGCGGCGTCCAGGTGCTGGGCGACGTAGGCGCCGCCGTCCGCGGGGCCGCCGGCCGGGCCGGAGGTGTCGGCGGCCGCGGTGGGGATGGAGTGCGTGGTGAACGCCAGGTGGGCGCCGTCGCGGACCCCGGGGGGCAGGGCGGCCAGCGCGGCCAGGACGGCGTCGGTCATCGGGCCCACGAAGCCGGGGTGGTTGAAGTAGTGCCGCAGCTTGTCCACCACCGGTACCGGGCGGCCCTCGGAGCGCAGGACGGCCAGGGCGTCGGCGAGGTTCTCCCGGTACTGGCGGCAGCCGGAGTAGGAGGCGTAGGCGCTGGTGGTCAGCACCAGCACGCGGCGGCGGCCGTCGTCGGACATCTCGCGCAGCGTGTCGGTCAGGTAGGGCGCCCAGTTGCGGTTGCCCCAGTAGACGGGCAGGTCCAGTCCGCCGGCGGCGAAGTCGTCGCGCAGGGCGTCGAGCAGTTCGCGGTTCTGGGCGTTGATCGGACTGACGCCGCCGAACAGGAAATAGTGCTGTCCGACCTCCTTGAGGCGCTCGCGGGGGATGCCGCGCCCGGCGGTGACGTTCTCCAGGAACGGAACGACGTCGTCGGGTCCTTCGGGGCCGCCGAAGGACAGCAGCAGCAGGGCGTCGTACGGAGTGGGATCGAGCTGGTCGGCCATGCCCCGATCCTGCCACCCGGCACCGGCCGGCCGGCGGCACCCCGGCGGGCGCGGGGCGGTGGACGGGAGCGGACGGGAGCGGACGGGAGCCGGAGCGGCGGACGCCATGGCCGGCGGGGCGGGCGCCGGGGCCGGACGTCGTGGGCCGGCGGGGCGGGCGCCGGGATCGGGGCCGCGCCCGAGCCGGGGGGCGGGTCGGCCGATGGAGGAGCCGCGTCCCGGAGCCGGGCGGATGTCGGGCCGGCGGGGTCGCGTGTCCGCCGGCGGGGGTCGCGCGTCGGCCGGTGGAGGGGGCGCGTGTCGGCCGACCGTGGCGGACGCCGGCTGGCCGGAAGCGACCGGTGGGAATATCACTTGCTCCGACACGTAAGCTTTATTGGTTGTTTACCCCCACCGGCACCCACCTCGCCCTGTCCGCCGGTGTTACCCCCGCCGCGCCTGGAGTGCCCGTGCTCGCCCCTTATCGTGCGATCTTCGCCGCGCCCGGCGCCCGTGGCTTCTCCGTGGCCGGGGCGGTGGGCCGGCTGCCGTTGTCGATGCTGGGGATCGGCATCGTGACGATGATCTCCCAGGTGACCGGGCGGTACGGGCTGGCCGGGGCGCTGTCGGCGACGGTGGCGCTGGCGGCGGCGGCGTTCGGCCCGCGGGTCTCGCGGCTGGTGGACCGCTACGGGCAGCGGCGGGTGCTGCGGCCGGTCGCGGCGGTGACGGTGCTGGCGGTGGCGGGCCTGGTGGTGTGCGTACGGCTGAACGCGCCGGTGTGGACGCTGTTCGTGTGCGCGGCGGCGGCCGGCTCGACGCCGTCGCTGGGCTCGATGGTGCGGGCCCGCTGGGCGGCGCTGTACCGCGGTTCGCCGCTGCTGCACGCCGCGTACTCCTACGAGTCGGTGATCGACGAGTTCTGCTTCATCATCGGGCCGATCGTCTCCATCGGGCTGTGCACCGGGTGGTTCCCGGAGGCCGGCCCGCTGCTGGCGGCCCTGTGCCTGGCGGGCGGGGTGCTGTCGCTGACCGCGCAGCGCTCCACCGAGCCGGTGCCGCATCCGCGCGAGGAGCACCAGGCCGGCGGTTCCGCCCTGCGATCACCCGGACTCCGGGTTCTGGTGTTGACGTTCGTGGCCACCGGTGCGATCTTCGGTTCGGCGGACGTGGTGACGGTGGCGTTCGCCCAGGCGCTGGGGCACAAGGCGGCCGCCAGTCTGCCGCTGGCGGTCTACTCGCTGGGGTCGTGCCTGGCCGGTGTGGTCTTCGGACTGGTCGCGCCGCGCAGGAGCCCGGCACGGCGGTTCCTGGTGGGGGTGTGCACGATGGCGGTGAGTATGATCCCCCTCCAACTGGTGGGAAACTTGCCCGAGTTGGCCGCGGCCCTGTTCGTCGCGGGGCTGTCGGTGGCACCCACGATGGTCACCACCATGGCCCTGGTCGAGCAGCACGTGCCGCGGTCACGACTGACCGAGGGCATGACGTGGACCAGCACCGGGCTCGCGATCGGCGTGGCGGCCGGCTCGTGGGCGGCCGGCGCGGTGGTGGACGCGGCGGGTCCCACGGCGGGGTTCACGGTGCCGCTGGGCGCCGGGACGCTGGCGGCCGTGGTGGCGCTTGTCGGGTACCGCCGGCTGCGTCCGGCGCCGGAACGGGAGGAGCAGCGGGGCGATGAACTCGACGCGAACGACCGGCGGGACGACCTCGTGGCGTAACTGGGCGGGGACGGTCACCGCCCACCCGGTGCGGACGGTGACGCCAGCCACGGTGGAGGAGCTCGCGGCGCAGGTGCGGCGCGCGGCCGCCGAGGGCCTGACCGTCAAGGCGGTGGGCACCGGTCACTCCTTCACCGCGGCGGCCGCGACCGACGGGGTGCTGGTGCGGCCGGAGCGGCTGACCGGCCCGGTGCGGCTGGACCGGGCGGCGCGGACGGTGACCGCCGGCGCCGGGACCCCGCTGAAGGTGCTCAACCGGGCGCTGGACGCGGCGGGATGGTCGCTGACCAACATGGGCGACATCATGGAGCAGACGGTGGCCGGCGCGGTGAGCACCGGCACGCACGGCACCGGCCGGTCCTCGGCGTCGGTGGCCGCGCAGATCACCGCGCTGGACCTGGTCACCGCGGACGGGTCGCTGCTGCACTGCTCGGCGCGGGAGAATCCGGAGGTCTTCGCCGCGGCGCGGATCGGCCTGGGGGCGCTCGGGGTGATCACCTCGGTGACCTTCGCCGTCGAGCCGCGCTTCCTGCTGACGGCGCGTGAGGAGCCGATGCCCTTCGACCGGGTGGTCGGCGACTTCCACCAACTGGTCTGGGGCAACGAGCACTTCGAGTTCTACTGGTTCCCGCACACCGAGCACTGCAACACCAAGCGCAACAACCGCTCCCCCGGTCCGGCCGACCCGCTGCCGCGGGTGCGCGGCTGGGTGGACGACGAGCTGCTGTCCAACGCGGTCTTCCAGGCCGCCTGTTCGCTGGGCCGGGCGGCGCCGGCCGCGGTGCCGGCGATCGCGCGGGTGGCCGGCCGGGCGCTGTCGGCGCGGGTCTACACCGACACCGCCTACCGGGTCTTCACCAGTCCCCGCCGGGTGCGGTTCGTGGAGATGGAGTACGCGCTGCCCCGGGAGGCGGCGGTGCCGGCGCTGCGCGAGCTGAAGGCCATGGTGGAGCGGTCGGACCTGCGGATCGGCTTCCCCGTCGAGGTGCGGGTGGCGCCGGCCGACGACATCCCGCTGTCCACCGCCTGCGGCCGCGAGGCGGTCTACATCGCGGTGCACCAGTACCGCGGCGTGCCGTACCGGGAGTACTTCGGCGCGGTGGAGCGCATCATGACCGCGCATCAGGGCCGGCCGCACTGGGGCAAGCTGCACACCCGGGACGCGGAGTACCTGTCCGCCGCCTACCCGCGGTTCGCGGAGTTCACCGCCGTCCGCGACCGGCTGGACCCCGACCGGGTGTTCGGCAACGCCTACCTCGGGCGGGTGCTGGGGACATAACGGGTCGTACGCACACGTCGTGAGCCGGTGAACGGAGGCAGCACTTCCGTTTCTGGCCGTCGGGAGAAGATCGCCGCGTCGCGAAAGCCACGGCGCGGCGCCGCCCCCGCATGGCCCGAATGGAGTACTGTTACCAGCCTGTGCACCGGCCTCCCGTCCGGCTGCCCGGAACCTGCCGGAGGGGGCCCCGAAGGTGCCGTTCGACCAACACCGTTCAGCAGGAGCGTTGTTCGCAGGAATCGCCACGGGCAGCGGTCCTCGGGCCGTCGCTGGTGGCGAACAGGTAACCGTGCCATGACGGTGCGTTGGGAAAGGCTCCCGACACGCCGTTGAAGTCGGCAAGGTTGTGGCGTGCCGCGGCTGGGCAGGTCACACTCGTTCTTCGGGAGCAGCGACGCACGTGACGTCGGCAGGCACCACCCGGGAGGTCCCCATGCCCGATCTGCGTGTCGTGGCCGTCAGCAACGACGGCACACGATTGGTGCTCAAGGCTGCGGACAATACGGAATACACCCTTCCCATCGATGAGCGGCTGCGGGCCGCGGTGCGCAACGACAGAGCCCGGCTCGGCCAGATCGAGATCGAGGTCGAGAGCCATCTGCGCCCGCGGGACATCCAGGCGCGGATACGGGCCGGCGCGTCGGCCGAAGAGGTCGCGCAGCTGGCCGGCATCCCGGTGGAGCGGGTCCGCCGTTTCGAGGGACCGGTGCTCGCGGAACGCGCCTTCATGGTGGAACGGGCCCGCAAGACCCCGGTGCGCCGTCATGGGGAGAGCGCCGGGCCGCAGTTGGGCGACGCGGTGGCCGAACGCCTGATGATGCGCGGTGCGGAGAAGGACACCAACCAGTGGGACTCCTGGCGCCGTGACGACGGCACCTGGGAGGTGCTGCTGCTCTTCCGGGTGGCGGGCGAACCGCACTCGGCGACCTGGACGTTCGACCCGCCGCGCCGGCTGGTGCAGGCGGTCGACGACGAGGCCCGCGCGCTGATCGGCGAATCGGTCGCCCAGCAGCCCGAGCCGAGCTTCCCGTTCGTGCCGCGCATCGCCCGGCTGCCCCGGGACCGGCCGCTGGACCGGCCCGACCGGCTCGGCGACCGCTTCGAGGACCGCCCGGAGCGTGCCGAGCGCGACGACGACCGCGATTCGCTGACCAGCCTGCTCGAAGCGGTGCCCAGCTTCCGCGGCGACATGGTGGTGCCGGCCGCGCCGCCGCCCGTCGAGGCACCGCCGGAGGAGGTCGCGGACCTGCCCGACGAGGTCGAGGAGGCCGCGCCGCCCGCCCCGGCGGCCAGCGTCGGCGCCGGTTCCGCCTACGCGGACGTGCTCATGCCGCGGTCGGTGGCCGGCCACCGCGACCGGCTGGTCGGCACCACCGACCGCCAGGCGGAGGCCGACGGCGTACGGCCCGGCCGCCGCGCGACGGTGCCCAGCTGGGACGAGATCGTCTTCGGCAGCCGGCGCAAGAAGGAGTAACACCGCCCGTCGGTGTACGTGGTGGGCCCGTCCGGGATCGATCCGGGCGGGCCCGATCCGTATGCGGGTACCTGCTTCCTGCGACGCGGGCGCACGCGGGCGCTGAGCCGTCGCGCGCGGGGCGGCCGGTCAGCCCGGTTGCGGCCCGGTGGCCACCTCGCGGGCCGGGTCGGCCGACCACTCGCTCCACGAACCCACGTACAGCGCGGCGGGCCGGCCGGCCACCGCCATGGCCAGCACCTGGTGGGCCGCGGAGACGCCCGAGCCGCAGTAGACGCCGGCCCCGACGCCCTCGGTGGCACCCAACCGCCCGAACCGCTCGGCCAGTTCGGCGGCGGGCAGAAGACGTCCCTCCGGGCCGGTGTTGGCGGCGGTGGGCGCGCTGACGGCGCCGGGGATGTGGCCGCCGATCCGGTCGACGGGCTCGACGTCGCCCCGGTAGCGTTCCGCCGCGCGGGCGTCCAGCAGGACACCGGTGCGGGCCAGCCCGGCCGCCTCGTCGGCGCTCAGCAGCGGCATGCCGCCCGGCCGCGCCGTGAAGTCGCCGGGCCGGCCGGCCACGTCGCCGGTCTCCAGCGGGCCGCTCCAGGCGGGCAGTCCGCCGTCCAGCACCCGCACGTCGCGGTGTCCGGCCCAGCGCAGCAGCCACCAGGCCCGGGCCGCCGCCCAGCCCTGGCCGCCGTCGTAGACCACCACCGGCAGGTCGTCGCACACCCCGGCACGGCGCATCGCCGTGGTGAAGACGTCGAGGTCGGGCAGCGGGTGGCGGCCCGCTCGGCCGGGCCGGCCGGCGAGTTCGGTGTCGAGGTCGACGTAACGCGCCCCGGGCAGGTGGCCGGCTTCGTAGTCCGGGCGTCCGGACGGGCCGCCGAGCTGCCAGCGCACGTCGAGCAGGACCGGCCGGAAAGCGTCGGTGCGCAGCGCGTCCGCGGAGATGATGGAGTCCATACGGCCCATTGTGTCCTCAAGCAGTCCGCCGTTCTCCCGCACGCGTACCGGCCCGCCGGCCGGATTGTCCCGCCGGCGACGGACGCGATGCGCCGGAGGGCGGCGGCGACCGTTTCTCCGCGGGCGGGACGCCAGGGGCCCGGGCGTTGACCGGACGACACGCCGCACTCAGGGCGGCAGTGGCTTTCCGGCCAGGCGTGGTGCGCCCCGGGCCGCCTCCGGCACGCGGGGAGCACCCGAAGGAGAGAAACCAAGATGACCGAGGTACCGGCCCAGCGTCCCCAGGGTGCGCCGTGCTGGGTCAGCCTGCTGGTGCGCAGCCTGCCGGCCGCCCAGGAGTTCTACGGCGGCCTGTTCGGCTGGCGGTTCCAACCGGGCCCCACGCATTTCGGACCGTACGCCAGAGCCGTACTGGACGGCCGCCTGGTCGCCGGGATCGGTGAGAGCCCGCGCCGGCTCGGCCAGCCGGTGGCGTGGACGACGTACCTGTCCACCGCGGACGCCGACGCGGCCGCCGAGACGATACGGGTCAGCGGCGGCACCGTCGCCGTCGGCCCGCTGGACGCCGACGGCGAGGCCGGCCGGATGGTGATCGCCGCCGACCCCTCCGGCGCCTCGTTCGGCGTCTGGCAGCCCAAGGGGCACACCGGCGTCGGCGTCACCGGGGTGCCGGGCACGCTGGCGTGGAACGAACTGGTCACCCGGGAGGCGGACGTCACCGCCTTCTACGGCGCCGCCTTCGGCTTCGAGGCGGACGCGCCGGTCCCGGCCGACGACGGGTCCGGCTCGCCGGCGCAGGACGTGACGCTGCGGCTCGGCGGCCGCCCGGTGGCCGGTCTGCACGCGGTCGGCGCCGCGCTGCCCCGCGCGCGGGGGGCGCGCTGGACCACGTGGTTCGAGGTGGCCGACACCGACGCCGCGGTGGAACGCGCCGGTGCGCTCGGCGGCCGGGTGCTGCGCGCGGCCCACGAGGTCAAGCGCGGCCGGATCGCGGAACTCGCCGACCCGCAGGGCGCCGCGTTCACCGTGGTCCGCAGCAACGGCTGACCCCGGCGCGGCGGCCACCGGGCCGCCTCCCCCGGGCACCGCACCGGCGGTGTGGCCACGTCGCACGGGTCGGCGCGGCCGCACCGCGCGGCCCGACGGCGGACGCGAGCGCGTCGGCGTTCCCGTGCGTCGGCATGCGTCGGCATGCGTTCCCGTACGTCAGCGTGCGTCCCCGTGCGTCAGCGTGCGTCGGCGTGCGTGCCCGTGCGTTCGCGTGCGGTCATCACGTCGGCCGCGCTGTCGGCGCGCGCGCCCGCTTCGGCGTTCAGCGCGGTCTGGCGGCGCAGGTGGTGGCGGCGGCACAGCACCTCGTACCCCGTCTCACCGCCGGTGCCGTTGACGTCGCCCACCACGACCTGGGCGCCCTCGACGACCATGTGGCCGTCGACGGTGCGGGCGTTGTGGGTGGCCCGCGCGCCGCACCAGCACAACGCCTCGACCTGCAACACCTCGATGCGGTCGGCGAGTTCGACCAGCCGCTGCGAACCGGGGAAGAGCCGGGTGCGGAAGTCGGTGGTGATGCCGAAGGCGTAGACGTCGAGGTCCAGGTCGTCCACCACGCGGGCGAGTTGCTCGATCTGGCCGGCGGTGAAGAACTGCGCCTCGTCGGCGATCACATAGTCGGCCGGGCGCCCGCAGGCGAGGTGGTCGGTGACGTGGGCGTAGAAGTCGAACGCCTCCGGCGCCTCGACGGCCTGGGTGCACAGGCCGAGCCGCGAGGACAGTACACCGGCGCCGGCCCGGTCGTCCCGGGTGAAGATCAGTCCGCGTTTGCCGCGGGCCGACCGGTTGTGCTCGATCTGCAACGCCAGGGTGCTCTTGCCGCAGTCCATCGTGCCGCAGAAAAACACCAGTTCGGACATGATGCGGCCACGAGCCTTTCGGTGGGGGACGGTGGGGGGCGGTGCGGGGCCGGCCGGCGGCCTCGCACCGGTCAGGTGCGCACTTCCAGCAGCGGCACCAGCAGTTCCGAGGCGGCCAGCGAGCCGTGCAGGCCGACCATGGTGGAGTCGCGCGGCTCGGCGGCGGTGGCGATGATCGCGACGTCGTCGGTGGCGGCCACCGCGATCACGTCGCCGAGCCGGTCCACCACCCGCTCGTCCACCCGGGGGCCGAACCAGCCCGCGTCGATGGCCTGCTGGCGGGTCGCGACCCACATCCGGTCGCCGACCACCTCGCGCCACACCGCGTGCACGTCGGCGGCCGCCCCCGGGACGGCGTACACGTGCCGGGCCCGGGCCTCGCCGCCGAGCAGCGCGACGCCGGCCCGCAGCTCCCAGTCCTCGTCGAAGTCGATCCGGTCCTGCGGGGCGACGTCGATCATGCCGTGGTCGGCGGTGACGTACAGCACCGCACGCGGCGGGAGCGCCTCGGCCAGCCGGCGCGCGAGCCGGTCGACGATCATCAGCTGACCGCGCCAGGCGTCGGAGTCCACCCCGAACTTGTGCCCGGCGAAGTCGAGATCGCGGTAGTACGTGTAGACCAGGGTGCGGTCGGCGGCGGCCAGGCGTTCGGCGGCCAGGTCGACGCGCTCCTCACCGGAGGCGCGGCCCAGGAAGGTGCCGCCGGACAGGGCGACCCGGGTCAGCACGGTGTGTTCGAAGTCCGGTGAGGAGACCTGGCAGGTCGCGACGCCGGCCGCGTGCGCCAACTGGAAGACGGTCGGGTACGGCTGCCAGCGCTCGGGGTCGGTGTGCGGCTGCCAGCGCAGCTGGTTCATCAGCACGCCCCGGCCCGGCACGGCCACCCGATAGCCGGCCAGGCCGTGTTCGCCGCTGGGCCGGCCGGTGCCGACCGAGGTCAGCGAGGTGGCGGTGGTGGAGGGGAAACCCGCGGTCAGCGGGGCGCCGGAGCCGGCCGTGGAGGTGGCCAGCAGCGAGGTCAGGAACGGCGCCTCGTCCGGGTGGGCGCGCAGCTGCTCCCAGCCCATGCCGTCCACCAGGAAGACGCACACCCGGTCGGCGGGCGGCAGCACCAGGCCGGTCGCGGGCAGGCCGGGGATCGCGTGCCCGGCGACCGCGGCCGGCAGCAGGTCGGCGAGCGCCGCCTCGCCGTACCGCGGCACCGGTGCGGCACGGTGGTCGAGCAACGGCGGTTCGGCGGCCGGATGGAGCATCAGCGCTGCGCCGCCGCGGTGGTGGCCTCCGAGAGCGCCTGGGCGAACGCCAGGGTCTCGCGGACCGCTTCGGCCCCGTCGCCGGCCTCGCTGACCCGCAGCGACAGGTCGTCGGCGGTGGCGGAGCCGGTGTAGCCGTGGTCCGCCTCGCAGTTGGGATCACCGCAGGCGGCCGGCTCCAGGTCGAGGCGGCTGACGGCACCCCAGCCGATGGTCAGCACCACCTCGCGCGGCAGCGTGCCCGGCTTGTACGACTCGGGGTTGGCGACGACCCGGTTGACCACGACGGACGAGATCCGGCCGATCTTCACCGACTCGGTCGACGTCGTGGCGTACGGGGAGGGCGAGGTGTCGTCGGCGCCCTGCTCGTCGGTGTGGCTGACCAGGAACCGGGTCGCGGTCAGGACCAGCACCGTCACGTGCCGCCGGACCTCGTTGGCGTCGAAGGTGGTCTCCTGGTTGACCAGGTAGGCCACCGGGGTCTCGGTGCCGACCGAGGCCTCCACGGCCTCGGCCACGAGCGCCGGGTAATAGCCGCTGCGCTCGATGGCCGTGCGCAGCCCCTGGGTGGTCGTACCGGTTTTCGCCATACCCACCATCTTAGTGTCGGGCCCGGCATGCCCCGGACGTCCGCGCGACCGCCGCCCGGGGTCGCCGTTCACAGCACCGCCAGCGCCCGCGGGCCCAGATCGCCGCGGGCCGGCGGCGGGGCCAGCCGCACGGTGGCGCCCAGGACCGCCAGCCCGCTGCGGGCCACCACGACCGGCTCCAACGCGACGGAGACCACCTCGGGCAGGTCGTCGACCAGCCGCGAGACCCGCAGCAGCAGTTCCTCCAGCGCCGCGGTGTCCACCGGTTCCGATCCGCGCCAGCCGAACAGCATGGGCGCCGCCTTGATGGAACGCACCAGTTCGGCGGCGTCCCGGTCGGTGACCGGCACCAGGCGGTGCGACAGGTCGCCGAGCAGTTCGGCCGGCGCCCCGGCCAGGCCGAAGGACAGCACCGCCCCGGCCGCCGGGTCGACCACCGCGCGCACCACGGTGTCCACCCCGCGCGGCGCCATCGCCTGCACCACCGGCCGCACTTCGCCGGCCCGGCCCTGCCGCTCGGTCAACTCGGCGTAGGCGCGGCGCAGGTCGGCGTCGCCGGCCAGGTCCAGGCGCACGCAGCCGAGGTCGGCGCGGTGCCGCAGGTGGGGCGCGGTGGCCTTCAGCGCGACCGGGTAGCCGAGCCGGTCGGCGGCCCGCACGGCGGTGTTGGCGTCCGGGGCGGGCAGCGCGGGCCGCACCTGGATGCCGTAGCGGCCCAGCAGGGCGCGGGCCGCCTCGTCGTCGAGGGTGCGGCCCTGGCCGGCCGGTCCGGCGTCGCCGTCCAGCAGCCGGTCGACGTCGTCGCGGGCGGCGGCCTCGTCGACGCCCTCCAGCTCCGGCACCCGGCCCGGCGCCCGGGCCTCCTTGCGCCAGCGCGCGTACCGCACCGCGTAGGCCAGCGCCCGCACCGCGCGTTCCGCCGAGGGGTAGGCCGGGATGCCGGACGTCCTGGGTTCGTGCGGCGGGCGGGGCGCCGGGTGGCTGCCGGCGCCGTCGGCGGGCGGCGCCGGGCTGCCGGGACGCGGCATGAACCCGGCCGCGGAGGAGGCACCCGGCGGTTCGGGGGCGGCGGAGGGTGCGCGGGCCGGCGGTGCGGTGTCGCGCGGCGGTGCGGTGTCCGGCGGGGGCGTGGCCTCCGACGGGGGTGGGGTGTCCGGCGGGGGTGGGGTGTCCCCCGGCCCCGCAGGCGTGCGGGCCGGTGCGGTGTCGGCGGAGGGTGCGTGGGCCGGCGGTGCGGTGTCCCCCGGGGGCGTGGCGGTCGGTTCGGGGGCGGCCAGGCGGTCGGCGAGGGCGTCGAGGGTGAGGTGGACGACGACGACCGGTTTGCCGGCGCCGGCCACCGCGGCGCGCAGCGCGTCGGCCAGCGCGGGGTCGTCGCCGCTGTCGGGGTCGGCGCTGTCGGCGGGGCCGACCCGCGGGATGGCGGTGACCACGACGGCGTCGACCGCCTCGTCGGCCAGGGCGCCGGCCAGCGCCTCCCGGAAGTCGGTGGCCGACGCCTCGGTGGTGAGGTCGTGCGGGGGTGCCGGGCGCAGTCCGGTGGCCATGCAGACGTCGTAGGCGAGCAGGGCCAGCGACTCGGAGTTGCCCAGGATGCCGATCCGGCCGCCGCGCGGCAGCGGCTGGTGGGCCAGGAGCAGGCCGGTGTCCAGCAGTTCGGTGACGGTGTCCACCCGGATGATGCCGGCCTGGCGGAACAGCGCCGAGACGGTGGTGTCCGGGATGCGGGTGGCCGGCACCGTGTGGCCGGGCGGCAGGCTGCCGGAGTGCCGGGCGCCCTTGACCACGACCACCGGCTTGGCGGCGGCGGTGCGGCGGGCGAGCCGGGTGAACTTGCGCGGGTTGCCGATGGACTCCAGGTACATCAGCACCACGTCGGTGCGCGGGTCGTCGTGCCAGTACTGGAGCAGGTCGTTGCCGGACAGGTCGGCGCGGTTGCCGGCCGAGACGAAGGTGGAGACCGCGCCGAGCGCGCCGCCGGCCCGGCGCAGTCCGGCCAGCAGGGCGATGCCGATGGCGCCGGACTGGGTGAACACCCCCAGCCGGCCGGGGGCGGGGGCCTGCGGTGCCAGCGAGGCGTTCAGCCGGACGTCGGGGGCGGTGTTCAGCACGCCGAACGCGTTGGGGCCGATGACGCGCATGCCGTAGGAGCGGGCCTGGCGGATCAGCGCGCGCTGGCGGTCGCGGCCCTCGGCGCCGGACTCCGCGTAGCCGTTGGCCACCACCAGCAGGCCCTGCACGCCGTGGGTGCCGCAGTCGGCGACCGCCTCGGGGACGGCTTCGGCGGGCACGGCGAGGATCGCCAGGTCGACCGGCTCGCCGATGTCGCCGACCGAGCGGTGCGCGGGGACGCCCTCGGGCTCCAGCCACCGCAGGCCGGGGTCGAAGTGGTGGTTGACGGCGTAGGCGCGGCCGGTGAAGCCGGCGGCCAGCAGGTGGCGCAGCAGGGTGCGTCCGACGCCGGACTCGTCGCGGCCGGTGCCGATGACGGCGACCGAGCGGGGGGCGAGCAGCCGCTGGACGGAGCGGGCCTCGGCACGCTGTTCGCGGGCGCGCATGACGGCCACCGACGCCTCGGTGGGCGACAGGTCGAGGTCGAGGTGGACCACGCCGTCGGTGAAGCTGCGCCGGGCGGTGTACCCGGCGTCGGTGAAGACCTTGACCATCTTGGCGTTGGAGGGCAGCACCTCGGCGTCGAAGCGGCGGATGCCGCGTTCGCGGGCGACGGCGGCGATGTGCTCCAGCAGGGCGGAGGCCACGCCGCGGCCCTGGTGGGCGTCCTGGACCAGGAAGGCGACCTCGGCCCGGTCGGCCTCGCCGACCGCCGGGGCGCCGTCGTCGCCGATGCGGTCGTAGCGGACGGTGGCGATGAACTCCCCGCCCATGGTGGCCGCCAGTCCGACCCGGTCGACGTAGTCGTGGTGGGTGAAGCGGTGCACGTCGCGGTCGGACAACCGGGGGTAGGGGGCGAAGAACCGGTAGTACTTCGACTGGTCGGAGACCCGCTCGTAGAAGTCGACCAGCCGCTGGGCGTCGGTGGGGGCGATCGGGCGGATGTGGGCGGTGCCGCCGTCCCGCAGCACCACATCCGCTTCCCAGTGCACCGGGTAGCCGGGTGAGGTCTCCATGACCCTCAGCGTAGGCCGGGTGTCCGACAACAGCGCCCCGCGATGCGCCGCCGCCCTAGGCTGATGGCGCGGAGTGTCCGTCCCGTCTTCCCCATGCCGGGGCGCGGGGGGCCGCAGAACACAGGATCAGAAGGGGCACCACCATGACTGAACGCCGTGTCACCGTCGGCTGGGCCGAAGGGTTGCACGCCCGTCCCGCGTCCGTCTTCGTCCGTGCCGCCACCTCGCTCGGGGTGCCGGTGACCATCGCCCGTCCGGACGGGCCGGGACCGGTCAACGCCGCGTCGATGCTGGGGGTGCTGAGCCTGGGGGCCAAGGGCGGCCAGGAGGTCGTGCTGGCCAGTGCGGCCGACGACGCCGGGCCGGCGCTCGACCGGCTGGCCAAGCTGGTCGCCGAGGGGCTGGAAGCGTTGCCGGACGCCTGATTCCCGCCCGCCCCGGCCGGGCGGACCGTGATCCGTTCGGCCGGGGTATTCCGGCGTCCCGAAGTCGCAGGCCGCCTTCCCCGTGAATTCGGGCGGCACCGCCGCGGGGAAGTCCCCCGGTAATTCGCAGGACAATGTCATCGGCCCGTACGACACAGTTGTACGGGCCGCATGTTAAATTCCGTCGCGCTTTTTGTTTACTGGATGTTTCGAGGTGCGCAGCCGGTGGGCGCCGCTCCAGCGGGCGACGTGAGCGGCGGTCAGGGCGCGGGCGCGTTCCACGTCGTGCCGGGCGACCGCGTCGGTGATCGCGCCGTGCTCGGCCCAGGCGGCCTCGGCGCGGCCGGGCAGCTCGACCGCGTACATCCAGGAGATCTTGCGCCGCAGCTGGGTCAGCAGCGAGGTCAGGCCGGGGCTGGCGGCGGCCTGGGTGAGGGTCTCGTGGAACCAGCCGTCCAGGGCCGGCAGGTCGGCGAGCTCGCCCTCGCGGGCCCTGACCTGGCCGAGCCGCACCAGGCCGCGCAGGACCCGCAGTTGCTGCTCGGTACGGCGGGCGGCGGCCCGGGCCACCGCCAGCGGTTCGAGCAGGCCGCGTATCTCCAGCAGGTCCAGCGCCTCCTGCTCGCTGGGTTCGGCCACCGAGGCGCCGGCGTGCCGCCGGGTGCGGACGAAGCCCTCGGACTCCAGGGTGCGCAGCGCCTCGCGCACCGGGACCCGGCTGACGCCGTACCGCTTCGCCAGCAGGTCCTCGGTGAGCCGGCCGCCGGGGACGTAGTGGCCGCTGACGATGTCGTCGCGGATCGCCTCGCACACCGTTCTCGCCGACGCGGACGGGTGGCGCGAACTGTCCTTCGGGGTGCTTTCCGAGCCCTTTTCACCGGTCGCCATTCCCTGACTGTATTCGACGCGACCGGGAAAGCGGATGCCGTACAACGGAATTCCATGGGGAATGTGGTTGTGACGTGCCGGGCCCCGGCACCGGTAATGAAGGTGCCGGGGCCCGGTGGAATGTCCGCCGGAGGTCAGCCGCGCACGACGGTGACCGGGCCGATGCCCAGTTCGGTCACCGGCTTCTCGATGGCGGCGGCGTCGCCGACCAGCACCACGACCAGCCGGTCCGGCGGGAAGGCGTTGACCGCGGCGGCGGTGGCCTCGACGGTGCCGGTGTTGGCCAGCCGCTCGTACAGCCGGGCCTGGTAGTCGTCCGGCAGGTGCTGTTCGACCTGGTCGGCCAGCGTGCCGGCGACCGCGGAGGCGGTCTCGTAGCGCAGCGGGGCGACGCCGACCAGGTTCTGCACGGCGACGTCGCGCTCGTCGTCGGTCAGCCCGCCCTCGGCGAGCACCCGCAGGACCTGCCAGGTGTCGGCGAGCGCCGGTCCGGTGACCTCGGTGGCCACCGAGCCGCTGATGGCCAGCAGCGAGGCGCCGTCGCCGTCCGGGCCGGAGCGCAGCACCTGGGCCATCGCGCGGACGCCGTAGGTGTAGCCCTTCTCCTCGCGCAGCACCTTGTCCAGCCGGGAGGTCAGGGTGCCGCCGAGGCTGTAGACGCCGAGGACCTGGGCCGGCCAGACCGCGTCGTGCCGGTCGGCGCCGCCGCGGGCGATCAGCAGCTGGGTCTGCACCGAGCCGGGCCGGTCGACGATGACCACCCGGGCGTGGTCGTCGATCACCACCGGCGGCACCGGGCGGGGGGCGGCGGCGTCGCCGGTCCAGGCGCCCAGGGTGGCGGCCAGCAGCTCGTCGAGGTCGATGCCGGACAGGTCGCCGACCACGACCGCGGTGGCGGTGGCGGGGCGCACGTGGGCGCGGTAGAACGCCCGGACGGCGGCGGCGTCGACCCGGGCGACGGACTGCTCGGAGCCCAGCCGGGGGCGGGAGAACCGCGAGTCGGCCGGGAACAGCTCGGCGGACAGCGCGTAGGAGGCGCGGCGGGCGGGGTTGGCCAACTCGTGCGGGATCTCGTCGAGCCGGTTGGCGACCAGCCGGCCGATCTCGTCGGCGGGGAAGGCCGGGACGCGCAGCGCGTCGGCGAGCAGGCCGAGCGCCTTGGCGAGCCGGGAGGCGGGCACCTCCAGCGACAGCCGCACGCCCGGGTGGTCGGCGTGCGCGTCGAGGGTGGCGCCGCAGCGCTCCATCTCGGAGGCGAACTCCTCGGCGTCGAGCGCCTCGGTGCCCTCGGAGAAGGCGCGGGCCATGATGGTGGCGACCCCTTCGACGTCCTCGGGCTCGGCCTCCACCGGCGCGTCGAGCAGCACCTCGACGGCGACGATCTGCTGGCCGGGGCGGTGGCAGCGCAGCACGGTCAGGCCGTTGGCCAGTGTGGAGCGTTCCGGCGCGGGGAACGCCCACGGGGTGGGCGCGCCGCCGACCGGGCGGGGGTGGAAGGTCATCGTGGTGGTGACGGCCTCGGTCATCAGGCGTTCTCGCCCTCTTCCTCGACGGGAGCGGAGCCGGCGTCGCCGCCGGTGGGTTCGTAGACCAGCACGGCCCGGTTGTCGGGGCGCAGGTGTCGCGCGGCGACGCTGCGGACCTCCTCGGCGGTGACCTCCAGGACCCGCTTGACGGCGGTCAGGGCGCTCTGCGGGTCGCCGAACAGCACGGCGGCGCGGCACAGTTCGTCGGCGCGGCCGCCGACGGTGGCGAGCCGGTCCAGCCACTCGCGCTCCAGCTGGGCCTGGGCGCGTTCCATCTCCTCGGCCGTCGGGCCGTGTTCGGCGAACCGGGCCAGCTCCTCGTCGACGGCCGTCTCGATGGCCCCGACCTCGACGCCGGAGGACGCCTTGACGTCCAGCCAGCCCAGGGAGGGGGCGCCGGCCAGCCGCAGCAGGCCGAAGCCGGCGCCGACGGCGGAGCGGTCGCGGCGCACCAGCCGGTTGTGCAGCCGGGAGGACTCCCCGCCGCCCAGGACGGTCAGCGCCAGGTCGGCGGCGTCGGCCTCGCGGGTGCCGTCGTGCGGCAGCCGGTAGGCGGCCATCAGGGCGCGGGAGGGCACGTCCTCGGCGACGACCTCGCGGACCTCGCCGCCCATGCCGCCGGGCAGCGAGCCGTCGCGCGGGGTGGGCTTGCCGCTGTGCGCCGGGATGCTGCCGAAGTACTTCTCGATCCACGCCAGGGTGCGTTCGGGGTCGATGTCGCCGACGACGGCCAGCACGGCGTTGTTCGGCGCGTAGTACGTGCGGAAGAACGCCTGGGCGTCCTCCAGCGAGGCGGCGTCCAGGTCGGCCATCGACCCGATCGGGGTGTGGTGGTACGGGTGGTCGCCGGGGTAGGCCATGGCCGTCAGGCGTTCGAAGGCGGTGCCGTAGGGCACGTTGTCGTAGCGCTGGCGGCGTTCGTTCTTGACCACGTCGCGCTGGTTGTCCAGGCACTCCTGGTCCAGGGCGGTCAGCAGGCTGCCCATCCGGTCGGCCTCCAGCCACAGGGCCAGTTCGACCTGGTGGGCGGGCATGGTCTCGAAGTAGTTGGTCCGCTCGAAGCTGGTGGTGCCGTTGAGCGAGCCGCCGGCCCCCTGCACCAGTTCGAAGTGCCCGTTGCCCGTGACCTGCGCGGAGCCCTGGAACATCAGGTGCTCGAAGAGGTGGGCGAGTCCGGTGCGGCCGGCGACTTCGTGGCGGGAGCCGACGTCGTACCAGAGGCAGACCGCCGCTACCGGCGTCAGGTGGTCCTCGGAGAGCACCACCCGCAGTCCGTTGGCGAGGCGGTACTCGGTGGCGGTGAGGCCGCCGGACTCTGCCTCCGATGTGGCCGTGTGACCCATGGGCGAACTGTCCTTCCGGTCGCGAAAACGGTGGACTGCCACTCTAGGGAACACCGGGTGAGGTGTGTGAAGTCCACGTCACCCCAAGGGGTTCCGGACCGGGTCGTGGTCGGCGCTGTCGGCGGCACGGGCCACAATGGTCCCCGTCCACCCCACGGTCCCGCCGAAGGAGCAGCCGCCCGATGGCCCGCCGCAGCACGCAGACCCCGCCTCCGGACGATTTCGAAGAACGCATCATCGACATCGACGTCGTCGACGAGATGCAGGGCTCCTACCTGGAGTACGCCTACTCGGTCATCTACTCGCGCGCCCTGCCCGACGCGCGCGACGGTCTCAAGCCGGTGCACCGGCGCATCGTCTACCAGATGAACGAGATGGGCCTGCGCCCCGACCGGGGGTACGTCAAGTGCGCCCGCGTCGTCGGCGAGGTCATGGGCAAGCTGCACCCGCACGGTGACGCGTCGATCTACGACGCCCTGGTGCGCATGGCGCAGGGCTTCTCCATGCGGCTGCCGCTGGTCGACGGGCACGGCAACTTCGGCTCGCTCGGCAACGACGACCCGCCGGCCGCCATGCGGTACACCGAGTCGCGGATGGCGCCGGCCGCGATACTGATGACGGAGTCGATCGACGAGGACACCGTCGAGTTCGCGCCGAACTACGACGGCCAGGAGCGCGAGCCCCTCACGCTGCCGGCCGCGTACCCCAACCTGCTGGTCAACGGCGCCTCCGGTATCGCGGTGGGCATGGCCACCAACATGCCGCCGCACAACCTCGCCGAGGTCATCGCCGCCGCCCGGCACCTGATCCGGCACCCCAACGCGGACCTCGACGCGCTGATGCGGCACATCCCCGGCCCGGACCTGCCCACCGGCGGGCGGATCGTGGGCCTGGACGGCATCCGGGACGCGTACGAGAACGGCCGCGGCACCTTCAAGATCCGCTCGACCGCCACGGTGGAGAACGTCACGGCGCGCCGCAAGGGCATCGTGGTGACCGAACTGCCGTTCACCGTCGGCCCGGAGAAGGTGATCTCGAAGATCAAGGACCTGGTCGGCTCGAAGAAGCTCCAGGGCATCGCGGACGTCAAGGACCTCACCGACCGGCTGCACGGCCTGCGGCTGGTCATCGAGATCAAGAACGGCTTCCACCCCGAGGCGGTGCTGGAGCAGCTGTACAAGCTGACGCCGATGGAGGAGTCGTTCGGCGTCAACAACGTGGCCCTGGTGGACGGCCAGCCGCTGACGCTGGGCCTGAAGGAGCTGCTGGAGGTCTACGTCGACCACCGCTTCGACGTGGTGCGGCGGCGCAGCGAGTTCCGGCGCACCAAGCGTGCGGACCGGCTGCACCTGGTCGACGGCCTGCTGGTGGCGCTGCTGGACATCGACGAGGTCATCCGGCTGATCCGCTCGTCGGACAACTCCGCACAGGCCAAGCAGCGGCTGATCGACCACTTCTCGCTGTCGGACGTGCAGACCCAGTACATCCTGGACACCCCGCTGCGCCGGCTGACCCGGTTCGACCGGATCGAGCTGGAGTCCGAACGCGACCGGCTGAACGCGGAGATCGCCGAGCTGACCCGGGTGCTGGAGTCCGACACCGAGCTGCGCAAGCTGGTCTCCTCGGAGCTGGCCGCGGTCGCCAAGAACTACGGCACGCCGCGGCGGACGGTGCTGCTGGACGCCGGGGCGATGCCGGTGGCGGCGGTGCCGCTGGAGGTCTCCGACGACCCGTGCCGGGTGCTGCTGTCGGCCACCGGGCTGCTGGCGCGCACCGCGGGCGCGGAGTCGCTGGCGAGGGGCGGCAAGCGGGAGCGGCACGACATGGTGGTCTCGGCGGTGCCGGCCACCACGCGCGGCGACGTGGGCGTGGTGACGTCGGCCGGGCGGCTGCTGCGGGTGCCGGTGGTGGACCTGCCGGCGCTGCCGCACGGCGCGTCGACGCTGGCGGGCGGTGCGGCCGTATCGGAGTTCGTCCCGCTGGCGGAGGACGAGCGGGTGCTGTGCCTGTCGACGCTGGACGAGTCGTCGCCGGGTCTGGCGCTGGGCACCGAGCAGGGCACCGTCAAGCGGGTGGTGCCCGACTTCCCGGCGAACAAGGACGAGTTCGAGGTCATCGGGCTCAAGGAGGGCGACGTCCTGGTCGGCGCCACCGAGCTGCGTACCGGTGAGGAGGACCTGGTCTTCATCACCGACGACGCGCAGTTGCTGCGGTACCCGGCCGGGCAGGTGCGTCCGCAGGGCCGGCCGGCCGGCGGCATGGCGGGCATCAAGCTGGCGGACGGGGTGAAGGTGATCTGCTTCACCGCGGTCGACCCGGCCGCCGACGCGGTGGTGTTCACCGTCGCGGGGGCCGAGGACACGCTGGACGGCGGGGGTCAGGGCAGCGTCAAGCTGACGCCGTTCGACCAGTACCCGCGCAAGGGCCGGGCGACCGGCGGTGTGCGCTGCCAGCGGTTCCTGCGCGGGGAGAACGGGCTGGTGCTGGCGTGGGCCGGGGCAACCCCGGTGCGGGCGAGCCGGGCGGACGGTTCCCCGGTCGCCCTGCCCGAACCCGATCCGCGCCGGGACGGCTCCGGCATTCCACTGGACCACCCGGTCCGCCATCTGGCGGGACCGGCGTGATCCGGCGGGGCCGCCGCGGGCCCTGCGGCCCGCGGTGATCCGGGCGGCGGCGCGCACGCCGGGCGAACGCGCCGCCGCCCGCCCGGCGGTGCGGCTTCCTCCGCGGTGGTCCGGGCCGGAGCCGGCGGTACGACCCGGGGCCGGCGACTGACGCGAGGTCAGTACCCGGCCCGGGGTCGGCGCCGGCCCGGCGTCAGATCCGCAGCCACACCGCCGTGTCCGGGGGAATCCGGTCGCCGTCGAGCGGTCCTGAGGCCAGCAGCAGCTCGCGGTGCGCGGGCGGCTCGACGGGGTCGGGGCCCAGGTTGACGACGCAGGCGAAGGCGTCGCCGCGGCCGAAGGCCAGCACGTCGGGGCGCGAGTCCAGCCACCGCATGGGGCCGTCGCCGAGCGCGTCCTCGGCCCGGCGCAGCCGCAGCCCGGTGCGGTAGAGCGACAGCATGGAGCCGGGGTCGGCGCGCTGCGCCTCCACGGTGCGGTCGGCCCAGTCGGCGGGCTGCGGCAGCCAGGGGTCGGCGCTGGCCGGGCCGAAGCCGTAGGGCGGTTCGGTGCCGGACCACGGCAGCGGCACCCGGCAGCCGTCCCGGCCGGGGTCGGTGCCGCCGGTGCGCAGGTACATGGGGTCGGCGCGGCGGTCGGCGGGGATGTCCTCGGCCTCGGGGAGCCCGAGTTCCTCGCCCTGGTAGACGTAGACCGAGCCGGGCAGCGCCAGGGTGAGCAGGGCGGCGGCGCGGGCCCGCCGGGTGCCCAGGGCCAGGTCGGTGGGGACGCCGTGCGCCTTGGTGGCGAAGTCGAACCCGCTGTCGGCGCGGCCGTAGCGGGTGACGGTGCGGGTGACGTCGTGGTTGCACAGCACCCAGGTGGCGGGCGCGCCGACCGGGCGGTGCGCGGCGAGGGTGGTGTCGATGGAGGCGCGCAGCCGCTCGGGGTCCCAGGGGCAGCTGAGGAAGTCGAAGTTGAACGCGGTGTGCATCTCGTCGGGCCGCAGGTAGCGGGCGAAGCGTTCCATGTCCGGCATCCAGACCTCGCCGATGAGCACCCGGGTACCGGGGTAGCCGTCGGCGAGCCGCCGCCAGGAGCGGTAGATGTCGTGCAGGTCGTCGCGGTCGGTGTACGGGTGCGGTGCCGGGACGGCGCTGCCGACGGGTTCGGGCAGGTCGGGCAGGCCGGGGTCCTTGGTGAGCAGGGCGGCGGAGTCGATGCGCACGCCGGCCGCGCCGCGGTCGAACCAGAAGCGCAGGACGTCCTCGTGTTCCCCGCGGACGTCGGGGTGGTCCCAGTTGAGGTCGGGCTGCTGGGAGTCGAAGAGGTTGAGGAACCACTGGCCCGGGGTGCCGTCGTCGTTCTTGGTGCGGGTCCAGGCCGGGCCGCCGAACTGCGAGGGCCAGTTGTTGGGCGGTTCGCAGCCGTCCGGTCCGCGGCCGGGGCGGAACCAGAAGCGGTCGCGTTCGGGGCTGCCGGGCGGTGAGGCGAGGGCGGCGGCGAACCAGGGGTGGGCGGCGGAGATGTGGTTGGGGACGATGTCGACGATGGTGCGGATGCCCAGGTCGAGGGCTTCGGCGATGAGTTTCTCGGCCTCTTCCAGGGTGCCGAAGGCCGGGTCGATGCCGCGGTAGTCGGCGACGTCGTAGCCGCCGTCGGCCATCGGCGAGGGGTACCAGGGGTTGAACCAGACGGCGTCGACGCCGAGGTCGGCCAGGTGGCCGAGCCGGGCGCGGACTCCGGCGAGGTCGCCGGTGCCGTCGCCGTTGCCGTCGGCGAAGCTGCGCGGGTAGATCTGGTAGATCACCGCGCCGCGCCACCAGTTCTCGTGCCGCCGGGTCGGAGGGGTGTCGGCCACGGACCGGTCCTTTCGGGGTGTCATGGGCCTGCGGGTTCGGTTCTGCGGGGCGGCGTCAGCCCTTGAGGCTTCCGGCGCTCAGGCCCGCCATGATGTTGCGCTGGAAGAACAGGAAGATCACCACGGTCGGCACCGAGGCGATGGCGAGGGCGGCGATGACCTCGTTCTCGGTGACACCGGTGGACAGGGCGTAGATGCCGACGCCCAGCGTGCGTTTGCCCGGGTCGGGCTCGGTGAGCATCGGCCACAGGAAGTCCTTCCAGACGTTGACCACCGCGAAGATGGACACCACGCCGAGGATGGGACGGGAGATCGGCAGGATCACCGCCCACAGGGTGCGCAGCGGTCCGGCGCCGTCGATCTCGGCGGCCTCCAGCAGTTCGCGGGGGATGGAGTCGAAGAACCGCTTGAGCAGGAAGATGTTGAAGGCGTTGGTGACCGACGGCAGCCAGATCGCCCAGGGGCTGTTGAGCAGGTTGCGGTGGATCAGCGGCACGTCGAGCACGGTGAGGTACTGCGGGACGACGAGCACGGTGGCCGGGATCATCAAGGTGGCGAGCATCATGCCCAGCACGGCCTTGCCGAGCACCGGGCGCAGTTTGGACAGCGCGAAGGCGGCGGAGACGTCCAGGACGAGCTGGAAGGCCAGCGCGCCGAACGCGTAGTACAAGGTGTTGATCAGCAGCCGGCCCAGGCCCAGGTCGCTCCACGCCTTGCCGTACTCGGCGGGCCTGGGGTGGTGCGGGTAGAGGGTCGGGGGGCTCTGGATGATCTCGTGGGTGGTCTTCAGCCCTCCGGTGATCATCCAGTAGAGCGGGCCGAGGAAGACCAGGGTGAAGACGGCCAGCACGAGCGCGAGCACGGTCCAGTACAGGAACCGGCCGCGCGGCCGGTTCAGTTGGGCCGGCGAGATCAAGGTCCTGGGCCGCAGGTCGGTGGTTGCCATGTCGCAGGTCCCCTCTACTCGCCGGTCTCGCGGTTCAGCCGCACGTAGATGCCGGAGAAGACGGCGAGCACGATGAGCAGGACCAGGCCGAGCGCGGCGGCGGCGCCGTAGTTGTCGAAGTTGAAGGCGTACTGGTAGATCAGGTAGACGACGGTCGTGGTGGAGCCCTGCGGGCCGGCACCGCCGGTCAGCAGGTAGGGCTCGGTGAAGACCTGCATGGTGGAGATGATCTGCATCAGCAGCAGCAGCGACAGCACCAGCCGGGTCTGCGGGATGGTGACGTGCCAGACCCTGCGCAGCAGTCCGGCGCCGTCGAGCTCGACGGCCTCGTACAGCTCGCCGGGTATGCCCTGCAGGGCGGCGAGGTAGATGAGGGTGGCGCCGCCCATGTTCATCCAGGTGGAGGCGATGACCACCGAGAGCATGGCGGTGTGGGTGGACTGCAGCCACTGCGAGGTCGGCAGGTGCAGGGCGTGCAGGATCTCGTTGAACAGGCCGTAGCCGGGGTCGTAGAAGTACTTGAACAGCAGCACCGAGGCGACCGGCGGCAGCATCACCGGCAGGTAGACCAGGATGCGCAGGTAGCCCTGGAAGTGGCGCAGTTCGTTCAGCACGACGGCGACGACGAACGGCACGGCGAAGCCCAGCACCAGCGCGTAGCCGGTGAACTGGGCGGTGTTGCGCCAGGCCTGCCAGAACGCGGGGTCGGCGGTGATCTGGCGCAGGTTGTGCCAGCCGGCCCAGGTGGTGGTGCCGCGGTGGGTGCGCTGGAAGGCCAGGATGACCTCGCGGACCATCGGGAACCAGGAGAAGAGCGCGAAGCACAGCAGCGCGCCGACGAGGAAGGCGTACGCGGTCAGGTTCCGGCGGATCGAGCGCCGCAGGGCGCCGCGATCGCGGCGGCCCGCGCCCGGGGCGAGTTCGCCCGGGGCGCGGGTGCCGTGGCCGGCCGGTGGCAGGGCCGGTCCGTGCGGGACGGACCGGCTCGCGGCGGGCGTCGTCACTGGCTGTTCGCCAGAACCTGGTCGACCTGGCTGGACGCCGTCGACAGCAGGCTGCCGACATTGGCGTTCTTGTTGGTCAGCACGCCGGACATGGCGTTGTCGAGCACCTTGTAGATCTCCTGGGCGTTCGGCGGTTCGGCGTGCCCGGTGAGCGGGTGGTCGGCGAAGGCGGTGAAGTTGGCGACCGGCATGGTGGCGCTGGCGGCCTTGAGCTTGTCGTCGGTGGCCTTGCTGGCGCCGGTGAAGAACTCCGGTTCCGGCAGGCCGACGGGGAGGGCGTCGGCCTTGGTACGGGCGTAGTCGAACTGGCCCTGGCCCTCGGTGAAGAACTTGAAGTTCAGCCAGGCGATGCCGGCCTTGATCTGGTCGGGCGTGTCGCCCTTCTTGAAGAAGTAGTCGTTGCCGCCGAGCAGGGTGCCCTGGCCGCCGGGCATCGGGCCCATGCCGTAGTCCTGGTAGTGGCCGCCGAGGACCTCGACCATGTAGGTGATGTCGTCGGGCGCGGCGATGAACATGCCGAGCTTGCCGGAGACCATCTGCTTTTGCAGGTCGCCCCACTTGAGCAGCTGGGTCTGGCCCATGCTGTTGTCGGTCCAGCGCATGTCGTGCAGGTTCTGCAGGATCTGCCGGCCCTTGGCGTTGTCGAAGTCGGCCTTGGTGCCGTCGGCGGTGGTGACGTCGCCGCCGAGGCCGTACATCTCGGCCGTGAAGTGCCAGCCGCCGTTGTTGCCGGCCGAGTAGTCGCCGTAGCCGGCGGTGCCGTGGCCGAGGGCGGCGATGGCCTTGGCGTCGGTGCGCACCTGCGCCCAGGTGGCCGGCGGCTTGTCGGGGTCGAGGCCGGCCTGCTTGAACAGCGCCCGGTTGATCAGGATGCCCATCGTGTAGTTGCTGGTGGGCAGCCCGTAGAGCTTGCCGCTGTCCTTGAGCACGTTGAGCACGTCGGGCTGGATGTCGCCGAGGGTGGGCAGCGACTTGGCCGTCACGTAGGGGGTGATGTCGGCGGCCTGGCCGGAGTTGAGGACCTGCTGGAGGTCGGTGAAGTAGCTGTAGAAGACGTTCGGCTCGGTGCCGCCCTTCAACTGGGCGGCGAAGGTGGCCGGGTCCTCGCACTGGCCGGTGGTGGACTTCCCCTGGACCGTGACGTTCGGGTAGGTCTTGTGGAACGTGGCGACGTCCTCGTTCCACTCCTTGAGTTCCGCCTTCTTGGTGGCCGGCGGCATGCAGTCGACGCTGATGGTGACCTTGGCGTCGTGGGCCAGCGGGGCCGAGGCGTCCGCGGGGCCGGCCGGGGCGTTGCCGCCACCGCCGCTACTGCTGGTGCCGCAGGCCGCTCCGGTCAGACCGACGGCGACGACCAGGGCTGCTGCTGCGAGCCCCCGGTGGCGGAATCTCTTCATGGTGAACCCTTCCCATTGCCAGGCCCCTGTGCCGGGCGCGGTGGGGTCAACGTACCGACGCGTTGCGCAAGCAGCAAGGTTCTTGCGCAAGATTGCGCAGCTAATTGCGAAGATCATATTCTTCTTTGCGCATACACCTTGATGTCTTGCGCAACGGACTCCTATGGTGTGCCACGATCCCCGCACTGCACGGCCCGTGGGCGGCCGCCGACGGCGGCGTCCGCCACTACCTCCAAGAAGGTGCAGCTTCCGATGGACAGCCACCCCACACCCGTCCGTCCAGCCAGCAGACGGCTGACCGGCCGTCTGATCGCCGCGGCGGCCGTGTGCGCCACCGCGGTCGCCCTCGCGGCCCCGGCCTCGGCGGCCGGCCCCGCACCGCGCCCGGCGACCACCCGGCCCGCGGCGGTCACCGGCGGTTCCGGCGCGACGGTGCCGTTCACCACGTACGAGGCCGAGAACGGCTCGACCAACGGCACGGTGATCGGCCCCGACTACACCCAGGGCACCGTCGCCTCCGAGGCCTCCGGCCGCAAGGCGGTCCAGCTCTCCGGGACCGGCCAGTACGTGCAGTTCACGCTGACCGCGCCGGCCAACGCGATCGACGTGACGTACAACCTGCCGCAGGGCAGCTCCGGTTCGCTGGCGGTCTACGTCAACGGCACCCGGATCAGCCAGACGCTGCCGGTGACCTCGAAGTACTCCTACGTCAACACCGGCAACATCGTGGGTTCCAAGACCCACCACCTGTTCGACGACTCGCGCCTGCTGCTGGGCCAGAACCTCGCCGTCGGCGCCAAGGTCAAGGTCCAGGTCGACTCCGACAGCACCGGCGGCCCGTTCACCATCGACATGGCGCAGTTCGAGCAGGTCGCGGCGGCCGCCTCCCAGCCGTCCGGTTCGGTCTCACCGACCACCTACGGCGCCGACCCGACCGGCGCGGCGGACTCCACCAACGCCTTCAACCAGGCGATCACCGCGGCCCGCTCCGGCGGCAAGGTGCTGTGGATCCCGCAGGGCGTGTTCACCATCAGCTCCCCGCTCCAGGTCGACGGGCTCACCGTCATCGGCGCGGGCATGTGGTACTCGGAGCTGCACGGCACCCACCTGTTCGACCTGTCGAACCCGCAGGGCGGGGTGAAGCTGGAGAACTTCGCCGCGTTCGGCGAGGTCACCACCCGCAACGACAGCTCGCCGGACAACTTCGTCAACGGCAGCCTCGGCGCCAACTCGGTGGTCTCCGGCATCTGGGTCCAGCACGAGAAGTGCGGCCTGTGGCTGACCGGCAACAACACCAACCTCCAGGTCACCGGCAACCGGATCCTGGACACCACCGCCGACGGCGTCAACATCAACGGCACCGCCACCGGCGCCGTGGTGTCGAACAACTACGTCCGCAACACCGGTGACGACGGCCTGGCCATGTGGTCGCTGAACGCCGCGGACAGCAACGACTCGTTCCTGAACAACACCGTCATCCAGCCCAACCTGGCCAACGGCATCGCCCTGTACGGCGGCTCGAACCTGACCGTCAAGGGCAACTACGTCCAGGACACCAACGCGCTCGGCTCCGGCATCGCCATCTCCAACCAGGCGTTCGCCTCGCCGTTCTTCCCGCTGTCCGGCACGATCACCGTCGACAGCAACACCATCGAGCGCGGCGGCGCGCTGAACCCCAACTGGAACCACCCGATGGGCGCGCTGCGGGTCGACTCCTACGACTACGCGATCACCAACCCGGTCAACATCACCAACACCGTCATCAAGGACAGCCCCTACAGCGCCTTCGAGTTCGTCTCCGGCAGCGGCACCGGCAACGCGATCTCCGGCGTCACCGTCAACGGCGCCACGGTCACCAACAGCGGCACCGTCGTCGTGCAGAACGAGACGAAGGGCTCGGCGACGTTCTCCAACGTCACCGCCACCGGGGTCGGCGCCGCGGGCATCTACAACTGCCCCTACCCCACCGGCACCGGGACGTTCAGCGTCGTCGACGGCGGCGGCAACTCCGGCTGGAGCAGCACCTGGAACGACTGCACCACCTGGCCCACCCCCAACGGCGGCAACCCCGGCGGCGGCGGCACTCCCCCGGGCACCGGCAACCTGGCGCTGAACAAGACCGTCACCGACACCGGCCACCAGGACGTCTACGTCGCCTCCAACGCGGTCGACGGCAACGCCAACACCTACTGGGAGTCGGCCGACAACGCCTTCCCGGCGTCCTTCACCGTCGACCTCGGCTCGGCCCAGCCGGTCGGCCGCCTGGTGCTCAAGCTCCCGCCGAGCACCTCGTGGGGCGCCCGCACCCAGACCCTGTCGGTGCTCGACAGCACCGACAACTCCAGCTACTCCACCGTCGTCGCCTCGAAGGGCTACACCTTCGACCCGAACAACGGCGGCAACAGCGTCACCATCACCCTGCCGTCCGGTACCAGCACCCGGTACCTGCGGCTGACCTTCACCGCGAACACCGCCTGGTCCGCCGGCCAGCTCTCGGAGTTCGAGGCGTACGCGTCCTGACGACGCGGATCCGCCCGCGGGGCACGTCACGGGGTGCCTCTCGGGGTGCCTCGCGGGTGGGTCGGCACGGTGCGGCCGACGCGTCAACGGTGCGACGACCGGCCGGGTCGACGGGGTGCACCGGGTACGTCAACGGGGTGCGCACCGGTCGGTCAACGGGGTGCGCACCAAGCAGGTCGGAGGGGGTGGCCGCCGCGGCGGTCGCCCCCTCAGCGCTGGCGGGGCCGGGCGGGGGCGGTGGAGGCGCGCACGACGAGTTCCGGCTCGAAGAGCAACTCGTCGGTGGAGACGGGCTTTCCGGCGATCCGCGTGGTCAGCAGCTGCACCGCGGCCCGGCCCATCGCCTCGATCGGCTGCCGGACGGTGGTCAGCGGCGGATCGGCGCAGTTCATGAACGCGGAGTCGTCGTACCCGACCACCGACACGTCCTCCGGCACCCGCAGTCCGCGGCGCCGCACGCCGCGCACCACTCCCAGGGCGAGCACGTCGCTGCCGCAGATCACCCCGGTCACCCCGCGGTCCAACAGCCGCCCGGCCGCCGCCTGTCCGCCCGCCTGCGAGAACATCGCGTGCGCCACGAACTCCTCGTGCAGCTCCCCGCCGGCCGCGGTCACCGTCTGCCGCGCCGCCGCCAGCTTCCGCTGCGACGGAACGTGGTCCAGCGGCCCCAGCACCAGCCCGATCCGCTCGTGCCCCAGCGACGCCAGATGGCGCCAGGCCTGCTCCACCGCCACCGCGTCGTCGCAGGAAACCTGCGGGAAGCCCAGGTGGCCGATGGCGGCGTTGATCAGCACCACGGGCAGGTTCCGCTCCGCCAGCAACCGGTAGTGCCCGTGCGGTGCGTCGGCCTGCGCGTACAACCCGCCGGCGAACACCACACCGGACACGTGCTGTTGCAGCAGCAACGTCACGTAGTCGGCCTCCGAGACGCCGCCCTGCGTCTGCGTGCACAGCACCGGCGTCAGCCCCTGCTGGGCGAGCGCCCCACCGACGACCTCGGCGAACGCCGGGAAGATCGGGTTCTGCAACTCCGGCAGCACCAGCCCCACCAGCCGCGCGCGTTCACCCCGCAACTGGGTGGGCCGCTCGTAGCCGAGCACGTCCAGCGCGGTCAGCACGGCCGCCCGGGTCGCATCGGAGACCCCGGGTTTCCCGTTGAGCACCCGGCTCACGGTCGCCTCGCTGACCCCGACCTTCTCTGCCACTTCAGCAAGTCGACGCGTCACACCGCAAGATTACCGCACCCAACGCAAGCGCTTTGCATAACTGGTCCGGACCTTTGCCATGACATCCCTGGTGGGGGCCCTCCAAGCC
>NZ_JAAGKO020000043.1 GCF_027947535.2 Streptantibioticus silvisoli
GGCGATGGGGAAACGCCCGGTTACATTCCGAACCCGGAAGCTAAGCCTTTCAGCGCCGATGGTACTGCAGGGGGGACCCTGTGGGAGAGTAGGACGCCGCCGAACATTTTTTGGGCCGTTGGCTCCAACAGATTTGATCTGTTGGAGCCAACGGTCATTTTTGCGTTCAGGACTGCTGGCGTTTTTGTCCTTGGGCCTCTTCCGACAGCGGATTCTGTTGCGGGGCTACCGGGCTGTTCGGGCGCGGTGGACGCTGCTGCTGGAGCCGGGTATCGGCGGACGGGACCGGGCGCGAAGCAGTAGAACGTGCGCCCGGTGAGTCAGCCCCGGGCCCCGAGCCCTGGACCCCCGGGCGCGGTCCGCGGAGCGGCCATCCGGGGGCGATTCACAGGCACCGGAGTGATGGTGGCCGGCGGTGCCGGTGCGGTCGAGCCCGGCGCCGGTGCGGCCGAGGCGGACTCCTCCGGTGCGGTGGCCGACGCGGGTGCGGTCCAGCCGGCACCGGTGCGGTGTCGTGCGATGCGGTGCGGCGGAGCCGAGGCTGAAGCGGTCGAGTCCGGCGCCGGTGCGGTGAGGGCGTGGTCCCGGTGCCGGGCAGACGGTGGTGCCGGTGCGGTCGGAAGCGCCGGTGTGGTGCAGAGCGCCGTGTCGGCGTGGTGGAAGCGCGGGCACCGTGGGAAGCGCCGTGCCGCCGCAGCGGAGAGCGCACCGGGACGTGGAACGGCCGAGGGGCCGGCCCGTGACGTTGGTCGGGGCCGGCCCCTCGGCCGTGGTGGTGGACGCGGTGTGGGTCAGTGGGCCGGTGGGGCGGGGACGCCGGCGGCCTGGGCCAGTTCCACGTCGAGCGCCTCGCGGCGGATGCGCTGGTCCATGTAGAGCAGGGAGGTGACGCCGGCGTTCATCGGCATGACGAAGAGCGAGGCGATGACCGAGCCGATGCCCATGAGGATGATCGCGGTCCAGGACGGCACGAGCACCGTCTGATGGGCGTTGACCATGCTGAAGGGGTTGCCGCCGGCGCTCGGGCCGCTGGTGAGGGAGCCGGTGATCGCCTGGAGGACCGCGCTGACGACGTAGGTCAGCAGCAGGGAGAGCAGCTGGATCCCGGAAACCCGCCACCAGGAGTGCCGCACGAGCTTGAAGGAGCGGGCCAGGGAGGCGAACACGCCCTGGCGTTCCAGGATCAGGGCCGGTGTGGCGAGGCTGAAGCTGATCCACAGCCACACGGCCACGCACATGGTGACGAGCACGCCGAGCACCATCAGCCCGGCGCCCCCGGCCGGCGAACCGGTGACGGCCACCACGGCTCCCGGGAGCAGGCCGACGCCGATCAGGCCGCCGACGATCAGTCCGGTCATCACGACCAGCCCCAGCAGGCGGGGCATCCGCGGCAGGGCGTCGCGCCAGATCTCGCCGACGGTGGCGGTCCGGCCGAGTACCGCCCGGCTGACCAGCATGATCAGCATCGCGGTGGCGACGGTCTGGCCGACCAGCACGATGACGAACTCCAGCAGGCCGCTGACCGCCACGTGGCTGAAGTCGTTCATCAGTTCATGGGCCGTCGGCTGCCGGCCGCCGGTGATCCGGGTATAGGCCGCACTGCGCATCATCCGACCGCTGACGGCGGTGGAGACGGCGGAGGTGATCAGCGCGACCACCGCGGAGATGCTCAGCGCCGGCCGCCAGTGCCGCCGGATCGTCGCGAAGGAGCCCTCGAAGATGTCGCCGACGTTCAACGGCCGCAGCGGGATGACGCCGGGCTGCGGCGCGGCCGGCGGCGGTGTCCAGGCCCCGGGACCGCCGGGGAAGCCGTACCCGCCCGGCCCGGGACCGTAGCCCGCGCCCGGCCCGTAGCCGGGGCCGCTGCCGTATCCACCGTTCCCCGGGCCGTAGCCGCCGGTGCCCGGGCCGGGACCGGGGCCGTTGCCGGGAGGCGGGCCGTAGCCCTGGCCGGGGCCGTAGCCGTAGGCGGGGCCGGGAGGTGGCGGCGGGACCTGCGGACCGGGGGCCTGCGGTGGGACGCCGGCCGGCGGGGTGGTGCCGGTCTCCGGGGTGGAGGCCGGGGTCTCGTCGGCGGGCGGACCGGCCTGGCCGGGCAGGCCGGGGGGTTTCGACGGGCCGGAGTCCGGCGTGCCGGAGTCCTCGGAACCGGGCTTGGGCCGGCCCGGAGAGTCGTTCATCCATGCTCCTTCGTGGCTGCGCGCGGGTCGCCGCGCGTCAGTGACCGGTCAGGTCCGCCGACATGGTGTCACGCGGGTCGAGCGAGTACTCCCGTCGTGTCACGTTCGGGAGGGTTCGGGCCGCCGCGACCGAGGAGGGCGGAAGGGGTTCGGTGCGGGGCCCGTATCGGGCACACTGGGTCGATGGATGATCACGGCATAGCCCTTCCCCTCAGCCCGGCGTTGCGTTGGGAGAACGACGCGGACGGACCGGCGGTGGTGTTGCTGGACCAGACGCGGCTACCGGCCGCGGAGACGGAACTCGCCTGCCGGGACGTACCCGCCCTGGTGGCGGCGATCCAGACGCTGGCGGTGCGCGGCGCGCCGCTGCTGGGGATCGCCGGCGCCTACGGGGTGGCCCTCGCGGCGGTGCGCGGTGACGACGTGGAGGCGGCGGCGGCGCTGCTGGCGGACGCCCGGCCCACCGCCGTCAACCTGGCCTACGGCGTCACCCGGGCGCTCGCGGCGTACCGGGAGGCGCTCGGGGAGCGTGGCGACCTGGCGGCGGCCGCCTCGGTCGTGCTGGAGGCGGCGCGTGAGCTGCACGTCGAGGACGCGCGGGCGGCGGCGCGGATGGCCGGCCACGGCCGCGGGCTGCTGCGCGAGCTGGTGCCGGGCGACGGCTACCGGCTGCTGACGCACTGCAACACCGGTGTGCTGGTCTCCGGCGGCGAGGGCACGGCGCTGGGCGTCGTGCTGGCGGCGCACCGCGACGGCGCGCTGGCCCGGCTGTGGATCGACGAGACGCGTCCGCTGTTGCAGGGCGCGCGGCTGACGGCGTGGGAGGCGGCGAGATTCGGCATGCCGCACACGCTGCTGGCGGACAACGCGGCCGGTTCGCTGCTGGCGTCCGGGCAGGTCGACGCGGTGCTGGTCGGCGCGGACCGGATCGCGGCGGACGGTTCCACCGCCAACAAGGTCGGCACGTATCCGCTGGCGGTGCTGGCCCGGCACCACGGCGTGCCGTTCCTGGTGGTCGCGCCGACCACGACGGTCGACCTCGGCACGCCGGACGGCGGGGCCATCCACGTCGAGCAGCGCGACGCCGGCGAGGTCACTCACCTGCCGGTGGCCCCCCGCACCCCGGTCGCCCCGGCCGGCACGCTCGCGTACAACCCGGCGTTCGACGTGACCCCGCCGGAGCTGATCACCGCCATCGTGACGGAGAACGGCGTGGCGTCCCCGGTGAACGGCAAGACGCTGGCGGCGCTGGTCGACGCGGGGGCCTGAGGGGGGTTCCTCCGGCGGCCGGCGGGGCGGGCTCTCCGGGTGTTCGGCGGAGAGCGGCGCCGCCCGCCGGCCGCCGGCCGCACGGCGCCGCGCGGCCGGCCGCCGCTGGGGTGCGGTGACCGGCTTACCGGCTCAGGCCGTGGACGCGGCGGGCCGGGGCCGCGGCATGTCCGCGGCGTCCCCCTTGCGCCGTCACCGGGTGCGCGGCGCCTCCCCGGCACTGAATGGGCGGCCCTTCGGCGCGGGACCTTCCGCTCCCAGTGGTCGGGGATGCGCAACGGGGGGCGGGGATGCGCCAAAGTGTGCGCGTCGTCGCCGGGTAGGCGTTCCCGACCGTCGCGCCGGTGGTGAACGTCGGCGGGCCGGCGCCCGGGAGGCCGTCCCGGTCCGGGTGGCGGGGCGGGCATCCTCGCGCTCACCTGCGCGTGCCCGGCCGCGGCCGTGGGCGAGAGGCGATGCACCGGCTCACCCGGAAGGCGGATACGGTGTGAGCCGGGGCACACGGCAAGTGATGGCCAAGGGTGCCGACGTAGACGGGGGCTGACATCGATGCCTGACATCAACGGCAGTGGATCGCGGTGGACGGACGTGGACGGAGACGTGCGTCACCGCAGGTCAGTGAGCCTGGTCACGCAGGTCCACGTCTCTGAGATGAAAATGGGATGATGTCGATATGAAGGGACGCGTCCTTGTCGTCGACGACGACACCGCACTGGCCGAGATGCTCGGCATCGTGTTGCGTGGAGAAGGTTTCGAGCCGTCGTTCGTAGCGGACGGGGACAAGGCGCTTGCCGCCTTCCGGGAGACCAAGCCCGACCTGGTGCTGCTCGATCTGATGCTGCCGGGTAGGGACGGCATCGACGTATGCCGGCAGATCCGCGCCGAGTCCGGCGTGCCGATCGTCATGCTCACGGCGAAGAGCGACACGGTGGACGTGGTGGTGGGCCTGGAGTCCGGGGCCGACGACTACGTCATCAAGCCGTTCAAGCCGAAGGAGCTCGTCGCGCGGGTCCGGGCGCGGTTGCGCCGGGCCGAGGAGCCGACGCCCGAGCAGCTGACCATCGGTGACCTGGTCATCGACGTCGCCGGGCACTCCGTCAAGCGGGAGGGGCAGCCGATCGCGCTGACCCCGCTGGAGTTCGACCTGCTGGTCGCGCTCGCCCGCAAGCCCTGGCAGGTCTTCACCCGCGAGGTGCTGCTGGAGCAGGTGTGGGGCTACCGGCACGCCGCCGACACGCGGCTGGTCAACGTGCACGTGCAGCGGCTGCGTTCCAAGGTCGAACGTGACCCGGAGCGCCCCGAGATCGTGGTGACCGTGCGCGGCGTCGGCTACAAGGCCGGGCCGGGCTGATCGCCGGGATGGCGCGAAGCGGGGGGTCCGGCATGTCCGGGCCCGGGCAGGAGAGCGGTTCCGCACGGCGGAACGGCGCGCTGCCCCCTGCCCGCGAACCGGCCGCCCCGGCGCCCGGTGCGGCGCGGCGGCCGGTGGCCGACCTGCTGCGCGACCTGCTCCCCGTGCTGTCGGCCGCGTGGCGGTGGGCGCGGCGTCCGCTGCTGCCCGGCCTGCGGCTGTGGCGGCGCAACATCCAGCTGCGGGTGGTCGCCACCACGCTGCTGATGTCGGTCGGCGTGGTGCTGCTGCTCGGCGTGGTGGTCATCGGCCAGGTCCGCAACGGGCTGCTGGAGGCGAAGACCAAGGCCGCGCAGGGGCAGGCGCTGGGCGGTTTCAGCGTGGCGCAGAGCCAGGCGGTCAGCGACCAGGAGCCCGGCACCGACGGTTCCGGCGCGACCTCCGGCGGCGGTTCCGCGGCCGGCGGCACCGCCGGGCGCGGTCAGGTCGACCCCGGCACCTGGCTGACCGACCTCGTGCAGCAGCTGGCCAGCGGCGGCCAGGGCGTCTACTACGTCGTCGCGCTCACCTCCGAGTCCGACCAGCAGTCGTTGCAGTCCGGCAGTGCCGAGACCCACGGGCCGCGCGCCTCGGGCGACGTGCTGCCGGACAACAGCGTGCCGTCGGCGTTGCGCGACTCGGTCGTCCAGCGGGGCGGCGTCTACCAGCTCGACACCCGGATCATCCGGGCGGGTGACCCGGGGGGCCAGCCCGGCCTGGTCATCGGCAAGCGGCTGAACGACGAGAGCGGCCGGTCCTACGAGCTGTATTACCTGTTCCCGTTCACCCAGGAGGAGAAGACCCTCAGCCTGGTGGAGACGACACTCGCGACCGCGGGGGTCTTCGTCGTCGGCCTGCTCGGCGCGATCGCCTGGCTGGTGGTGCGGCAGGTGGTCACCCCGGTGCGGATGGCCGCGTCGATCTCGCAGCGGCTGGCCGACGGTGTCCTCCACGAACGGATGAAGGTCAGCGGCGACGACGACATCGCCCGGCTGGGTGAGGCCTTCAACAAGATGGCCCACACGCTCCAGACCAAGATCCAGCAGTTGGAGGAGCTGTCGCGGATGCAGCGGCGGTTCGTCTCCGACGTCTCGCACGAGCTGCGCACCCCGCTGACCACCGTGCGGATGGCGGCCGACGTCATCCACGACTCGCGGGAGGACTTCGACCCGGTGACCGCGCGCTCGGCCGAGCTGCTGCAGAGCCAGGTGGAACGCTTCGACTCGCTGCTGTCGGACCTGCTGGAGATCAGCCGGTTCGACGCGGGCGCCGCCGCGCTGGACGCCGAGCCGATCGACCTGCGCGACGTGGTGCACCGGGTGGTCGACGCCGCCGAGCCGCTGGCCGAACGCAAGGGCAGCCGGCTGGTGGTCCGCGGCGACGAGCAGCCGGTGGTCGCCGAGGCGGACGCCCGCCGGGTGGAACGCGTGCTGCGCAACCTGGTCGTCAACGCCGTCGAGCACGGTGAGGGCCGCGACGTCGTCGTGCGGCTCGCCACCGCCTCCGGCGCGGTGGCCGTCGCGGTGCGCGACTACGGCGTCGGGCTCAAGCCCGGCGAGGCGACCCGGGTCTTCAACCGGTTCTGGCGGGCGGACCCGGCGCGGGCCAGGAACACCGGCGGCACCGGTCTCGGGCTGTCGATCGCGGTGGAGGACGCCCGCCTGCACGGCGGCCGCCTCCAGGCGTGGGGCGAGCCCGGCGGCGGCTCCCAGTTCCGGCTGACGCTGCCGCGCACCGCCGGCGACAGCCTGCTGCGTTCGCCGATCCCCCTGGAACCGGAGGACTCCCGGCGCCGCCGGGCCGCCGCCGCCCAGCGCGACCCCTCGGGCGGCACCGGCCGGGCCGGCTCCAGGGGGTCCGGCACCGGCGCGGGTCCGGCCGGCACGTCCGGTGCGACGGGGGCCGCGGGCACCGGGCACTCCGCCCAGGCGTCGGCCGCGCTGCCGTCGGCCCGTTCGCCGATACCGCCGGTGCCGACGAAGACGCCGCGCCCGCCGTCCGCCGACCCCGCCGCGCTGCCGGGCAGCGGCGCACGCGTCGTCAGCACCCGCACCGGTGGCGACTCCGCCGTACCCGACCCGGACCGCGCGTCCACCGTCGGCCGTTCCACGCCGGGGAAGGACCGTCCCGACCGATGACCGGTCCCCGCCTGCCCGGCGCCGCCCGGCGCGAGCCATGCCCGCCGCCCGCCCCTGACCGCGCGACGCCGCACGTCACCGCCCGGCGGCACGCCGCACCGCCCGGCACCGCGCCCCACCCGAGAACCGCGGACGCCGCGGTCCCTGATCGCCCCGGAAACCGCACGGCCCCCCGACAACCGCAGACGCCCGCCGATCGCCACTGATCACGACCGATCAACGCCGATCACCACCGCTCAACGCCGATCAACGCCAACGTCCCCGACCGCCGTAACGGCCGCGAGGGCCGGAGGAGGACGACCGAATGCCGCACGCCGACCGCCGCATGCCACCGGGCGCGCGCCGGCGCGCGCTCGTCGCCGTGGGCGCGCTGCTCAGCGGTGTCCTGCTGCTGGCCGGCTGCGCCTCGATGCCGGACAGCGGTGATGTGAGCAAGGTCGGCCAGAGCCCGCGTGACGCGTCCGATCCGCAGGTGCGGGTCTTCGGTGTCCAGCCGCAGGCGGGCGAGGGGCCCAAGCAGATCGTCGAGGGGTTCCTGGAGGCGGTGACCAGCGACGAGGCGAAGTTCCAGACCGCGCGCGACTACCTGGCGGGCGCCGCCAAGAAGTGGAACCCGTTCACCAGGACGACGATCATCTCGGGCAAGCCCGACCTGTATACGCCGCGCACTCCCACCAACCGCACCGAGCCCGGTATGACCATCGCCATGTCCACCTCCCAGGTCGCGGTGGTCGACAAGGACGACTCCTTCGCCCCCGCCGCCCAGCGGTTCCGCACCGCCTTCCACCTCGGGCAGTACCAGGGCCAGTGGCGTATCGACGATCTGTCGCCCGGTCTGATCATCGAACAGTCGGACTTTCAGCGGATCTACCAGTCCGTCGGTAAGTACTACTTCGCCAAGCTGGGACCGCAGAGCGGCGACAGCCCGCAGGGCCCGGACACCATGGTCGCGGATCCGATCTACGTACGGCGCCGGATAGACCCGGTGTCCGCCTCGATCCAGGCCCTGCTGTTGGGGCCCAGCAGCTGGCTGAGCCCGGTGGTGACCACGGCGTTCCCCACCGGGACCAGGCTGGCCGGGCCGAATCCCGCCCTGGACGACAACGGCAGGCTGCGGGTCCAGCTGGCCGGGCTGCCCGCCGGGCTGTCGCAGGACGTCTGCCAGGACATGGCCGCGCAGCTGATGAACACCGTGCAGGACCAGTCGTCCGCGCAGGTCACCTCGGTCGAGATCCACCGCTCCTCCGGCGCGACGGCGGTCTGCACCCTGAACCGTCAGCAGGCGCAGGCGTACTCGCCGGCCCGGCTGTCCGGCAGCGGCGACCAGCAGTACCTGGTCGACGCCGCGCACCGGATGGAGAGCGTCCCCTCGCAGAGCGACAGCACCAAGCACGTGCTGGGCCCGTTCGGCGAGCCGCAGGCGGAGCTCCAGACGGTGGCGGTCTCGCGCGGTGACGAGGTCCAGGCGGCCGGGGTCAGGGTCGGCGGCCGGTCGCTGGAGATCGCCCCGCTGAGCGCGGCCGGCAAGGTCAAGACCGTGCTGAGCGGCAAGGCGGACCTCAGCGCGCCCAGCTGGGACGGGCTGGGCGACCTGTGGGTGGCCGGCCGCGACCCGGTCACGCCCCGGCTGTGGATGTACGACACCGAGGGCCACGTCATCCAGGTCCGGGTGCCGGGTCTCGGCGGCGACCGCGTCCAGTCGGTGCGGGTGGCGGCCGACGGCGTACGGGTGGTGCTGCTCGTGGAACGCGACGGCCACACCGTCCTGGAGATCGGCCGCGTGCAGCGGACCGGCACCGCCGACCACCCCGTCGTCTCGGTCGCCGGACTGCGCATCGTCGCTCCCTCGTACGAGGACGTCCAGGCGGTCTCGTGGGCCGGCGAGAGCCGGCTGGTCATGGTCGGCAAGCAGTGGAAGAGCGTGCAGCAGCTCCAGTACGTGGACACCGACGGATCGTCGGCCTTCACCCCCACGCTGCCGGGCATCAGCACGGTCACGTCGGTGGCCGCCTCCGAGGACCAGAGCCGCCCGCTGCTGGTCGCCGACAAGGAAGGCGTCTACCGGCTGCCGACCGATTCGTACTGGACGGCGATCTCCGGGAACAGTACGGCTCCCGTCTATCCCGGGTAACCCCGGTGGAAAACCCCCTGTGGACAACCGCGGCCGGTTGTCCACAGGGCTGGCGGAGCCGTTCGCCGCGCGGCACAGTCGACGGCATGAACGGGTGGTGGCGGGAGATCGCCGATCTGGTGCTGCCGGTCGACTGCGCGGGCTGCGGACGCCCACGCCGGGGCGGCTGGTGCGAGGGGTGCCGGGCGCGGCTGTCCGGGCCGGGCGCGGTGCGGCGCGTACGGCCCCGGCCGGTCCCGCCGGGCCTGCCCCCGGTGTGGGCGGCGGGTGCCTACCGCGACGAACTGCGCGCCGCCCTGCTCGCCCACAAGGAACGCGGCGCCCTCGGACTCGCCGCCCCCCTCGGTGACGCACTGGCGGCGGCGGTGCGGGCGGCTCTCGGGGCTTGTGCGGAGGCGGAGCGCGGGGCGGGGTACGGGGCTCTCGCGGAGGCGGGGCATGGGGCGGCGGTGGAGTTGCCGGGCGGAGGCCGGGGCGGCGGTGCAGTGGCTGGCGCCGACCGCGCCGGAGCGATGGCGGGCGCTGGTTGGGGCGCCGGTGCGGTGGGGCGGCCGGGCGGAGGCTGGGACGCCGGTGCGGTGCCGGGCGGAGGCCGGTGCGCCGGTGCGATGGCGGGCGGGGACTGGAGCGCCGGTGCGGTGGAGTTGCCGGGCGGGGGCCGGTGCGGCGGTGCGATGGCGGGCGGGGACTGGAGCGCCGGTGCGGTGGGGCGGCTCGGCGCCGGCCGTGCCGGCGGTGCCGTGGTCGGCGGCTGCCACGCCGGCGCGGTGTCGCGGATACCGGTGGTGTCGCTGGTGCCGGTGCCCTCCTCGCGGGCGGCGACCGCGGCACGGGGACATGATCCGGCCAGACGGATGGCCTGCCGGGCGGCGCGCAGGCTGCGGCGGGCGGGGCCGGCGGTGCGGATGGTGCCGTTGCTGCGGCAGCGGCGTGCGGTGGAGGACCAGGCGGGGCTGACGGCGGCGGAGCGGCTGGCGAACCTCACCGGTGCGCTGGCGGTCGTGCGCGGCGGTGAACGGCTGCTGGCGGAAGGACCGGTCGTCGTGGTGGACGACCTGCTGACCACGGGGGCGTCGCTGGCGGAGGCGGCCCGGGCGGTGCGGGCGGCCGGCGGCACGGTGCTCGGCGCTGCGGTGGTGGCCGGGCCGCCGGGGGCGTACGACGCGGCACCGGTGGCGGGCGCGCCGGAACGGTGTCAGGGGGCCATGGTGTCAGGGGGAGCGGAACGGTCCGGGGGCGGGCCCGGGGCTGGTCGTCGGCGGAAAACCGGTCGGTAACGGAGGCGGCCGCCCCGAGGGGGTGCCGGATGTCACCGGGGAGGGCTATGTTCAGTTGTGAGGAGTCTCGGGTGCTGTGTCATCGAATCTCCGGTCGCGCAGCTTTCGTTCCCCGGTCAACCCCTCGCGTCGTACGTCCTCCGAACGTGCTGGAAAAGGGGGGGTTCCGATCCTTCCCACGGGGGAGGAGGAGATGAAAGCCGCGACTCCGCAACTCCGGAGGCGTCCGGGGCTGAAGGGGGTGGCGGCGAACGCAGTGCCGATGGGCCCAGTGCCGGTCGGCCTTAGCTCAAAAGGGTGAGTCCACCCCAGGTGGGCAACCCGGGAACGGAGTTCTGCGTGGACATCGTCGTCAAGGGTCACAGGACTGAAGTGCCGGAGCGCTTCCGCAAGCACGTGGCGGAGAAGCTGAATCTGGAGAAGATCCAGAAGCTGGACGGCAAGGCGATCAGCCTCGATGTCGAACTCACCAAGGAGCACAACCCGAGGCTGCACGACCGCTGTGACCGGGTGGAGATCACCCTCCGCTCCCGGGGACCGGTGATCCGGGCCGAGGCGGCGGCAAGCGACCCCTACGCGGCGCTCGACGCGGCGACCAGCAAGCTCGACGCGCAGCTGCGCAGGCACGCCGACAAGCGGCACCTGGCGCGGCGCGGCGGCCGTGCGGCGGTGAGCGTGGCCGAGTACACCGCGCCGCTGGCCGAGGTGCCGGGCCAGGACGGCGCCGAGGCGGACGCCGACCGCGTCCCGCACACCAAGGCCGGGCCGCTGGACGTCGAGGGCGAGGGCCCGCTCGTGGTCCGGGAGAAGACCCACGTGGCGGCTGCGATGTCGCTCGACCAGGCGCTCTACGAGATGGAGCTGGTCGGGCACGACTTCTACCTCTTCGTCGATTCCGAACGGAACCAGCCAAGTGTGGTCTACCGCCGGCACGGCTACGACTACGGCGTGATCTACCTCAAGGAGGACCCGTCGGCCATCGGGCTGGTCGCCGGGGCCGCGGGCGGCGCGGGCGGCGCGCTGCGCCGGTGATCGGCTGACCCCGGCCCACGACCGCGTACGGCGCCCCCGGAGCAGCTCCGGGGGCGCCGCGCTGTCGCGGGCCGGGCCGCCGCCGGGGGCGAGATCGCACCGCCGGGGGAGCGGGCGCCGGGCGCGGGCGGACCGGGTGTCAACCGCGGTCCGGTACGGCCACCCGGCCGGGCCGGAATCGTCAGGGTGTCGTACGGGCATGAAACTATGTGCGGAGAGTCAACCGTCGGGCGGCGCGGTCGTGTTGGCCCCGGGCCGAGGGGCGCCCGTGTCGACAGGGCGGGGCGTTGTCCGGCCTGAGGGGGAGGAAACCATGCCGGACAGCTTCGAGGCGGCGGTGGTCGGATGCGACGACGTGCGGGGGCCGGGCGGGCGGTCCGCGGAGCCCATCAGGGTGCTGGTCGTCGACGATCACGCGCTGTTCCGCCGCGGGCTGGAGATCGTGCTCGCGCAGGAGGAGGACATCCAGGTCGTCGGTGAGGCGGCGGACGGCGCCGAGGCGGTGGACAAGGCGGCCGACCTGCTGCCGGACATCGTGCTGATGGACGTGCGGATGCCCAGACGCGGCGGGATCGAGGCGTGCACCGCGATCAAGGAGGTGGCCCCCAGCGCGAAGATCATCATGCTGACGATCAGCGACGAGGAGGCCGACCTCTACGAGGCGATCAAGGCGGGCGCCACCGGCTACCTGCTCAAGGAGATCTCCACCGACGAGGTCTCCACCGCGATCCGCGCGGTCGCCGACGGCCAGTCGCAGATCAGCCCGTCGATGGCGGCGAAGCTGCTGACCGAGTTCAAGTCGATGATCCAGCGCACCGACGAGCGCCGGCTGGTGCCGGCCCCCCGGCTGACCGACCGCGAGCTGGAGGTCCTCAAGCTGGTCGCCACCGGGATGAACAACCGCGACATCGCCAAGGAACTCTTCATCAGCGAGAACACCGTGAAGAACCACGTGCGCAACATCCTGGAGAAGCTCCAGCTGCACTCCCGCATGGAAGCGGTGGTCTACGCGATGCGCGAGAAGATCCTGGAGATCCGCTGACACCGGCGGTCGCGCGCCGGCGCGTGCGCTGACGGTCTCCGCCCCCGGGTCTCCGGCCCCCGGGCTCTGTCGCCGGCGGCTGGCGGGCGCCCTCGCCGCCGTCCCGTGGACGACGGCCACGCCGGGCGCGTTCGACCGCCGGGTGTCGCAGGGCGCCGGGCGTCCCAGCGTGTCGGGTGTCCCAGCGTGCCGGTTTCCGGGGTGCCCGGGCGTGACACCGTGCCGCGCGCGTCAGGCCGCCGCGCAGGTCAGGGCGCGCCCGGCGGGCGAGGGTGCGCGCGGGCCGGGCGGCCGTCATGCCGCGGGTCGACCTTTCGCGCCCGGTTCCGTGCGAACGCCCGCGGCCCTCAGGCCGGCAGCCGACCTTCCGTGGCGAGTTCCGTGGCGAGTTCCGGGCGGCCCGTCCTGCCGAGAGCCGATCCCCGCGGCCGGTTGCGTGCGGACGTCCGCAGCCGTTCTGCCGGCAAGCGATCCCCGCGGCCGGTTCCGTGCGGACGCCCCGCAGCCGTCATGCCGACAGGCGTCCCTCCGCGGCCAGTTCCGTGCGGACCGCGTCGGCGAGGCGGGCGTTGTCGGAGCGTTCCACCCGGACGGTGTCGCAGCCGACCCAGGAGGCGGCCTCCAGCAGGGCCCGGGTCATGGGGGCGACCGCGGCGGGACCCGACATGGACAACTGCCGGGCCACCAGGGTGCCGCCGTCGCGGGCCGGGTCGACGCGGCCCAGCAGCCGGCCGCCGGACAGCAGGGGCATCGCGAAGTAGCCGTGCACGCGCTTGGGCTTGGGGACGTAGGCCTCCAGCCGGTGCGTGAAGCCGAAGACGCGTTCGGTGCGGGCCCGGTCCCACACCAGGGAGTCGAACGGGGACAGCAGGGTCGTGCGGTGCCGGCCGCGGACCGGGGCGGCCAGGGCGTCCGGGTCGGCCCAGGCGGGCTTGCCCCAGCCCGCCACCTCGACCGGGACCAGGCCGCTGTCCGCGATGACGGAGTCGACCTGCTCGCCCTTGAGGCGGTGGTAATCGGCCAGGTCGGAGCGGGTGGCGACGCCGAGGGAGCGCCCCGCCAGCGTCACCAGGCGGCGCACGCACTCGGCGTCGGACAGGTCGTCGTGCAACAGCGCGCCGGGCACGGCACGTTCGGCCAGGTCGTAGACGCGCTTCCAGCCGCGCCGCTCGACGCAGACCACCTCACCGGTGTCCAGCAGCCACTCCACCGCGATCTTCGTCTCCGACCAGTCCCACCACGGCCCGCCGTTCTTGGCACCGCCGAGGTCGGTCGAGGTCAGCGGGCCCTCGGCGCGCAGCCGGTCCAGGATCGCCGCGCAGGAGCGCTCCGGGTCCTTCATCACGTGCCAGCGGTGCCCCCGGGCCCGGAAGGCGCGGCGGCGGAACGCGAAGTGCGGCCACTCCTCGATCGGCAGCACGCACGCGGCGTGCGACCAGTACTCGAAGGCGTGGCCGCCGCTCCAGTACGCCGCCTCCACCGCGGGCCGGCCGACCGCGCCGAGCCGTGCGTACGGGATCAGCTCGTGCGAGCGGGCCAGCACCGAGATCGTGTCGAGCTGGACGGCGCCCAGGTGCCGCAGCAGCCCGCGCACCCCGCCACGCCGGTCCGGCGCGCCCAGCAGACCTTGCGCCCGCAGCGCCAGCCGCCGGGCGTCGTCCGCGGAGAGGGTCGTCACGGGCGGGGCGTGCTTCGTCATGCGCCTCACCCTAAGCGCCCGCACCGACAACACCCCCGGCCCCGGAGGTCACCCTCCGCACCGGCAGCCCCCTCGCACCGCCGGCACCCTTTGCCCCGGCAGCCCTCTCGCCCCGACAACACTCCCGGCCCCGGAGGTCACCCTCCGCACCGGTGCGTTCATCACACCGCTGACTTCTCCTCGTACGGCAGGTACGCCGTCCGCTGCGGCAGGCCGAGGTCGGACGGGAGCAGCGAGCCGAGCCAGGCGTCGCGCCGGGTGCCGCGGTGGACGATGTGGGAGCGCATCGTGCCCTCCATGACGAAGCCGATCCTGCGGGCGACCGCGCGGGAGGCGTGGTTGCCGGCGTCGGCGACCCATTCCAGCCGTTCCACGCCGAGGTCCTCGAACGCCCAGCGGCAGATCTCGCGGCCGGCCTCGGCGGTGTGGCCGCGCCGGCGGTGCTCGCGGACCGTCCAGTAGCCGAACTCCGCCTGCCGTCGCGGGCCGCGCAGCGACGCCAGCCGCAGCAGGCCCATGGCGCCGACCAGCGTGCCGCCGTCCCGCAGGCAGACGGCGAAGTTGTACTCGGTGTCGCCCGCCCAGCCGCCGGGGACGACCGTGCCGACCCAGGCGCGCGCGTCCTCGGCGGTGTACGGCGACGGCACCGGCGTCCAGCGCGATATCTCCGGATCCTGGCAGGCGGCGCGGACCGCTTCGGCGTCGTGCGGGGTGAACGGGCGCAGCACGAGGCGTTCGGTATGCAGTGTTACGGGGTCCATTCGGCGATTGTTCCGGAGGGCGTACCGTCACGGACAGGGAATTTCCGTCACCGTACCGGGTGACGAATACGTCGTCCGCGGGGCCCGGGTGCTTACGGACCTCCCGATGAAGAGCCCGGTTCGCTTACGATGGCCGGTGCGGCAGGGCCCAGTAGAACGGAGCCTTGCCGGCCCAGCGCGAAAGACCGTGCCAGGCCCGACCGGCAAGGAGCCAGCCTACGTGTCCGTCTTCGGCAAGATCCTGCGCGCAGGTGAAGGAAAGATCCTGCGCAAGCTTCACCGCATCGCGGGTCAGGTCAACTCCATCGAAGAGGACTTCGTCAACCTGACGGATGCCGAGCTGCGTGCCCTCACTGACGAGTACAAGCAGCGGTACGAGGACGGCGAGAGCCTCGGCGACCTGATGCCCGAGGCGTTCGCGACCGTCCGTGAGGCCGCCAAGCGAGTCCTCGGCCAGCGCCACTACGACGTCCAGATCATGGGCGGTGCCGCGCTGCACCTCGGTTACGTCGCGGAGATGCGCACCGGTGAGGGCAAGACGCTGGTCGGCACGCTGCCGGCCTACCTCAACGCGCTCTCCGGCAAGGGCGTGCACCTCATCACCACCAACGACTACCTCGCCGAGCGCGACTCGGAGTGGATGGGCCGGGTGCACAAGTTCCTCGGCCTGGAGGTCGGCTGCATCCTGGCCAACATGACCCCCGCCGAGCGCCGCGCGCAGTACGCGTGCGACATCACCTACGGCACCAACAACGAGTTCGGCTTCGACTACCTGCGCGACAACATGGCGTGGTCGGCCGAGGAGCTCGTGCAGCGCGGGCACAACTTCGCGATCGTCGACGAGGTCGACTCGATCCTCATCGACGAGGCGCGCACCCCGCTGATCATCTCCGGCCCGGCCGACCAGGCCACCAAGTGGTACAGCGACTTCGCCAAGCTGGTGCTGCGCCTGAAGATCGACCGCGACTACGAGGTCGACGAGAAGAAGCGCACCGTCGGCGTCCTGGAGGAGGGTGTCACCCGGGTCGAGGACTGGCTGGGCATCGACAACCTCTACGAGTCGGTCAACACCCCGCTCGTCGGCTTCCTGAACAACGCCATCAAGGCGAAGGAGCTGTACAAGAAGGACAAGGACTACGTCGTCATGGACGGCGAGGTCATGATCGTCGACGAGCACACCGGCCGGATGCTCGCCGGCCGCCGCTACAACGAGGGCATGCACCAGGCGATCGAGGCCAAGGAGGGGGTGGAGATCCAGAACGAGAACCAGACGCTGGCCACCATCACCCTCCAGAACTTCTTCCGGCTCTACGACACGCTGTCCGGTATGACCGGTACCGCGATGACCGAGGCGTCGGAGTTCTACCAGATCTACAAGCTCGGCGTGGTCCCGATCCCCACCAACCGGCCGGTCTCCCGGCTGGACAAGGCGGACCTGATCTACCGCACCGAGGAGTCGAAGTTCGACGCGGTCGTCGACGACATCGCGGAGAAGTACGAGAAGGGCCAGCCGGTCCTGGTCGGCACCACCTCGGTGGAGAAGTCGGAGTACCTCTCCCAGCAGCTGGCCAAGCGCGGCGTGCCGCACGAGGTGCTCAACGCCAAGCAGCACGACCGGGAGGCGACCATCGTCGCCCAGGCCGGCCGCAAGGGCGCGGTCACCGTGGCCACCAACATGGCCGGCCGCGGCACCGACATCAAGCTCGGCGGCAACCCCGACGACCTGGCCGAGGCCGAGCTGCGGCAGCGCGGCCTGGACCCGGTCGAGCACGTCGAGGAGTGGGCGGCGGCGCTGCCCGAGGCGCTGGAGCGCGCCGAGGCGGCGGTCAAGGCCGAGTTCGAAGAGGTCAAGGAGCTCGGCGGCCTGTACGTGCTGGGCACCGAGCGCCACGAGTCGCGCCGGATCGACAACCAGCTGCGCGGCCGTTCCGGCCGGCAGGGCGACCCGGGCGAGTCCCGGTTCTACCTCTCCCTCGGCGACGACCTGATGCGGCTGTTCAAGGCGCAGATGGTCGAGCGCGTCATGGCGATGGCCAACGTGCCCGACGACGTGCCGATCGAGAACAAGATGGTCACCCGGGCCATCGCCTCGGCGCAGGGCCAGGTCGAGCAGCAGAACTTCGAGATCCGCAAGAACGTCCTGAAGTACGACGAGGTGCTCAACCGGCAGCGCGAGGTCATCTACGGCGAGCGCCGCCGGGTCCTGGAGGGCGAGGACCTCCAGGAGCAGATCCTGCACTTCATGAACGACACGATCGACGACTACATCAAGGCCGAGACCGCTGACGGTTTCGCCGAGGAGTGGGACCTCGACCGGCTGTGGAGCGCGTTCGGCCAGCTGTACCCGGTCAAGGTCACGCTGGACGACCTCGACGACGAGGCGGGCGACCGCGCCGGGGTGACCGACGACCTGATCTCGGAACTGATCAAGGACGACATCCACCAGCAGTACTCCGCGCGCGAGGAGCAGCTCGGCGAGGAGATCATGCGCGAGCTGGAGCGCCGGGTCGTGCTGTCGGTGCTGGACCGCAAGTGGCGTGAGCACCTCTACGAGATGGACTACCTCCAGGAGGGCATCGGCCTGCGGGCGATGGCGCAGCGCGACCCGCTGGTGGAGTACCAGCGCGAGGGCTACGACATGTTCAAGGCCATGATGGACGGCATCAAGGAGGAGTCCGTCGGCTACCTGTTCAACCTGGAGGTCCAGGTCGAGCAGCAGGTCGAGGAGGTCGAGGTGCCGGCCGACGCGCTGCCCGAGCAGGCCGCGCAGGAGCCGGCCGTCCCGGTCGGCGCCGGCCGTCCGGAGATCCGGGCGAAGGGCCTGGAGGCCCCGCAGCGCCCGGACCGCCTGCACTACTCGGCGCCGACCGCCGAGGGCGGGGTCGTCGAGGGCGACTTCGAGCAGGAGGACGACGGCAGCGCGGTGGAGTCCGACGGAACCACCCGCGCCGAGCGCCGCAAGGCCCAGAAGGGCGGCCGCCGCCGCAAGAAGTGACGGCCCCGCCGTCCGTTCGGCCCCGGAGCCGGGTTCCGCGTCACGCGGAGCCCGGCTCCGGGCGTTCCCGGGCCCGCCGGCACCGGTACGGGCGCCGGCGCCGGCGCGGACCACGGCCGCCGGACCGCCCCTGCGCCGGTGCCGTGCTCACGCCTTTCGCTCCTGCGCCGGTGCCGTGCTCACGCCCTCCGCCCCCGTCCCGCTCACCCGACCCCGGGCCCGTATCGCCGCCGTCTCACCAGCCGGGGCCGGTGAAGTCGAGTGCCGCGCAGCGCCAGCGCCGGTCGAGGCCGTGTTCCAGACGGAAGGCCAGCGCCCGGCAGGTGTCGCCGCAGGCCAGCAGCGCCCAGGACTCGCGCACGCCCGGAGCCGGCGTGCGGAAGCCGCAGCGGCTCACCCGGGGGGTGGGGCGGCCGGCCGGCGGGCGCAGGAGACCGGAGACCGACAGCTCCCACAGCCGGTCGTAGGCGGCCGGTCCCGCGGTGTGGCCCAGCATGCGGGAGACCGGGTGGCGTCCGGTGAGGACGTCGAGCAGCCGGTCGGCGAACCAGCGGTGCGGGCGGCGTTCGGCGGCGTCGGGCATCGCGGGAACGCGGGGACCGGTGCTGGGGCGCCGGGTGTCGCGGCGGCCGGGCGGCGCGGTGACGCCCGGCCCGCGGTGCGCCGGGCGGGGGCGGCGGCCGGGTGCGGTGAGGGTGCTGCTGACGGTGCCGGACATGGTGGTTCCCCGTTTCCTTCGGTGCCGTTCGGTGCCGGGAAGCTACTGCTCGGTAGCTCGGTGTGACTGACTTCTAGCCGGGCGTGCGCGGCCTGGACAAGGCGGAAACGGGGACGGGCCGGACCGCCGTCGTTTCACCTATCCGGATGAATCTCCGGCGTATCGGCGCTGGTGGGAGCGGGGTGCGGGGCGACCGGGGTGACGGACGGCTCCGGAGGCCGCCCCTCCGAAGGGGTACGCCCGGGCCACCCGATGATCCGGCGAACGGGTACGACCGTATGCTGAGACCGTTTCCCACCGGCTCGGCCTCGGAGCGGCAGCGATGCGCGTCTACATCCCCACGACACTGCCCCGGCTCGCGGCGGCGCACGAGGCGGGCGAACTGGGCCCGGCCCCGCTGGACGCCTTCGGGGTCACCCCGGGCCTGCGCGAGTGGTACGTCTCCGACGACATCGAGGAGTTGGAGTACGCGGCGCTGACCCGGGCCGCCGGTGCCAGCCTGCGGATGCTGGCGGGCGAGCCGGCCGCGGCCCGGCGCCGCGTGGTGCTGGTCGCCGACGTGCCGGACGCGCAGGTGTCGTTCGACCCGGACCAGCCGCTGGACCCGGCCGTGCTCGGCGCGGTCCGGCTGGCCGGCGCGATCCGGCTGGCCAAGGCCGCGGCGGTCCACGTGGACGCCGACGACGCGGAGCAGGACGTCGCCGCGGCCGCCGCCGTACTCGGCGCTGCCGACCAGGGCGACGACGACGCCCGGTTCACCGTGGACGGCGCCGAGGACCACGAACTGCTCTGGTACGGCATGCAGGAACTCCCCGGCCTGATCGCCTGATGACCTGATCGTCCGACCGCGCGGCCGGATCACGGCTCGACCTCAGCCCGACTCCGCCCGTCTGACGGTCCGATGGTTCGATGGACCAACGGTCCGGTTGTGGGGTCGGCGCCTGCTCGGGGTGGCGGTCCGATCATCTGCCTGGCGCTGGCGCTGGCGCTGGCGCTGGCACTGGCGTCGATGTCGGCTGACGGTCCGATTGTCCGACCAACGCCCGCGCCAGCCGACGCTCTCACCACCGGCCGCCCTCGCTCCGGCCGACGCTCTCGCCTCCGACCGCCCCTGCCCCGGCCGCCGGCCCGACCATCCGATCACCTGCCCGCCGCCCACCGCAGCGGCGCCTCCCACCGCGGCAGCACCCTCGCCGGCGGCGCCCCCACCCCCGCCAGCGGCACCCCCGGCGGCACCCCCCCGTTGTCACATCCGCCCGATACCGTCGTCGCATGCTGAAGCACGCGACGCACATCGTCTGGGACTGGAACGGCACGCTCTTCCACGACATCGACGCTGTGGTCGAGGCGTCGAACGCCTCGTGCGCGGAGGTGGGGCTCGCGCCGCTCACCCTGGAGCGGTACCGCGAGCTGTACCGGGTGCCGGTGCGGGGCTTCTACGAACACCTGCTCGGCCGGTCGCCGTCCGACGCCGAGTGGGCCGCGCTCAACGTCTCCTTCCACCGGCACTACCGGCGGCTGGCGGCCTCCTGCGGGCTGGCCGAGGGCGCCGCCGACCTGCTGGCCGCCCGGCGCGCGGCCGGCGGCACCCAGTCGCTGTGCTCGCTCGCGCCGCACGCCGACCTGGTGCCGCTGGTCACCGCGCACGGCATCGCCGGGCACTTCGTGCGGATGGACGGCGCCAGCGACCTCACCGGTGCCGCCAAGGCCGCCCAGCTCGCCCGGCACCTGGACGCCATGGACGGGATGGACCCGCGCCGTACCGTGGTGATCGGCGACGCGCTGGACGACGCGGCGGCCGCGGCGCACGTCGGTGCCCGGGCGGTGCTGTACAGCGGCGGTTCGCACAGCCGGGCGAGCCTGCGCAGCGCGGGCGTGCCGGTGGTCGACACGCTGGCGGAGGCCGTCGCGGTGGCCGACCGGGTGAGCGCCTGACGAGAACGGCGTAACAACTGCGTGACACGCTTCGGGGCCGGCGTACCCGCTGTTCACGTGCCGTGGGAGCCGCGTTCCGGCGCGAAGTCGTGCCGTGCCGCCGTCCAGCGGCTGTTCAGGGGCCTGCGGGGCCGTGCGGCGGTCGCCGCTACTGGCCGATGTGGCAAAGAACGGGTCGCGCGTTTAACACAATCGTCGCTCACCGGTCCGGGCCAGGAGGGATAGCCTTGATCCCGTGATCAGCGCGATATCGAGCGATGGCTGCTGTGCCCGCTCCCTGCGCCCGGAGCGGAATCCCGTCCGGCGTATCGCTGACCGCTGCATCCGGGTCGTGTCAACGAGGATCAGCCCGGAGCGGCCTCGTAGAGGCCCCAAGCCGTCCGCGAACGCGGTCAACCCGGGCCGGACGGCGCGCCATTCCATCCCGACGTCACGCAACGGCGCGCGACAGGAGTCACAGGACAATGCAGACCAAGCTGGACGAAGCCAAGGCCGAGTTGCTGGAGCGGGCGGCACGGGTAGCTGAGAACAGCCCAGCCGGGGGAAAACCTGACGCGGGCCTCGACACGGAGGGCGTGCAGACGTTCCTCCAGCGCTACTACCTCCACACCGCCCCGGAGGACCTGGCCGACCGCGACCCGGTCGACGTCTACGGCGCCGCCCTGTCGCACTACCGGCTCGGCGTCGACCGGCCGCAGGGCGCGGCCAGCGTGCGGGTGCACACCCCCTCCGTCGACGAGAACGGCTGGACGTGCAGCCATACCGTCGTCGAGGTGGTCACCGACGACATGCCGTTCCTGGTGGACTCCGTCACCAACGAGCTGTCGCGCCAGGACCGGGCGATCCACCTGGTGATCCACCCGCAGGTCGTGGTCCGCCGCGACGTCACCGGCAAGCTGCTGGAGATCCTGGGCACCAGCAACCTGGTCGATGCCGCGCACGCCGAGCTGCCGGGCGCCCAGCTGCCCGCCGACGCGCTGGTGGAGTCGTGGATCCACGTCGAGATCGACCGCGAGACCGACCGCGGCGACCTCAAGCAGATCACCTCCGACCTGCGCCGGGTGCTGACCGATGTGCGCGAGTCCGTCGAGGACTGGACGAAGATGCGCCAGTCCGCGCTGCGGATCGCCGACGAGCTGGCGGACGCCGCCGTGCCGGGGCTGCCGGAGCACGAGGACAGCGAGTCGTGGGAGCTGCTGCGCTGGCTGGCCGACGACCACTTCACCTTCCTGGGCTATCGCGAGTACCAGCTGACCTCCGAGCCCGGCGCGGACGGCGCCGAGGAGGACGTGCTGAACGCGGTGCCCGGTACCGGGCTGGGCATCCTGCGCTCCGACCCGCCGCACACCTGCGTCGACTCCGAGGGCCGGCCGATCTCGTCCGCGTTCAACCGGCTGCCGGCCGACGCGCGCGCCAAGGCCCGCGAGCACAAGGTGCTGATCCTCACCAAGGCCAACAGCCGCTCGACCGTGCACCGCCCGTCGTACCTGGACTATGTGGGCGTCAAGAGGTTCGACGCCGACGGGAACGTGGTGGGCGAGCGGCGCTTCCTGGGGCTGTTCTCCTCGGCGGCGTACACCGAGTCGGTGCAGCGCATCCCGGTGATCCGCCGCAAGGTCCAGCAGGTGCTGGCCGACGCCGGGTTCTCCCCGGACAGCCACGACGGCCGCGACCTGCTGCAGATCCTGGAGACCTACCCGCGCGACGAGCTGTTCCAGACCAGCGCCGAGGAACTGCGGCCGATCGCCACCAGCGTGCTCTACCTCCAGGAACGCCGCCGGCTGCGGCTGTTCCTGCGGCAGGACGAGTACCGCCGCTACACCTCCGCCCTGGTCTACCTGCCCCGGGACCGGTACACCACCGAGGTGCGGCTGCGGCTGACCGCCATCCTCCAGGACGAACTGCGCGGCCACAGCGCGGACTTCACCGTGTGGAACACCGAATCGGTGCTGTCCCGGCTGCACTTCGTCATCCGCGTCGAGCCGGGCGCGGAGCTGCCGGACCTGACCGACGCCGACCTGGAGCGCATCGAGGCCCGGCTGGTGGAGGCGGCCCGCTCCTGGGAGGACGGCTTCGCCGAGGCGCTGACCGCCGAGTGCGGTGAGGAACGCGCCGCCGAGCTGGCCCGCCGTTACGCGCACGCCTTCCCCGAGGGCTACAAGGCCGACTTCTCACCGCGCACCGCGGTCGCCGACCTCCAGCACCTCGAACGCCTGTCGCCCGACGGGGACTTCACCCTCAGCCTGTACGAGCCGGTGGGCGCCGCACCCGGTGAGCGCCGGTTCAAGATCTACCGCACCGACGCGCCGGTGCTGCTGACCGCGGTGCTGCCGGTGCTGGAACGCCTCGGTGTCGAGGTCGCCGACGAGCGGCCCTACGAGGTCAAGCGGGCCGACCACACCCGGGTGTGGATCTACGACTTCGGCCTCCAACTGGACACCTCGCTCGGTGAGCTGGGCGCCCTGGGCGACGACGCCCGCGAGCGGTTCCAGGAGGCGTTCGCCGCCAGCTGGACCGGCGAGGCGGAGAACGACGGCTTCAACGCCCTCGTGCTGCGCGCCGGGCTGACCTGGCGGCAGGCGATGGTGCTGCGCGCGTACGCCAAGTACCTGCGGCAGGCCGGCGCCACCTTCAGCCAGGAGTACATGGAGGAGACGCTCCGCACCAACGTCCACACCACGCGGCTGCTGGTCAACCTCTTCCAGGCCCGCATGTCGCCCGACCACCAGCGGGCCGGCGCGGAGCTGACCGACGGGCTGCTGGAGGAGCTGGACGGCGCGCTGGACCAGGTCGCCTCGCTGGACGAGGACCGCATCCTGCGCTCGTTCCTGACGCTGATCAAGGCGACGCTGCGCACGAACTACTTCCAGCGCGACGCCGACGGCAACCCGCACCCGTACCTGTCGATGAAGTTCGACCCGCGGGCCATCCCCGACCTGCCCGCGCCGCGGCCGCAGTTCGAGATCTGGGTGTACTCGCCGCGGGTGGAGGGGGTGCACCTGCGGTTCGGCAAGGTGGCGCGCGGCGGGCTGCGCTGGTCCGACCGGCGCGAGGACTTCCGCACCGAGGTGCTGGGCCTGGTCAAGGCGCAGATGGTGAAGAACACCGTCATCGTGCCGGTGGGCGCCAAGGGCGGCTTCGTCGGCAAGCGGCTGCCGGACCCGGCGGCCGACCGGGACGCCTGGCTGGCCGAGGGCATCGCGTCGTACAAGACGTTCATCTCCGGGCTGCTGGACATCACCGACAACCTGGTCGGCGGCGAGGTCGTGCCGCCCAAGGGCGTCGTGCGGCACGACGGGGACGACACCTACCTGGTGGTCGCGGCCGACAAGGGCACCGCGGCGTTCTCCGACATCGCCAACGAGGTGGCGGTCTCCTACGGCTTCTGGCTGGGCGACGCCTTCGCCTCCGGCGGCTCGGTCGGCTACGACCACAAGAAGATGGGCATCACCGCCAAGGGCGCCTGGGAGTCGGTCAAGCGGCACTTCCGCGAGATGGGCCACGACACCCAGCGCGAGGACTTCACCGTCGTCGGCGTCGGCGACATGTCCGGTGACGTCTTCGGCAACGGCATGCTGCTGTCGGAGCACATCCGGCTGGTGGCCGCCTTCGACCACCGGCACATCTTCCTCGACCCCGACCCCGACGCGGCCGCCTCGTTCGCCGAGCGCCGCCGGATGTTCGACCTGCCGCGCAGCAGCTGGGCCGACTACGACACCTCGCTGATCTCGGCCGGCGGCGGCGTCCACCCGCGCAGCGCCAAGGCCATCGCCATCACCCCGCAGGTCCGCAAGGCGCTCGGCATCACCTCGCAGGCCGCCAAGCTGACGCCGGCGGAGCTGATGAAGGCGATCTTCCAGGCACCGGTGGACCTGCTGTGGAACGGCGGCATCGGCACCTACGTCAAGTCCTCCTCGGAGACGCACGCCGACGTCGGCGACAAGGCCAACGACGCCATCCGGGTGGACGGCGCCGACCTGCGGGTCACGGTGGTCGGCGAGGGCGGCAACCTGGGCCTGACCCAGCTGGGCCGGATCGAGTTCGCCCGCAGCGGCGGCCCCGGCGGCCTCGGCGGCAAGGTCGACACCGACGCGATCGACAACAGCGCCGGCGTGGACGCCTCCGACCACGAGGTCAACATCAAGATCCTGCTCAACGCGGTGGTGGCCGACGGCGACATGACGGTCAAGCAGCGCAACGCCCTGCTGGCCGAGATGACCGACGAGGTCGGCCACCTGGTGCTGCGCAACAACTACGCGCAGAACGTCGCGCTGGCCAACAGCATGGCGCAGGCCCCCAGCCTGCTGCCGGCCCAGCAGCGGTTCATGCGCCGCCTGGAGGGCGAGGGCCACCTGGACCGGGGGCTGGAGTTCCTGCCGAGCGACCGGCAGATCCGCGAGCGGCTCGCCGCCTCCGCGGGCCTGACCCAGCCGGAGACCTCCGTCCTGCTGGCGTACACCAAGATCACCGCCGCCGACGAGCTGATCGGCACCGGTCTGCCGGACGACCCGTACCTGCGCGCGCTGCTGTTCGCGTACTTCCCGCAGGCGCTGCGCGAGCGGTTCACCGCCCAGGTCGAGGGCCACGCGCTGCACCGGGAGATCATCACCACGGTCCTGGTCAACGACACGGTCAACACCGGCGGCACCACGTTCCTGCACCGGTTGCGCGAGGAGACCGGCGCGTCGACCGAGGAGATCGTGCGCGCCCACACCGCCGCGCGGGCCATCTTCGGCCTGAGCGGCATCTGGGACGAGATCGAGGCGCTGGACAACGTGGTGTCCGCCGAGACCCAGACCCGGCTGCGGCTGCACTCGCGGCGGCTGGTGGAGCGCGCCACCCGCTGGCTGCTCAACAACCGCCCGCAGCCGCTGGCGATCGCCGAGACCATCGAGCTGTTCACCGACGGCGTGGCCTGCGTGTGGGAGCGGCTGCCGAAGCTGCTGGTCGGCGGGGACCTGGAGTGGTACCAGTCGATCCACGACGAGCTGATCGCCGCCGGGGTGCCGGACGAGCTGGCCACCAAGGTGGCCGGCTTCTCCTCGGTCTTCCCGGCGCTCGACATCGTCGCGGTCGCCGACCGGCTCGGTGCCAAGGACCCGCTGGAGGTCGCCGAGGTCTACTACGACCTGGCCGACCGGCTGTCCATCACCGCACTGCTCAACCGGATCATCGAACTGCCGCGGGCCGACCGCTGGCAGTCGATGGCCCGCGCGGCGATCCGCGAGGACCTGTTCGCCGCGCACGCCGCCCTCACCCAGGACGTGCTGTCGGTCGGCGCCGGCGAGTCCACCCCGGAGCGGCGGTTCGCGGTCTGGCAGGAGCGCAACACCGCGCTGCTGGGCCGGGCCCGCAGCACCCTGGAGGAGATCCAGGGCTCGGAGTCGTTCGACCTGGCCAACCTGTCGGTGGCCATGCGGCCGATGCGGACCCTGCTGCGCACCCACTCGTGAGCCCGGCGGCGTCGGCACCGCGACGCCGCCGGCTCCCTGTCCCGCCGCCCCCGGCCGTCCCCGTGACGGCCGGGGGCAGCGGCGTTGCGGGCGACCGGCCGGCGCCGGCCACGATCGGGTGAGGGGCGGGTCGACGGGTGTGCGACGCGTCGACCGCTGTTCGACCGGTGGGTGAACATTCCGTGAGAATACGACTCGGGGATATCCAGGCATTGGCCCCTTTTCTCCCGATCGACAACGTCACTCTTCGGGATGAAACGGGCACGGCGGCTGATGGATCACCAACGCTTTCTGGTTAGCGTCGATCCGGTGAGTACAGCGACGACGACGGATCAGGCGGCCCCGACCGCGGTGCGGGACGCGGCCGGGGACGACGGCGCGCCCCGCTCGGGCGCGACCGCCCCGCCCGGTGCGAGACGGGCCCGCCCGGCCCGGGACCCGTTCTTCGACAACGCGAAGTTCCTGCTCATAGTCCTCGTCGTCATCGGCCACAACTGGTTCCCGCTCATCGCCCACTCACGTGACGTCAAGGCCGCGTACCTGGTCGTCTACTCGTTCCACATGCCGGCGTTCATCCTGCTCAGCGGCTACTTCTCCCGCAGCTTCGACGCCCGCCCGCAGCAGGTGCGCAAGCTCGTCAAATCGGTCCTCGTGCCGTACTTCATCTTCCAGGTCGTCTACCTCTACGTCGTCGCGCGCACCGACCGCACGTCGTTCACGTTCGACCTGACCGCGCCCAGCTACCTGTGCTGGTTCCTGCTGGCGCTGTTCGTCTGGCGGCTCAGCACCCCGGTGTGGCGGGCGCTGCGGCACCCGGTGGCGGTCGCCGCCGTCGTATCGGTGTGCGCCGGTCTGATGAACGCCACCTGGGACTTCTCGCTCGGCCGCATCCTGCAGTTCCTGCCGTGGTTCGTCCTGGGCCTGGTACTGCGCCCGGAGCACTTCACCCGGCTGCGCGCCCGCCCGGTCCGGATCGCGGCCGGCGTCGTCATGCTCGCCGCGCTGCCGATCGCCTACCTGATGGCGCCCGGCACCAACGCCGACTGGCTCGACATGGAGTACGGCGTCAACCACTTCGCCGGCACCGGCGACCTGCGCTACATCGCGGTGCGGCTCGCGCTGTTCGCGGTCAGCGCGGTGCTGGCCGCCGCCGCGCTGGCGCTGGTGCCCGGCCGCCGGGTGTGGTTCACCGCGCTCGGCGCCCTGACCATGTACCCGTACCTGCTGCACGGCCTGGTGGTGAAGGTCGCCGAACGCCTCGGCGTGCACAGCGCCGCCGCGGCCGGCGGACCGCTCGCCGCCCTGGCGCTCACCGCCGGCGCGGTCTGCCTGGCGCTGCTGCTGACCACCCCGCCGGTACGCGCCGTCGCCCGCTGGGCCGTCGAACCCCGCATGCCCCACCCGCGCCGCGCGCCGGCGCCCGGCCGCTGACCCCGGCGCGCCCGGCCCCGCTCAGGGCGTGTCGGCGGCCCGCTGCAAGGCGCTGGCCAGCAACGCCAGGTCCGTCGGCCCGTTGCCCAGCTCACGCAGCGGACGCCGGGCCGGCGGATCGCCCATCCGGTCCCACTCCAGCGCCACCACCGTCGGGCGCAGCGTCGCGGTGCGCGGGATGCGCCCGCTGACCCGGGCCGCCTGGAACGCGGTCACCGCGCCGCCCGGCCGCCGCAGGTAACCCCGCCCCGGCAGCCCCTCGTCCAGCCCCGCCGCGTCCTCCACGTGGACCAGCAGCGCGGCCGACTCCGGGTCCTCGGTGCGCAGCGCGATCCGCAACCGGGCCAGCCCGTCGGCGTCGGAGCCCGCGGTCCGCTCCGGCCGCCCGGTCGCGGCCACCAGGTGCACCCCCAGCGCCACCCCGGCCCGGGCCACCGCCTCCACCGCCCGCACCACCGAACCGGCGGCCGGCCGGCCGGGCGCGCCCAGCGCGGGCGCGGTCAGCGCGTCGAAGTCGTCCACCACGACCACCAGCCGCGGCAACCCGGCCTCCGGCCGGTCCAGCGTCCCCACCGCGCCCGGGTCCGGCGCCGGCCGGTCGCCGTCCCGGCCGGGAACGGCCGCGCCGGGCTCCGCCGCGGCCCGCCCCGCCCGGCGCCCGGCGTGCCAGGCGTCGAACGTCGTACCGCCCAGCACCTCCTCACGCCGCTTCAGCTCCGCCGTCAGCGCCTGCGCGAACTCCCGCATGCGCACCGGGTCGGACGCCGCCAGATGGCCCCGCACGTGCGGCAGGTCGGTGCAGATGCGCAGCCCCTCCCCGCGGTCCGCCGCGCCGTCCACCAACAGCATGACCAGGTCACGCGGTGCGGCCGCCGACGCCATCGCCGCCGCCACCGACCGCAGCAGCTCGGTCTTGCCGGAGCCCGCCGCACCGCCCACCAGCAGGTGCGGGCCCTCGATCGACAGGTCCACCGCGACGGGGCCGTCCGCACCGGTGCCCAGCACGGCCACCGGCCCGGCCGACTCCGCCGACCAGCGTGCCGTGACCTTCGCCGGGGTGGCCAGCGCCAGGTCGAGGGCGTCCAGCAGCCGCGCCGTCTCCGGCAGCGCGCCGCGCGACCGCCGCCCGCCGCCGTCCGCCTCACGCAACGGCGCCAGCGCCCGCCCGAACCGCTCCGCCCAGGCCGCCGACACCGCGTCCACCACCGCGTCGGCCGGCCCGTCGGGGTCCAGGGCCAGCGCGGTCGCCACGTCACCGTCCAGCCGGGCGTGCGCACCGCAGGTGGCGGCCGGCCGCTCGTCCGGGCCGGCCAGGCACAGCAGGTGCACCCCGGCGCCCGGCCCGGCCTGCGCCAGCCGCTCCAGCGACTCGCGCAGCCCCGCGGAACCCGGATCGCCGTCCACCACCACCAGCGTGCGGGTGGCCGGCGCGGCCGTCTCGTCCAGCCGGCGCAGCAGCTCGCCGATCCGCGCCTCGGCCTGGTCGCGGTCGAACGCCACCAGCAGCCGGCAGTCCTGGCCGTGCGCCGGACGCAGGTGCGGCAGCCAGTTCAGCCACGCCCACTCCTGCGCCCTGGCGTCGGCCGGCCGGGACCGGTCCGCGGCGACCAGGACGACCTCCAGCGTGCCGGGGGAGTGCAGCGCGCACAGCTGCGCCACCACCGCGCGGGCCAGCCCCGACAGCCGCGGCCGGGGCCCGGACAGCGCCAGCGAGCCGGTCCGGCGCAGGTCCACCGCGACCGGCACCGAGGGCAGCACCCCGTCCCCGGCCGCCAGGTCCGCGGTGCCCAGCCGCACGGTGAACGCGTCCGGGTGCCGCGGTCCGCGCTCCCACAGCCGCGGCCCGGGGCCCAGCGCGGTCACCAGCACCGCGGCCGGGTCGGGCAGCCGGTGGCGCAGCGCGGCGGCCTCGGCCGCCGCCCGCTCCGAGCCCGCCCGCTCCACGCCGACCCGGGCACCCGGCCTGGCCTGCGCGATCCGCCGGGCCCAGGCGCCGATGGCCCGGCCCGCGGTACGCCCGGCGACGGTCTCGTCCCCCGCGGCGTCCGCCGGTCCGGCCGGCCGCGCGGCCGGTGAGCGGTCCCGGGCGGTGGGCCACGCGCGGTCCGCGTCGAGCCGTTCGCCGTCGCCGGCCGGTGGCGGGGGGACGGCGTCGTGCGTCCGCCCGGGCCCGCCGGGGGCCTGCTGCCCGGGCGCGGTCAGCTGATCCGACCACGGCGCCCGGGGCTGCGGTACGACCTGCTCCGCGCCGGCCGCCGGGCCCGCCGGGGCCGGCCCGCCCTCGCGCGACAGCGTCACCCGCAGGTGCCCTTCGGCGTCCGCGACGATCACCGGCCGGGGCAGCGGGGTGCCGGAGGCGGGGGTGGGGGTGCCGCTGTGCCGGGGGGAGGGGTGGGAGGCGTCTGCCCGAGCGCCGGTGGCGTTCGTCGCACCGGCGCCGGACCGGGTGGCGGTCATCCCACGGGTGTTCATCGCACCGGCGTCCATCGCACCGGAAGCCCCGGCACCGGAAGCCCCGGCGCCGACCGCTCCGGCGCCCATCGAACCGGCGCCCCCTGACCCGGCGCCGACCGCCCCGGCATCCATCGATCCGGCGTCCATCGCCCCGGCGCCCGACCCGCCCCCCGCGAAGGCCCCGCCCGCGGAACCTCCGCCGCCGGCGTACGCCCCGCCTCCGAATGCCCCGTCCCAGAACGCCCCGCCCGCGTCCGTCCCGTCCGCCATACCGCCGCCGGCGCCGTCCGTGCCGCCGGTGCCGTTCGCCCACGCCGGTTCCAGGATCAGCGTCGACTCGCCGATCCGCAGCAGCGCCCCCGGGGGGAACGGCACCGGGGCCGGGCCGATCGGGCGGCCGTCGAGGCTGGTGCCGTTGGTGGAGCCCAGGTCGGCGACCTGGGCGTGCCGGCCGTCGGGGTCGACGGTGACCGCGCAGTGCAGCCGGGAGACGTCGGGGTCGTCCAGCGGCACGTCGGCGTCGGCGGACCGCCCGACCCGTACCGGACCGCCCTGGAGCAGGTGCACCCCGCCGGCGTCCGGTCCGCCGGTGACGTGCAGCCGGACCGCGCCCGGCAGTGCGTGCGGATCAGCGGGGGGAAGGCCGCCGGGGCCCTCGCCGTCGGGGGCGCGCAACGCCAGCACCGCGCCCTCCACCAGGGGCGGGACGCCCAGCACCGTCTCGGGCGCCAGCCGGTCGGCGCCCGCGTAGAGCGTCACCGCCGGGCCCGGGGAACGGCCGGGCTGGCCGGCGCCCACACTCGTCGCCAGCGCGCCCGCCACCGCGCCGAGCGCCGTACCCGTGGGGGCGGTCACCAGCACGTCGCAGGCGCGGGTACCGCGCGGCCCGAGGACCGTCAGCCGGATCTGCATCGTCGTCCGCGTCCCTTCTCCCCCCGGGGAAGGCGGCCGGGAACGCGCCCCCGCCGCCTGGTCGGAACGCATCCTCCCATCCGCGCCCGGCCGTTCGCCCCCGGTATCGCAATAGTCGATCTTGACCGGCCGCTCCCGGCCCCCGCCACCGGCCGCTCCCCGCCTGCGCCACCGGCCGGTCCGCGGGCGGGTCGCCGGACGCTCGCCGGGCGGCCCGCCCCCGCCGTCGCCCCCGCCGTGCGCAAGCCCGCCGACCGGCGCGCGAGGCAACCAAGCCGTGCCCGGCGGCGTCTTCGTCAGCGGGCGCCCGGCGTTCCGGCCGCCCGCCACCGCCCCGCACTACAGTGGGGCGGACGGCCCGGCACCGGTGCCGTGGACGGGACGATCGACTGGGAGCCGATGGACGTGCGGCCGGTTGGCAGCAAATACCTGCTGGAGGAGCCGCTCGGACGGGGAGCCACGGGCACCGTCTGGCGTGCCCGGGTACGTGAGGCGACGGACCCGGCCCCGGGTGCGGCCTCCCGGCCCGGCGAACTGGTCGCCATCAAGATCCTCAAGGAGGAGCTGGCCGGCGATCCCGACGTCGTCATGCGCTTCCTGCGCGAGCGGTCGGTGCTGCTGCGGCTGACCCACCCCAACATCGTGCGCACCCGCGACCTCGTCGTCGAGGGCGACCTGCTCGCGCTGGTGATGGATCTGGTGGACGGTCCGGATCTCCACCGATATGTGCGCGAGCACGGCCCCTTCTCCCCGATGGGCGCCGCCCTGCTCACCGCCGCGGTCGCCGACGCGCTCGCCGCCAGCCACAAGGACGGCGTGGTCCACCGCGACCTCAAGCCCGCCAACGTGCTGCTCGCCGCGAACGCCGACGGCACCGAGATGCACCCGATGCTCACCGACTTCGGCATCGCCAGGCTCGCCGACTCGCCGGGCGTCACCCGCACCCACGAGTTCGTCGGCACACCCGCCTACGTCGCGCCGGAGTCCGCCGAGGGCCGCCCGCAGACCTCCGCGGTCGACGTCTACGGCGCCGGCATCCTGATCTACGAGCTGGTCACCGGCCAGCCGCCGTTCCGCGGCGACAGCGCGCTGGAGGTGCTGCACCAGCACCTGAGCGACGAGCCGCGCCGCCCGTCGACGGTGCCCGACCCGCTGTGGACCGTCATCGAGAGCTGCCTGCGCAAGGACCCGGCGCGGCGGCCCAGCGCCGAGAGCCTGGCCCGCGCGCTGCGCGTCGTCGGCCTGGGCATCGGCGTGCACGCCAGCCCGGCCGCCGCCGAGGCCGCCCTCGGGGTCGCCGCCCTGCTGGTGCCCGACCACGACCCGGCCCGGGTGCCCGGCACCGGCTCGGGCGCCGGGCCGGCCGGCGCGCGGTCCGACGCCGCCCCCACCCAGGTACTGCCGACCGGCAGCCGCCCGCCCGGCGGCTTCGGCGACGCCGACCCGTTCGGCGAGCGCCGCACCAGCCAGAACGTCTCGCCCGCCCGGCACGACCCGAACGCCACCACCAGCGCCATGCCGCCGGCCGGCCCGCCCCCCGGCGGTTCCGACGTGCCCGGCGGCACCCGGGTCATGCCGCCGGTGCCGCCGGGCACCCCGGCCGGCGGTCAGCAGACGCCGCCGGCCGGCTCGCACCCGTGGCAGTCGCAGCTCGACGCCGCCCGCAGCCGCAACGAGCAGACCGAGATCTCCTACGTCGACCCCGCGCAGGACCCGCTGCGGCACCGCCCGCACCGCCGCCCGGGCCAGCCCGAGCAGCCGCAGCAGGGGCAGCAGCGGCCGCAGGGGTCCCCGCGGCAGCCGCAGCCGTACCAGCGGCAACAGCCGCAGCCGTACCCGCAGCAGCAACAGCACTACCCGCAGCAGCAGCCGCGCTACGCCGAACCGCAGCCGAAGCGCCGCCCGGAGCCCGCCCGCCCCGAACGCGAGCCGGCCCAGCGCCGCGAGCCGCGCCCGCGCACCCCGATGCGCATCCCGGGCGCCGGCTGCCTGAAGGGCTGCCTGTTCGTGATCCTCATACTCGTGGTGATCTTCATCCTGGTGTGGAACTTCACGCCCGTCCCGGAGTGGATCGCCGACGGCAAGAGCTGGTACCAGGCCATCTCCAGCTGGACCAGCTCCGCCTGGCACTGGATCTCCGCCCTCGGCAACGGTTCGTCCACCGGCGGCAACTGACCCCGTCCCCGGCGTTCCCGGCTCCCCGGCGTCCCCGCGTCCTCGGTGCCGCCGGGGTCGGCCGGGGTCCGCGGTCGCCGTGCGGACCGTCCCGGGGGTCGGCTCGCGAAGGTCGGTCCGCCGGCCGTACGGACCGACCCGTGAAGGTCCGATCCGCGCTCCGCGAACCCCGCGCGGACCCCCTCGCGGGGGGCCGGATCGTGCTCCGCGGGCCGCGATGTGGGCGACATGTCGACTTCTCGGGGGTGATTTCCCGCGCAGAAGCCGCACTCACCACCCGCCGGTGCTTCCAACGAGCCGTCACCCGCGTAGTTTTGTCGCCAGCGCATTCCCCAACTACCCGTCGCACCACCGCCGGACGAGTCGGAGCAGCCTTGGCACGGAAGATCGGCAGCCGCTACACCGCCGAGCGGGTCCTCGGTCGGGGGTCCGCGGGCACGGTATGGCTGGGCGACGGCCCCGAAGGCCCGGTCGCCATCAAACTGCTGCGTGAGGACCTCGCCTCCGACCAGGAGCTCGTCGGCCGGTTCGTCCAGGAGCGCACCGCGCTGCTGTCCCTGGACCACCCGCGCATCGTCGGCATCCGCGACCTGGTCGTCGACGGCTGCGACCTGGCCCTCGTCATGGACCTGGTCGCCGGCTGCGACCTGCGCTCCCGGCTGGAACGCGACCGCCGCCTCGCCCCGGCCACCGCCGTGGCCATCGCCGCCGACGTCGCCGACGCGCTCGCCGCCGCCCACGCGGCCGGCGTGGTGCACCGCGACGTCAAGCCGGAGAACGTCCTGCTGGACACCGCCGCCCCGGCCGGCCCCGGCGACGCGCCGCCCGCGCTGCTCACCGACTTCGGCATCGCCCGGCTCGTCGACTCCCCGCGCCGCACCCGGGCCACCCGGATCATCGGCACCCCGGACTACCTCGCCCCGGAGATCATCGAGGGCCTGCCGCCGCGGGCCAGTGTCGACATCTACGCGCTGGCCACCGTGCTGTACGAACTGCTGGCCGGATTCACCCCCTTCGGCGGCGGACACCCCGGCGCGGTGCTGCGCCGGCACGTCACCGAGACCGTCACGCCGATCCCCGGCCTGCCCACCGCGCTGTGGCAGCCGCTGGCGCAGTGCCTGGCCAAGGCCCCCGCGTCCCGGCTGACCGCCGTCGAGCTCGGCCAGCGGCTGCGCGACCTGCTGCCGCAGCTGGCCGGCCTGCCGCCGCTGGAGATCGCCTCACCGGACGACGACCAGGACGACGACGACAGCGACGACGTGCGGGACACCGGCCGGCCACCGGCCGGCCACCCGGCCGACCGCGACCCGGCCGCCCGGCCCGGCGCCGCCAGGGACACCGCCGCGGCTCCGGCCGTCCGGCGCGGCGCGGTGCCGCTGGTGCGCGCCGCGGCGCCGGACTCCAGCCGCGAGACGCACACCAGCATCAAGCTGCCCTCCGCCGAGGAACTGGCCGCCTACCCCGGCGCCCGGCGCACCGACGGCGCCCCGAGACCGCCGGCCGACGACGAGGGCCGGCACCGCGCGGAACCCGAGCCGGTGCCGCGCCGCCGCCGCTTCAAGCTGGTCGCCGCCGCGGCCGCCGCCGTGGTCGCCGCGGGCATCGGCGGCTGGGCGGTCGCCGGTGGCAGCGACGACGGCAAGTCCAGCAGCCGCGAGGACCACGAACCGCCCGGCGACCACGCCCACGACTCGGCCACCCCGACCGCGCCCACCGCGGACGCCCCCGCCCCGCAGGGCAACATGGGCACCCCGGCCGCCGCCGTCCTGCCGCACTGGTCCGCCTTCCGCTCCGTGCCGCGCGCCCCGGTCGCGCTGACCGGCGGCCCCCGGGCGGTGCGGGTCTCCGGCGCCACCTACGTCTTCGCCCGCGGCGCCGACCAGAACATCTGGTACGTCGGCTGGAACCAGAAGGCCGACCGCTACACCTCCTGGGTGCGGCTGACCGGCATACACGTCAAGGGCGACCCGGCGGTGGTCTCCGCCCGGCCGGGCACCATCGACCTGTTCGCGGTGGGCACCGACGGCCTGCTCTACCGGCGCACCCTGACCGCGGGCGGCTGGGGGCAGTGGTTCCAGGTCGACGAGCGCACCAAGTTCGACGCCGCGCCCGCCGCCGCCTCCTCCGCGCCCGGCCGGATCGACCTGGTCGGCCGCACCGGCGGCGACCTGGTCACCGCCTCGCTGGTCGACGGCCGCTGGAACGCCTGGGCGGTGGTGCCCACCCCCGGCCGGATCACCGCGGCCCCCGCCCTGGTCTCCCGGCACGCCGACACCCTCGACGCCTTCGTGGTGCGCGCCTCCGACGGCGCGGTGCTGCACCTGCCGTTCGCCAACGGTGCCTGGCGGCCCACCCAGGTCGTCGGCCGGCTCGACGCCGACGGCCGCCCCGAGGCGGTCGGCGCCGGCGACCGGATCTACGTCGTCGCCCCGGCGCCCACCGGCGGCCTCGCGCAGGCGGTCTACGGCGACCCGGGCTGGACCCCGGCCGCCGCACCGTCGGCCGGCCGGTCCGGGCGGCCGGTGGCGCTGCTGGCCGACGGGGCCGAACTCCAGGCCTGGACCACCACCGCCTCCGGTGCGCTGGCCCACGCCACGGCCGCCGCCCCGGCGTCCTGACGCGAGCCGGTAGGCTGGGGCCCGTGGCAATCCTCGACGCATCCGAAGAGCTGAAGTCCCTCTCCTCCACCATGGAGTCGATCGAGGCCGTACTCGACCTGGACAAGATGAAGGCCGACATCGCCGACCTCGAGGAGCAGGCGGCGGCCCCGAATCTCTGGGACGACCCGGACAGCGCCCAGAAGATCACCAGCCGGCTGTCCTACCTCCAGGGCGAACTGCGCAAGACGCAGGCCCTGCGCGGCCGGATCGACGACCTGGAGGTGCTCTTCGAGCTCGCCGAGGACGAGGACGACGCCGACACCCGCACCGAGGCCGAGGCCGAGCTCGTCACCGTCCGCAAGGCGGTGGACGAGATGGAGGTCCGCACCCTGCTGTCCGGCGAGTACGACGCCCGCGAGGCGCTGGTCAACATCCGCGCCGAGGCCGGCGGCGTCGACGCCGCGGACTTCGCCGAGCAGCTCCAGCGCATGTACCTGCGCTGGGCCGAGCGGCACGGCTACAGCACCGAGGTCCTCGACACCTCCTACGCGGAGGAGGCCGGCATCAAGTCGACCACCTTCGCCGTCAAGTCCCCGTACGCGTACGGCACGCTCTCCGTCGAGCAGGGCACCCACCGCCTGGTGCGCATCTCGCCGTTCGACAACCAGGGCCGCCGCCAGACGTCGTTCGCTGGCGTCGAGGTGCTGCCGGTCGTCGAGCAGTCCGACCACGTCGAGATCGACGAGTCCGAGCTGCGCGTCGACGTCTACCGGTCCTCCGGCCCCGGCGGCCAGGGCGTCAACACCACCGACTCCGCGGTGCGCATCACCCACCTGGCGACCGGCATCGTCGTCTCCTGCCAGAACGAGCGCTCGCAGATCCAGAACCGCGCCTCCGCGATGAACGTCCTGCAGGCCAAGCTGCTGGAACGCCGCCGCCAGGAGGAGCAGGCCAGGATGGACGCGCTCAAGAGCAGCGACGGCAACTCCTGGGGCAGCCAGATGCGTTCCTACGTCCTGCACCCGTACCAGATGGTCAAGGACCTGCGCACCGAGTTCGAGGTCGGCAACCCGCAGGCCGTGCTGGACGGCGAGATCGACGGCTTCCTGGAGGCCGGTATCCGCTGGCGCAAGCAGGGCGAGAAGTAAACCCCTCTTCCCGATGGAAGTCGTTCTACTTGTGCGTGAGTTGAGCTTTTTTGTCACAGCCTGATACCCAACTGCCGGGCAAAGAGCCTCAATTCGGTCATTGAGTAGGCAATGGCCTTGACGGTGCGGCCGAAAGTGGGAAGGCTGACGCCCGGCATGCGTATGGCGGGGCGCGAGCGAGCGGGGGCGAGCGGGCCGTGTTCCTGCGGTTGACGACATTCCGCCGGGCCGCTGCTCCACCATGCTGCCTCATATTCGAGCTTGCAGCTACTGGGGGTAGTGAGTAGTGACCAACCGTAAAACTCGGGTGCGCCTGGCGCGCATAGCGGCCGGCGCGGTCTTCGCGGCCGGCGCCTCGCTGACCGCCGTGGGCACCGCCCAGGCCGTCGGCGTCGGCTCCCACAACAGCACCACGCAGACCGCGGACGACACCGCGGGTTCCTCCGACGGCGGTGGCGGCGTCCAGGGCGCCGGCGGCGGCTCCGGTGACGACGGCAACTCCACGCTGGGCGGCATCAGCATCGGCGGTGACATCAGCATCGGCGGCGACAGCTCCGGCACCACGGGCTCCGGCGACCAGGGCACCACCGGTGACGACGGCAGCTCCACGCTGGGCACCACCGGTTCCGACACCTCCGGCACCACGGGTTCGGACACCTCCGGCACCACCGGTTCCGACACCTCCGGCACGACCGGTTCGGACACCTCTGGCACCACGGGTTCCGACACCTCTGGCACGACCGGTTCGGACACCTCCGGTACCACGGGCTCGGACACTTCCGGCACGACGGGTTCGGACACCTCTGGCACCACGGGTTCCGACACCTCGGGCACGACCGGTTCGGACACCTCGGGCACGACGGGTTCCGACACCTCCGGTACCACGGGCTCGGACACCTCCGGCTCGACCGGTACCGGCACCTCCGGCTCGACCGGTACCACCGGTACCACCGGTGCCACCGGCACGTCCGGCAGCACCGGTACCTCTGGTTCCACCGGCAGCAGCGGCTCGACCGGCAGCACCGGCTCCAGCGGTTCGGGCTCGTCCGGTTCGGGTTCCTCCGACGGCGGAACCTGCACCCTGTCGCAGGACAGCGTCAACTGCGGCAACACCCCGGCGCCGGACAACAACGGCGTCCCGGAGTCCGTCGCCCCGGGCGCGGCCAAGCAGCAGCTGGCCGAGACCGGTGCCGGGGAGACGTACTTCCTGCTCATCGGCGCCGCGACCATGATCGCCGGCGGTATCGGCTTCCGCCTGATGCCCCGCCTGGTCAACCGCCGCACCGCCGCCTGACCGCTGACCCGGTCACGCTGAGTACGCGCCGCGCGCGACGAGGGCCTGGAACCGTACGCATCCGTACGGTTCCAGGCTCTCGGCGTTCGCGCGGTCCACCTGGTCCACCCGGCTCGTTCCACGGGCACACGCGTCATCCGCCGGGCACCCCGGGGCGCCCGGCTCACGTCATGCGGTGCCGGCTGCTACGCGGTGGCCTGGTGAACGACCACCACGACCGCGATCAGCGCCACCAGCAGGGCCACCAGGGTCGCGGGCGTGAGCCCGCCGAACGGGTTCTCCTGGTGAAGGCGCTCCCGGTTGGCCCGGCACACCGCGCACCGCCCCTCGGCGACGGGGCCGGCGCAGTTGGCACACACCAGTCGGTCGCACGTCATGCGATGTCCTCCTCACCCAGCTACCCAGCTCAACGCCGTCGGGCGTCCACCGGTTCCCACTGTGCCAGTATCCTGCCGATTCGGCGCGTCCCCGGACCGCGGTGCGATACCGGGGCCGCCCGCGCCGACCGGTTGAGGCGGTCTTGCGTTGTTCGTCCCCGTGTGGTGGGTGAGGAAATCCACCAACCCCATACGGCGACTGCGCGCTCATGGCCGCTTCGCGTAAGGTCGGCGCACCGGGAGAGCCGCGCGTACGGCGCTCCGTCCCCCTCCAGTCCGACTCTGGTGCGAGCTGTGATCCGATTCGACAATGTGAGCAAGACCTACCCCAAACAGAACCGTCCCGCACTCCGGGACGTGACGTTGGAGATCGAGAAGGGCGAATTCGTCTTCCTGGTGGGTTCCTCCGGCTCCGGGAAGTCGACCTTCCTGCGCCTGATGCTGCGCGAGGAGCGCACCGACACCGGCTCCGTCCACGTGCTGGGCAAGGACCTCAACCGGCTGTCCAACTGGAAGGTCCCGCAGATGCGGCGCCAGGTGGGCACCGTCTTCCAGGACTTCCGGCTGCTGCCCAACAAGACCGTGACGCAGAATGTCGCGTTCGCCCTCGAGGTCATCGGCAAGCCGCGCGCCACCATCCGCAAGACCGTCCCGGAGGTCCTCGACCTGGTCGGACTGGCCGGCAAGGACGACCGCATGCCGGGCGAGCTGTCCGGCGGTGAGCAGCAACGCGTCGCCGTGGCACGGGCGTTCGTCAACCGGCCGCTGCTGCTGATCGCGGACGAGCCGACCGGAAACCTCGACCCGCAGACCTCGGTCGGCATCATGAAGCTGCTGGACCGCATCAACCGCACCGGGACCACCGTGGTGATGGCGACCCACGACCAGCAGATCGTGGACCAGATGCGCAAGCGCGTCATCGAATTGGAGAAGGGGCGACTGGTCCGCGACCAGTCGCGCGGTGTCTACGGCTACCAGCACTGAGCCCGCCCCCAGCCGCAGCCACCACCAGAAAGGTCCCCACCTCCCATGCGCCTCCAGTTCGTCATGTCGGAGATCGGCGTCGGCCTCCGGCGCAACCTCACCATGACCTTCGCGGTGATCGTCTCCGTAGCGCTGTCCCTCGCCCTCGCCGGCGGTTCCTGGCTCGGCCGCGAGCAGGTCACCCACATGAAGGGCTACTGGTACGACAAGGTCGAGGTCTCGATCTTCCTGTGCAACAAGGTTGACGTGACCACGAGCAAGAACTGCGCCGACGGGCCGGCCACCGCCCAGCAGCGGTCCGCCATAGCGGCCTCGCTGAAGAGCAACCCGCTGGTCGACAAGTTCTACGTGGAGGACCCGGCCGAGGCGTACGTGCACTACAAGCAGCAGTTCGCCGGCCAGCCCGGCAACGACCTGCTCACCCCGGACCAGATGGAGTACTCCTTCCGGGTCAAGCTCAAGGACCCCAACAAGTTCGACGTCATCACCACCCGCTACAGCAACAGTCCGGGCGTCATACAGGTCCAGGACCAACGCGCCCTGCTGCAGAACCTGTTCGGCCTGCTCAACGGCATGACGTACGTGGCACTCGCGGTGCTCGCCTTCATGCTCACCGTGGCGATGCTGCTGATCGTCAACACCGTGCGCGTCTCGGCGTTCAGCCGTCGGCGTGAGACCGGCATCATGAGACTCGTCGGCGCCTCCGGCTTCTACATCCAGGCGCCGTTCATCATGGAAGCCGCGTTCGCCGGGCTCATCGGCGGCCTGCTCGCCTGCGGAATGCTGCTGACCGGGCGGTACTTCCTCGTCGAGGGCGGCCTCGACCTCCAGGACAAGATCAAACTGATTCAGTTCCTCGGCTGGGGCGACGTGATCCGCGTCCTGCCGCTGGTGCTGGTCGTCGGCATCCTGATGCCCTCGCTCGCCGCGTTCTTCACCCTCCGCAAGTACCTCAGGGTGTGACGCACACCGGGCGCCAACTCCCGTTGATCCGCCCGGTTCTGCCCTAGACTCCCGGACATGTCCGGCTCCACGATGTTCGGGACGCCCCGGCGGAACCGCCGCGGGCTGACCCTGACACTGGTCTTCGGCGCCGTGCTCGCGACCGGCGCCGCCACCGGCTCGTTCGGCGGCGGCCCCGGTGCGCCCGCTCCCGCCGGCCCACCCACCGTCGACCGCCCCGCCCCCGCCGCGGGTGCCTCCGGCGGTAGGTCCGGTGCGGGTGCGGGTGCGTCCGGCTCCGGTGCGGGTGGCTCCGGCGGTACGTCCGGCCCCGGTGCGGGCACTTCTGGCAGCGGTACGGGCGTTGTCGGCACCGGTGCGGGCTCCTCCGGCGCCGACACCTTCGGGACCGCCGACATCGCCTCGGCCATCGACGGCGGCCGGATCGCCCCGAGCGCGGTCTCCCGGCTGGTGACCCGCGACGGCGGACCGTGGTCGGCGTTCTACACCCCGCAGCAGTTCGAGGGCTTCCACCAGGAGCTCGACGGCGGCTACGTCGGCGTCGGCCTGTGGGTGCGCCGGGCCCCCGACGGCACGATCAGCGTCTCCCAGGTCCAGCCCGGCACCCCCGCCCGCCGGGCCGGCGTCGCCGCCGGCGACGTGCTGCGGGCCGTCGACGGCACACCGGTGTCCGGCCGGCCGGTCACCGACGTCGTCGCCCGGCTGCGCGGCGTCAACCCCGCCGACCCGGCCGACCCGGCCACCGCGCCCGCCCCGGACCCCGGCAGCGCCGTCCGGCTCGTCGTGGTCCACCACGGCCACCCGCGCACCGTCGTCCTGCGCCGCGCCCTGCTGTCGGCCCGCCCGGTCACCGTCACGCGCCCGGCGCCCGGGGTGGAGAGCATCGCGGTCAGCGCCTTCACCGCCGGCGTCGGCGGCCAGGTGCGCGCCGCGCTCGCCGGCGGCGACCACCGCGACGGCGTCCTGCTCGACCTGCGCGGCGACTCCGGCGGCCTGGTCACCGAGGCGGTCGACGTCGCCTCGCTGTTCCTGCGCGGCGGCGAGGTGGCCTCCTACGACGTCGACGGCACCCCGCACCGCCTCGACGCCCGGCCCGGCGGCGACACCGCGACCCCGCTGGTGGTGCTGGTCGACGGCGGCACGATGAGCGCCGCCGAACTGCTCACCGGCGCCCTCCAGGACCGCGGCCGCGCGGTGGTGGTCGGCTCGCGCACCTTCGGCAAGGGCTCCGTCCAGCTGCCCAGCGCCCTGCCGGACGGCTCCGTCGCCGAACTCACCGTCGGCCACTACCGCACCCCCGACGGCCACGTCGTCGACGGCCACGGCATCCGCCCCGACGTGCTGATCGCCCCCGGAAGGCCCGGTTCCGTCGCCGAACGGACCGCGATCACGGTATTGAGTGGCCTCGGCACCGCGCCTTAGTGCGACAATGACCCCGCTATGGCTAAAGAGACGGGTCGCAAGCTGATCGCGCAGAACAAGAAGGCGCGGCACGACTATCACATCCTCGACACCTACGAGGCGGGCCTGGTGCTGACCGGCACCGAGGTCAAGTCGCTCCGCCAGGGGCGTGCCTCGCTGGTGGACGGCTTCGCGCAGCTCGACGGCGGCGAGGCGTGGCTGCACAACGTCCACATCCCCGAGTACAGCCAGGGGACCTGGACCAACCACTCCGCCCGCCGCCGCCGCAAACTGCTGCTGCACCGCACCGAGATCGACAAGCTGGTCGGCAAGACGCAGGAGACCGGCCACACCCTGGTACCGCTCCAGCTGTACTTCAAGGACGGCCGGGCCAAGGTCGAGATCGCGCTCGCCAAGGGCAAGAAGGACTACGACAAGCGGCAGACCCTGCGCGAGAAGCAGGACCGCCGCGAGTCCGACCGCGCGATGTCGGCCGCGCGCCGCCGGCAACGCGCGTAGGCCGGCGGGCGGACGGGCTTCTCCGGGGGCGTGGGGTGCTTCGCGTTCCGCGGTGCGCTCTGCGTCCAGCGGTGCGTTTCGCGTCCTGCGGGTGCGTTGGTACGCCGGGACGTCGGTACGCCGGGACGTCGGTGCGTTCAGCGGCGCGCCGGTCGCCCGCCACGGCCGGCGCGTCCGTTTCGGTGCGGTACGTCACTCCCGGGGAGGACCGGCCGGGAATGCGCTGGCAGCCGACGACGTTCTTCCCGTACGATGGGACACGCATCGACCGGAGCGATCCGGCCGCGCACCTTGAGAACACCACATGGGGATGATCGGTTTCGACTGCGGTTGTCGAGGCAGAGGAAGCGAGCCGAGGAATGCGGCAATGATCTCGTAAACCACCTGTCGCAAAACAATAATCGCCAATCACAAGCGCGATTCCTTCGCCCTCGCTGCCTGATCTAATCAGCTAGCGACTCTGCGGAGTGTCAGCCCGGGACTGTTCCCGACCCGGATCCTGACATCATCAAGGGAACTAAACCACTGGGCCCGGCCACGGGGCCCGGTGGGAAATCAAACAGTGGCTGGGCCCGTCGGCAGCTTGTCCGCGTGACAGCCGGGGCCGAGAAAAGCACAGCGGACTGCGCTCGGAGAAGCTCTGGTTCCGCACCGTAGGACGCGGGTTCGATTCCCGCCATCTCCACGAATGCGATAGGCGACGTGTGCCCGCGGAAAGCGCGGGCCATGTCGCCTTCGTCGTATCTGCTCGGCTCCGCCTCGCCTGCGGGGGGCTTCGCCACCCCACACCCCCCTCGCCCCCGCTTCCGGGGGCACCCCGATCGCCCCTGCGGCGCCTTCCGCTTCTCCGGGGGCCGCTCGGCTTCGCCTTCGCTCCGGCGACGTTCCCTGGGCTTTCGGGGTCGGCCCGGTCCACTTCGCCCCGCCTGCCACCTCCCCCCGGCCCCGCTCGGCTTCGCCTTCGCTCCGGCGACGGTCCCTGGGCTTTCGGGGCCGGCCTGGTCCACTTCGGCCCGCCTTCCGCCTCTCCCGACCCCGCTCGGCTTCGCCTTTGCTCCGTCAGCGGTTCCTCTGCCTTCGGGGGGACCCCGGTCCACTTCGCCCTGCCTGCCGCCTCTCCCGACCCCGCTCGGCTTCGCCTTCGCTCCGCCAGCGGTCCCTCGCCTTCGGGGGCACCCCGATCGCCCCCGCCCTGCCTGCCGCCTCCCCCCGCTCCCGCTCGGCTTCGCCTTCGCTCCGCCAGCGTTCCTCCGCCTTCGGGGGCACCCCGATCGCCCCCGCCCTGCCTGCCGCCTCCCCCCGGCCCCGCTCGGCTTCGCCTTCGCTTCGGTGGAGCCTCCTTCGTCACTCCATCGGGTGACATCCGCACTCCTCCCCGCGCCGGGAACGATCCGCTCCCCGCGCCGGAAGCGACCCCCACCCCCCCGAACGGCCCATTCCGTCCCCGTTGCGGCCCCGTTCCGGGGGCCAATCCGGCCGTACGGCCGGAAAACCCTCGGCCGCGCTCGCACCGGCGCCGTCCTGTCGCGTACGGTTGCACGTCGCTTCGTGAACGGAGCGCGCGGAGCGCAGAGCGCAGGCAAGAAGGGGGTCCTCGCGTGGGAGCGCAGGACGCGGTCCAGCAGGCAGTCCGGGACCGGGAACTCGTCGTCGAGCAAGCACATCTGGACCGGGTCTACCACCGCCTGGAGGAGAAGATCCACGAGGCGGAGTTCCTCATGGACGACGCCGAGAAACTCGCGAAGGTCGGGACGCCCGGTGCCCTCGCCGAACGGGACGCGCAGGTCTTCCAGGCCAGCGGATACCTCAGCCGGCTCAACTCCGAGTTCGAGGACTTCCTGTTCGGCCGGATCGACCTGCTGACCGGCAAGGACGGCAAACGCGGCCCGGACGGTGCCTTCACCGCCACCGAGGTCGCCGACGACGCGATCGGCGAGGACGGCAGCACCGCCGTCATCGCCGAGACGCTGCACATCGGGCGGATCGGCGTGCTCGACACCGACTACGCGCCGCTGGTCATCGACTGGCGTGCCCCGGCGGCGGCGCCGTTCTACCGGTCCACGCCGAAGGACCCCGGCCGGGTGGTGCGGCGCCGGGTCATCCGCAGCCGCGGGCGCCGGGTGCTGGGCGTCGAGGACGACCTGATGCGTCCGGAGCTGTCCGCGACGCTGGACGGCACCGAGCTGGCGGTGGTCGGGGACGGCGCGCTGATGGCGTCGCTGGGCCGGGCCCGCAGCCACAGCATGCGCGACATCGTGGCGAGCATCCAGGCCGAGCAGGACCTGGTCATCCGGGCCCCCGCGCCCGGCGTCACCGAGGTCGGCGGCGGTCCCGGCACCGGCAAGACCGCCGTGGCGCTGCACCGCGCCGCCTACCTGCTCTACCAGGACCGCAGACGGTACGCGGGCGGCATCCTGGTGGTCAGCCCGACGCCGCTGCTGGTGTCGTACACCGAGGGCGTGCTGCCGTCGCTGGGCGAGGAGGGCCAGGTGGCCATCCGCGCGGTCGGTTCGCTGGTGGACGGCGCGGAGGCCGACACCTACGACGAGCCGGCCGTCGCCCGGATCAAGGGCTCCTCGCGGATGCTGCCGGTGCTGCGGCGGGCCGCCCGCGGCGCGCTGGAGCTGGGCGAGGCGGTTCCGGCCCGGCTGCGGGTGGTGGCGTTCGGCGCCCGGCTGGAGCTGGAGGCGGAGGAACTGGCCGCCATCCGGCAGACCGTGCTGGGCGGCACCGCGCCGCTGAACCTGATGCGGCCGCGGGCCCGCCGGCTGCTGCTGGACGCGCTGTGGGCCAGGTCGGGCCGCGGCCGGCACCTGGTCGACGCCGAGCTGATCGCCGAGGCCCGCGCAGCCTTCGACGAGGACGTCAGCGACGAGGACGCCTTCCAGGACTTCCTGCGGGCCTGGTGGCCGGTGCTGACGCCGCGCGCGGTGCTGGCCGCGCTGGCCGACGAACGCCGGACCGGCCGCTGGGCCCGCCGCATCCTGGGCCAGCGCGAGGTGCGCCAGCTGGCCCGCTCCCTGCGGCGGCTGGACCGCTCCGGCACCGGACCGCTGTCGGTGCACGACGTGGCGCTGCTGGACGAGCTGCACGTCCTGCTGGGCTCGCCCCCCGAGCCGCGCCGGCCCCGGGAGGCGGACCCGCTGGACCAGCTGACCGGGCTGGAGGAGGTCACGACCTACGCCGACCGGATGTACGAGCGGCGGCGCGACCGGGCCGAGCGCCTGGAGCGGGAGCGCACCGAGTACGCGCACGTCATCGTCGACGAGGCGCAGGACCTCACGCCGATGCAGTGGCGGATGGTGGCCCGGCGCGGCGTCGGCGCGACCTGGACCGTGGTCGGCGACCCGGCGCAGAGTTCCTGGAGCGACCCGGACGAGGCGGCCCTGGCCCGGGACGAGGCGCTGGGGTCGCGGACCCGCCGCCGGTTCGAACTGACCGTCAACTACCGCAACCCCGCGGAGATCGCCACGCTGGCGTCCAACGTGCTGCGGCTGGCGATGCCCGGCATGGCCGCGCCGCGGGCGGTGCGGTCCACCGGCGTCGAGCCGGAGTTCCGGGTGGCCGGCGACGACCTGGCCGCGTCGGTGCGCGCGGCGGCCGAGCGGCTGCTGGAGCAGGTCGACGGCACGGTGGGCGTGGTCGTGGCGATGGCGCGGCGCGAGGAGGCCCGCGGCTGGCTGGCGGGGCTGGGCGACCGGGTGGTGGCGCTGGGCAGCCTGGAGGCCAAGGGCCTGGAGTACGACGCCACGGTGGTGGTCTCGCCGGCCGCCATCGCCGACGAGTCCCCGGCGGGCCTGCGGGTGCTGTACGTGGCGCTGACCCGGGCCACCCAGCGGCTGACGGTGGTGGCCTGCGCCGCCGACCAGCCGGACGCCGCGGGCGTGCCGGACCTGTTGCGGGAGTGACGGCCCCGGGGCGGCCCGCCGGGCCGTCCCGGCACGCGGAAGGCACGCGGAAGGCGCGCGGGACACGCGGAAGGGGCGCCTCCCCACTGGGGAGGCGCCCCTTCGCGACGCTTGTGACACCGACCCGCCATGCTCGCCTCGCGGCTAGCGGTCGCTCGTAGCGACAATGGTTGGGCCCGGGGGCTTGGATCGAGCCGGTGCCGTACCCAGCCTAACAAATCCTCCGCGATCGCCATTCCTGTCCCGGAAGTTGTGCCGGATCCCACCCCGGTGGGCCCGCGCCGCGCCGCCGTCCGCGTGGCGGCCCTATACCGCACCCGGCGGTCCCAGTCCACGACGCACACGCCCCTGGTTACCGTTTACTCGCGGGTAGGTGCGACCATCGGGTGTCTCGTGCCCGTCCCATGGGCACGGCACAACCCGGAGCTACGGAGGAAAGTCGGCATGGCAACGGCGCCGAGCGTGTCCTACTCGATCACGGTGCGACTGGAGGTTCCGGCCTCCGGAACCGCGGTCAGTGAACTCACCACCGCCGTGGAGTCCTCCGGCGGGTCGGTGACCGGTCTGGACGTCACCGCCTCCGGCCACGACGCGCTGCGGATCGACGTGACCATCGCCGCCACGTCCACCGCGCACGCGGACGAGATCGTGACCCGGCTGCGCGGCATCGAGGGCGTCGAGATCGGCAAGGTCTCCGACCGTACGTTCCTGATGCACCTCGGCGGCAAGATCGAGATGAGCGCCAAGCACCCGATCCGCAACCGCGACGAACTGTCGATGATCTACACGCCGGGCGTGGCGCGGGTGTGCATGGCGATCGCCAACAACCCCGACGACGCCCGCCGCTTGACCATCAAGCGCAACAGCGTCGCGGTGGTCACCGACGGCTCCGCGGTGCTCGGCCTGGGCAACATCGGGCCGAAGGCGGCGCTGCCGGTCATGGAGGGCAAGGCGGCGCTGTTCAAGCGGTTCGCCGGCATCGACGCGTGGCCGCTGTGCCTGGACACCCAGGACACCGACGAGATCGTGGCCGTGGTCAAGGCGATCGCGCCGGGCTTCGCCGGCATCAACCTGGAGGACATCTCCGCGCCGCGCTGCTTCGAGATCGAGGCCCGGCTGCGGGAGGCGCTGGACATCCCGGTCTTCCACGACGACCAGCACGGCACCGCGATCGTGGTGCTGGCGGCGCTGACCAACGCGTTGCGGGTGGTCGGCAAGAACATCGAGGACCTGCGGGTCGTGATGTCCGGCGCCGGCGCGGCGGGCACCGCGATCCTGAAGCTGCTGATCGCGGCGGGCGTCAAGCACGCGGTGGTCGCCGACATCCACGGCGTCGTGCACCACGACCGCGAGGACCTGGTCGACGCCGACCCCGAGTCGCCGTTGTGCTGGATCGCGAACAACACCAACCCGGAGAACGCCACCGGCTCCCTGAAGGAGGCGGTGGTCGGCGCCGACCTGTTCATCGGCGTCTCGGCCCCGAACGTGCTGGACGGCGCCGACGTGGCCGCGATGGCCGACGGCGCGATCGTCTTCGCGCTGGCCAACCCCGACCCCGAGGTGGACCCGGCCGTCGCCCGCCGGACGGCCGCGGTGGTCGCCACCGGCCGCAGCGACTTCCCGAACCAGATCAACAACGTCCTGGTCTTCCCCGGCGTCTTCCGCGGCCTGCTGGACGCCCAGTCCCGCACCGTCAACACCGAGATGATGCTCGCCGCCGCCCGCGCGCTCGCCGACGTGGTCGGCGCCGACGAGATCAACGCCAACTACATCATCCCCAGCGTCTTCAACGAGAAGGTCGCCGGGGCGGTCGCCGGAGCCGTCGCCGGAGCGGCGAAGGCCGAAGGAGTGACGGTCGGCCACAGCACTCCGGCGCCTGTCCAGTAGCCTTCGATCTCACGTACGGTGACGAACCGTGGGGCAGGGCCCGCAGTCAAGGGTTCCCACGGTTGTCCCGCCGTCCGCGCGTCGTGCCCGGTCCTGGCGCCGTGACCCCCTAGGGTTGCGGCATCCAGGGCCGGACCTGCCCCCCGCCGCGCATCCAGCGGTGGACGGAGCGTCACCCGGCTGTCGCACAGGAACGTCTGGTGTGACTCTCCCGGGTGCCGGATTGGCTTTCCCGCCGCAGATAGGGGCAGGATGCGTAATCGGGCGAGAGGCTCATGCCCATGACCCGGGTACGTGGACCGTCCGACGACCCTGGCAGCATCGGCTTCAACGCGGCGGCGCCCCTTATGGGGCGGCCGGAGATCGCAATAACGGCAAGAAGAACACGGGAGTACGAATATGAACCGCAGTGAGCTGGTGGCTGCACTTTCGGAGCGCGCCGAGGTGACCCGCAAGGACGCCGACGCCGTTCTGGCCGCCCTCGCGGAGGTGACCGGTGAAATTGTCGCCAAGGGCGACGAGAAGGTCACCATCCCCGGTTTCCTGACCTTCGAGCGCACTCACCGTGCCGCTCGCACCGCCCGCAACCCGCAGACCGGTGACCCGATCCAGATCCCGGCGGGTTACACCGTCAAGGTCTCCGCGGGCTCCAAGCTCAAGGAAGCCGCCAAGGGCAAGTAACCCCAGGCGCTCCACCGCGAAGGGCGGCCACCGCGAGGGGGCCGCCCTTCGTGCTGTCCGCTCCCGAACCCGTTACGACTCGACGGGTGTGGGGAGTTCCACGTGTGCTCCCAGCGCCCGCAGCTTGTCCATGCTGTGTCTGTCCGGGGGCGACCCCCGGGCCCCCGGCCGGGTGGCGGTCGTGGGCCCCGGTGGCGTCCTGTTCGGCGTTACGACTCGACGGGTGCGGGGAGTTCCACGTGTGCTCCCGGCGCCCGCAGCTTGTCCATGCTGTGTCTGTCCGGGGGCGACCCCCGGGCCCCCGGCCGGGTGGCGGTCGTGGGCCCCGGTGGCGTCCTGCTCCGCGTTACGACTCCACGGGTGCGGGGAGTTCCACATGCGCCCCCAGCGCCCGCAGCTTGTCCATGAAGTTCTCGTAGCCGCGGTTGATCAGGTCGATGCCGTGCACGTGGGACGTGCCCTGGGCGGCCAGCGCGGCGATGAGGTAGGAGAAGCCGCCGCGCAGGTCGGGGATGACCAGGTTGGCGCCCTGGAGCTTGGTGGGGCCGGAGACGACCGCGGAGTGCAGGAAGTTGCGGCGGCCGAAACGGCACGGCGTGCCGCCCAGGCACTCGCTGTAGAGCTGGATGTGCGCGCCCATCTGGTTGAGGGCGCTGGTGAAGCCCAGCCGCGACTCGTAGACCGTCTCGTGCACGATGGACAGGCCCGACGCCTGGGTCAGCGCCACGACCAGCGGCTGCTGCCAGTCGGTCTGGAAGCCGGGGTGGACGTCGGTCTCCAGGGCGATCGCGTTGAGCGGGCCGCCGGGGTGCCAGAAGCGGATGCCGGCGTCGTCGACCTCGAACGCGCCGCCGACCCGGCGGAAGGTGTTGAGGAACGTCATCATCTCGCGCTGGCTGGCGCCGCGCACGTAGACGTCGCCCTTGGTGGCCAGCGCCGCGCTCGCCCAGGAGGCGGACTCCAGGCGGTCCGGCAGCGCGCGGTGGTTGAAGCCGCCGAGCCGGTCGACACCGGTGATGCGGATGGTGCGGTCGGTGTCCATGGAGATGATCGCGCCCATTTTCTGCAGGACGCAGATCAGGTCCTCGATCTCCGGTTCCACCGCGGCGTTGGCCAGTTCGGTGACGCCCTCGGCGAGCACCGCGGTCAGCAGCACCTGCTCGGTGGCGCCCACCGACGGGTACGGAAGGCGGATCTTCGTACCGCGCAGCCGCTGCGGCGCCTCCAGGTACTGGCCCTCCGGCCGCTTCTCGATGGTCGCGCCGAACTGCCGCAGCACCTCGAAGTGGAAGTCGATCGGCCGGCCGCCGATGTCGCAGCCGCCGAGGCCGGGGATGAACGCGTGGCCGAGCCGGTGCAGCAGCGGGCCGCAGAACAGGATCGGGATGCGGGAGGAGCCGGCGTGCGCGTCGATGTCGGCGACGTTGGCGCTCTCCACGTGCGAGGGGTCGAGCACCAGTTCGCCGGCCTCCTCGCCGGGACCGACGGTGACCCCGTGCAGCTGGAGCAGGCCCCGCACCACGCGGACGTCCCGGATGTCGGGGACGTTCCGCAGCCGGCTGGGTTCGTCGCCCAGCAGCGCGGCCACCATCGCCTTGGGGACCAGGTTCTTCGCACCGCGGACTCGGATCTCGCCCTCGAGCGGGGTGCCGCCGTGGACAAGCAGGACGTCGTCGGTCATGAGGCTCGCGTTCCTGAAGAAGGAGAACGGGGGATGCGGGAGCGGTCGCTCCCGGCGTACGGGGACGGGCTCGTACCGGTTCGGAACAAATGGTTCGGAACACATGGTAAAGCCCTGGCCCCCTACTCCCGTCAACCCCGGACACCCCTGCGCCATACGGCTGTTACGTATGACACGGGTGGCGGCTGCCGCCGTCGGCCGGGGGCTGTCGAATGGGACGGATGCGGCGCCGTACGGGTTCCACCGGAACGCGGCCCGGGTGGCGAACGTCACCGGAACGGCCGGTTCGCGCCCCCGCGGCGATCCGTGCGCGCCGGGCCCGGCCGGAACCGCCCGCGCGGCGGCGTAATGCGGGATCATGTCGGCATGACGGAGGTGTCCTCGCTCACCGGGCGGCTGCTGGTGGCGTCACCCGCCCTGGCGGACCCGAACTTCGACCGCGCGGTCGTGCTGCTGCTCGACCACGACGCCGAAGGCACGCTCGGCGTCGTCCTCAACCGGCCCACCCCGGTCGACGTCGGCGACGTGCTGGCCCCGTGGGCCGCGCTGGCCGGCATGCCCCGGGTGGTCTTCCAGGGCGGCCCGGTCTCGCTGGACTCCGCGCTCGCCCTCGCGGTGGTCCCCGGCGACCACCGCGGCGCCGACGACCCCGGCCCGCTGGGCTGGCGGCGGGTGCACGGCGCGATCGGCCTGGTCGACCTGGAGGCGCCACCGGAACTGCTCGCCGCCGAACTGGGCTCGCTGCGGATCTTCGCCGGCTACGCGGGCTGGCGCCCCGGCCAGCTGGAGGAGGAGGTCGGCGAGGGCGCCTGGTACGTCGTGGAGTCCGAACCCGGCGACGTCTCCGCCCCCGCTCCGGAACGGCTGTGGCGGGCGGTGCTTCGGCGGCAGCGCGGTGAACTGGCGATGGTGGCCACCTATCCCGACGATCCGTCCCTGAACTGAAGATCCGTCCCCGAACGGGACCACTGCCCCGGTGTGTCATTTAGGCTTGTTCGCCATGAGCACTCTTGAGCCCGAGCGCGGGGCGGGTACCGGAACCCTTGTCGAGCCCACGCCCCAGGTGTCGCACGGTGACGGGGACCACGAGCGCTTCGCCCACTACGTCCAGAAGGACAAGATCATGGAGAGCGCGCTCTCCGGATCACCGGTGGTGGCGCTCTGCGGCAAGGTCTGGGTGCCGGGCCGCGACCCGAAGAAGTATCCGGTCTGTCCGATGTGCAAGGAGATCTTCGAGTCGATGGAACTCGGCGGCGGGGACGGCAAGGGCGGAAAGGGCGGCAAGGACGGCGGGAAGAAGTAGCCCGGCCGGGGGTTGCCGGAGCCGAGTGGCGGGCGGTGCGGCCCGCCGGGGCCGGCCTGCTCGCCCCGGGCCGGTCCGCCCCCGCCCGCACCGCGGCGGAACGCGTTCGCCATCCGGGGTGACCCTGGCCCGGGACAGCGCCGGCGGGCGCTGACAGGATGGGCGTATGGAACGCATGGATCTCATCCCGGCGCCGCGGCACGTGACCCCGCACCCGGCGGCCGAGCCCTTCGTCCTCACCGCCGGTGCCACCCTGGACGCCGGGCCGGGCACCGGGGGGACCGCGCGGTGGCTGCGGGGGGTGCTGGGGGCCGCGTTCGGGACCGAGTTGGCGCCGGGGGCGGACGGCGCCGCGGTCCGGCTGCGGATCGACGCGGAGCTGGGCGCGGAGGCGTACCGGCTGGAGGTCACCGCGCAGGCGGTCACGCTGACCGGCGGGGACGCGGCGGGGGTCTTCTGGGGCGCGCAGACCCTGCGGCAGCTGTGCGGGCCGGCCGCCTTCCGCCGGGCGGCGCTGGGCGGCCCGGCGCCGTCGATCGCCGCGGTGCTCGTCGAGGACCGGCCCCGGTTCCGCTGGCGGGGGTTCATGCTGGACGTCGCCCGGCACTTCCTGCCCAAGGACGTCGTGCTGCGGTACGTCGACCTGATGGCGGCGCACAAGCTGAACGTGCTGCACCTGCACCTGACCGACGACCAGGGCTGGCGGGTGGAGATCAAGCGCTACCCGCGGCTGACGCAGACCGGCGCGTGGCGGGAGCGGACCAAGGTCGGGCTGCGCGAGTCGCCGCTGTGGGACGAACGCCCGCACGGCGGCTTCTACACCGGTGACGACATCCGCGAGATCGTCGCCTACGCCGCCGCCCGGCACATCACCGTCGTGCCGGAGATCGACGTCCCCGGCCACTCCCAGGCCGCCATCGCCGCCTACCCCGAACTGGGCAACGCCGACGTCGTCGACACCGCGGCCCTCGGGGTGCTGACGAGCTGGGGCGTCAACGTCAACGTGCTCGCCCCGACCGAGGGCGTGCTGCGGTTCTACGAGGACGTGCTCACCGAGGTCCTCGACCTGTTCCCGTCGAAGGTCATCCACCTCGGCGGCGACGAGTGCCCCAAGGAACAGTGGATGAAGTCCGACGCGGCGCAGGACCGGATCCGCGAGCTGGGGCTGCGCGACGAGGAGGCCCTGCAGAGCTGGTTCATCGGGCACTTCGGGCGCTGGCTGGCCGACCGCGGCCGGCAGCTCGCCGGCTGGGACGAGATCCTCCAGGGCGGCTCCCTGGTGCCCGGCGCGCTGGTTGCCTCCTGGCGCGGCTACGGCGGCGGCATCAAGGCGGCCGAGGCCGGGCACGACGTCGTGATGTGCCCCGAGCAGCAGGTCTACCTCGACCACCGCCAGCACGCCGGGCCCGACGAACCGGTGCCCATCGGCTTCGTACGGACCCTGGAGGACGTGCACCGTTTCGAACCGGTACCGCCGCGGCTGGCCGGAACACCCGCGCAGGAACGGGTGATCGGCGCGCAGGCCAACATCTGGACCGAGGTGCTGGACAGCGTGCGGGCCGTCGACTACGCGGTCTTCCCGCGACTTTCGGCCTTCGCCGAGGTGGTCTGGTCCGACCTGCCCGCCCCCGAGCGGCGCGACCACGAGGACTTCACCGCGCGAATGTCCACGCATTACCAGCGGCTTGACGCCTTGGGCGTCGAATACCGCCCGCCCGGCGGCCCCCACCCGTGGCAGCGCCGGCCCGGGGTCGCCGGACGCCCGATCGCCGGGCCGCCCCCGATCGTGTGAGCTGTGCCGGATTGTCCCCCCGCCGTCCCGCCGGAAGTGGCAGGCTGACCGCCGGGTAAATGGCGCAACGGGTGTCGTACGCCGCGAAATGCCAGGAGAGGGCGGGGGGATGGGCAATCGGATGATCGGCCTGTATCAGGACAGAGCCGCCCTTCGCGGGCCCTCGGGTTGATCGGGCCGGAACATGTGCCAGAGTTGCCGTCACCGCGCTGTCAGCACGTACCGTACGGCCGACAGGACGGTGAGGGCCGGGACGGTCGGCGACGACCTGCTGACGCCGTGGAAGGGACAGCTGCGTGACCACGTACGCACGGCAGACGGGACGCACGGTGACGCTGCCCGCCTCGCTCGACGAGGCGGTGGCGGCCCTGGAAGCCATGCCCGCAGCCGTGCCGGTCGCCGGCGGCACCGACCTGATGGCCGCGGTCAACTCCGGCCTGCTGCGCCCCGCCGGACTCGTCGGCCTCGGCCGGATCAGCGAGATCCGCGGCTGGCAGTACGCCGACGGCAACGCGCTGCTCGGCGCCGGACTCACCCACGCCCGCATGGGCCGCCCCGACTTCGCCGCCCTCATCCCCGCGCTGGCCGCCGCCGCCCGGGCCGCCGGCCCCCCGCAGATCCGCAACGCCGGCACCCTCGGCGGCAACATCGTCACCGCCGCGCCCACCGGTGACGCCCTGCCGGTGCTCGCCGCGCTGGAGGCCACCGTCGTACTGGCCGGCCCCGAAGGCAGCCGCGAGGTCCCGGTCAGCCACCTGCTGACCGGCATGGACCCGCTGCGCCCGGGGGAGTTGCTGGCCTTCGTGCGCGCCCCGCTGCTGCACGCGCCGCAGACCTTCCTGAAGGCCACCGGCCGCACCGGCCCCGGCCGGGCCGCCGCCTCGGTCGCCCTGGTCCTCGACCCGGCCCGGCGCGGCGTGCGGATCGCGGTCGGCGCGGTCGCCCCGATGCCGCTGCGCCCGCTGGAGGCGGAGGCCTGGGTGGCCGGCCTCATCGACTGGGACGGCGCCCGCACCCTCGACCCCGAGGCGTGCACCGCGTTCGGCGAATACGTCGCGATGTCCTGCATCCCGGACCCGCCCGATCCCGCGGAGGGCGAGTTGCCGCCCGCCGTGCTCCACCTGCGGCGCACCGTGGCCGCACTGTCCCGCCGCGCACTGGGGAGGGCGCTTTCGTGAGCGACGACTACGCCGGCGACGAGGGCCAGTACCAGCACCCGTACGAGGGTGGCTACGAGAACTACCAGACCCCCTACCAGGGGGTGTACGACGGCACGTACCCGCTCGGCGACGGCACCGCGGCCGCCGGCCACGGCGAGGTGCCGGCCGGCGGGTTCGCGCCGGGCGGCGGGGTGTGGCAACCCCTGGCGCAGAACGGCGAGTTCGACGCCGAGGCGACCATGAGCACGCAGTTCGCCGGCAACTTCGACTTCGAGGCGCTGCGCACCGGCGAACAGCCGCTGGCCGCCCCGGGCCACGGATACGTCCCGCAGCCCTACGTACCCCAGCACGACGACTACCAGCAGCAGCAGCAGCAGCCGGCCGAGGGCGGAGTGTGGCACCCGGCCGCCGAACACGTGCCGCCGCAGGCCGAGGAGCAGGCGGCGGCCGAGCAGTGGTCGGTGCCGTTCGCGCCGGAGGACCCGGCCGAGGAGTCCGGCGAGTACTCGCTCGGCGCGGTCGTCACCCCGCCGCTGGACCCCCCGGCGCCGCAGGCCGCGCACTACCCCGGCGCCTACCAGCAGCCCTACGCCCCCGAGGCGTACCAACCCCCGCCCGACGGGGGGGAGTTCGCGCCCGGCGAGCCGCAGTCCCACGCCCCGCACGAGTACGCCCCCGGCCCGGTCGCGGACCCGCTCACCGATCCGCTGCCCGACCCGCTGACCGACCCGCTCCCCGAGGACTACGCCTCCGGGGACTTCGCGCCGTCCCCCGCCGCACCGGCCGACTTCCCCCCGGCCGGGTTCGCGCCGCAGGAGTACGCGCCGGAGGACGCGCCGCGGGAGTACACGCCCGAGGACGGGCCGCAGGAGTACGTGCCGGAGGACGCGCCGCAGGAGTACACGTCCGGGGACGCGCCGCGGGAGTACGCGCCCGAGGAGGCGCCGCAGGAGTACGTGCCGGAGGACGCGCCGCAGGAGTACGCGCCCGGGGACGGGCCGCAGGAGTACGCGCCCGAGGACTACGCACCGGGCGGCTTCACCGACCCGGCCGGCCCGGACGCGGCCGGCGCCGCCGCACAGGACCTCGCGCAGGACGAGCCGCACCCGGAGTCCGAGCAGCTCCCGGAGCCGGCCGCCGGGCCCGAGTCCTACGAGCCGCCCGCCGACCTGGCCGGCCCCGAGCCCGGCACTGGCCCGGACGCCCCGCCGGACGACCCCGCGGGCTTCCCCGAGGCCTCCCCGGACGACCCCGCGGGCTTCCCGGACGACCCCGCGGGCCTGCCGGCCGCCGACGCCCCGCCGCAGGCCGCGCCGGACGTGCCGCAGGACGCCGAGGACGGCGCGCTGCCCGAACCGCACAGCGAACACCCCACCGCCTCCTACGTGTTGACCGTCAACGGCACCGACCGGCCGGTCACCGACGCCTGGCTCGGCGAGTCCCTGCTGTACGTGCTGCGCGAACGCCTCGGCCTGGCCGGCGCCAAGGACGGCTGCGAACAGGGCGAATGCGGCGCCTGCTCGGTCCAGGTCGACGGCCGGCTGGTCGCCTCCTGCCTGGTGCCCGCCGCCACCGCCGCCGGCAGCGAGGTCCGCACCGTCGAGGGCCTGGCCCGGGACGGCCACCCCTCCGACGTGCAGCGGGCGCTGGCCGAGTGCGGCGCGGTGCAGTGCGGCTTCTGCCTGCCCGGCATGGCGATGACCGTGCACGACCTGCTGGAGGGCAACCACCGCCCCACCGAACTGCGCACCCGGGCCGCCCTGGCCGGCAACCTGTGCCGCTGCTCCGGCTACCAGGGCGTGCTCAACGCGGTGGAACGCGTCTCGGCCGAACGGGAGGCGGCCCACGAGGCCGCCCAGGAAGCGCACGAGGCGGAACGCCAGGCGGCCGGGCACGATCCGGGCCACGAGCCGGCCTTCGCCTCCGGCAACGAGCTGTTCGCCGCCGGGACCGCCCGCATCCCGCACCAGTCCACCGGCGACCCGGACGGAGCCTCGTCATGACCGGACCCGACGCGGCGACAGCCACCCCCTCCCTGGCCGGGCCGGCCGCACCGGCCGACCCGCCCGCCGAGGGCGCCGAGGACAGCCGGCACGGGCTGGGCAGCTCGCTGCCGCGGACCGACGCCGAGGCCAAGACCAAGGGCGTCTTCCCCTACGCCGCCGACCTGTGGGCCGAGGGCCTGCTGTGGGCCGCCGTGCTGCGCTCACCGCACCCGCACGCCCGCATCCTCTCCCTCGACACCGCCGCCGCGGCCGCGATGCCCGGCGTGCACGCCGTCGTCACGCACGCCGACGTGCCCGGCGAGACCACCCACGGCCGCCGCAGCACCGCCGACCGCCCGGTCTTCGCGCACGACGTCGTCCGCTTCCACGGCGAGCCGATCGCCGCCGTCGCCGCCGACCACCCCGACACCGCCCGGCTGGCCGCCGCCGCCATCGCGGTCGAGTACGAGGTGCTGCCACCGGTCACCGACCCGGAGAAGGCCTTCTCCGCCGACCCCCTGCACCCCGACGGCAACCTCATCCGCCACATCCCGCTGCGCCACGGCGACCCGGACGCGGTCGGCGACATCGTCGTGGAGGGCCTGTACCGGGTCGGCCGCCAGGACCCCGCGCCGGTCGGCGCCGAGGCCGGCCTCGCGGTGCCCCGGCAGGACGGCGGCGTCGAGCTGTACCTGGCCTCCACCGACCCGCACGCCGACCGCGACACCGCCGCCGCCTGCCTGGCGCTGGAGACGGACCGGGTCAAGGTCGTGGTCACCGGGGTGCCCGGCGCGATGGGCGACCGCGAGGACGCCGGCTTCGGCCTGCCGCTGGGCCTGCTGGCGCTGCGCACCGGCTGCCCGGTCAAGCTGGTCGCCACCCGCGAGGAGTCCTTCCTCGGCCACGCCCACCGGCACCCGGCCCTGCTGCGCTACCGCCACCACGCCGACGGCGAGGGCCGGCTGGTCAAGGTGGAGGCCCAGCTGCTGCTGGACGCCGGCGCCTACGCCGACACCTCCTCCGACGCGCTGGCCGCCGCCGTCGCGTTCGCCGCCGGCCCCTACGTCGTGCCGAACGTCTTCGTCGAGGGCTGGGCGGTACGCACCAACAACCCGCCGTCCGGCCACGTGCGCGGCGAGGGCGCGATGCAGGTGTGCTCCGCCTACGAGGGGCAGATGGACAAGCTCGCCGCCCGGCTGGGCCTGGACCCGGCCGAGCTGCGCATGCGCAACGTGATGGCCACCGGCGACCCGCTGCCCACCGGCCAGACGGTGACCTGCCCGGCGCCGGTCGGTGAACTGCTGAAGGCGGTGCGGGACGCCGAGCTGCCGCCGCTGCCGTCCGCCGACGACGAGGAGGAGTGGCTGCTGCCCGGCGGCCTGGAGGGCTCCGGCGAGCCGGGCGCGGTGCGCCGCGGCGTCGGCTACGCGCTGGGCATGGTCCACATGCTGGGGGCCGAGGGCCACGACGAGGTGTCCACCGCCACGGTCAAGGTGCTCGGCGGTTCGGCCACCGTGATCTGCGCCGCGGTGGAGACCGGCCAGGGCTTCACCACGCTGGCCCGGCAGATCGTGCAGGAGGTGCTGGGGGTGGAGGACGTCACGGTCTCCGCCGCCGACACCGACCAGCCGCCGGCCGGCCCGTCGGCCCGCGGCCGGCACACCTGGGTGTCCGGCGGCGCGGTGGAACGGGCCGCGAAGATGGTCCGCACCCAGCTGCTGCAACCGCTGGCGGCGAAGTTCGGCATGTCGGTGGAGCTGCTGTCCATCGCCGACGGCAAGATCACCAGCTACGACGGCGTGCTGTCCACCACGGTCGCCGAGGCGCTGGACGGCAAGGAGCTGTGGGCCACCGCGCAGTGCCGCCCGCACCCCACCGAGCCGCTGGACGAGAACGGGCAGGGCGACGCCTTCGTGGGCCTGGCCTTCGCCGCGATCCGGGCCGTGGTCGACGTGGACATCGAGCTGGGCACCGTCCGGGTGGTCGAGATGGCCGTCGCGCAGGACGTCGGCCGGCAGTTGAACCCCGCCCAGGTCGCCGCCCGCATCGAGGCCGGCGTCACCCAGGGCGTCGGCATGGCGCTGATGGAGGACCTGCGGGCGCCGCGCGGGGTGATCAAGCGCCCGTCGCTGACCGGTTACGCGCTGCCCACCGCGCTGGACGCCCCCCGGGTGCGCATCGTGGCACTGCTGGAGGAACGGGACGTGGTCGCCCCCTTCGGCGCCAAGGCGGTCAGCGCGATCCCGGTGGTGGTCTCCCCGGCCGCCGTGGCCTCCGCCGTCCGCGCCGCCACCGGCCGCCCGGTCGGCCGCCTCCCCATCCGCCCGCAGGCCGCGGTGGCCCGCCCCACCGGAGCCTGACGGCCCGCTCGTGCCGTGAAGGCGCCGCCGCGGGCGGCGCGTGCCCGCGGTGTGCGGGCGGCCCGGCCGCCCGCCCGGTCACCCTTCGCTCCCCTGTACGCCTATAGGTCCCCCAGCGTTCCGCGGTGGTTCCGCGGTGTGCGGGGAACGGTACGCGGAAGTCCCCCCGAACGACACGTCGGGGGGACTTCCGCGTAGCGGCCGGTATACCCAGGGCGACGCCGGGACCGCGGCGGTGTGACGCTGGGCATAGGGCCTGGGGCACGTACGAACGTATGTAGTCGAGATGTGAAGACTCCGTAAAGGCCGAATTCGGCGCCCGGCGGCCGGACGGTGCGTCCTCCGCCTACGGATAATCAACGATCCTCCGTAGTACGTCACACCTTTGCCATGCGATTTTCCGGGCGCTAAGAATTGCCGAGCCGCAGGGCGCCGTGCTGCAACACGGCGTTTTCGCCATAAGGCGCCTGCGACCCAGCAACCGGATAGGACACGTAACCCATGCCCATTCCCGCCACCTTCAACCGCACCACTCAGAACATTCGCAACGCCGCTTCCCGCATGACCCGGACGCAGAAGCTGTCCGCGGCCGGCGTCGCCGTCGTCGGAGCCTCTGTCCTGGCGGTCGCGGTTGTGCCGGGATCGGTCCAGGCCGCGAATCCGAGCCACCTGCCCGTAGCGGGCACCGCCAAGTCCGTCGGGACCCCCGCTGCGGGCGCCGTCACCGCCAAGGCCGACGCCGCCCACCCCGAGCTGGTGCGGCAGCTGGTCGACGCGGCCGGCAAGGCCCCGGCGCCGGCGCACACCAAGGCCGCCGTCGCCACCAAGGCCGCCGTCGCGAAGAAGGCCGTCGTCGCGAAGAAGGCCAAGCCGGCCGTGGCCGTGGCGCACACCGCGACCGCCCGCAAGAACGACACGAAGAAGGCCGTCAGGCACCCGGCCGGGGCGGTGGCCCAGGTCGACGCCAGGACGGTCGCCAAGGCCGCTCCCGTCTACCAGGACAACCTCAACGGCTGGATACTCCAGGCGCTGTCGATCATGCACCAGCACAACATTCCCGGCAGCTACGAGGGAATCCACCGCAACATCCTGCGGGAGTCCAGCGGCAACCCGAACGCGATCAACCTGTGGGACGTCAACGCCAAGGCCGGCATTCCCTCCAAGGGTCTGCTCCAGGTTATTCCGCCGACCTTCGCGACCTACCACGTCGCGGGCACGTCGAAGAACATCTACGACCCGGTCGCGAACATCGTCGCCGCGTGCAACTACGCCGCGCACCGCTACGGTTCGATGGACAACGTGAACTCCGCGTACTGATCGCGGAATTCGGCCGACCGTTCGGCGGACCGTTCGGCGCAGGAATCGCGGAAGAACGGCGGGAAACAGCTGACACGCGGGGCCCGGAGGCGAATTCGCTTCCGGGCCCCGCGCGTTCACGCCTACCATCCCGGCCATGAACGCCACCCACGACGACGGCTACACCATCGACACCGACCCCGACCGCCTCGACCTCGCGCTGGTCCACCACTGGCTGTCCACCGACGCCTACTGGGCGCTGGGCCGGTCCCGCGAGACCGTCGACGCCGCAGCCCGCGGCTCGGTGAACTTCGGCCTCTACGCCCCCACCGGCGCCCAGGCCGGCTACGCCCGGGTCGTCACCGACCACGCCACCTTCGCCTGGCTGTGCGACGTCTACGTCGACCCCGCGCACCGCGGCGCCGGCCTCGGCGTCCGGCTGGCCACCGCGGTCCGCGACCACCTCGCGCCGTACCGCCTCCAGCGGGTCCTGCTGGCCACCGGCGACGCCCACGGCCTCTACGCCCGGGTCGGCTTCGCGCCCTACCCCCGGCCGCAGAACCTCATGAGCCTCAGCCCGGACCCGAACCCGAGCCCGGACCCGGCCGGCGCCGGCCCGGCCTGACGCCGCCGACCGGGGCCGACCAGGGCCGACCCGGCGCGGGCCGGGCGGGGGCGGGGTGCGGGGCGGCGGCCGATAAGCTGTGACGGTTTTCGTATCGAGCCCCGAGGGTTGGACTGAGGAGACCGTGAGCACGTCGACGACCGCCTCCCATCATCTGTCGCCCGCGTTCCCCGGCCGTGCCCCGTGGGGTACGGCGGGCAAGCTGCGGGCCTGGCAGCAGGGGGCGCTCGACCGGTACGTCGAGACCCAGCCGCGCGACTTCCTCGCGGTGGCCACCCCGGGGGCCGGCAAGACCACGTTCGCGCTGACCCTCGCGTCGTACCTGCTGCACAACCACGTGGTGCAGCAGATCACCGTCGTCGCCCCCACCGAGCACCTGAAGAAGCAGTGGGCCGAGGCCGCCGCCCGGATAGGGATCAAGCTCGACCCGGACTACAGCGCGGGACCGGTGTCGAAGGACTACGACGGGGTCGCCATCACCTACGCGGGCGTCGGCGTGCGGCCGATGCTGCACCGCAACCGCTGCGAGCAGCGCAAGACCCTGGTGATCCTCGACGAGATCCACCACGCCGGCGACTCCAAGTCCTGGGGCGAGGCGTGCTTCGAGGCCTTCGAACCGGCCACCCGCCGGCTGGCGCTGACCGGCACCCCGTTCCGCTCCGACACCAACCCCATCCCGTTCGTCACCTACGGCGAGGACAACCAGGGCATCCGCCGCTCGCTGGCCGACTACACCTACGGCTACGGCAACGCGCTGGCCGACGGGGTCGTCCGTCCGGTGATCTTCCTGTCCTACAGCGGGAACATGCGCTGGCGCACCAAGGCCGGCGACGAGCTGGAGGCCCGGCTCGGCGAACCGATGACCAAGGACGCGGTCAGCCAGGCGTGGCGCACCGCGCTGGCGCCGACCGGCGAGTGGATCCCCAACGTGCTGCGGGCCGCCGACAAGCGGCTCACCGAGGTCCGCAAGTCCATCCCGGACGCCGGCGCCCTGGTCATCGCCACCGACCAGGACTCCGCCCGCGCCTACGCCAAGCTGATCCGCCAGATCACCGGGACCAGGCCGGCCGTCGTGCTGTCCGACGACACCGGCGCCTCGCAGCGCATCGACGACTTCAGCCACTCCGAGGACCGCTGGATGGTGGCGGTGCGGATGGTCTCCGAGGGCGTCGACGTGCCGCGGCTGGCGGTCGGCGTCTACGCGACCACCATCTCCACCCCGCTGTTCTTCGCCCAGGCCGTCGGCCGCTTCGTCCGCTCCCGGCGGCGCGGCGAGACCGCGTCGGTCTTCGTGCCCACCATCCCGATGCTGCTGACCTTCGCCAACGAGATGGAGGTCGAACGCGACCACGTCCTCGACAAGCCCCGCAAGGAGGGCGGCGAGGAGGACCCCTACGCCGAGGAGGACAAGCTCCTGGCCGAGGCGGAGAAGCAGCAGGACGAGGTCACCGAGGACCAACTGCCGTTCGAGGCGCTCCAGTCCGACGCCGTCTTCGACCGGGTGCTCTACGACGGCGCCGAGTTCGGCATGCAGGCCCACCCCGGCAGCCAGGAGGAGCAGGACTACCTCGGCATCCCCGGCCTGCTGGAACCCGACCAGGTGCAGATGCTGCTCCAGCGCCGCCAGGCCCGGCAGATCGCGCACAGCCGCAGCCGCCCCGACGAGGAGGCCGACCTGATCGAACTCCCCGCCGAACGCCGCCCGGTGATCACCCACAAGGAACTGCTGGGGCTGCGCAAGAGCCTCAACACCATGGTCTCCGCCTACACCCACCAGTCCGGCAAGCCGCACGGCGTCATCCACAACGAACTGCGCCGCGTGTGCGGCGGCCCGCCCAGCGCGGAGGCCACCGCCGGCCAGCTCAACGAACGCATCAAGAAGATCCAGGAGTGGGCCACCCGCATGCGGTGAGACCGTGACGCCCGACGCCCGCCCGCGGCGACCACCGCGCCGGAGGTCCGGGCGGAGGTGCTGTAATGCGGGGGTGTCCTCTCGTACCGTCGCCATCGCCGCCTGTTCCGCCCTCGTCGTCGCGCTGCTCGCGGTGGCCGGGTTCGCACCGCTGCCGGTGACCATCGCCGAACCGGGCCTGACCGCGAACGTCCTGGGCAGCCGGAGCGGTGCGAAGGTCATCACGGTGACCGGTGCCCCGGTGCGCAGGACGGCCGGGCAGCTGCGGATGGTCACCATCTCCGCCACCGAGCCGTGGGCCGCCATCCACCTGTCCGACGTGGTCGGCGCCTGGTTCCGCACCGACGAGACCGCGCTGCCGCACGACGCGGTCTACCCGGCGACCTCCGTGAAGCAGGTCGAGGCGCAGAACAACGCCGAGATGCGGCAGTCGCAGGACGCCGCGACGGCCGCCGCGCTGCGCCACCTGAAGCTGTCGCCCTCGAAGGTGAAGATCGGCCTGCGGCTGAGCGGCGTCGGCGGACCGAGCGCGGGCCTGATGTTCACCCTGGGCATCATCGACCTCATCGACGGCGACGGCCACGGCGGCGACCTCACCGGCGGCCGCGATATCGCCGGCACCGGCACGATCACCACCGCCGGCGCGGTCGGCGCGGTCGGCGGCGTCCAGCTGAAGGAACAGGCCGCCCGCCGCGACGGCGCCACCGTCTTCCTGGTCCCGCGCGCCGAATGCACCGACGCCAAGGCGGTCACCCCGGCCGGCCTGCGCGTCGTCCCGGTCGACACGCTGGACCAGGCCTTGTCGGCCCTCGCCGCGATCGACGCGGGGGGACGTACGGCCACGTGTTGACGGGGCGGGAGGCCACGTCCGGCGCGGCGCGGCGCGCGCTCGGCGGACTCGGGGGTTCGGAAAACCGTTGACTGCTCGTTGACACGTACAACGGTTTTCTGAACAGACCTCCGATCGCGGGGGCCTGCCGGTCGCCACCCTCGTCGGACGCGCCGCCGCGCCCCCTCACCCCTCGTGCGTCCCCCGCTGGAGCGACCCGTCCCGCGCCGCCTGTTCCACCAGCGGGATCACCCGCAGCGGCACCGGGTTCTCCATGACGATCGCGGTGGAGGCGCGGACGATGCCGCCGAAGCCGACGACCCGGTCGATGACGCGTTGCAGGTCGGCGTTGGAACGGGCCACCAGGCGGCACAGCATGTCGCCCTCGCCGGTGGTGGTGTGCAGCTCCAGCACCTCCGGGACGGCCGCGAGGTGCTCGCGCACGTCGACGCCCTGGCCCTGCTGGATCTCCAGCGTGGCGAACGCCGTCACCGGGTAGCCCAGCGCCGCCGGGTCGACGTCCGGGCCGAAGCCGCGGATCACCCCGTTGTCCCGCATGCGGTCAAGACGTGCCTGCACGGTGCCGCGGGCCACCCCCAGCCGCCGGGACGCCTCCAGCACGCCGATCCGCGGCTCCGCCGCCAGCAGCCGGATCAGCCGCCCGTCCAGCTCGTCGATCCCCATCGCCGCACCTCCCGCTCGTTGTGCCGGGACGTGCGGCGCACCTCCCGCCCGGCCGGAAACCGCCGGTGCGCGTTCCCGCCGGTCATCCCGTGGTCATCCTGTACAGATTGCCGCACGCATCCGCCCTACGGCTGTGCAAGATGCGTAGCGAATTCACGAACTATTGCGCACTATGGCCCGCGGCGGGAGCCTTTCGGTATGACTCAGACCCCGGACACCTTCCCCGTGAAGGGCATGGACGCCGTCGTCTTCGCCGTCGGCAACGCCAAGCAGGCCGCCCACTACTACTCCACCGCCTTCGGCATGCGCCTGGTCGCCTACGCGGGGCCGGAGAACGGCAGCCGTGAGACCGCCTCCTACGTCCTGGAGTCCGGCGGTGCCCGGTTCGTGTTCACCTCCGTCATCACCGCGGTGAGCGACCACGGCCGCTTCCTCGCCGAGCACGTCGCCGCCCACGGCGACGGCGTGGTCGACCTGGCCATCGAGGTCCCCGACGCCCGCGCCGCCTACGCCTACGCCGTCGAGCACGGCGCCACCGGGCTCACCGAGCCGTACGAGCTGAAGGACGACAACGGCACCGTGGTGCTCGCCGCGATCGCCACCTACGGCGAGACCCGCCACACCCTGGTGGAGCGCACCGGCTACGACGGCCCGTACCTGCCCGGGTTCGTGGCCGCCGAGCCGATCGTCGCCCCCGTCGAGCGCCGCTTCTTCCAGGCCATCGACCACTGCGTCGGCAACGTCGAACTCGGCCGGATGGACGAGTGGGTGACGTTCTACAACCAGGTCATGGGCTTCACCAACATGAAGGAGTTCGTCGGCGACGACATCGCCACCGAGTACTCCGCGCTGATGTCGAAGGTCGTCGCGGACGGCACCCGCAAGGTGAAGTTCCCGCTCAACGAGCCGGCCGCCGGCAAGCGCAAGTCGCAGATCGACGAGTACCTGGAGTTCTACGGCGGTCCCGGCGTGCAGCACATCGCGCTGGCCACCAACGACATCGTTGCCAGCGTGCGGGCCATGAGGGCGGCCGGCCTGGAGTTCCTCGACGCCCCCGACTCGTACTACGACACGCTCGGCGAGTGGGTCGGCGACACCCGGGTGCCGCTGGAGACGCTGCGCGAGCTGAAGATCCTCGCCGACCGCGACGAGGACGGCTACCTGCTCCAGATCTTCACCAAGCCGGTCCAGGACCGCCCGACGGTCTTCTTCGAGATGATCGAGCGGCACGGCTCCCTGGGCTTCGGCAAGGGCAACTTCAAGGCGCTGTTCGAGGCCATCGAGCGCGAGCAGGAGCGCCGCGGCAACCTGTGAGCCCGTGGCGGCGCGGCCGCCGGCCCGCCGGCCGGGGCCCCGCCGCCCGGCGGCCGGTTCTTCCGCCGGCGCGCGGTCGGTGTCAGGGTGGACCCATGGGCGACCTCCTGGACCGACTGCGCGCCGCACTTCCCGCCGAGGCGGTGGTGACCGATCCGGACGTCACCGTCTCGTACGCCCGCGACATGGCCGGCTTCTGCGAGGCCGGCGCGCCCGCGGCCGTCGTGCTGCCCCGGACCGTCGAACAGGTCCAGCACGTCATGCGCACCGCCTGCGAGCTGCGGGTGCCGGTCGTCCCGCAGGGCGCCCGCACCGGGCTGTCCGGCGCGGCCAACGCCGTCGACGGCTGCGTGGTGCTGTCACTGGTCAAGATGGACCGCATCCTGGAGATCGACCCGGTCAACCGGATCGCGGTCGTCGAGCCCGGCGTGGTCAACGCGGTGCTGTCCCGCGCGGTCGCCGAACGCGGCCTGTACTACCCGCCGGACCCCTCCAGCTGGGAGCAGTGCACCATCGGCGGCAACATCGGCACCGGCTCCGGCGGCCTGTGCTGCGTCAAGTACGGCGTCACCGCGGAGTACGTCCTGGGGCTCGACGTCGTGCTGGCCGACGGCCGCCTGCTGCGCACCGGGCGCCGCACCGCCAAGGGCGTGGCCGGCTACGACCTGACCCGGCTGTTCGTCGGCTCCGAGGGCAGCCTGGGCGTCGTGGTCCGCGCGGTGCTCGCCCTGCGGCCCGCCCCGCCCCGGCAGCTCGCGCTGGCCGCCGAGTTCCCGTCCGCCGCCACCGCCTGCGCGGCGGTCTGCTCCATCATGGAACGCGGCCACACCCCGTCCCTGCTGGAGCTGATGGACCGCACCACGATCCGCGCGGTCAACGACCTGGCCCGGATGGGGCTGCCGGAGACCACCGAGGCGCTGCTGCTGGCCGCGTTCGACACCCCCGACCCGGCCGCCGACCTCGCCGCCGTCGCCGAACTGTGCACCGCGGCCGGCGCCACCGCCGTGGTCCCCGCCGAGGACGCCGCCGAGTCCGAACTCCTGCTCCAGGCACGCCGGTTGTCGCTGCCGGCCCTGGAACGCGTCACCGGCACCACGATGATCGACGACGTCGCCGTGCCGCGTTCCCGGCTGGCCGCCATGCTCGACGGCGTCGCGGAGATCGCCGCCCGCCACGGTCTGGTCATCGGCGTGTGCGCGCACGCCGGCGACGGCAACACCCACCCCGTCGTCTGCTTCGACCCCGCCGACCCGGCCGCCGCGGCCCGCGCCCGCGCCTCCTTCGACGACATCATGGCCCTCGGCCTCGACCTCGGCGGCACCATCACCGGCGAACACGGCGTCGGCCTGCTCAAGAAGGACTGGCTCGCCCGCGAACTCGGCCCCGTCAGCCTCGACCTCCACCGCTCCCTCAAGCACGTCTTCGACCCCTACGGCATCCTGAACCCCGGCAAGGTCTTCTGACCGGGGGCGGCCGCGTCACCGCAGGGCGTGGCTGGGGGGACCGGACCGGGTGCACGTTTCGCGCGGGCCTGCGCCCGACGCCGGGAAGCCGCCGCGCCGCCCGACCAGGTTCACCGGTCCCACCGCTCCCGCTTCCCGGCCCGCGACGGATGGCCGTAACCGGTGTCGCACGAACGGGTGAACAGGGGCTGTGGGACGAATGGTTCAGACCTAGGATGCCGACCTGTCGGGGCGTGCGGGCGGGCGCGGACCAGGGAACGGACCAGGAGAGGGAACAGCCGGATGGCGCGGGCGGGAGCGCGAAGGAGAGCGGTCGCGGGGGCGGTCGCGGGAACGGTCGTGGCGGCGGGGGCGGTCGCGTTCCGCCGGACGCGGGGTGGCGTCGAGGGTGAAGGGCCGCCGATCGCGGGGGAGTTGAGGACGCGATGACCGAGCAGTTCCTGGAGTCCGGGCTGCGCGATCCGGCCCGGTGGATCGCGCTGCCCACCGACTGGCCGGCGCCGGGGTTCGAGAAGGACTTCCCCGACCCGGCGACCTGGGCGGTCATCGCCGCGAACGCGGTGTGGAACGACAGCCCGCTCACCCCACGCGGCGACGAAGTCGACTCCCTGGCCCAGGTGTTGGCCTACTGCGCGGACAACTGCCCGCGCCCGCTGCCCGGTTACGAGATCTACCTGCACCTGCCCGGACCGCGCGACGTGCCCCTGCCGGTCTACGTCGGCGACTACCCGCGCACCACCGACCCCGAGTCCGACCTGCGCTACGCCCTCGCCGTCGAGGACCCCGAGGCCGTCGAGCCGCCGCTGGTCGAGGAGTTCACCGCCGCCGGGCTCGGCAGCGGGCTGCGGGCGCTGCGCTACTGCCGCGACCGCGACGACGCCTACGGCGGCATCCTCGTCGGCCTGCGCTACGCCTGGTACGTCGAGCACCTCGACCTGATCGTCAGCGTCCGCACCGTGCACCCCCACCCCGGCCGGGTGATCGCCGCGATCGACGACATCGACGCGCTGTGCCGCGGTCTGCGGTACGTCGCCGAGGACGAACCGCGCTCCTAGGGCGCGTCCAGCGGCTCGCGGCGGGCGCGCGGCACCGGTCGCCCGCCGCACCGGCCGGGTCCGCGCACCTCACCGGCCAGGTCCGCCCGCCGCACCGGCCGGGTCCGTACGGACGCCCCCGGTGTCCCCCGTACGGGTGAAATCCCATCGCGGGTACCGGTGTTCGCGGCATCCGGGGTCAACTCCCGCTGTCCGGCGACTCGTCGCGCGAGGTGGCGGACAACAGGGCCACCAGACCGTGGTCGAGGCCGAGGCGGCCGGCCTCGGTGCCGGGGGCGACCGCGTCGAAGGTGTGTTCCAGCCAGGCGCCGATCGGCCCGGCCGGCGCCTCCACCAGCGCGCTGCCGTCCGGGGAGCTGAGCGCCAGGCAGACCACCGAGCGGCCCTCCACCTTCGTCGGCCAGATGCGCACGTCCCCGTGGCCGCTGGGCCGGAAGACGCCCTCCACCAGCAGGTCGCGGGCGAACGTCCAGTTCACCGGCGCCTCGGAGCCGACGTGGAAGGCGACGTGCACGGCGAACGGATCGTCCGCGCGGTACGACAGTCTGGCCGGCACCGGAACGCTGTGTTCCGGCGACAGCACGAGATTCAGTTCCAGTTCGCTTTCCACCACGGTGTGCATGCGGACGACGTCCTTTCCTCGACGGCCCCTGGCGGAGTGACGCAACCGGTGCTGCGGGGGGCCGCACCGGAGAGAGCACGTGTGACCCACACCCTTACGCGACTTCGCCTGCCCGGCACGGGTTTTCCCGAACGCGCCCGCGACGGCCCGTCGAACCGCTACAGGGGAATCGGCGCACCCGCGTCCGCCCGGCCCTCACGTCCCCGCCGCCCGGCCCCTCCGTCCCCTGCACCCGTTCGACGGCCGAACGGTCGCGGTATGCGTCGTGCGCCGGCCTCGTTCTTCGTTACTGTCTTGCCTGCGTCCACGGCACAGAGGGGAGTTGAGGGCATTGGTGACCTCCGCAGGCGGCAGCGCGGAAGCACCCCGCGAGGGGTACTACCCCGACCCGTCCATTCCCGGCTACGTGCGGTACTGGGACGGCACCGCCTGGGTGCCCGGCACCAGCCGCCCGCAGCCCGGCCCCGGCGAGGAACTTCCCCCGCCGCCCGGCACCCGCGCCACGCCCGCCCCGGCCGCGTCGCGCGTCCCGCCGCGGGTCCCGTCGCGGAGCGGACCGGCGTCGGTCGAGGAGTCCGGCCCGATGTTCCTCGACGAGGACCCCGCCGCTCCCCGCGCCCAGCACGGAACACCGGCGGACCCGCACCGGAACCCCGACCACGGCTCCGGGGCAGGCTTCGGAGCCGGTTCCGACGGCGACCACGGCTCCGGGAAGGGCTCCGGCCCCGGCCACGGCTCCGGTGACGGCCACGGCTCCGGCGGCTCCCGGGACGCCCGGCACGTCGACTGGCCCGCCGCTGACGCCGCCCCGGCCCCCGAGCCCCCCGCCCCGGCCGCCGCCGCTCCCCAGGCCCCCGCACCGGCCGCCGCAGCACCGGCCGCCCCCGCGTCGGCCGCCGTGCCGCCACACGCCTCCGCCCCCACGCCGTTCCCGCGCCCCGCGCGCCCGGAACCCGCTGCCGTACCGCAGCCGCAGCCGCAGCCCCAGCCGCAGGAGAGCGGCTACGGGTACCCGCGGACCGCGCCGCCGGCGACCCCGTCGGCGCCCGGCGGTTACGGGTACCCGGAGCGGCAGCTGCCGGCCGCCGCCGGTGGCTACGGCTATCCGCCGCCCGGCGACGGCGGCGGGGTGCCGTGGCAGCGGCAGGTCGGCGAACTCGCCCGGCAGGACGGCCCGGCGGCCGGGGCCGGCGCGCCCGCCGTACCCGGTGCCCCGGACCCCGTGGTGCTGCCGTGGCGGCCGCTGGCCAGCGACCCGTTCGCCTCGGCCGCCCAGCCCGCCAGACCCGGCGGCACCGGCCGCCGCCTCGCCGCCCGGGTGCTGGACACCCTGCTGGTCGGCGCGGTCGTCTCGGCGGCCACGTATCCGCTGGCCATGGGCTCGCTGCACCACCTCCAGCACAAGATCGACGCCGCCCGGCTCAGCGGCGAGAACGTCCAGGTCTGGCTGATCGACGGCACCACCGGCGCGTACCTCGCCGTGCTGCTCGGCGCCATGCTGCTGGCCGGGCTCCTGTACGAGGTGCTCCCCACCGTCAAGTGGGGCCGCACCCTCGGCAAGAAGCTCTTCCGGCTCCAGGTGCTCGACATCGAGTCGCAGATCACGCCCGGTTTCGGCCAGGCGCTGCGCCGCATGCTGCTCCGCCAGGTGCTGGACTTCGTGCTGGTCGGCGTCGTCAACGTCGCCTGGTGCCTGTTCGACCGGCCCTGGCGCCAGTGCTGGCACGACAAGGTGGCCCGTACGTTCGTGGCCGCGGACGACTGACGAAGGCGCCCCGCCGGGCGGTCGTCCGGGGCCGGGCCGGTGGGGTTTCGGTGCTCCGGCGGGGCAGGGCAGGTGCGGCTGGTTTCTCCCTCGGGTGTCGCAGCTCGCGGGGTGATCGGGCGGGCGAGCCGGAACTGGGTGCATGCGGCGATGACCAGCCGCGCCCAGCCGCGTTCCCGCAGGCGGGGCCATGTCTGGCCCAGGGTCTGCTGGAACAGCCGGAAGGTGTGCTCCAGGTCGAAGCGCCGCAGGAACACCTGCCACCCCCGGTCGACGTCCGCGTCGTCGGCGCTGGTCTTCGATGACCACGACCACCGGCGGGGCCGCCCGGTGGGTCAGCCGCGGGTGGACCCGGTCCCACGCCTGCGTGACGGCCTTGCCGTGGTTCGCGGTGGCGGTGCGGGCCATGACCGCCGGTTCAGGCCAGGGCCTCGGGTTTGGCGAAGCGGAACTCCGGACCGTGCTTCGGCGGCCGGCCGCCCTTCGGGTCGTGGACGCGAGGCGGCTTCGGCAGCCGCATCACCCGGTTACCACGGACGCCGCCGACCAGCGCGACGGCAGGTACCGCAGCACCCGGGCCGGACGGGTCACGTCGTGGCCGGCGTCCGTCACGTTGGTGATGTCCGGCTCACCCGGCACCCATTGACCTGCCGTGATGAGACGTTCGGTGACGTCGCGGAGCTGGGCGGCAGTGACCGCGGTGGCATGGTCGGCCGGGCCGAGGCGGACCGCGTCCCGGATCGTGACGCTTCTCCCGGAACGTCCTGCGGCGGCAGACGCACTCTCACGGCCGGAGAATGACCAGGTCGGTGATCCGGTCCGAGGAACATTCCGACGCCGTCGAGCACCTGCTGCGTCGGCTCCCTGTCGCGTCACGCGTTACCTGACTGCGGCCGGCGGGCGGGTTCGTGTGGCGAGCGGTCGGGCAGCCGGTCGGGCGGTGTCTGTCCGGAATACCGTTGCGAGTGTCAACGAGCAGTCAACGGTTTTCGGAAGTGTCCGGTCCGATGGGGCCGTGCCGGTGGCGGAACGAGCCGCACCGGGCGGCAACCCCACCGGTGCCGTGAACTCCCGCCTCAGCTTGTTCTTCATCCGCACAGGTCGAACAGGAGCTCCAGCGGAGCGTGACCGCACCGGCGGTGCGCCGGGGGAGCGGCGGTGCGGTGTCCCCCGGACGGCCGTCGCGCACGGGCGGGGGATACCGCGCCGGGTTTGACTCGACGCATGAGTACCGAACAGCCGCCGCCCGGCTCCGGAGACCAGCCTCAGCGGGACCCGTTCGGGAAGCGGCCGGACGGCTCGCCCTCCGGACCCCCGGAATCCTCCTGGCCCGCGGGACCCGCAGGGCCCGGCGGCGGCACCCCGCCCTACGGGTCACCGCCCGGTGGCACGCCGCCCTACGGCGCCCCGCCGCCCGGTGGCACACCGCCGCCCTACGGGCCTCCGCCGCCCGGACAGCCGTACGGGCCCGGCATGGCCGATCCGCTGGCCGGCATGCCGCCGCTGGCGAACCGCGGCAAGCGGCTGGTGGCCCGGATCATCGACGCGTTGCTCATCGGTGTGCCGCTCGGTGTGATCATGTACTTCGCGTTCGGCGGCTTCGGCTACAACGCCAACCTGCGCAGCTTCTGGCAGGACCTGGTCTACGGCCTGGTCTACTTCGCCTACGACGGCTACATGCTGACCACCCGCGGCCAGACCGTCGGCAAGATGGCGATGAGGATCAGGGTCGCCCTGCTGGACAACGGCGCCACGCCGGTCGGCAGCCCCGGCTGGACCCGCGCGGCCGTCTATGCGCTGCCGCCGATCGTGCCGTGCTGCGGCTCGGTGTTCTGGCTGGTCAACGTGGTGTGGTGCCTCTGGGACCGGCCCTACCACCAGTGCCTGCACGACAAGGCGGCCAAGACGGTCGTCGTCGAGGCGACCCGCTGAAGGGGGCGCGCGGGACACGTCGCACGCTGAACGCGTCGCGCCGGACCTGTCGCGCTCAACGCGGCGTGCCGGACCGCGGAGGCCGTCAGCCGTGAGGCGTCAGCCGTGCCGCCGTCCAGCCGAAGCCGTCAGCCGTGCCGCCGTCCAGCCGAAACCGTGCCCTCGTACAGCCGAAGCCGTGCCCCCGTACAGACCCAGCCGCAATCCGTGCGCCCCGGGACGGAGGACTCGCCGTCAGCGGCGGGTGGGGCGGCCGCTGAGGACGCGGTCCGCCGCGGTCCGGCGGCCGGGCCGGGCGGTGGGGGACCGGCGCGCGGTGACCGGTGCGCCGTCCACCGGCCCGGCGGCGGCCACCGTGCCGCGGGTGCGGCCGGTCGCGGCCGGCGACATCGCGACCAGCAGGCCCAGCACGAGTCCCGCCACGGCGACGAGCACCACCGCGGCGCCGGACCTCGCCCCCGACAGCAGCAGGACGGCCGGCACCGACAGCACGGTGGTGGCCGATCCGTAGACGAACTGGGCGGGAGCCGGACGCGGCATGGCGGAATCCGTCCTTGATGCGGGGCTGCGCGCGGATGGGGGGTCATCCGCGCGGTCCGGGCGGTCGGCGTCGACGACCGGTGTCAGCTGAAGGGCGTGCCGCCCGGCGACTCTCTACGGGTCCCGATTCCCGCCCGGAACGGACGGTAAGCGACACCTCACCTGTGGTGTGGAGCACAAGGGGCGCACGGAGTCACGCCGTCCGCCGGGTGCCACGGCCGTGCTCCGGGCGGCTGGCGTGCCGGTGGCGCGCGGTGCGCCGGGTCCGGTCCGCACCTGCTCCGGCCTGCGGAAACGTACTCCGGCTGGCGATCAGGGGGCGTCCGGGCGGATTATCGGACCGTGGCATCCGGAGGATTCAGCAGACTGCCGGGCGGGACCGTGGTCGTCGCCCTGGTCCTGCCGCGCCGTGATCCGGACGACCCGGCCGGCACCGCGATCCGCGTCCTGGTCCACGCCCGCAACCGCCAGCGCGCCCTGACCCGGGTGCGGAACCTGGGCTTCCGTGCGGTCCGGCTGACCGGCAACGCCGAGCCGCCGACCCCGGACGAGATCTCCGTCGTCCTGCACCACCCCGACGGCCTGGTCTGGCGCCGCTGCCCCGCCGACCCGCCCGACGCCCCCTGGCAACCCCTGACCGCCCTCCGCCGCGCGGGCCTCCCGGGCTGAACCGGACCGGCCACGGCAGGACCGTCGGCCACGGCAGGGTGCGCGCCGGACGGGGGAGACGGCGCCGGCCACGGGGGACGCGGCGCCGGCCACGGCAGGGCTGACGGCGGCGCACGGTGAACGCGGCGCCGGCCACGGCAGGACCGCCGGCCACGGCAGGGCTGATGGCGGCGCACGGTGAACGCGGCGCCCGCCACGGCAGGGCCGTCGGCCACGGCAGGGTGCGCGCCGGACGGGGGAGACAGCCGCCGATCACGGTGAACGCGGCGCCCGCCACCGCAGGGCTCACGCCGGCCACCGCAAGGCTCACGCCCGCGCACGGTGAATGCGGCGCCCGCCACGGCACGGCTCACGCCCGCGCACGGTGAACGCGGCGCCCGCCACGGCAGGGCTGACGCGCGCCACGGCAGGGCTGACGCCCGCCACCGCAAGCCTGACGCCCGCCACGGTGGACACCGCCCCCCGCCCGGGGAGGTCGCCCCAGGCCCCCGCACCGGCCGCATCAACACCGGCCACCCCTCCGGCCTCGGCCCCCGCCCCCGCCCCAGCCCCCAGAAAAAC
>NZ_JAAGKO020000044.1 GCF_027947535.2 Streptantibioticus silvisoli
GGACGGGGGTGGGCGGGGTGGCGGCGCGGGGTGGTGGTCGGCGGACGGCGGCGTGGTGGGCGGTGAGACGGCGGCCTGGTGGTCGGCGGACGGAGGCGTGGTGGTCGGCGGGACGCGGGTGCGGCGGAGGAACGGAGTGGTGGACGGCGGCGTGGTGGACAGCGGGCGGCGGAGCGGCGAACGGCCGTGTGGCGGGGGGAGAGTCCGGCGGCGCCCGATCCGTACCGGCGGTCGAACAGCGGGCCCCGGAGCCCGGTGCCCGGCGGCGGGCAGACCCGCCGACGTCAGCAGCGCGGCGGGCGCTCACCGCAGCCCCGCCGGAACCGCACTCACCCCCGGAAAAGGGCCCGGACCCCGGCGGGACCGGGCAACCGTCCCGCCGGGGGCGCCGTCAGCCCTTCTCCGTGACGCCCGCCGCGTCGAACGTGGCGACCTCGTGCATGACGCGGGCCGCGCTCTGCACGAGCGGGAGGGCGAGCAGCGCGCCGGTGCCCTCGCCGAGCCGCAGGTCGAGGTCGACCAGCGGGCGCAGGCCGAGCTTGGTGAGCGCGGCGACGTGGCCCGGCTCCGCGCTGCGGTGGCCGGCGATGCAGGCGGCCAGCGCCTCGGGAGCGATGGCCCGGGCGACCAGCGCGGCGGCGCCGGCGCTGACCCCGTCGAGGATGACCGGGGTGCGCAGCGAGGCACCGCCCAGCAGCAGGCCGGCGATGGCGGCGTGCTCCAGGCCGCCGACCGCCGCGAGAACGCCGATCGGGTCGGTCGGGTCGGGGTTGTGCAGTTCCAGCGCGCGGCGCACCACGTCGACCTTGCGGGCCAGCATCTCGTCGTTGATGCCGGTGCCGCGACCGGTGACCTCGGCCGGGTCGGCACCGGTGTAGACGGCGATCAGCGCGGCGGAGGCGGTGGTGTTGCCGATGCCCATCTCACCGGTGAGCAGCACCTTGTTGCCGGCAGCCACCAGGTCGCGGGCGGTCTCGATGCCGACCTCTATGGCCCGCAGCACGTCCTGCCGGGTCATGGCGGGACCGACGGTGAAGTCGTCGGTGCCGGGCCGGATCTTGCGGGGCAGCAGGCCCGGGGTGCTGGGCAGTTCGCCGGCCACGCCGACGTCGACCACGCACACCTCGGCGCCGACCTGGTTGGCGAAGGCGTTGCAGACCGCGCCGCCGCCGAGGAAGTTGGCCACCATCTGGCCGGTGACCTCCTGCGGCCAGGCGGTGACGCCCTGGGCGTGCACGCCGTGGTCGCCGGCGAAGATGGCCACCACGGCCGGCTCCGGGATCGGCGGCGGGCACTGCCGGGACAGGCCGGACAGCTGCGCGGAGATGATCTCCAGCATGCCGAGCGCGCCGGACGGCTTGGTCATCCGCTTCTGCCGTTCCCACGCCTCGCCGAGCGCCTTGGCGTCCAGCGGGCGGATGCCGCGCAGCGTCTCGTCGAGCAGGCCGTGCGGCTCCTCGCCGGGCAGCGCCCGGTTGCCGTACGCCTCGTCGTGCACCACCCAGGACAGCGGGCGGCGCTTGGACCAGCCGGCCTGCACCAGCTCGGGGTCCTCGGGGAACTCGTCGACGTACCCGACGCACAGGTACGCCACGACCTCCAGGTGCTCGGGCAGGCCGAGTTCGCGGACCATCTCGCGCTCGTCGAAGAAGCTGACCCAGCCGACCCCGAGGCCCTCGGCCCGGGCGGCGAGCCAGAGGTTCTCCACCGCGAGGGCGGAGCTGTAGGGCGCCATCTGCGGCTGGGTGTGCCGCCCGAGGGTGTGCCGGCCACCGCGCGTCGGGTCCGCGGTCACCACGATGTTGACCGGGGTGTCGAGGATCGCCTCGATCTTCAGCTCGCGGAACTGCTTGGCCCGCGCCTTCGGCAGCGCGCTCGCGTATGCCTCGCGCTGCCGCTCGGCCAGTTCGTGCATCTTCTCGCGGGTCTTCTCCGACCGGATGACGACGAAGTCCCACGGCTGGGAGTGCCCGACGCTCGGCGCGGTGTGCGCGGCCTCCAGCACCCGCAGCAGCACCTCGTGCGGGATCGGGTCGGGCCGGAACCCGTTGCGGATGTCCCGCCGCTCCCGGATCACCTTGTGCACGGCGTCCCGCACGGCCGCGTCGTACCCGGGGCTCGGGGGCCCCTGCGGCGCCGCCACCGGCTCGGCCACCTCGGTTTCGGCCTCCGCCTCCACCGGGGCGGCAACGGGCTCGGCCGCGGTCTCCACGGTTTCGGCGACCGCCGCTTGCGGCCCGGTGTCCGCGCCGGTCCCGGACGGATCGTCCGCCGCGATCTCGGCCGCCGGCTCACCGTCCGTTGCGGGGGCCTCCGTTGCGGGAGCGTCCGTTGCGGGGGCCTCCGTTACGAGGTCCTCCGCCGCGGGGGACTCCGCCGCCTGAGACGGTTCCGTCGCCTCGGCAACGGAACCGGCCTCCGCGACCGGCTCCGGGTTGGTGACCGGGGCTGCGTCCTGCGGGTCCTGCGGCGCGGCGGCCGGGACCTCGTCCGGCAGTGCCTCGGCGACCGGCTCCGGCGCTTCGGCCTCCGCGACCGGCTCGGCGCCGGCTTCCGTCCCGGGGGCGGGCGCGGCGTCGGCCTCGGGCGCGGCATCCTCGGGGACGGGCGCGGCGTCGGGCTCCGGCGCGGCACCGTCGACGGCGACCGGCTCCGGCATCGGCTCGGCGTCCGGGACCGCAGCTTCTGGGACCGCGGCTTCCGGTGCGGGCGCCTCCGCCGGGACCTCCGCCGGGACCTCCGCCGGGACCTCCGCCGGGACCTCGGCGGGGATCTCCGCGACGGGCTCCGGCGCGGGCTCGGCAACGGGCTCCGCCACGGCCTCCGCCACGGCCTCCGGCTCGGCGACCTCCTGCGGCTCCGCTTCCGGCAAGGGCGCGGGCGCCAGCTGGACAACGTCAACAGGCGCCCAGTCGACGGGAGTTGCCTCACCCGGCGCAGGCACCTCCGCGGGCGCCACGACCGGCACCCCGGCCACGTCCTCCGGCGCGGGGACGGCCTCCGGTGCGGGCACGGCCTCCGGCGCGGAAGCCACCTCCGGGAGCGGCGCGGCCTCCGGGAGCGGCGCCGCCTCCGCCACGGGCAGCGCCTCCGGCTCGGCGACGGGCCCGGCGTCGGCGGGAGTCGCCACCTCCGGCGCGGGTTCCTCCTCGGCGGGAACGGTCCCGACCGGTGCCGGATCAACGGCGACGGCCTCCGCCGGAACCGCTTCCCCGGCGGCAGGCTCGACAGCCGCCGGATCGACGACGGCCGGCCCGGCCGGTGCCGGGTCAACGGCGGCAGCCTCCACGGCCGGCTCCTCGGCGTCAGCGGGCTGGGCCTCGGCCACCTCGGCGGCGGATGCCTCGGCGTTCAGCACCTCGGCGGCGGGCGCCTCGGCGATCGGCGCCTCGGCGGCCGGCACCTGGACGTCGGCGACCTGGGCGCCGGCATCCGCGACATCGGCCACCGGGACGTCGGCCTCCGCGACGGCGGCGACCTCAGCCGCTGCCTCGGGCACGGCCTCCGGCTGCTCGGGCGCCGCGACGGCTTCCTGCTCGACGGCCGGCGTGGCGGCTTCCGCCTCGGCCGGCGCCGCGGCGGGGTCGGCGGCGGGCGCCGGTTCCGCCACGAGGGCCTCGGGCGCCTCAGGGACTGCGGACGCCTCGGGGATCTCGGACGCTTCAGCGGCCTCCGGCGCCGCGAGGGCCTCCGGCGCCTCGGGGGCCGGCTGGGACTGCGGGAGTTCGGCCGCCGGGTCTGCGGCGGCCTCGGGGGCGGGCGACGGCTCGGCGACGGCCTGGAGGGGGTCGCGGTCGAGGTCGGCGAGGCCGCCGGGCTCGTCGGCGGGCACCGGCTGCGGGTTCTCCGGCACGGCCGCGGCGTCGTCGGGCGTACCCCAGCCGGCGCCCGGCAGCGGGGCGTCGGTGGTCTGCTGGCCCGGGATGACGACGGGCTCGGCGAACGGCGGCGCGGGCGGGGCGGGCGCCGGCGTCGGGCCGCGGTCCGCCAGCGAACGCACCGAGACGCCGGAGGTCGACTCCCGCGGGGTGCCGGGCGCCTGCGGGGGTCCGAGGTTCAGCGGGCGGCGCGGCGGCGGCGCCTGGTCGGCCGGTGCGGCCGGCTCCGGCACCCACGCGGCACCGGGCTCGGCGACGGCCGCCGCGTCCTGCGCCGGCGCCTCGGGCACCGGCGGCGGGCCGGCGGCCGGGTCGGGCATCGGGACGGCGGGGGGCGCGGCTTGGGCCGGCACCAGCGGTTCGAGGCCGACGTGTTCCATCGCCGGCTCCGCAGGCGGTGCGAACGGCTCGGGCGCCTGCGGGGCCTGCGGGAACGCGTCCGGCACGGCGGCGTAGGTCTGCGCGGGGTACCCCTCGGCCGGGTAGGCGTCCGCCGGACAGCCCTCGACGGGGTAACCCTCCGCCGGGTAGCCCTCCGCCGGGGCCGCCGGGATGCCGTCGGCGACGGGGGCCGGGTACTCGACGGGCTGCGGGGGCATCAGGTGCTCCGGGGACGGGGGTTGGGGCGCCGCGTGCTGCGGGGCCGAGGGCGGCGGTACGAACTGCGGGTCGGCCCAGCCGCCTTGCGGGCCGGGCATCAGCAGCTCCTCGTCCTCGTACTCGCCGGGCGGGGCGGCGGCGTCCGCGGGCTCCGGCTGGTCGAGGAAGGTGAACGCCGGGGTGGCGGGGGCCAGGAAGGCGTCGGTGCTCCAGTGGTGGCCGTGCGCCGCCGCGGCTACCGCTTCGCCGGGCTGTCCGGCGTGCGGCGGCCGCACCGCTTCCGTTCCAGCGCTCTCCGGCAGTCCCTCGCCGGGGACCGGGCCGGTGTCAGTCATGCGTGCCCCTCGCCCATCCGTATAGCTCCTTCCAGCCCCGTGACGCGCCGGTGGCCGCGACCCGGGTCCCGCCGGAACGGCACCTGGACCACCCCGAGCGGTACGAGCACGCGCGGCAGGCGGCACGACCGGCTCCGGGACGTCCCATTGTCCCGGCCGGCCGCGCGGCGCGACCACCCGAACCCGTCCCTCGACGGGGGTGAACCACACCACGTCCCGGACCGGCGCTGTGCCCGCGGCCAGCGAAAACACGTCACTGACGGGCAGAAGACGCACGATCACCGGAACACGGCACAACGGTCCGCCAGCCTACCCCGCGATCACCCGATCGTGTTGCGAGTCGGGCGGCGGTGGCAGCCTGCGGCCTCGAACAACCGTGGCCGGCAACGGGGTTGGCGTCAGTTACGCCGCGCGTTCGCCGGATCGCCGGGCGTGCCGCCGCCGGGGACGGCCGGGGTGCCGGTCAGCACGAAGACGGTGGCCCGCTCGATCTCGGCCCAGTCGCCGTCCAGTTCGACCGCCTGGACCAGGGAGCGTTCCACCGTGTAACCGCCCTCGGCGAGGGCGCGTGCGACGGCCTCCGCCTCGTCGCGGGTGCCGGCGGTGACCACCAGGCGTTCCGGCCGGCGGGCCGCGCAGGCGGCGACGACCTCGGCGCCGCCGGCCGCGATCCGTACGACGTCGGGCTCGGGCAGGTCCTCCAGCACGCCGGGCGCGGTGCCGTGCACGACCTGTGCCTGGACGCCGTAGCGGCGGACGTTGGCGGTGGTCAGGGCGCAGGCGTCGACGTCGTGGTCGACGGCGATGACCGCGGCGCCGAGCCGGGCGGCCTCGACGGTGAACTCCCCGCCGCCGGCGCCGATGTCCCACACCAGGTCGCCGGTGCGCGGTCCCAGGCGGGCGAGTTGCAGGGCCCGCGACTGCGCGGAGCGGCCGGGGGCGCCGGGGCCGCGTCCGTAGTCCTCGGCCGGCAGGGCCCAGCCGCGCAACGGGCCGTCGGCCGCCGGGTCCTGGCCGGCCAGCCAGCCGCCGGCGCCGGTCGCGGAGGTCGCGCCGATGACGATGACCACATTGGGATCACGCCAGATGTGGTCGGCGACCTTGTCCGAGGTCAGGACGGTGACGCGTTCACGTTCGGTGCCCAGGGCCTCGCAGATGACGAACGTGCGGTGCACCCCGCCGAGCAGCAGCGCGAGTTCGGCCGGCCCGGCGCCCGGGGCGGTGAGCACCGCGACCTTGGGGCAGGCGCGTATGACGTTGACGGCGCGGCGCAGGGTGCGGCCGTGCGCGACGACGACCCGGGCGTCGTCCCAGGGCATGCCGGCCCGGGCGAAGGCGGTCGCGATCGAGGAGACGGCCGGGACCACCTCGATCTCCAGGCCGTGTTCGGGGGCGCGCAGGGCGCGGACCACGCCGAAGAACCCGGGGTCGCCGTCGGCCAGTACGACCGCGGTGCCGCGGTGCGCGGCGATCCGGCGGGCGGCGAGTTCGACGCTGCCGAGCAGGACGCGTTCGGCGCCTTCCGGGACCTCGCACAGCGTGAGATGGTGCCGGGCGCCGGCCACCAGCGTGGCGGCGCCGAGCGCGGAACGTGCCGCTTCCGTGAGCGGGGTGCCGTCCCAGCCGATCACCGTGACCCGGTCCGCCATCCTCGTCCTTCGCGTCGTGTGCCGGCCGTGGGGCCGGCGGTGGGGTGGCCGCCCGGTGGGCCGGCGGCGCCGGTGCGTGAGCGGCGCGGGCCGTGGGCTGAACACACACTATCCCGCGCAGATTTTCAGACCGCCGCCAGCCGAGTCCGGACGTCCGGGGTCACCACTGACCGTCTCGACGCCGAACGCCTGGGCACCGGGCGTCCGGCGGGCGCCGCGAGCCCGGCAGGCGCCGGCGGCTCCGCTCACCGCCGGCGGTCCGCTCGCGGCACGGTCAGTGCCACTCCGGGTAGGCCGCCTCGGTGCGGCCGTCGGCGGTGGAGCCGGCCGGGGTCTCCAGGTCCTCCGGCAGCAGGCTCCAGACGATGAGGTCGGTCCGCACCGGGGACCAGCCGCTGTCCTCCTCGCGGTGCCGGACCACGCCGGCGTTCCGCAGGACGCCCTCGCTGATGCAGCCGATCTTCTGCGCCACCTGCTGCGCCGCGGAGTTGCCGGCCGCGGTGCGCAGCTCCAGGCGTTCGAACTTCTGGTCGTGGAAGAGCCAGTGGGCGACGGCGAGCACCGCCTCGCAGGCGTAGCCCTCGCCGCGGGCCCAGTGCGCGGTCAGGTAGCGGACCTCCGCGCCGAGCGTGTCCCAGTCGGTGCGGTGCAACTGCACGGTGCCGACCAGCCGCTGGGTGAGGAACTCGGTGACGGCGAAGACGATCCCGGCGCCCGAGTCGCGCTGCCGCGGCGCACTGGAGGTCACCCACGCGCGGGCGTCGGCCTCGGTGTACGGGTGCGGGGCGGGCAGCCAGGCGACGGCGGACTCGTCGTTCATCATCTCCACCAGCGCCGGGAGGTCGTCCTCGTCGTACGGGCGCAGGCTGAGGCGTTCGGTACTGACCGAGACGTCCGGGAAGATGGAAGTCATGCGCCGCTCCTCGCCGAGTGGCCGTGCCCGTCCGCCTCCGGCGTCGCCGCCCGCCGGGTGAAAGGGCCAGCCCGTGTGAAAAACACAGCATGCAGCATCGGACGGACGGCGCGCAGGATCGGGCCGGGCGCGGACCGCGGCGGACGCCGCCCGTTCCCCCCGTCGTCACCCGGTCCTGCTAGCGTCTGCCCGCGTGACGGTCCACCACGCAGCAGGAGTCGGCTACCAGCGTTCGGCGGGCGGATACGAGCGGTCCCGGCCGTCGTACCCGATGGCCGCGCTGAAGGAGCTGGCGGACGCGCTGCCGCTCCAGGGCGGGCGCACCGTGGTCGATCTGGGCGCCGGAACGGGCAAGTTCACCCGCCTGCTGGCGCTGACCGGCGCCGAGGTGATCGCGGTGGAGCCGGTGCGGGAGATGCGCGAGCGGCTGGCGGAGCTGCTGCCGGGGGTGGCGGTGACCGACGGGACCGCGGAGGACACCGGGCTGGCCGACGGCAGTGCCGACGCGGTGGTGGCCGCGCAGTCGTGGCACTGGTTCGACGCGGCCGGCGCGCTGGCCGAGGTGGAACGGCTGCTGCGGCCGGGCGGCGCGCTGGCGCTGGTGTGGAGCACCTACGACACGTCGGTGCCGTGGGTGCGCGAGTTCCAGGACATCTACTTCCGCCGCACCCCGCGCGACCTGCCCAGTCCGCTGGACGGCGGCTGGCGGGCGGCGTTCACCGGCCGGCCCGGCTGGTCGGCCCTGGAGGAGCGGCACTGGGCCAATCCGCACCCGACCACCGTCGACGACGTGGTCGAGCGGATGATGTCGTCCAGCCACATCGTGGTGCTCGGCGCCGCGGAGCAGGAACGGGTCCGGGCCGAGATGCTCGACCTGCTGCGCCGCCAGGGCGCCACCCACGGCGAACAGCGGCTGGAGATGCCGTACACCACCGACGTGTACTGGCTGCGCCGCACCCGCTGACCGGGGCCGGCGCCGGCCCCGGACCGCCCACCCCGGATTCCCGTCCGGCGCCCGCCACGGATTCCCTCTCCCGCACCCACCGCCGGTCCCCTTGCGGCGCCCACCCCGAACCGTCCTCCGGCGCCCGGGCCCGCGCCGCACGCCCCGGCCCGCGCGCACCCCCCGGCCCGGGCCGCACGCCGGGGGCACCGCGCGGGCGGGGCCGCGGCGCGTACTAGAGTCACCGCATGCCCGTTTCACCCTGCCCGGCGGCCGGTCGCCACCGTCGGCCCAGCCCGCGGAGGAGCCGGTGATCGGCGGTCTGACCGTGGCCGTGTCGGTGGCCGCGCTGCTGCTGGCCGCCTGGTGCGGTTACGCCACCGCCCGCGACCAGTCGACCAAGGACTGGCACTTCATCGGCATGGCCGTGGTGACCGTGCTGGCGCTGGCGCAGCTGGTGGTCGGCGTGGTCGAGCTGACCGGCGGGAAGGCCGCCGACGGCGGTGACGTGATCTTCGTGGCCTACCTGGCCGGCGCGGCCCTGGCGGTACCGGCGGCCGGCTTCATGTCGCTGCTGGAACGCACCCGGTGGGGGTCGGCGATCGTGACGGCGGGCGGTCTGGTGCTGGCGGTCCTGGAGATCCGCCTGTTCGACATCTGGGGAGGCGGCCATGGCTGAGACCGGAACGCGCGAGGACGGCCGGACGCCCGGCGACGGCGACCTGCTGCGGCCCGCACCGGACGGCGCGGTGGCCGGTCATCCGGCGGACGCTTCTCCCCAGGACCGCTCCCCGCAGGACGGCTCCCCGGCCGGGGACGGCGAGCGGCGGCGGCCCGGGATCGGCGAGGGGCCGGGGCGGCTGATCGTCTCGCTGTACGGGCTGTTCACCGTCGCGGCCGGTTCGCGGTCGATCTACCAGCTCATCGCCCAGTACGACCGGGCACCGCTGGCGTACCTGCTGTCGGCGGTCGCCGCGGTGGTGTACGCGTTCATCCTGGTGACCCTGGTGCGCGGCGGGGAGTCGGCGCGGCGGATCGGCATCGCCTGCTGCGCGCTGGAGCTGGCGGGCGTGCTGGTGGTCGGCACCCTGACGATCGTGACGCCGTCGCTGTTCCACGACCAGACGGTGTGGTCGTACTACGGGGCCGACTACCTGTTCATCCCCCTGGTGCTGCCGATCACCGGCATCCTGTGGCTGCGCCGGGCCGGCGCCGCGACGACCGCCGCCTGACCGCACGCCGCACGAGCCACCGCCGCACGAGCCACCGCCACGGCCGCACGCCGCACGCCGCACGGACGACCGTCGCACCGGCCACGCATCGCACCGGCCAGCGCCGCACGCCCGAGCCGCCCCACGCACCGCACCCCACGCGGCCCGGCGCGCAGGCCGCACCGCCCCCGGTATGGGACCGGCCGCCCCGGGCCGGAGCCCGGGGCGGCCGGCAGGGAGTCAGGCGGTCGCGGCCAGCGGCGGGATCTGCGCGGTCGGCAGCGGGACGACGGACTTTTCCAGGGTGACCTGGCTCAGGGTGCGGCTGACCTGCTCGGCACCGGTGCGCTCGTAGCCGAGGCGGCGGTACAGCCGCAGGTTGCCCTCGCTGCGGTGGCCGGTGAACAGCCGGAAGCGCTTGGCCTCCCGTTCGGCCGCGAGCCGGGCCTCGATGGCGCCGAGCAGCCGGCCGCCGAGGCCGTGGCGCTGCATGCGGGGGTGGACGATGAGTTTGCCTATCCGGGCGGTGCCGTCGGGGTCGACGGTGCCGCGTACCGAGCCGACGACCTCGGTGCCGAGCCGGGCCACCAGGACGCAGCCGTCGCCGAGTTCGGTCCGCAGGGCGGCGAGGGTCTGGGTGAGCGGTTCGATGCCGTAGTCGCCGTACAGCTCCGCCTCCCGCTGGTAGCAGAGGTACTGGAGTTTGAGGATGTTCTCGGCGTCCTCGTCGGTCGCCGAAGAGATGGTCACGCTCATGCCCATGTGCGCCGGCCTCCCCTGGAGTGGTCCCGGCCGCGAGTGGGTGAGGGTGCGCGTCCGGGAGGTTGCCCTGTCGCGGAGCGCGGCGTGGGCACCCCGCTCTCCGTGGCGCCGATGATGGCACAGGCGTTCCCACCCGCCGTTCCCGGTCGCCGTTGCCGGGTTCCGGCCCTGCGGGGTGTGTTCGCCCGGAGTGCCACCGGCCGCCACCCGCTGTTTTCCCCGTCGCCGCCGGGGCTCAACCCTCTGATCGCAGCAGGGTCCGCAGACAGCCCAGGCAGCGCGAGCGCAGCGGGCCCAGGCTGCCCTGTGAGATTCCCAACTCCCGGGAGATTTCGCGGTATGTGGGATCGGAACCGGACATCAGCGCCGAAAGCAGCTCAGGGCAGCGTCCGGGCAGCCGGCGCACCGCGTCGCGCAGCGCCCGGCCGCGTTCGGCGTCGAGGGCGGCGGCCTCGGCCGAGGCGACGGCGGGTACCGCGCCCGGGCCGTAGGGCACCTCGCGCCGGGCGCGGCGGCGGGCGGTGCGCGCCTCGGCCCGGACCGCGGCGCGCCGCCAGCCGGCGGCGGCCGCGGGCGGTGGACCGGGTCCCTCCATCAGCCGCAGCCAGACGGCTTGTTCGAGGTCGGCGGCCTCCGTTCCGCCCGCGGCGCGGGCCTCCGCGGCGGCCTCGGCGGCGAGCAGCGGGGCCAGCAGCGGCATGAGCAGCAGCCGGGCGGGGCGGTCGGGGCCCGGCGGGAGGGACGCCGGGCCGGGTGGCGGGGCGGGGGCCGAAGGAGCGGTCGCGAGGGTCGGTGTCATATCGGGTGAACGGCCGGGCGGGGGCGTCGTGATCCCGGTGTCGCCGACGTTCACCCGCACGAGCGACCGGGGCAGGCAGCACCGGACGCGTTTGTCAACTCTGTGTTCCGGCTGGGTGAACCTTGCGTGGAACTCGCCGATAACCGCGAGTATCGTCCCCACGGAAGCCGCGCAGGCCGCTTCCCCCGTGAGGAACGGCTCAGGGCCGCTTCCCCGGGCCGGCCGATCACCGACGGAGGATCCGTTGTCCCGCATGTTGCTCAAGGTGCTGCTGCTGATCGTCATGCGGGTGCTGTTCCGCCCGCGCGTCGAGGGCGCCGAGAACATCCCGGGGACCGGCCCGGTCATCCTGGCCGGCAACCACGTCACGTTCCTCGACTCGCTGTTCCTGTCGCTGGTGGTCAAGCGGCAGGTGTACTTCATCGGCAAGGACGAGTACGTCACCGGGCGGGGCCTGAAGGGCCGTCTGATGGCCTGGTTCTTCACCACCGCGGGCATGATCCCGGTGGACCGGGACGGCGGCCACGGCGGCGTCGCGGCGCTGATGACCGGCAAGCGGGTGCTGGAGGAGGGCAAGGTCTTCGGCATCTACCCGGAGGGCACCCGCTCCCCCGACGGCCGGCTGTACCGCGGCCGTACCGGCATCGCCCGGCTGGCGCTGATGACCGGCGCGCCGGTGGTGCCGTTCGCGATGGTGGGCACCGACCGGATCCAGCCGACCGGCAGCGGCGTGCCGCGCATCAGCCGGTTCACCGTGCGGTTCGGCTCGGCGCTGGAGTTCACCCGTTACGAGGGCATGGACCGCGACCGGTACGTGTTGCGGGCGGTGACGGACGAGGTCATGTCCGACGTGATGCGGCTTTCGGGCCAGGAGTACGTGGACGTCTACGCGACGAAGGCCAAGGCGCTCGCCGCCGACCACGCCAAGGCGGCCTGAGCCGACCCCGGCCCGCCGCAGCGCGGGCCGCACGCACGAACGGGCGGACCGGGATCACCCGGTCCGCCCGTCGGCGTTTCACACGGCGGTTCAGCGCCGGGCGTCGGCCCACTCGCGCTGGACGGCCAGGTCGGCCTTGACCTCGGCGAGCTGGACGGCGACCGCGGCGGGCGCGGTGCCGCCGCGGCCGTCGCGGGCAGCCAGGGCGCCGGGCACGTTGAGCACGGTGCGCACCTCGGGGGTCAGGTGCGGGGAGATCGCGGCGAACTGCTCGTCGGTCAGGCCGTCGAGCTCGATGCCGGCCGCCTCGCAGACCTTGACGCACTCGCCGGCCACCTCGTGGGCGACGCGGAACGGCACGCCCTGCTTGACCAGCCACTCGGCGATGTCGGTGGCCAGCGAGAAGCCGGCCGGGGCCAGTTCCGCCATCCGGTCGCGGTGCACCGTGAGGGTGGCCATCATGCCGGTGAACGCCGGCAGCAGCACCTCCAGCTGGTCGCAGGAGTCGAAGACCGGCTCCTTGTCCTCCTGCAGGTCGCGGTTGTACGCCAGCGGCAGCGCCTTCAAGGTGGCCATCAGGCCGGTGAGGTTGCCGATCAGCCGGCCGGACTTGCCGCGGGCCAGCTCGGCGATGTCGGGGTTCTTCTTCTGCGGCATGATCGACGAGCCGGTGGAGAAGGCGTCGTGCAGGGTGACGAAGGAGAACTCCTTGGTGTTCCAGATGATGACCTCCTCCGCGATCCGCGACAGGTCGACGCCGGTCATCGCGGTGATGAACGCGAACTCCGCGACGAAGTCCCGGGAGGCGGTGCCGTCGATGGAGTTGGCGACCGAGCCGCGTTCGAAGCCGAGGTCGGCGGCGACCGCCCGCGGGTCCAGGCCCAGCGAGGAGCCGGCCAGCGCGCCGGAGCCGTAGGGGGACACGGCGGTGCGCTCGTCCCACTGCCGCAGGCGTTCCGCGTCCCGCGACAGCGCCTGGACGTGGGCGAGCACGTGGTGGGCGAAGAGCACCGGCTGGGCGTGCTGGAGGTGGGTGCGGCCGGGCATGGCCACGTCCGGGTGGGTCTCGGCGAGGCCGACCAGCGCGTCCTGGAGGTCGGCGATCAGGCCGCCGATGATCCGGGCGTGGTCGCGCAGGTACATCCGGAACAGCGTGGCGACCTGGTCGTTGCGCGACCGGCCGGCCCGCAGCTTGCCGCCGAGGTCGGGGCCGAGGCGTTCCAGCAGGCCGCGCTCCAGCGCGGTGTGCACGTCCTCGTCGGCGATGGTGCCGGTGAACGACCCGTCGGCGACGGCCTGTTCGAGGTCGTCGAGGCCGGCGAGCATCCGGTGCAGCTCGTCGCCGGTGAGCAGGCCGGCGGTGGCCAGGGCCCGGGCGTGGGCGCGTGAGCCGGCGATGTCGTAGGGGGCCAGCCGCCAGTCGAAGTGGACCGAGGCGCTGAGTTTGGCCAGGGCCTCGGCCGGTCCGTCGGCGAACCGGCCGCCCCACAGCCGTACGTCCTGCGTCACTGGGCGAGGTCCCGCTTCGAGGCGATCTTGCTGCTCATGCCGAACAGCTCGATGAAGCCCTTGGACATCGACTGGTCGAAGGTGTCGCCGGTGTCGTAGGTGGCGAGGTCGAAGTCGTAGAGCGACTGCTCCGAGCGCCGGCCGGTGGGGACCGCGCGGCCGCCGTGCAGGGTCATCCGGATGTCGCCGCTGACGTGCTGGTTGGCCTCGTCGATGAAGCCGTCCAGCGCCCGCTTCAGCGGGGAGAACCACAGGCCGTCGTAGACCAGCTCGCCCCAGCGCTGCTCGACCTGCCGCTTGTAGCGGGCGAGTTCACGCTCGACGGTGACGGACTCCAGCTCCTGGTGCGCGGTGATCAGCGCGATGGCGCCGGGCGCCTCGTAGACCTCGCGGGACTTGATGCCGACCAGCCGGTCCTCGACCATGTCGAGCCGGCCGATGCCCTGGGCGCCGGCCCGGGCGTTGAGCTGCTGGATGGCCTCCAGCACGGTGACCGGACGGCCGTCGACGGCGACCGGGACGCCCCGCTCGAAGGTGATGACGACCTCGTCGGCCTCCCGGGGGGTGGCCGGGTTGTCGGTGTACTCGTAGACGTCCTCGATCGGCGCGTTCCAGATGTCTTCGAGGAAGCCGGTCTCGACGGCCCGGCCGAAGACGTTCTGGTCGATGGAGTACGGGGACTTCTTGGTGGTGGCGATCGGCAGGCCGGCCTTCTCGGCGAACGCGATGGCCTTGTCGCGGGTCATGGCGTAGTCGCGGACCGGGGCGATGCACTTCAGGCCGGGGGCCAGCGAGGAGATGCCGGCCTCGAAGCGGACCTGGTCGTTGCCCTTGCCGGTGCAGCCGTGGGCGACGATGCCGGCGCCGTGCTTGTGGGCGGCGGCGACCAGGTGCTTGACGATGGTCGGCCGCGACAGCGCGGAGACCAGCGGGTAGCGGTCCATGTAGAGCGCGTTGGCCTTGATGGCCGGCAGGCAGTACTCGTCGGCGAACTCGTCCTTGGCGTCGGCGACCTCGGCCTCGACCGCGCCGCAGGCCAGGGCCCGCTTGCGGATGATGTCCATGTCCTCGCCACCCTGGCCGACGTCCACCGCGACCGCGATGACCTCGGCGCCGGTCTCCTCGGCGATCCAGCCGATGCAGACGGAGGTGTCCAGACCGCCGGAATAGGCGAGTACGACGCGCTCTGTCACGGCTTTCTCCTTAACTGTGCGTGGGTGCGAGGTACCGGCGTCACCCGGCGTCAGGCATAAGTATGCATGAGTCCGTATGGAAATCAAAACTCGTCGCGCTACGGGTTCGCGCGCCTACCCGGCGCCGGGGGTGCGAACCCACCCGGTGCGCCGACGGCGACGGCCCACGCCGGTGAGGACGTGGGCCGGGGGCCGGGCGGCGCCGGGGCGGCGGGGCCGGGCGGGGTGGGACACCGGCGGGGTCGGGCGCGGCGGGGCGGTCAGACCCCGTGGTCGCGTTCGGCCAGCCGCAGCAGGTGGGCGGCGACCGCCTGGCCGCCGGCGGGGTCGCGGCTGATGAGCATCAGCGTGTCGTCGCCGGCGATGGTGCCGAGGATGTCGTGCACCTCGGCGGCGTCGATCGCCGAGGCGAGGAACTGCGCGGCGCCGGGCGGGGTGCGCAGCACCACCAGGTTGGCGGACGCCTCGGCGGAGATGAGCAGTTCGGCGGCCAGCCGGGCCATCCGCTCCTCCTTGACCGACTCCCCCAGCGGCGCCATCGGGGTGCGGAAGCCGCCCTCGGAGGGCACCGCGTAGATCAGCTCGCCGCCGGCGTTGCGGATCTTGACCGCCCCCAGCTCGTCCAGGTCCCGCGACAAGGTGGCCTGGGTGACGGTCAGGCCGTCGTCGGCGAGCATCCGCGCCAGCTGGCTCTGCGAGCGCACCGGCTGCCGGTTGAGGATGTCCACGATCCGGCGGTGCCGTGCGGTACGGGTCTGCGGGACGGCCTGGCCCGCGCTGGGGGCATCGGTCATGTCGTCATTCTCCGGGTCGTCGGGACCGCCGGACCGTCTCCAGGACGCCCGGCAGTTCGCGGAGGAACGTCTCCACCTCGTGGTCGCCGAGCACCAGCGGCGGCGCGAGCCGGACCGTTCCCGGTACGGCGGCGTTCACCAGGAGCCCGGCGTCCTGAGCGGCCTGCTGCACCTGGGGGGCCAGCGGCTCGGTGAGCACGATACCGATCAGCAGTCCGGCCCCGCGTACCCGCTCGACCAACGGGTCCGCGAGGGCCTCGATCCCGGACCGCAGCCGCTCCCCGGTGCGCTTGACCCGGTCCAGCAGCCCGTCCGCCTCGATGGTGTCCAGCACGGCGAGCGCCGCCGCGCACACCACCGGGTTTCCGCCGAACGTCGTGCCGTGCTGGCCGGGGGTGAGCAGGTCGGCGGCCGGGCCGAAGGCCAGCGTGGCGCCGATCGGCAGTCCGCCGCCCAGGCCCTTGGCCAGCGTGACGACGTCCGGCTCGATCCCGTCGGCCTGGTGGGCGAACCAGTGGCCGGTGCGGCCCACGCCGGTCTGGACCTCGTCGAGCACCAGCAGGGCGCCGGCGGCCCGGGTGATCTCGCGGGCGGCGGCCAGGTAGCCGGGTGGCGGCACCACCACGCCGTTCTCGCCCTGGATCGGTTCGAGGAAGACGGCGGCGGTCCGCCCGGTGACCGCGGCGCGCAGCGCGTCGGCGTCGCCGAACGGCACGTGGGTGACCTCGCCGGGCAGCGGGCGGAACGGCTCCTGCTTGGCGGGCTGGCCGGTGAGCGCCAGCGCGCCCATGGTGCGGCCGTGGAACCCGCCGACGGCGGCGACGTTGTGGGTGCGGCCGGTGCGGCGGCCGATCTTGAACGCGGCCTCGACCGCCTCGGCGCCGGAGTTGACGAACAGCACCCGGCCGGGCCGCCCCGCCAGCGCGACGAGGCGTTCGGCCAGCTCGACCGGCGGTTCGGCGATGAACAGGTTGGAGACGTGGCCGAGCCGGGAGATCTGCCGGGTGACGGCCTCGACGACGGCCGGGTGGGCGTGGCCGAGGGCGTTGACCGCGATGCCGCCGACCAGGTCGAGGTAGGCGTTGCCCTCGGCGTCCCAGACGGTGGCGCCGGCGCCGCGCACCAGGGGCAGCCGCGGCGTGCCGTAGTTGTCCATCAAGGTGCCCTGCCAGCGGCCGGTCAGGCTGGAGTTGGTCATGCGGGCCCTCCGGGGTGGGTGGCGGACGGGTCGTCGGGGACGACCATGGTCCCGATGCCCTCGTCGGTGAAGATCTCCAGCAGGATGGCGTGCTGGACCCGGCCGTCGAGGACCCGGGCGGTGCGCACGCCGCCGCGGACCGCGTACAGGCAGCCCTCCATCTTGGGGACCATGCCGGACGACAGCTCGGGCAGCAGCTTCTCCAGCTCGCTCGCGGTCAGGCCGCTGATGACCTCGTCGCTGTCCGGCCAGTCGGCGTACAGCCCCTCGACGTCGGTGAGCACGATGAGGGTCTCGGCGCCGAGCGCGACGGCCAGGGCGGCGGCGGCGGTGTCGGCGTTGACGTTGTAGACGTGGCCGTCGTCGGCGCTGCGGGCGATGGAGGAGATCACCGGGATGCGGCCGTCGTCCAGCAGCGCGTTGACGGCGCCGGGGTCGATGGTGGTGATCTCGCCGACCCGGCCGAGGTCGACGCTCTCCCCGTCGATGCGGGCGTAGTGCTTGGTGGCGGTCATGGTGTGCGCGTCCTCGCCGGTCAGGCCGACGGCGAACGGGCCGTGCGCGTTGAGCAGTCCGACGATCTCGCGCTGGACCTGCCCGGCCAGCACCATGCGGACCGCGTCCATGGCCTCGGCCGTGGTGACCCGCAGGCCGGCCTTGAACTCGCTGACCAGGCCGAGCCGGTCGAGGTGCGCGGTGATCTGCGGCCCGCCGCCGTGCACGACGACCGGCCGCAGCCCGGCGTGCCGCAGGAAGACCACGTCCTGGGCGAAGGCGGCCTTGAGCTCGTCGTCGACCATGGCGTTGCCGCCGAACTTGATCACGACGGTGCGCCCGTGGTGCCGGGTGAGCCAGGGCAGCGCCTCGATGAGGGTCCGCGCCTTCGGCAGCGCGGTGTGCTTGCGGGTGCCGGCGGCGGCCGCGGCGACCGGTTCGGTCACGGAACCGGCGGTCTCGGGGGCGGGCGCTACGGGGTCGGTCGCGGAAACGGGCGCCGCGGAGGCGGGCGCCGCGGAGGCGGGATGCGCCGCACCGGAGGCCGCGGCATCCGGCGTCGTGGAGGGGGGCGCCGAGGGGTCGGGGGGCGGAAGGCTCATGAGGAGTACGCGCTGTTCTCGTGGACGTAGTCGGCGGTCAGGTCGTTGGCCCAGATGACGGCGCCGGCGTCGCCGGCGGACAGGTCGGCGGTGATGCGGACCTCGCGGTAGCGCATGTCGACCAGGTCGCGGTCCTCGCCCACCGAACCGTTCCTGCACACCCACACGTCGTTGATGGCCACGTTCAGCTCGTCGGGTTCGAAGGCGGCGGAGGTGGTGCCGATGGCGGACAGCACCCGGCCCCAGTTGGGGTCCTCGCCGTGCACCGCGCACTTGAGCAGGTTGTTGCGGGCGATGGAACGGCCCACCTCGACCGCGTCGTCCTCGGTGGCCGCGTTGACGACCTCGATGCGGATGTCCTTCGAGGCGCCCTCGGCGTCGCCGATCAGCTGCCGGGCCAGGTCGGCGCAGACCTCGCGGACCGCCTCGGTGAACTCCTCGCGCGGCGGGGTGACGCCGGACGCGCCGGAGGCCAGCAGCAGCACGGTGTCGTTGGTCGACATGCAGCCGTCGGAGTCGACACGGTCGAAGGTGGTGCGGGTCGACTCGCGCAACGCCTCGTCCAGCGCGGCGGGTTCGAGGTCGGCGTCGGTGGTGACGACCACCAGCATGGTGGCCAGGCCCGGGGCGAGCATGCCGGCCCCCTTGGCCATCCCGCCGACCGTCCAGCCGGTGCGCTCGGCGACCGCGGTCTTGTGCGTGGTGTCGGTGGTCTTGATCGCGATGGCCGCCTTCTCACCGCCGTGCGGGGACAGTTCGGCAGCCGCCTTCTCCACCCCGGGCAGCAGCAGGTCCATCGGCAGCCGCAGGCCGATCAGCCCGGTGGAGGCGACCGCGATCTCACCGGCGCTGTGGCCGTCGAGCACCTCGGCGGCCTTCTCGGCGGTGGCGTGGGTGTCCTGGAAGCCGAGCGGCCCGGTGCAGGCGTTGGCGCCGCCGGAGTTGAGCACCACCGCGCTGACGGTGCCGCCGGCCAGCACGGCCTTCGACCACAGCACGGGCGCGGCCTGGACGCGGTTGGAGGTGAAGACGCCGGCCGCGGACCGGCGGGGGCCGTGGTTGACGACGAGGGCGAGGTCGGGGGCGCCGCTCTCCTTGAGCCCCGCGGCGACGCCGGCCGCGGTGAACCCCTTGGCCGCTGTGACACTCACTGTGCTTCTCCGTTTCGTGGCGCGGTGCCGGCCGGGTGGCCGGCGGTCGGGGTGCGGTGGGCCGGGCCGCCGGCGGGCCGGGAGGACCCGGGGGCGGTGGTGGCGGTGGCCGTGGCGGTGGGCCGGGAGGACCCGGGGGCGGTGGTGGCGCCGGCGGTGGGCCGGGAGGGCCCGGCAGCGGGCCCGGCGGCGGCCGGGGTGGCGTTCACGAGGGCCCGCCAGGCGGTGCGCCGGGCGCGGGCGGCGAACCGGCGGGCGGCCGCGCGGGGACCGGTGCGGCGGCCGGCGGCCGGCGGGCGCGACCGGCGGGACGACGTCGCACCGGTCGTGCTCACGGTGTGCACGGCCTTCACGGGCTTCACGGCCTTCACGGCGCGACCGCCGTGGTGGGCAGACCGGTCTCCTCGGGCAGGCCCAGCGCGATGTTCATGCTCTGCACGGCACCGCCGGCGGTGCCCTTGGTCAGGTTGTCGATCGCGGCGACGACGACGATCCGGGCGGCGTCGGGGTCGTGGGCGACCTGGAGCAGGGCCGCGTTCGACCCCTGCACGGCACCGGTGGCCGGCCACCGGCCCTCCGGCAGCAGGTGGACGAACGGCTCGGCGGCCAGCGCCTTGGCGTAGGTCTCGCGCAGCGAGGCCGCGGTGACGCCGGGGCCGGCCTTGACCGAGCAGGTGGCGAGGATGCCGCGCGGCATCGGCGCGAGCGTCGGGGTGAAGGAGACGGTGACCTGCCGCCCGGCGACTGCCGAGAGGTTCTGCGCCATCTCCGGGGTGTGCCGGTGGACTCCGCCGACGCCGTACGGGCTCATCGACCCCATGACCTCGCTGCCGAGCAGGTGCGGCTTGGCGGCCTTGCCGGCGCCGGAGGTCCCGGAGGCGGCGACGATCACCGCCTCGGGCTCGGCGATCCCGGCGGCGTAGGCGGGGAAGAGCGCCAGCGAGACGGCGGTCGGGTAGCAACCGGGCACCGCGATCCGCTTCACGCCGCGCAACGCCTCGCGCCCGCCGGGCAGTTCGGGCAGCCCGTACGGCCAGGTGCCGGCGTGCGGCGACCCGTAGTACCGCTCCCAGGCGGCCGCCTCCCGCAACCGGAAGTCGGCGCCGCAGTCGACGACCAGCACCCGGTCGCCGAGCCGCTCGGCCACCGCCGCGGACGCGCCGTGCGGCAGCGCCAGGAAGACGACGTCGTGGCCGGCGAGCACCTCGGGCGTGGTCGGCTCCAGCACCCGGTCCGCCAGCGGCAGCAGATGCGGCTGCACGGTGCCCAGCAGCTCGCCCGCGCTGCTGTTGGCGGTCACCGCGCCGATCTCGATCTCCGGATGCCCGAGCAGCACCCGCAGCACCTCACCCCCCGCGTACCCGCTCGCCCCGGCCACCGCAGCGCGCAACACCATCGAACCCTCCTCGTCGATGGCATGACTATACGGTCGATCGCAGTGTTATGCAACGATGACCGCGTGGGCCTTTCCGACTCCGCCGGCGGACCACCCCGCGGGGTCCGCCGGCGCGGCGGAAGGGCATGACGGAAAGGCGCTCCGGAGCGTCACCGCAGGGCCCGCCGCCGACCCCCAGGACGCCGGGCGAAACGGGCGGGAAACGGGCGTCGGCGCGGGCGATCCGGGCAGGCGGGGTGCCCGGTGGTGGGGGAAGTCCATTTCATCACGGAATCCACTCCCGCTTTTATGATAGGACCCTCTGGCGTGTATCGGGCCGATCGGCTAGCGTAGAACGTCGCACGAGCGGAAACGTTTGCGTCAGGAAGGACCGGCCAGAAATGAACGGGTATTCGGGGCTCAGTTCCGAGGAAATTGCACTCCTCCCGACCGACGAGGATGTACGGAACTGGTCCGAGCGCGGTTGGTATCTGTCGGGGAAGTTGCTGACCGACGAAGAGGCCGACGCGATGACCGAGGCCAGTAAGCGCTTCTACGCAGGTCAGGAGGATCGCCCCCTGGCCATGAATCCGCCGCGGCTCGACGACTGGAAGCCGAGCCACGGCGAGATCCAGCGCAAGACGGACTATATCCACTACCGGGACAAGACCTTCGCGGAAATTCTCCGCAAACCCATCATCGGAGCGGTGGCGGCCCGGCTCGCACAGGCGTCGAGGATCTCGGTTTTCCAGACCACGATGGTTTACAAGCCACCGGTCGCGGAAGAGACGTCGAATATCGTCTCGTGGCACTTCGATAAGTATTACTGGCCGACGTCGACCTCGGAGAACATGCTGACGGCGTTCATTCCGTTCCACGACTGCACCGAGGAGTTCGGTACCGTCACCATGGTCAGCGGAAGCCACCGGTGGAACTCGCGGCACGGCACGGTGCGCCCGCCGATCACCGAAGGGGACCGCAGGCGCGAGTACGTGCTGGAGGAGGACGCCGCGCGCAACGGGGTGGCCGTCCCGGAGAAGGCCGTGATCAACATCCCCAAGGGCCACATGTCCTTCCACCACTGCCTGCTCTACCACGGCAGCGGACCGAACGTCAGCGGGGTGCCGCGCCGCGCGGTGACGCTGCACATGCAGGACGAGACCAACGGCTACCGCGACTGGCGGCAGTCCGACGGCCTCCAGCAGGACTACAAGCACGACTACCTCGTGCGCCGGACGCCCGAGGGGCTGCCGGACTACACCGACCCGGAGTTCTTCCCGCAGATCTGGCCGGTTCCCGGCGACTCCGCCTCGTAGGCCGCGGGACGTCCCGGCCGCCGCGTGGGCGGGCGGCCGGGACGCGCGGTCAGGCCGGCAGCCAGCTGTCGGCGTCGATGCCGCCGACGACGAAGCCGGCGTGCTCGTCCACGAAGGCCGCCGTGCGGGAGCGGTTGTACTCGCGCACCGCGTCGGCGTCGGCGTCCAGCGGCCGGTCCACACCGACGAAGACGCTGTAGAGCGGGTTGGGCTGCGCGCCACGGACCATCTTGGCCTCGAACGTGCCCAGGCCCAGGTGGATGGCGCGCACGTCGCGGCCCACGCCGGCCGCGATCGGGTGGTAGAAGACCAGGTTGAAGTAGTCGGCGAGGTTGGGCGCGGAGTAGTCGAAGCCGGCGACCCGGCCGTAGAGCATGTCGCCCTGGCGGTAGCGCAGCGCGAAGCCGACCGCCTTGCCGTCGTCCTCGCTGATCAGCACGGTGCTGGAGTCGCCGAGGAAGCGGCCCTGCCGGTCGTAGACGCTGGTGACGCGCTCCTCGTCGAACGCGGTGTGCCCGTGCTTGAGCATCAGCGCGCTGTTGAGCGGGGCGATCTCCTTGACCACCTGCGGCAGCGGCGACTCGCGCACCGTGCGGCCGCTGGCCAGGAAGCGGCGCAGCTCGCGGCGGGCCCGCGGGCGGCGGCCGGACGGCAGCCAGGCCACGTACTCGTCGAAGTCGTTCCACAGGCCGATCGGCACCACGGTCTCCACGTCGTGGAAGAGCAGCACCGCGCCGTCGCCGGCGTGCGCCCGCGCCACCTCCTGCGCCTCCTCCAGCGGCAGGTAGTAGTAGGCCAGCACGCTCGCGTCCGCCGCGTCCGCCAGCCGCATCGCCTGCGCGGTGAGGTCGCCGACGGCTGCCGCGCGCTGTTCGGCGGGGACCCCGGGGCGGCCGGGCACCTGGCCGCGGAACTCCGACCAGCCGGCGGCGATGGACAGCGGGCTGGCCGCCAGGTGGGCGAGCCGCTCCGCGCCGATGACGCCTTCCAGCAGGTCGGCGGGGGTGAACAGGCCGTGCGGGGGGCGCAGGAAGGTGTAGCTCTCCATACCGGCGACCACCTCGCCGGCGGCGTCCCGGGCCAGCAGGTAGCGGCAGCGCGCCCCCGGGGGGAGTTCCTCCTCGCGGACGCCCGCGAAACCACTGGAGGAGTAGATGGTGGAACCGACGGTCAGGGCGTCCCAGTCGGCGGTGGGCAACTCGGCGAACGAGTCGTGGATGAAGACGGGCACGGGTAACTCCATGGCGGTCAAGAGGATGTAGCCGGCGGACACGTCCCGTGCGGGGTCAGTGTCCGCCGAAGCCGGCCGACGACAGCGCGTCGCCGCCCCGGACGTGGACCAGTCGGACGCCGGCGTCGCGCAGCCGGTCGAACAGTTCGGCGTCCGCCTGTCGTTGGGAACGGTGCACCTGGAGGGCGTACCAGAGGATGGAGTGCGGCCCCACCACGGTCCAGAAGGTCTCGCGGGTGCCGCCCCACAGCGGTTCGCGGCGTATCCAGCGGCGCACGGTGCGCCGCAGCAGCCGCGACCACGACACCGCCAGCGGCGGGTCGACCCACACCACGCAGTCGGCCCGGTCGACGAAGCCCTCGACGGCCGCCGGGTACTGGCCGTCGACCACCCACCGGTCACCGGCGAGCAGTTCGGCGAGCCGGTCGGTGAACTCCTGCGGCTTGAGCGGCACGCCGCCCGGACCCCAGTAGACGGCGTCCAGTTGCACCTGCGGCGCGCCGGTGCGGGCGGCCAGCGCGCCGGCCAGGGTGGACTTCCCGGAACCGGGGGTGCCCACGACCCAGACGCGGGACGGCGCCATCACACCGTTCCCACCGGGCACTTCGGGGTCGCTGGACACAGATGTTCCTCCAGCCATCGGGCCACTCCGTCGTCGTCGTGATGCGGCGCCACATCGTCGGCCACCGCGAGCACCTGGGGGGACGCGTTGGCCACGGCCACCCCGCGGCCCGCCGCGGTCAGCATGCCGAGGTCGTTGAGCCCGTCGCCGAACGCCAGGACCGACGTCCAGGGCGTGCCGGTGCGGTCCAGCAGCCACCGCACGGCCGAGACCTTGTCGGCGCCGGGCGCGGAGAACTCCAGCAGGCCCGGGGCGGACGAGGTCGCCACCACCGCGTGCCGGACGCCGAGCAGCGCCGCTGACCCGTCGTCACCTCCATGCACCATCAGACAGACGATACTCCGGCCGTCCGGCAGCTCGGTGACCGTCCGGGCATGGCCCGGACGGTCGGCGAGCACATCCGGCCAGCCCGGCCCGAGCAGCCGGTCGTGCTCGCGGTCGACCGCCCACACCGCGGCGGGGCCCAGATCCGCCACGACCGCGCGCACGGTGGCCGGCGCCATCGGCCGCACCCGCTGGACGCGGCCGGTGTCGAGGTCGCCGATCACCGCGCCGTTGGACGACACCAGCAGCGCCCCGGTGCCGACCGCGCCGGCCAGTACCGTTCGGGCTGACCAGGCGGGACGCGCGGTGGCGAAGACCAGCTGGACGCCGTGCGCGGCCACGTCGCGCAGCGCGGCCACCGACCGCTCGCTCAGCTGCCCGTCGGTGCCCAGCAGCGTGCCGTCCAGGTCGCTCACCACGACCGCCGGGCGGCCGCCCGGCCACGGGCGGCGGCAGCCGCCCGGGCCGGGGCAGCCGCCCGGCGGCACCGGCTCCGCAGTGGTCACGTCGCGGGGGTCGGCAGCGGCTTGCGGTGCACGATGGCCGCCGCATAACGGTGGTAGTGCCACTCCTCGTACCCCAGGTGGCTCTCGCCGTAGATGCCCAGGTCGGCGTTCTCGAACAGCTCCCAGCCCGGCCGGGTCAGGATCTTGCCCATCTCCGGGGTCTCCGGGTAGTAACCGCACTCGCGCTCTTCGTCGTTGAGGCCGATGAGGTAGTCGGCGAAGAAGATGCCGCGCGGCGCCACCATGTCCATCGCATGGGTCATCAGCGACTCCAGCGGGTGGACCCGGTTCGGCGGCTGCGACCACAGGCCGCTGCCCATGACCAGCTGGAAGTCGCCGTCGGCCGGCAGGGTCATGTAGTCGCTCTTCACGACCGTGCAGCGGTCCTCGAAGCCCTCCGAGGCCAGCCGGTCGTACAGGCCGACGATCTCGTGGTGGCCGTCGATGAGGTCGATCTCGCCGCCGTGCAGGAACAGCTCGTCGGTCTCGACCGCCACCACCTCCCAGCCGGCCCGCAGCAGCGGCAGGGCGAACTTGCCGTCGGAGGCGCCGATGACGCAGGCCCGGGGCCGGACGCGCCGGGCGTACTCGCCCAGCGGGATGTAGCGGGCGAGCGCGGGGAAGTACGTGAAGTACTCACCCCAGTAGCTCTTGCGGTCGACGTCGAGCACTTCGCCTCCCGGCTGCGGGATCTGGATGGTCATGGTCACGCTCCGGCTTCCGTCAGGGATTCGGCGGCACTGTTGCGCACGCTGCCCCACCTCTTGGCAGCGGCCTCATGGATGTACCAGATGTCGTCCTCCGTGAGGAGCTTGGAGATGACCTCCGGGTACGCCTCCTCGAAGTAGGTGAAAGGAGGCCGGTTGTCCTTGCGGGAGTGGTAGTCCAGCCGGTCCTGCCCGTGCTGGGCGGTGATGGCGGTACCGGGGTGGTAGGTGAGGATGTTGGGGCTGGCCATGATCAGCAGCTTGTCGTCGATCAGGCGGCCGATCTCCTCGATCGTCTCCTGGATCGTCTCGCGGTTCTCACCGTCCAGGCCGAACAGCACCGAGCTGCCGACCCGGATGCCGTGGCTGCGGATGGTGTCCAGGGCCTCGCGGACCTTGCTGACCCAGGTCTCGGGGTTGCGGCGCAGCAGGTTCTTGCCGACGTGCGCCATCACCCGCTGCGCCATGCTCTCGATACCGATGTAGATGTAACTGCACCCGGCCCGCGCCATCCGGTCCAGGCCCTCGGCGACCTCGTCGGACTTGGCCCGGTTCAGCACCACGTCGACGGTCAGCTGCGCGCCCCACTCGAACGGCCGCTCGTCGCCGCGTGCGGCCCGCAGCGCCTCGAAGTCGCGGCAGAAGTTGTTGATCGCCCGCCAGTTGCCGCCCCAGAAGACCGGGTCGTCGAAGAAGGCGGCCTCGGCCCCCCAGTCCATCATCTGGCCCAGCCGCTCCGCCGCGTGCTCGGTCTCGGTGACCGCGAAGCGGGTGGGCCGCTGGGAGACCTGGATGCTCTCCGAGCAGAAGGTGCACTTGAACGGGCAGGCGTCCAGGGTGAGCATGTGCGCGGTGCGGCTGCCCAGCGCCGAACTGTCGGCGCGGGTGAAGATGCCGAACCGGGCCCGCACGGAGAACGCCTCGTAGGGCGAGGGCAGTTCGGCCGACGACAGCCGGCGTCCCTGGACGGGGACGGCGGTGTAGCCGTCGGGCAGGATGCCGACGACGGTGAACGCCCCCGTCAGGTCCGGCTGCGCGCCGGCCACCAGCGGCAGGGCGTCCAGGACGGCGGCGGTGTCGACGCACTCCTCGGCTTCCGCCGGCAGGACGAGGGAGACCGCCTGGAGCAGCAGGTCCAGGCCGGGGGCGCCGTCGCCGGCGACCACGAAGTCGATCACCCGCTCGGACCGGCCGTCGCCGATGACGGCGACGGTGCTGCTCCACGACAGGTCGAGGGTGTGCGAGGCGCGCTGGTAGCGGACGGTCTCGTCCGCGTGCCGGCCGCCGATCACCACCACACACCCGGGCGAGTGGGTCTTGGCCAGGGCGGCCATCTCCAGCGCGTAGCGGTGCCCGGCGGAGACCGCGCTGAGCAGGACCACCCGGGGCCGCAGCGCGATCAGTTCGGCGACGAACTGCTCGCGGGCCGGATCGTCCCAGACCCGGGGGTCGAAGACGTGCCCGTCGGTCGTCGGGTTGTCGGCGATCAGCGTGGTCCGGTAGCCGTGTTCGGCACGCCGGTAGTCGTCGTCGGGGTAGTGCCCCCAGTCCGGGAGCACGTCGTCGAGCGACGGCTCCCGGGCCAGCAGGGCGTCCGGTGCGGTGGCGGACCGCTGGATGGTGAGGGTCAGTGCCGCGTACAGGCACATCGGGTCGCCGGGGTAGGCGACCTCACCACCGCGGCTGGTCGCCACCGGCACCAGGGCCGCCATGACCGGGAAACGGTGCGCCGCTCCGCCCGGTACGAAGCCGAACCGCCGGCGCCGGCCGGACAGGCGGCGGTCCAGCTCGCCGGTGTCCGGGGGGCACGGTTCCAGGAGAGCGCGGATCGTGTTGCTCACTGTGCTCACCGTCCCTCGGGTGCGTCAGATCGCGGCGATCAGGTCTGCCACGGCACCCCTGGCGGCTGGACTGGTCACGAGCGAGGTGGTGTCGCCGAGCTTGCGGTAGGCGTGGGTGGCCAGGCACGCGCGGGCCACGTCGGCGAACTCGGTGTTCGCCTTGTGGGCGGCGATCTCGTCGACGACGGCGGTGTCGCCCGCCTCGGCCGCCTGACGCAGCCGCAGTTCGAAGTCGATGAGCTCGCGTGCCACCTCGCGTCCGCCGTCCGCCGTGGCGGGGAAGGCCGGCAGGACGGCCTCGGTCGCCGGCGAATCGACGATCTTGCGGGCGAGCGGTACCTCGTTGTCGTAGAAGTGGAAGGTGCCGGCCTGGTGGATGTACGGGCCGGCCGGGACGCCGAGGAGCGAGGCGGCGAACTGGTGCATCCCCATGAAGAGGAAGGCGTCGTACGGCAGCACGGTCAGCGCCTGCTGGGCCCGCATGACGGTGAGCCAGGTCAGGGCGCCGTCGCGCAGGAACAGGTGGACGCCCACCGCGCAGGGGTACTCGCGGGACTGGCGGAAGTTGTCCTGCGGCTCCAGCACCAGGGCGAACGCCCGGCGGTGCGCCGGGTCGCGCTCGATGCGGCCGACGACCTCCTCCAGCTGGTTGCCGTTGGCGGTGATCAGCCGGTGGCCGAAGGCGCCGCTGAGGGTGTGCTGGTCGTCGGAGTACTCGTGGGCGCCGCGGCGGTAGTAGGCCGGGGTGCCGACGTCGTTGCGGCCGTCGAGGGACCAGGCCAGCAGCCCGAAGCAGTACGACAGGTTGAGCGGCAGGTCCGGGGTGACCGCGAGGGAGGACGTCGGGTCCTCGATCCGGGTCTGGTAGCCGATCAGCTCCCGGTACGGCCGGTCGCCCTGACCGAACCCCGAAGCCTTGGACAGCGGATCCCGCACGGACGGTACGTCATGACCCTCTTCGAGGACCTCACGTAAGCCGCCGACGTAGGACTCCGCGAACGATCGATAGCTGGACATGATGACCTTTCCGAAAAGGCATGCCGGAAGAGTGCCCGGACGCGGAACGTGGGGGAAGCGGCACGGAAGTCGGCTTTATCGGGAGGGGCATTTCTCCATTGGGGGAATGGATGGGGCGCCTGTGGTCTCGCGCCCCGAAAAGAGTGCGCAACAGCCCAACCCAGTGTCAAGACGTCAAAATCACGGGCTATTTCATGCACCCGTTACGCCCGGCATCCCGTTTGATTCTGCCCGTTCGGCGTGCGGCCGGCGCCGGGGTGCGGAACCTGTCATTCCGTCAACAGTACGCAGGTGCGGGGGTGTTGGGCTGACATACCGGTCCGCGCAGGACCTGCCTGGTGCGGGGACCGTGATGGGTCGCCGCGGACGGCGGCGCGGCGGAACGGGCCCCTCCGGCCCGGAAGCCCGCCGGAGCCTTCAGCGGGTCGCGCGCGGCGTGCTCGACCGCGGGGAGCGGTGTTTGTTTGCCCCGCCGCGCACCCCCGGACGGAAAGGAGCCGAGCCGGCGTTTGGCGGCGAAAACCCGGCCGCCGCCGGCGCGCGAAGCGCCCGCCGACCCGCCGTTCGCCCCGGCGCGGTCCGCGGGCGCGGCGGGGAGCCGGCGGTTCAGCGGGGCTTGCGGGGGTGCTCCGGAGGCGGGCCGGCGGCGGGTCGGTGGTGCTCCGGCGGCGGGTCGGCGGAGCACCGGAGGCGGTCCGGAGGTGCCTCGGAGGCGGTCCGGCGGTGCCTCGGAGGCGGTCCGGCGGCAGTCCGGTGGCGGTCCGGCATCGGGCCGCCGGTGGTCCGGCGGTGCTTCAGCGGCGGGTTCGGGGGGGCGGGTCCAGGGGTGCTTCAGCGGCGGGCGAGTTCGGGTCGGGGGGCCTGCTGGACGGCGCGGCCGTCCTCGGCGGCGGTGAGCAGCGGGCGCAGCGACAGCGCCAGCAGCGAGGCGACCAGGGAGCCGGCGACGACCAGCACGACCCAGACCGTGCCGCGGTCCAGCTCCAGCAGCGGGCCGGCGGTGACCGGGCCGATGACCCCGCTCATGCCGAAGACCATGGAGCTGACGGAGTTGTACCGGCCGCGCAGCGCGTCGCTGGCCAGCGCGTTGGTGACCGCCGGCATGACGGGCGACAGCAAGGTCTCGCCGAAGCCGAAGACCGCGGCGCAGGTGACCACGCCCAGCACCGGCAGGACGCCGCCCCCGGCGTGGCCGCCGGCGCCGAGCGCGAGCCAGGCGACGGCGAAGAGCCCGCCGACCGCGGCCAGCACCGCCGACCGGCTGCGGTGCTCCAGCAGCCGGACCATGAGCAGTTGGGAGACCACGATGACCACGGTGTTGCCGGCCAGCGCCCAGGCGACGATCCGGGGCGTGACGTGGGTGAACTGGACCGCGTAGGCGGTGAAGCCGACCTGGATCTGGGCGTAGCCGCAGGTGGCCAGGACCAGGCCGAACAGGATCAGCCGGCGGAACGGGCGGTCGCGCAGCACGGCCAGGTAGCCGACCGGCGAGCGGCCGGCGCGCGGTGCGGCGGAGGCGGCGGACGGGCCGGGCGTGGTGCGGCCGACCCCGCGCAGCATGAGCAGGATCACCAGGGGTGCGAAGAAGCTGAGCCCGTCGAGCAGGTAGATGGCCTGGAACGTCACCGGGCGGTGGACGTCGATGACCGCGCCCGACATCAGGCCGCCCAGTCCCATGCCGAGGTTGAGCAGGGTGAACTGGAGCCCGAAGACCCGCTGCCGCTCCCCCGGAGCGGTCAGCGAGGCCAGCAGCACCGACTGGCCGGCCCAGATCGCCGAACTGCCGATCGCGATCACCGTCATCACCAGCAGGACGGTCCACAGCGACCCCACGAACGCCAGCCCCGCGGTGCCCACCCCCTCGATCGCCAGGCACGGCAGCAGGACCCGCCGCACCCCGATCCGGTCGATGAGCGACCCGCCGACCGGCGACAGCACCAGGCTGCCCACGCCGTACAGCCCGATCGCCAGCCCGGCGAGCGTGCCGGACAGGCCGCGGACCTCGGTCAGGTAGATGAACAGGAACGGCAGCGTGAGCCCGCGGCCCAGGGCCGACAGGGCGGCTCCGACAAGGATCCACCGTGCCTCCGGTCGGCGCGGCAGAACGGGATGCGACATGGTGGTTCTCCTGCTGATCCTCGGTGGTTCGGTGGACGTGGCCGCCACGGCCGGAGCGGTCACGGGCGGGCAGGGCGGTGAGGGCCGGCGGTGCGGTGCCCGGCGGCCGGGCCCGCGGCGGACCGCCGCCGGGCACCGGACGGGGCCATACGGGCGGCGTCCACCGCACAACGGACATGTCCCTCGGCATACCGGGCCGTGCGTCCGGCGGCGTGCCGGCCGGCCGCGGCGGCCCGGGGCCCCCGCACCCGGCACGGTCGCGGCCCGCCGCGTGTGCGCGGTGCCCGTCCGGTTCCTGCGTGCAGTCCCATCCGCGTTCCCTCGCCCTCGGCGCCCCCGGTCGGGGCGCCGGCTGCCTTCGAGCGTAGGCGCTGCCGGTCGGGGGCCGGCGGAGCGAACGGGCGGCCCACGGGGGCGTGGCGGGCACGATCGGGCCTCAACTCGCCCCGAGGACAGGGACGTTGAGGCGGCGCGATGTGTCGCGACCGGGGTGACGCCGGGTCAGGTGGCTGCGGCGCGCCGGGACTGACCGCAGGGGCCGACGGCCGGGGCCGACCGTGGCGAACGGCCCCCGCGTCGGGGAACGGTTCGCGGGGGCCGCAGCCGGGCGCCGGTGCAGGGGCCGAACGGGTGCACGGCAGCCCCGCCGGGCGCGGTTACCGAACGGGTTCACGGCAGCCCCGCCGGGCGCGGTTGCCGAACGGGTTCACGGAAGCCGCCGGAAGCCCCCGCCGGGTACCGGTGCCTCCACCGGGCGCCGTCGAGCCTCACCGGTGCCACCGGGCACCGTTACCGCCGCCGAACGCGCCGCGGAAGCCGCCGAAGCCCCGCACGGCACCGGTGCCGCCGCCCGGCGCGGTCGGCGCGGGGCGGCGGCGGCCGTCAGGCGGGGAAGGCCTCGGTGGCGGGGTCGGCGGTACGGTCGCCGGCGGCGGCCGGGGCGGGGGAAGCGCTCAGGTCGAGGCCCTCGAAGGTGGAGATCGTCCGGTGGCCTTCGATGTCGGCGCCGCGCGGGTCGTCGGGCCGGCGCACGCCCAGCGTCCGCCATCCCGCCGCCGCCGCCGCGTCCAGTTCCCCGGCCACGTCGCTGAGGAAGACGGTGGCCCGCGCCGGCACCGCCAGGGCCGCGGTGATCGCCCGGTAGGAGTCCGGCTCCCGCTTGGGGCCGGCGTTCTCCAGGTCGAAGTGGCCGTGCAGCAGCCCCGACAGGTCGCCGAGGTCGCTGTGCCGGAACCAGTCGCGCTGCGCGGCGGCCGAACCGGAGGAGTACACGTGCGCGGTCACGCCCGCCGCCCGCCAGCGGCGCAGCGCCGGCGGCACGTCCGGGTAGACGTGGCCGTGCAGCACGCCCTCGCGGTAGCCGCCGGCCCAGATGCCGCCCTGTACGGCCTTCAGCGGTGCCGCCTTCGTGTCGGTGTCCGCCCACCCCTCCAGCGCCGCGACGGCGCCCGCCTCGTCCAGGGCCGGCTCACCGGTCTCGGCCCGCACCGCGTCCAGCAGCTCGGCGTGCTCCGGGCTGCCGCGCAGCGCCGCGACCCAGCCGGCGATGCGGGGCCGGGCGTACGGGAACAGCACGTCCTGGACGTGGGTGAGCGAACCGGTGGTGCCCTCGATGTCGAGCACCACCGCCGTCACGCCGCCGTGGGTCACGAACCCTCCGCCAGCAGGGCGTCCAACCGCGGGTAGTCCGCGCCCAGCTGGTCGCCGGTGAAGTCGCCGACCCAGCCGTCCTCGTCGCGGAAGAAGCGGATGGCGCAGAAGTCGGGGCGCGGTCCCATGTCGAACCAGTGCCGGGTGCCGGCCGGCACCGACAGCAGGTCGCCGGCCTCGCACACCACCGCGTACACCCGGCCGTCCAGGTGCAGGTAGAAGCAGCCGGTGCCGGCGGCGAAGTAGCGCACCTCGTCCTCGGCGTGCCGGTGCTCGTCGAGGAACGCCTTACGGGCCGTGGCGGCCTTCTCCCGCCACGCCTCGTCGTCGGCCGGGGTCAGCTGGGCCACGTCGACCACCCGCAGGTCCTCCGCGGCGCACAGCGCGTCGACCTCGGCCCGGTACAGCGCCAGCACGTCCTCCTGGCGGCGCTCGGCACCCAGCCCGTCGCGCACCGGCCAGTGCCGCAGGGACACGCCGCGCTCGGCGAGCTCCTTGGTGATCGTGTCGTCGTCGCGGGTGCGCAGCAGCACCGTGCGCGGCGCGTTGTCGGGCATTACCTGAAGCAGCGTCATGACGCGTCGGTCCTCTCGTCCCGCCCGGCGGTGGGGTCCGCCACGGGCCACACCGGGCGGGCGCCGAGCAACAGCAGTTGGCAGATGGATTCCAGGCATTCGAGGTGGTTGCGGGCCTGGGCCAGGTCGGCGCCCCAGGCGGTGACGCCGTGGTCCGCGATGAGCAGTCCCGGCGGCCCGTCCGGGTGGCCGGCCACGTACGCGGCCACCTCGTCGGCGATGTCGGCGACGCGGGCGTGGTTGGCGAAGACCGGCAGCGCGGTGGCCGACGGATCGGCGAGCCGCAGCCCCTTGAGCAGTTCGAAGCCGGACAGCGGCAGGACCGCGGTCCGGGGGCCGCCCGTGCGGCAGGCTACCGCTGTCGCGTGCGGCGCGTGGACGTGGATGACCGCGCCGGCGTCCGTCGCCCGGTAGACGGCGGCGTGGATCGAGGTCTCCGCCGAGGCCCGCGGGCCGTCCGGGTCGACCGGGACGCCGGTGCGCGCGTCCACCTCCACCACGTCGTTCTCGGTCAGGTCGCCCTTGTCGCGCCCGCTCGCGGTGATCAGCGCCCGGTCGCCGCTCGTGCGCACCGACAGGTTGCCCGAGGTGCCCGGCATCCAGCCGCGGGTGTACATCTCCCGGGTGAACGCGGCCAGTTGGCGTGCCGCGTCCCGGCCGGCCGCGGGGGCGTCGCGGCGCGGGTCGAAGACGCGGTCCTCCGTGACGACGGCGGTGATCAGCTCGCCGGGGGTCACGTCGAAGGCCGGGTTGAACGCCCGGGCGTCGAGCGGTCCGACCGCGGTGCCACCGAAGCCGATCACCTCGGCGGCCGGGCGCTCCTCCACCTCGATCGCCTCGCCGCCGGCCGTCCGGGGGTCCCAGCTGGACTCGGGTGCCACGACCACGAACGGCACGCCGTGCCGCGCGGCGGCCACCGCCAGCCCGTAGGTGCCGATCTTGTTGGCGGTGTCGCCGTTGGCCGCTATCCGGTCGGCGCCGACGAGCACCACGTCGACCATGCCGCGCGCCATCGCGGCCGCCCCGGCGGAGTCCACGCACAGCCGGTAGGGCACGTCGGCCTGGTCCAGCTCCCAGGCGGTCAGCCGCGCCCCCTGAAGCAGCGGCCGGCTCTCGCCGACCAGGACCTCGGCGACGAGGTGCCGGGCGTGCAGTTCCAGGATCGCGCCGAGCGCGGTGCCCACGGCGGCGGTGGCCAGCCGGCCGGTGTTGCAGTGCGTCAGCACCCGCAGCGGGCGGCGCGGCACGAGGTCGCACACCAGGTCCGCCGCGCGCCGGGCCGCCCGCAGGTTCGTCGCCCGGTCCTCCGCCAGCATCGCGGTCGCCTCGGCCAGCACCGCCTCCGGTCCGCCCTCCAGCGCGGTCAGCACCCGGCGGACCGCCCAGGCCAGGTTGACGGCGGTGGGCCGCGCGGTGGCCAGCTTCTCCGCGTCCGCACGCACCAGCGGCTCGTCGCACGACCCGTCGGCACGCCGGTGCCGGTGGGCGGATATCGCCACGCCCAGTGCCCCGGCCAGCCCGATCGCCGGCGCCCCCCGGATCGCCAGGGTGCGGATCGCGCCGATCACCTCGTCGACGCTCTCCAGCCGCAACAGCTCGACCTTGTGCGGCAGTTGACGCTGATCGACGACGACCAGCGCGCCGTCGTCCCAGACGAGGGAGGATTCGGCGTCCGGGCCGGCCACCCGCGCGGGGGCGGTCACCGGCCGCTCCGGTCGCCGCGATCCGCCACCGGCGCGCCGCAGGCGCCCCGGCAGGTCCCGCTCGTACCGCGCCGGCGCCGTAGTGGCATGGTTCGCGTCATCGGACCTCATGCTCCTAGGAAGTGGTGAGGCGTTCGAATCGTCAACGGGGGCCGGCCTGGGCGGTGGTGGGAGGGGTTCGGGGACGCGGGGCGGTGTCCGCCCGGCGCCGCGGGCCGACCGCGTGGCAACGGTATGTGAGCTACCCGGACCGCCCCTCACCCATTCCGTGACCCACGTCACGCGGACGGGGACGGCGTCGGCGCGTGACGCCGCGGCGGCGGGGGAACGCCCCGGCCGCACGCCTCAGTCGAGGTGGTGGCGGTGGGCGTAGTGGCTGGCGGCGACGCGGTCGCGGGAGCCGGTCTTGGTGAAGATGCGGTTGACGTGGGTCTTGACGGTGTTGTGGCTCAGGAAGAGGGCCGCGGCGATCTCGGTGTTCGTCATGCCGCGGGCGATCAGGGTGAGGATCTCCGTCTCGCGGGGGGTCAGCCCGTCGGGCGGGGTGTCGCCGGGCGGCGGTGCCACGGGGTCCGCCGGGGCCGGAACGGCCGTGGCGGCGGCCAGCAGTGCGGCCTGCACCTGGGGGTCCAGGACCGCGTAGCCGCCCGCGGCGCTGTGCAGCGTCCGGGCGATGTGGAGCTTGTCGGCGTCCTTGGTCAGGTAGGCGCGGGCGCCGGCCCGCAGGGTCTCCAGGACGGAGGTGTCGTCGGCGTAGGTGGTCAGCACGACGATGGCCACCTCCGGGTGCCGGGCGGTGAGTTGCCGGGTGGCCTCGATGCCGTCCATCACGGGCATGTGCAGGTCCAGCAGGATGACGTCGGGGTGGTGGCGGGCGACCTGTTCGAGGGCCTGGAGGCCGTTGGCGGCGGAACCCACGACGTCGATGTCGGGCATCAGGCCGAGCATGATGACCAGCCCCTCGCGGATGGTGGCCTGGTCGTCGGCGACCACGATGCGCAGCGGCGGCGCGGCGGCGTCGGTCATCGCGACACCCGGGCGGTGACGGTCCAGCGCCGGTCGTGGGCGCCCGCGGTGAGGGTGCCGCCCAGGAGCAGCAGGCGTTCGCGCATCCCGGTCAGCCCGTAGCCGCCGTCGACGGTCGCCAGGCGGGGGGTGGTCGGGGCGCGGTCGCCCAGCGGGTTGCTGACGGTCAGGGTCACCTGGTGGTCCTCGTAGCGAAGGGCGATGTCCACGGCCTGGGCCGGCGCGTGTTTGGCCGCGTTGGTCAGGGATTCCTGCGCGACGCGGACCAGGCAGACGGTCCGCTCGGGGGGAAGCGTGGCGGGCCCGCCCTCCACCGAGACGGTGACGGCGGCGTGGTGGTGCTGGCGGTGGGTCTCGGCGATGCCGGCCAGCGCCTGCGGGAGCGGGGGGACGTCGGTGCGCAGGGCCTGGACCGCCCGGCGGGTGTCGGCCAGGCCGTCGGCGGCCATCCGCTGGGCGACGCCGAGCAGGTCGTCGGCGCGGCGGGTGTCGTGGTCGATCAGGGTGCGGGCGGTCTGGATCTGGATGCCGAGGGCGCCCAGGGAGTGCGCCAGGACGTCGTGGATCTCGCGGGCGATCCGGGCGCGCTCCTCCAGCACCGCGGCACGGCGCTGTTCGGCGCGCAGCTGTTCGACCTGGGCGAGCAGCGCGGCGGTCTCCTCGGCCCGGACCCGGTAGACGCGCCGGTTGTAGCCGATCAGCAGGCCGGCCAGCAGGGAGAGCGGGTAGCCCAGCAGGACGGCGCGGTCCGAACCGTTGAGCAGGCCGCCGGTCTCGACGGCCAGGACGCCGAGGCCGGTCACGGTCCACCCGGCGGTCAGGTCGGTGGCGCCGCCGGCGTCGATCACGGCGATGATCGCCAGCCCCAGCAGGGCCCCGGCGTGCGGCAGGGTGCACACCGCCGCCGAGGCCGTCGCGGTGATCGCCAGCAGGAACACCTGGGTGCCGCGCCGCAGGCCGTTCGCGCGGACCTCCAGCAGCCCCCACGGCACCAGCGTCAGCCCGCACAGCGCGTAGGCGCCCGCCGTCACCTTCATGCTCGCGGAACCGAGGCCGGGGCCGGCGAAGGTCTCGACGCCGATGAGGGTGAACGCGACGGCCCGGGCCAGCCAGGACAGCGCGCGCAGCGTGGTGCCGCGGTGCGGGGCGAGCCACTTCGGCGGCCACCGGCCGGCCCGCGGCGCGGTCGCCGCACCGGCCCGGTGACCGGCGGCCGGCGCGTCGGCCTCCCCGCGCGGGGCGGCATCGGCGGCCGGTCGTGCGGGGGCGCCGGACGCGGCCGGGGCGGCTCCGGCGGAGTCGCGGGCGGTCGGGCGGGGCTGGCGGTCCGTCATCGGTGATCGTCCGTGGGGATGGCGTGGGCAGCGGCTGATGGCGGCCGGTCGGCGGCCTTCCTGCGGTGACTCCATGCTAGGAGACGCCCGGCCGCCGGGCATCACCCCGCGGGTGACCGGCCGGCCGCGGCGTAGTACCGGGGACCACCCGGCGGCCGGGCGCGGTTCACCCCGCTGTCGCCTCCAGCGGCGACGCCCGGCCCCCGTCCCGTGGCGGAATCTGAGGAGGTCGCACCAACCGCCCCGACCGAAAGGCCACGCATCGTGTCCAGCCTCGACCAGGCCCTGCTGATCAACGCGCTCGTCCTGTTCACCGTCCTGGAGGCGGATCTGGGACCGCACCGCAAGATCGGCCCGTTCCGCATCCTGCGCCCGCTGCTGACCGCCGGCGCGATCGTGCCGATCTACCTGAAGGGCTTCACCACCCGGGGGGCCGGCCTGGCGCTGGAGATCGCGCTGACCGCGGCCGGCCTGCTGCTCGGCCTGCTCGCGACCCGGCTCACCCGGGTCTACCGCAGCCCCCGCACCGGCAAGCCGGTCAGCCGCGCCGCCTGGGGCTACGCCGCCGTGTGGATCGCGGTGATCGGCGCCCGTACCGCCTTCTCCTACGGCTCGGCGCACTGGTTCGGCCCGCAGCTGGGCAGCTGGATGGTCGCCCACCGGGTCACCGGCGACGCCCTGACCGACGCGCTGCTGCTGATGGCCATCGCCATGACGCTCACCCGCACCCTGTCCCTCGCCGGGCGCGCCCACGCCCTGCCCCGCCGGCCGGCCGACGCCGTCACCGGCACCGGGAGCCACGCGGCGGCGTAGGCCGGGAAGCACGCCCGGGGGCGGGCGGCGCGGTCGGGACGCGGTCTGGGGCGCGGGTCAGGGACGCGGGCGGCGGGGCTGCTCGGACTTGGCGGCCTTGGCGGCGCTCTTGGCCTCGCTCTTGTCCTTGAGGTCCTTCAGGCGGACGGCTTCCTTGCGGACGTCGGCCTGGGTGGCGCGTTCCTGGCGGAGCCACTCGGGCTCCTCCTCGCGCAGTTCCTGGATCTGGTCGGTGGTGAGGGCGTCGGTGACGCCACCGCGGGCCAGACCCGAGATGGACACCCCGAGGCGCGCGGCGACCACGGGGCGGGGGTGGGGTCCGTGCTGGCGCAGCGCGCGCAGCCACTCGGGGGGATCGCTCTGGAGCGCGTTCAGCTCGTCGCGCGAGACGACACCCTCCTGGAACTCGGCGGGGGTGGCCTGAAGGTACACACCCAGCTTCTTGGCCGCGGTCGCGGGCTTCATCGTCTGGGTGGTCTGCTGCGACGTCATGGGTCCAGGGTATCGAGCGTGTGCGGCGGCCTCGACCACGACCGGTAGCCTGGCGGCGTGACAGGCTCGCACGTACCCCCTTCGTTCCGGCTCGCCTACGTCCCGGGGATGACGCCCGGCAAGTGGGTGCGGGTGTGGAACGAGCGGCTGCCCGACGTGCCGCTGGAACTCGTCGCGGTACCCGCCGCCGAGGCCAACGGCGTACTGCGGGACGGCGGCGCCGACGCGGGACTGGTGCGTACGCCGTTCGACCGCGGCGCCCTCAGCGCGATCCCGCTCTACACCGAGACGACGGTGGTCCTGGTACCGAAGGACCACCTGGTGACGGCGGTCGACGAGGTGTCGCTGGCGGACCTGGCCGACGAGATCGTGCTGCACCCCCTCGACGACACGCTGGAGTGGGAACACCCGCCGGGGCGCCCGGCGTTGGAGCGCCCCGCGACCACGGCGGACGCCGTCGAACTCGTGGCGGCCGGCATCGGCCTGCTGCTGCTCCCGCAGTCCGTCGCCCGCCTGCACCACCGCCGCGACCTCACCTACCGCCCGGTCCCGGACGCCCCCGGCTCCGGCGTCGGCCTGTCGTGGCCGCTGGCCGACGAGACCCCCGAACTGGTCGAGGAGTTCATCGGCATCGTCCGCGGCCGGACCGTCAACAGCACCCGCGGCCGCGGCCGCGCCCAGGGCGCAGAACCGGCGGCCGAACGCCCCGCGCCGGCCGCCGCCAAGCACAAGCCGGCCGGCGGTACCCCGAAACGGCCCACGCCACGCCGCGGCGCCGGCGGCTCGGGCGGCAGCGGCTCGGGCGGCGGCCGGCGCGGGAAGCCCCGGCGCCGGTCGTAGCGGGCAGCGGCAGCCGGGGTGCCGTAACGGGCTGCGGCAACCGGTGAAGGTGTGCGGCGCCCCGGAACTCCGGAGGCGGGGGCCGGGCACCTCCGTCGGCCGGGCCGGCGCCGCACGGCCACCGCACGGTCCGGCTCACGGGGGCCGCGAGCAGGTCGCCGTTCCGGTGGCCCGCAAGCGTTCCGCAGGCGTCCGCCGGCGTGCGTCGAGGTGCGGGCCTCGCGGGTGCGGACCCGCGAGGCCCTCGACCGCTCGGGGCCGACCGGCGCTCCCCTCCGGCGCCGGTCGGCCCGCGCGTCGCCCGGGGGAACTCCCCCGGGCCGTTCAGAGGGCCACCGAGCCCGCCTCCTGGCGGGTGACCACGTTGAGGCGGTTGAAGAGGTTGGTGACGCCGATCCACAGCACGAGCGCCGCCAGGCCGCGTTCGTCGTAGTGGCGGGCGGCCTCGTCCCAGATGGCGTCGGGGACGGCGTCCGAGCGGTCGGCGAGCCGGGTGGCGTACTCGGCGAGGGCGAGCGCGGCGCGTTCGGCGTCGGTGAAGTAGGGCGTGTCGCGCCAGGCGGCGACCGCGAAGAGGCGTTCGTCGCTCTCCCCGGCCTTGCGGGCGCCGCGGATGCCGAAGTCCACGCAGAAGCCGCAGCCGTTGATCTGGCTGACGCGCAGGTGGACCAGTTCCAGCGTGCCGGCCGGCAGACCGCCGGACCGGGCGACGTCCAGCAGGCTCATGATGGGCTTGACCGCCTCGGGCAGCACGACGGCCGGGTTCGTCATACGGGAGCGCATCTCGGATTCTCCTTCGGTGGGGCCGCGGGACCGGCGGGCTCGTCACGTCCGCGCGGCGCGGTGCGTCATACCTGTGACGGATGACGACGGGAGAATGTGACTGATGACCGCGCAACAGGACGCGTTGGCGGCCCGCTTCGAGGAGCAGCGCGGCCGGCTGCGCTCGGTGGCGTACCGGATGCTGGGCTCGCTGAGCGAGGCCGACGACGCGGTGCAGGAGGCGTGGCTGCGGCTGAGCCGGTCCGGCGGCGAGGGCGGCGAGCGGGTGGACAACCTGGCCGGCTGGCTGACGACGGTGGTGGGCCGGGTCTGCCTGGACGTGCTGCGGGCCCGCACCCGCCGGGCGGAGGACCTGATCGGGGAACCGGTGCCGGACCCGGTCGCCGGCCGGGACGGCGCGGCCGATCCGCAGGCGGAGGCGCTGCTGGCCGACTCGGTCGGCCTGGCGCTGCTGGTGGTACTGGAGACGCTGGGCCCGGCCGAACGGCTGGCGTTCGTGCTGCACGACATGTTCGGCGTGCCGTTCGAGGAGATCGCGCCCCTGGTGGACCGCACCCCGGCGGCGGCACGCCAGCTGGCGTCGCGGGCCCGGCGCCGGGTGCGCGGTGAGAGCGCGGCGCCGGAGCCGGACCGGGACCACGGGCGGCAGCGCGCGGTGGTGGACGCCTTCCTGGCCGCCTCGCGGGACGGCGACTTCGAGGCGCTGCTGGCGGTGCTGGACCCCGACGTGGTGCTGCGGGCGGACACCGGCGCCGGACTGCCCGGCCCGGTCCGGGTGGTGCGCGGCGCCCGGGAGGTGGCCGGCCAGGCGCTGGCGTTCCGCTCGATGGCGATGTTCGCCCGCCCGGCCCTGGTCGACGGCTCGGTCGGCCTGGTCTCGGCACCGGGAGGGCGGCCGGCGGTGGTCATGGGCCTCACGGTGGCCGGCGGCCGCGTCGTCGCCCTCGACATCGTCGCCGACCCGGTCCGCCTGGGCGGTACGCGGCCGGCCTACCTGGACGCTGAGGGGTGACGGGTGCCGGCTGACGGCCCCGCCGGTGCCGGGGCGGCGACCTCTGGCGGGCCCGGCGGGGTTCGGCTGCCCCGGCGGGTTCGTTGAGCCCCCGGCGGGGTTCGGCGCCCCCGCCGGGGCCGGAGAACGCCGCCGCCCCGGCCGGTGCGTACCGGGCGGGGCGGGGCGTGGCGGGCGGGGGTGCCGGCCGCGGGGCGGGTCAGGCCAGGGTGGCCAGCGCCTCGTTGAAGGTCTTCGACGGGCGCATGACGGCCTCGGCCTTCGCGACCGACGGCTGGTAGTAGCCGCCGATGTCGGTCGGCGAGCCCTGCACCGCGATCAGCTCGTCGACGATGGTCTTCTCCTGCTCGGTGAGCCGGTCGGCCAGCGCGCCGAAGGCCTGGGCGAGCTGCGCGTCGTCGGTCTGCCGGGACAGCTCCTGGGCCCAGTACAGGGCGAGGTAGAAGTGGCTGCCGCGGTTGTCGATCCCGCCGAGGCGGCGCGACGGCGACTTGTCCTCGTTGAGGAAGGTGCCGGTGGCGCGGTCGAGGGTGTCGGCCAGCACCTGGGCGCGGGCGTTGCCGGTGGTCTGCGCGAGGTGCTCGAAGCTGACCGCCAGGGCCAGGAACTCACCGAGGCTGTCCCAGCGCAGGTAGTTCTCCTTGACCAGCTGCTGGACGTGCTTGGGCGCCGAGCCGCCGGCGCCGGTCTCGAACAGGCCGCCGCCGTCGATCAGCGGGACGACCGACAGCATCTTGGCGCTGGTGCCCAGCTCCAGGATCGGGAACAGGTCGGTCAGGTAGTCGCGCAGCACGTTGCCGGTGACCGAGATGGTGTCCTCGCCGCGGCGGATGCGCTCCAGGGAGAAGGCGGTCGCGTCGGCCGGGGTCATCACGCGGATGTCCAGGCCCTCGGTGTCGTGCTCGGGCAGGTAGGCGTCGAGCTTGGCGATGAGGTGGGCGTCGTGCGCGCGGTCCTCGTCGAGCCAGAAGACGGCCGGGACGCCGGTGGCGCGGGCGCGGGTGACGGCGAGCTTGACCCAGTCGCGGATCGGCACGTCCTTCGTCTGGCACATGCGGAAGATGTCGCCGGCGCCGACGGCCTGCTCCAGCACCGCGTCACCGTTGGCGTCGACCGCCCGGACGGTGCCGGTGACCGGGATCTCGAAGGTCTTGTCGTGGCTGCCGTACTCCTCGGCGGCCTGCGCCATCAGGCCGACGTTGGGCACCGAGCCCATGGTCGCCGGGTCGTAGGCGCCGTGCGCGCGGCAGTCGTCGAGGACGACCTGGTAGATCGGCGCGTAACTGCTGTCGGGCAGCACGGCCAGGGTGTCGGCCTCGGCGCCGTCCGGGCCCCACATGTGGCCGGAGGTGCGGATCATGGCCGGCATGGAGGCGTCGACGATGACGTCGCTGGGGACGTGCAGGTTGGTGATGCCGCGGTCGGAGTCGACCATGGCCAGCGCCGGGCCCTCGGCCAGTTCGGCGTCGAAGGAGGACTTGATCGCGTCGCCCTGCGGCAGCGCGGCGATGCCCTTGAGGATGCCGCCGAGGCCGTCGTTGGGGGTGAGGCCGGCGGCGGCGAGCACGTCGCCGTACTCGGCGAAGGTCTTCGGGAAGAACGCGCGCACCACGTGGCCGAAGATGATCGGGTCGGAGACCTTCATCATGGTGGCCTTCAGGTGGACCGAGAACAGCACGCCCTCGGCCTTGGCCCGGCCGATCTGCGCGGTGAGGAACTCGCGCAGCGCGGCGACCCGCATCACGGAGGCGTCGACGACCTCGCCGGCCAGGACCGGTACGGACTCGCGCAGCACGGTGGTGGTGCCGTCGTCGCCGGTCAGTTCCAGGCGCAGGCTGCCGTCGGCGGTGATGACGGCCGACTTCTCGGTGGAGCGGAAGTCGTCGGCGGCCATGTGCGCGACGTTGGTGCGCGAGCTGGAGTCCCAGGCGCCCATGCGGTGCGGGTGGGCCTTGGCGTAGTTCTTCACCGAGGCGGGGGCGCGGCGGTCGGAGTTGCCCTCGCGGAGCACCGGGTTGACGGCGCTGCCCTTGATCTTGTCGTACCGGGAGCGGATCTCGCGCTCCTCGTCGGTCTTCGGGTCGTCCGGGTAGGCCGGCAGCGCGTAGCCCTGCTCCTGGAGCTCGGCGACGGCCGCCTTCAGCTGCGGGATGGAGGCCGAGATGTTGGGCAGCTTGATGATGTTGGCGCCGGGCGTCTTGGCGAGCTTGCCCAGCTCGGCCAGGGCGTCATCGATACGCTGGCTCTCCTGGAGGTACTCCGGGAAGTGGGCGATGATCCGCCCGGCCAGGGAGATGTCCCGCGTCTCCACGGTGACACCGGCGGTGGAGGCGTAGGCCTGGATCACCGGCAGGAACGAGTGCGTCGCCAGGGCGGGCGCCTCGTCGGTGTGCGTATAGATGATGGTCGAGTCAGTCACCAGGTGCTCCGCTCCAGGTCTGCAACATTACTCGACATCAAGATATCTCGTGTTCACCGGCTGCTGGCAACGGGTCGCCCGCGCCCACCACCGCCGCGGCGGCCTCGGCGTGGTGGCCGCCGGGGACGCGCAGCACCGTCAGCACGGCCAGGCCGCAGCCGGCGGCGGCGATCCAGGCGGTCGCGGTGAAGCCCGCGCGGACGACCAGGAAGGAGCCGGCGAGCGCGCCGATGAGGCCGGCGGCGGCCTGCACGACGCCGTAGACGGAGGTCACGCGGCCCATCAGGCGGTCGGGGGTGTGCCGGGCGAGGTAGGTGTCGGCGGAGACCAGGAAGATCACCGCGGGCGGGCCGATGAGGGTGGCCAGCGCCACGTCCCACAAGGCGACGTGCACGGTGAACAGCAGCCCGAACGCGACGGCGAGGCCGCCGAGCCCGACGGCGAACGCGGTGCGCGGGTCGAGGCGGGCCAGGACCGGCCGGGCGATCGGGCCGCCCGCGATGTACCCGGCACCGAGGGCACCCAGGATGCAGCCCAGCAGTCCGGCCGAGGCGTGCAGCCCGCGGGCGGTGTACGGCACGAGCAGCACGGAGATCGCGGCGTTGGCGGCGAACAGCAGCCAGGCGGAGACCATCAGCGCGGGCAGGCCGGGGGCGCGTCTGGCGTGGCCGGCGCCCTCGCGCAGTTCCGCGGCGAACCGGCGCAGCGTCCCGGCGGCGTCCCGCACCCGCCGGACGGGTTCGGCGCGGTAGCGGACGGCGCCGACCAGTGCGGCGGAGGCCAGGAAGCTGGCGGCGTCGGCGGAGACCACCGGGCGGAAGCCGAAGAACCCGTAGAGCGCGCCGCCGGCCGGGCCGCCGATCAGGCGGACGACGCCGGAGACGAGCGCGGCGAACGCGTTGGCCTCGGTGAGTTTGCCGCCCCGGCCGACGAGCACCGGGATCAGCGCCTGCCGCGAGGGGGTGAAGAACTGGCTGAAGGCCGCCTCGGCGACCAGCGCCGCGTAGATGATCCAGACCTGGCCCGGCCGGTGGACGCACAGCAGCACGGCGATGGCGGCGGCCCGCAGCAGGTCGGTGACGATCATGGTGCTCCGGCGGTCCCAGCGGTCGGCCAGCACCCCGGCGATCGGTCCGATCAGCAGCGCCGGCACGGTCTCGGCGGCCATCGACAAGCTGGTGGCGAGCGTGGAGCCGGTCAGCTTCAGCACGTAGTAGGGCGCCGCGATCAGCAGCAGCCAGTCCCCCAGCGTCGACAACGCCTGCCCCGATATGACAAGCGCGTAGTCCCTGTCGCGCAGCACCCCGAACACGCTGTTCCCCCCGTCCCGGCAGCACCGCCACCGGTCCCCTGGCGCGCCCACACCGGGCGCGCAGGTACTGGATACCAGCGGGCGCGGGGCACAGCAAGACGACGAAACCCCCCGCAAAGCAACGGAGTTGACCGCCGGCGGCGCGACCGTGCGCGGCTCAGGCCAGCGTGACCTCCAGCAGCGGCAGTTCGCGTCCGGGGATGGAGCCGGACGCGGTCGCGCCGATCCGTACCGCGCCCATCGCGCGATAGAAACCCTCCGCGTTCGGGTCCGCGTCGATCGTCAGCGTGGTGAAGCCGGCGCGCCGGGCGGTGGCGATCATCCGGTCGTACAGCAGGCGTCCCACGCCCTGTCCGATGAACGGCGGGTCGACGAACAGCGCGCCCAGCTCCCCGGCCGGCGGCTCGCCGTCGAGTGCCGCGTACCCGGCCGGCTGCCCGTCCGGCGCCTGCGCCACCAGCGCCCGCCCGGCCGACAGGCGCTCCGGCCCGAACGTCAGCTCCGCCCGGCAGGCCGCCATGAACGCCTCGTCGTACCCCCAGTGGGCCTTCGACCGCAGCGCCAGCGCGCTCAGTACCGCCGCCTCGGCCGGCCGGGCCGCCCTGATCCGCATCGTCACGCATCCGTTCTACCGCGTTCGTACCGGGCGTGCCGGGGTACGCGGCCAGCGGTACCGCTACGGGCGGACGGGCCGGCGGTACCGCGACGAGGGGACGGGAGCGCGATGGCGATCCGGCTGGGCAGCACGGTGATCAACTGCGCCGACATCGAGGTGATGACCCACTTCTGGTCCGAGGCGCTGGACCTGACCCCGGCGAGCCGCGCGCCCGGTGACGACTTCCGGGTGCTGCACGGCGACCACGGCACCGTCTCGCTCCAGGTGGCGGCCACCCCGGTCACCGCCCGCGACCAGATGCACCTGGACCTCTACACCGACGACCAGGCCACCGAGGTCCGCCGCCTGGTGCTGCTCGGCGCCCGCCACGTGCGGCACGTCGAGGACGACCCGGACGACGACTACGTGGTGCTGGCCGATCCCGAGGGCAACGAGTTCTGCGTGTGCGCCAAGCCGACCGACATCGCCGAGCGGCCCGCGCCGCGGCCCTGAGGCCGCGGGACCCCACCGGTGGGGACCGGGGCGATCGTCCGACCATCGCCCCGGCCGCCTGCACGATGGTCCGACGGTCCGCGCGGCCACCCGACCGTCCGCCCGGCGGTGCGCAACCGGTGCGACCGCCCGCCCGCGGTCCGACCACCCGCCCGGTGGGCTACCCCACCGCCTGCGCCGCCGCCCGCCCGGCCGCGCGGCCGGAGAAGAGGCAGCCGCCGAGGAAGGTGCCCTCCAAGGAGCGGTAGCCGTGCACGCCGCCGCCGCCGAAGCCGGCCGCCTCGCCCGCCGCGTAGAGGCCGGGCAGCGGTTCACCGGCCGCGGTCAGCACGCGCGAGGACAGGTCGGTCTCCAGGCCGCCGAGCGACTTGCGGGTGAGGATGTTGAGGCGGACGGCGATGAGCGGGCCGGCGGCCGGGTCGAGCAGCCGGTGCGGGGTGGCGACCCGGATGAGCTTGTCGCCGAGGTAGTGGCGGGCGCCGCGGATCGCGGTGACCTGGAGGTCCTTGGTGAAGCGGTTGGCGATCTCCCGGTCGCGGGCGGTGATCTCCCGGGCCAGGCCGTCCTCGTCGACGAGGTCCTCACCGGTGATCGCGTTCATGCCGCGGACCAGGGCGGACAGGTCGCGTTCCACCACGAAGTCGGCCCCCACGCGCATGAACGCGGCGACCGGTCCCGGGGCGCCCGCACGGGCCCGGCCCAGCACCTGGCGGACGCTCTTGCCGGTCAGGTCCGGGTTCTGCTCGGAGCCGGAGAGGGCGAACTCCTTCTCGATGATCTTCTGGGTCAGCACGAACCAGGTGTGGTCGTAGCCGGTGGTCATGATGTGTTCGAGCGTGCCGAGGGTGTCGAAGCCGGGGAAGAGCGGCACCGGCAGCCGGTTGCCGCGCGCGTCGATCCACAGCGAGGACGGGCCGGGCAGGATGCGGATGCCGTGCCGGTTCCAGATCGGGTTCCAGTTCTCGATGCCCTCGGTGTAGTGCCACATGCGGTCCGGGTTGACGACCCGGCCGCCGGCCCGCTCGGCCACACCGATCATCAGACCGTCGACATGGGCGGGGACACCGGAGAGCATGCGGCGCGGCGGTTCGCCCAGCCGGGCCGGCCAGTTGCTGCGGACCAGGTCGTGGTTGCCGCCGATACCGCCGGAGGTGACGATCACCGCCTGGGCGCGCAGCTCGAACGCGCCGGCCACCTCGCGGGAGGTGGCCGCCCCGCGCTCCACGTCGTGCGGCACCAGCACCTCGCCGCTGACGGTGTCCACCGCGCCGCCGGTGCGGCCGAGCGCGGTGACCCGGTGCCGGAAGCGCAGGTCGACCAGTCCGCTGGCCACGGCCGCCTCGACCCGGCGCACGAACGGCTCCAGCAGGCCGGGGCCGGTGCCCCAGGTGATGTGGAAGCGCGGTACCGAGTTGCCGTGGCCGGTCGCGCCGTAGCCGCCGCGTTCCGCCCAGCCGACGACCGGGAAGAACCGCACGCCGCGCTGGTGCAGCCAGGAGCGCTTCTCCCCGGCCGCGAAGTCGACGTACGCCTCGGCCCAGCGGCGCGGCCAGTAGTCCTCCGGGCGGTCGAACCCGGCGCTGCCCTGCCAGTCCTGCCAGGCCAGCTCCCGGCTGTCGCGCACCCGCATCCGGCGCTGCTCCGGGGAGTCGACGAGGAACAGCCCGCCGAACGACCAGAACGCCTGCCCGCCCAGCGAGGACGGTCCCTCCTGGTCGAGCACGATCACCTTGCGCCCGGCGTCGGCGAGTTCCGCGGCGGCGGTCAGCCCCGCCAGCCCGGCCCCGATGACGATCACGTCCGCGTCGTAGGACATGCCCCGCGTCCTTCCCCTGCGCCAGTGGTCACCGCAGGGTACGGGGAGCACGGCCGGCGGCGCACCCGCGGTCCTAGACTCGGAAGGAGGGCTCGAACGGAGAACTCGAACGCAGGGGCCCGACACCGAGGGCAGGAGGCCATCCCATGAACGCGCACGCGGGCGACACACTGCTGACGCACGGGCGGACCGTCGGGGAGCCGGACCGGGCCGGGGAGATCGTCGAGGTCCTGGGCCGCCGGGGCGAGCCGCCGTACCGGCTGCGGTTCGACGACGGCCACGAGTGCGTCATGTGCCCCGGCCCGGACTCGGTCGTGCGGCACGAACGCGGCGGACACCGGTGAGCGAGGCCGGCTCCTGCCCGGACCCGGCCCCCGCGGACGCGCTGCCCGTGGCGGACGCGCTGCCCGTGGCGGACGCGCTGCCCGTGGCGGACGCGCTGGGCTACCTCGCCGGACGCTGGCGGGTACGCCGGACGGTGCTGGACCTGACCGCCGGCGAGACCGGGCGTTTCGAGGGCGTCGCGGACTTCACCGCGCACGGCGACGACGGCACGCTGGCGCACGCCGAACGCGGTGAGTTCCACTGGCGCGGCACCGCGCGGTCCGCCACCCGTGCGCACGCCTACGCGCCGGGGCCGGGCGGCACCGCGCTGGTGGGCTTCCCCGACGGGCGGCCGTTCCACGACCTGGACCTGCGCACCGGGCGGTGGCGGGCGGTGCACGGCTGCCCGCCGGACCGGTACGAGGGGCAGTTCACGGTACTGGGCCCGGACCGCTGGCAGGTGGTGTGGCGGGTGACCGGGCCGGCGAAGAACCTGCTGCTGACCACCGTTCACGACCGCTCCCGGTGAGGGCCCGCGGCCGGTGTAGGGTCGGCCGGAGCCGAAGCGCCGACGCGTGCGACCGGCCGCCGAGCACCCCGTGACCCGGGGTCGTCGACACGAGAGAGCGGGACACCGGAATGAGCGAGGACTCGGCGGCGGGCGACATCCGCAACGTCGGCGTGGTGGGCTGCGGGCAGATGGGCGCCGGCATCGCCGAGGTCTGCGCCCGCTCCGGACTGGACGTGCGGGTGGCCGAGACCACCGGTGAGGCGCTGGAGCTGGGCCGCACCCGGCTGACCAACTCCCTGTCGCGGGCCGCCGAGCGCGGCAAGATCACCGCGGAGGAGCGCGACGCGACGCTGGCCCGGCTGACGTTCACCACCGACCTCGGCGAGTTCGCCGACCGCGACCTGGTCATCGAGGCCGTCGTGGAGAACGAGCAGGTCAAGACCGAGATCTTCCAGGTGCTCGACCAGGTGCTGACCCGCCAGGACGCGATCCTGGCCTCCAACACCTCCTCCATTCCGCTGGTGAAGCTGGCCGTCGCCACCTCCCGCCCGGACCACGTCCTGGGCATCCACTTCTTCAACCCGGCCCCGGTGCAGAAGCTCGTCGAGCTGATCCCCGCGCTCACCACCGGCGAACAGACCCTGCTGCGCGCCGAGAAGCTGGTCACCGACGTGCTGGGCAAGCACGCGATCCGCGCCCAGGACCGGTCCGGCTTCGTGGTCAACGCGCTCCTGGTGCCGTACCTGCTGGCCGCAGTGCGGATGTTCGAGTGCGGCAGCGCGACCCGCGAGGACATCGACAACGGCATGGAACTCGGCTGCGCCCACCCGATGGGCCCGCTGAAGCTGTCGGACCTGATCGGCCTCGACACCGTCGTCGCCATCGCCGACAGCCTCTACTCGGAGTACAAGGAGCCGCTGTACGCCGCTCCCCCGCTGCTCCAGCGGATGGTCGCCGCCGGCCGGCTGGGCCGCAAGACGGGCCACGGCTTCTACGACTACGCCTGACGTCAGCCCGGCAGGCCCGCACCGAAGGAGGTGCGGCCGGCCGGGTCGTCGCGGGCCGGCGGCACCACCGGCGCCGGGTCGCGGATCAGGGCGAGCAGGGCCACGTCGTCGGTCAGTCCGCGCGGCCCGGTGTGGGCGAGCAGCGCGGCGCGGACCGCGGCGACCAGGACGGCCGGGTCGACCACGCCGCCGGTGACCGCCTGGCCGGCCGCGCGGGTCAGGGCGTGGCGCAGGTCGAAGAACTGCCCGGCCGGATCGCGGGCCTCCTCGGCGCCGTCGGTGTACAGCAACAGCCCCTGGCCGGGCGCCAGCCGCACCCGCAGCACCACCGGCCGCCCGGTGCCCGGGTCGAGCACCCCGAGCGGCGGCAGCGGGTCGGCGGTGGTCAGCGGCTCCACGCGGGGCCGGACGCCGCCGGTGATCCGGTACGGGCCGGGGTGGCCGCAGTTGATGACCGACAGCGTGCCGTCCTCGCGCAGTTCCAGCAGGACCGCGGTGGCGAACTCCTCGGTGCGCGGGCCCGCCCCGTCGCCGGCCGGCGCGGGCTCGCGCAGGTGGCGGGCGAGCGAGCGGTCCAACCGCCGCAGCACACCGGCCAGTTCGGGTTCGTCGTAGGCCGCCTCGCGGAAGCAGCCCAGCAGCGCGGCCACCGTGCCGACCGCGGACAGCCCGTGGCCGCGTACGTCGCCGAGCACCACGCGGATGCCGTACGGGGTGGCCAGCACCTCGTACAGGTCGCCGCCGATCCGGGCGCCGCGGCTGGCGGACAGGTAGTCGCAGGCCACCGTCAGCGGCCCGGTGCGGCGCGGCAGCGCGCGCAGCACGACGCCCTGCGCGACGACGGCGACCTCCCGCACCCGGTCCAGCTCGCGGCTGAGCCGCACCCGGCGGCCGGTGATGGGGTAGCTGGCCCCGATGACCGCGAGGATGGCCAGCACGTGGCCGAGTTCGGACTCCAGGTTGCCGGGCGCGCCGGCGTCGGTCAGCGGCAGCAGGCCGACGAGCGCGCAGCCGCCGCCCAGCAGGACGTACCGCGGCTGTCCGCTGCCGGCGCAGGCGATCACCGGTGCGACGGTGAGGAGTTGCACGACGTGGAACCGGCCGGGGACCACGAAGGCCAGCGCGACGACGGTGCCGGTCCACAGCCCCGGCAGCACCAGGAGCAGGAATCTGCCGACGGCCGAGCAGCGGTCGGCCGACCGGTGGGTCAGCGTGGGCATCAGATTCATCCCGACGGCTCCCGCTCGCGGCGGGGCCGCGGGTTGGCTCGACCCGCTTCCGGGGTGCCCCGCGCGGTGGCCGGGGTGAAGCGAATCCTGGTGGGTCGCGCACGATTCTGGCGAGCCGGAAGCGGTTTTTGGCGCAGCCGGGCGACTATTCACCCGAATCAGTGAGGAAAACGCGAAGGAGGCGCACCCCGCGTGTCGCGGAGCGCGCCCCCTGGGGACTGCGGTGGTTACGCGCCGCGCAGCACCGCGCCGGTGCGCTCGGCGGCGGCGCCGACCGCCGCGTCGCGGGCGGCGGACGCCTCGTCGGCGGTCAGCGTGCGGTCGGCGGCGCGGAAGCGCAGCGCGTAGGCCAGCGACTTCTTGCCCTCGCCGAGCTGTTCGCCGGTGAAGATGTCGAACAGCCGCAGGGACTCCAGCAGGGCACCGGCGCCGTCGCGCAGCGCGGACTCCACGTCGGCGGCCGGGACGCCGTGGTCGACGACCAGGGCGACGTCCTGGGTGGCCACCGGGAAGGTGGAGACCCGCGGCGCGCGGACCGGGCCGCCGGCGGACCGCTCCAGCGCGTCGAGGTCGAGCTCCATCGCGCCGGTGCGCTCCGGGATGCCCAGGGCCTTCACGGCCCGCGGGTGCAACTCGCCGGCGTGGCCGACGAGTTCGTCGCCCACGTACAGCGCGGCGCAACGGCCCGGGTGCCACGGCGGGTAACCGCCCTGCCGGACCGTCAGCTCGACGCCGACCTCGGCGGCGACGGTACGGGCCGCCTCGACGGCGTCCGCCCAGCCGGCCCGGTGGCCCTCGCCCCACCAGCCGGCCCGCTCGCGGGCGCCGGTCAGGACGACGGCGAGGTGCCGGGGCTGGTGCGGCAGCGACGCGTTGAGCGCGGCGATCTGCTCGCCGTCGGGCCGGTGGTCGGCGGAGGGGCGCGGCGGGGCCGGCTCCTCACCGGTCGGCAGGAAGACCAGGCCGGTCTCGAACAGCGCCAGGTCGTGGCTGCCGCGGCCGACGTTGCGCCGCAGGGCGGTGAGCAGGCCCGGCAGCAGCGTGGTGCGCAGCGACGGTTCCTCGTCGGAGAGCGGGTTGACCAGCCGGACCGTGCGGCGGCGCGGGTCGCCGGGCTCGACGCCGAGCTGGTCGAGGACGCCCTCGCCGATGAACGGGTAGTTGAGCGCCTCGGTGTAGCCGGCACCGGCCAGCGCCCGGCCGATCCGGCGCTGGAGCAGCTGGGACTCGGTGAGTCCGCCGCCGGCCGGCGCGGTGGGCAGCGTGGAGGGCAGGTTGGCGAAGCCCTCCAGCCGGATGACCTCCTCGGCGAGGTCGTTGGGCGCGGTGAGGTCGGGGCGCCAGCTGGGCGCGGTGACGGTGAGCAGGTCGCTGCCGGAGACCGCGCAGCCGATCTGCTGGAGCCGGCGCACGACCGTCTCGCGGCCGTACCGGGTGCCGGCGACCCGGTCCGGGTGGTCGGCGCGCATCAGGACGGTGCGCGGCCGGTACGGCTCGGCGACCTCGGTGACGCCGGCCTCGGCGGTGGCGCCGGCCAGCAGCACCAGCAGGTCCACGGTGCGCTGCGCCGCGGCGGCCGCCGCCAGCGGGTCGGTGCCGCGTTCGAACCGGCGGGACGCCTCGGAGGACAGCTTGTGGCGGCGCGCGGTGCGGGCGATGGAGATCGGGTCGAAGTGCGCGGCCTCGATGACGACCGCGGTGGTGGTGGCACCGGTGTCGTCGATCTCGGAGCTGGCGCCGCCCATGACGCCGGCCAGGCCGATGGGGCCGGCGGCGTCGGTGATCAGCAGGTCGCCGGCGTCCAGGACGCGCTGCGTGCCGTCGAGGGTGGTGAGCTTCTCGCCGGGCTCGGCGCGGCGCACCCCGATCGGGCCGTCGACGCGGGCCCGGTCGTAGGCGTGCAGCGGCTGGCCGATCTCCAGCATCACGTAGTTGGTGATGTCGACGGCGAGCGAGATGGGCCGCATGCCGGCCTTCTGCAGTCGGCGCTGGAGCCAGATCGGCGAGAGGGCGGCCGGGTTGACGTTGCTGACCGTGCGGGCCACCAGCCGGTCGCAGCCGGCCGGGTCGGCGATCCGCACCGGGTAGCCGTGGGCGTTGCCGGCCGGCACGTCGATCAGGGCCGGGTCGCGCAGCGGCAGGCCGTAGGCGATGGCGGCCTCGCGGGCCAGGCCGCGCATGGACAGGCAGTAGCCGCGGTCGGGGGTGACCGCGATGTCCAGCACCTCGTCGACGAGTTCGAGCAGCTCGACGGCGTCGGCGCCGACCTGGTACTCGGGCGGCAGCACGATGATGCCGGCGCCGCCGCCGAAGAAGTCGGACTCGCCCATGCCCAGCTCGGAGGCCGAGCAGATCATGCCCTCGGAGGTGTGGCCGTAGGTCTTGCGGGCGGCGATGTGGAAGTCGCCGGGCAGGGTGGCGCCGGGCAGCACCACGACGACCTTGTCGCCGACCGCGAAGTTGCGGGCGCCGCAGACGATGTTCTGCGGCTCGCCGGTGCCGTTGGCGTCGCCGACGTCGACCTGGCAGTAGCGGATGGGCTTCTTGAACTCGGTGAGCTCCTCGATCGCCAGCACCTGGCCGACGACCAGCGGGCCCTTCAGGCCGGCACCGAGCTGGTCGACGGTCTCGACCTCCAGGCCGACGGCGATGAGGCGTTCCTGCACGTCACGGCCGGTCTCACCGGCGGGCAGGTCGACGTACTCGCGCAGCCACGACAGCGGGGCCCGCATCAGATCTCCATCCCGAACGGAAGGGTGAAACGCACGTCACCCTCGACGATGTCGCGCATGTCCTCGATGTTGTGGCGGAACATCAGCATCCGCTCGATGCCGAACCCGAAGGCGAACCCGCTGTACTTGTCCGGGTCGATGCCGCAGGCGGTCAGCACCCTGGGGTTGACCATGCCGCAGCCGCCCAGCTCGATCCAGCCCTCGGAGGAGCAGGTGCGGCAGGGGCGGTCGGGGTTGCCCACCGACTCGCCGCGGCAGACGTAGCACACCATGTCCATCTCGGCGGACGGCTCGGTGAACGGGAAGAAGTTGGGCCGCAGCCGGGTGCGCATGCCCTCGCCGAACAGGGCGCCGACCATGTGGTCCAAGGTGCCCTTGAGGTCGGCCATGGTCAGGCCCTCGTCGACGGCGAGCAGCTCGACCTGGGTGAAGACCGGGGTGTGGGTCGCGTCGAGCTCGTCGGTGCGGTAGACCCGGCCGGGGCACACGACGTAGAGCGGGGGCTCGGAGTCGATCATCGAGCGGATCTGCACCGGCGAGGTGTGGGTGCGCAGCACCAGGCCGGAGTCCTCGCCGCCGTCGGCGCCACGGACGAAGAAGGTGTCCTGCATCTCCCGCGCCGGGTGGTCCGGCGGGAAGTTGAGGGCGTCGAAGTTGAACCACTCCGTCTCGACCTCGGGTCCCTCCGCGACGCGGTAGCCGAGCGCGGTGAACACGTCGGCGATCCGGTCGGCGAAGGTGGTCATCGGGTGACGGGCGCCGGCCGGGCGGCGGTCGTAGGACAAGGTGACGTCCACCGCCTCCTCGACCAGCACGCGGGCGTCGCGTTCCGCCTCCAGCTCGCCCTGCCGGGCGGCGAGGGCCTTGTTGACCGCTCCGCGGGCCTGGCCGACGCGCTTGCCGGCGTCCGCCTTGGCGTGCGGCGGCAGGGCGGCGATCTCCCGGTTGGCCAGGGCGAGCGGCGAGCGGTCGCCGGCGTGCGCGGCCTTCACCTCGCGCAGCTCGTCCAGGTCGGACGCCGCGGCGACGGCGGCGACCGCCTCGTCACGCATCCGCTCGATCTGTTCCGGTTTCAGTGCCTCGACCTCGACAGGGTCGTACGACTTATTGGGTGCCGACATGTCTTCCCGTACTTCCGGTTCGCTGGCGCGCGGCCTGGGCGCGGCCCAGCCGGGCTGCGGTGGGCCAGGGCCCGAGTCTAGTGGTCACCGCGAGGGGTGGCCGACGCGCCGATCACGGGTGGGCGCCGGCCGGCGGCGTCCACGGGGCGCTGTGTCCTGCCGGAGGGCCGCAGGACGGGCGTGGGGCGGGCCCGCCGGGGTCAGCCGAGAACGGCCGGCATGCCGACGGGCAGGATAAATCGGAAGCGGGCGCCGCCGCCGGGGGCCCGGTCCACGGTGATGAGACCGCCGTGCGCCTCGATGATGCCCTTGACGATGTACAGGCCCAGGCCGGTGCCGCCGCGCCGGTTGCCCCGCCAGAAGCGGGTGAAGACGCGGCCCAGCGACTCCTCGGGGATGCCGGGGCCTTCGTCGCTCACGGTGACGGCCGTTCCCTCCGTGTCGGGCTTTCCTCGCGCGCCGGGCAGGACTGCCGGCGACACGTCGATGGTGACAGCTCCGGCGCCGTGCCGCACCGCGTTTTCCAGCAGGTTGCCCAGGATCTGCTGCACCTTGTCGGGGTCGGCCCACAGCGCGGGCAGGGCCTCGGCGACGGTGACGCGGAACCGGTCGGCGCCGGTGCCGGCCGCGATGAGGGCCTCGACGCGGTGCCGGACGGCGGCGGTGATGTCCACCGGCTGGCGGCGCACCTCCAGGCGTCCGGTGTCGATGCGGGAGATGTCGAGGAGCTCGGCGATCAGGCGGGTGACGCGGTTGGCGTCGGCGTCCACCGTCTGGAGCATCAGCTTCTTCTGGTCCTCGGTGAACCGCTCCCACTTGGCCAGCAGGGTGGCGGTGAAGCCCTTGACGGAGGTCAGCGGGGAGCGCAGTTCGTGGGCGACGGTGGCGATCAGCTCGACGTGACTGCGTTCGGTGCGGCGCCGCGACTCGGTGCCGCGCAGCGCGACGACCAGCCGCCGCACCGGTCCGCGCGGGTGGTCGCGGACGTAGCGGGCGGAGACCAGCACCTCCCGGCCGCCGGGCAGCAGCAGGTTGCGCTCCGGCTGGCCGCGCCGGATGGCCGGGCCCCGGTAGGGGTCGGTCAGCGTCCACCATCTGCGTCCGTCGAGGTCCTGGAGCGGCAGGGCGGCGTCGAGCGGCAGGCCGAGCATGTCGGCCTGCGTCACGCCGGTCAGCCGGGCGGCGGCGGCGTTGAAGCACACGATGCGGCCGGTCTCGTCGGCGACCACCAGGCCGTCGGGCAGGTCGTCGGGGTGCAGGACGTACGCGGCCGCCGGGGCCCGCGCCGGGGCACCGGACGGCGGGGGTAAGGCGGCGGCGGGGCGGGCCGGTGCGGTCGGGTCGTCCCCGCACGGCGCACTGGTGCTGTCCAACCGTCTCCCCCTCCCGCCTGTCGCCTCCGAAGCCCGCCAGCCTACTAGGTCCTGTCCGGTGGATCGGGGTGGAACGGGGTCGATCGGAGCGGATCGGAGCGGATCAGGCAGCGGCGCCCGGTGCGGTACGGGGAAGGCACCGGGTCCGACCGGGGAACGCGCCGGGTCCGCGGATCAGTGCCCGGCGCCGCGGCAACCGCCGGGGGCGCGCTGGGCGCGGGCGGAGGCGTAGAGGCAGACGGCGGCGGCGGTGGCGAGGTTGAGGCTCTCGGCGTGGCCGTGCAGCGGGACGCGGACCACCGCGTCGGCGAGGTCGCGGGTGGCCTGCGGCAGGCCCCACGCCTCGTTGCCGAAGACCCAGGCGGTCGGCCCGCCCATCGCGCCCTCGTCCAGCTCGGCGTCCAGGTCCCGCTGCCCCGCGCCGTCGGCGGCCAGCACCCGGACCCCGGCGGCGCGCAGCCCGGCCACCGCCTCGGCGGCCGGCACGCCGACCGCGACCGGCAGGTGGAACAGGCTGCCGGCGGAGGCCCGGACGGCCTTGGGGTTGTAGATGTCGACGGAGGCGTCGGTGAGCACCACCGCGTCGGCCCCGGCGGCGTCGGCGCAGCGCAGGACGGTGCCGGCGTTGCCGGGGTCGCGGACCGAGGCCAGCACGGCGACCAGGCGCGGGCGGGCGCGCAGCACCTCGTCGAACGGGGTGTCCAGGAAGCGGCAGATGCCGACGACGCCCTGCGGAGTGACGGTGTCGCAGACGTCGGCGACCACCTCGTCGGTGGCGGTGAGCACGGTGACCCCGGCCTGCCGGGCGGCGGCCACGATGTCGTGGTGGCGTTCGGCGGCCTCGGGGGTGACGTAGACCTCGACGAGGTGGCCGATGGCCTCGCGCACCGCCTGCGGGCCCTCGGCGACGAACCGGCGCTCCTTGCCGCGGAAGGACCGCTTGGCCAGCCGGCGGGCCGCGGTGATCCGGGGGGACCGCAGGGAGGTCAGCTCGGGGCTCGCCATCGGGTGGGTTCGCTTCCAGGGGTGCGCGGGCGGGTCGGCGCCGTGGGGCGGGTCCGCCGGGGAACGGCGACGGGCGGACGTGGTGCCCGCCGGGGGGAGGGGACAGCGCGCGGCCCGCCCCCGCGGTGCGGGAAGGGCGGGCCGACAGCGGACGGACCCGCAGGCGCGGCCTGCGGGTCCTTCACGACCGGGAGCGCGTCAGGCGGCCTTGGGGGCGTTGACGTCGTCCGGGAGCGCCTTGTGGGCGACCTCGACCAGCGCGGCGAACGCGGTGGCGTCGTTGACGGCCAGCTCGGCGAGGATCTTGCGGTCGACCTCGACGCTGGCGGCCTTCAGACCCTGGATGAAGCGGTTGTAGGTCATGCCGTTGGCGCGGGCAGCGGCGTTGATGCGCTGGATCCACAGCTGACGGAAGTCGCCCTTGCGCTTCTTGCGGTCGTTGTAGTTGTAGACGAGGGAGTGGGTGACCTGCTCCTTCGCCTTGCGGTACAGGCGGGAGCGCTGGCCACGGTAGCCCTTGGCCTGCTCGAGGATCGCCCGGCGCTTCTTGTGGGCGTTGACTGCCCGCTTGACGCGTGCCACTTGGTAACTCCTTGTAGGTGACCGCGGTGGGTAGTCACGCGGTCAGTGAGCGAATGGTCCCGGTGTACGGCTGCCCCTCCGGCGGGAGGGAGCGGCCGTCACTTGCCGAGGAGCTTCTTGATCTTCTTGGCGTCGCTGGGGGCCACCTCGACCGTGCCGGTCAGGGCGCGCGTCTTGGACGACGGCTTGTGCTCCAGCAGGTGGCGCTTGCCGGCCCGCTCGCGCAGCACCTTGCCGGAGCCGGTGATCTTGAAGCGCTTGCTGGTCCCGCTGTGCGTCTTGTTCTTCGGCATGGCGCCGTTGTCTCCTCGTCGCTGGCCCTCCCGTCCGCCGTGACCGCGGGCGGGGAGCGTCAGACTTGCTTCTGTGTAGGACCCGGAGGCGAGCTCCGGGACGTCCTGACGTCAGCCGGCCTCGGGAGCGTCCTGCTCCGCGACGGCCTGCTCGTCGTGGGCCTCGGTCTGCTCGTCCTCGACCTGCTCGTCCTCGGAATGAGGCTGGCGACCGGCCTTGCGGGCGGCCTGCGCCTCGCGGGCCTCGGCCATCGCCTCGGTCTTCTTCTTGTGCGGACCGAGAACCATGATCATGTTCCGGCCGTCCTGCTTGGGGTTGGACTCGATGAAGCCCAGCTCCTGGACGTCCTCGGCAAGGCGCTGGAGCAGTCGGAAGCCCAGTTCGGGCCGGGACTGCTCGCGTCCGCGGAACATGATCGTGATCTTGACCTTGTCGCCCTGCTTGAGGAACCGGACGACGTGACCCTTTTTGGTGTCGTAGTCGTGCGGGTCGATCTTCGGCCGGAGTTTCATCTCCTTGATGACCGTGTGCGCCTGGTTCTTGCGCGCCTCACGGGCCTTCATGGCCGACTCGTACTTGAACTTCCCGTAGTCCATGAGCTTGCACACGGGCGGACGGGCGGTCGCCGCGACCTCGACCAGGTCCAGGTCGTACTCCTGCGCCAGCTCCAGCGCCTTCGCAAGCGGCACGATGCCGACCTGCTCGCCGCTGGGACCGACGAGTCGGACCTCGGGAACGCGAATCCGGTCGTTGATGCGGGGCTCGGCGCTGATGGGGCCTCCTCGGTTCGGGCTACGCGGTCGCCTGGTTGACGCCGCGCCTCAAGTCTTTTGCCTTTGTCGACCCCGTACCCTGAGCGCGAGAAAAAACGCCCCGAACGGGTCACAGGCGGGGCTCCACACAACCGGGAGCACCGCCGCGACATTCCCGCGGGGCGCATCGGGCACCCGGCCCGTCGTGAAACGGGGGGCGCCTGACCGGGACCTGCCGTCCCGGGGGACGATCAGGTGGGAGTTGGAGCTCCACTTGTGGGCCGGGCACGCGAGTGTCCGGCCGGTCAAGCGCCAAGCATAACAGTCCCCGACAGCCGGTCGTACCGGCGGCGGGCGGGCCGGCCGGGCCGCTCCCCCGCAGCCCCCGCGTCCCGCGTCCCGCGCACCCAGCGTCCCGCGCACCCGACGTGCCCGGCGCCCCGCGCACCCGGCACCGCCGGCCGCCCAGCACTCCCGCATCCCGCATCCCGCGCGCACCGCGCACCCGGCCTCCCGGCGCCCCCGCACCCCGCGCACCCCGCGCCCCCGGTGCCGCGGAGGCCGGGCGCCGGGCGGGGCCGGCGGGACCTTAGGGTGTGGAGCATGAGCGACACCTCCGCGAACGGCACGGCCGGCGACGACTTCTCCTCCATGACCCGCGACATCGCGGACGTCCCCGCCGTCGAGGTGATCACCACGGTGGCGGTGCACCTGATGAGCGCGGCGGCGGTCAACCTGGGCCTCGCGGAGGAGGGCGACCAGCACAAGGACCTCGACGAGGCCCGCAAGCTGATCACCTCGCTGGCCGGCCTGGTCACCGCTGGCGCCCCGGAGATCGGCTCCTACCACGCCGGCCCGCTGCGCGACGGCCTGAAGTCGTTGCAGCTCGCCTTCCGCGAGCAGTCGTCCGTGCCCGACGAGCCCGGCCACGGCCCCGGCGAGAAGTTCACCGGCCCGGTCTACGGCTGATCGCCCCTTCGTACGGCCCGCGGGCGGCGCGGCGACGCCGCCGCGGCCCCGGCGGGCCCGCACCGCAGGCCGCGGCGCCCGTCACCGGTGAGGTGACGGGCGCCGTTCGCCGTTGCCGGCGGGGCCGGGCCGCTCAGCGGTGGTGGCCCCAGCGCCGGCCGCCGCCCGCGCCCGCGGTGACGCCGGGGCCGGTGGTGGCGCCGGTACCGGTGCCCGTGCCGACTCCGGTGCCGGTGCCGGTCCCGGTGGTGTCGTCACCGGTGAGGCCGCCGACCGGGCCCTGCTGGCCCTCGTTCACCACCGGCACGGCGCCGTGCGGATGGGTGAGCATGCTGACGAGCGCGGCCAGGATGCCGCCGACCAGCGGGGCCACGATGAACAGCCACAGCTGCGACAGCGCGGCGCCGCCCGCGAAGACCGCCGGGCCCAGGCTGCGCGCCGGGTTCACGCCGGTACCGGTGAGCGGGATGCCGATCAGGTGGACGACGGCCAGGGTGAGGCCGACCGCCAGCGCCCCGAAGCCGTTGAGCGCCACCTTGCGGGTCACCGCCAGGTAGACCAGCACCAGCAGGAAGGTCATCGCGACCTCGATCAGGAACGCGCCGCCGGTGTTGATGCCGACCGCCGACCGGGTGCCGTAGCCGTTGGAGCCGAAGGCGCCGTCGGTGCGCAGGCCGGGGATCTGCTTGGCGAGCAGGAGCAGCAGCGCCGCGCCCGCGATGGCCCCGACGAACTGCGCGACCCAGTAGCCGATCGCCGTCATCGGGCTCATCCGCCGGGCCAGCAGCGCGCCCAGCGTCACCGCCGGGTTGAGATGGCAGCCGGAGATCGCGCCGAAGACGTAGGCCAGTCCGACCAGGACCAGACCGAAGGTGAGCGCGACCCCGACGGCGCCGACGTACTGGGCCGCGACCACCAGGGAGCCCACGGCGAAGAAGACGTACAGCAGCGTGCCGACGAACTCGGAGACGATGGTCCGCCTGTCCATGAGTACTCCTCGCGACGATTGCCCGATTACCTGGCCATTCTCGGCCGAAGCGACGTTCTTCACATCTTGGGCAATCCGGGTGACGGGCCGGGAGCGCTCGCCGGGCAGGTCAGCGGGGGTTCAGCGGGCAGGTCGGCGAGGGGTTCAGCGGGTGCGGGTTCAGCGGGTGTAGAGCGGTGCGCCGGGCAGCGCGACGCCGGCGGGCACGACGGCCAGTTCCAGGCCGCGCGACAGCCGGGCGCGCAGTTCCTGGTGGCCGGCGAGCGCGGTGGCCACCGCGCGGGCCACCCCTGCCGGGTCCGCGTCCGGGGCCGGGACCAGGCACAACGTGCCGTCGGCGGGGCGTTCACCGGGGCCGGCGGCCGGGCGGGGCGGGGCCAGGTGGGCGCGCAGCACGCCGTCCTGCGCGGCCAGGACCGCGCGCACCGCGTCGGCGACCAGCGGGTCGGTCAGCGGGTCGAGCCGGTCGCGGCCGGCGGCCAGGGCGTGCAGCGCCGGACCGGTCAGCTCGTACGTCACCGGCCCCGCCAGGTCGATCAGCAGGGTGCCGGCCTGCTCGTGGGCCAGCGCGCGCAGCGCCTGGCCGAGCGGTACGGCGACCGGGCGGGCGTCGGCGCGCCAGCGGGCCAGGCTGGCCACCGAGGTGAACGCGGGCAGGGCCCGGCGGCCGTCGGGCGCCTCGATGGTGGGCACCGCCATGTCGCTGGTCTTCTCCCGCGCCAGCCCGTCGGGACCGGTCTCGACCTCCCCCAGCACCGCGACGACCGGTACCAGCAGCCGGGCGGCGGGCAGTGCGGCGAGCACCCGGTCCTCGGCGGAGCGGTCCGCGGCCCAGGCGGTCAGCGCGGCGGCGAGCCGGGGGTCGGCGGTCCCGTCGTCGTCGGAGAAGCCGGGCGCGGGGATGTTCTTGGAAGCCACCCCTGGAGGGTATCGGCGCCCGGTCCGCGCGTTTTCTCACGGTCCCTTCAGACCGGTCTCAGCCGAACGCCAGACTCGCCGCCCACGGTGGACACCGGAGCGCAAGGGGTCGGGCTCCGGTACGTGTGCCGCGTACCGGAGCCCGAACGCTTTTCCGGCCCGGGTCCCGATCCGGGCCCCTGATCCCGACCGCGGCCCTGATCCCGATCCGGGCGCCGATCCCGTTGCCCGATCCGGCCCCGATCCCGTTGCCGGGCCGGCCCGGCTCCCGTTGCCCCGGCCCGCGCCGGTTCCGTTGCCCCGGCCCGCGCGTCGCTTCCGGCGCCCCGGCGTGCGCGGGGTCCGGCCCGGGGCCGTCGCAGCCGGGACCGTTGCCTGTTGGCCGTTACCCCTCGGCCGACGCCGTCAGCCGTGGCGGCGGGCGTCGGCGCGGCGGGCGCGCAGCCATACCGTGGCGGCGGCGGCGACCATCAGCAGGCCGCCGATCGCGCTGTAGCCGGCGAGTCCCGGGCCGGAACCGCCGGAGCCGGCCGTGGCGGTGGGGCCGGTGCCGAAGTACTGCTTGGCGTAGGCGGCGGCGACCGGCGCCTGGGCGGCCGGGCGGAGCTTGGCGGCGGCGGCCAGCGCGGCGACCGGGTCGATCACGCCGGCGCCGATCGCGTCGTCACGGCCGCCGGACGGGCGGTCCTCGGCGGTGGACTCCAGCAGCGACCGGATCTGCGCCGGGCTGAGCGTGGGGTACTTCGCGCGGATGAGCGCGACGACACCGGAGGCGTACGCGCAGGCGGCGGAGGTGCCCCAGCCCTCGTAGTAGTGCTTGTCGGGGTCGGCGATCACCACGTCGACGCCGGGGGCGGCCACGTCGGCGTACCAGCGGCTGGTGGAGAACGCGGCACGCCGGCCGTCGTGGTCGACGGCGGCGACCGCGATGACGCCGGGGTAGGCGGCCGGGTAGGAGACGGGGTCGCCGTGCTGGCCGCTGTTGCCGGCCGAGGCGACCACCACGATGCCCTTGCGCAGCGCGTACTGGACGGCGTCGTCCTCGGCGGAGTCGGGGTGGGCGGTTTTGCTGTCGTCGCCGAGCGAGAGGTTGATGACGTCGGCGCCGTGGTCGGCGGCCCACCGGATGCCCTGGGCGAGGGCGCCGCCGCGGCTGGCGCGGGCCTGCTTGCGCTTGGGGTCGGTGTCCTCCAGGATCACCCGCACCGGCAGGATCTTGGCCTGCGGCGCGATGCCCATGACGCCGTCCGCGTCGCCGGGGCCGTGGCCGTGCCCGGCGATGATCCCGGCCATGGCGGTGCCGTGCCGGGCCCAGGTGGAGTCGCCGGGTTCGGCGCCGAAGCCGATGAAGTCCTTGGCGGGCAGCACGCTGCCGGTCAGGTCGGGGTGCTGGGCGTCGACGCCGGTGTCCAGTACGGCGACCGTGATGCCCTTGCCCTTGCTGGTCTGCCAGGCGGTCTGCGCGCGCAGGGTGGTCAGCGGCCACTGCTGGTCGCGTATGGAGTCGGCGTACGCGGCCGGGGCTTCGGGCAGCAGCACTGCCAGCAGCGCGGTGAGCAGGGCGACGGCCAGGGCGGCGCGGCGGTGCCGGGCGGCGGGGCGGGTCATGAGGTCTCTTCGGGGTGCGGGACGCCGGCCACCGAGGTCAGGTGGCGGTTGACGGCGGTGGCCAGGCCGGCGGCCTCGAAGCCCAGGCCGGCCCGCCCCGGGACGGTGTCGGTGCCGGGGACGTCGGCGGCGGACGCGGCCTGCGGCGCGGTGACGGCCCGGCCGTCGGCGAAGCCGCTGACGGCGTAGACCACGACGGGCAGCGTGCTGGAGACGTCGACCGTCCAACTGCCGCGCTGCACCGGGCCGAAGTGGGCCGCCGGGGTGCCGGGGAAGGGCACCGGCGACGGCATGGCGGCCGGCCCGCCCAGGTGGCTCAGCCGGGTGCGCAGCGCGGCCATGGCGGCCGGGGTGGCCCGGGTGGTGAGGATGCCCACGGTGGTGACGTCGGTGGAGGTGGCGTCGGTGTAGGTGGCGCGCAGCAGCCGTACGCAGCCGGCAGGGGCGAGCACCTTGGCCAGCGCCGGGTCGAAGGCGCCGGCGCAGCCGCTGTCCGGGGCGACGCCGATCCGGGTCCAGGTGCGGTCGGAGTCGCCTGGGCCGGCCTTGCGGCCCTGGACGGTGCGCGGGAAGAGGGTGTCGACCGGCTTGTCGTGCCACAGGTCGCGGGCGGTGGAGTAGGCGCGGGCGGCGTGGGCGGCCGGGGATTCGCCACCGCCGAGCAGGGCGCCGGCTCCGGCGCCGCACAGCAGGCCGATGCCGAGGACCAGGCAGACCGCGGCGGCCAGCGGCACACGGGCGGCGGCGCGGGCCCGGCGGCCGGCGGACGGCACCGGTGCCGGGGCGGGCGGCGCGTTGCGGCCGTAGGAGGGCGGCAGGGGGGCGGGCGGCGCGGCGGCGTAGGAGGTGCCGGGTGGCGCGGTACGGGGATCGACGGGCGGGGCGGTGGGCGGTACGGCGTAGGGATCGGCCGGCGGCGCGGTGGGCGGTACGGCGTAGGGGTCGGCCGGCGGCGCGGTGGGCGGTACGGCGTAGGGGCCGGCCGGCGGCGCGTAAAGGTCGGCGGGCGGCGCGGCGTAGGGGCCGGCGGGCGGCGCGGTGGTGTACGGCGACGCGGTGGGCGCGGGGCCGGGGTGGCCGGTGGCCGGCGGCCGGGCGTATCCGGTGGCCGGCGGCTGTCCCGGGTGGCCGGTGGGGTGGGCGGCCGGCTGGTGGCCGGGGTGCGGCGGCGCGGCGGGCCAGGACTGGTCGGACGGGGTCCACTGCTGCGGCGGGGCCGCGGGCTGCGGTCTCCAGGGCGGTCCCGGCGGCGGGGAGTAGGGCGGCGGCGCCCCGTTGTCGACTCCGGTGCCCACCCGTTGCCCCCTCCTGGTCGGCGTGGTCGCGCCGCACTGGTGCCCTCGGCGGTCCCGGGGGGCGCCGTGGTGTTCCGATGGTGTCCGTCACTGTACTGAGGGGGCGCGGTCGGCGCCCCGCTCTCGCGTGGGGTGGTGCTCCCTGGGGACGGCGGCCGGGGCGCGCGCGTCCGGCACCCTGGGCCGGGTGACGTCCGGCCGGGCTCGGTAAGCGGTCACTTTACGGGGTCCGGCTGTGCGGCGGTGCGCGGGTGATGTGTCGGTCCGACGGATGGTCAGGATCGCGTGTGATCGTCCGGCCGATGTCCGCGGCCGACGACGGGGGTTGTCGGGCCGCCGCGGGGCGGGCAAGCTTCCGGCATGGCTGATCACAGCGCGTTCCGGGCCCGACTCGACCGTGCGACCCGGGAGGTGGACGCGCCGCTGGCGGTGGTGGATCTGGCCGCGTTCGACGCCAACGCCGCCGACCTGGTGCGGCGGGCCGGCGGCAAACCGGTGCGGGTGGCGACGAAGTCGGTGCGGTGCCGGGCGCTGCTGGAACGGGTGCTGGGCCAGGACGGGTTCGCCGGAGTCATGTCGTTCACGCTGGCCGAATCACTGTGGTTGGCGGAGTCGGGGTTCACCGACGTGCTGCTGGCGTACCCGTCGGCGGACCGGGCCGGGTTCGCGCGGCTGGCGGCGGACCCGCGGCTGGCGGCGGCGGTGACCGTGATGGTGGACGACGTGGCGCAGCTGGACCTGATCGACGCGGCGCGCGACGGCGGGCGTGAGCCGGTGCGGGTGTGCCTGGAGCTGGACACCGCGTGGCGCACGGCGGGCGGCCGGGTGCGGATCGGGGCGCTGCGCTCGCCGGTGCGCGATCCGGCGGGGGTGGCGGCGCTGGCCCGGGCGGCGGCGGCGCGGCCGGGGTTCACGGTGGTGGGGCTGATGGCGTACGAGGGGCACATCGCCGGGGTCGGGGACGCGCCGCCGGGACGGCCGTTGCGCTCGCGGGCGGTGCGGTGGATGCAGAGCGCGGCGCGGCGCGAACTGGCGGTGCGCCGGGCGCAGGTGGTGGCGGCGGTGCGCGAGGTGGTGCCGGACCTGGAGTTCGTCAACGGCGGCGGGACCGGGTCGGTGCAGTCCACCGCGGCGGAGGCGGCGGTGACGGAGATCGCGGCGGGCTCGGGGCTGTTCGTGCCGCGGCTGTTCGACGGGTACACCTCGTTCACCGGGCGGCCGGCCGCGTTGTTCGCGCAGCCGGTGGTGCGCCGGCCGGGCCCGGGGGTGGTGACGGTGCTGGGCGGCGGGTATCCGGCGTCCGGTGCGCCCGGTGCCGACCGGCTGCCGGTGCCGTACCTGCCGCAGGGGCTGCGCTACGACGCCCAGGAGGGGCCGGGCGAGGTGCAGACGCCGCTGCTGGGGGCGGCGGCGGACGCGTTGCGGATCGGCGACAAGGTGTGGTTCCGGCACGCGAAGGCCGGCGAGCTGTGCGAGCGGTTCGCCGCGTTGCACCTGGTCGACGGTGACCAGGTGCGACGCGTGGTGCCGACCTACCGCGGCGAGGGCATGACATTCCTGTAGCCCCCGCCGCGGACGGGCCGGCCGGCGGTCACACCGGGGTGACGTACGCGCCGGCGATGCCGCCGTCGACGAGGAACTCCGCGGCGGTGACGAACGTGGAGTCGTCGCTGGCGAGGAAGGCGACGGCGGCGGCGATCTCCTCGGGGCGGGCGAACCGGCCGAGCGGGATGTGCACCAGGCGGCGGGCGGCGCGCTCGGGGTCCTTGGCGAACAGTTCGCGCAGCAGCGGGGTGTCGACCGGGCCGGGGCACAGGGCGTTGACCCGGATGCCCTCGCGGGCGAACTGGACGCCGAGTTCGCGCGACATCGCCAGCACGCCGCCCTTGGAGGCGGTGTAGGAGATCTGCGAGGTGGCGGCGCCCATCACCGCGACGAACGAGGCGGTGTTGATGATGGAGCCCTTGCCCTGGCGCCGCATGTACGGCAGGGCGGCCTTGCAGCACAGGTAGACGGAGGTGAGGTTGACCTCCTGCACCCGGCGCCAGGCGTCGAGGCCGGTGGTGAGGATGGAGTCGTCCTCGGGCGGGGAGATGCCGGCGTTGTTGAACGCGACGTCGACCGAGCCGTAGGTGTCGAAGGCGGTCTTGAACAGCGCCTCGACCTGGTCGGCGTCGGTGACGTCGACCCGGACGAACAGTCCGCCGACCTCGTCGGCCGCGGCCCGGCCGGCGGTCTCGTCGATGTCGGCGCACACCACGTTGGCGCCTTCGGAGGCCAGGCGGCGCGCGGTCGCCAGGCCGATGCCGCTGCCGGCGCCGGTGATGACGGCGGTACGGCCGGGCAGCCGGCGGCAGATGACGTCGCGGTCGCTGGGGTCGGTCACTCGGTTCTCCTGGGTTGGGGTGACGGGGGTGTTGAGGGGATGCGGTGGGGCGGGCGGTGCGGTGGCGGGCCGGTCAGGCTCCCGTGCGGGCCGGTCAGGCGTCGGTGCTGAGGAAGACGTTCTTGGTCTCGGTGAACGCGGTGAGCGCGCCGGGGCCGAGTTCGCGGCCGAGGCCGGACTGGCCGAAGCCGCCGAACGGGGTCCAGTAGCGCACCGCGCTGTGGGAGTTGACCGACAGGTTGCCGGCCCGTACCGCCCGTGCGACGCGCAGCGCGCGGCCGGCGTCGCGGGTCCACAGCGAGCCGGCCAGGCCGTAGGGGGTGGCGTTGGCGAGCCGGACGGCGTCGGCCTCGTCGTCGAAGGGCAGCACGACGGCGACCGGGCCGAAGACCTCCTCGGTGGCCAGCGGCGCGTCCGGGGCGGTGCCGGTCAGGACGGTGGCCGGGTACCAGAAGCCCTTGCCGTCCGGCACCGTGCCGCGGATGGCGGCGGGGGCGTCCTCGCCCAGGTAGGAGCGCACCCGTTCGCGGTGGGCGGCGGAGATCAGCGGGCCCATGGCGGTGGCCGGGTCGTTGGGGTCGCCGGCGGTGACGGCCAGCACGGCGGGTTCCAGCAGTTCCATGAAGCGGTCGAAGGCCGAGCGCTGCACCAGCAGGCGGGTGCGGGCGCAGCAGTCCTGGCCGGTGTTGTCGAGGAACGACATCGGGGCGGCGGCCGCGGCGGCTGCCAGGTCGGCGTCGGCGAAGACGATGTTGGGGCTCTTGCCGCCGAGTTCGAGGGTGACGCGCTTGACGGTGGCGGCGCAGCGGGCCATGACCTGCTTGCCGGTGGCGGTGGAGCCGGTGAAGACGATCTTGGCGACGCCGGGGTGGTCGACGAGCGCGGCACCGGCGACCGGGCCGGCGCCGGGCAGGACCTGGAAGAGGCCGGCGGGCAGGCCGGCGTCCAGGGCGAGTTCGGCCAGCCGCAGGGCGGTCAGCGGGGTGGTCTCGGCGGGCTTGAGCAGCACCGCGTTGCCGGCGGCGAGCGCGGGGGCGGTGGACCAGGCGGCGATGGGCAGCGGGAAGTTCCACGGCGCGATGACGCCGACCACGCCGAGCGGTTCGTGGAAGGTGACGTCGAGGCCGCCGGGCACCGGGATCTGGGCGCCGTTGAGGCGTTCGACGCCGCCGGCCGCGTAGTCGAGCAGGTCGCGGACGTTGCCGGCCTCCCAGCGGGCGTTGCCGATCGGGTGGCCGGCCTCGCGGACCTCCAGCGCGGCCAGTTCCTCCACGTGCTGGTCGACGACGGCGGCGAACCGGCGCAGCAGGCGGGCCCGGTCGGCGGGGGCGGCGGCCGCCCAGCCGGTCTGCGCCCGGGCCGCCCGTACGACGGCGGCGTCCACCTGGGCGGGGGTGGTGGCGGGGACGACGGCGACGGTCTCCTCGGTGGCCGGGTTGACGACGATGTGCTCGGCGGGGTGCTGGTCGGGCACGGGGTTCCTCACAGGCGTTCGAAGGAGCGGCGGCGCTCCCAGTCGGTGACGGCGGTGTCGTAGGCGTCCTGCTCGACACGGGCCATGTTCAGGTAGTGGTCGACCACGTCGTCGCCGAACGCGGTCCGGGCGACGGCGGAGTGCCGCCACAGTTCGGCGGCCTCGCGCAGCGCGGCGGGCACCCGGGGCGCGTCGCCGGCGTAGGCGTTGCCGGTGCACGGGTCGGGCAGCTCCAACCGCCGTTCCACGCCGTCGAGTCCGGCGGCGATCAGGCCGGCCACCGCGAGGTAGGGGTTGACGTCGCCGCCGGGGACGCGGTTTTCGAAGCGCAGCGAGGGGCCGTGGCCGACGACGCGCAGGGCGCAGGTGCGGTTGTCGCGGCCCCAGGCGACGGCGGTGGGCGCGAAGGAGCCGGGGCGGTAGCGCTTGTAGGAGTTGATGTTGGGCGCGAACAGCAGCGTCAGGTCCCGCAGGTGGGCGAGCTGGCCGGCCAGGAAGTGCCGCATGACCGGCGACATGCCGTCGGGCGCGTCGGGGTCGGCGAAGACCGCGCTGCCGTCGGCGGCGCGCAGCGACAGGTGGATGTGGCAGGAGTTGCCCTCGCGCTCGTCGTACTTGGCCATGAAGGTCAGCGCGCGGCCGGCCTGGGCGGCGATCTCCTTGGCACCGGTCTTGTAGACGGTGTGGTGGTCGCAGGTGGTGAGGGCGTCGGTGTAGCGGAAGGCGATCTCGTGCTGGCCGAGGTTGCACTCGCCCTTGGCGGACTCCACGGTCAGCCCGGCGGCGGCCATCCCGTTGCGGATGCTGCGCAGCAGGGGTTCGACGCGGCTGGTGCCGAGGATGGAGTAGTCGACGTTGTAGAGGTTGGCCGGGCGCAGGTCGCGGTAGCCGGCGTGCCAGGCCTGCTCGTAGGTGTCGTCGAAGAGCAGGAACTCCAGCTCGGTGCCGACCTGCGCGGTCCAGCCGCGTTCGGCGAGCCGGTCGAGCTGGCGGCGCAGGATCTGCCGCGGCGAGACGGCGACCGGGGTGCCGTCGTGCCGGGCGAGGTCGGCGAGCAGCAGCACGGTGCCCTCGTGCCACGGGGTGCGGCGCAGCGTGGCGGGGTCGGGCAGCAGCGCGAAGTCGCCGTAGCCGGTGTCCCAGGAGGAGTCGGCGTAGCCGTCGACGGTGTTCATGTCGGTGTCGACGGCCAGCAGGTAGTCGCAGCCCTCGGCGCCGTGGTCGAGTACCTCGTCGAGGAAGAAGCGGGCGGCGAACCGCTTGCCCTGGAGGCGGCCCTGCATGTCGGTGAAGGCCAGGACGACGGTGTCGATGTCCCCGGCGGCGGTCAGCTGGCGCAGTTCGGCCACGGACAGCGGGGGCGTGCGGTTCTCCACGGGTTCCGGTCCTCCTGTTGGGGTGCGTCTAAGGTATGGGGGGAGACCTTTGATTGTGAAGTGGGCGCGGCGATCAGCACGGGAGGACCGATGACCGGGACCGAGGCTGCCCCCGACGACGAGTTCGCCGCGGTGCTGCGGCCGGTGCGGGCCGGCAGCGGGTTCGAGGAGGCGCTGGAGCGGATACTCCAGGTGCTGCGGCTCGGCCTGGTCCCCTACGGTGAACGGCTGCCGTCCGAGCGGGAGTTGGCGGACCGGTTGCGGATCAGCCGGGTGACGCTGCGCGAGGTGCTGAAGGTGTTGCAGGACCAGGGCCTGGTGGAGAGCCGCCGCGGCCGGTACGGCGGCACGTTCGTGCTGTACACGGCGGGCGGCCTGTCGCCGGAGGGCCGCAGCGCCCCGGTGGCCGGCGGGACCGCGGCACCGGCCGGCGCCGAACTGGAGGACCTGCTGCGGTTCCGCGAGGTGCTGGAGACCGGCGCGGCCGAACTGTGCGCGGGCCGGGTGCTGGACGCCGGGCAGCGCGCCCTGCTGCGCGACTGCCTGACGGCGACGGTCGACGCGCCCCTGGGCGACTACCGCAGGCTCGACACCCGGCTGCACCTGACGCTCGCCGAGCTGTCCGGTTCGCCGTCGCTGGCGGCCGCGTACACCGGGGTACGGGCGTCGGTGAACGACGCGCTGGACCGCATACCGCTGCTGGTGCGCAACCTGGCGCACTCGCAGGCGCAGCACACGGCGCTGGTGGACGCGGTGGTCGAGGGCGACGTCGAGGGCGCCCGTGAGGTGATGCGGGAGCACTGCGCGGGCACGGCCTCGTTGCTGCGGGGGTTCTTGCTGTGAGGGGGTGCCGCGCGGCGCGGGAGGCCGGTCGGGGCGCGGGGCGCCGCAGGGTGCGGCGGTCGGCGCGGCGGTGCGACGGCGGACGGCGGGCGGCAGGCGTGCCGGACGCGGGCCGAGGGGCGTTACGCGGCGGATGTGACGCGGTCGGCCGTTCGGCGAGGTTTGGGCGGGCGGCGGGCGACCAAAGGTTCCCGGTAGGACCATAAGATTCCAAGGAGGCGGCCGGTGCCCATGTCACCGCTGATCGGTGTCACCACGTACCTCACCGAGGCCCGGTGGGGCGCCGCCTGGCACGCGCCCGCCGCGCTGCTGCCGGCCGCCTACCCCCGGTACCTGCGGGCGGCCGGCGCGCTGGTGGTCATGCTGCCGCCCGATCCGGCGCCGGGCGCGGCCGCCCACCTGGTCGACCGGCTGGACGGCCTGGTGCTGGCCGGCGGCGAGGACATCGACCCGGCGTTCTACGGACAGTCGCCGCACCCGAAGGCCGGCGCGCCCTGCCCGGAACGCGACCGGTGGGAACTGGCCCTGCTCGGCGCCGCGTTGGAGCGCGGCACCCCGGTGCTGGGGATCTGCCGCGGCATGCAGCTGATGAACGTCGACGCCGGCGGCACCCTGCACCAGCACCTGCCGGACGCGGTGGGCCACACCGCCCACAATCCGCGCCCCGGCGTCTTCGAACGGCACGCGGTCACACCGGTGCCCGGCACCCGGATCAGCCGGCTGCTGCCCGGCACGGTGGACGTGGCGACCCATCACCACCAGGGCGTCGAACGGCTCGGCAGCGGCCTGACCGCGTCGGCGTACGCCGAGGACGGCACGGTGGAGGCCCTGGAGTACGACCTGCCGGGCTTCGCGCTGGGCGTCCAGTGGCACCCGGAGATGGCCGAGGACGCCTCACTGGTCCACGCGCTGGTCGAGGCCGCCGCGGGCCGCTGAGGCACAGCGGGCGACGGAGGGCAACGGCGGGCGGTGCGGCGGGGCGCGGTGCGGCAGGGTTCAGGGCGCCGGGGCGGGTCGGCGCCCCGGCGGGGTGCCGGTGCGTTTCAGGCCATGCCCAGCGGGAGTTCCAGCTCGAACCAGACGACCTTGCCGTGCCGGGTGGCGCGGCTGCCCCAGCGGTGCGCCAGCTCGTTGACCAGCCGCATGCCGCGGCCGCTCTCCACGTCCTCGTCGATCGGGCGCAGCAACGGGACCTGGTGGTCGGCGTCGGCGACCTCGACGGTGAGGGTGCGGTCCCGGAACAGCCGCAGCTGGCGGGGCGGGCCGGCGTGCCGCAGGGCGTTGGTGACCAGCTCGCTGACCAGCAGCTCGGTGACCTCGCACAGCGGCGCGAGCCCCCAGGTGCCGAGGGTGGCGCGGGTGAAGCGGCGGGCCTCCGAGGCGAGGGTGATGTCGTCGGTGAGCGGCAGGGTGGCGATCAGGCCCTCGGGGACCGGGCGGACCTCGGCCATGATGATGGCGATGTCGTCCTCGGCGCCCTCGGTCACCAGCGTGCTGATGACCGCCTCGCAGTTCTGCTCGGGGGTGCGGTCGTGGCCGGAGAGCGTCTCGCACAGCAGGCGCAGGCCCTCGTCGATGTCCTGGCCGCGCCGCTCCACCAGGCCGTCGGTGTACAGCGCCAGCAGCGAGCCCTCCGGGATGGTGATCTCGACGCTCTCGAAGTCCACTCCCCCCACGCCCAGCGGCACGCCCGGCGGCAGTTCGATCGTGCGGGCCACCCCGCCCGGGTCCACCACGACCGGCGGCAGGTGGCCGGCGCAGGCGATGACGCAGGAGCGGTCCACCGGGTCGTAGACCGCGCACACGCAGGTGGCGAACTGACCGTCGCCGATGGCGGAGGCGGTCTCGTCGAGCCGGGTGAGCACCTGGTCGGGCTGCATCTCCAAGGTGGCCAGCGTCCGGGCGACGGTCCGCAGCTGGCCCATGGTGGCGGCGGCCCGCATGCCGTGGCCCATCACGTCGCCGACCACCAGCGCGACCCGGCCGCAGGACAGCGGCACCACGTCGAACCAGTCGCCGCCGACCTCGCTGGCGACGCTGGACGGCAGGTAGCGGTAGGCGATCTCCAGGCCCAGCGTGTGGTGGACCTCCTGCGGCAGCAGGCTGCGTTGCAGGGTCAGCGCGGTCTCGCGTTCGCGGCGGTACAGGCGGGCGTTGTCGATGCTGATGGCGGCGCGGGCCACCAGCTCCTCGGCGAGCGCCACGTCGGAGGCGGTGAACGACTCGGGGTTGCGGGTGCGGATGAACTCCGCGCCGCCCAGCACCGAGCCGCGGGCCAGCACCGGCACCATCAGGTACGAGTGGATGCCGGCCTCCAGGCCGGGGTCGACGCGGTCCGAGGAGGTGACGATGCGGCCGAGCGACTCCTCGTCGACCTCGGGGACCAGCACCGAGCGGCCGGTGCGCAGCGCCTGGGCGTAGACCTTGGCCGCGTCGAACCGGGAGACCTCGCCCACGGTGTCGGCCGCGGTGGTCAGCCCGTGGCCGTTCTCCTCGCCCACCGCGACCGCGCGCAGCACGATGGGCTGGTCGTCGCGCGGCAGGTACGGCTCGTCGCCGCGCAGCACCGAGTCGAGCAGGTCGACGGTGACGAAGTCGGCGAACCGCGGGATGACCACCTCGATGAGTTCCTGCGCGGTCTGCCGCAGGTCCAGGGTGGAGCCGATCCGGGTGCCGGCCTCGTTGATCAGGGCGAGCTGCTCACGGGCGGCGTTGGCCTCGCTCAGCGCCTCCTGGCGGGAGACCAGCGTGGCGTGTTCGCGCAGGTAGAGCCGGGCGTTGTCGAGCGCGACGGCGGCGCGGGCGACCAGTTCGTCGGCGAGGGTGATGTCCAGCTCGTCGAAGTCCTCGCGGCTGGCGTCGCGGGCGTAGATCACGACGCCCAGCACGGTGGAACGGGCCACCAGCGGCGCGACCCGCAGCACACCGGCGCCGTGGTCGAGCTTGGCGCGCTCACGGTCGGCGTCGGGGTCGGAGGCCGACGGCGGCAGGTCGCACGAGTCGATGGTGATCGTCCGGCCGCTGGCCATCGCCCGGACGTAGGCGGAGTCCGGGGCGACCCGGTAGACCGCCTCGGTCGGCAGGTCCTCGATGCTGATGCCCTCCTGCGCGGAGGCGACCGCCAGCCGGCGCACCAGCACCGGTTCCCCGGCGACCACCGGCGCCGGTTCCAGGCCGCTGACCAGGCGTTCCAGGAAGTGCACCCCGCAGACGTCGGCGACCCGGGGCACCAGGGCGCTTACCAGTTCACGGGCGGTGTCGCGCAGGTCCAGCGTGGTGCCGACCATGGCCCCGGCCTCGGCGAGCAGCGACAGCCGCTGCTGGGCCTTGGCGGCCTGCTCCTCGGCCTGGTAGCGCTCGGTGACGTCGATGATCGAGGAGCTGACGCCCAGCACCTCCCCGGAGGCGGCCTCCAGCCGGAAGTAGGACGCCGACCAGGCCCGGTCCTGCTCCGGGTCGCCCGGCGTGCGGCCGTGGGAGCGGGCGTCCATCACCGGTTCGCCGGTCTCCAGCACGCCGCGCATGACGTCCTCGATCTCGGCGGTGTTGATGCCCGGCAGCACCTCCGACAGGCGGCGGCCTATCTGCTCCTCGGGCTCCAGGCCGTTCATCCGGGCCAGCGCGTTGTTGATGCGGACGAACCGCAGCTCAGTGTCGTAGACCGCCAGGCCCACCGGGGACTGCTGGAAGAAGCCGTCCAGCGCGGCGAAGTCCGCCTCCACCTGGCGCAGCGCCTGAACCTCGGAGGCGATGGCCAGCACGAACCGGCGGCCGTCGGGGGCGTGCACGGGGTAGGCGCGGAAGTCCAGCTCCACGGTGTGGCCGTCGCGGTGCCGGACCGGGAAGGCACCGTTCCAGCCACGGCCGGAGCTTATCTGCTCGAACAGCTCCAGCGCGTCGGAGCGGCGACCCTCGGGGGCCAGCAGGTGCGAGGCGTAGGAGCCGACCGCCTCCTCCGGGGTGTAGCCCAGCAGCAGGCTGGAGTCCTTGCTCCAGTGCAGGATGCGCCCCCGGTCGTCGAGCAGCGCACTGGCCAGCGGCACGAGGAGATGCCCCTCGGCGCGGCCCGCCACGGCCTGCTCGGGCCGCCCGTCACCACTGTCGGGCCGGTCCGGTTCATGGTGCGTCCTGGTCAAGAAACCGCCCACACATCCTCGCCCGGGTACTGCGTGCTGGCATGCCGGTTCACCGCAACTCCAGAGTGCAACAGCGCGCTGCTGACGGCGAGCCCACACCGTACCCGTCCCGGACGGTCGTGCGGGAGTCGGTCGCGCGTATTGGGGGGTATTCCCGAAAGGGCCCTGACATGGGCAGGTCATCAAGCGATGACGGGGGCGGCTGGCCGCCGGGGCGAAGGGGGATTCAGGGGGTTCAGGGAGGTG
>NZ_JAAGKO020000045.1 GCF_027947535.2 Streptantibioticus silvisoli
GGGGGCGGGGTGGGGCGTGGGGTGGGGCTTGTGGCACGTGCGGGCCGCGATACCCAGCAGCTTGCGCAGTTCGGCCAGTTGGCGCGGGTCCCCGATGACGACGTGGTTGCCCCAGAAGTCGATGACGAGCAGCGGGGAGCACGCGGCGGTGCGTACCTCCACCTCGCAGACGTCCGGCGTCAGTCCGGGCAGCAGCCGCACCCTGAGCAGGCCGAAGGGACAGCGCACCGTGATGCCCAGGCCCGGGACGAAGACCCCGACGTGGCCCCGTCCGCCGCCCGGGAGGTGTGCGACGGGGGACGGCAGCCCGATGTGCCCGGGCGGCGCCGGCGGTGCGGTGTGGCGGGGCGGCGTCGGCGGGCGCGGGGCACGGGCGGGGGTACCGGTGGCGCGGGCGGTCGGCAACGCGCCGGACGGGTGCGGGGAGCGCGGTGCCGGGGCGGCGGGCGGCGCGGGCCGGGCGTGGCGCGGCGCGGGCGTCGGGCGGGGCCGCGGGGCGACCGGCCACCACGGCCGGGGCGGTACCCGGTGCGGGCCGTGCCCGGTGCCGCCCCGGTGGTGCGAGGGCGGCGCGGTGCCCCTGCCGGGGGCGTGGTGGTGCGCCAGGCCGAGAGCGGGCAGCAGGGAGTCCAGCAGGCGCCCGACGGCTCCGGGCTCACGGGCGGCGTCCTCCACCGGGTCGTGGCCGGTGACGGTGAACGGCGCGGGGGTGCGGTCGCCGGCGTAGCCGATGCCGCCGCTGGCCAGCACCAGGCCCAGCGCGAGCAGCAGCGCGGGCACGGCGAGCAGCCGCCGGCGCACGGCACGGGACGTCGGCCGGCGACGGACGGCGCGGGAGCCGGGCCGGTGGCGGCCGGCCGCGCGGGACGCGTCGGCGGGCGGCCGTGACAGCCGCCGTAACGCACGCCTGATCAGCGGCACGCGCCGCCTGGCGTGGTGATCGATTCCGGGCATGACCGACCGACCCCTCCCGCACTCCCCTGACGGCGCAGGCGGTGCCTGTGCCGTCTCCCCACCGGGCGAAGAACCTGTCGGCCCGATTCGCCCCTCCGGGACGGAGTTTGTCCTGTGCGGCCGTTCGGCAGACAGACACGCCGCGCTGATTCACGCGATAGAGGGACATCGGGCGGCGGAAGGTTTAAAGATCGTGCGGAGTGTGACGGTCGCGGCGGACGGCAGTGACACCGGGAGTCGGGTGCGGCGTGCGGGGCGGACGCGACGGTCCGCCGACCGGACGGCGCGGCGGCTCACGGCCGCGGGCAGCCGAGTGGCGGGAACGGACGTGCGAGGGCGGGAACCGGGGTGTAAGCAGGAGGCATGCGCTTCCGGTTCCGCACCGCGGCACCGCACTGGTTCGAGCGGCCGGGCCGGTGGATGCTCGTCAGCACGCTGGGGCTGGTCGCGGCCATCGTCACGGCGGAACTGCTGTCCCCGCCCACCGTGCACCTCGGGCCGCTGCTGGTGGTGGCGCCCGCCGTGACGGCGACGTACGCGAGCGCCCGGCAGACCGGCGTGGTCGGCGCGTTCGCGGTGCTGGTGCTGCTCGGGGTGGGGCTGTACCGCACGTCGCCGCTCAGCGAGAACCTGGTGGTGCAGCTGTGCGCGCTGGCGGTGCTGACCGTTCTGCTGATGGTGTTCTGCGCGCTGCGCGAGCGGCGCGAACGCGAGCTGAACCGGGCCTGGACCGTGGCGGAGGCGACCCAGCGGGTGCTGCTGCGCCCGCTGCCGCACCGGGCGGGACCGCTGTCGATCGCGTCGCGCTACCGGGCCGCGGAGGCGGACACCCGCATCGGCGGCGACCTGTTCGCCTGCGCGCGCACCCCGCACGGGACGCGGCTGATGATCGGCGACGTCAGCGGGCGGGGGCTGTCGTCGCTCAGCGACACCGCGATGCTGCTGGGCGCCTTCCGGGCGGCGGCGCACCGCGAGGCGTCACTGCCCGACCTGGTGCGTTACCTGGAGGGCAGCGTGCGCTGGGCCATGGAGGAGGCCGACGAGACGCCGGACCGGGCGCGGCGGGCGCCGGCCGGCCGCGGTGCGGACGAGGACCCGGTGGCCCAACGCCATCCGGCGGAACGCTTCGTGACCGCCGCCGTCCTGGACATCCCCGACGACGAGCCGCTGGTCAGGATGGTCAACTGCGGTCATCCGCCACCGTTGCTGCTGCGCGGCGGTGACGCCGAACCGTTGATCACACCGGACCCGGCGCCGCCGCTGGGTCTCGGCGGGCTGCTCAGGACCCGCTACGACGTACTGACCCACCCCTTCGGGCCGGGCGACCTGCTGCTGCTCTACACCGACGGGCTGACCGAGGCGCGTGACCCGGCCGGCGTCTTCTATCCGCTGCCGGACCGGGCGCCGCGCTGGGCCGCGGAGGGCACCGAGGGGCTGCTGTCCCGGCTCGCGCGGGACGTCGCGGCGTACACCGCCCGCCCGCTGGACGACGACCTGGCGATGGTCGCGGTGCGACGCGACCGGGGCTGACGCGGGCGCCCCGGCGGCCCGGATCAGCCGCCACCGGGCGGGAGCCGGCGGGAGGCGGGCCACGGGCGGCGGCCGGCCAGCTCGGCCCACTCGCGGTCGTGGCGGCCGGGGACCGTCCGCCCGGCGCGGACCCAGCCGCGGGCCAACGCCTGGTAGATGGGCTCGTCGGGCACTGGGGGAACCGGTTCCGTACGCGGAGGCCAGACGGGTGGCCACCGGTCCGGGGGCGTCGTCATACCGGGTCAACCGGCAAAACCGCCCTGCGGTCACCCCGTGTCGCCGCCGTTCACCCGTACGTGGGGACCCGGCGTCATGGCGTTCGACGCGCCGCCCGCCGCCGGGCCGGACCGGCGCCGGTGTCCGAGGTGCGGGGCCGGGCCGGGCGTGCCAGCCTGGGGAACGCGCGAAGCGTGCGATCCACAGGAGGTGCGGCATGGGCGCCAACGAGGACTTCAAGCGGCTGGCCAAGGAGATGGCGGAGAAGGCCAGGGCTCAGCGCGAGAAGGGCGCGCAGTCCCAGGAGAGCACCGACGAGGAGGCCCGGCGCGAGAGCGGGGAGAAGAAGGCGACCGCCGACCCGCGCCGCCGGTCCGACAAGAAGTAGTCCGACAAGAAGTAGTCCGAGAAGCAACGGGTGACCGCCACGACCAGGCGGTGACCACCACGACCGAGGGGCCGGGCGCGAGCGCGGCCCCTGAGGCGTGCCCGGTTCCGCCGCGCGGACCTGTGCGGAGCGCCGGGGCCGGCCTCGGGGAAACGTGGGACCGGCGGGCGTGCCCGGCGGACCCGGGCACGCCTGAGGCGGGATCAGCCGGTCATCGCGCGCAGCGACTCGCGCAGGGAGCCCATGGTGGCCAGGACGGCGGTGGGTTCGTAGCCGCAGTGCGCCATGCAGTTGTCGCAGCGCGGGTCCTTGCCGCGGCCGTACTTCTCCCAGTCGGTGTCCTCCAGCAGCTCCCGGTAGCTCTCGGCGTAGCCGTCGGACATCAGGTAGCAGGGCTTCTGCCAGCCGAGCAGGGAGTAGGACGGGATCGCCCACGGGGTGCACTCGAAGTCGGTGCGGCCCTCCAGGAAGTCCAGGTAGAGCTCGGAGTGGTTCAGCCGCCACTTCTTGCGGCGGCCCTCACCGAACGCCTTCTTGAACAGCTGACGGGTCTGCTCGACGCCGAGGAAGCGGTCCTGGTCGGGCGCCTTCTCGTAGGCGTACCCGGGGGAGATCTCCATCCGGTCGACCTTCAGGTCGTTGTTGAGGTAGTCGAGCACCTCGATGACGTCCTGGGGGCTGTCGTTGTTGAAGAACGTGGAGTTGGTGTAGACGGCGAACCCGGCCTGCTTGGCCTGGCGGATGGCCTCGATCGCCTGGTCGAAAACACCGTCCTTGCTCACCGACTCGTCATGCCGCTCGCGCAGGCCGTCGATGTGCACCATCCACGCGAAGTTGCGGTGCGGACGGAACTTGTGCAGGTGCTTGGGGAGCAGGACCGCGTTGGTGCACAGCACGACGAACTTGCCGCGCGAGAGCAGTTCCTTGGTCATGACGTCGATCTGCGGGTGCATCAGCGGCTCACCGCCGGCCAGCGACACCATCGGCGCGCCGCACTCCTCGACGGCCCCGATGACCTGCTCGACCGGCATACGCTTCTTGAGCACGCTGGCCGGGTGCTGGATCTTTCCGCAGCCGTTGCACGCGAGGTTGCAGGCGAAGAGCGGTTCCACCTCGACGATCAGCGGGAACTTCTCCACCCGCTTGATCTTCTGCTTGATCAGGTAGCTGCCCATCTTGACCGTGAGGTTGAGCGGGAGTCCCATGTCCATCTCCGTTCCCGAGCCCGGGCGGCTCCTGACCGGCCTGCCGACTGGGCTGATGACCCACGGCACCCAGTTCCCTGATACCAACATACAGTCTGTATGCCCGGGGCGTCTCGCTGACCTGCGCATCCGTGTGTCGAATCGGCTGTGACCTGCCAGGACGGGTTACGCGGGTCGCCCGGGTCGGGGGCGGGAACGGTACGAACTCGCCCCCGATCCGCCTTGGCTGACGAGAGCCCGGAGGGGGTTCCTTCTCCGGAGGCGACCCTGTCGACCGGGGTTCGGGGTTCGGGGTTCGGGGTTCGGTCAGGGGTACGGGGAGAGCGGAGGCATCGGGCATTTGGTCAGCGGGGAGTGGTGATGGTGCGCTTGCCGCCGAGAGGAAAGGCCGGACGCACGGGGGCACATGGCGCTGCGGGTCCCGCCAAGGTCTTCCACGAGGCCGTAACCGAGGCCGACCGACTGATCGCCCCCGTCGCACCGACCACGGTCGAGCGCCGCCAGCCCGCCACCACCTTCGAGAACGCCGAACGCGCCGCCGCGCCGAACACCCGCGAGTCACCGCCCATCTGGTTCCGGTCAAGGTCGGCGACCTCACCCGCCACGGTCGAGGGGCACGAGGCGAACAGCTCGCACCGAGCGCCCCGGACAGTCGACAGCTCCGTAGCCAGTCCACAACGCTGTCGTACTACCGATCGCACCCGCGCGTCGCAGCGGTGATGAGCCCTTCGAGGTGAGGGTCTGGCCAGGGGCGGTCGGCCGTGATGTCGCGACGGCGGCCGGCGGCGATGTCCTGGAACAGGTCGGCGTGCGGGCCGTCGTCGGGGCCGCGGTAAGCAGTGGGCCAGTGTCCGGTCCAGGCCCAGGACAGGCCGGCCCCGGCAGCGTGGCGGTCGTCCTGCGGGGTGCAGGTGACGGCTTCGTCCTCGCCGGTCGCGGCGAGTTGGCGGGCGATGTGCGGGGAGATGACGTGGACCAGGCCGGCGCGATAGGGGAACGGCAGCGGCAGGTCGGGGTGATGGGCGAGGTCGTAGTCGATGAACTCGACGTGTCCGTCCGGCAGGACGACAGCGTTCTCCGGCTGGACGTCCCCGTGGAGCCAGCCCGCGGCGTGCAGCTGGTGCAGCGCGTCGAACATCGCGTCGGCAGCTCGCCGCATACCCTCGCGCTCCGCCGGGGTGGCGGTGCCGTTGCGGGCAGGGGCGAACAGGTCCCAGATGGAGGAGCCGTCGAGCCAGGGGATGGCCAGCCACCGGCCGGCGTCGCCGTAGCCGGACTGGCTTCCGGGGCGGAGGCCCTGGCGGTGGAGCAGGTCGTAGACGGCCGCTTCGTGGTCGAGGTGCCCACGCGCTCCGGGGACGGCGGTCTTCACCGCCCAGTTCTCCAGATGCCAGATGTCGGCTCCTTTGCGGCCGGTGACGTGTTCGGGTGCTGTTCGCAGGCCGAGGGTTTCAGCGGCGGCTTCGGCCAAGTGGAGGGCAGGGATGTGGGCGGTGGGCATGGAGGTCTCCACGATGGTGCGCAGGTGGTGATGGGCCGTCAGTCGGCCAAGCCGTCGAGCGTAGCGAGTGCGGTGGCCGACTGATACGCGCGCAGGGCGGTGCGCAGCAGCTGTGCGGTCCAACGGGCACCGTGCCAGCCGGTGGCCTCGGCGTACAGGTTCAGCAGGTATGGAGCGGGAACGGAATGGCCGGCCTGGCGCAGGACCGCGGGCAGGCTGATGAGGTCGATCAGGCCGGTGATGTCCGGGCGCAAGGTCTCGATGTCGAGCAGGGCCGGGCTGCCGTCGGCTCGGCGGCGCAGGTGGTCGGGTTTGAGGTCGAGGTGGCCGAGCGGGACGTGGCCGGATCCGTGGGCTTCCCCGCACAGGGCGAGGACGTCGGTCCAGGCATGCCGGTCGGTGATCCAGGCGGGTACGGCGGCCTGGTGGTCGATCCGCAGGGACGTGGTTGCCTCGGCGGTGGCGTCGTCGTAGTGCGCGGAGGCGCAGTGGACGGCGGCGACCGCCGTGACGAGGTCGTGCGGGACGCGGTCTTCTGACCAGTCGACAGGCCGGGGCAGGTACGGAATCAGCAGGGACCGGGAAACGTCGTCGGCGCAGATGAGGTCGGGGATCACGGGTGTGGGCGCGGTGAGGGCGTAGGCGAGGGCTTCGCCCTGGTAGCGCTCGGGGTCGGCGTGGACCTTGAGGACAGCGATGGGCGGGACGCCGATGGCGGCGACGGTTGTGCCGGAGTTTCGCGCGAGCAGCCGGAGAGAGCCGCGGGCGGCCGGCTCGCCGGGGTGGTGTCGGTCGAGGAGGCCGTAGAGCCTGCGGATGGCGGTCGCCTCGTCCAGTACTTCAGCGGGGCGGTTGTCGCGGGTGCGGGCGAGGCCGGCCAGGGCCTCGCCCGCTGTGGCGGGAGTGGTCACACCTGGGCCGGGATTTCGCGCAGCAGGCGGGTGTACGACTGCTGTGCGAGGTCGGGGCGCTGGTGTTCGCCGTAAACCTGGAAGAGGGTGTAGGCGAGGCTGTCGAGGGGGCGGCCGACGTTCCACGCCTGCATGGAGGCCAGGGCGATGTCCCAGACCTGGACGTCGCCGCGAATCAGGCCGATGAAGTCCTGGAAGTACATGCGCAGGCCGAATGGGTAACGCGACATCGCCTCGTCCAGCGACACGGGGGTGGCCGGGTCGAACGCGGCGGTGGTGATGTTCCATGCATAGTGCTGGTTGCCGCCGGGGGCGTCGAGCAGCGTCAGGCTGATCCGGTGTGCGCCCAGCGGTCCCTGAAGGTAGTCGTGGAGGCTGGCGGCGAGCTGGCCGGCCGGGGTGGGCACAAGGTCCTGGCCGAGTCGGCGCAGGGCGGCGTCGAGATCGGCGAGAGCCTGTTCCGGGTTCCCGTGCTCCGGGGCGATGGGTTGAGGGACGGGTGGGACGGGCTGGGCGAGGTATTCGGCGTGTGCCCGCCGACCGGCCGCCTCGCTGTCCGTGTCGGGGGTGATCCAGTCGGCCTGGTCGCGGGTGACGGGACCGTCGGCGGGGATGGTGAGGCGGTCGCCGGGGCGGGGGCCGTGGACGGTGAACAGGTGCTGGAGCTGGTTGGCGGCGTCGGCGAGAACGCGGTGGTCGGAGTACAGGTAGGGGCCGTGCGGGGTGTGCGGCGGGACGAATCCGTTGCCGCACAGCGCGATGTCGCGCACGCCGTCGAGGCGTTCGGGGTAGTCGAGCAGGAGTTCCTTCAGCACGGCCAGGCCGGTGTGTCGGGCGCGGGCGTCGCCGCCGGCCCCGGGCAGCAGGTTGGTGTCCGAGCCCAGCGTGCCGGGTGGGCTGATCTGCGAGTTGTTCGAGACGACCGCGAGCCGGGGCATCGGCTGCCGCTCGGCGTCGATGTCGGCCACGTATTCGTCGGACAGGTCGGCGTCCACGCCGATGAAGACCGCCGGACCATCGCCGTACCGGATGACCGGCTGCACGACGCGGTTCTCCCAGAACAGCGTCCTGGCCCCGGCCGGGTAGAGACGCACCGTCAGGTCACCGAACGCGGTCCCGGTCGTGTGATCGACGCGGTGGACGGTGAAGCCGAGCGCGGTGATGACGTCTTCGACCGCCGATGGAAGCATCATGCCGGTCAGCACCGGAACGGATCTGTCGAGCCGGTCCAGGCTCGCGGGGTGGAAGTGGTCCAGGTGCTCGTGGCTGAGCACGACCGCGTCGAGCCGCGGCATGAGCGCGGTGTTCACCGAGCGGGGCGGCCAGACGCGGAACGCACCGCCGAGCCCGAAACTCACCTCCAGGACCGGATCGACCAGCACCGCGTGCCCCCCCGGCCTCCACCAGCCAGGTCTGGTGACCGACGAACGTCATCCGCACAGCAGCGTCCTTCACGACCTCTTCCTCTCTCACGGGGGTGACCGCGCGGGGCGGACTACCGGCAACCAGCCGCTGGTCCGCCCCGCGCGACGGGGTGATCAGCGGTGGTAGGTGTACGGCTTGTCGTCCGCCGCGCCGCTGCTCCGGAACCGCGCGATGCGCTGCTGGAGCGCGGCGACGGCCTTCGGGTCGACGCTCGTGCTGACCGGACTGCCGGCCAACGCCTCCTGCGTGGACTGCTGCATGAGAAAGCCTCCTGCGATCGGATCGACAACCCCGGCTTTCCGGGGCCACCGCCATCACACCCGGCAGCGAGCCCACCACGGAAGCACCAGCGGGGCGCGGCCCCTTGCCCCCGCTTGTCCTGCGGTTGCTTCGCTTGCCTTCCGCTCCGAACAGCTCGTTCCATGCGTCGCGATACGGGAAACTGGCGAGGGAGGTAGGACCGTTGACCGCAGCGCCGAACGCCGAGCACCCCCTGAACCGCCTACGCCTGCAACACGGTTGGAAGGCGGAAGCGATGCTCGCCCGGATCGCTGCGCAACACCAGGCCCTCGGCTACGGGCGGTTGTCCGCACGGCCCGAGAAATGGTCCCGCTGGACCCGCGAGAACGCCCCGGTCCATCCCACCGAACCCACCCAGTTGGCCATCGCCGCCGTCGTCGGAGGAGTCACCCCCGACCAGGTCCGCGCTCTCGGCTGGCCCGCCTGGATCCACCTTGCTCTGCGAGACGACCACACCCTGTGGGAGTCGCCCTGGACCGTTGCGGGAACCATCGAAGCATTGGACCACACGGCTGGAGGCCACATGGACCGCCGCGGATTCCTCACCACGATCACCGGCGGCACCCTCAGCGCGGTCATGGCCCACTGGGCCCTCGCCGACCCCGCCACCGCCGCCGCGACGTCCGGAACCCGCGTCGGCGCCGACGTCGCCGACGCCTGCGACACCCGGCTCGGCGCCCTGCGCCACCTGGACGACGCCCTCGGCGCCGGCCCCGTCTACGACGCCGCCCTCGCCGAACTCCGCCTGCTCGGCACCATTCTGCGCAACTGCTCCTACCGCACGGACACAGCCCGCCGCCTCTTCGGCTGCGCCGCCGAAGCCTCCCGCATCGCCGGCTGGTGCCGCGACGACAGCGGATCACCCATCGCCGCCCAAGCCCACTACGCCACCGCCCTGCGAGCCAGCGCAAGCGGCGGCGACCGCACCACCGGCGCCCTCATCACCGCGTTCTGGGCCAACACCCGCTACGCCGCCGCCCACGACCCCCGCAGCGCACTCGACCTCATCGACACCGCCCTGCGCACCACCCGCAACGCACCCGCCTCACCCCGCGTCACCGCCATGCTCCACATCCGCCGCGCCCGCGCCCACTCCCTCATGGGCGAACCCTCCCCCGCCTACCGAGCCATCGACGCCGCCCTCCACACCTACGAAAGCGGCGTCCCCACCCACGAGGACCTCCCCACCGTCTACTGGATGAACACCGGCGAAGTCCTCCAAGCAGCCGGCTCCGCCGCCCTCAGCCTCAACGACCCACGCCGCGCCCTCAGCTACTTCGACACCGCGTACACCCACCCCGACCCCTACCGCCCCGACATCGAAGCCCGCGGAGCCGCCATCTACGCCGCACGCCGCGCCGAGGCATACCTCGCACTCGGAGAACGCGACGCCGCCGTGGAAACCACGCGATCAGCCACCACCCAGGTCACCGGAGTCACCTCCGACCGAGCCGCGCAAGCCCTCACCAGCCTCCACGACCACCTGAACTTTCAGGGCGCTCTCCCCGCTGACACCGAGGTCCTCGTGGCCCTGCGGCGCGCGGCGAAGCCCACGGACACGCAGGACGGTGCCGCGCCTGCGTGAGGTCACGCGGCAGGCCGGGAGGCCACCGAGCCGCCAGGTCGCACAGCTTGGCGCGCCAGGACCTGTCTGCCGATGATCTTGTGGCTGGTCGTGGTGAATTGACGGCCGCGGTGTGGGATCGGGACGTCCGGCCGGGTGGGGCCGGCCGGACGGGAGTGCGGTCAGATCAGCCGTTCGAGCAGCCAGCCGCACAGCTCCGCGGTGATCTCGGTGTGGCCCTCGTTGTGCGAGGCGCACAGGAACTCGTCGAGTTCGCTCTCGGCGGGGTCGAGGGCGTCGATGTCCGTGGACAGCTTCCCGGTGGTGTCGATGTCGCGGACGGCGACCGCGCTGACCGACGGCACGAAGCAGATCGACGGGACCGGTGCCTCGGCTCGGCCGCCGAGGATCTTGTTGAGGGCGTCGGCGGCGATACCGAAGGACGCCAGCGGGCCGCCGGGCGCGCCGTCGATCTCCGGGAAGCCGCTGGTGGTCACCGTCTCGTCGGCAGCCCAGGTCGCCTTCAGATCGGCCACCAGGACGTTGTCGCCCTCCGCCTGGGTGTAGAGGACGGTGCCGGGGAAGAGCAGGCCGGTGGACCGGAAGGCGACCACGCCGGGCTCGACGTCGTTGCCCTGGCCGTTCCCCTTGCCGTTGGAGACGCCGAGTGTGCGCGGCCGCCGCGGCCAGTTGCCGACCTGCTCCAGCGCGGCGAGGAAGTCGGACCGGGCGGAGTCCTGCTCGGGGATGTCCTGGACGGTCTCGATGTGCCGCCAGAGCAGTTCGCGGGAGGCGGCGCTGTTGATCTGGTTGGACAGGGCGTCGTTGAGCGGGTTGACCTGCTTCATGTAATGGGCGAACGCCTGGAGGCAGATCGGCACCGAGGCACCGCGGTGCGGGCTGTCGTAGGAGAAATAGGTGGAGGTCTGGTGGTCGATGCCGTCGGTCTCCATCTTGGCCAGCGCGTACCGGGTGACGAGCCCGCCCATGCTGAAGCCGCCGACCACCAGCGGGGCGTCGCCGCGCCGTTCGGCGATCAGCCGCAGGATCGCCTCGGTGGCGAACCGGGCGTTGACCAGGATCGACCGGCTGCGCTCGCCGTAGCCGAGGATGACGGCGTCCCGGCCGCAGGCGTGCAACTCGCTGATGAGGTGGTAGCTCTCGCCGCGCTCGAAGTGCTGGTAGAGCCCGTCGAGAGTGCTGGGGCCGGAGTTGAAGCCGTCGGCGAGCAACACCGGCCTGACGGGGGCGTCGTGGCCGGTGGCGTAGTAGATCCAGGCGGTGGCGTCGTAGACCGGTACGTAGTCCGGCTCCCCCTCCTCCTCCGGGTTGAGGTGCTCGCCGAAGTGCCAGGTCTCGTCCGGCTCCGGGGCCTTCGGCGGCTTGGCCTCGTCCAGAGGCGCCACCAGTCCGATCGGCCCGACCGGGCGCCCGGCCTCGTTCACCTGCTCGTCACTCATCGCTCTCTCCTCCGCACGGGGTCGCTCCGCGGCGGTCCGGGGAGGGCGGAACACCGCCCCCGGACCGCCGCCGGCCAGGACAATCGCCTGCTGGACCCATCGTGGTACTCCGGACGGCAATCTGATGATCCGTCATATGAGAGTCAGCACTTCGAGTGATACGGAAGCGAAATTGTTTGAACGGGCCCGATCCCGCCGGGTCGGGGGCTCTCTGTCACCCAGGTCCGCGTTGGGCGGGTCCACGTTGGGCGGGTCCGCATTGGGCGGGTCCACGTTGGGCGGATGCGCGCCGTCCAGGTACGCGCCGTCCAGGTACGCGCCGCACGGGTTCGCGCCGCACGGGTTCGGGGGCAAGCCGGCCACTGTCGCCGGTCGCCTGCCCAACCTCCGCCCCGCCGCGCCCTCTTGCCGCGACGGCATCCGCGCCGCCACCGAAAGCGGCCGCTCCCGAAGGGGTGTTGCGACTTCCGCAAGAACCGACGGACCTGCGTCGTCCGCGATGTCGGCAGGCACCGGGAGGACGCCGGACAGCGGGGCCGGAAGCTCTCCCGAACCGCCCTCATCGGCTTCGTACGCGGCGCCGCCACCGCGATCGGCGGAACGCTCATCGCCCTGCTCGCCGCCTGGAGTCGCGAACACCCGCGAGGCGCTCGCCGCCACCGCCGGACGCGGCACCGGCGGACACGGCACCGGCGGACACGGCACCGCCGGACACGGCGCCGCCAGCGGCCACCCAGGCACCCGGCCATCCGCGCACCCGCGCACCCGGCCCGGCGCCGCCGCCTCCCGCAACCGCCGGAGAATCCACCGCCGGGACAATCCACCACCGGACAAGCCACCACCGGGACAATCCACCACCCGACAATCCACCCCCCGGCAAGCAACCACCGGCCCGCAAGACCCCAGCGGCACTGAACCGCAGACCGAACACCGGGATGTAAAGCTCGCTTGACATGACTCGCGGAGTCAAGCAAGCTTTACATATGCGCAATCGGGTGCGGGAGCGGCGAACCCAACAGGGCTTGTCGCAGGCGGAGTTGGCTGCGGCTCTCGATGTGTCGCGGCAGACGGTGATCTCGATCGAGAACGGGCGCTATCTGCCGTCGCTGCCGCTCGCCTTTCGGATCGCGCGGTTCTTCAACCTGACGGTCGACACGATGTTCGACCCGAGTGACGAGGAAAAAGGATCATGATGAAGCAGGTTTCTCCACGGCTGCGTTCGCCACTCAAGATCATCGCTGCCGGCGCGGCAGCCGGAGCCATCACGGTCGCGTCGCGCGGATGGGCCCCCGTCCCCGTGATCATCCTGGTGGTCGTCGTGGTCGTCGCGGCGGTCGGCTACTACGTCTGGGGCGGCCGCGACAGCGACATGGCCTCGTCCCTGCGGCGTGACATGGACGAACGGCAGCTCTTCCGCCGGATGCGGGCGCAGGCCCTGGTCGGCAAGGTCATGGCGCTGGCCGCGGCCGTCGGCTACCTCGTGGCGGTGGACGTCAACGTCACGCTCTGGCCGTTCGCCGTCGCGCTCGCCCTGCCCGTGCTCGCCTTCGCCGTGGGCTGGGTGCTCTACGGCGACCGCGGCACGGCGAGCTGACGGCACCGGTACGGGACCGCGGTGGCGACAACGCGTCCGGCCGGCGACGGCGGCCGGCGCGGTTCCGCCATCGCCCTCCCCGTTCCCCTCCACCACCGCGGACCGTCCTCCCACCGGCCCGCCCGGCCCACGCCCTTCACCTCCCATGCCTTCACCGCCTCACGCCTTCACCGCCCGCCCCGAAAAACACACCCCCGCCTGCCACAATGACGCCGTCTAGCAACACAACGTCAGGCCCCGGCAACGGCAACGGATACGGGCACAGGCAGGGGCACGGGCACGCATGCGCGTGGCGCGCGCCGCGCACGGCTCCGGGGGAGAAGAGGCATCGATGACGGAGAACGTCCGCGCCGGCCAGGGCACGCGTACCGCCGGCGGTGGGTCGCCGGACGACGCGGCGGTGGTCATCAGCCCGGCCTTCAAGGCCGACGCGCCGCGGCAGTACGCGAGGCTGCGGGCCCTCGGGCCGGTGCACCGGGCGGTGCTCTCCTCCGGTCTGGAGTGCTGGCTGGTCGTCGGCTACGAGGCGGCGCGTGAGGCGCTGACCCATCCGGCGCTGCGGAAGGACCCCCGGCCGGCCGCCGCGACGCTGGCCGCCGCCGGGTACGTGCTCAACCAGCCCGGCGTCGGGCTCGGCGGCCAGATGCTGGAGGCCGACGCGCCGGAGCACACCCGGCTGCGGAAGCTGGTCTCCGGCGCCTTCACCCCGCGCCGCACGGCCGCGCTCGCCCCGCGCGTCCAGCGGATCGCCGACGACCTGATCGACGCCCTGGGCCCGGCCGGCGAGACCGATCTGGTCGCGTCCTTCACCGCGCCGCTGCCGGTCACCGTCATCGCCGAACTGCTCGGCATCCCGCCGGAGCACCGCGAGGACTTCCGCCGTTGGACGAGCGACGTCCTCGACGTCACCGCGGCCGGCCACGCCTCCTCCCTCGCCGGCCTGCACGGGCTGCTGGGCGAGCTGGTGGCCGCCAAACGCCGCCGGCCCGAGGACGACCTGCTCTCCGACCTGGTCGCCGCCCGCGACGAACGCGACGGGGAGGACCGGCTGTCGGAGCAGGAGCTGATCGGCACGGCGACGCTGCTGGTCATCGCCGGCCACGAGACCACCGTCAACCTGCTCGGCAACGCCGTCCACGCCCTGCTGCGCCACCCGGAGCAGCTGCGACTGCTGCGCGCCCGGCCGCAGTCGCTGCCCGGCGCGGTGGAGGAGTTCCTGCGGTACGACACCTCCGTGGAGCACTCGACCCTGCGTTACGCCGCCGAGGACGTGCGACTGGGCGGGCGGGTCGTGCCGCGCGGCGGTGTGGTCGCGGTGGCGCTGTCCTCGGCCGGCCACGACGCCCCGCAGGCCGACGGCGGTGATCCGGCCGCCCTGGACGTCGCCCGCCCGGCCGCCCGCCACCTGTCGTTCGGGCACGGCATCCACCACTGCCTCGGTGCCCCGCTGGCCCGCCTGGAGGCCGTCACCGCCCTCGGCACGCTGCTGCGCCGGCTGCCCCGGCTGGAGCCGGCGGTGCCGCTGGCGGAGCTGGCCTGGATCCCGTCCGGCATGATGCGCGGCCCGCTCAGCCTCCCGGTGCGTTACGAGGCCGCCCCGGCACCCCGCTGACCGGCGCGGACGGTACGGCCGACCGGGCCGGATCGGTAGGATTGACGGATCAGTTCCGGTCGGCCGGTAGGGAAGATGATGTACGTATGACACCCCCTCGTCTTCCCGGCGGGCGCGGAAACCGGCGCGCCGAACACGTCACCGACACCCGGCGGGCCCTGGTGGACGCGGCCAGGACCCAGTTCGCCGACCGCGGTTACGCGGCGACCGGCACCGAGGACATCGTGGCCGCCGCCCGGGTGACCCGCGGGGCGCTGTACCACCACTTCCGCGACAAGGCCGACCTGTTCCGCGCGGTGATGGCCGAGTGCGCGCAGGAGATGGCGGAACGGCTGGTGGAGCAGGAGACCCGGCGGGCCCGGGACGGCCAGGAGGACGCCTGGCAACTGCTGCGCACCGGCTTCCAGTCGTTCCTGGACGCCTGCACCGACCCCGACTTCCAGCGGATCGTCCTGGTCGAGGGGCCCGCGGTGCTCGGGCACAACGCGTGGGACGCGCTGGTGGAGCAGCACGGCTACCTGCTGCTGGCCGAAGTGCTGACCGAGGCGATCGGCGACGGCCGGATCGACGCGCTGCCGGTCGCGCCGCTGACCCGGATGCTGGCGGCGCTGATCTCCGAGGCCAGCTTGTACATCGCCCGCGCCGACGACCACGAGGCCGCGCGCCGGGAGGCGGGGCTGGTGCTCGACCGGCTGCTGGTGGGTCTGACCCGGCCGCCGGCGGACGGGGCCGGCGGCGCCTGACGGGGGCGGGCCGCGCGTGGGTCCGGTCCATCAGGGAAAATGGTCAGCACGGCACCGCGAGGGAAGCGGCCGCCGCGGCGGCGGCCCCGCGATCCGATCACGGCGCCGCGGCCCGCGGTCACCGGCACGACGGAGGTACGGGACATGGGCGAGCTGATCCTCATCCGGCACGGGGAGACCGAGTGGAGCCGGGAGATGAAACACACCAGCTGGACCGACCTGCCGCTGACCGAGCGGGGTGAGGAGCAGGCGCGCGCGCTGGTGCCGCTGCTGGCCGGGCGGCGGATCGGCGCCGTGCTGGCCAGTCCGATGCGGCGGGCGCAGCGCACCGCGGAGCTGGCCGGGCTGGACGGCCCGGTGATCGACGACGACCTGCACGAGTGGGACTACGGCGCCTACGAGGGCGTGACGACCGACGACATCCACCGCGACCGGCCCGGCTGGGACCTGTGGGCCGACGGTGTGGCGCCCGGGCCGCGCGAGCACCCCGGGGAGTCGCCCGAGGAGATCGGCGAGCGGGCCGACCGGGCGCTGAAGCTGGCGAACGCGGCGCTGCGGGACACCGAACGGGCCGGCACCGGTGACGTGGCGCTGGTCGCGCACGGGCACATCCTGCGGGTGCTGGCGGCACGCCGTCTGGGGCTGCCCGCGGCCGGCGGGGCGATGCTGCACCTGGACACCGCCACGGTGAGCTTCCTCGGCTTCGAGCACGGCCACCCGGCGGTCACCGGCTGGAACATCAAGCCGCAGCCCGCAGTCTGACGCAACGTCAACTGCCGACCGGGGAGCGTTGGTTGGCCCGCGTCAGCGACTATCGCCGCCTGACGCTACGTCAACTCCACCCCGGACAGGCCGTCGCGGCCAACACCCTGGCCGCAAACCCCCGTTCGGCCCGCACGTCAACGGCCACGAACCGCGGCCGGCGTCCCCGTCATCGCCCCGCCCGGACGCCCCGGCGCGGTGAGCCCCCGTACCGCCTTCTGACGTCACCTCAACTCCGGTCGCTGTTACGGCGTGTGGACGTACCCCTGGAGTCGGGTCTGCTGTTCGGTGCCGGCGAAGCCGAGTGAGCGGTACAGGCCGATGGCGTGGTAGCCGGGGTCGGCGACGATGACGAGGGTGTGGGTGGCCGGGTCGGACAGGGCGTGGACGCCCGCGTGGTGGACGACGGCGCCGGCCAGGCCGGTGCGGCGGAAACCGGGGTCGGTCTCGACGACCTGGTAGCGGGCGATCCCGTGCCCGTCGGTGAAGACCCCGGCGCCGGCGCGCAGTTCGCCGTCGGTGAAGGCGCCGAACCAGGTGCCGCGGCCGGCCTCGCACAGCGCGCGGTGCCCGGCGACCTGCCGTTGCAGGAAGGTGAGTTCGGTGCCCTCGGCCGGCCGGGTCCACGCCAGGCGCAGCGTCAGCGCGGCCGCCCAGTCGGCGTCGCCGGCCAGCGGGCGGATCTCGGTCGTGCCGGGCGCGGTGACCGGCCGGGCGGGCGGCGTGAGGCGGTCGGCGGTCAGGACGGTGTCGCGTTCCGCGGTGAGGCCGAGCGCCAGCAGGGTCGCCGGGTCGCCGGCCTGCCCCGCGGTGCCGTCGACGCCGAAGGCGCGGTGGGCGGCGCCGGGGAACCCGGCCTCGAAGGCGGCCAGCCGGCGGCCGGCGTCGGCCGGGGTGGGGGCGGCCGGCAGGAGCAGGAAGTTCCCCCACCAGAAGCCGGGGTTGCGCGGGGTGCGCACCACGAGGTGGTCGCCGCGGTCGGTGACGGTGGAGCCGCCCATCCGCAGCAGCATCACGTCGGTGCGGAAGCCCAGCGATCGGATGTTCACCGGGTCACCCTACGGGCGCGGCGCCGTCGGCTCCGGGCAACGGGTCCGGAGAACGGGTCCGGGGAGCAGCCGGGCCCCGGCGGGCGCCGCGCGGCCTCAGGTACCGGTCAGCCGGCGCAGGCGGTCGCGGGCCGGGCGCAGGGAGCGGCCGCGGCGCGGGGCGTCGCGCCAGGGGTCGGTGGCCAGCAGGTCGTCGACGCCGGCGACGGTGTGGCGGCGGGCGGTGAGGGCGGGGTCGTCGAGGTCGTCGCGGCCGATGGGGGCGGCGACCGGCGCGCCGGGCAGCGCGCGGACCGCGTAGGGGGCGACGGCGGTCTGGGCGTAGCCGTTGCGGGCGACGTCGAGGTAGAGCCGGTCGCCGCGGTCCGCCTTGCGCGGTGCGGTGGTCAGCGTATCCGGGTGCCGGGCGGCGAGTGCGGCGGCGGCGTCGCGGGCGAAGGCGAGGACGTCGTCGGTGGTGGCGGACCGGTCCAGCGGGACGACGGCGTGCAGGCCGCGCGAGCCGGTGGTCATCAAGGAGAACGGCAGCCGCAGGTCGTCGAGCAGCTCGCCGAGCGCCAGCGCGGCGCGGCGTACCGGTTCGAAGTCCTCACCGGCGCCGGCCGGGTCGAGGTCGAAGACCAGCCGGTCGGGGTGGTGGGGTCGGTCGGCGCGGGACAGGAAGCGGTGCGGGGTGACGCAGGCCTGGCCGGCGAGCAGGAGCAGGGTGGCGGTGTCGTCGCACAGCACGTGGGTGACGGTGCCGCCCTCCTTGGGCAGTTCGGCGCGGTGCACCCAGTCGGGGTAGTGGCGGGGGATCTCCTTCTGCATGAAGGTGCCGCCGTTCAGCCCGTCGGGGTGGATCTCCAGCATCAGGGGGCGGCCGCGCAAGTGGGGCAGCATGCGCGGGGCGACGCGGGCGTAGTAGTGCGCGAGGCCGGACTTGGTAAGGCCGTCGTCGGGGAAAAGCACCTTGCCGGGGCGTTTGATCTCCACGGTGCGGCGGCCGGCCCGCAGGGTCTCGCTCGCTTGCGCCATCACGGTTGCCGGGGCGTCGCGCCGCCGCCGCGCCCGGTCACCGGCCGTACCAGACGGTGGTGGCGTTGCAGAACTCGTGGATGCCGTGGCCGGCCAGTTCGCGGCCGTAGCCGGAGCGTTTGACGCCGCCGAAGGGCATGGCGGGGTGCGAGGCGGTCATGCCGTTGAAGAAGACGCCGCCGGCTTCGAGGTCGGCGGCGAACCGGCGCTGTTCCTCGGGGTCGTTGGTCCACACGTTGGAGCTGAGGCCGAAGGGGGTGTCGTTGGCGAGGGCGACGGCGGCGTCGAGGTCGGCGACCCGGTAGAGGGTGGCGACCGGGCCGAAGGCCTCCTCGTGGTGGATGCGCATCGCGGGGGTGACGCCGGCCAGGACGGTCGGTTCGTAGTACCAGCCGCGGGTCGCCTTCTGCGGGCGGCGGCCGCCGCACAGCACGGTGGCGCCCTTGGCGGTGGCGTCGTCGACGAGTTCCTCCAGGTCGGCGCGGCCCTGTTCGCTGGACAGCGGTCCGACGTCGGTGCCGTCGCGCATCGGGTCGCCGACGGTCAGGGCGGCCATGGCGTCGGTGAAGCGGCGGGCGAAGTCGTCGTGGACCGCGTCGTGGGCCAGGAAGCGCTTGGCGGCGATGCAGGACTGGCCGTTGTTCTGCGTCCGGGCGGTCACCGCGGTCTGCGCGGCGCGGGCCAGGTCGGCGGAGGGCATCACGATGTACGGGTCGCTGCCGCCGAGTTCGAGGACGGTCTTCTTGACCTCGTCGCCGGCGACCCGGGCCACCGCGCGGCCGGCCGGCTCGCTGCCGGTGAGGGTGGCGGCGGCGACCCGGGGGTCGCGCAGCACCTTCTCGACCTCGGCGGAGCCGATCAGCAGGGTCTGGAAGCAGCCGTCGGGGAAGCCGGCGCGGCGGAACAGGTCGCCGAGGTAGAGGGCGGTCTGCGGCACGTTGGAGGCGTGCTTGAGCAGGCCGACGTTGCCGGCCATCAGGGCGGGGGCGGCGAACCGGACGACCTGCCAGAGCGGGAAGTTCCACGGCATGACGGCCAGCACCACGCCGAGCGGCCGGTAGCGGACGTGCGCGGCGATGCCGCCGGAGTCCTCCACGTCGTGCGGTGAGGGGTACTCGTCGGCGAGCAGTCCCTCGGCGCGTTCGGCGTACCAGCGCATGGCCTTGGCGCACTTGACGGCCTCCGCGCGGGCGGCGGCCAGTGTCTTGCCCATCTCGGTGGTCATGGTCCGGGCGATCTCGTCCTGCTCCTTCTCCAGCAGGGCGGCGGCGGCGCGCATCAGGTCCGCGCGGGTGTCGAAACCGGTGGTGCGGTACTCGCGGAACGCGGCCTCGGCACGGGCGAGGCGCTGTTCGACCTCCTCGGCGGTGAAGGCGTCGAACGTCTTGAGGGTCTCCCCCGTCGCCGGATTGACGGTTGCGATGGGCATGGCGGGTCCTCCAGGACGTGGGGGCGGACTGCGGCGGACCCGCGCCGGCACGGCCGCCCGACCGCGGTGCGGTGCTGGACGCCGGTCCGGCGCGGGTGACGCCTCAGCCGAGCAGATGCCCCATATTTACCGATTTACGCATTGTCGTGCGACATCGCGGCCTCACGTATCGGCGTGCGACGTCGGGTTACCTCCCGGCGCACGACACCGGTGGGCTTACGCATGGGCGGGCGACACCGCGGGGCTTACGCCTCGCCGGGCAGCGCCTCACGTATGCCTACGCCTGGCCGGGCGACACGTCGGATTGCCTCTCGCCCTCGGCACAGCGGGCCAACGCCTCACCGCACCGCACGGCACCGCTACGCCGCACCGCACTGCACGGCTCGGCACGGCACCGCACGGCACCGCACCGTAGGCCAACGCTTCACCGCACGGCACGGCACCGCACCGCACGGCACCGCGGCCCTACGCCTCGCCGGGCGACGCCGCGGTCCGGACGCGCCGGCCACCGCCCGGCCGCAGCGCGGTCAGCAGGGCGGCGGCCACCAGGGCCGGCGGCAGGAACGCGGCCGCGACGGGCGCACCGCGCAGCACCGCGCTCGCCGCGCCGGCGCCCACCACGAGCGCCGCCAGCCGCACCGGCACCCAGCGGTCGGCGCCCGGCCCGCCGTCGTCCGGGGGGCCGGTGACGCCGCGGGTGATGAACGTGGCCAGCGTCCCGGTGAGGTACGTCGAGGGGCGCGCGGCGGGACCGGCGCCGAGCATCGCACCGGTCTGGACGCCCATCGCGGCGGCGACGGCGCACAGCAGGACGTCCCGCAGGGCACCGCCCGGGGGCGCGCCGCACCCGGCCCACACCGCGGCGGCGCAGGTCAGCAGGGCCGCCTCGCAGGCCAGGCAGGCCAGGGTGCGCACCGGCCAGCGGGCGCCGGGCGGGGTGCGCGCGGCGGTGCGGACCCGGCAGACGCGGGCGGCCGCCGCCGTACCGGCCGTGAAGCCGGCCAGCGCCAGCACCGGGGGCACCACGTCGGCGAAGCGGTCGCCGCCGAGGGCGATGCCCAGCAGGGCGAGGTTGCCGGTCATGACGCCGGCGAAGACGTGGCCGAGCGCGGCGAAGGCCAGCGCGTCGACCGCGCCCGACGCGGCGGCCAGCAGCACGACGGCCGCCTGCCCGGCGGTCCCGGGGTGTTCCCGGCCGGACCGCCGGGGGTGCGGCACCGCCGCCTACCGCAGCGGACCGGGGTCGGGAACCGGTTCCGGTGCCGGGCCGGGGCGCGGCGAGGGCCGCGGCGGTTCCGGCACCGGGTCGGGGGCGGGCCCGGGCGGCGTCGGCCGCGGCGCGGGCGGTACCGGGTCGGGGCCGGGCAGCGGCGCGGGACCGGGCAGCGGGCCGGGTTCCGGGCCGCCGGGGCCGGGGGTGGGCGTCGGTGACGGCGGTACCGGGTCGGGGTGCGGCATGGTGGCGGTCGGTCCGGTGCGGCGGGTCTCTTCCAGGGTCGCCATGACAGCCTCCTGCGATCGTTTCCGAGCGTGCGGCGGCGGCCCGGCGCCATGGCCGGTACCGGCCGCCCGGGGAACCCGTACCACCGGGACTCCCCGGTGCCGCTCCTGCCCGCGATCCGCCCGCCTACCCGTCGTTCCGCGCCTCCGCGCGCCTCCAGCCTGGCCGGTTCCGGCCGGTGGCGCGCGGAGAGCTGGGCCATCGGAGCGGTCCGGCCGGGCGCCCCGAGCCACTCACCCGAACGAGTGAGGCGGGTTCTCGCCAGGTAGCGCTTTTCCCCATGCTGACGGCGCGTCAGCCCCTTAGCATCGTCGCCGGTGCGGCCCGAGCGCCGCGATCGACTCGACTCCAGGGGAGCCCATGAAGGTCCGTCACGTTGTCGTGGCACTGCTGTCCGGCGCGCTGTTGTTCCCGGTCACCGCGTCGGCCACCGCCGCCGACCGCCTCCCGGCGCGTCGGGTGGACACCACCTGCTCCGCCTCCTCCTTCCACGACGACGCCCGCCTCGGCCCCGCGTCGCTGCCTGACGCCGGCGCGGTGGGCCGCCAGCTGATCGGCTACCGGCGCACCGGCCGGCTGGGGACCAAGGCCTTCCTGGCCCGGTACTACGACCCGACCGCCAACTCCGGCCAGGGCGGCTGGATCTACCCGCCGGACAACGGTTACGTGACGCTGCCCGACGGCTCGCCGATCGAGTGGCGGCAGACGCTGGCGCCGGGTGAGGACATCGACCGGTACGGCAGCGAGTACGGCTCCTTCCTCGCGCCGGAGGGGCTGCCGTACGCGGCCCGGGCGATCCCGCCGGCGAGCCTGGACGGCACCCCGGCCGCGGCCTGCAACTACCACGACTACCGGGTCGTCAAGCCGTTCACCGTGGACGCCGGACCGATCGCGCCGTGGTTCGGCCAGCCGGGCCACGGGTTGCAGTTCCAGTTGGCGGCCGGCCTGGTCCCGGGCGCGCCGGCCACCGTCAACGTCGGCTGGCTGGTGGCCAACGGCTACCTGGAGCGGCTGGTGTGATGCGGCGCCGCGGCGGCCCGTCAGCCGGTCAGCCGGTCCAGGCGGGCCGGCGCGGGTCGTCGCAGCGCACCAGGACGTCGGCGCACTCCCCCGGCCGGACCTCCTCGTCGTAGCGGCGCAGCGCCGGCAGCGTCCAGTGTTCGGCCGGCGGGGTGCGGCGTTCCAGGGCGGCGGGCGTCATCATCAGGTGGACGGCGAGGTCGAACGGGAAGCCGTGGCCGAGCAGCAGCGGGCCGTCCAGCAGCAGGACGCCGCCCGGCGGCAGCGTCACGTAGCCGGCCCGGGTGGAGCGGTCGGTGACCGGGTCGCGCAGGGTGGGCAGCACCCGGCCGTCGCCGTCGGTGCCGAGCCGGCCGAACACCTCCCGCCACAGCGCGCCGGCGTCCAGCCACAGGTCGACGTAGGCGTCCGGGTCCTGGTGGCCGTACTCCAGCCGCAAGGACGCCGGGCGCAGGAAGTCGGCGGTGCTGATCCGCAGCACCGGGCGGCCGCGGGCCGGCAGCAGTTCGGCCAGCGCCGCGGCCGGTCCGCCGGGGTCGGCGGCGGTCGCGCCGTCGATCGCCACCCGGGGCCAGGCGCTGCCGTCGGCGGGCTCCAGGGCGGCGATCCGGTCGGCCAGTTCCTCGGTCAGCTTCGGCCAGGTGACGGGGGTGAGCGCGGCGCCGTTCATACGCCCATCCTGCCGGAGCCCGGCGCGCGGTGGGCCGTTCGAAGGACGCGGGAGTGTCGCTGGCGGCGCGCCGGTCGCGGCCGCCGGATCATCTGGGCTGGGCGCGGGCGCACCGGTCCGCGCCGGGTGTGCCGCGCCGTGCGGCGACCGGGCGGAGGTGTCGGTGAGGCGGTCGGGCAGACTCACGGGGCTGGCGCTGGCCTGCGTGACCGCGGTCGTGCTGTCGTGCGCCGCCCCCGCGTCACCGGCCCGCCCGGTGGCGTCCCGGGCCCGGCGCGCGGCGCGGTCGCGGACGGAGGGGCCGCCCACCGGCTCGACGCGGCCGCGGCCGGCCCCCGCTCCCCCGGCGGACCCCGGCGCGGCCGACCGGGCCGGCGGGGCGAATCCGGTGGGCGACGTGTGGCCGGCGGACGGTGCCGTCCCGGCGGACGGGCAGGGTCCGGCGGACGCCGGCGGTCCGGCGGCCACCGCGCGGTGGCTGCCGCCGGCGCCGCGGTTCCCGGCGCAGTTCCGGGTGGGCGCGGTCTTCGGTACCACCGGGCGGGCGCACCACTACTGCACCGGCAGCGTCATCGACAGTCCGCGGCGGGACCTGGTGATCACCGCGGCGCACTGCGTGCACGACGGCACCGGCGGCGGCTACCGCGGGGACCTGGCCTTCAGCCCCGGTCTGCGGGCCGGGGGCGACGAACCGGCCGGCCGGTGGCGGGTGCGCACCGCGCTGGCGGCGCCGAGTTGGGTGGCGGCGGCCGATCCGTCGGCGGACGTGGCGTTCCTGGTGGTCGAGCCGCTGGACGGCGAGCGGATCGAGGACGCGGTGGGCGGCAACCCGATCGTCTTCGACCATCCGCAGGGCGGTCCGGTGCAGTTGATCGGCTACCCCAGCGACCAGGACGCGCCGGTGATCTGCGACGGCGCCGCGCGGCGCAGCGGCCTGACCCAACTGCGGGTCTACTGCCCGGGGTTCACCGGCGGCACCAGCGGCAGCCCGTGGCTGTCGGGCGTGGAGGGCGGCTCGCGCACCACCGGCAGCGGTTCGGTGATCGGGGTCATCGGCGGTTACCAGGAGGGCGGTTCGACCTCCGACGTCTCCTACAGCAGCTACTTCGACGCGCGGGTGCGGGCGTTGTACGAGCAGGCGGTACGGGAGTCCTGAACGGCGTTGCGGGGCGGCGGGGTTCACGAGGGCGCTGGACGCGCTGTCCGTGCGCGGGCCGCGAACTCCGTTGCAAGGCAGCACAGTTCACGCCCGCGTGAGCAGCACCCGCCCGTACCCGCGCGCCGACGTCCGGCGCGCGGCACCGGGGTCCACCTCAACGCCGGACGAGCCATCCGTGCGCGAATGCCCCGAACCCCGTTACGGCGCACCGGAGTTCACGACGCCGTCGCACGACTCATCCGTGCGGTGCCCCCGAACCCCGTTGCGCCGCGGCGCGACTCGCTCGCCGCGGACCAGCGGGAAGGGCAGCGTCTCGCGGATCGGCAGGCCGGTGAGGAACATGATGAGGCGGTCCACGCCGAGGCCCGGGCCTCCGGGGCGAAGACGACGGCCTTGTCGCGCCGAGTGGCGAAGTAGCCCAGGGAGTCCTGGGCGCCGTGCCGGGCCAGCAGCGCGCGCAGCCGGGCCTCGTCGCCGGCGCCCAGCGCCGCCCGCGCCCGCTGCGAGCGGAACAGCGCCCGGGCGGCGTTCAGCAGCGCCAGCGCGCCGAACAGGCCGAGCGGGAAGTCGATCGCCTGCGGCGGGCGGCCGCCGAAGCGCCGGGTGCTGGTCAGGCCGCCCAGCACCCGGTTGGCCGACCACAGCAGCCACTGCCGGGCGGGCAGCCCGTCGTGGAAGGCGGCCACCAGCGCCCACCCGGCGGCCACGCCCACCGCCGGACCGGCCACCAGCACCCCCAGCGCCCGCCAGAACGCGCCGCGCCGCACCCGGGCCGGAAAGTGGCCCCGGCCGGCGACCAGCACCGCCGGCACGGCCGCCGTGACCGCCAGCGACACCGCCGAGCGGGTGACGCCCACCATGGTCACCGTCAGCGCCTCGGCCAGCAGCACCAGCGCCACGTAGAACGTCACCACCCACCAGGCGGCGCGTTTCCTGGCCAGCATCGCGGCCGACAGCAGCAGCAGGAAGACCGCGTGGGCGAGGTTGGGCGAGGCGGGCACCAGCCATGCGCCGACGAAGCGCAGCGCCGGGGCGATGGCGTGCCGCAGCGGCGCGATCAGGGCGGACAGCGCGCAGACCGCGCCGAGCAGGCCGAAAAAGCCGCCCAGCCACACCGGCACCCGGTCCGCGGCCCGCCGCCAAGCCGCGCCCAGGGGCCCGTGCCGGGCCGTACGGCCCCCGCTGCCGCCGTCGGTGCGCCGCCCGCCGCTCATGGCCCTCCAGCAGTCCCTGGGCCGTCCAGTCGCGGCCGCCGGCCCCTCCACGCCAGGCGGGCCGGGGGCCTTCCGCCCGGCGGGAGCCGACCGGGCCGGGCCGAGCGGGAGGTACCGGCGCGGTCCCCGGCGGCGTCCGGCACTCCGCAAGCGCGGCCCGCCGGGCGGGCGCACGATGGAGGGCAACCCCTGGGAGGTCCGCATGGCTCTGCACGAAGTCGACGGCGACCGCCGCAACGCCCCCGACGACCTGTACGCGCTGAACGGCACCGGCAGCGCGCTGCCGCGCTACCGCATCCCGGACGGTCCGATGCCGGCCCGGGCGGCGGTACGGCTGGTGCAGGACGAGCTGGCGCTGGACGGCAACTCGCGGCAGAACCTGGCGACGTTCTGCACGACGTGGTCGGAGCCGGAAGTGCGGACCATCATGGCCGACACGCTGGACAAGAACCTGGTGGACAAGGACGAGTACCCGCAGACCGCCGAGCTGGAGTCGCGGTGCGTGCACATCCTGGCCGACCTGTGGAACGCGCCGGACGGCAGCCGGGCGGTGGGCTGTTCGACGACCGGCTCCAGCGAGGCGGCGATGCTGTCCGGCCTGGCGCTGCAACGCCGCTGGCGGGCCCGGCGGCGCGCGGCCGGCAAGTCCCTGGACCGGCCGAATCTGGTGTGCGGCCCGGTGCAGGTGTGCTGGGAGAAGTTCGGCCGCTACTTCGACGTGGAGCTGCGGCAGATCCCGTTGCTCAAGGACAGCCTGACGCTGCGACCCGAGCAGCTGGCGGACTACTGCGACGAGAACACCATCGCCGTGGTCACCACCTTGGGGGTGACCTTCACCGGTGACTACGAGCCGGTGGCGGCGGCGGCCCGCACGCTGGACGCGTTGCAGGCGGACACCGGACTCGACATCCCGCTGCACGTGGACGCGGCCAGCGGCGGGTTCGTGGCGCCGTTCCTGCAACCGGACCTGGTGTGGGACTTCCGGCTGGAGCGGGTCAAGAGCATCAACGCCTCCGGGCACAAGTTCGGCCTGGCACCGCTGGGGGTGGGCTGGGCGATCTGGCGCGACGCCGAGGAGCTGCCGGACGAGCTGGTCTTCCACGTGGACTACCTCGGCGGTGACATGCCGACGTTCGCGCTGAACTTCAGCCGGCCCGGCGGTGAGGTGGTCGCGCAGTACTACAACCTGCTGCGGCTGGGCCGTGACGGGTACGCCGCGGTGCAGCGCGCCTGTGCGCAGGCGGCCGGGCGGCTGGCGGACGCGGTGGCGGAACTGGGCCCGTTCACCGTCCTGCACGACGGCAAGTCGGCGCTGCCCGTGGTGTGCTGGACGCTGGCCGAGCCGCCGGCGCCGGACGGCTGGACGCTGTACGACCTGTCGGAGCGGCTGCGGATGCGCGGCTGGCAGGTGCCGACCTACCCGCTGCCGGCGGACCGGCAGGACGTCGTGGTGCAGCGGGTGGTGGTACGGCACGGCGTCACGCGGGACCTGGTCGAACTGCTGCTGTCCGACATCCGCACCGCGCTGGCCGAACTGGAGCGCCAGCACGTGGGAGTGGCCGAGCAGTCGCCCGGCTTCCACCACTGACGCGTCCGGTCACAGTTCCTGGAGCATCGCCCGGATCAGGTCCCGACTGGCCCGCGGCGACAGGGAGTCGGCGCGCAGTTTGTCCATCACCCGGCTGTACTGGGCGACTTCGTCGCGCTTGTCGATGTACAGCGCGCTGGTGAGCTGCTCCAGGTAGACCACGTCGGCCAGGTCGGCGTCCGGGAAGCCCAGCACGGTGAAGGCGCCGCCCTCGGCCGCGTGCGCGCCGCGGCCGAACGGCATGACCTGCAAATGCACGTTGGGCATCTCCGACAGCGTGAGCAAACGGTTCAGCTGTCCGCGCATCACCTGCGGGCCGCCCAGCGCCCGGCGCAGCGCGGCCTCGTCGAGCACGGCGGAGAAGCAGGGCGCGTCCTCCTGGCCGAGTATGCGCTGTCTGCGCATGCGCAGGTCGACGCGGCGCTCGACCTCCTCGTCGGGGGCGGCGGGCAGGCCGCGGGAGACGACCGCGCGGGCGTACTCCTCGGTCTGTGCCAGGCCGTGCACGAACTGCACCTCGAAGGTCTGGATGCTGGCCGCGGCCTCCTCCAGTCCGACGTAGGTCTGGAACCAGCCCGGCAGCAGGTCGCCGTAACCGTGCCACCAACCGGTCACGCTGGCCTCGCGGGTGAGGTCGAGCAGCGTCTCGCGGTCGTTGTCATCAACGCCGTAATACGTGAGCAGGTCGGCGACGTCACGCTCCTTGACGCCGACCCGGCCGAGTTCCATCCGGCTGATCTTCGACTCCGAGGCGCGGATGGAGTACCCGGCCTGCTCACGGGTGATCCCGCGGGCCTCCCGCAGTCGGCGCAGCTGGGAACCGAGCAGGATGCGCCGCATCATCGATCCACTGCCCGGCGGTTGAGCTGACATCGGACTGGTCCCCTCCTCGACGGAGGGCAAGTGTTCCATCACCGGGCGCCGCGGGGGGCCCGATCCCGCCATCAGCGTCCTATTCATGCATGTGCATCCGCGCGTGCATATGCCAACTTTGCAGATGCACGTGCATCCGACCTTGCATCCGTCGTTTACGTTCGGGACGATGTGGTGCGTGCACGTGTCGACCCCCCGTTCCCGAACACCGAGGTGCCGGACATCATGAGGACTGAGGGCTCCAGAACTCTGGCGCCGTCCGGAGACGTGGTGTTCCCCACCCAACGGCTCGCCTCTTCGGCGTGCGAGCTGCCGCCGCGCCTGGAATCGGTGCGCGAGGCCCGGATGTTCACCCGCCACACCCTGCAACGCTGGGGACTGTCGGAGCTGTTCGACAACGTCGCGCTCGTGACGTCCGAACTGGTCACCAACGCCCTGCGGCACGGCGTCGGCGCGGAGCCGGGCTGGCCGGCCGCCTCCTGCCCGGCCGCTCCCCCGTCGGTGCGCCTGAGCCTGGCGCACTGGACCTCACGGGTGGTGTGTTCGGTGCGCGACCCCAGCGACGAGGGGCCGATGGAGAAGGTGCCGGACTTCATCGCCGAGTCGGGGCGCGGGCTGCACCTGGTGGCCTCGTGCAGCGACGCATGGGGCTGGCACCCGCTGGCCGGCACCGGCAAGGTGGTCTGGGCGCTCTTCCCCACCCCCGGCAACCGCTGAACCACCCCCGGCAAGGCCGCGGTTCAGCGGCCGGCGGCCAGCAGCTGGTCGAAGTCGCCGTCCTTCACACCGCGTAGCAGCGCGGCGACCTCGGCCCGCGTGTAGACCAGCGCGGGCCCTTCCGGGAAACGGGAGTTGCGCATCGCGACCCCGCCGTGCGGCAGCCGTGCCAACTCCACACATGTTCCCTGTGAGTTGCTGTGCGTGCTTTTCTGCCAGACGACGTCGTGAAGCGCGCTGGAAACCATGCCGTTGTACGTGCCGTGCACGGGAATACCTCCTGGAACAGGTGTTCTCACCAGCGGGAATGATAGCGCGCGATGAACGGGGCGCTCTTCCCCGGGAAAATGATTGATAAACCCGTCCAGCAGCATGCAATTACGACGCGTAGGCCCGCGCGCGGGCGTGACCAGGCGGTACGAGCGGGGTTATGACCACGCGAATGTCTGCCTTTGTCGGCACCGCCGGGCCTTTCCGCACCGCCCGCCCGGCCGGCCGCCGCACCCCCGCGGCGGTCGCGGACCGTGTCCGCCGCACATCGCGCCGACAAACTGACGCGGCGTCAAATAACCGTCCCCAAGCCATATATGACGCCGCGTCATTTCCGTCTCAGTGGGAATATCCGCCCGTTGTGTCGATGACCCGGCACAGCCGGTAGGTGACCGGGGTGAAGCCCAGCGTGGGCCAGTGGCCGGCGGCGAGCGGGGAGGCGGTGGGCCAGCTCGCCGTCAACTGACGGTAGCCGTGGCCGAAGGCCCACGCCTGGGCGGTGGCCAGCAGGACCCGGCTGACGCCCTCACCGCGCGCGGTCGGCTCCACGTAGGCCTCGGCCAGCTCCGCGGTGTCCTGCGGGGTGAAGGGGCCGGGACGCGCCGGGGTCACCACGACCATCCCGGCCTCCTCGCCGCGCCGCATCGCCAGCCACGCGCCGCAGGCCGGGTCGCCGAGCGCGTCGGCGTAGCGGACCCGCTGGCGGGCCAGCACCTCCTCCGGCTGCGGCTGGAACATCGCCGCCTTGCGCCGGTACGCCGACGACTCCGCCGCCATCCGGCCGACCGGTGCCAGGTCGGCGGGCCCGGCGCGGCGGATGGACAGCCCCTCGACACCGCGCGGCTGGCGTCCGCTGCCCTTGACCGGGATGACGCCGCGCACCGCCTCCAGGCCGAAGCCGAGCCGGAACCAGGCCATCGCCACGGCGTCGTCGGCGGGCAGTTCGACGTGGTGGACGGTGCGGCCGCGGGCCACCAGGCGTTCGGAGACGGCCGCGTACAGCTCGCGCAGCGCCTCGGTCTCGATGCCGGGGGCCGGCGCGTGGCCGCCGTGCGCGACCAGGGCCGCCCGCGGGCCGCCGTGGTCGTCGGGGCGGTCGTCACCGAGGTCGCCGCTGGGGCCGGCCACCAGGTAACCGGCCGCCTTGGCGCGGCTGCCGCGGGCGACGACCGCTTCGGCGCCGGGTTCGGCCAGGAGCTTCGCGAGGCGTTCCTCGCTGTCGTAGCCGGCGGAGGAGGCGGTGGACCCGCTGGTGCCGACGCCCGCGAACGGGCGTCTGCGGGTCCTGGCGTACCAGCGGTCAAGGAGCGCGGCGGATTCCGGTATGTGCTCGGCCGACATGGGCGCGATGGCGAAGGTCATGGTGCGACCGGACGCTAACGGGCCACCGCACGGGGCTGCAAGGCCGGTCCGTCCCCCGGCCGCCCGGCCAGCTCCAGACCGTAGCAGCGGCTCATCGGGTCGTCCCGGTACAGGCCGAACTTGGTCACCGGGGTGTAGCCGCAGCTGAGGTAGAGCGTGATGGCCTCCGGCTGGAGGGTGCCGGTCTCCAGCACCATCCGCGCCCGGCCCGCGGCGGCGGCCGACCTCTCCAGTTCGGCCAGCACGAGGCGGGCGAGTCCGCGGCGGCGGGCCTCGGGCACCACGTACATCCGCTTGATCTCCGCGTCGCCGTCCCGGTGGCCCTCGGGCGAGGCGTCCTTCGCGCGCCAGGCACCGGTGGCGACCGGTTCACCGTCGAGGTGGACGATGAGGAAGACCCCGGCCGGCGGGTCGAAGTCGGCGGCACTCATCGGGGTGTCGTCCGGGTCGCCGTAGCGCTGGACGTACTCCTGCTGCACCCGCTCCGTCAGCCGCACCGCGTCGGGGTGGTCGTAGCGGACGGTCCGTATCTCCAGGTTGCTCTCCACACCGGCATGGTACGTACCGGGGCGCCCGGGGGTTCCCGGTAGGGTCGGTGCCGTGCTCACCGTGACCTCCGTGAACGTCAACGGGCTGCGTGCCGCCGTGCGCAAGGGGTTCCTGCCCTGGCTGGCGGCGACCGCGGCGGACGTCGTCTGCCTCCAGGAGGTACGCGCCGAGCCGGACCAGCTGCCGGCCGCGGCCGCCGCTCCGGAGGGCTGGTACGCCGTCCACGCGCCGGCCGCCGCCAAGGGCCGCGCCGGGGTCTCGCTGCTGACCCGGCAGGAGCCGGAGCGGGTGCGGATCGGCTTCGGGTCGGCCGAGTTCGACACCTGCGGCCGCTACGTCGAGGCGGACCTGCCGGGCCTGACGGTGGCCAGCCTCTACCTGCCCTCCGGGGAGGCGGGCACCGAACGCCAGGAGGAGAAGTACCGGTTCCTCAAGGAGTTCGAGGCGTACCTGACCGACCTGCGGGCCGGCTGCGCGGCGGCCGGGCGCGAGGTGCTGGTCTGCGGCGACTGGAACATCGCGCACCGCGAGGCCGACCTGAAGAACTGGAAGGCCAACCGGGCCAGCGCCGGCTTCCTGCCGCAGGAACGCGCCTGGCTGAGCCACCTCTACGACGGCGTCGGCTACGTCGACGTGGTCCGCGCCCTGCACCCGGACACCGCCGGGCCGTACACCTGGTGGTCCTACCGGGGCCGGGCGTTCGACAACGACGCGGGCTGGCGCATCGACCTGGCGGTGGCCACCCCGGGGCTGGCGGCCCGCGCGGAGTCCGCCGTGGTGGAACGCGCCGCCACCCACGCCGAACGCTGGTCGGACCACGCGCCGGTGACGGTCCGCTTCACCCGCTGACGCTCACCGCACGGCCGTGTGCCGCAGCACGGCGTGCACGCCCCAGGTGCGGTTGGCCACCTGGGTGACCCGCAGGTCGACCGCGGTACTGGCCAGCGCCAGGGCGGCGGCCCGCTCCAGGCCGTACAGGGCGCACATCCACTCCAGCATGGCGTCCAGCGCCTGGGCGGACGCCTCGTTGAGGTCGGGGTCGAACCCGAAGGTGATCCGGCCGGCCGGGGTGACCGCGTGCGCGGTGCGTACCGGCGGGGCGGTCTCCAGGCCGACGGTGAGGCGGGTGGTCATGCCGCACTCGACGGCGGTGCCGGACACCTCGCCGTCGCCCTGGGCGGCGTGCCCGTCGCCCACGCACAGCAGCGCGTCCGGCACGGTGACCGGCAGGAACAAGGTGGCGCCGGCGACCAGTTCGCGGCAGTCGATGTTGCCGCCGCCGAGCACCCGCGGCGGCACGGTGGAGTGCTCGCCGGGCTCGGGCGGCGGCATGCCGATGACGCCGAGGAACGGCGCGAGGTCCACGGTGTGCCCGTACTGGTTGGTGCCGGTGCCCGCGTCGGCGTCCAGCTCCCACAGCAGCCAGGACGGCTCCCGCCCGGCCAGGCCGAGCCGCCGGTTGAGCGGGCTGTCGGCGGCCGCGGCCACCGTCCAGCCCCACGCGTCGGGCCGCAGCGACTCCAGCCGCACCGACAGCGCCATGCCGGGCGCGGCGCCGCGCACCGCGATCGGGCCGACGAGGCAGTGACCGCGCCGCCCGGCCAGCAGCGTCGGGCGCTCCTCGCCGGGCACCCGCTGGCGCTCCAGGTGCCCGGAGCAGTCCAGGGAACGCACCACGACGGTGTCCCCGGGGTCCACGGTCAGGACCGGCGGCGTGGTGTTGCAGAAGACGTCGGTCACCGTCTCGGGCCCGGCGTCGAGTCGGTACTCGGCCACGTGAACGCTCTCCTGACGTCGGCGGGGCGCGCCCGGCGGGGCGGCGGGGGTGGCGGCGCCGGCTTCGGCGCTGGCTTCGGCTTCGGCGTGGGCTGGGCGCCGGCTTCGGCGTGGGCTGGGCGCCGGCTTCGGCGTCCGCCTCCGCTTCGCGGGGAGCGGGACACCGTCGCCGGCGCGCGGGGGTCAGCCGGGCAGGCCGGCACCGTAGACCGTCGGGTTGACCTCGGAGGGCGGGCGGCGCGACCGCGTGGCCTGCTCGAAGGCGTGGGCCAGGCCGATCAGGACCGGCTCGCTCCAGGCGGGGCCGAGGAAGGTGAGGTTGAACGGGGCCCGGCCGGCGGCCAGGTAACCGGCCGGCACGGTGATCGAGGGGTAGCCGGCCTTCGCCCCGATGTCGCAGCCCTCGGCGTCGACGAACAGCAGGGCGGACAGGCCCTGTTCGGCCAGCAGCGGATCGATCCGGCCCCGGCTGCCCTCCAGGTCGCGGGCGCGCGCGGCCCGGTAGCGCCCGCTGTCGGCGCTGTCCGGCGCCACGTCCCACTGCTGGGCGGCCAGTGCCATCTTCTGCCCGAACTTCAGGGTCCGGGCGGCGTGGGCGTCGTTGAACGCGATGACCTCGGCGAGGGTGCGCACCGGGGCGTCCTGCGGCAGCCGGGCCAGGTAGGCGTTCAGGTCCCGCTTGAACTCGTAGCTCAGGACGATGGACTCGACGTCGTAGCCGGTCCTGGTCGGCAGCGCGACCTCGACCAGGGTGGCGCCGCGGCCGGTCAGCGCGGCCATGGCGGCGTCCCACAGGACGCGTTCGCCGCTGCCCGGCGCGGGCACCTCGTGGTCGACCACGCCGAGCCGGACGCCGTCCAGGGCGCCGTCGGCGAGGTCGGCGGTGAAGTCGTGGCCGTCCAGCGGGTTCGCGGCGGTGGCGGGGTCCTCCGGGTCGGGGCCGGCGATGACCGTCAGCAGCGCGGCGGCGTCGGCCACCGTGCGGGCCATCGGTCCGGCGGTGTCCTGGCTGGCGGCGATCGGCACGATGCCGGTGCGGCTGACCAGGCCGACGGTGGGCTTCACGCCGACCAGCGAGTTGGCAGCCGCCGGGCTGATGATCGACCCGGAGGTCTCGGTGCCGACGGTGACCGCCGCGAGCCCGGCGGCGGCCGCCGCCCCGGAACCGGAGCTCGAACCGCTCGGGGTGCGGCTGAGGTCGTAGGGGTTGAGGACCTGCCCGGCCAGCGAGCTGTAACCGCTCGGCATGCCCTCGGTGAGGTAGTTGGCGAACTCGGTGAGGTTGGTCTTGCCCAGCAGCACCGCGCCCGCCACCCGCAGCCGGGTCACCAGCGGCGCGTCGCCGGCCGGGCGGCTGTCGGCCAGGGCCAGGGAACCGGCCGTGGTGGGCAGTCCGGCCACGTCGATGTTGTCCTTGAGCAGCACCGGTATGCCCAGCATCGGACCGGTCTCGCCGGCCGCCCGCCGCTCGTCGGCCGCGGCGGCGTCGGCGAGCGCGTCGGGGTTGAGGCAGCGCACCGACCGCAGCGCGGGCCCGCGCACGTCCAGCGCGTCGATCCGCCGCAGGTACGCCCGGGTGAGCGCGACAGCGGTGACCGTCCCGGCGTCCAGCAGGGCCGACAGCTCGGCGACGGTGGCCGTCTCCAGGTCGCACGGAACGCTGTCACGCGCACCGGGCGGGGCGGCGGACGCGGTGATGGGGCTGGTGTCGATGTCGCACTCCCTGGAACGTGGACGGGGTCCCGGTGAACGCCGCGCGACCGGGCCCGGCACCGGGGTCGCCACCGGGGCCGGGCGTCTCGCACGGCGGAAGACACGACGAAGAGTAGACGGCCGCACGGCGTACGGAACCCCCCGCGCCGCCCAGTCGCCGCCCGGGCCGTCCCGCCCGGGTCAGCGGCCTTCGAAGCGGGCGACCAGCGCGTCCTTGCCGAACATCCGGGCGGCCTCCAGCGCCGAGGGCGTGCCGGCCACCGGGTCCGCCCCGGCGCCGAGCAGCACCTCGACCACCGCGTCCTCGCCCTTGAAGACCGCACCGGCCAGCGGGGTCTGGCCGCGGTCGTTGACCCGGTCGGGGTCGGCGCCGCGTTCCAGCAGCGCGGCGACGGTCTCCGGGTGGCCGTGGTAGGCGGCGAGCATGATGAGGGTGTCGCCGCGGTCGTTGGACAGGTTCGGCGGCACACCGGCGTCGACGTAGGCCGCGACGGTGTCCGTGCCGCCCTGCCGCGCGAGGTCGAAGACCTTGGCCGCGAGCTGGATGACCTCGGGATCGTGCGCCGGCTCGCCCGGGTGCGCGGGCGGCGGCCCGTCGGCGGAGGCGGAGGCGGCCGCGTCGACGGGGGCGGGGGCCATCGCGGGGGCCGGGGACGTCGCCGGGGTCGGGGCGGCGGGCGCGGGGGCCGGGGTGCGGCCGTCCTCCGGGCCGTTCGGGGTCGGCTCCTGGTCCGGGGTGCGCGTCATCGCTGGCTCCTGCGTCGTCGCTGGGGGCGGCCGGTCATCACCACTCACCTTCTCACCCCCGGGGGCGAATATCGCCTGACGGGGCTTCACTCGGTCGGGGGACATTGGCGGCCCGGCGGGGTGACGGCGTGCCAGGGGCGCCGGGACGCCGGCCGGGATCGCGCCGACGGCGGAGCCCGGCGGACCGCCGGACGGGCGAAAAGTGCGAAAAGTACCCCGGATGGCATCTTTCCACGGTAATTACCCTGGGCGAACCTGGAAGAACTCATGGTGACCGCCCCCACCCCCAGGAGTACCCCATGATCCTGACCATCTCCGGCGTCGTCCTGCTGGGCATCATCGCCTACCTGTTCTTCCGCAAGGACGGGCTGAAGGTCTCGCACGCCGTCGTCTGCTCGCTGTTCGGCTTCTACCTGGCGAGCACCGCCATCGCGCCGAGCATCCGGGCGGGCGGCGCGAGCCTGGCCACCCTGATCGGCGGCATCAAGCTCTGACCCGTTCCGGTCGGCCGGGGCCGGTCCCGCTCCCGCCGCCCGCCGGCCCGCCCCCGCTCCGGGCCCGGTCCGCTCCAGGCCCGTCCCCGCAGGCCCGCCCCCTCAGGAGATCCCGTGTCCCGGCGCCCGCTGCCCCGCATCCTGACCGACCGTGCCCTGCCGTCGCTGGCGCGCGGACGTGACCTGGCCCGGAACGCCTCCGACAACGCGGCCGACGTCCTCAAGCCGCTGATCGCCGTGGGCCGCGGCCTGCGCCGGCACGCCGGCTGGGTGGCCGGCTGGTGGATCCACTCCGCCAAGGACCGCCGCGGCCCGACCCTGCTGCTGGCCGTCGCCGGGGTCGTGGTGGTGGCCCTGCTGCCGTACGGCCCCCTGCTGGCCGGGGTCACCCTGCTGATGTCGGCCGGCTGGACCGGCCGGGACCGCAGACCGGCCACCGCCGGCCCGAGCGAGCCGGAACGTGCCAAGCTTCAGGCGGTCTACGAGGCCCTCGTGCCATATCTGACCGACCCCGACGATCCGGCACCGCTGTACACGCACCACGGTGACGCGGGGGGCGTCTTCACCGACCACGAGTTCGAGAACGGGCGGCTGACCCTGCTGCGGCTGCGCTACCCGGGGTACTTCACCGACGGCGAGCCCGACTCGCGGGCCCGGGTCGAACAGCTGCTGCACGCCAAGGCCGGCCGGGGCCGGGAGTACCGCTTCGACTGGGACGAGGAGGACAACCACCTCACCCTGACCGCGCTGCCGGCGCTGGCCACCGGGATCGCGGCCCAGCGCTTCGTCACCTCACCGCACGAGGCGATCCTGGGCTTCACCGACGCCACCGACGTCCAGCGCACCATCCCGGTGCTGCGGGGCGAGGAGAGCTGGGACCTGCCGCCGGTCGTGTGGCGCACCGGGCCGCGGTCCACCGAGCCGCACCTGCTGGCGCTGGGCGGCCCGGGGACCGGGACCACCACGCTGCTGCGGTCGCTGGCCCTCCAGGCGCTGCACCACGGTGACGTGCTGGTGGTCGACGGCGCCGGGTCCGGGGAGTACGGCTTCCTGGCCGGGCGCCCCGGCGTGCTGGGGGTGGAGTCGGGGCTGGCCGGGACGCTGGCCGCCCTGGAGTGGCTGGCCCACGAGACGCAACGTCGGCTGATCGCGGTCAACCGGGCCCGGCAGGCGGGCCACCCGGCCCCGGCCGACGTGCGGCGGCCGCTGTGGCTGATCGTGGACCATCCGGCCGCGCTGGCCCAGCTGGCCCGGGTCGAGGGCCGTCCGGACCCGCAGGACCTGCTGGACGTGCCGTTGCGGCACGGCCGGGCGGCCGGGGTGACCCTCGCGGTCGCCGAGCACCTCGACGCCGCCGACGGGCTGTCGGAGGGCCTGCGCACCGGCACCCGGGCCAGGGTGCTGCTGGGCCCCGCCCATCCGGCGCAGGCCCGCGCGGTGCTGGGGGTGCCGCCGCACACCACACAGGGTGCCCACCTGCCGCCCGGCCGCGGGTACGCCCGTCTGGGGGACGGCGCCGTGCACCGCCTCCAGGTGCCAGCCACCCCGGACCCGCACGACGAGGAGACCACCGGCGCGCACCGCGAGGCGATCCTGTCGCTGCTGCCGGCCGCACCGCAGGCGGTGGACCTGGTGAAGGCGCCACCGGAGACGGCCCCGCCGGTCAAGGCCCCGCCGGAGATGGCCCCACCGGTGAAGGCGCCCGCGCGGCCGACCGCACCGCCGAGGACCCCGGCGCCGGCCACCGCACCGGTGGAGCGGCCCACGGCCCGGCCGACAGCCCCGACGCCGGTGGACCGGCCCACGGCCCCCTTCACCGCACCGCCGACAGCCACCGCACCGCTGACGCCCCCGCCGGCGACGGCCACCGCACCGGTGGACCGGCCCACGGCCCCCTTCACCGCACCGCCGACAGCCACCGCACCGCCGGCGGCCACCGCACCGCTGACGCCCCCGCCGGCGACGGCCACCGCACCGGTGGCCCGACCCACGGCCCCCTTCACCGCACCGCCGACAGCCACGGCACCGCCGCCGCCCCCGCCGCCGGCAACGGGCACCGCAGCGCCGACGGCCCCCGCGCCCGCCGAGCGGTCCTCCGGTGCCGACCCGGCCCCGGCGGCCGACGTCTGATCAGGCGACGAGTGTCGGGGTGCCCAGCGGGCCGGAGCCGGCGGTGCCGGTGCGGACCGCCTCAGCGGCGGCGGCCAGCCGGGCGACGGCCTCGTCGGCGACCGCGTTGCCCACCGCGAACGGCAGCCGCACGTAGCCCTCGAAGGCGCCGTCGACGCCGAACCGGGTGCCGGCCGGGACGCGTACGCCGTAGCGCTCCCCCGCGTCGGCCAGCCGGGAGCCGGACAGGTCGCCGGTGCGCACCCACATGGTCAGGCCGCCGCCGGGGACGGTGAAGCTCCAGTCGGGGGCGTGCCGGCGCAGGGCGGCGACCAGGGCGTCGCGGTTGTCGCGGGCCAGCTCGCGGCGCAGTTGCAGCGCCCGGGTCCAGCCCTCGCCGCGCAGCAGCCACGCCACCGCGAGCTGTTCGACGACCGGGCAGCCCATGTCGAGGTGGGCGCGGGCGGCGACCATGTGCCGTACCAGTTCGGGCGCCGCCCGGATCCAGCCGATCCGCATGCCGCCCCAGACCGCCTTGCTGGCGGAGCCGGCGGTCAGCACGGTGCCGCCGCCGTGGTCGAAGGAGGCCAGCGGGCGCGGCACGCCGTCCTCGGGGTGGAAGTTGAGCTCCGCCATCGTCTCGTCGGAGATCAGCACCACGCCGGCCGAGCGGGCGGCGTCGACCATCTCGCGGCGGCGCGCGTCGGGGACCAGCGTGCCGGTGGGGTTGTGGAAGTCGGGGATGACGTAGGCCAGCCGGGGGGCGGCGTCGCGGAAGGTGCGGCGCCAGGCGCCCGTGTCCCAGCCGTCGGCGCCGGCCATCGGGACCGGGACGAGCCGGGCGCCGTTCTCCCGCAGCAGCTGGAGCACGTTGGCGTAGCTGGGGGCCTCGACGGCGATGCGCTCGCCCAGGCCGCCGAAGAGCCGGGCGGCGGCGGAGACCGCGCCCATCGCGCCGGTGGTGACCATGATCTGCTCGGGCATGGTGGGCACACCCCGGGCGGTGAAGTGGTCGGCGACCGCCTCGCGCAGCAGCGGCAGGCCGGCCGGGTAGTCGCCGTGGGTGGCGGCGAAGCGCGGCAGTTCGGCGAGCGCGCCCTCGAAGGCGCGGGTCAGCCAGGGTTCCGGGGCGGGCAGCGCGGCGCAGCCGAGGTCGATGACGGAGGCGGCGGCCTCCGGCGGCAGCGGTTCCAGGCCGCCGGCCGGGATCGGGCGGCCGTCCGGCATGGCGGTCCAACTGCCGGCGCCGCGGCGGGACCTGACGAAGCCTTCGGCGCGCAGCGTTTCGTAGGCGGCGGCGACGGTGGTGCGGCTGACGCCGAGGGCGACGGCCAGTTCGCGTTCCGCGGGCAGCCGGGCGGCGACCGGGACCCGGCCCTCCAGCAGCAGCAGCCGGACGCGTTCGGCCAGTTCGCGGTAGGCGGGGGCGCGGCGGGCGTCGGCCGCGCGGGTCCGGGCGTCGCGCGGGACGAGGAGCCGCGCCAGGTGGGCGGTGCCGACCACGGCGGTCCACTGAGCCATCTTCCGATCCACCTTCCTGGAATTGGCCATGGAATTGGCCCGTTGATGCCTCCACAGTGACATGGGTCAGGCCAATCACACCAGGGGGTGATCGCTGTGCCACGTGTCGCACGGCTGCCACGTTCCGCTGCCCGTCCGGGTACGCGGTTCGTCCGGCGGCTGGTCCACCTTTACGCCGGGCTGGTGCTCTACGGCTTCAGCTGCGCGCTGATGGTGCGCGCCGGGCTGGGGCTCGCGCCCTGGGACGTCCTGCACCAGGGCGTCTCGCGGCACACCGGGGTCAGTATCGGGGTGGTGTCGATCGTGGTCGGGGCGCTGGTGCTGCCGCTGTGGTGGCCGCTGCGGCAGCGCCCGGGGCTGGGCGCGGTCTCCAACGTGCTGCTGGTGGGGTCGGTGATGGACGCCGGGCTGTGGCTGGTGCCGGCGCCGCACGGGCTGGCGCTGCGGGTGCCGCTGCTGGCGGCCGGCGTCGTGCTGAACGGGCTGGCGACCGGCCTGTACATCTCGGCGTCCTTCGGTCCCGGTCCGCGCGACGGGCTGATGACCGGCCTGCACCTGCGCACCGGGCGCTCGATCCGGCTGGTGCGGTCGGTGATCGAGGTCGGCGTGCTGGTGGCCGGCGTCGCGCTGGGCGGGTCGTTCGGGGTGGGCACCGTGCTGTACGCCCTGGCCATCGGCCCGCTGGCCCAGTTGTTCCTGCGGGCCTGCGCGCTGCCGGCCCCCGTTGCGGCCGGGACACCGCGGGCGGCCGGGCCGAGCGGCGGACCGCCGGACGGGCCGGGGCGGGCCGAGCCGCGGGAGGCGGGGCAGGCAGCCGGTGCGGCGGGCGGCATACTGCCCCGGTGACCCTCTCCCCGCCGGCGGGTGCCGGGCCCGGCCGGGCCACCGCGCGCCATCCGTTCCTCGACCATCCGGCGCCGCTGGCCTTCGCGCACCGCGGCGGTGCGGCGGACGGCCTGGAGAACACCCTGACCGCGTTCCGGCGCGCGGTGGACCTGGGGTACCGCTACCTGGAGACGGACGTGCACGCGACCGCCGACGGTGTGCTGGTGGCCTTCCACGACGCGACGCTGGACCGGGTCACCGACGCCCGGGGCGCGATCGCGGACCTGCCGTGGTCGGCGGTGCGGGCCGCGCGGGTCGGCGGCCGCGAACCGCTGCCGCTGCTGGCGGAGTTGCTGGCCGCCTTCCCGCTCGCCCGGTTCAACGTGGACGTCAAGGCGGCACCGGCCGTCCGGCCGCTGGTCGCGGCGATCGGGGCGGCGGACGCCTGGGACCGGGTGTGCGTCAGCTCGTTCTCCCAGCGGCGCGTCGAGGCCGTGCGGGCACTGGCCGGGCCCCGGCTGGCGACCTCGCTGGGCACCCGCGGGGTGGCGGCGCTGCGGCTGCTGAGCTGGGCACGGCTGCCGGGCGGCGGCGCGGGCCGGACCGGGGCGGGCCGGGCGGTGTGCGTGCAGGTGCCGGAGCGGCACGCGGGGGTGCCGGTGGTGGACGCGGCGTTCCTGCGGGCGGCACACCGCCGGGGCTTGCAGGTGCACGTCTGGACGGTGAACGATCGCGACCGGATGATGTCCCTGCTCGATCTCGGCGTGGATGGCATCATGACCGATCACATCGAGACGCTGCGCGCCGTGCTGACCGAGCGGGGTGCCTGGCCCGGTGCGGGCTGACCTGCGGCCCGCGGACGGCGGCGTCCACCGCGAACGACCGGTGCGGGCATCTCCCGTACGGACAAGGGGACAGCCCGTGGTCACCCAGGGCACGCACGGTGGCGCCGCGACGAGCCGGGCGGCGTCGCCCGGGGCCGCCCGGCCGGCGGAGCGGCGGCGCGAGCAACGCGGCTGGTACGTCTACGACTTCGCGATCACCGTCTTCTCCACCTCAGTGCTCACCGTCTTCCTCGGGCCGTACCTGACCGACATCACCAAGGCCGCCGCCGACGCGCACGGCTACGTGCACCCGCTGGGCATCCCGGTGCGGGCCGGCGCGTACTTCCCGTACTGCGTCTCGGCGTCGGTGCTGCTGTCGGTGCCGGTGATGCTGCTGGCCGGCGCGGTGGCGGACCGCACCGGGCGCAAGAAGCCGGTGCTGGGGCTGTTCGCCTACCTGGGGGCGGCGGCGGTGGCCGCGATGTTCTTCCTGCGCGGCGACCGCTACCTGCTCGGCGGTCTCCTGCTGATCGTCGCCAACGTCGGCTACGGCGCCTCGGTGGTCGTCTACAACTCCTTCCTGCCGCAGATCGCCGAGCCGCACGAACGCGACCGGGTCTCCTCGCGCGGCTGGGCCAGCGGTTACGTGGCCGGCGCGAGCATGCTGGTGGTCAACCTGGTGCTCTTCCTCGACCACGACGGCTTCGGGCTGTCGAAGAGCACCGCGGTGCGGTTGTGCATGGCGTCGGCCGGGCTGTGGTGGGCGGTCTTCGCGCTGGTGCCGCTGCTGCGGCTGCGCGAGCGCCCGGTGGTGCTCGACCACGGCGGCGCCCCCACGGTCGCCCAGGGGATACGCCAACTGGCCGAGACCTTCCGGGACTTGCGCCGCTACCCGCTGTCACTGGCCTTCCTGCTGGCGTTCTTGATCTACAACGACGGTGTGCAGACGGTCATCTCGCAGGCGTCGGTCTACGGCTCCGAGGAGCTGGGGCTGGGCCAGACCACGTTGATCAGCGCGATCCTGCTGGTGCAGGTGCTGGCGGTGGCCGGGGCGCTGCTGCTGGGCCGGCTGGCCGGGCGGTACGGCGCGAAGCGGACGGTGCTGGGCGCGCTGGTGGCCTGGACGGTGACCATCTCGGTGGCCTTCTTCATGCCCGCGCACCGGCCGGTGTGGTTCTTCGTGCTGGCGGCGGCGATCGGCATGGTGCTGGGCGGCAGCCAGGCGTTGTCGCGGTCGCTGTTCTCGCACCTGATCCCGTTCGGCAAGGAAGCCGAGTACTTCGCGGTGTATCAGGTGAGCGATCGGGGCACGAGTTGGCTAGGACCTCTGATCTTCGGGTTGGGATATCAGCTGACCGGCAGCTACCGGGACGCCATCATCTCACTTGTGGTGTTCTTCGTCGTCGGCTTTGTCCTGCTCGCCAGGGTTCCGGTGGATCGCGCGGCGGCCGCCGTGGGCCGTTCGGCCCCGGACCTGATTTAGGCCCTGGGGTACGGGCGGGGTAGTGTACGCCGTTGACCAGCCGGAGGGACCGTTACTGCACGCACAGCCACACACGGACGATGGGTGACTTCCGCCGTCACATGTGACAAAACGGGCGGCGACGGGTAGAACATGGGCGGCATGAAGAGGCGGTACCACGGCGCGTCGCGCCTCCGGCGAGGGTGGCGGAGAGTGATGGACGGGCCCAGGTGTCCACCATCGGGAATCTTCACCGCCGACCGGACGTTGACCGGATGACGACGACAGCGACACCTGTCCTGTGGGCGACAAAGCCCGGGAGGCACGATTCATGAGTGAGCGAGCTCTCCGCGGCACGCGACTCGGGGCCACCAGCTACGAGACCGACCGCGGCATCGACCTGGCCCCGCGCCAGACGGTGGAGTACGCATGTCATAACGGGCATCGCTTTGAGATGCCGTTCTCCATGGAAGCCGAGATTCCGCCGGAGTGGGAGTGCCGCGCCTGCGGCGTCCAGGCTCTGCTGGTGGACGGCGTCGGCCCCGAGGAGAAGAAGACCAAGCCTGCCCGCACGCACTGGGACATGCTGATGGAGCGGCGGACCCGGGAGGAGCTGGAGGAGGTACTGGCCGAACGGCTGGCCGTCCTGCGCTCCGGCGGGATGAACATCGCGGTCCATCCGCGTGACAACCGCAAGACCGCGTGACGCGGCCCGATCGAGGACCGCACCCCGGTTCGGCCGACGGCGCCGCCGTCCGTCGGGTGGACCGGCCGGACTGAGCTTCCGGCGCGACCGGCCGTCGGCACTTCGGTGCCGACGGCCGGTTCGTCATGTCCGGATTCCCCGCGGCCACCGGTCCGCCGGCGCCGAATCCGGGATCGTGTCCCACCGGGCCCGGCCAGGTGATCCGCCGGGCCGCGACGGCCGCCGGGATACCGCAGCCGGATCTCGCCATCCCGCACCCGGCCCCCGGCACCCCCGGAACACCCATCCGACCCCGGAATCCGGTCACCCTGCGTCACCGTCGGCCGGTCGGGGGCGCCCCGGCCGACCGCTCCGGGACGCGCCTCAGGGGGTCAGTGGAGGGCGGGGACCGTCGCCCGGCGGCCTGTGACCTTGGTCACCGTCGCGTCGGCCGTCCGGCCCGGCGCCGGAATCGTCGCGGACCACCTCGCCCCGCACCACCTTGCCGTCCGGCATCCGCATGCGGGCCTGCTCGAAGGCGCCACCCACGTCCCCGTAGCCGCCCAGCGGCCCGCGACGTCCCAGCCGGCCCGCCGCGGCGCCCAGCAGCTTGCGGGTCGGCGGGAACAGGCACAGCAGGCCGGCGGCATCGGAGACGAAACCGGGGATCATCAGCAGCAGGCCGCCGAGCATCGCGGTGCCGGTGCCGCCGGCCGTCGGGACCGCGGCCGGCTCCGCCGGGCCGCCGGGGGTGCCGTCGGCGCCGGGCGGGGCCGCGGTCCGCAGCATGGCGCTCAGGTTGTTCCACGCCCGGCGCCCGGCCCGCTTGACCGCCACCCCGCCGAGCACCACGCCGGCCAGCAACAGCAGCAGCACCAGACCGCCGCCGATCCGGTCGGCCACGACGACCATCAGCCAGATCTCCACCGCCGCCCACAGCAGCACGGCGAGCGGGAGCAGGAAACGGATGCGGGAGCGCCGGGGCGGCGGCTCCCGCCGGGTGGTCCGGTCGGACGTGCCGAAGGTCATACGTCAATTGTGCCCGGGACCGCCGCGCAGCCGCTCCACCCGGTCCCCCACACCCCAGGTGGTCACCCGCCACAGCGCCTCGGCCACGATGGTCCGGCTCATCTTGCTGTCGCCGCGCTCGCGCTCCACGAAGGTGATCGGCACCTCGACCACGTGGTAGCCGGCCTTGTGCGCCCGCCAGGCCAGGTCGACCTGGAAGCAGTACCCGGCGGAGGCGACCTCGTCCATGCCGAGCCCCTCCAGCGTCTCGCGGCGGAACGCGCGGTAGCCGCCGGTGACGTCGCGGATGGAGACGCCGAGCATCAGCCGCGAGTAGGTGCTGCCGCCGCGCGAGAGGATCTCGCGGGACCTCGGCCAGTTCACCACCCGGCCGCCCGGGATCCAGCGCGAGCCGAGCACCAGGTCGGCGCCCTTGAGCGCGGTCAGCAGCCGGGGCAGCTCCTCCGGCTGGTGGGAGCCGTCGGCGTCCATCTCGACCAGCACGCCGTAGCCGTGCTCGATGCCCCACCGGAAACCGGCCAGGTACGCGGCGCCCAGGCCCTGCTTGCCCTGCCGGTGCAGGACGTGGACGTGGTCGTCGGCGGCGGCCATCTCGTCGGCGAGTTTGCCGGTGCCGTCCGGGCTGTTGTCGTCGGCGACCAGCACGTGCGCCGCGGGAACGGCGGACCGGACCCGGGAGACGATCGGCTGGATGTTCTCGGCTTCGTCGTAGGTCGGGATGATCACCAGGACCTCGCCGAGCGGAGCGAACTGCCGCGCTCCGGATGCGCCCACGGTGGCGTTGCCGCCGTCGTTCACTGCTTCCCCTTTGTTTCCGTACGTCCCCGTCTGCCGAATCGGATCGCGGCGGCGCAGGACAGGAGGCCCACCATAGCGAGAAGCCACTCGGGCGCCGCGCCGACTCGGTCCGCGACCGTCGAACCCGACCGCAGCGGCACGTTGACGTTCAGCACCGCACGGGTGAATTCCTGGGTACGCGCCTTGACGGTGCCGTCCGGGGCGACGAACGTGCTGATGCCGCTGGTCGCCGCGGCCACCACCGACCGGCCGTGCTCGACCGCCCGCAGCCGGTACATCGCCAACTGCTGCGCGGGCTGGCCGCTGCGCCCGTACGTGGCGTTGTTGGTCTGCACGACGATGGCGTGCGCGCCGCCGTTGACGGTGTCGCGGACGATGCCGTCGTAGGCCACCTCGAAGCAGATGACGTCGCCGAGCGTCGCCGGGCCCATCCGCATCACGCCGTCGTGGTCACCGGGGTAGAAGTCCCGGGGAATCTCCTTCAGCTGCGGGATGAGCGGCGTCAACTCCTTGCGGAACGGCACGTACTCGCCGAACGGCACCGGGTGCTGCTTGGTGTACGACGCGCCGGGCCCGGTGACCGGGTCCCACAGGATGCCCTCGTTCTGCACGTGTTCGGGGTCCGGGCCGTCGACCAGGGCGCCCACCAGCACCGGCACGCCGACCGCGCGCACGGTGGAGTCGATCGCGGCGTAGGCCTGCGGGTACTGAAACGGGTCGATGTCGGAGGAGTTCTCCGGCCAGATCACCAGCTGCGGCTTCGCCACCCGGCCGGCCTTGATGTCGGCGGCCAGCTTCATGGTGGCGGCGATGTGGTTGTCGAGGATCTCCATGGGGCGCCCCAGGAAGTGCATCCCGGGCCGGGCCACGTTGCCCTGGACCAGCGCGACCCGCAGCGTGCCGTCCGGCGTGGTCTGCGACGGCACCGTCCGGCCCGCCCCCAGCACGAGCGCCGCCAGCACCACGCAGACGCCCAGCACGGCCCCGGCACGCCGTCGGGCGGCCGGTTCGCTCCACAGCCGCCGCCCGGCCACCACGGCAGCCGCCAGCAGCCCCGCCGACAGCGCCACGGCGAACGTCACCAGGGGCGCGCCGCCGACCGCGGCGAGGCCGGTGAACGGCGAGCCGGTGTTGGCGAACGCCAGCCGCCCCCACGGGAAGCCGCCGAACGGCACCCGGTCGCGGGCCCACTCCTGCGTCACCCACAGGCACGCCCCCCACAGCGGCCACCCCGGCAGCCGTGAGGTCAGCGCGAGACCGGCGCCCATCGGCACGAAGAAGCACGCCTCGATGAGCGACAGGCCGACCACCGCGTCCCAGCCGACCGCGTGCAGCCACTCCAGCAGCCACAGGAAGAACGGCAGCGCGAACGCGAACCCGGTCCACGCCGCCTGCCCGGCCCGCCGTCCGCGGGTCAGCAGGCTCAGCGCGGCGGCCGACACCACCGACAGCTGCCAGTAGCCGAACGGCGGGAAGGCCAGGGTGAGCACCACACCGCTGAGCGCCGCGAGGCAGCTGCGCCGCCAGTCGGCGCGCAGCGCCCGTCCGACACGCCGCAGCCGCCCCGGCCGCCGTGCGGTGCCGTCCGGGCCCGCGGGGCCGTCCCCGGGGCCCCCGGAGGTCCGCGCCGCGCCGACCGGCAGACCGGCGGCGGGGCCGTCCTCGGCGTCGGGCGCGGTGTCGGTGTGCGTGTCGGGTCGCGGTGGCACGGTCGCGGCCTTTCTGCTGCGGGTCTGTTGTGTGTCCCCCGGAAACCGTGTCCCCGGAGAACGAACCCGTCCGCGGGCAGACCGGGGCCGGGGGCGCGCTGCTGGGCTGACGGTACCCCGCCGACCCGTGAACCCGGGCCGTGGGGACGCAAAGGGGATGTCAAGGGCACGCCGACGGGGACGGTGCGGGGGAAGCGGGGCGCCGACCGGTGCGCTGACGGGGGCGGGTGAGGCGGGAAGCGGTGCGCTGACGGCGACAGGTGAGAGGGGAACCGGTGCGGCGGAAACGGTGCGGGAGCGCGCCCCTCGGGGCACCGGGGGCTGCGGATGGGGACCCGGAACGTTCTTCGGGCCGACCTGGGACCCGCTGGCTGCGGGTCGACCGAGAGCCGTTGTCTACTGAACGTCCGGGCCCCACCCGGGTCGCACCTGCCGGCCTGGTGGCACCCCCCTCCGCCCGCCGGAGCGGGGAAGGGGCCCTGGCGGGTGGTGCTCCCCCGCCGCGGGCGCTGGACCTGGCTCCCAGTGGCGGCGTACCGGCGGTGCGGCACGCCGCCCCGTGGCCCAGCGGCGGGCGGGGGGAGCACGGAGGTTCCCGGGTCGGACGTCCTGTGGTGGACGGCCCGAAACTACTCGCCCGCGCCCGTCGCCTGTCAACAGCCGCTTGACCTGCGGCAATTCGATGAATCAGCAGGTCAGTGCGGGCCGGTCGAACGAGGACGACAGGCCGGTGGCGCATCGTTCGGCGGTACGGCGGACGGTCGCGTCACTCGTTCGGCCGGGTGTGGACCGTACGGCCGCCGACCACCGTGCGCAGCGCGACCGGCAGCCGCGTACCGGGGGTGAGGTCGGGCAGGCCGGGGGTGCCGGAGCGCGGGTCGGTGGACCAGTTGGCGACCCGCTCGTCGGGCACCTGGACCACCAGGTCGCCGGCGTCCCAGACGGCGTAGTCGGCGGGCGCGCCGGGGACCAGCACGCCCGCGTCGTCGCGGCCGACGGCCCGCCAGCCGCCGCGGGTGTGCGCGGTGAAGGCGGCGCGCACCGAGATCCGGTGCCCGGGCGTGCGGTGGAAGGCGGCGGCCCGCACCGTGGCCCACGGGTCGAGCGGGGTGACCGGGCTGTCGGAGCCCAGGGCCAGCGGCACGCCGGCCCGCAGCATGGCGGCGTACGGGTTGAGGGTGCGGGCCCGGTCGGTGCCGAGGCGGGCGGCGTACATGCCGTCGTCACCGCCCCAGGCCGCGTCGAAGGCCGGCTGGACGGAGGCGACCAGCCCGAGGGCGGCCATCACGGCGATGCCGTCGGGGGTGAGCATCTCGGCGTGCTCGACGCGGTGCCGGGCGGCCCGTACCCGGTCGGCGCCGAGGCGTTCCGCGGTCAGCCGGGCGCCGTCGATCACGGCGGTGATCGCGGCGTCGCCGATGGCGTGGAAGCCCGCCTGGAGTCCGGCCGCGGTACAGGCGGTGAGGTGGGCGGCGATCTCGTCGGCGGTGAGGTAGGCGGTGCCGCTGTGCGGCGCGTCGGCGTAGGGGGCGGCCAGGCAGGCGGTGTGCGAGCCCAGCGAGCCGTCGGCGAACAGGTCCCCGCCGGCGCCGGTCGCGCCGAGCTCCCGCAGGCGTTCGGCGTCCTCCGCGCCGTGCACGGCCTGCGCCCAGTAGCCGTGGACCCGTACACCGGCCTCGGCGCGGGCCAGCGCGAGCAGCGAGGTGAAGTCCTCCTCGCTGGAGATGTCCGGGCCGCCGCACTCGTGGACCGAGCCGATGCCGCGGGAGGCGGCGTGGGCGAGCGCCGCGCGCTGGGCCGCGGCGCGCTGGACGGGGCCGACCGTGGCGTAGGCGGCGCGGCGCACCGCGTGGTGGGCGTCGCGGGTGACGGGACCGTCGGGGTGGAAGCCGTCGAGGTCCCGGACGGCCGGCACCCGGCGCAGGAGGGCGGGCGTCACCAGGGCCGAGTGGACGTCGGTGCGGCTGAGGTAGGCGGCGCGGCCGCCGGTGGCGGCGTCCAGCTCCGCGCGGGTCGGCGGCCGGCCCTCCGGCCAGCGGGTCTGGTCCCAGCCGTGGCCGAGCAGGACCTCGTCGCCGGGTCGTCCCGCCGCGTACCCGGCGATCCGGGCGAGGGCGTCCGCCAGCCCGGTGGCGGCCGACAGGTCCAGCCCGGTGAGCGCGAGCCCGGTGGAGGTGACGTGCACGTGGGCATCGGTGAACGCCGGGGTGACCAGCGCCCCACCGAGGTCGACCACCTCCTCCACGCCGTCCGCGAAGCCGTCCGCGGCGCCCTCCGACCCGATCCAGGCGACGTGGCCGCCCTCGGTGACCATGGCGGTGGCGAAGGGGTCGGCGGGGCTGTACACGGTGCCGTTGCGCAGCAGGACGGTACCGGGGGTGCGCTCGTTCATGACACCAGTCTGGCGGGACGGCGGGACGGGACGGGACGGGGGTGCGGGCGGGGGGTCGCGCGGGGCGGGGCGGGCGCCGGTACATGGGCGGCGGGGCGCTTACGCGCGGGTGGCGGACGCTTACGTACGGATGGCCCGGCGTGCGGGGGCGGCTGTCAGAGGGGGCGCACGGCCGGCTCTCAGGCGTATGCCGCCGACGTCATGGCGTACGCGGGCGGCTTCGCGACGTATACCGTCGATTCCAGGGGCGGTCTTCGCGACGTATACCGCCGATCCCAAGGCGTACGCGGGCGGCCTTCACGACGTACACCGTCGATCCCAAGGCGTACGCGCGTGGGTTTTCGGGGCGTACGCGGGCGACCGTCAGATGTGCGGCGGCCTGGCCTCGTACGGGGTGGAGAGGACGACCGTCGTGCGGGTGGAGACGCCGGCCAGGGTGCGGATGCGGGACAGCAGGAGTTCCAGGGCGCCGGGGGTGGCGACGCGGACCTTGAGGATGTAGTTCTCGTCGCCGGCCACGCTGTGGCACGCCTCGATCTCGTGGACGTCGGCCAGCCGGTCCGCGATGTCGTCCGGTGCGCTGGGATCGAAGGGGGCGACCGAGATGAAGGCGGTCAGCGACAGGCCGACGGCCTCCGCGTCGACGATCGCGGCGTACCCGCGGATGACGCCGCGCTGCTCCAGTCGGCGTACCCGCTGGTGAACGGCCGAGGTGGACAGGCCGGTGGCCTTGCCCAGGTCGGTGTAGCTCATGCGCCCGTCGGCCACGAGCAGTTCCACGATACGCCGGTCCAACTCCTCCACGGGCGTCAACCTATCGTGCGCGACGACGGCGCACGACTCGCCGTTGGCCGGTTCCGCATGGTGGGGATGATCGGGGGTATACGGCTCGCGAGCTGCGGGCGTCAGGCCCGGGGCGGTACGTCGGAGAACGGGGGCCTGGGTGTCCTGTGGAGTCGTGGCCATGAACGGGCGGTTGTCGGTAACGGATGCCGCCGCGTTCGACGGCCGGCCTGGCACAGCGGCCGTGGCACGGGATTTCGCGTCGGAATTCCTGGCACGGGCGAGCGTCGAGCACGCGATGGAGGTGGACGACCGGGCGACCGGGGCGGTGCTGCTGGTGGTGAGCGAACTGATCACCAACGCGGGCAAGTACGCGCCGGGCCCGTTCCTGCTGGAACTGGAGCTGACCGCCGGTACCGCACGCGTCACGGTGTGGGACACCGACCCGGTGCTGCCGGTACCGCGCGAGGCGGACCCGGAGCGCATCGGTCAGCACGGCCTGGAGATCGTGCGCGCGCTGTCGCTCGGCCTGGAGATCGACCAGCGCGCCGGCGGCAAGCGGATCAGCGCGCTGATCGGGCTGGCCTGAGCCGACGGTCCCGCCGACGGCGATTCGGCGGATTTTCGACGGCGGAGGGTCGATGGCGTTCCGACGACGGACGGGGTCGCAAGGCGCGTCGACAGCCGCGAGGCGCGGGGAACGGACCGGTGGCGGGGAACGGGCCACGGGGTGGCGGCGTGGCGGCGGGCGTCGAGGGTCAGCGGGGATTGACGGGGACGGACCGTGCCCGACGACCGCCGGTGATCGTCAGCGGGGGTTGACGGAGGCGGATCAGGGTCACCGACCGTCCGCGGTGGCCGATGGTGGTCGGCGTCGGTCGGTGTTGGTCGGTGTTGGTCGCCGGGGTTGACAGCGGTCGACCGCCGCGGGAGGGTTCCGGCCCGGAGAACGGTGGCCGCCGGCCTGGCCTGGGCCGATGCCGCCGACGGGCCGGAACAGGCCGAGCGGGTGACCGGCGGCCGATTTCGGCCGGATGAATTTGGAGCACGGCGGGACCATCCGCGAAGATGACGTGCGCCCCCTGCGCCCCCGCGTGTGATCAATGCCACAGGGCGTGCGACCGGTCGAAGGCGGCGGCGCGGTTATCGACCCCACAGGGCGGGAAAAGCTCTGCACGGGTCGTGAGCGAGGACGCCAGGCCCAATCACCCACAAGGGTGCCCGTCATAGGGGGAGAACCACCATGCGCGCATTGAAGCGGCCCAGCCGCAGTGTCCGCACGCGGCCCGCGCCCGACATCGAGTTCGGCGCGGACGCTCAGGATCAGGCCGACGGCGACGAGGCGTACGCCGAGTCGACGGCGGCCACCGACGTCGAGGACGTCTACGACATCTTCCGGGTGCACTGCCCGGACTGTGCACGGCCGATCGCCCTGCTGGAGGGCGAGGAGAGACTGCCCGAGCACGCGCAGTGCTCGTCGCCGTGGAACCCGTTCGGGCTGACGGTGTGCGCCGGCTCCGGCCGGACGGTCACCGACGCCCGGCCGCTCGACGAGGAGGGCGCCGAGGCGCAGGACGCGGCCGTCCTGCTCACGCTGCCCGCCGGGCTCGACTGGCGTACCCAGCCGTTCTCGCACGCCGGCGGCCCCGGATCCCGTCCGCTGCGGGCGGCCCAGCGCATTGTCAGCCGCCACTGAGAACACCCACCACGACCGCCGGCCGCCGCACGCGGCCGCCATCGCGGTCCTCGAAGAGTTCCTCCGTACGATCCACTGACGCGACGTCAACCGGTGTCGTCAACTGACGCGATGTCAGGCGACATGCAGTCACCTGACGTCCCGTCACCTGATGTAACGTCAACAGCCTTCACCGGCAGGCGGATTCGCATCGCCGGATGACGCACCGTCGGGGGCCGCGCCCCGCCTACAGGACACGGCCCCGGCAACGATGTCAGGCGCGGGTCTCCGGGCCGAGCAGGTGGCGGCCGATGATCATCCGCTGGATCTGGTTGGTGCCCTCCAGGATCTGGAGCACCTTGACCTCACGCAGGTAACGCTCGGCGGGAAAGTCGGCAGTGTAGCCGTATCCGCCGAGCAACTGGACGGCGTCGATCGTCACCTTCATCGCGTTGTCGGTGCACAGCAGCTTGGCCATGGCGGCCTCCTTGCTGAACGGGCGGCCGGCGTCCCGCAGCCGGGCGGCCGTGAGGTAGAGCGCGCGGCCGGCCTCGATGGCGGTGGCCATGTCGGCGAGCATGAACCGCAGCCCCTGGAAGTCGGACAGCGGGCGGCCGAACTGCCGTCTGCCGGCCAGGAACGCCAACGCCTCGTCCAGGGCCGCCTGAGCGACGCCGACGGCGCACGCCGCGATGCCCAGCCGGCCGGAGTCGAGGGCGGCCAGTGCGATACCGAAGCCCTGGCCCTCCTCGCCGATGCGCCGGCCGTCGTCGACCGTCACACCGTCCAGGTGGATCTGGGCGGTGGGCGAGCCCTTCAGACCCATCTTGCGTTCCGGCGGCGCGGCGCTCAGACCCGCCGCGTCGCCGGGCACCAGGAACGCGGTGATGCCGCGCGGCCCCTCGGCGCCGCTGCGGGCCAGCACGGTGTAGAAGTCGGCGATCCCGCCGTGGGTGATCCACGCCTTGCCGCCGTTCAGCGTCCAGGTGGCGCCGTCCCGGGTCGCGCGGGTGCGCAGGCTGGCGGCGTCGGAGCCCGCGTTCGGCTCGGACAGGCAGTAGGCGCCGAGGAGTTGACCGCCGAGCATCGCCGGCAGGTACTGCTCGCGCTGCTCCTTGGTGCCGTACTCGGCGAGCCCGAAGCAGGACAGCGTGTGCACGCTCAGCCCCATGGCCACGGTGAGCCGGGCGGCGGCCAGCTCCTCCAGCACCTGGAGGTAGACCTCGTACGGCTGGTCGCCGCCGCCGTACTCCTGGGGGTACGGCAGGCCCAGCAGACCGGACGTGCCGAGGGTGGTGAACACGCCGCGGGGGAAGACGCCGGCGTCCTCCTCCTCGGCGGCACGCGGGCGCACCTCGCGCCGGGCGAGATCACGGACCAGGGCCATCAGTTCGTGGGCCTCGTCGGTGGGCAGCTGACGTTCGACCGGCTGTGGGCCGTCGGGACGCATGGCGGGCGCTCCTGTCTTGTCGGGCGCGGGCGGCGGCCGGCCATGGGTGGTGGGCCGTGGCCGTCGGACGGAAAGACCGCAGGCCACTGCCCCCGACCGGGTCACGGTCCGGGGGATCACAGCGGCTGTGGCGGTTGGAGTATGCCCGATCGGGGTCCTTTCGTCACGGACCAGCCGGTCGGTTACGGTCAGCGCGGGGGTGGGGGGTGGCGTGAGCGCCGAAGTGAGCGCCGGTGGGATGGGGTGAGCGCCGGTGGGATGGGGTGCGTGCCGGTCGGATGGGATGCGTGGCGGTGGGGGTGCGTGGCCGCGGGTCGCTTGAACGGTGAGGCCTGGAGGCGGGGGCGGTGGGGGCGGCGCCTGCCGGGGAACGTTCCGGGGGCTGTCAGGGTGCTTGCGGAGTGCCGCCGGGCGTCGAGGTGGCCGCCGCCCCGTGCCGGGGGCGCCACGCGCCAGGGGACGCGGGGGGAGGGTGGCGTTCCGGCGGGGGCGTACGGAGTACGTCAACGGTGGAGCACGCGGACGACGGCATCCGGACGGGGCGCACCGGTTCCGCGGACGAATTCCGTGTACCGGTGGAGCGCGTGGTCGGCGTGGGGGGCTCTGGCTGGTCAGGGCGGTCGGTGATCGTCGGGTCGGCGGCGGCCCGTGCTTCCGGTACGCGTGAGCTCGAACGGGTGGGACGGCTCCGGCCGGGTACGCGGTCCATCGTCGGCGCGGACGCCGGTGACGGACGGAGGAACTGATGACGGGTCGGAGCGGTACGGGTCACGGGGTGGCATTCCGCAAGGCGGCGGGCATGGTCGCGACAGGTCTGACGGTGGCGGTACTGACGGCGGGATGCGCGGCCGGGCCCGCGGTCCCCCAGCACCAGCCGTCGCGGCCCCGGCCGACCACGGTGGAAGGGCTGGCGGCCGCCGCGGGCTGCGAACCGGCCATGCAGGCGGACCGGTCCGGCCTGCGCGAGGGCACCTGCCTGACGTCGCGCGGCAGTTATGTCATGGCCACCTTCAGCAGCCCCGCCAGCATGCGGAACTGGGAGGCCGCCTCCCGCACCTCCGGCCGCTCCCTGCTGGTCGGCACCGACTGGGCGGTGGCCGGCCCGGCCCCGGCACTTCGCCCGGTGCAGGAACGCCTGGGCGGCGAGGTCTCCCCCGGCTGAACGGTGCTTGTGGACAAGGCAGTTGACGACCGGGGTAAGGGGAATCGGAGGAACGGCGGGGCCGCACGGAGGACGCGGGAGGCGGAGATGCCACCGGTGGACGGAGAGGGTTGCAGGGGAGACGGTCGCGGGGGGAGCCCCTCCGCCCGTACGCCGTTGCGGAACGGGTCGGCCGACGCGCCGGCGAGCAACGGGGTCGCCCCCTGGACGGCTTCCCTCGCGGCGGCGGGCACTCACTGGGCCCGAACTCCTGCCGCGTTGCCCGGCCGCGGCTCGGCACCAGCCGCACCGTGGCGCGCCTCAGGCAGGCGGCAACGGAGTTCGCCCGTTTCACGGGGCTGGCCCCGGCGACCCGCCCGGCTACCGACCCCGCCCCGCCGCTCCGGCCGCGCCGGTGACCTCCAGCGGGACAGCGCGTGGCCCCCGGCAGCGCATGCCGGGGGCCAGGGGCGACGCCGTGTCGGCCCGTACGCGATGCGGCGGGCCGGTCAGCGGGTCGCGGTCTGCGGGAAGACCGCGGAACCGCCGACCAGAGGCAGGCTCGCGCTGGAGTGCGCGAGGTCGATGGTGACCTTCGGCGTGCCGGAGGGCGCGACGATCAGGCCGTTGTCGGTGCCCGCGACGATGAGGGCGAGGCGGTGGCCGGCCGGGACGATGTGGTCGCTGGCGGCCAGCTGGAGGGTGATGGTGTAGGACTTTCCGGGGGTGAGCGAGACTCCGGTCAGTGACGGGTCGTAGTGGCCGAGGTCGGCCCAGCCGCGGCTGAAGATCGTCGCACCGGTGCTCTCGGTGTCGGCGGCGGTGTCCAGGTAGCAGGCGCTGTCACCGGCGGTGCTGTCGCCCCAGCAGGAACGGGTGGACAGCGTCGTGATGCCCTCGCCGCTGTCCTCGTAGTTCCGGATGGTGGCCGGCCCCAGGTCCACCAGAACGGCCGACAGGTGCGCGCTGGAGGTCGAGGAGCTCGCGGTCAGCGTCACCGTGCCGCCGCCCGACAGCCGCATGTCCTGGGTGAGCGCGCCGGTGGTGAACGCCACCTTGTCGGACTTCGCCTGGTCCACCTGCGACGCCCAGTCGTCCTCGCTCTGCGAGGCGTTGTCCATGAAGTTCTCCGTGCTGCCGGCCGCCGCGGGGGTCAGGCCCAGGGTGCCGAGGCCGTTCGCGCTGCCGGGCCGCAGCGCGACGGTGGTCGCCGCCGTGCCGGCCGGGGGCCAGACCGCGTCAGTGGTCCAGGTGTCCGGAGTGCGCTCGATGTCGGCCATCGGCGCGGTGTCGATGCCGTTGTCGATGCCCATCAGGTAGTGGTCGAACCACTGGTGCAGCGTGTCGACCCAGGCCGACCTGCGGTAGTCGAACGGGTCGACGTGGCCGGTCTGCGACAGCCACAGCTTGCGCGGCACGTTGTTGGCCGCCAGCGCGGTCCACCACTGGCCGAAGTTCTTCGTGCGGACGTTGAGATCCTCCATGCCCTGCACGACGAAGACGCTCGCCTTGACGTTGGCGGCCTCGGCCGCGTAGTCCCGCTGCTGCCAGGCGCTGGTCCAGTCACCGTCGCGCGGCGCGCCGCTGCGCAGGGCCGTCTGCTCGGCCGAACAGTGCGACGACGCGGTACTGCTCTCCACATCGGAGGCCAGGGCGTCGGGGCCGGAGTCGTAGAGCGCGGCGCCCTGCGCGAAGTAGTAGTCGTACCAGGAGCTGATCGAACTGATCGGCACGATCGTCTTCAGCCCCTCGACGCCGGTGGCCGCCACGCCGTTGGCGATGGTGCCGTCCCAGCTCTTGCCGATCATGCCGACCGAGCCGTTGGCCCAGGTCGCTTGTGCCTGGGTGGTTCCGGTGTGCGTGGTGTAGCCGGTGGCGCGGCCGTTGAGCCAGTCGATGACCGATTTGGCGGACGTGATGTCCGAGGGGCCGCCGACGTCGACGCAGCCGTCGGACCGGTTGGTGCCGGCGAGGTCGACCAGCACGACCGCGTAGCCGCGCGAGACGAAGTAGTTGTCGTAGAACAGCGGGAACATGACGGGGTTGCCGCTGGAGTCGTAGGTCTTGACCTGGTTCTCGTTGCCGCGCCCGCAGCACGAGTAGTACGGGCTCGCGTCCATGATCACCGGCACCTGCTGGCCGGCCGCGGCCGGTTCGCTCGGCCGGATGATGTCGGCCGCGACACGGTCGGACTTGCCGTCCTTGTCGCCGTCGAGCCCGGTGTCGACCCAGACGGTCTGCCGGACCGCGTTGGCGTAGGAGTCCACCGGCTGCGTGCCGGTGGTGGCCGCCGGGGCGGCGGTGTGCCCGGCGGTACGGGCGGCCGCCGCGTGCGCCTGGGCCGGCGCTGCGACGGCCGCGGTCAGCGCGGCGACCAGGATCGCCACGGCCATGAGCGGAAGGATGCGGAGTCTCCGCGCGAATGACATCACGGACGCACTGTAGTTATTGATACGGCCATGACAACAGCCCCATTCCGGCGCAACCGGACGCCGCCGGCGCCCCCACCACCGTCTTCACCCGCGGCCACCACGTCCGCATCCACCCCGTCACCGGCCAGTACCACGACCGCGGCAACCCACCGGACGGCTCCGCCGCCAACCACGCCACCGCCGAACTGCGCGGCAATGCCCCGCCGCAGACGTCGACGTTGACGCGTTCCGGCAGCCGGGGCGAGGTGGCGGACGGCTCCCGGCGGGGCGAACCGCTCACGGACCGACTGTCAGGGGCGGTAGCGATCGGGCAGGTCACGCCGCGGGGCGCGGGCCCGCAGCTGCCACAACACCCCGTTGACCAGACTTGGCCCTGGACGGCCATGCCCGCTCCGAAGGAGTAGCCGTCGAAATAGCACGCGCACGCACCCTTTCCCGAACGCAGTCCGATCCCGCCGTTAACCCCACACGGACCTCGCGCCACAGCGACGCCGATCGAACACCTCTCCAGATATCTGAAGCGAATTTCCGACCCAGGATACTGGGAAGAGCAAATTACTGTCGAATTGAATCGATCACCAAATGTGCCAACACCCGGCCTGCGCGGCGTACAATTCCTCCTCCGCAGGCCAAGCCGATCTGTGATTACCAGTCCCAGCGCTCCTCGTGCGCCATGGCAAGAGGACCTGTGGCATAGCCGTCCACTTCACCGCTCTCAGGATCGGCCGAGTTGTCCATAAAACCCGCCGCGTACATCATGGCCTCGGCAGCCAGACCCGCATGAATTTTTTCGAGCCCAGTCATCACGTGCCGATGAGTGCCGACATCGACACCCCACAGACTCGCCGCAATCCAGAGAACGCTGACTTCCGAATCACCGATCCCTTCCTTCTCCTGAAGCATGCTGCGCCCATAGAAGTCCTTGAACAACTCAAAAGCGTCAGCGAAGGACACCATTGCGACGCGGCGACCGTCGACCATGTCGGCCCGCACCAAACCATGATTCATGAGCCAAACGCGCTGCGCCGGGGTCAGGAACACCAGTCGCACGGCCGCCCCGCACGGCGGGATCGGCCCGGCGCTTCGCATCATGCGCTCGCACAACTCGCCTTCATCAAGGCGCGACAGATCTTCCACAGAACACCTCACGAGTTGATGATTTCTCTCGATTGATTGACATATCAAAAGCCATGGATGAATTCCCGCCGAACGAATTAGTGGCAACCGGCGGACATGCCTCACGCTCCTCTGCCGCCGACTACCGGGCCGCTGAGCGTCGCCTCTTTTCGCTTCGCGACGGTCGAGGCAAAGAGAGACGCAATCTCACGCCTCTCAACAGGTCAGGGGGCGACCCCAGCCGCTCCGTCCCCTAGGCCCTCCCGTGTGGGATCGAAAGCCCCCAAGGCTCCCTCCAGTGCCGCAGCGATCTTCGGCGAGTAGGACCCATCGTATCCGGAGTTCGGATTCGGATTACCCTCGCCTCCGGTGGCGAATTTTGAAGCATCAGAGCGCACATATCCCGCATCTTCCGCGAGCGTCTTGAAATCTTCTCGCGATATTCCACGCAACGACTGGAGGTCCTGGAAGCTGCGAACCCCACCCGTAGCGCCGATCGAAACGGCATTACATTTGAAGACGTCTGGGTTCGCTTCGAAGCCATACATGCCGAGCGTGGCAAGTAATGGGCCGCAGAGGGAATTATTTTGGGAGCAGAGGTACTGCCAGTCGTGGTACTCCTTGTCCGCCGAGCGCGGTGCACCCCAGGCGCGGACAGCAGCCTTCCACGCGGCTCGAAAAGTCTTGAGATTCGGGTTGTCCGCCGACACGGTCACATGCGGGCTGGTGTGAACGAGGTCGCTGTTCGTTTCCGTTGACCGATGGTGTGAGCGGTGGTTCACGGTTCACGAGCTGTGCGGAGTCAGCACGAGCACTGAAGGACAGACCGCCGCCCCACGCTTTCCCTCCGGCAGACCCCCTCCGCCCGCCGACCGTTCTCATCCCCGGGGGGCAGGACATCCGGGGGACACCGACGGCCAACTGCATCGGCGGCACGAACGAGACGGAAGGCGCGCGCAGCCCCGTCACCGGCCACCGCCTTCCATGACGCATGCCACGTGGCTCGCGCACATCCAACCCGCTGACCTGAGGAGACACGGGGGCTGCACAGGTGCCTCTCACAACTTCTCACATCCGAAACGGACAATACGCATGCCAAAGGCCCGCCTCCACATCATGGAGGCAGGCTCTGACCTGCGAAAACACCGCCGGGACGACAGGAGTTGAACCTGCTGCGATCGAGGTTCACGCCTTCGGGCGTAGATGAGCCAAGAGACGTGCTCGACGGGCTCGTGCGGGACGTCAACAGGGCCCCTTCGGTCGCCGGTGTGATGACGGGAATCATCACGCCAACGACGAGGGGCCCTGCCTCGCCACCACACCCGCCGACCAGGCCGTTTCATCCTTCCAGCACAGGATGAAAGAGGCTCAGTGATCGCGGACCTTGTGGACAACGCACCGGTGGTTCTCGTCGGGGTCGCCCTGATAGCGCCACAGTTCGGGGGCGGCATGCGATCCGGTGAGTCCCAGGCCGACCTGGAGGGTCGTGCCGATGAACATGACCCCCGGGCCATCGGCCCAGTCACCGCTGGAAACCTGCGACCACGTGCCGTGCCGCGAGCCGCTCTCTCGCGTAATTCCGAACCCGCAAACGGAATGTGCCGTGAATGTTCCGTCAGCGTTGATACGGAGCACTCCGCCGCTGGGATCACGCCACGCACCGACCACTTCGTCCTTCGACAAGGATAGCGACTTCGGAGTCTCATTGGCGTGCACCAGCGATTTGGCCACGACCCCAGCGATGCCGATCAGGAGAACGACAGCAGCAGCGATGAGAAAAGCCCTGGTCCCACGCTTCACGGAAATCAGCCCGCCTCATATTAAAATCAATACATATCTGATGATCTCGCATCTTCGCTCACGCCCTCCTGGGGCAGGACGAGGGCCGAAGATACGAATCTGCCCGCGACTCATACTCAGGACGGTCAGCCGGTCACGTGAACCGTTCGAGACCAAGTGAAATCTTCCTCGATCGTCGCTCCCAGCCCGTGATGCGTGTTCGGAATACCGTTGGAGATGAAGTGGAAGAAAGAATTCCATCCGCTCTTGTTCGTGACCTTGAAATCGACCGTCGCCTCAGCAGAAACGGGGTCGTAGGATCTTACCTTCAAAGTCTCAGCATAGGAGCCGAGAAATGCATCCACCGGCGGACGGCCAAAAGATCCGTGGGACAGCACGGCCAGGCCGTCCGAGAGAAGGTTGGCTATTCCATGGTCCTCATAGTCCTCCACCGCAGTCGTTCCGACTGCCGTGCACAAAGTTGGGCTTTCCTCGCACTGCTGCAGCAGCGCCTGATTGTGCGGATCGTTCTGTAGTTCCTTGGTGAACGTGTCGCCTGGGCCGAAGTACATTTTCGGCACATATTGACCCACCCCCAGGGCCCAGAGGCCACCCATCCGGTAGGGACCGATACTGGTGCGTGAGGTCTTGACGATCGTTCTCCTCACCGCCGCCGCCCCGCTGGCGTCCACATCAGTACGAGACTCGCCCCCAGAGCCCACATAGACGCCTGCATCGCAGTTGTTACAGTCGGAATACTCGGCAGGCAGGCGGTCGATGTACTTTCCGCGGGCCGTGCCGCTGCTCTTGTTCTCACTGACGGCACCCTGGGACGTGGCATCGGCAACCGGATCCCCGTCGCCGTTCCGGATCCAGATGCGTCCGGTCCGGTCATTGCCGTCGACCGGGTCATTGTTGCTGTAGGCATAGCCGTTCCACTGCTGGGGGTCACCAATGTTCTGGAGGGAGTCGGGTGTGATGAACCTGCCCAGCGACGGATCGTACTCGCGGGCCCCGAGGTTCGTCAGTCCGGTGGTGTCGTCCACCGTGCCGCCGACGAAGCCCTTGTCACCGGGCCAGTTGGCCGGTGCCGTACCGCGGTCCTCGCCGAAGGGGGTGTATTCGCGGTGGGTGACGGTGAGGTTGCCGGCAGTGATGTCGGTGGTGGCGGTGCCCTGGGGGTTGGCCGACTGGTAGTCCAGGGTGCTGCCGGTCCGGCCGGCAGTGGCCGTGCGAAGCACGGTGGGAGCGCCGGGCAGGGAGTAGGCGCGGACGACAGAGGTGGTGCTACCGCTGGAGTTGAGGGTGATCTGGTCGCTGCCGAGGAACAGCGTCGTGGTGCCGTCGTCAGTGCGGGCGATCAGGTTGCCGTCGGGGTCGTAGCCGTAGCTGGAGGTGTGGGAGCCGGCAGCCAGGGTGTTGAGCTGGCCGGTGGCGTTCCAGGTGAGGGTCTGGTCCTGGTCGGGCTGATCGGTCCCGTTCTGGGTGGCGCCGACGGTGAGGGGGTTGCCGTCACCGTCGTAGGTGTAGGTCTGGGTGCTGTTCCCAGTGGTGGTGGTGTGGACAGCGTGGGTGTGGCCGGCCGTGTCGTAGACCTCGCCGGTGGTGACGTCCGGTGTGACGCCGGGGGTGAGGCTGTGGTCCGTTTTCGACAGGCGGTTGCCGGTCAGGTCGTAGCCGTAGGACTGCCAGTAGGGAGCCGGTCCGGCGCCGCTGATGTTCGACGGGTCGGGTGCGGTGTTGGTGCAGGAGCCGACGCCGTTGATGGACGGTGCGGGCTTGGTGGTGGTACCGCCGTCATCGGTCCAGACGTTGGTCAGGCGTGACAGGTAGTCGTAGGTGTAGCACTGGAGGTCGGTGTTGGCGGTGCCGCCGGCGTCCTGGACGTCGTCGGTGGAGGTCAGGTGGCCGGACGGGTCGTAGGTGTAGTCGATGGAGTCGACGGCGCTGGTGCCGTCCTCCTTGTCGAGGCTGTAGTTGAGCAGGCGTCCGGTGGCCTGTTCCCAGCTGTTGGTCGACACGACCTGGTCGGGGGTATCGCCCATGGTGGCCCGCAGGGTCTGGCCGAGCGGGGTGTAATCGATCCAGGCGTTGTACTTCGCCGCGCCGCCCAGGGTGACGGGCAGCCCCGGGTCGTCGTAGCCGTAGGTGAGCGTCTCGTCCGGCATCAGGCCGCCGGCGCCGGTGGTGCTGATGGCGGACTTCAGCAGCTGGTCCTGGACGGGTGTGTAGGTGTCGGCGGTGCTGTAGGTGATGTCGGAGGTGTTGCCGTACGCGTCGGACGGGATCGTGACCGTGGTGCCGGTGGGCTGGTAGTCGGTGGTGTAGCCGGCGACCGTGCTGGAGTACGTCTGCTTGCCGCTGGTCTGGTCGTAGGCGATGGCCGAGGCCGGGTAGCCCTTCGCACCGGTGGGGTCGTAACTCCAGGAGGCAATCTTCGTCCCGCTCGTCGTGCCCTTGTACTCGTCCGTCTTACGGCCCAGCGGATCGTAGTCGTAGGTCAGCTGGTGCTGGTCCTGGTCGGTGGTGCCGGTCACCTCGGCGTCGTCGTCGTACGCGGTGGTGGTGGTCCCGGTGTCGGGGTCGGTGGCGGAGTAGATGTCGCCGAGCAGGTCGTAGCTGGTCGTCCAGGTCACCGCCTGTGCCGCGCTGCCGGTGGCACTGTCGCCCTGGGCGAGCGGTCCGGTCTCCTGGACAGTGCGTCCCGCCGCGTCGTAGGTGTACAGGGTCTTGTCGTACGCCCCGGTCGGGGTGCCGGCGTGGAACTGGTCGAATTCGGTCTTCTGCCCGCGTATGTCGGTGACCGTCTCGGTCGGTGTGCCGCCGTCGGGCGGGGTGACGAGGGTTTCGTCGGCACCGTTGTACGCGGTGGTGGTCGACCACTGGAGCTGTCCCGCTACCCGGTCTACATCGACCCCGACGTCGACCCCACGCCGGTCTCGGTGACGCCCAACAGCTCCGGCTCCACCTACGTGCAGTCCGCCTACCCGAGCACCCAGAACTACAGCGACACCAGCAACGACCTCGGTGTTGGCGACCAGCAGTACCAGGCCAGCACCGGCGCGGAACGCACCTTCTACCAGTTCAACATGGGCGCGGCCGCCGGCACCGACATCAGCAGCGCCAAGCTGAACGTCACCCAGAACTACTCCGCCGACTGGGGCTGCACCGACTACACCGTCACCGCGAAGAACTCACCGCACATCAGCTCGTCCACCACATGGAACAACCAACCCACGCCCTACACCGATGACACCGACACCCAGTCGATCACCGGTAGCGGCAACTCGGGCTGCCCCGGCGACACCAAGGCAACCTTCAACATGACGAAGGCCGCCCAGGACGACGGGGACGGCGTGCTGACCTTCCGCCTCACCGGCGACGAATCGACCCCGAGCGCCTTCAAGCGCTTCAACAAGAGCGCCTCACTCACCCTGCTCTACAACAACCCGCCCAACGTCCCCACCAGCCCCACCACCTCGCCCATCCCGCAGCCGAACGACAACACCTGCACCATCAAGGGCGATTACGGCTGGATCGGAAACCTGTCCGGCGGCAGCGTCGGTCTGTCCGCCCACGTCAGTGACCCCGACGGATCCAAGCAGCAGATCCAGGGCAAGTTCAGCATGTGGGACGACGGAGGCGACGGCAGCGGCAGCACCCCTACCGCTTATCTGCCCGGCGTCAACGAGACCGACAGCACCAACGTCGTATCCGGAACCGGCGGCACCGTCAACCTGACCGTCCCTGCTGCCAAGTTGACCGACGGTCACCTCTATGGCTGGGATGTGCTCGCCTCCGACGGCATCGACACCTCGGACGCCTCCGACCACTGCCTGTTCTGGTACGACGCCTCCGCGCCCCACAACCCCACGGTGACGGACACCCCGCCGGGCAGCGCCGGGAGGAACCTGACGTTCTCCCTGAGCGCGACCGACGTGGTTCCCACCGGCGGCCGGGCCAGCGGCATCGACCACTACGACTACACCCTCGACTCCGCCACCGCCCTCGCCGGTGACGGCGGCACCCACGTCGCCCTCTCAGCGGCTGACAACGTCTCGGTGCCCGTCACCTCGTGGGGCACCCACACCCTTTACGCCGACTCCGTCGACCAGGCCGGCAACGAGTCCCAACCCACCACCGTCCGGTTCTACGTCCCGCAGAACACCGCCTCCGTCAGCCCCGGTGACGTCAACGACGACGGCGTGCCCGACCTGCTCGCCGCCGACAGCGGCAACAACAGCCTGGACCTCATCCAGCCCAACCAGTCCGTCCCCGGCACCACCACCGCTCCCACCCCTGCGATCGCCTCCGGCCCCGCGGACTCCCCTGACGGCACCACCTGGGCCAACACCCTCATCGCCCACCGCTCCTCGGGCAAGTACAGCGTCTCCGGCCAGAAGGTCGACGACCTGTGGGCGGAGAAGAGCGGCCACCTGTGGCTCTACACCAACAACATCAACAACTCCGGCGGGCTGCCCGGCCACAACCAGGAGTTCTACACGGCCGACAACCGCACCCAGGTCTACCGACCCACCTGCGCCTCCGGTGACTGCGCGCACTACTCAGCCACCAGCTGGTCCGCCGCCACCCAGATGATCGCCCCCGGCGACGGCAACGGCGACGGCAACGCCGACCTCATCACCGTCGAAGGCTCCGAACTCTGGCTCTTCCTCGGCTCCAACGCCTCCGGCTCCTTCGGCAGCGCCGTCCAGCTCGCCCCCGGCACCGACTGGAGCGACTACACGATCATCGCCCCCGGCGACGTCAACGGTGACGGGTACGCGGACCTGTGGGCCCGCAACAACACCACCGGCGTGATCTGCCAGTACCTCACCGCGGTCGATCCCGGCACGGGTGCCGTCACCCTCGGTACCGGCACCGCGATCGACACCGGCAGCTTCACCAAGACCCAGCGCCCCCTGATCGCCAGCCTCGGCGACATCGACGGCGACGGCTACCCCGACCTGTTCTCCACTGTCAACACCACCAACCCCACCGGCGTGCAGCTGTGGGCCAACATGGGCCACACCCTCACCGGCGGCACCGAGTTCGGCGCCCACGCCGTCGTCGACGACAGCAAGCTGTGGACGCACATCACCGACATCAACTGACCGGCAGGCGGTCCGTCGGCTGGAGAGCCATGGACCAGGGCCGCGAACGACCGACTCACCGCGGCGGGACGGTTGTTCCGCCGTCACCCGATCCGGCCGGCGACGGGGCCCGCGCGGCTCGTGGGCATCACGGTTCACGAGCTGTGCGGAGTCAGCACGAGCACTGAAGGACAGACCGCCGCCCCACGCCCTCCCTCCCGCAGAGCCCCTCCGCTCGCTGACCGCCTCATCCCCTGGGGTGCAGGACGTGCGGAGAGAGGCCGACGGCCAACTGCACCGGCGGCACGAACGAGACGGAAGGCGCGCGCAGCCCCGTCACCGGCCACCGCCTTCCATGACGCATGCCACGTGGCTCGCGCACATCCAACCCGCTGACCTGAGGAGACACGGGGGCTGCACAGGTGCCTCTCACAACTTCTCACATCCGAAACGGACAATACGCATGCCAAAAGCCCGCCTCCACGTTGTGGAGACGGGCTCTGACCTGCGACAGCACCGTCGGGACGACAGGAGTTGAACCTGCGACGCCTTGACCCCCAGTCAAGGGAGCGACATGACAAGCCACACGAAACGGTGGAAGCGAGTCCGGAGCCGCATCCGGAGCGCAAAACTGGGGCAATCTGGACGCAGCAGGTAATGCTCCCACTCCCCCGGAGGCTTCCATGTCCATGCCCACCTCGACCTCCTCCACGCCGGGGCCCGAGTCCACGTCCTCTCCCGGTGCGGTATCCAACGTCGCATCGGGACTCAACGCCACGCCGGCTCCCGGTTCGGCGAGGCGGTCGATCCTCGGGCCTGTCCAGCGGGGCGCGGCCACGGCGCTGACGGCGCTCCTTCTCACGTCCTGCGGAGCGATACCGCACGGGTCGCCAGGAAACGGCTCGTCCGGGCCGCCGGGGTCGAGCGCCCCGGTGTCGGCGGGGACACCCGCCACCACGGCCGGCGGAGCGGTACCGGTCGGCCCCGGACCTCAGCCCGCGTACCGCGTCCAGACCCAACCCGCCCCGGGCTCCTGCCACTTCCGCTACGCCGACGGCCACCAGCCACTGCCCGACGCGTCATGCACTCCCGGAGCCAGTAACCCCAAGGTCACGCAGTCCGACCTCGGCACGACCATCTGCCGCGCCGGCTACAGCTCCGGCATCCGCCCACCCACCGACATCACCGAACGGGAGAAGACGGCCAACGCCAAGTCCTACGGCTACACCGGTTCACTCCACGACGCCGAGTACGACCACCTGGTCAGCCTGGAACTCGGCGGCGACCCGAACGACGCCCGCAACCTCTGGGTCGAACCGCCCTCCCCCGACCACAAACCCGGCTCCGGCCCCGACAACGACAAGGACGCCGTCGAAAGCACCCTGCACAGTGCCGTCTGCGACCACAAGGCCACGCTGGCCGCCGCCCAGCACGCCATCGCCACCAACTGGACGACAGCGGAGGCGGTGCTCGGCCTGAAACAGAAGAAGTGAGCGCCGCCGGGGCCGGCGCCGGGAAGCGGCAGGAAGGAGACGCGGCGGATAGGTGGCAGCGGGGTGGGCGGAGGCCCCGGGTGGGCGCCGCGGTTCACTCCCCCGTCGTACCGCCGGCCCGGGTCGGCGGCCAGTCCTCCGCCAGCAGTCCGAGGATCAGTTCGTCGAGGAACTCTCCGTAGACCCAGGCGGAGCGGCGGCGCAGGCCCTCGCGAACGAAGCCGCAGCGGTGGGCGGCGGCGACCATGGCGTGGTTGTCGTACAAGGTGTTGATCTCCAGGCGCCGCAGACCGCGCACGGCGAAGCCGTACTCGCACAGCACACGCACGACATCGGTACCGAGACCTCGGCCGCGGGCGGAGGGAAGGAGGGACAGCCCGAGGTGGGCGCCGCGGTTGTGGAGGTCGATGCCCCACAGGAGCGCCTCACCGACGAGCCGTTCACCGTCCGGGGCGTCGGGCGTCACGGGGACGGCCTCGACGACGGTGAAGTGGGCCGCATCCGGGGCCGGGTCGTCCAGGGCGTGGGTGAACGGCGACTTCGACGGCTGCGTGGGCACCCAGGGCCTGCTGTCAGCACGCGAATGGCCGAGCACATCGTCGTACAGGCCGTCGCACAACACCGCGACGTCGGACTCCCGCCGGGAGCGCAGGAGGACTCTCTCTCCACGTATCACGCCCCCAGTGCTATCCCGGCGGACGGCGGGCGGACAACTGGATATCGACTCGGCCACACCCGTCCGGAGTAATCGCCGCTCGGCGCCTGGCGCACGTTCACGCCACCGCATCGCTGCGCGGTCACTCCCGCCACCGCACCGGCGCGCGGCTGCATCGCCGTGCCGTCGCACCGCCGCGCGCCAGCTTCGCCATGCCGCCTAAGTCGCCGCGCCGCCAAGCGGGACCTCAATGCGTTGCCACACCGCCGGCCCCCGCGCCGCCTGCCGCCACGGCGCCGGTCGGGCCGCTGCCCCGCCTCGGTGCACTGCAACACCGCAGCCCCCGCGCCGCCGGCCCCCGCACCGCCTGTCACCACGGCGCCGCTCGAACCTCCGCCACGCCCCCGGCACGCGCCCGCACCGCCGCCCTCGTACCCGTAACGCCAGCACCCGCACCGCCGGCCGACAGCCCGCACCGCCACCCCGCCGACCCCCACTCCCCGTACCCCGTGCCGCAACCGTCCAGCCCGCCGTCGATCCGCAGGAACACCCGCCTCACCCCTATTCGCTCGTACGTTCTATAGCGTCGTACGCTGGGGTTATGGCAGCGGTACAGGGGTCACTCTTCGACGCGGGGGACGAGATCGGGCTGAGGTCCTTGGCCGGGGTGCGGCGGAGGGTGCTCGGGCAGGGGGCGTGGATCGACGTGCTGCCGGGGTGGTTGACGGGCGCGGATCTGCTGTTCGCGGCGCTGGTGGAGGAGGTGCCGTGGCAGGCGGGGCGGCGGCGGATGTATGAGCGGGTGGTGGACGTACCGCGGCTGCTGTCGTACTACCGGGCGGGTGAGCGGTTGCCGCATCCGGTACTGGAAGAGGCACGGGCGGCGTTGAGCGCGCGGTACGCGGTGGAGCTGGGTGAGCCGTTCCGCAGTGCGGGGCTGTGTTACTACCGGGACGGGCGGGACAGCGTCGCGTGGCACGGGGACCGGATCGGGCGCGGGGAGCGGGAGGACACGATGGTGGCGATCGTGTCGGTCGGGGAGCCGCGGACACTGGCGTTGCGGCCGCGCGACGGTGGCGGGCCGGCGGTGCGGCAGCCGCTGGGGCACGGCGATCTGATCGTGATGGGCGGCTCGTGCCAGCGCACCTGGGACCACTGCGTGCCGAAGTCGGCGCGGCAGGTGGGGCCGCGGATCAGCGTGCAGTTCCGGCCGGCGGGGGTGGCGTGAGGCCGGGGTGGCGCCGTCGGCGCACGGCCGGGCGGAGGCCGGGCAGGAACGGGAGGGCGGCCGCGGAGCCGACGGTTCCGGGCCACGCACCCGGGCCACGAGGCAGTGAAGGCGGTCGGCGCGGCGACGACCGCAAGCGGACGGCGGCCAGTAGTTGCAAGGTCGAATTGCCGGTGGTCGTCACTAGACTGTTCCCCATGTCCCCTACCTCTGAGCCTGTGGTGTCACCCGCGCCGGCGGGCCGGTTGGAACACGCTCAGGCGGAGATCCGCCGACTCACCGAGCGCGGCCAGCTGTCGGCGGTCGATCGGCTGGAGCTGGCGCGATGGCAGCGCATGTGGCTCGCGGCGTGGCGGGAGATGGTGGCTCCGGCGGCGGCATGACGGAGGGCGGGGCGCGGCGGCCGCTGCGACTGTTTCCCGTTGCGGACCGCCCGGTGAACCCGTTCGACGGACCGCCCGCTGCCCGTTCGGCACGAAGGCGACCCGGCGACCCGGCGGCCTGCCCGCCAGGGCAGCGGGGCAGCGGGGGAAGTAAGGGGTCCGGAGATCAAAGCGGCGGCGGTGTCGCGGAATCGAACCGCAGTTCCCCGGGGGGAACGTCTTCCAGAAGTAACCGCTGCCTGCGCACCCGGACTTGACGACGACTGTAGTGGACGCCGCCGACGCCGCGCCTGGATATTCCGGCGCCGTCCACGTCCCCCGGTCTCAGTACTCCCCTACCCCTTGTCGTCGGTCAGGTCGCGGACGTGGGTGTTGATGTCGGTGACCATGCTCTCCAGGGACCAGGTCTTGTTCGACTGGTCGGACCGGTCGGCGGGGGCGGTGTAGAGGCCGTCGGTATGGGCGACGGCGGCGGCTATCGACGGGAGCGCCGCCTTGATCTGGCTCGCGATCTCGGCGGCCAGCCACTTCTTGTCGTCGGCGCTGAGTGCCATGTCGTCCTCCTCGGGGTCGACGCCGGGCCAGTAGTCGGCCACGACGGACTGGTCGTAGTGGGCGGTGCTCTTGAACTGCTTGGCGACGGCCCCCGACGGGACGGTCGCCTTGCCGTCGTAGTCGGCGATCCAGTAGTGCGGTTGGGCGACCCCGGCCTTGGTGAACGCGGCGCGTACCGACGGCCAGGTACTGGAGTTGCAGTACACGGTCGGGTCGGCGCCGGCGTGCCGGCGGGCGGTCACCCAGCCGGGGGCCTGCGCGGGCGTGGCGTCGCCGGTCTCCACGTCCAGCACCTGCCCCGCGTGCGTGGAGGCGAAGACGGCGATCTCCACGACGCGGGCCTTGGGAAACCGTTTCCGCAACGCGGTCACGTTGGCGTAGATGCCGTCCACGTAGCCGGCGTAGAGCGGTGCGCCGCTGGGGAGGTCGGCTACGGTCACGCCGTCGTACATCGTGCGTGTCATCGGCTGGCCCCTTCCTTGACGAGTCGTCCGGCCCGCACCGGCCGATGAGGGCGCGGGCGTGTGATGCGGCGCGCCGCACGCGGGGGTGACGGCGGGTCGGCATCGGTACCCTCAGGATGTCCGCGACGGGCCGGGTCACACCACGGGAATACGAGAAAAAGCCCCGGGATCCCGGTACGTGCGGGGCGCCGACGGCCGTACGCTGTTCCGTTGATGGGCCATCGCCCGAGGTGCGGCGCGTGTACGGATGGCAATGGCGGACGCGCGGGCGGCGGGGCCGTTGTGGACGCGAACGTCGGCGAAGTCGGCGCCGAGGCGGCGAAGAGCGGCCCGGGCCGCCCTCGTGGCCGCCGGCCGCTGGAGGGCTCCCGCGCTGACGGTACGGGTATCTCGCGGTGCAGACGCCCCTAGCCGCGCAGACGCCCCACGCCGTACACGTGCGCCCCTCGCCGCGCGGGCACCCCCCGCCGTGCAGGCCGCCCCGGTCGGGTGCCGCAGGCGCACCCCTCTCGTGAGCCGGTCGTGCTACCGCACAACCGCTCGGCGCGGCATGCGCCCCCGGGTTGTGGCCGAGCCTTTCAGTAGCTGTCAAGGAGGCGTCATGGCCGCGCTCAACGCATGGACCGTTCGGCCCGAGGACTACCACCAGGCCGGCGACACGGACTGGACGGCCGCGTTCCGGAAGCTGTTCGCCGACGTCGGCAAGCGGCTGGCCACGGATGCGGGCGGTTCCGTCCCGGTGTCCACGGTCGAGGTGCTACTGACCGGCGTCTACACCGTGAGCGACACGATCATGCCCGCGGTGTCCGGACGCGCTCAGGGCCTCACGGTGCGCGGGCTGGGCAAGCGGTCGTCCGAGATCGTCATGGCCGGCGCCGCGCCGCTCCTGGTCAACACGGACCGCTGGATGGGCGTCACCTGGTACGACTGCTCCTTCCGCTCCACGAACAAGGCCGCGGACTACCTCCATTCCAACTGCTCGGACATCGGCGGGGCACAGGACTGGAACTTCGTCCGCTGCGAATGGCGCGGCACCTGGGGCAACGGGATCGTCCTCGACGGTCCGCGGAACTCGAACTGCAACTCCGAATGGGTCTTCGACCGGTGCACGGTCACCGGGTCCTACGAGAACGCCTGGCTGTGGTCCGGCAGGTCCGGCTACCCGGCGCAGGACCAGTTCCTCAACTTCTCCCTCCGCGACTGCAAGGTCGAGTACCAGTACGGGACCGCGCTGCGCTTCGACAAGGGCGGCTCGATCGCGATCTCCGGCGGCTCGTGGATTCTCGAAGGAGCCCGGCCGGACGGCGCCCGGTCCCGGTTCATCCAGCTCGCCGGCGGAAGTCACTACGACTCGGTGCAGAAACTCGCGGTCCGGGACGTCAGGTTCGAACTGCGCAACGTGACGCACCAGGTCATCAACAGCGCCTGGTCCGACTCGCAGATCGTCTTCGACGGCTGCGACGACACGGCCCTGGGCTTCGAAGCGTTCTCCGCCGCGCTGATCGCCCACGAGTACACCGACCCCGGGATCGTCAGCTACCGCAACTGTGCGCTCGTCGGGAAACACGCCTACCACCAGACCAAGCAGCCCGGCCGGCCCGGCTCCGGAGCCCGGTACACCGACTGCACCCGCAAGAACAACCGGACGAACGCGACCTTCATCGCCCGCACCGTCGCCCCGGGCATGTCCCCCGGCGGCGTGCACGTCCAGTACGTCGACGACGGCGACGGGATCGCGTGACCGCCCGCACCGGTGTCGCCCGCGCCGGTGTCGCCCACCGGCGGCACCCCGGGCCCGGCCGCGCCGCGAGCGGCACCGCACGATGCGGCCGGGTCCGCCGTACACCGCCCGGCCGCCAGCAGGTGCCGGCGGCCGGGCGGGCGGTGGCTAGCGGATGCCGACGCCGGCCAGCGCGAGCCGCTGGACCGGGGTGATGTCGGTGGGGAAGTAGACGTAGACCACGCCGCCGGAGCCGCTGGAGACGCCGCCGGTGGCGTTGATGCGCTGGGTGCGCAGCCACACCGTCTCGAACTGCGCGCGCCGGTAGACGTTGCGCACCGCGGCGTCGTCGGAGCTGGCCGGGTCGTGGGCGACCACGTCGCCGTCGGCGGTGAAGCCGGCGATGCACATCAGGTGGCCCGAGGTGCTGTAGTTGGCGCCGTCGAGGTCGGAGGCGATGAAGGACTGGGACGTTATCACCGGGATGCCGTGCTTGATCAGGTGCTCGATGTCGTTGAGCGAGTGCAGCCGGGTGACGACGCCTTCCATGTCCGGCCAGCTGGCGGCGTAGGCGGCGTTGAACGGCCAGTTGCCGCAGCCCTCGTACTGGTAGTCGTAGGTGTAGCGGGCCGCGTAGTCGACCTCGGGGTCGGCGTAGGTGGGGTCGACCCAGGCCAGCTGGGCCTGGGAGGGGCCGCGGCCCCAGTACTTGACGACCATCGACGAGGAGGTGGGGCTGCACCACGCCTCGCCGCCGTTGTCGTACTGCGGGTACTGGCCCTTGTGGATGTCCTGGGAGAACGTCGGCACCGGCAGCTCGATGCCGGCGGCGTCGCCGGGCGTGGAGGCGGGCACGGTGAAACGGTCCGGGATGTCGGAGGCCATCGCGCCGACCCGCCAGACGATCGGGCTCGCCTGGTCACCGGGCTTGCGGTACAGCGTGACGCGCAGCTGGTACGCGGTCAGGCGCAGGCCGGTCGAGGCGTCGTCGATGGCGAAGGTGTCGGTGCCGATGTTGCTCTTGCCGTCGTCCTGCCCGTCGAGGGAGGTGCGCCGGATGTCGGCGTCGGAGTCACCGGAGGTCCAGCGGCCCATGACGTACCACGGGGTGGCGGTGCCGTCGGAGTACGTGCCGCCCATCTCGACCTGGATCCAGGTGCCTTCGGGGGTGGCGGCGTTCCAGGAGGCGACGAGCTGGCTGGCGCCGAACCGCAGCTGGTGCCGCGGGGAGGTCCACACCGCGTACTCGTAGTCGGCGGTGGTGGAGGTGTGCGGGTCGGTGTAGCTGGTGGTGCCGGCCGGGTGGCCGACGGCGATGCCGGGACGGCGGCCGGGCACGACCAGCGTGCCGTGGCCCGCGCCGCAGCGCCAGTCGGTGTAGGTGGTCCAGGAGTGGTAGTCCACGGGCGCGTCCTGCGGGGCCGGGGCGGTGTCCGCCGGGTGGGCGGGCCGCCCGGCGGTGGCGGAGTGCGGCGCGGCGGAGGCCCGGGCCGGGTCCACGACGGCCACGGTCGCCGCGGTCGCGAGCGCGGCGGCCAGAACGGCACGGCGCGGAGCGGGTCTTGTCATTGCGGAGCCCCATCTCCTCGTTGCTGAGGTGTTCGTGAGTGCTTCGTCGGTGACGCGGGGGGCCGGTAACCGGTTCGCAGGGCAACTATCGCCGGTGCGACCGTGATTCGGCCAGGGTTACCAGGCAGGTCAGCGATGTTTATTGGTATAGACCACTGGCGCCCTTCCGGCTGACGGTACGTCATCGCGGCCGTTCGTCACACCGGTCGGGCCGGCCAGGCGTGTCGGCCGGGTCGGCGTCGCCCGGCCCGTCGTGCGCGGCGGCCCTGTCCGGTCCCGTCACGCCCGTCACGCCCCTCGGTCCCATCACGCACATCACGCATATCGTGCGCGCCAGGCGCGTCAGGCGTGACGCGTGTCAGGCGGGCAGCACGACCAGATCGCGGCCGGTGGTGTTGAGCCGTTCGCCGCCGTCCTCGGTGCACACCGCGATGTCCTCGATGCGGGCGCCGAACCGGCCCGGCAGGTAGATGCCCGGCTCCAGCGAGAAGGTCATCCCCGGCTCCAGCACCAGGTCGTTGCCCGCCACGATGTACGGCTCCTCGTGCGTCTCCAGGCCGATGCCGTGGCCGGTGCGGTGGATGAAGTGGTCGCCGTAGCCGGCGTCCTCGATGATGTCGCGGCCCACCGCGTCGAGTTCCTGGGCGGTGATGCCGGGCCGCACCGCGTCGGTCTGGGTCTGCTGGGCGCGGCGCAGCACCTCGTACAGGTCGCGGAAGTCGGCGTGCGGCTCGCCGACCGCGTAGGTACGGGTGGAGTCGGAGCAGTAGCCGTCGGCCGTGGTGCCGCCGATGTCGACGACGACCGCGTCGCCGCGCCGGATGGTGCGGTCGGAGACCTCGTGGTGCGGGCTGGCGCCGTTGGGTCCGGCGCCGACGATGACGAAGTCGCAGGTGGCGTGGCCGGCCTCGACGATGGCGGCGGCGATGTCCTGGGCCACCTCGCGTTCGGTGCGGCCGGGCCTGAGCCAGTCGCCGATCCGCCGGTGCACCCGGTCGATGGCGGCGCCGGCCCGGCGCAGCGCGGCGATCTCGGCCGGTGACTTGCGCATCCGCATCTCCCGCAACACCGTGCCGGCCAGCGTCTGTTCGGCGCCGGGCAGCGCGGCGCGGAACGCCAGCACCTTCTCGGCCCACATGTGGTTGTCGACCCCGACCCGGCGGACCCCGGACGTCAGGCGCTCGGCGACCAGGGCGTACGGGTCGTCCGTCTCGGCCCAGCCGATGATCTCCACGCCGAGCGCACCGGCCGGCGACGCCTCGGCGGCCGGCTTCTCCAACGCCGGTACCACCAGCAGCGGATCGCCCTGGGCCGGGCAGACCAGGCAGGTCAGCCGCTCCAGCGGGTGGGCCTGGTAGCCGGTCAGGTACCGCAGGTCGGCACCGGGCGAGACGAGCAACGCGTCCAGGCCGGCGGCGGCCGCCGCCCGGCAGGCGGTCGCGACCCGGTCGGCGGGATACAGGGCGGCGGCGGTGTCCCGGGTGTCAGTCACACCGGCCACCGTAGACGCCCGTCCGGCCGCCCGGCGGCAACGACCCAGCCCCGGCACGCCGTGCGCCCCGCCACGCCTGCCACCACACCGCCCGCTGCGACCGCACCGCCCGCCACGACCGCGCCACGCCTGCCACCGCACCGCCCACCGCCACCGCACCGGCGCAGCCCACCGCACCCCCGCAGCCCGACACGCCCGGACCGCACCGACGCCCACCGCACCGCCCACCACTCCCCCGCACCGCAGCGCAACGCCCCCACCCCCCACGTA
>NZ_JAAGKO020000046.1 GCF_027947535.2 Streptantibioticus silvisoli
ACGTGGTGACCCCGCAGCTCGTCGCCCGCCTCACCCGCGGCGTCGCCGGCAGTGGACGCGCCGTCAGCCACGCGCCGTTCACCGGCGAGAAGCTGGCCGAACTGCCCGAAGCCACCCCCGGCGAGGTCGCCGAGGCGTTCGAACGCGCCCGGCAGGCGCAGCGCGGCTGGGCCGCCACCCCCGTGCGGCAGCGTGCCGCCGTGCTGCTGCGCTTCCACGACCTCGTGCTGCGCCGCCAGGCCGAGGTGCTCGACCTCATCCAGCTGGAGACCGGCAAGGCCCGGCTGCACGCCCACGAGGAGGTGCAGGCCGTCGCGGTCGCCGCCCGGCACTACGGCATCAAGGCCCCCGGCTACCTGCGCCCCCGCCGGCACACCGGCGCCCTGCCGGTGCTGACGAAGGTCACCGAACTGCGCCACCCGCGCGGCGTCGTCGGCCAGATCGCGCCGTGGAACTACCCGCTGGAGCTGTCCGTCGGCGACGCGCTGCCCGCCTTCGCGGCCGGCAACGCCGTCGTCATGAAGCCCGACACCGAGACCGCGCTGACCGCGCTGTGGGCCCGCGAGCAGCTCATCGAGGCCGGCCTGCCGGCCGACGTGTGGCAGGTCGTCATCGGCGAAGGACCGGTGGTGGGCCCCGCGGTGGTCGAGCAGGCGGACTACGTGTCGTTCACCGGGTCCACCGCCACCGGCCGCCGGGTCGCCGCCCAGGCCGCCACCCGGCTGGTCGGCGCCTCCCTCGAACTCGGCGGCAAGAACGCCATGCTGGTGCTCGCCGACGCCGACCTCGACAAGGCCGCCCAGGGCGCGGTGCGCGCCTGCTTCTCCTCGGCCGGCCAACTGTGCGTCTCCATCGAGCGGTTGTACGTCGACACCGCCGTCGCCACCGCCTTCCTCGACAAGTTCGCCGCGCTGACCCGGCAGATCAGGCTCGGCACCGCGCTGGCCTACGGCGCCGGCATGGGCTCGCTCGCCGGGGAACGCCAACTGGCCGCCGTCACACGGCACGTGGACGACGCGGTGGCCAAGGGCGCCACCGTGCTGGCCGGCGGCCGCCCCCGCCCGGACGTCGGACCGTACTTCTACGAGCCGACCGTGCTGGACGGCGTCGACCCCTCGATGGCGGTCTGCGGCGACGAGACGTTCGGCCCGGTGGTCTCCGTCTACCGTTTCGACAGCGAGGACCAGGCGGTCACCCGCGCCAACGCCACCCCCTACGGGCTCAACGCCAGCGTGTGGACCCGCGACGCGCGGCGCGGCGCCCGGATCGCCGCCGCACTGCGCACCGGCACGGTCAACGTCAACGAGGGCTACGCCGCCGGCTACGGCAGCGTGCAGTCGCCGATGGGCGGCATGAAGGACTCCGGACTCGGCCGCCGCCACGGCTCCGACGGCATCCTGAAGTACACCGAGCCGCAGACCGTCGCCGCCCAGCGCGTGCTGCCGATGGGCCCCGCCCTCGGCATGACCGACGAGCGCTACGCCGCCCTGATGACCCAGGGCCTGAAGCTGATGAAGACGTTCCGCCTGCGGTGACGGCGGTTCCGATCCGTACCTACGAAAGGCTGATGGCGTGACCGAGGAGAACGCGAGCGCCGCCGGGTCCGGCGGCCCGGACGGCTTCGACTACGACGTGGTCGTCATCGGGTCCGGCTTCGGCGGCTCGGTGGCGGCCCTGCGGCTGACCGAGAAGGGCTACCGGGTCGGCGTGCTGGAGGCCGGCCGCCGCTTCACCCGCGAGACGCTGCCGAAGAACTCCTGGGACGTGCGCAACTACCTGTGGGCGCCCGCGCTCGGCCTGTACGGCATCCAGCGCATCCACCTGCTCAACAACGTCCTGGTGCTGGCCGGCGCCGGGGTGGGCGGCGGTTCGCTGAACTACGCCAACACCCTCTACGTCCCGCCGAAGGCGTTCTTCGACGACCGCCAGTGGGGCCACATCACCGACTGGGCCGATGAGCTGGCGCCGTTCTACGACCAGGCCAAGCGGATGCTGGGGGTGCGGACCAACCCCACGATGACCCCGTCCGACCTGCACCTGAAGGCCGCCGCCGACGGCATGGGCTACGGCGACACCTTCCACCTCGCCCCGGTCGGCGTCTTCTTCGGCGACGCCGACGACGCGGCCGGCGACCGCGTCACCACCCCGGGCGGCGAGGTGCCCGACCCGTACTTCGGCGGCGCCGGGCCCGCGCGCCGGGCCTGCGTCCAGTGCGGCGAGTGCATGACGGGCTGCCGGCACGGCGCGAAGAACACCCTGACGGAGAACTACCTCCACCTCGCGGAGTCGGCCGGCGCCGAGGTCCGCGCGATGACCACCGTCGTCGGCCTGACCGAGCACCCGCAGGGCGGCTACCGGATCGCCACCGTGCCCACCGACCGGCGCCGCAAGGCGAGGCCGGCGGTGCTGCGGGCCGGCCAGGTGGTCGTCGCGGCCGGCACCTACGGCACCCAGACCCTGCTGCACGCGGTCCGCGACCGGGGCGAACTGCCGCGCATCTCCGACCGGTTGGGCATGCTGACCCGGACCAACTCCGAGTCGCTGGTCGGCGCCCAGACCACCGACCGCCGCTACCGCGCGGCGCACGGCGCCGCCCGCGCCGACTTCACCCAGGGCGTGGCGATCACCTCCTCCGTCCACCCCAACGACCACACCCACATCGAACCGGTCCGCTACGGCAAGGGCTCCAACGCGATGGGCGCGCTGTCGGTCCTGCAGGTCCCGCACGGCGGCCGGGGCCCGCGCTGGCTGTCCTACCTGGCCAACAGCGTCAAGCACCCCTCGCTGACCGCCCGTTCGCTGTCGAACCGCAAGTGGTCGGAACGCACCATCATCGGCCTGGTCATGCAGACCTCCGACAACTCGCTGACCACGTACCGCAAGCAGAAGGGCCTGGGCAAGGGCCTGCTGACGGCCCGTCAGGGTCACGGCGCGCCCAACCCGACCTATCTGCCGGAGGGCGCCGAGGCGGCCAAGGCGGTCGCCGCCCAGATCAACGGCTTCGCCGGCAGCAGCATCGGCGAGATCGTCGACACCCCGATGACCGCGCACTTCCTCGGCGGCTGCCCGATCGCCGCCGACCCCGAGCACGGCGTCATCGACCCCTACCAGCGGCTGTTCGGCCACCCCGGCGTCCACGTGGTCGACGGCTCCTCGGTCTCCGCCAACCTCGGCGTCAATCCGTCGCTGACGATCACCGCGCAGGCCGAACGCGCGATGTCGCTGTGGCCCAACAAGGGCGACGCCGACCCCCGCCCCGCGCAGGACGCCGCTTACGTACGCCTCGCCCCGATCGCCCCCCGTCACCCCGTCGTCCCCCCGGACGCCTTCGCCGCCCTCCTGCTCCCGGTACCGGCGCTCCCGCCGAGGGCGCGGCCGGCCGCGCGGACGGAGCCGGAAGTGGAGCCCGAAACGGAGTCGGCGGCGGAGCCAGAAGTGGAGTCGGAACCGGAGCCGGAAACGGAACCTCGGGGCTGACCGAAAACGATCGGCGCCGGGCCGTCGTCGTGACGGTACGTGGAAGGGCTCCGCGCGGCGCTAACGGGGGGCGCCGGGCGCGGAGCCCTTCGGGCACGCGGCGTCAGGGCGGCGCCGGGTGCCGGAGCAGGCGGCGGCGCCGGGGGGAGAGCCGACCGCACTGCTGGTCCACGGGGGTGCCGACCGATTAAAACCGGCCAGCGGGTATTCATCGTGCGCGATGTCCTGCCGTCCGCGCAACCACCGGGACGCACTCGATCGGGTGACAGCAAGGTCACCCCGGGTGGCGCACCGGCAGCGGCGGTCCGAGCCGTTCGCAGAGCGGCCGGTCCCGGGCGTCCCCGGGGGCCGACCGCCTTCTTTCGGTCGATGACCGGGCCGCTGTCCCCTGCTGACCGGTCACCTGGTGAACCGGGGCGAGGTCCCACGACGCGCAACCCAGGCACGTCTCATCGCCCCGGTGAATCCACCCAGCTGCGCCTGGGCGGGCTCCACGCGTGGTTACTCCGAGCCGACCGCCCCTGGATTGGGACGGGCAACACCTTCAACGAAGCGCGCGCCCACCGGTCACGTGCCGGACGGGTGACACGCCTCGAAAGGGTTACCCGCCCCGGCCGGCCCCGCCGCGCCGCCGCCTCCTGCCGCCCCCCGCCGCGCCGCCGCCGCCCCGCGGCCCGTGTCACACCCGGCCGCGGCCCAGTTCCAGCAGCGCCATCGCCAGCGCGGTGCCCGGCCGGCCCAGGCGGCCGCTGTAGGTGCCGATGACCTCGGTCTCGCGGGCCAGGCTGATCCGGCGGCCGCCGGAGGCGATCCGGGCGCGCTGGATGCCGGCCGAGACCGCCATCCGTTCCCGGACCAGGGCGATGATCCGCCGGTCGAGGTCGTCGATCACCGACCGGTCCGCGCTGACCGCGCCGACCGCCGCGTCGGTGCGCGCGCCGGTGTCCGCCGCGGCCGGGCCCGCCGGGGTCGCCGTACCGGCCGGGGTCGCCGGGTCCGCCGGGCCGGCCGGGGGCGTGGCGCTGTCCGCGGTCGTCGTACCGGCCGGGGGCGTGGTGCTGGGCGTCATGTCCGTCACTCCTGGGGGAGCGGCCCCCGGAGCGGTTCGCGGTACCGGAGAACGCCAGGCGCCCCGGACCGAAACCGGTCCGGGGCGCCTGGGGGATGTCTGGGGTGCGTTCAGACAGCGTGGCCATGGCAGCCGGACCAGCCGGTGCCATAGGTAAACGCGAAGTGCGTGCCGCTGTACATACCGCCACTATGCCACACGGCCGCCGCCGACCGACCGGGAGCGGCCGGGACCGGGCGCGGACCGGGGGCCCTCCCCGCACCGGTAGAATTGCGCCATTCCCGTGAACCGTGCAAGAACCGCCGGAAGGCCGCCCGTGGCATCAGCGACCCCCGCTCCCCCCGAGACCGTGCTGGTCGTCGACTTCGGCGCGCAGTACGCACAGCTCATCGCCCGCCGGGTCCGGGAGGCCCGGGTCTACAGCGAGATCGTCCCGAGCACCATGCCGGTCGCCGAGATGCTGGCGAAGCGCCCCAGGGCCATCATCCTGTCCGGCGGCCCCTCCTCCGTCTACGCGCCGGGCGCCCCGGCCATCGACCGCGCGCTGTTCGAGGCCGGTGTCCCGGTCTTCGGCATGTGCTACGGATTCCAGCTGATGGCGATCACCCTCGGCGGCACCGTCGACAACAACGGGCGCCGCGAGTACGGCCGCACCCCGCTCGCCGTCGGCCTGACCGGCTCGACGCTGTTCGAGGGCACCCCGGCCGAGCAGTCGGTGTGGATGTCGCACGGCGACGCGTGCTCGGCCGCCCCCGAGGGCTTCGCCGTCACCGCCTCCACCGACTCCGTGCCGGTCGCCGCCTTCGAGGACGACGAGCGCCGGCTGTACGGCGTGCAGTACCACCCGGAGGTCATGCACACCACGCACGGCCAGCAGGTCCTGGAGCACTTCCTGTACCGCGGCGCCGGCATCGAGCCGACCTGGACCACCCACAACGTGGTCGAGGAGCAGGTCGCCGCGATCCAGCGGCAGGTCGGCGACAAGCGCGTCATCTGCGGCCTGTCCGGCGGCGTGGACTCCGCGGTCGCCGCGGCCCTGGTGCAAAAGGCCGTCGGCGACCAGCTGACCTGCGTCTTCGTCGACCACGGCCTGCTGCGCAAGGGCGAGGCCGAACAGGTCGAGAAGGACTTCGTGGCCGCCACCGGCGTGCGGCTGAAGGTCGTCGACGCCCAGGAGCGGTTCCTGACCGCGCTGGCCGGGCGGACCGACCCGGAGGAGAAGCGGAAGATCATCGGCCGGGAGTTCATCCGGGTCTTCGAGCAGGCCGCCTCCGAGGTCGTCGCCGAGGCCGGCGAGCACGGCGAAGCGGTGGAGTTCCTGGTGCAGGGCACCCTCTACCCGGACGTCGTCGAGTCCGGCGGCGGCACCGGCACCGCCAACATCAAGTCGCACCACAACGTCGGCGGCCTCCCCGAGGACCTCCAGTTCCAGCTGGTCGAACCGCTGCGCCAGCTGTTCAAGGACGAGGTCCGCAAGGTCGGCGAGGAACTCGGCCTGCCGTCGGAGATCGTCTGGCGCCAGCCGTTCCCCGGTCCCGGCCTGGGCATCCGGATCATCGGCGAGGTCAACGGCCCGCGGCTCGACCTGCTGCGCGAGGCCGACGCCATCGCCCGCGAGGAGCTGACCGCGGCCGGCCTGGACCGCGACATCTGGCAGTGCCCGGTCGTGCTGCTGGCCGACGTCCGCTCGGTCGGCGTCCAGGGCGACGGCCGCACCTACGGTCACCCGATCGTGTTGCGCCCGGTCTCCTCCGAGGACGCCATGACCGCCGACTGGTCCCGCCTGCCGTACGACGTGCTGGCCCGCATCTCCACCCGCATCACCAACGAGGTCGCCGACGTCAACCGCGTCGTGCTCGACATCACCAGCAAGCCGCCGGGGACCATCGAGTGGGAGTGACCTCCCGCGCGTGAGATCCGACGAAGGGGCCCGGCGTACGTCACGCCGGGCCCCTTCGCCGTCCGCCCCTGCGCCTTCTGTGACGTCACCGTCTGCGTCTGCGTCCGTGCCTTCGCTTCCGCGGCGGCCCGCCGGCGAGCTGTCCCACCGCAGAGACCGGGCGCATTCAGTGCCCGGGATGCTGAATGGGCCGGTGGCACGCCTAGGATGCCGACCGTGGAACTGAGACATCTGGAGTACTTCGTCGCGGTCGCCGAGGAACGCCACTTCACCCGCGCCGCCGAACGCCTCATGGTCTCGCAGTCCGGGCTGTCGGCGTCGGTGCGCTCGCTGGAGCGCGAACTGGGCGCCCGGCTGTTCGTCCGCAGCACCCGCAGCGTCGAACTCACCGGCGCCGGACGGGCGTTGCTGACCGAGGCGAACCGGACGCTGTCCTGCGTCAGGGCCGCCCGGGAGGCGGTCGCCGCGGTGCAGGGGCTGCTGCGCGGCTCGCTGGCGGTCGGCACCGAGCAGTGCCTGGTCGGCGTGCACGTGCCCGCGCTGCTGGCCCGGTTCCGCTCGGCGCACCCGCAGGTGGAGATCCGGCTGCGGCAGGCGGGGTCGGCCGGTCTCGCGGAGGACGTGCAGGCCGGGCGGCTGGACCTGGCGTTCGTCTCACTGGCCGGCCCGGTGCCGGACGGGGTGCGGCTGCTGCCGCTGGAGTGCGAGCCGATGGTGCTGCTGTGCCACCCCGACCACCCGCTGGCCGGCGAGGAACGCGTCGCGTGGGCCAAGCTGGCCGGCGAGCCGTTCGTGGACTTCCACGGCGACTGGGGTGCCCGCGGTGTCACCGACCGGGCGTTCGCCGCCGCCGGGGTGGAACGCCGGGTCGACCTGGAGGTCAACGACGTCCACACCCTGCTCGACCTGGTCGGCCACGGCCTCGGCGTCGCCGTCGTGCCGCGCCACTTCCGCGCCAAGGAGCAGGCCGCCGCCCTGCGCGCCGTCCCCCTCGACGGCGACCAGCACCTCTGGCAGGTCTCCGTCGCCCTCCCCGACGAGGACCGCACGGCCCCGGCCGCCCGCGAACTGCTGTCCTACCTCGACCTCCCGCGCCGCGCCGCCGCGAGCACGCCGGGGAAGTGACCGCCGGCTCCGCCGCTGCCGCTGTCAGTCCGGCAGGCGGGACAGTTCGCCGGCGCGGCGCAGGTCCTTGGGGCGGGCGGACGCGCGGCGCATGCGGATCAGGTCGTCACGGCGCAGGTAGCGGACGGTGAGGCCGTCCGCGGCGGTGGTGGTGTGCGCGCGGTCGAGGAAGCCGCCGACCGCCAGGCCCCAGCGCAGGGCGGGGGTGCACAGGTCGCCGCCGACGGACGCGGCGGCGAACCGCACCTTCGGCAGCCGGAACGCCGCCGGGGCGAGGGGGACCGGCCGGCCCGCTTCGTCGAGCAGGCGGGCGGCCACCGCGCTGAACGCGGCGGTCAGCGCCCCGGCCCCGGCCGGGGCGCCGTCCCACAGCAGGTCGAGATCGCCGGTCGGTTCGGCCGAGCCGTGCATGATGCCCGCGCACTGCCCGATGACCACGACCCGCGCGCCGGCCGCGTCGAGCGCGCGCAGCAGCGGGAACGGGTCGAAGCCGGCCGCGCTGTCCGTCGCGAAGGTCCCGGTGTCCTCGTCCGCGTCGTCGTGCGTGCGGCCGGTGAGCGGGCGGTCCCGCGCCGACTCCCGGGTGCGCCGGGCCGATGCGCGCAGCCGCTCCAGCGGCGTCACGCCCGGCCCCCGAGGCGTCCGGCGCAGGCGGTGCCACGGCGGCCGGAGGTGACCGGGGTCGGAACGCGGCGCATCGTCGGTGCCTCTCCGCCCTTTCGTTGACTGGTTGTTGACTACGACAACGTTGACGGTAACAACGACCAGTCAACGGTTCGCCGGACAACGGTACGCCCCCACCGCCGACGCGGGCCGTGGGGGCGACGGGTGCGGTGGGGCTACACCGCGTGGGTGCGGGCGAACGCCACGAAAGCGGTCCAGGCGTCCGGCGCGAACGCCAGCAGCGGGCCGGACCGGTCCTTGGAGTCACGCACGTGAACGGTCGCGGGGGCCGCGGCGACCTCGACGCAGTTGCCGCCCTCGCCGTCGCTGTAAGTGGATGTGAACCACGCCAACTCGGTGTTCATAGTTCCTCCGCCAACTCGGAAATGAACCGTGCCGACTCCTCCACGTCGAGGGCCTGCATGCGGATCATTCCATAGGTCTCCGTCAATGCACTGACTTTCCCGGCGTCGCTGTGCAGGAAACTCGAACCCTGTGCTTCGACGTAGGCGAATTTCTCGTGGTGTTTGTTCTCCAGCAGCACCACCGGCCCGTACAGCGCCTGCGTCGAGCCGCGGTCGGCCGGCAGCACCTGGAGGGAGACGTTGCGCAACTGCCGCACGCGCAGCAGGTGGTGGAGCTGCTCGCGCAGGATGTCCCGGTCGGCGACGTGCGAGCGCAGGGCCGGTTCGTAGACCACGAAGCTGAACAGGGTGGGCGGGGTGGCGGTGAGCTTCTCCTGCCGGTGCAGGCGGGCCCTGACCCGTTCGTCGATCGTCTCGTCGTCGAGTGGCGGAAAGTATTCGTGGATCAGCGAACGCGTGTATGCCTCGGTCTGCAACAGCCCCGGAATCAGGAGCGCTTCGTAGGAATGCAGCACGACTGCTTCCGCCTCGTTGTGCATGAATTCCATCGAGCGCAGCGGGAACTTCTCCGGCGTCAGGAACTTGTCGGCCGCCACCAGGAATCCGCCCGCGCGGCACATCTGGTCGGCCACGGTCAGCAGGCGCTTCGACGGCCGGCGACGGCCCACTTCCATCGATGAAACGGTCTCGTATGCGTAGCCCGCCTCTTTTCCCAGTTCCTCGCGGCTGACGCCGGCCCTGGTGCGCCAGAGCTTGATCTGTTCGCCGCAGTACTTCCACGACTGGGGCGGTTCCGGTTCCGTAGCGGCCACTTGGGGCCCACCTCCACGTATCGCGTCGGATTCGTTGCGTGAAGGTTAGGCCCGAGAAGATCCGGCTTCTGACGCTTCAGAGGTATTTCACCCTATAAGTCAAACATGGGCCAAGACCGTTCCCGTCGTGGACGGCGGGTGATTCTGCTCAAGTAGCCTGCTGACGAGTATGTTCGCCGCGCGGCCCGGTGCCCAGGCGTAGCACCCGTACGACCGGCGCGGTACGCGACGGTTCCGGATGGTGTACGGACGGTGACAGCGTGTCCCGGCCGGTCGCCGCGGGCCGGTCGCTGCCGGCCGGTCGTCGCACCGCCGGGTCTCAGCGCTGGGGGAGCGTCACCCACACCGCGGTGTCCGTCGGTATCCGGTCGTCGGCCGTCAACGCGGCGCTGGCGACCAGCAGTTCCGCGCCGTCCGGCAACGGCACCGGGTCCGGGCCGAAGTTGACCAGGCAGCGGGCCGTACCGTCGCCCATCGGGAACGACAGCAGGTCGCCGCCCGGCGGCCCGTCGAAGGTCAACGAGCCACCGCCGGAAAGCAGTTCGCGCCGAAGACGCAACGCCCACCGGTACAGCCGCAGTGTCGAGGCGGCGTCGCAGCGCTGCGCCGCGACCGACAGCGGTCCCCAGTCCGGCGGCTGGGGGAACCAGCAGGCGGACGGCGCCGCGGTGGAGAAGCCGTAGGGCGGCTCGTCGCCCTGCCAGGGCAGCGGGACCCGGGCGCCGTCGCGGCCGCGTTCGCGGTGGCCGGAGCGTTCCCACAGCGGATCGCGCAGGGCGGAGTCGGGCAACTCGGCCTGTGGAAGGCCGAGTTCCTCGCCCTGGTAGACGTACGCCGCCCCCGGCAGCGCCAGCATGAGCAGGGCCGCCGCGCGGGCGCGCCGCAGGCCGGCCGGTCCGCCGCCGTAGCGGGTCACCGGGCGGATCGCGTCGTGGCTGGAAAGCACCCAGGTGACGGGGGCGCCGACGCTGGCCATCGCGGCGGCCGAGCGCTCGGCGACCGCGCGGATCTCGCCGGCGTGCCAGCCGCATTCGAGCAGGTCGAAGGTGAAGGTCTGGTTCATCTCGCCGGGCCGCACGTAGCGCGCGAGGCGGCCGGCGTCGAAGACGGCGGCCTCGGCGACCAGGAGCCGGTCGGCGGGGGCGACGGCGCCGGGCGGGGCCGGGTGGGAGTCGAGCACGGCACGCCAGGAGCGGAAGAGCGGGTGCAGCTCGTCGCGGTCGTAGTAGGGCAGCAGGTGGTTGCGGGACAGGTCGGTGTGCTGGCCGGGGCCGGCGTCGGGCAGGCCGGGCTCCTTGAACAGCGCGTGCGCGACGTCGATCCGGAAACCGTCGGCCCCCCGGTCCAGCCAGTACCGCAGGGTCCGTTCGAAGTCGCCGACCACCTCGGGGTCGCGCCAGTCGAGGTCGGGCTGTTCGGCGGCGTGCAGGTGCAGGTACCACGCGCCCGGGGTGCCGTCGGGTTCGGTCACCCGGGTCCACGCCGGGCCGCCGAACGCGGACCGCCAGTCGTTCGGCGGGAGGTGGCCGCCGGCGCCGCGCCCGGCCCGGAACAGGAAGCGGTCGCGCTGCGGGGCGCCGGGGCCGGCGGCCAGCGCGGCCCGGAACCACGGGTGCCGGTCGGAGACGTGGTTGGGCACCAGGTCGATCAGCACCTTCAGGTGCAGCGCGTGCGCCCGTTCCACCAGCGCGGTGAACCCCGGGTCGCCGCCCAGTTCGGGGGCGACGGCGGTGTGGTCGGCGATGTCGTAGCCGGCGTCGGCCAGCGGGGAAGGGTAGAACGGGGTGATCCACACCGCGTCGACACCGAGCCACGCCAGGTGGTCCAGCCGGCGTGCGGCGCCCGGCAGATCGCCGACCCCGTCACCGTCGGCGTCGGCGAAGGCCCGCGGGTACAGCTCGTAGCAGACCGCGTCCCGCCACCAGGGGGTGGCCGCCGCCGGCCGGGTCACGGCACCTCCACCGTCATCACGTGCCCGTTCGCCGCCGACCGGGTGGCCGCCTCGGCGACCGCGACCGCGGTCGGGCCCGCGTGGGTGAAGGAGCGGGGGCGGGTGGCGACCGCGCCGCGGGAGTGAACGGCGGTGGCCACCACGGTGTCGACCGGCCGGCCGGCCGCCGGCGCGGCGACCGACAGGGCGGCGTGCGTGCCGGGCGGGGTGGCGACCGCGACGGCGTCCACGAACGCGCCGAACGCGCCGAACGCGCCGAACGCGCCGAACGCGCCGAACACGCCGAACACGCCGAACGCACCGCAGCTCGGCAACCCCGGCCCCGGCGGACCGGATTGCGGCGGGCGCCCCATCAGCCGTCGATCCGGTCCAGGCGGGCCACGCCGATGTGCGCGTCGGCCATGCCGTAGAAGACGAAGCGCTGCCCGTCGATCTCCTCGATGGCGGTCGGGAAGACGACGTTGGGCACGGTGCCGTTGGTCTCCTGCTCGGTGCTCGGTGCCATCAGCGGCTCGGTGGAGCGGGCCAGCACCCGGCCGGGGTCGGCCGGGTCGAGGATCATCGCGCCGGCCGCGTAGCTGACCTCCTGCTGCGGGGCGAACGGGTCGTCGATCGAGCCGGAGACGCCGTGGTGGATCAGCAGCCAGCCCTCCTCCACCCGGATCGGGGCCGGTCCGGCGCCGATCTTCAGCTCCTCCCACGGGTGCTGCGACAAGGCGACCAGCCGGTGGTGGCGCGGCCGGGTCAGCGCGGTGATGTCGGCCTCGGCCTCGGCGGCCGGCACGTAGGAGATCCAGATGCCGGGCCGTTCGTCGGTCAGGCCGGCCGGCAGGTGGACGCCCTCACCGGGCCGGAACCAGCCCAGGTCCCACATCGGCCGGTGCAGCATCGCGTAGCTCGGCTCGCCGTCCGGGCCGGGCACCGGTTCGGGGAAGTGGACGACGTCCTTGTTGGGGAACAGGTTCAGGTCGGTGTCCAGGTCCGGCTGGTAGGCGAACTGGACCGGGCCGAGCCGCCGCCAGTCCGTCAGGTCGGTGGACAGGGCCACGGCCGGCTTGGGGCCGAGCGGCCCGTAGGCGACGTAGCTCATCACGTAGCGGCCGAGGGAGGGGATCCAGGTGACCCGCGGGTCCTCGACGCCGGCGTTGTTCTTGCCGCGTTCCCAGCCCGCGTCGGGCGCCAGCACCACGCCGCGCCGTTCGACGCCGGTCGGGACGCCGTCGATCAGGATGACCTCGGCCAGCCCGACCCGCGAGACGTTGCCGTCGGACACCAGCCGGGGCAGCAGGTGCAGGGTGCCGTCGGGGGTGCGGCCGGAGGCGGGGTTGAGGACGCCCTCGGTCTCGTCGGCCGCACCGGGCAGCGGGGACATCACCACGCCGACGCGGGTGAGGCGGTAGGGAACGGGGGGCACGGGGGCGCTGGTGGAAGACATCAGCCTTTGACTCCGGCGTCGATGTGGGTGGAGGTGAAGTGGCGCTGGAAGACCAGGAACAGCACCACGGCCGGGATCGCCAGGATCACGGCGGCGGCCATGATGCCGCCGGTGGGGTTGGCGACCAGGGTGGCCTGGAGGTTGCTGGTGAAGTTCGCCAGCGACACCGCCAGGGGTTCCATGTTCTGGTCCTTGGTCACCAGGAACGGCCACAGGAACTCGTTCCACGGGCCGATGAAGGTCAGCAGCACGCCGGTGAGGATCGCCGGGCGGGCCACGGGTATCGCGATCCGCCACAGGACGGTCAGTTCGCCGGCGCCGTCGATGCGGGCCTGTTCGAACATCTCCGCGGGAATCTGCACGAAGAACTGCCGGAAGACGAAGACCGCGGTGGAGTTGATCGCGAACGGCAGGATCATCCCGAGGTAGTTGTCGCCCAGCCCGTAGTCGCGCACGATCAGCACGTACAGCGGCAGCACCAGCAGCTGGAACGGCACGGCCTGCACCAGGATCAGCGAGGTCAGCAGGCTGGAGCGGCCGGCGAACCTCAGCCGGGCCAGGGCGTAGCCGGCCATCAGGCCGAAGACCAGGGTGCACAGCAGCACGCCGATGGTGAAGATGCCGGAGTTGAGCAGCGAGCGGCCCAGGTGGATCGCGCTGTCGATCTGGGAGTAGTCGGCGCCGGTGGTGTTCGACGGGTGCGGCACCGCGCCGGCGATCGTGGAGTCCGGCGTCTTCTGGAGCGATCCGACGATCATGTAGTAGAAGGGGAAGAGGAACGCCACAGCGGCGACGAGCAGCACGGCGAGCCGGGCCGGCCGCAGCCCGGCGCGTTCGGGCCGGCCGGGCGCGGTGGCGGGGGAGCGGGGAGCGGTGGGCCGTTCCGCGACGGAGGCGGTCATGGTCAGTCTCCCTTCTCGGTGAAGCGGCGGGCGATCAGCGACAGCGCGACGACCAGGACGACCAGCACCACGCCGAGCGCGGCGGCGAAGTCGGGGTGGGCCTGTTCGATGCCCTTCTGGTACATCACCAGCACCGGCGAGACCGACGCGTCGGCCGGACCGCCGCCGCCGGTGAGCAGGTACGGCTCGGTGAACAGGTTGGAGCCGGTGATGATCGCGAAGACCGTCACCACCGTGGTGGCCGGCCGCACCCCCGGCACCGTGACGCTGAGGAACGTGCGCAGCGTGTCGGCGCCGTCCACCGAGGCGGCGTCGTACAGCTCGCCGGAGACGTTCTGCAGCGCGGCGAGGTAGAGCATCACGAAGAAGCCCAGCTGCTTCCAGGTCACGAAGAACGCCAGCACCGGCATCGCCCAGGTGGAGTTGACCAGCCAGGACGGGTCCGGGGCCAGCGGGCCGAGGACCTTGTCGACCAGCCCGTCGGAGCCGAACAGGAACGACCACACGGCCACCAGCGCCACCGACGCGGTGACGTACGGCAGGTAGAACGCGGCCCGGAAGAAGCCGCGGAACGGCAGCTTCGCGTTGAGCGCGGCGGCCAGCACCAGGGCCAGCACCACGGTCAGCGGCACGTTGATGACCAGGAAGATCCCGATGTTGACGAACGACTTGCGGACCACCGGGTCGGCGAAGACGTCGCGGTAGTTGGCGAACCCCACCCACCGGCTCGGCACGTGGGCGCCGGGCGCGGTGAAGTAGAAGCGGTGGAAGGAGATCCACAGGTTGTACAGCAGCGGGTAGGCGAAGACGACCAGCAGGAAGACCACGTAGGGCGTGACGAACCAGTGGCCGACGCGCGGCAGGAAGCGGCGGCGGCGGTCCGCGGTCGCGGGCGGGCGGCCGGGGGCGGGGGAGCGCGGCGCGGTGGCGGTTGCGGTGGACATCGGGCTACCTCAGTATTCTGCGAGGATCTTGGAGATCTTCACGGAGGCCTCGTGCAGGGCCGCGTCCGGCGACTGCTTGCCGAAGATCACGGACCGGCTGTAGTCGTCGCGGAACTCCTGCCACATGTCGATGGAGCCGGCGACGTCGGGGACCTCGACGGTGCGCGAGGCGGCGTCGGCGAAGGGCCGGTAGCCGGCGTTCCTGGCGAACCACGAGGCGTAGGTGCCCAGCAGGTTCGTGCGCATCGGCATCTGCCCGGTGGCCGAGAGCAGCTTGCCGTCCTGCTGCTCGGAGGTGGCGAACTTCAGCACGTCCCAGGCGGTCAGCCGGTTCTTGCAGGCGGTGAACATGTCGACCGACTTCTCGTCGCTGAAGGTGTGCACCTGATCGGCCGGCATGCCGTTCTGCGTCGGCACCGGCATCACGCCCCAGTCGACCTTGCCCTGGTAGGCGGCGATCGCCCACGGGCCGACGGTCGCCATCGCGGTCCTGCCCTCGGCCATCGCGTCGCCGGGGTAGGCCTCCTGCGGGGCGAGCTTGTCGCGGTACAGGGTGTTCCAGAAGTCCATCGCCGCCCGGCCGGCCGGTGAGTCGAACTGCGGCTTGCCGTCCTTGACCAGCGGCTGGCCGTGCGACTGGGCGATGAAAGCCGGGTAGTAGTCGTACCAGGGTTGGAAGAAGTCCGAGGCGGGCGACGGCCAGATCGCCGACGGGGCGGCGCCGCTGGAGACGATCTTCTTCGACGCCGCGACGAACCGCGCGTAGGTGGTCAGGTCCGGGTGGTCCGGGTCGATGCCGGCCTTGGCGAAGATCTTCTTGTTGTAGAGGATCATCACCGGATTGGTCTTCCACGGCATCTGGTAGAACTCGCCGTCGGCCGACTCGTACTGGGCCGCCCGCGCGCCGGTGCGGGCCTTGATGTAGGCCGCGGCGCCCGGGAAGGTGTTGAGCGCGACCAGCCCGGCCTGCTGCTGGAACTGCGGTACGGAGGCGGGCGAGCCGTTGAAGACCAGGCAGGCGCTGTTGCCGGCGATGATCGACGCGGACTCCGCCTCCTCGGAGGTCTTGCCCGCCGGGATCTGCCGCGCGGTGACCTTCTGGTCGGGGTGCTGCCGGTTCCAGTCGGCCACCATCGCGTTGCCCCAGCCGATCTCCTGGGCGTTGTCGGACAGCCAGACGGTGATCGGCCCGCGCGAGGTGTCGGCCACCGCCGGGTCGGGGCCGGACCTGGCGCACGAACTGGTCGCGGCGACCAGTCCCAGCGCCACCAGCGCCAGTGCGGTTCTGCGGAACACGGAACTCTCCAAACTGTCGTCCGCCGGGCTCCGTCGCCGGGCGGGTGGGGGACGCTTGGAACGGGGTGGGCTCCTGCGGGGGATGCCTCCGGCGGGGCGGCTTTCGGCGGGGGATGCCTCCTGCGGGGGTGGGCTCCTGCGGGGGTGTCGGGGGTGTCGGAGGTGTGGGGGTGCCGACGCTGTTGCGGGGTGCGGGCGTTGACCGGTGCGGGGGCGGCCGGTGCGGGTGTTGAGCGGTGTGAGGGTGCGGGCGTGCGGGGCGGCGGGGCGACCGGGCGGTGCCGGTCCCGGGCCGATCGCGGGGCCGGCGCGGGCCGATCCCGGGGCCGGCCTCGGGCGGTCGCCCCGCCGGGGCGGAGGTGCTGCCGCCGGGGTCCGGCGCGCCGGAGGCAGTGACGACGTCCGGCCGCCGAAGGTCACCGGATGCGCCGGAGGCCGCCGACGTCAGCCGCCGAAAGTCGCACCGCCGCACCGCCGCCCGGTCGCACCGCCGGAGGCCACCCCCTCGGTGCTACCGCCCCGGTGCCGGGCCCGTCGACTCGCGGAGCGTCAGCGTCGACGGGTCGAGGGCGACGTGCGGGGCGGTGCCGCGTTCGATGACGGTGTGCAGGGTCTGCGCGGCGACCGCGCCCCAGCGGTGGATGTCGGCGCGGGCGGTGGTCAGGCGCGGGTGGGTGTACGCCGCCAGCGGGGTGTCGTCGTAGCCCACCACCGACAGGTCGCCGGGGACCGCGAACCCGGCCTCCTGGGCGACGGCGATGCCGGCGATGGCGGACAGGTCGTTGGCGTAGACGACCGCGGTGGGGCGCGGGGTCAGCGCCAGCAGTTCCCGGGTGGCCCGCGCGCCGCCCTCGGCGCTGAATCCGCCGGTTAAAACGGGTCCTTGCGGCAGGCCGGCCGCGGTCAGCGCCGCCGCCCACGCCTCGCGGCGCCGCTGCGCGTGCCGGAACTCGGCGGGGCCGGCCACGTGCGCGATCCGCCGGTGCCCGAGCCGCGCGAGGTGGTCGACGGCCTCGGCGAAGGCCGGCCGGTCGTCGAGGTCGACCGAGCACAGGCCGCCGCAGAACTCCCGGTCGCCGACCACCACCGCGGGCATCCGCAGGGCGGTGACCAGGGCCGGGCGCGGATCGCCGACCCGCAGGTCGGTGATGAGCACGCCGTCCACCCGCCGGTCGGCCGCCAGCCGCCGGTAGGTCGCGGCCTCCTGGGCCGGGGCGGCCACGTTGAGCATCAGCCCGTGGCCGCGGGCGGTCAGCACCGATTCGACGCCGGCGATGAAGGTGGAGAAGAACGGGTCGGCGCCGATGAGTTCCGGCTCGCGGGTCAGCACCAGGCCGAGCGCGCCGGCCCGTCCCCGCGACAGCGCCCGTGCCGTCCGGCTCGGCTGCCAGCCGACCCGTTCGGCGGCCGACAGGATGCGCGCCCGCGTCTCGTCCGACAGTCCGGGCCGGTTGTTGAACGCGAACGACACCGCGCTCGGTGACACTCCGGCCAGTCGCGCCACATCCGCGATCGTCGGCCGTTTCCCGGCTGCGGCCATCGGTCTCCTCCTCGCGTCGTCCTCGCGTCGTCGCGTCCGCTGCCCGTTCCCCGTCCGTTTTCCCGTGACGGCAGCGTTGCTCAGCCGCTGACTAAAGCGGTTTATCTGACCGCCGTCAAGGGATCTGACCGGATCGGCATATGGGGCAATCGCTGCTTGACCATGCCGAAGCGCGCGAAGAACGGGCGCTTCCGGCCGCCGAAACCGGCCGGTTGGCCGGGTGGATGGCGAGGCGGAAACGTTTGCCGGTTCGGGGCTTTACGACTCCGCGACCGGGCGGCCGGTATCCGTGTACGCGCTTGCATAGGCGCATAGGCGCATAGGCGCGTAAGCGGGTCGCGGCGACGAAGCGGCGCATCCCGGTACGACGCGGGGAGGTCGTCCGGTGCGGGAGATGCCCACCGTGTACGAGGTCGCCGCGCTGGCAGGCGTGTCGACGGCCTCGGTCTCCCGCGTGCTGGCCGGGAACGACCGGGTGCGGCTGGAAACGCGGCCGGAGACGCGGACGAAGGTGCTGGCCGCGGTCGCCGAACTCGGCCACCTGCCCAGCGCGGCGGCGCAGAACCTGGCCAACCTGGGGTTGTGCTTCCCGGACCCGGTCGGGGACCAGGACATCGTGGAGAGCGACGCGATGTACTGGTACGACGAGGTGATCCGCGGCATGGAACGCGCCGCGCGGCGCTCAGGGTTCGCGGTGCTCATCGCCGCCGGCCACGCCGACGACGACCGCGACACGCTGTCGATGGTGGTCGGCCGCTGCGGGACTGGCGGTGCTCGCGCACACGGTGGACAGCGCGACGCCGGAGCGCCTGGCCGGCCGGATGCCGGTGGTCCACGTCCCCCGGCGCCGGCCACTGGTACGCGGTCGCCGACGCGCTCGTCAGCGGGTCGCTGTCCGCACCGGTGCCCGCCACCGCGCTGCCCGACGGCCACGCCACCGTCGCCGTCACCGCCGCGGCCGGCGAGACGGTCCGGCGGCTCCCGCGCCCGTGGCGGCCGATGATCGGCTCCGAGCACCTGAGCCACCTGCTGTGCGACGACCTGACGGGCGGCCAGGTCATTGGCGACGAACTGCGCGAGGTGCTGCGGCTGTCCGTCGGGCACTTCGGCGTGCGGACCGTGCGCGCACGCCATCCTCGGCGACGACCTCGGCGTCTACCGCGAACGCGACGGCGAACCCGTCCACGACTTCACCGGCGTCGACCGGTTCTACGACGAGGTCATGGCCCTCGGCCTGCGCCCGGTCGTCGAACTGGCCATCATGCCGAGGGACTTGGCCCGCCACCCGGACAAGACCGTCTGCGGCTACCACGCCGTCATCTCACCGCCCGAGGACTGGGACCGCTGGCAGGCGCTGATCCGCGACCTGACCGCGCACCTGGTCGAGCGCTACGGCCTCGACACCTCCGGCGCGCCCATCGACTTCGTCGCCGCCCACGTCTTCGGCACCGCGCCGCTGGACCTGCGGCCGATCCTCGCCCGGCACGGCCGCGAGGACCTGAAGCTGTGGTGACCCGAGTGGGGCCCGAGGCCCACCCACTTCAACGAGGTCGGCGACTCCGTCTTCGCCGCGCTGTCGCCGGCCGAACGCCTCGGTGACCACGAACTCGTCGCCCGGGTCACCGGTGACGGCGCCGGCAGCCTGGTGCAGACCCTGGCCGCCCGCCACGACGACGGCCGGGTCGGCGTCCTGGTGTGGAACGGCACCCTGGACTACAGCCGGGTCGGCGGCAGCGAACTCCTCGGTCGCCAGGTCACGTTGACCCTTCAGGGGCTGACCGCCGACGCCTACGCGGTGGTCCACCACCGGATCGACGAGGCGCACTCCAACGTCCGCGCGGTCCGGCGCGAGCTGGGCGCCGGCGCCGACTGGCCCGACGGCCCGGCGCAGTGGGACGCGCTGCGCGCCGCGAACGGGCTGGCGGTGCTCCCCGAACCGGACGCCACCGCGGCCGACGGCACGGTCACCACCACGTTCGACCTGCCCATGCCGGGCGTGTCCTACCTGGAGTTCATCCCCGGCGACTCTCCCTCCGGAATTCCGTTGTCTGGTCGTTGACGAAGACAACGGTTTCACGGAACACCACCCCAGCCCCAGCCCCCGCCCCGCCCCGGTGACGTCCCGCCGACACCCGCAGCCGACACCCGGCGGCGTTTTCCCCCGGACCGTCACTGATGTGACAGATGGTCATGGACCTGGCAGGATCAGGCGGTTCGCGGGGCGAGGGGGGAAGGGAAACCGGCGTGCCGGACCTCGCCCCCGTCAACGTGTGGGGGAGAACAACATGGGACGACGCTGGGTCAAGGTACTCACCGTCACCGTCGTGGTCCTGGCGGCGCTCTTCGTGGCCGCCGACCGGATCGCGGTGCACCTGGCCGACAACTTCGTCGCCAAGAAGGCCGACGATAAGTACGACTTCGACAACAACACCACCTCGTACACCACCGTGGACATCCACGGATTCCCGTTCCTGACCCAGGCGCTGGGCCGTTCCTTCGACCACGTCACGCTCACCGCCGGCAACCTCACCTCCAGCGACACCGCCCAGAGCCCGGGCGGCTACCTGACGGTGGCCAAGGTCCAGCTCGAACTGCACGACGTCCAGGTCGCCCCGACCTTCGACAGCGCCCGCTCCGGCAGCGTCACCGGCACGGTCACCATCGGCTGGGCCGACCTGTCCCAGGCGGTCGGCCGGATACTCGGCGCGAGCCAGGTCACCGTCACCCCGCACTCGCTGACCGACGGCGACCCGGGCCCGGCGGCGCACACCGTCGCGGTGCGGCTGGCCGGCCGCTACGACGGCCGGGCGCTGTCCGGCGACGGCAGCATCACCGCCGACGGCAACGAGCTGCGCGTCAGCGTGCCCGCCTCCGGCAAGCCGCCGGCCGACTGGCCGATCGACCTGCCCGCCGGCCTGGCCTTCGGCGGACTGCGCACCGCGCACGACGGCCTGGTCCTGCTCGTCACCGGACAGTCGGTGACCCTCGGCGCCTCCGGCACACCCCTGGGCAACTAGACCTACCCGGCGGTAGCTTCGGGTGTCATGACCGACATCGTGCCCGCCACCGAGTCCGCGGCCGGATCCCCGGCCGACTTCGTCCCCACGGAATCCGCTCCGGCGGGGTCCGCGCCCGCGGGGTCCGCTCCCGCCGGACGGGAGGGGGCCGTGCCGCCGCAGCCCGTCCCGCTCGACCAGCTGCACTTCGCGCTGCCGCCCACCTTCGACGACGTCGCCGCCGAACGCCGCCACCGCAAGGAACGCCTCGCCGCCGCCCTGCGCCTCTTCGGCCGCCTCGGCTTCGAGGAAGGGGTCGCGGGCCACATCACCGCCCGCGACCCCGAGTTCACCGACCACTTCTGGGTCAACCCGTTCGGGATGTCCTTCAAGCACATCACCGTCAGCGACCTGATCCTCGTCAACCACGCCGGCCAGGTCGTCGAAGGCCGCTACCACGTCAACCAGGCCGCCTTCGCCATCCACTCCCAGGTGCACCTGGCCCGCCCGGACGTCGTCGCCGCCGCCCACAGCCACTCCACCTACGGCCGCGCGCTCTCCAGCCTCGGCGAACTGCTCGAACCCATCACCCAGGACGTCTGCGCCTTCTACCAGGACCACGCCCTCTTCGACGACTACACCGGCGTCGTCCTCGACGAGGAGGAGGGCCGCCGCATCGCCGGCGCCCTGGGCCCCCACAAGGCGGTCATCCTGCGCAACCACGGCCTGCTCACCGTCGGCGACTCCGTCGACGCCGCCGCCTGGTGGTTCATCACCATGGAACGCTCCTGCCAGGTCCAACTCACCGCCAAGGCCGCCGGCACCCCCGTCCCCATCACCCACGACAACGCCCTCCACACCCACGGCCAACTCGGCAACGACCTGGTCGCCTGGATCAACTACCAACCCCTCCACCAGCAGATAACCCGCGACCAGCCGGACCTCTTCGACTGATCGGTGCTTTCGGGAGGGGTGCGTGCCGGGGGACGGGGGAGTGGCTGGCGGAGGAGGCGCTCGACGGCGGCGCGGCCGGTGCGGCCCGTCGGCGGGAGGTGTGCCGGGGCGGTCGGGCCGACGGTTTCGCCGGTGAACCCGGCCGTGCGTTGAGCGCCACGGGCCGGCCCTGCGTACAGGTCATCGGAACAGTTGACCGGCGTACGGACGTACGGGGTCGGAAAGGCGGACGTCATGGCGGCAATCGGTACACCGGACGGCACACGGCGGCTGGACGGTCTGCGGGACAACGCGGTGCGCTACGCGCTGCTGCCCCTGCGGATCTTCCTCGGCGTGACCTTCATCTACGCGGGGCTCGACAAACTGACCGACCCCACCTTCTTCGCCTCCAACGGCACGCTCGTCACCATGCTGCACTCCGTCCGGGACTCCGCCGCCATCCCCGGCATGGTCGACCTCGCCCTCAAAAGCCCCTCCGGCTTCGGCTACGCCATCGCCCTCGGCGAACTCGCGGCCGGCCTCGGCACGTTCTTCGGCCTCCTCTCCCGCGTCGCCGCCCTCGGCGGCGCGCTCATCTCCCTCAGCCTCTGGCTCACCGTGAGCTGGTCCAGCACCCCGTACTACTACGGCAACGACCTCGCCTACCTCATGGCCTGGCTCCCCCTCGTCCTCGCCGGCGCCCCCTACCTCTCCCTCGACGCCTGGCTCACCGCCCGCCGCCGCGGCCCCGGCCACGGCGGTACGGGGGAGGTGTGACGGAGGAGGTCTGACGGAGGCGGGATTTGGGGGCGGAGGTCTTCAGGCGGCACCGGGGGGTCGGGGGCGCCGGAGTGTCGGGGGCGTCGGAGCGCCGGCCGGCGTGCGACGGGGTGCCGGCCGGAGTGCGGCGCGGCGTCGGGGTGTCGGCCAGCGTGCCGGGGTGCATCGGGGCGCCAGCCGGGGCAGCGAAGTGCAGGCATGCCGGGGTGCCGGGGCTCAGCGGCGTCCGACAGGAGCGGGTGCCCGGTGCCCGGTGCCCGGTGCCGGGGGCTCGGTTGTCAGGCGGGATGCCGGGGCGCCGAGCGTCTGTCGGGGCGCCGAGCGTCTGGCGGGGTGCCGGAAGGCGTCCCACCGGGACCGGCGTGGTGACCGCGCGCCGAGGCCGATGCGGTGACTGCCCGCTGAGGCCGGCATGGTGGTCGCCCGCTGAGGCCGCAGGGCCGCCAGACGGGACACCCCGGTGACCGCGACCGCCCGACCGCCCGACCGACCGCCCCCGCCCGCTCACGTCACCGCCCCGCCCCGCCCCGCAGGCGACCTCCCGCCCCGCAACAGGCGACCTCCCGCGCTGCGGACACCCCCGCCGCAGGCAACCCCGCACCGCCCCAGGAGTTACCCCCGGCCGGCGCTGTCGGCCTGGTCCGCGCTGTCCGCCCGGCGCCGCGACCGGTTCGACGCGGCGCGGAGGACCGAGACGACCGCCAGACCCAGGCAGACGAACGGCACGGTCGCCAGCGGCTTGGGATGCCAGACGCCGGCCACGTCACAGGCGAAGGCGGCGGCCACCGCCAGGAATATGAGGCCGGCGAACAGCCCCGAGAGCTCGAATCTACGACGCCGGGTCACGCAGCACCTCCACCTGTCCCGCTCCGAGTTTGAGCGTGAGCTTGATCGTCCCGGCGGACTTCGTGCCGACCGCCGGCGGATACGTGCCCTCCCGGGTCTTGTCCGGTGAGACGTTCACATCGTGGTGCCGCTCGTCGGGCAGCCGTACGTCGCCCAGCCCGACCTTGGCCGACAGCCGCACGGTCACGTCCCGTGGAACGCGCACCTGTATCTGGCCGGCGCCCATGTCCACCGAGGTCGTGACCGTGCCGCCGTGCGGCGAGACCCCGGTGAGGTCCAGGACGCCCTGGCCCGCGCCCAGCGCGTACGACGGCCGGACCGCCGCCGCGCTCGCCGGATGCCACGTCGCCCGGTGCCAGTCGGTGCCCACCGACTTCGGCATCGTCGCCGAGACCGCCACCAGGAACGACGCCAGCACCGCCCAGCCGATCATCCCGTGCCCGCGGCGCCCGGCGAAGGAGCCGCCGACCATCCCCAGGCCGAGCACCGCCAGCATCGCGACGAAGCCCACCTCCAGCGACGTGCCCAGCGGCTGCCGGTGCCAGCTCACCGCCGCGCCGCCGGTGCCGGCCAGCAGGGAGAGCAGGAAGACCACCGCGCTGTACAGGCCGCCCTCCCGCTCCCGGCGGTCCGCCCGCTTCGACGCCGCCGAACGCCCCGCCGCCTTCGCGTCCTCCGTCTCCGGGCCCGGTTCCTCGGGCCCCCACACGTACTGGCCGCCGGTGCCGCCGCCGATCCCGCCGCCGGCCGGCCGGGTGATGAAGACCCCGGGCGCCGTCTTGGTGAACGACACCGGTCCGTTCGGCCCCGGCATCGTCGGCCCCGCCGCCGTCCGCCACCATGACGGCCCGTCCTTCGGCGGCGGCTGCGCGGCCGGCGGCGCCTCACGCGCCGGACCGGCACCGGCCGCGCCGGACCGGTTCCGCATCGCGTGCGCGTAGTCCGCCGCCACCGACGCCAGCCACGCCCGCCGGCGCTGCGACCAGTAGACGGCGGCCACCATGGCGCCGACCAGGCACAGTGCGAACGCCTGGGTCTCCCCGTTGTCCATCGTGGACAGGAAGAGCCCCGAGCCGACCAGCGCGCACAGCACCGCGGTCATCGAGGTGCCCTCTATCCGGCCGGACATCAGACGGCGCAGCTCGGTCTCGTCCTCGCCGTCCAGCGGGATCAGCAGCCAGCCGATGCCGTAGCTGATCAGCCCCACCCCGCCGGTCAGCGCCAGCACCGCCAGCACCACCCGGAAGATCACCGGGTCGATACCGAAGTAGCGGCCCAGCCCTCCGCACACCCCGCCGATGATCTTGCTGCGCCGGCTGCGCGTCAGCAGCTTCCGCGCGGGCGTGTCGGGCGTGTCGGGTGACTCGGGTGGCCCGGAGGGGCCGGGCACGGTCGGACCGGCGGCCGGAGCGTCCTGCGCTCCGCCCGCCGCGTCATCGGCCCCGGCCGCCGGGCCGGGCTTGTCGTCGGTCATGTCCTTCATGGTGGCCCAGCGGCGGCCCCAACCGGAATCGGTGATGACCCTGGTTGGTCCCTGAGACCGGTTCGAACAGCACCCGGGTGCGTCCCGGGGTCGCCACGCCGTGGGCGTCTCCGGGACGAATCGGGGACCAACCCTGATGCGGCTCGGTGGCCGGGCATGTGACGATCGGAACCATGTCAGCCACGTCAGCGCCCTTCACGGGCCCACCGGGACCGCCCCGCGACGCGACCGCGCCGGGAGCGGACACCGGTGCGCGGTCCCGCCCCGGGCGCCCCGGCGCGGGCCGGAGCGCGGAGGAGGAGGACCCGCCCCGGCTCTACCGGAGCTCGGAGGGCCGGATCATCGGCGGTGTGGCCCGCGGGCTCGCTGGCCATCTCGGCCTGCCGGTCTCCTGGGTGCGTGTGGTCTTCGTCGCGCTGACCACCTTCGGCGGTCTCAGCGTCGTGCTCTACGCGCTCTTCTGGTTCGTGGTCCCGCTGGGTCTCGGCGGCGTGGACGAGGGCCGCGAACCGATGGGCGCCCGTGCCTGGCTGGCCGGCCGCAAACCGGAACGCGGCCAGCTCATCGCGCTGGCCGCGATGCTCGGCGGACTCGCCATCCTCGTCAACAACCTCCATCTTGGCGCCGCCAACGCCTACATCTGGCCCATGCTGCTCATCGCGGCCGGCGTAGCGCTGGTCTGGCGGCAGGCCGACAACGCCCGGCGCGCCCGCTGGGTGGAGATGAGCCGCGGCAAACGCTTCTGGCCGCTGGCCCGGGGTGCGGCCGGCGTCATCCTGGTCGTCGCCGGCGTCACCGGATTCCTGGTCCTGCAGGGCTCGGCCGAGCACCTCGGCGCGATCATGCAGGCGTCGCTGGCCCTGCTGGTCGGCATCGCCCTGCTGGTCGGCCCCTATGTGATCCGCATAACTCAGGACCTGTCGGAGGAACGCACCCTGCGCATCCGCGCCCAGGAGCGCGCCGAGGTCGCGGCCCACGTCCACGACTCCGTCCTGCACACCCTGACCCTGATCCAGCGCAACGCCGACGACCCCCGCGAGGTGGCCCGGCTCGCCCGCGCCCAGGAACGCGAACTGCGCGCCTGGCTCTACCGCCCCGAGGGCACCGGCAAGGAGGAGGACGAGCCGAAGACGATGGCCGACGCGATCCGGGCGGCGGCCGCCGAGGTCGAGGACCGGCACGGTGTTCCCGTCGAGGTGGTCTGCGTCGGCGACTGCCCGCTGACCCCTGCCCTGGCCGCGATGCACCAGGCCGCGCGCGAGGCGATGGTCAACGCCGCCAAGTACGGTGGGGACGAGGCCGTCCAGGCCTACGCCGAGGTCGAGGAGGACCGGGTCTTCGTATCCATACGCGACCACGGTCCCGGGTTCGATCCGGCGGCCGTACCGGAGGACCGGATGGGCGTACGGGAGTCCATCATCGGCCGCATGGAACGCAACGGCGGCACGGCACGCATCCACCCGGCGCCCGGCGGCGGCACCGAGGTGGAACTGGAGATGGAGAGGTCTTCGGCATGAGCGACGTCAACACGGCGGACACCGGGGCGCGGCGGGTCCGGGTGGTCCTGGTGGACGACCACCGGATGTTCCGCACCGGTGTGCAGGCCGAGATCGGCGAGACGGCGCGGACCGGCGTCGACGTGGTCGGCGAGGCGGCCGACGTCGACCAGGCGGTCACCGTCGTGCAGGCCACCCGGCCCGACGTCGTGCTGCTCGACGTCCACCTGCCCGGCGGCGGAGGTGTCGAAGTCCTGCGCCGGTGCGCCGCGTTGACCACGGCCCCGGAGTCCCCGGTGCGGTTCCTGGCGCTGTCGGTCTCCGACGCGGCCGATGACGTCATCGGGGTCATCCGCGGTGGGGCGCGCGGCTACGTCACCAAGAACATCACCGGTCCCGACCTGGTCAACTCCATATTCCGGGTCTCCGAGGGCGACGCGGTCTTCTCGCCCCGGCTGGCCGGCTTCGTCCTCGACGCGTTCGCCTCCACTGACGCGCCGCCGGTGGACGAGGACCTCGACCGCCTCACCCAGCGCGAGCGCGAGGTCCTGCGGCTGATCGCCCGGGGGTACGCGTACAAGGAGATCGCCAAGCAGCTGTTCATCTCCGTCAAGACCGTCGAGTCCCACGTCTCCGCGGTCCTGCGCAAGCTCCAGCTGTCCAACCGCCACGAACTCACCCGCTGGGCCACCGCCCGCCGCCTGGTCTGACGCCGCCCGCTCCGGGTTCGGCGGCTGACCAGGACGGTTGGGGCCGGCGGTGTCGCGCCGGGGGCGGTGCGGTCAGGGGGTGCGCCGGAAGACGGTGCGATCGGGGCCGGTGCTGTCACCGTGCGTCTGAAGGCGGTGCCACGGGGGTGCGACCTGAGACGGTGCCGTCGGCGACGCGCCTGAAGACGGTGCCGTCCGGATGCCGCCGACGAGGGTGCCGTCAGCGAGCCCGCTGAAGACGGGCCCGTCCCGCGACACCGCCGAGGACGGTGCCGTCCGCCGTACCCGGGTGCCGTCGGCGATGCGCCGGAGGACCGTGCCGTCCGGATGCCGCCGACCACGGTTCCGTCGGCGTCGGCCCCGAAGGCGGCGCCCCCCGAAGCCCCGCGCCCTCCGAAGACAGCAACCCCCGACCCCGTAGCCCCCGCCCTCCGAAGGCAGCAACTCCCGCCCCGAAGCCCCGCACCTCCCGAAAGCCTCGCCCCCAAAAGCCCGGCACCGCAACAGCCCGGCGCAGCCGCACCCCTCGAAGCCCCGCCCCCCCCAAAAAGCCCGGCGCAGCCGCACCCCCAAAAGCCCGGCCCCCCAAAAGCCCGGCCCCCCAAAAGCCCCGCGCAGCGGTTACCTCAGGCCTGGCAGCGTCTTCAGTTCGGCGATGCGGAGAACGCGGGCGAGGGCGAGGTAGAGCACGGCCATGACGACCGCGCCGGCGGCGAGGGCGGCGATGACGGAACCGGTGAAGTCGAGGGGGACGAGGCGGGCGGTCAGCAGGCCGGCGCCGCCGGCCACCGCGGCGGCGAGCGTCAGGCGCAGGTAGGTGCCCAGGAGCCGGCGGCCGTCGATGCGGCCGCCGAGCCTGCGCCGCAGCAGGGTGGCCGTGCGCCAGAAGCCGATGCCGTAGGAGACGGTGTAGGCGGCGGCCATGCCGGTCACCGCCCAGCGGGCCGGCAGTTCGAGGTGGCACAGGACCGCGAGGGCCACGTTGACGACGCCCATCCACACCGACATCAGGAACGGGGTGCGGGTGTCCTCGAAGGCGTAGAAGCCGCGCAGCAGCAGGTATTGCGCGGAGAACGGGACCAGGCCGAGGCCGAAGGCCTGGAGCATGTGGCCCAGCGGGACGGTGGCGGCGGCTCCGGCGGCGCCGTGTGCGAACAGCAGGCGGGCGAGGAGCGGGCCGAAGGCCAGGAAGAAGAACGCGGCCGGCACGATGACGACCCCGCTGGTGCGCAGCGCGCCGGACAGGTCGCCGCGCAGGTCGGACAGCCGGCGTTCGGCGACGGCGCGGCTCATGCGGGGCAGCAGCGCGGTCACCAGGGAGACGGTGACCACCGACTGCGGCAGCATCCAGATCTGCTGGGCGTAGGAGTAGGCGGTGTAGCCGACGCCGGCCTTGGGCAGCGCCTGGTCGGCGGCGTTGGCGAAGTGGGTGACGATGGTGGCGGCGACGAGGTTGGTCAGGACGAACAGCAGGGTCCAGCGGGCGGCGCTGACGCTCTTGCCGAGTCCGGTGCCCCGCCAGTCGAACCGCGGCCGGAAGCGGAAGCCGGCCGCCCGCGCGGCCGGTATCAGGGCGAAGGTCTGCGCGGCGAGGGCGGCCGTCGTGCCGATGCCGAGCAGCCGGATCTGGTCCGGGCTGATGTCCTGCACCCGGTGCGGGACCGTCATCAGCCACAGGTAGGCGCCGAACATGGTGATGAGGACGACGTTGTTGAGGATCGGCGTCCACATCATGGCCGCGAACCTGCCGCGGGCGTTGAGGACCTGGCCCAGGATGCTGAACATGCCGTACAGGAAGATCTGCGGCAGCAGGAAGCGGGCGAAGAGCACGGTGAGTTCGAACGCGGCGTGGTTGGCGGGGGTGTCGCTCTGGTAGACGGAGATGATCTCCGGGGCCGCCCAGACCGCCAGTACCGTGCCGACGCCGAGGACGGCGAGCACCAGGGTGACCAGCCGCTGTTCGAACGCCTTGCCGCCGTCCGCGTCCTGCGCGCGCGCCCGCACCAGTTGCGGGACCAGGACGGAGTTGAGCGCGCCGCCGATCAGCAGGAAGTACAGGCTGGTGGGCACCACGTTGGCGGTGTTGTAGGTGCTCGCCAGCAGTCCGGTGCCCAGTGCGGCGGCCTGGAGGACCTGCCGGACCAGCCCGGTCGCCCGGGACGCCACCGTTCCGAACGCCATCACCAGCGACGCCCGCCCGACCCCGCCACGCCCGCCGCCCGCGCCGGTCCCGGAGCCGGTTCCCGAGCCGGGTCCGCCGCCGGCGGTGTCCGCGGCGGCGGCCTCACCGTCGGCGGTCGGCGGCCCGGCGGCCGGTGCGGGGCCCGGTGCGCCGGACGTCACCGGGGCGAGGCCCGGTATGACTTCCGGCGGCAGCGGTATGTGCGGTGTGGTGGGCTCCGGTGCGGTCAGCAGCGGTGCCTGTGTGCTCTTCGTCCCCTCCACCATGGCGTCAATCTACGGCCTGAGCACGGGAGTTCCCGCATCGGCGGACCCGGCGGCCGCCAGCCGGGCACGGGCCTCCATCAGCGCGAACCCCAGCAGGTTGAGCCCGCGCCAGCGGGACGGGTCGGTCGCGTCGGCGTGCGAAGCGGACATACCGATGCCCCACAGGCGGTCCCGCGGGCTGGCCTCGACCAGGACCCGCGAACCGGTGCCGAGCAGGAAGTCCCGCAGCGGCGCGGACCGGCCGAACTTGGCCACGTTTCCCTCGACGACCAGGCCGAAGCGGGACGCTGTCCAGGTCGCCTCGTCGAAGCCGCGCACCAGCCGGCCCAGGTTCTTCGCCTCGGCCGGGGTGGCGGCGCCCGGTATGCGATCGGCTGTCGCGTCGTCGCCGAACAGGCGGGCCTTGGCGGTCATCATCCAGTGTTCCGCGGTCGGGTACGTCACCCCGGCCACGGTGAACGGCGACGGGTACCACTGGCTCAGGCAGCCGGCCCCCACCGAGCCGTCTGCCTGCGGCTGATGACCCCAGAACATCAGCCACTTCACCCGCGCACCCGCGCTGACCAGCGCGGACAGTGCCTCCCGGTCCCGCACGTCCCCCACAGCGTCCATGGCCCGATCCTGCCACCCGGGTCGGACAACGGCACCGGAATATCCTCCGGCGCCCACCGGCCGGATCACCCACCGTCGTTCGGCCGTCCGGGTAGCATCGGCCGTACGGCATCGCGTGCCGGTCACCGGCCGGGTGAGGCATGGAGGTGCCCGTGAGGTGCCCACCGGAGGCATTCCACCGTGTCAGTCGAACTGAACCACACCATCGTCCAGTCACTGGACAAGCGCGAATCCGCGGAATTCCTCTCCCGCATCCTGGGCCTGGCGGCCGGCGCCGCGTGGGGACCGTTCATCCCGATGACGACCGGCAACGGGGTCACGCTGGACTTCGCGACCGTCCCCGCCGCTTCGATCACCCTCCAGCACTACGCGTTCCTCGTGTCCGACGAGGAGTTCGACGCGTCGTTCCAGCGCATCCAGGACGCCGGAGTCGACTACTGGGCCGATCCGCACGGCCGGCAGCCCGGCGAGATCAACCACCTGTTCGGCGGTCGCGGCGTCTACTTCAAGGACCCCTCCGGCCACGGCATGGAGATCATCACCCGCCCCTACGGCGGCCAGGCCCCCGATTTCGGCACGGCCGGCTGACGGGCCCGACGGACCGCGCCCGGCCCCCACGGCATCGTCGGTCAATCATCCGTACACCGGGTCAGGGGGCCGGGGCGTTCCGGGCGGCGGTCGGACCGAACAGGTCGCGGCACGGCTCGAACCCGGTGACCTCCACCGGGATCGTGCGGTTCGTCTGCCAGTCGGCACGTTCCAGCCGCAGGCGCCGCTGGGTGCGCGGTACACCGTCGACCGCGGCGACGCACAGGCCGTCCGGCCGGTAGCCGAGCTTGCGCGAGACGCCCAGCGAGCCGGCGTTGTCGGTCATCGCGACCGACGTCATGCAGGTGGCGCCGAGCACGGCGAACGCCAGGTGGAGCACGGCGGCCCGCATCTCGGTGCCGATGCCCCTGCCCTGGTACGGCAGCCCCAGCCACGAACCGGTCTCCGCCTCCCCGGTGACGCCGAAGGCCCGCGCCATGATGTCCTGCCGCCCGACCACCGCACCGTCGCACAGCACGGCCAGGCTCAACGTCCAGGCGTCCGGCTGCCATTGGGCCACCGTCCCCAGCACGTGCTGGAACGTCGTCCGCGCCCGCCCGGCCGGCGACGTCGCGCTCCACGGCGCGCTGAACGGCATGTAGTCCTCGTCGTGCAGCCCGCCCGCCGCGACGGTGGACAGCTCCTCCAGCAACTCCAGCGTGGGAAGCCGCAGTTGAAGTCGGGGAGTGGTGACCCGCAGTCCGTACAGCGGCCAGATGTGTGCCTCCATGAAGAAAGCCTGCCGCCCGGCCGCCCTCCGCTGCCACCGATTTCCGCCGGCCGGCCGACGCGGGACACCCCGCCCGACCGGTCCGGCCCGGCGCGGCGGCGACCGTCGCCATCCACCTCCGCCGTCATCCGCCACCCCCGCCGGAGGCACCCCCGCCCGGCGCCCAGCCGCCCCCTCCCGGGAAAGCTCCCGATCCGGTCGGGAACGGGCGGTGGAGTGTCCCGATTCTGTACCGGTTCGGCGTCCATCCTGTCCGGTGATGTGTTCTTGACCTGACACACATTCGTGTGCCATAGAGTGCCCTCCGCGTCACGCTGTGCCCGCAATGCCGCGGCGGCGTGGACGTGTGTCGTCGGGAGCCGGGGAGGAACCGCGAAAATGCAGCGAGGGGCCAAGCGCGCCGCCATCACCGGGGTGTGTGTCGTGGTGGTTGCGGGAGTCGGGTTCGGCGGGTATCAGCTGTACACGCACGAGACCTCGGACGGTACGTCGGTCAACTCCGCGTCCGGGAAGGTGCCGACCGGTCCGCTGACCGCGGCGCAGGTACGGTCGACGGCGAACGCGTTCCTGGCGGCCTGGTCGTCGGGGGACACGGCGAAGGCGGCCGGGATGACCGACGACACGGCGCAGGCGAGCAGTCAACTGACCGCGTTCCGCACCGCGTTCAAGGCGACGGCGGTGACCGCCAAGGCCACCGCGCCGTCGACCGGGGCGAGTTCGGCGCCGTCGGCCGGGGCGAGCACCGGTACCGGCACCGCGACCGCCGCGTCACCGGACAAGGTGCCGTTCTCCGTCAACGCGTCGTTCACGTACAACGGGCAGCACACCGCGTGGAAGTACGCCTCCGCGCTGACCGTCACGCGCGACAGCACGACGGGCGAGCCGGTGGTGGCGTGGGCGCCGTCGGTGGTCTACCCGGCGCTCAAGCAGGGCCAGACGCTGGAGGCGGGCGTGACCGCGCCGCCGCCCACCGAGATCGTCGACCGCCGGGGCGCGGTGCTGACCGGGGCGAAGTACCCGTCGCTGTCGGGCATCCTCGACCAGCTGCGCACCCGGTACGGCACCAAGACGCAGGGCACGCCGAGCATGGCGATCGAGGTCAAGGGCTCGGACGGCAAGGCCGGCACGGTGCTGCACGCGCTGGCGTCCGGCACGCCGGGCAAGCCGTTGTCGACCACGATCGACGCGACGCTCCAGGCGGAGGCCGAGCGCGCGGTGACCACGCAGGGCCCGGACGCCTCGGTGGTGTCGGTCCAGCCGAGCACCGGCGACATCCTGGCGGTGGCCGACAACCCGGCCGCCGGCTACAACAAGGCGATGCTGGGGCAGTACGCCTCCGGCTCCACGTTCAAGGTCATCACCGCCTCGACGCTGCTGTCGACCGGCAAGTACACCCCGAACTCGCCGCTGCCGTGCCCGTCGACGATCACCTACGGCGGCCGGACCTTCCACAACGTGGAGGGGGAGAACTTCGCCAACGCCACCACTGTGGCGACCGACTTCGCGGCCTCGTGCAACACCGCGTTCATCTCGACGGCCAACGTGCTGCCGGACGGCGCGGTCGAGGCGGAGGCCAAGGACGTCTTCGGGCTGGGCCTGACCTGGAACACCGGGGTCTCCAGCTGGGACGGCAAGGTGCCGGCCGGCACCGGCTCGCTGAAGGCGTCGACGTACATCGGCCAGGGCGAGGTGCAGCTCAACCCGCTGAACATGGCGTCGGTGGCGGCCACCGCGAAGTCCGGCGTCTTCCACCAGCCGATCATCGTCTCGCCGTCGCTGGACCACCGCACCATAGCGGTGGCACCGCGGCAGCTGAGCCCGACGGTGGACTCCGAGATCCAGTCGATGATGCGGCTGACCGCGCGCAGCGGCACCGCCGAACCGACCATCGGCACCCTGAGCGGCGACGTGGGCGCCAAGACCGGCACCGCCGAGGTCGACGGGCAGACCAAGCCGAACAGCTGGTTCATCGCCTACCGCGGTGACGTCGCGGCCGCCGCGGTCGTGCCCAACACCGGCGACGGCTACAAGTACGCCGGCAAGATCGTCACCGCGATCCTCGCCGCCAGCTGACCGGCGGGCCAGCGCGCGGATCGGCGCGCCGGCCACCACACCGGCTGCCGCGCCGGCCACCACGCCCCGGCCACCGGCCCACCCCACCCCGCCGCGCGCGTCCCGTGACCGGGACCACGGTGAAAGTCCGTGGCCGCGGCGGGGCGCGTGCCGTTAGCGTCGATGTCATGCAGAGGCAGCAGGACGTTTCCGCACAGCCCCTCGTCCCCTCCGGACGGGGGGCTGTCGTATGACATGGCCGATAGCCGTCGCGGTGCTGATCGCGGCGATCACGCACGCCAGCTGGAACGCGCTGGCGCACGCGATCGACGACAAGTTGCAGGCGTTCACCCTGGTGGGGCTCGGCGGCGGGATCGGCGGGCTGGCGCTGGTGCTGCTCGCACCGCTGCCGCACGCCGACGCCTGGCCGTTCCTGCTGGGGTCGGTGGTGATCCACGTGACGTACCAGACGCTGCTGATGAAGTCGTTCAAGCTCGGCGACTTCAGCCAGATGTACCCGATCGCGCGCGGGACCGCGCCGCTGGTGGTCACGCTGCTGGCGGCGGTGTTCGTCGGCGAGGTGCCGAACGCCTGGCAGACCGCCGGTGTGGTGCTGGCCAGTTGCGGGCTGGCGGGCGTGGCGCTGTGGGGGCTGCGCGGCGGCGGGGAACGGCCGAAGTGGCCCGCGCTGGCGGCCGCGGTCTGCACCGGGCTGGCCATCGCCTCGTACACGGTGGTCGACGGCGTCGGCGTGCGCGACTCGGGCACCGCGCTGGGCTACTGCGGCTGGCTGCTGCTGCTCCAGGGCTGGCAGATCCCGCTGTACGCGCTGCACCGCGAACGCGGCGCGTTCCTCGGCTGGCTGCGGCCGGTGTGGGTACGCGGCCTGGCCGGCGGCCTGCTGTCGCTGGCGGCCTACGGGCTGGTGCTGTGGGCGCAGACCAAGGGCGACCTGGCGCCGATATCGGCCCTGCGCGAGTCGTCCATCATCGTCGGCGCGGTCTTCGGAACGGTGTTCTTCAACGAGAGGTTCGGCCGCTCACGCCTGATCGGCGCGCTGGTGATGGTCGCCGGCATCGGCCTGATGCTGCACAGCGGCTGACACGCGCCGAGGGTCGACGGGCGCCAGGGGGTGACGCGCTCCGACGGTCGACGCGCTCCGGCGGCTGACGCCTCGCGACGCTCACCGCCTCACCGTGGCTGACGCACTCCAACGGTCGCCGCTCCACCGTGGCTGACCCGCACCGCAGTTGACTCGCTCCGGCGGACAACGCCTCGCGACGCTCACCGCCTCACCGTGGCTGACGCACTCACAACAGTCACCGCCCCACCGTGGCTGACGCCTCACAGCCGCCGCACGTTCCACCGTAACTGACGCCCCGTCAACTCCCCCCGTCGAACGCCCTGTTCATCCCAAGGTTGCTGACCAGCAGGCCGCCGTCGACCGGGAGGGTGACGCCGGTGATCCAGCGGGCGTCCGGTGAGGCGAGGAAGGCGATCGCGTCGGCGACGTCCTCCGGTTCGCCGACCCGGCCCAACGGGTAGTGCGCGGCGGCGCGTTCGAGCACCGCGGGGCGGTCGTCCCAGGCGGGGGTGCGGATCGTGCCGGGTTCGACCAGGTTGACGCGGACGCCGCGCGGCGCGGACTCCACCGCGAGGGTGCGGGTGAGGCCGGCCAGACCGGCCTTGGCGGCGCTGTAGGTGTGGCCGCCGAAGTGGCGTTCGGCGTTGACCGAGCCGACGTTGACGATCGCGCCGCGCCCGCCGGCCGCCGCCAGGTACGGCATCGCGGCGCGGCAGCAGCGGTAGGCGCCGGTGAGGCAGACGTCGAGGTCGCGGGCCCAGTCGGCCTCGTCGTGGTCCTCGAAGCGCGCGGGGTCGGGGTGGCAGTCGTAGGCGTTGTTGACCAGCGCCTCCAGCCCGCCGAACGTCGCCACCGCGAAGGCGACGGCCGCCTGGACGGAGGTGTTGTCGGCGACGTCGCAGCGGTGGGCGGCGCCGCCGACGGACTCGGCGGTGCGGGCGGCGCGGTCCGGGTCGAGGTCGGTGACCAGGACCGAGGCGCCCTCGGCGGCCAGCCGGCGCGCGGTGGCGGCGCCGATGCCCCGCCCGCCGCCGGTGATCATGACGCGGAAACCGTCGAAACGTCGCATGCCGTCAGGTTAGACAGCCGCGCAGCGCCCGGACCAGGGTCTGGGCGCGGGGGTCGGCGGTGACGGACCGCTGGAGGCCGTTGGTGACGTAGCCGAAGCCGACGGCGGCCTCCGGGTCGGCGAAGCCGAGGCAGCCGCCGCGGCCGGGGTGGCCGAAGGAGCCGGGGCCCAGCAGCGGGCAGGACGGGCCGTGCAGCATGTAGCCGTGTCCGAAGCGGGTGTTGACCACCAGCACGCGGTCCGGCCCCTCGGACTCCACGCTGCGGGCGGCGGTGAGGGTGGCGCGGGCGAACAGCGGCGGGCGGCCGTCGACCGGGCCGGTCAGCGCGGCGTAGTAGCGCGACAGGGACCGGGCGGTGGCGACCGCGTTGGAGGCGGGCAGGACGGCGGCCAGGTAGCCGGGGTCGTTCTCGTCGGCGGCGGCCTCGATGGCGCCGAACGCGCGGCTGGTCAGCGACTCCGGATCGCGGTAGGCGTCGGCGACCGACTTCTTGGGGCGGGCGCGCAGGCCCTGCGAGGGGGGCGGCGGCGGGGCCGGGACCGGCGCGATCCGGCCGGTGCGGTGCAGCTGGGCCTCGGGCAGGCCGAACCACAGGTCGAGCCCGAGGGGGCCGGCCACCTCCTGGGCGAACCAGCGGCCCAGGGTGCGGCCGGTGGCGCGCAGCACGAGTTCGGACAGCAGCCAGCTGAAGGTCTGCGCGTGGTAGCCGTGGTCCTCGCCCGGGGTCCACTGCGGGCGCTGCGCGGCGACGGCCGCCGGGCCGCTGGTGCCGTCCAGCGCCTCGGGAACGGTCAGCGGCCGGTCCAGGGCGGGCACGCCGGCGCGGTGGGTGAGCAGGTGCCGGACCAGGGCGCCGTCCTTGCCGGCCGTCCTGAACTGCGGCCAGTAGGTGCTGACCGGCGCGTCGAGGTCGAGCTGGCCGCGCTGGTGCAGCAGCAGGAGCACGCCGGCCGCCGGGCCCTTGCCGGCCGACCTGATGACCTGCGCGGTCTCCCGCTGCCAGGGCCTGCCCGGCCGGTCGGCCTCGGCCTCGCCGGCCCACAGGTCGACGACGAGGCGGCCCTCGTGGTGGACGGCGACCGCCGCACCCACCTCGCCCCGCTCGTCGAAATTACGTTCGAACGCCTCGCGGACCGGCTCGAAGCCGTCCGCCACCGTCCCCTGGACGTCCACCACTGTCCGCTCCCACTGCCGCCTGGACCCCCTCAATGGTGCACACCGCCCGGCCGGGCGCTGCGGCCGGGGGCGGGGCGGGCGCCGGGGGTGGTGCCGGGCGGCGAGCGCCTTCACCCGTTCGGGTTGCCCGGCGGGGGTGCGGACAGAACCATGGAAAGCGTGACTGACGGCGCGTACCTCCGGTTTCCGCACCTGCACGGCGAGCTGGTCTGCTTCGTCTGCGAGGACGACCTGTGGCTGGCGCCGCTGCCCGCGTCCGGGCAGGAGGCGGGGCGGGCGTGGCGGCTGACGGCGGACCGTACCCGGCTGGGGGCGCCGCGGTTCTCGCCGGACGGCGCGGTCATCGCGTTCACCAGCTGGCGCAGCCTGGACCCGGAGGTGCACGTGGTGCCGGCCGGCGGCGGCGCGGCGCGGCGGCTGACGTACTGGGGCGGCCCGGACGCGCGGGTGTGCGGCTGGTCGCCGCAGGGCCGGGTGCTGGCGGTCTCCTCGCACGGGCAGCCGTTCACGCACTACGCGTGGGCGTACGGGCTGGCGACCGACGGTTCGCCCGGTGAGCGGCTGCCGTACGGGCGGGTGTCGGACCTGGCGGTGGCCGGGGCGGGCGCCGAGCGGCACACGCTGCTGCTGTCGGGCACACCGCCGCACGAGCCGGCCGCCTGGAAGCGGTACCGCGGCGGGGCGACCGGGCGGCTGTGGCTGGACGGCGAGCGGCTGCTGCCGCGGGCGGCCGGCCACCTGGCGGCTCCGATGCTGGTGGCCGGGCGGGTGGCGTTCCTGTCCGACCACGAGGGCGTCGGCAACCTGTACTCGTGCCGGCCGGACGGCACCGAGCTGCGCCGGCACACCGATCACGCCGGGTTCTACGCGCGGGCCGCCTCGACCGACGGGCGGCGGGTGGTCTACCAGTGCGCCGGTGAGCTGTGGCTGGCGGAGGACCTGGCGGACCCGGCGGCGGTGCCGCGGCGGCTGGACGTGCGGCTGGGCGGACCGCGCACCGGGCGCCGGGTCTTCCAGGTGCCGGCCGCGGCGAACGTCACCGGTCTGGCCTGCGACGCCACCGGCCGGGCCAGCGCGGTCTGCGTGCGCGGCAGCCTGTACTGGCTGACGCACCGCGACGGCCCGGCGCGCACGCTGGCCGACCAGCCGGGCGCCCGGGTACGGCTGCCGGAGATGCTGGGCGACACCGGCCGGATCGCGTTCGTCACGGACGCCGACGGCGAGGACGCGGTGGAGATCACCGGGCTGCCGGGCCGGGCGACCGCCCGGTCGGCGCTCGACGCGGACCTGGACGGGGACCTCGACGCGGACGAGGACGCCGGCCTGGACGCGGACGCGGATGGGGACGCCGGCCTGGACGCGGACGGGGATGGGGACGCCGCCGGCCGGGACGAGGGCGGGATCGGGAACAGCGGTCCGGACGGGAACGGCGGGCGGGCGAGTGGTCCCGCGGTGGCGGACGGCCCTGCGGCAGCGGCCGGCGGCTTCCCGCCGGTGGCTCCCAGTGGGCGGCGGCTGGCGGGCGGGCGGTTGGGGCGGGTGCTGGAGCTGGCGTCGGCGCCGGACGGCGGGGTGCTGGCGGTGGCCTCGCACGACGGGCGGCTGCTGCTGGTGGGCACCGGTGAGGGCGCGGACGCCGGGGACGACGACGGTTCGGCGCGGGCCGGGCTGCCGGCGGGCGAGGTGGCGCGGCTGGCGCGGTCGGACAACGGTCCGGTGCGTGACCTGGCGTTCTCGCCGGACTCCGGGTGGCTGGCGTGGTCGCAGCCGGGGGCCGGGCGGTCGTTGCGCAAGATCCGGATCGCCCGGCTGTCGGACCGGTCGGTCATCGACGTGACGGCGGGCCGGTTCGAGGACGAGCAGCCGGTCTTCACCCGCGACGGCCGGTATCTGGCGTTCCTGTCGTGGCGCGGGTTCGACCCGGTCTACGACGTGCACACCGGTGACCTGTCGTTCCCGCTGGGCTGCCGTCCGCACCTGGTGCCGCTGAACTCCGCGACGCCGTCGCCGTTCGCGCTGCCGGTGGAGGGCCGGCCGGCCGGCGGCGGGCTGGACGCGGCGGCGGGCGGGCCCGGCGGTCCGGTGGTGGTGGAGGCGGAGGGCCTGGCGGACCGGGTGACGGCGTTCCCCGTACCGGCGTCGAAGTACTCCTCGCTCACGGCGGTGCGCGGTGGGGTGGCGTGGCTGCGGTGGCCGATCTCCGGCGCGCTGGGTGAGACGTTCGCCAACCCGGCGGACCCGTCGGCGCGGCCCACGCTGGAGTTCTTCGACCCGGCCACGGCACGGCGGTCCGAACTGCTGCGGCACCTGGACTGGTTCGAGGTCTCCGGCGACGGCAGCCGGCTGGTGGTGCACGACGAGGGGGAGCTGGCGGTGCTGCCCGCCAACGAGCGCGGCGACGAGGACTCGGCGGTGATCCTCGACATGCGGCGCATCCTGCACGAGGTCGATCCGGCCGCGGAGTGGCGGCAGGCGTTCGAGGAGGCCGGGCGGGTGGTGCGCGACCTGTTCTGGGCGCCGGACATGTGCGGGATCGACTGGGACGCGGTGCTGGCGCAGTACCGCCCGCTGGTCGAACGGGTCGCCTCCCCCGAGGAGTTCGCAGACTTGCTGCGGGAGGTGCTCGGTGAACTGGGCACCTCCCACGCGTACTGCACGCCGGCGCGCCGCAACGAGGGACCGGCGCACTACCAGCGGCCGATCGGGCTGCTGGGCGCCGACTTCACGCCGGGCGCGGACGGTACGTGGACGGTCTCGCGCATCCTGCCGGGCGAGTCGTCCGACCCGCGGGCGCGCTCCCCGCTGGCCGGCACCGGCATCCGGGAGGGGGACGCGCTCTCCCACGTCGACGGCCGGCCGGTCGATCCGGTGGCCGGGCCGGCGCCGCTGCTGGCGGGGGCGGGCGGCACGACGGTGGAGCTGACGTTCCGCCCGCCGCCGCACGCCCGGGGCGGCAACGGGCACCCGCGCCGGGTGGCGGTCTCCCCGCTGATCGACGAACGGCCGCTGCGCTACCAGGCGTGGGTGGCCGAACGGCGGCGCGTGGTGCACGAGTTGAGCGGCGGCCGGTGCGGCTACCTGCACATCCCCGACATGGGCGGCTCCGGCTGGGCGCAGTTCAACCGCGACCTGCGGCTGGAGGTGGCGCGCCCGGCGCTGATCGTGGACGTGCGGGGCAACGCCGGCGGCAACATCAGCGAGCTGGTCATCGAGCGGCTGAGCCGCACCGTGCTGGGCTGGGACGTCTCCCGGGACGCGCGGCCGGTCACCTACACCACCGGCGCGCCGCGCGGTCCGGTGGTGGCGCTGGCCGACGAGGCGACCGCGTCGGACGGCGACATGATCACCGCCGCGTTCAAACTGCTGGGGCTCGGCCCGGTGGTCGGCACCCGCACCTGGGGCGGGGTGGTCGGCACCAGCGGCCGGCACCGGCTGGGCGACGGCACGGTGATCACGGTGCCGATGAACGCCGCGTGGTTCGACGCGTACGGCTGGGACGTGGAGAACCACGGCGTGGAACCGGACATCGAGGTGCCGCGCGCCGCCCCCGGCCGACCGGAGCACCGCACCCGGCAGCTGTCGGTGGCGGTGGAGACCGCGCGGGAACTGCTGGAACGCCGCCCCGCCTCCGTCCCGCCCGACACCCGCGGCCGCCCGGACCGCACCCGCCCGAACCTGCCGCCGCGCGCCGGGTGAACGCGCCGGGGCCGGGTTCCGCCGTGCGCCGACCACTGCGCCGTGCGGAGACCACTGCGCCGTGCGCCGACCACTGTCCGCCGTGCGTCATGGCTGGCGCACGGCGGACATCATCACCGCTACTGACGGACCGTCAACTACGTTCTGCGGCCCGCCACTTCGGCCGACGCCAGGTCACTTCTGCTCGACGCCGCCGATCCGGCCGGCGCCGTCGACCGCGCCGCCGCGATTCGTCCCGTCCACCGCACCGCCGCGGTCCGTCTCGTCGGCCGCGCCGCCCGCGCCGACCAGGCCGCGCCGCCGGCCCGCCGAGTCGCGCAGCTTCGGTTCGGCGCGCCGCATCTCGCGCTGTCCGACGGTGCCGACGAGCGACGGCAGGTAGCCGCGGACCGCCTGCATGCCGCGCAGCCACCACTGGGCGTAGACGTGCGAGGAGCGGCGCTCCAGGCCGTCGGCGAGGCGCTGGACGGCCGGGCCCAGCGGGTAGGTGCGGTTGGTCGGCCAGGGCAGCCGGGAGCGCAACTCCCGCAGTACGTCGTCCTGGTCGGCGCCGCGCACCATGTCGGTGTCGGTCCAGCTGAGGTAGCCGACGCCCACCCGCACGCCCTGGTACCCGACTTCGGCCCGCAGGCTGTGCGCGAAGCCCTCGACGCCGGCCTTGCTGGCGCAGTACGCGGCCATCATCGGCGCCGGGGTCAGCGCGGCGAGCGAGGCGATCTGGAGGTAGTAGCCGCGCGATTCGAGCAGGAACGGCAGGAAGGCGCGGGCGGTGGCGACGCTGCCCAGCAGGTTGACCTCGATGACCCGGTCGAACGCGCCGGGGTCGGAGTCGAGGAACGGTCCGCCGGTGGCGATGCCCGCGTTGGCCACGACGGTGTCGATCCGGCCGTACTCCGCCCGGATCTCGGCGGCCACCCGGGCCATCGTCTCCCGGTCGGTGACGTTGGCCTCCCAGAACTTGGTGCCCAACTCGGCCGCCACCTTGGCCAGTTCGGCCGGTTCCAGGCCGACGAGGACGACCTTGGCACCGCGCCGGGTCAGCACCCGGGCCAGCAGCGCGCCGACGCCGCGGGCTGCACCGGTGATCACCACGATCTGGCCGGCGATGCGCCTGCTCATGCGGATTCGCCTTCTTTCGCGATCTCGTGACGGGGTTTCAGGTACTGCCGGGCCAGGTCGCGCAGCACCCGGACCACGGCGTCCGGGTCCTCGATCGGGGTCATGTGGCCCAGGCCCGGGAGTTCGGTGACGCCGAGGCCGTGCGGCAGCCGGGCCGCCATGCCGTGGGCGTGGGTGCGCGGGGTGAGCTTGTCGGCGGTGCCGACCAGGACGGCGGTGGGCGCCCGCAGCGCGGTGACGCCGGCGTCCAGGTTGAGCCCGGCCAGCACCCGGCCCCAGCCGGCCCGCTGCCGCCGTCCGCAGGCGGCGACGATCCGGGTGACGGCGGCGACCTGCGCCGGGGTCGAACCCGGCGCCATCACCCCGTACTTCAGCGCCGCCCGCAGCAGCGGCCCCTGCGGTCCGAGCGGCGCGGACGAGTGCAGCAGCGCGCGGTGGAAGGCGCGGCGGATCCTGGGGGAGCGCACCCGGGCCGGCAGCACCAGCGTGGCGTCCACCAGCCGGCCGCTGCCGGTGCTGGCCAGCAGCACCGCGGCCGTCCGGGCCCGCACCGCCGGCCGGTCGGCCGCCGCCATCAAGGTCATGCCGCCCATCGAGTGCCCGGCCAGCAGCGCCGGGGCGCCGTCCGGCAGCGCCGCGCACAGCACGGCCTCCAGGTCGTCGGCGAGTGCGTCGGTGCTGTAGCCGGAGCGGCCGCGCGGGGTTCCGCTGCGGCCGTGGCCACGCTGGTCGTAGGCCACCACCCGCCAGTCCGGGGCGAGTTCGCGGATCACCGCGGCCCAGAAGACGGTCGAGCAGGTCCAGCCGTGGCTGAGCACGATGGTCGGCGCGTCCTGCGGCCCGTGCTCCTCGTAGGCGATCCGCGTCCCGTCGGCGGAGTGGACGAAGGCGGTACGGCGCGGGGTGGGCGGGGCGTAGCGGTCCGGCGCGCTCATCGGGCCGTCACCTCCTGGGCGGCGGGGACGGCGGCGGGCACGATGTCGTACTCCTGGAGCTTGAGGCGTTCGGTGGCGCGGCGGTACTCGGCGGTGGTGCCGGGCCACAGCGTGGTGTTGCGGCCGTTGGGGTCGAGGTACCAGCTCTGGCAGCCACCGGTGTTCCACACCGTGCGCGCCATCCGTTCCTGGAGCCGCTCGTTCCAGGCGCGGACCGCCTCGGGGCGGGCGCTGAGGGCGGCGGCGCCGGTGCGGTCCAGGGTCTTCATGAAGTCGGCGACGTAGTTGAGCGCGGACTCGATCATCAACACCATCGAGCTGTTGCCCAGGCCGGTGTTGGGGCCGATGATCATCAGCAGGTTGGGGAAGCCGTCGACCGCGCAGCCGCGCAGCGCGGCCATGCCGTCCTTCCAGTGCTCGCCCAGCGTGCGGCCGTCGGCGCCGCGCACCCGGTCGCCGATCGGCATGTCGGTGACGTGGAAGCCGGTGCCGAAGATGATGGCGTCGACCTCGCGCTCGGTGCCGTCGGCGGCCACGATCGTGGAGCCGCGCACCTGGGTCAGCGCGCTGCTGACCACCTCGGTGTTGGGCTTCGCCAGCGCCGGGTAGTACGCGTTGGACAGCAGGATGCGCTTGCAGCCGATGGTGTAGTCGGGGGTGAGCCTGGCCCGCAGCGCGGGGTCCTTGACGGCGCGGCGCAGGTGGGCCCTGGCCAGTTGCTCGGTGACCTTCATCAGCTGCGGCCGCTTGGTGAAGGCGCCGACCTGGAACTCACGGACCAGCCACAGCAGTTTGCGGCGCAGCTTCTGGGTGGCCGGGACGGCCGCGTGCAGCTTGCGCTCCAGCGCGTTGATGCCGCGGTCCATGCGGGGCATCACCCACGGCGGGGTGCGCTGCACGACGGTCAGCCGGGCGACCTGCGGCTGGACGGCGGGCACGATCTGGATGGCGGAGGCGCCGGTGCCGACCATGGCGACGCGCTTGCCGGTCAGGTCGTAGTCGTGGTCCCAGCGCGCCGAGTGGAAGACCTTGCCGGGGAAGGTCTCCAGCCCGGGTATGTCCGGTATCCGCGGGTCGGACAGCGGCCCGGTCGCCGTGATCAGCACGTCGGCGGTCAGTTCGGCGCCCTGGACGGTGGCCACGTGCCAGTGCCGCGCCGCGTCGTCCCAGCGGGCCTCGCGCACCTCGTGGTGGAAGCGGATGTGCGGCCGCAGCCCGAAGGTGTCGGCGACCCGGTCGAGGTATTCGCGGATGTGCGGCTGGCCGGAGAACGCCCGCGGCCAGGCCGCGTTGGGCGCGAAGGAGAAGGAGTAGAGGTGGGACGGCACGTCGCACGCGCATCCCGGATAGCTGTTGTCCCGCCAGGTGCCGCCCACCGAGCCGGCCCGTTCGAGGATGACGAAGTCGGTGATGCCCTCGCGGCGCAGCCGTACTCCGGCGCCCAGACCGGCGAAGCCGGTTCCGATCACCGCCACCCTGACGTGTTCGCGCGTCCCGTCCGCCATGCCGCCTCCCTGCACGTACCTAACCATGCCAGCGTTTACTGGCACGGTTAGGAGCGTAAGCCTTTGGCGTTACCGGCGGTAGGGGTCACACGGAACGGATGTGCGCGGGGCGGGGTGCGGGGGCGTCGGGTCGGCGGGGTCGCGGGGGTGCGGGGGCGGCGGGGTGCGGGAGCGTGGGGCGGCCGGGGCGGTCGGGCGGTCGGGGCGGCCGGGGCGGTCGGGTGTGCGGGGGTGCGAGGGCAGCCGGGGTCCCGGGGGCGCGAGGGCGGCCGGGATGCGGGAGCGCGGGGCGGCCGGGGCGAGGAGGGTGCGGCGGCGGCCGGAGCGCGGGGTGCCGGGGGTGCGGGGGTGGCCGGCGCGCGAGGTCCCGGGGGTGCGGCGGTGGCCGGCGCATGGGGTGTCGGCGCGCGGTCAGTCGCGGCGTGCGGTGTGGCGGGGGCGGCGCGGGCCCTTGCGCGGCGGGTTGGTGAGGGTGATCTGCCGGACCAGCTGGTGGAAGCAGACCAGCGCGGTGATCGGCGGCAGGCCCGCGACCGCCAGCCGGACCGGGGTGCGGCCGGCGTGCGCCACGCACAGGTAGACCGCGATCGCGGAGAAGATCACCACCACCAGCCACGAGTGCGCGGCCCGCCTGCGGTGCACCGCCGCCCGCAGGATCGACATCGACGCCACCAGCCACGGCCCGTAGACCAGCAGCGGCCAGAAGCCGGCCAGTTCGCCCACCACGCCGGGCACCGCGAGCCTGCGCAGCGGGTCGTAGGAGATCACGCCACTGAGCGCGCCGACGACCGCGACGACGACGGCGGTGAGCGCGGCCAGCGTGAGGCTGATCAGCTTCAGCCAGGAGATCGGGCCGGCCGCCTTCACCAGCCGCCGCACCCGCCGCCAGGCCCGGGCCAGCCGCTTGGACTGCCTGCGGTGCGCGAACCGCTGCCGGGGGATGCGCGGCGGCACGCTCTCCGGCGCCGAGGTCTGCAACAGCCGGGCCAGGCCCTCCTCGAACTCCCAGGACGGCCCGTACGTCTCCGCCTCGGCGGCGTCCATCCCCGGGTCCGCGATCCGCGGACCGGGACCGCCGGGGTATCCGCCGGCGGCGCCCGCGGCGGCCACGCCGTACGCCGGGGTCTCGTCCATCGCCGGATAGCCGCCCGGCCCGGCGCCGGCGTCGTAACCGCCCGTGTAGGCGCCGGTCTCGTACCCGGTGCCCTCGTAGGAGACGCCGGGGTACGTCTCACCGTCGTAGGACAGCGCCTCGTACCCCGTCGCCTCGTACCCCGTCGCGTCATAGGGCGCCGGCTCGTAGCCCCTGGACTCGTAGGCCCGCGTCTCGTAGACCCGCTGCTCGTACGCCGTGGGCTCGTAGGCCGTGGGCTCGTACGACAGCGTCTCGTACGCCTCGTAGTCCGGCAGCGCCCGCCCGCCGTACCCCGTGCCGCGCCGGCCGTCGTAGGGGGTCGCGCGGGCGTCCCACTCCTCACCGGGGTCCGGCCGGCCGCCGTGCCTCACGGTCGCACACCCCGTACCGGGGGGAGCGCCAGCGCGCGCGCCTCCCGCTGTCCACCATCCACGCGCCGGGCGTACGCCCCCTCGTGCCTGTCGCTCACCGTTGTCACAGCCCTTCAACGAAGCATTCTTTGCCGGGATACGCCCTCATAAAGACAAATGTCCGCTTTGGTCAAAAGGGGCATCCGCACCGCGCCACCGCGGGCCACCGTGCGGGGTCGGCCACGTAAGCTGGCCGGTGTGGAGGATTCAGGCGAACCACGCGACCGCGGACGCGAATACCGGATGGCGGAGCTGGCCAAGGAAGCCGGAGTCAGCGTGCGGACGCTGCGGTTCTACCGCGAACGCCGGCTGCTGCCGCCGCCCCGCCGCCAGGGCCGCATCGCCTGGTACGGCGACGCCCACCTGGCCCGGCTGCGCACCGTCGCCGCCCTGCTGGAACGCGGTCACACCCTCGGCGGCATCGCCGACCTGATCGCCGCCTGGGAGAACGGCCGCGACGTCGGCGAACTCCTGGGCCTGGAAAGCGCGTTGGCCACCCCCTGGTCCGAGGAGACCCCGGTGCGCCTCACCCCGCCCGAACTCGCCGACTCCTTCGGCGCCGACGTCACCGCCGACAACCTCGCCACCGCCCTCGACATCGGCTACATAGCGGTCGACGGCGACGACGTCGTACACGTCAGCCGCCGCCTGCTCGACGCCTCCGCCGCCCTGGTCCGCGAGGGCGTGCCGCTGTCGGCCGTGCTGGCCACCGGGCGCGAGGTGCGGCGCCATGTCGACGCGCTGGCCGACCTGTTCACCGTGCTGACCCGCACCCACGTCATCGACGCCGCCGCCCCCGACCTGCCGGCCGGCGCCGCCACCCGGCTGGCGGAGGCCCTCGACCGGCTGCGCCCGCTGGCGAAGAACGTGGTCGAGGCGGAGCTGTCCATGGCCATGGACCGCCGCGTCACCACCGAACTCGACGCCTGGCTCTCCACCCGCACCCCCGCCACCGCCGCCCCGGCCGACGCCCCGCCCGCCCCGGCCGACGCCCCGGCAGCGGACTCCACCCCGGGCCCCGCCGCGGACTCCGCCCCGGACGCCGTCGCGGGCCCCGCCGCGGACTCCACCCCGGACGCCGTCGCGGACCCGGGCGCCGAGTCCGCCCGCGGTGAGGCGCCGCACCGGTGAGAATCGCCTTCAGCCCGCTGACCCGCGCCGACTTCCCGCTGCTGGCCTCCTGGCTGGCGCTGCCGCACGTACGCGCCTGGTGGCTCGACCCGGAGCCCACGGTCGCCGCCGTCGAGGCGCACTACGGCGACGTGGTGGACGGCGCCGACCCGATGCGCGCCTGCGTCATCCGGCTCGACGACGCCCCCGTCGGGCTCATCCAGGCGTACCGGCACACCGACGAGCCCGACTGGGACCGCACGGTGGGCGTGCCGGACGTGGCCGGCGTCGACTACCTCATCGGTCCCGCCGAACACCGTGGCAAGGGCGTCGGCAGCGCCGCCATCCGCGCCTTCGCCCTGCTCGTCCTCGACTCCTACCCGGACGTCACCGGCGTCGTCGCCGTGCCGCTCGCCGCCAACCGCGCCTCCTGCCGCGCTCTGGAGAAGGCCGGTTTCCGCCATCTGGAGTCCCGCGAACTCGCCACCGACGACCCCGCCGACGCCGGCATCAGCGCGATCTACCTGCTGTCGCGGCCGGGTTGAGCCCTTGGGCGCTCTTGAGCCCCTGAGCCCTTGAGTTCCTGTGCCTCCGTGCCCCTGCGGCGGCCGGTCCGGCCGTCGCGTCCTCACAGGGCCGCCCGGTCGCCGGTGGAGACCGCCGTCGTGGCGCCGGCGCCGCGGGTGGCGTCGGCGGCGACCTGGCGGGCGGTGAGGGCGTAGCCGATGTCCGGCTCGGCGGTGGAGCGGGCGAAGACCACGCCGTAGACCCGGCCGCCGGTGGTCAGCAGCGGGCCGCCGGAGTTGCCGGGGCGCACATCGGCGCGCAGCTGGTAGACCTCGCGGGTGGTGGAGTTGTCGCCGTAGATGTCCTGGCCGGTGGCGGTGATGCGGGACGCGACGGTGGCGGCGCGTACGTCGAGGCCGCCGTTCTGCGGGTAGCCGGCCACTACCGCGGGCGCCGCACGGGCGGCCGGGCCGGCGAAGGGCAGGACGGGCGCGGACAGGCCGGGCACGTCGAGGACGGCGATGTCCGTCTCCGGGTCGAACAGCACCACCCGCGCCCGGTACGGCAGCCCGACCCCGCCGACCTGGACGGCGGGCGAACGGACCCCGGCGACCACGTGGGCGTTGGTCATGACGTGGTCGGCGGCGTAGACGAACCCGCTGCCCTCCTGGCCGCGCCGGCCGCCGGAGACGTCGGCGACGCCCGAGATCTTGACGACGCCCGCCCGGGCGGCCCGGATCGCGGCGGGGGTCACCGCGTCGCCGGAGGGGGCGGGCACTGTGGCCGCCGGCTCGTTCTCGAAGGGGTTGAAGACCTGCGGGAACCCGGCTCCCGACAGCGCTCCGGCGGCGCTGCTGAACCACGTCGGGGTCTGCGAGGGCATCACGTGGTCCACCGCGCCGAGCACCGCCGACCCGCGGATCTGCCGGCTCAGCAGCGCCGCCGGCGAGGTCGCGAGCACGCCCGCGAACACCCAGGCGAACACCAGCAGCGCGACCGCGCCGGCCGCCGCGCCGCCGACGCCGTCCAGTCCCCGCACCGGCCCCCACTCCAGGTGCCGGCGCACCCGCCAGGCCAGCAGCCCGGCCAGCGCGTGCCCGATCCCGGCCGGCACCAGGACCACCAGCAGCGCGACGACCAGCGCGCCCGTCGTGCCGGGCGTCGTCGGGCGCAGCGCGAACGGCAGCGCCCACACGCCGAGCACCGCGCCGCCGACGAAGCCGGCGAGCAGGATGCAGCTCGCCACCAGGCCGCGGCGGTACCCGGAGACGGCGAACGCGATCGCCAGCAGGGCGATCACCAGGTCGAGCAGGTTCATACCGGAGAAAACGCCCACCGCCCCCGCGACGGTTCCACGAGTGCCGCGTTTCACTCAAAGGGGTCATATGTTCGACTGGGGGAGGAGCGCCGTCCGCCCGGCGCCGCGCTCCCCGCCCCGTTTCCCGCACTGTCAGCCCCGCTCCGCGCTCCCCGCTCCGTCCGCCCGTACTCCGTTCCCCGCACTCCGTTCCCGACGAGAACCACCACCCCGCCGGCATCGAGTTCCGTCCCGCCCTCGCCGACCGGGCACTCACCGCGTTCATGGAGGACGCCGGCCGTTACGCACGTACGCGGGGACGCCGCCCACCACGTACGGTTCCGAAAGCGTCAGCCACCACGTACACCGGCGGAAAAGCCCCCCTGCGTCACCGCATCATCCCGGCGGCCTGCGGTGGCGCGAGCTTGATGTCGTTTTTCCGCTGGCCCCGCGGGGGCCGACCGGTGATGCTGAAGGGGTGTACCAGGACTTCGAGAACTGCGTGCGGGCCGTGCGGTCGAAGGACGCCCGGTTCGACGGGTGGTTCTTCACCGCGGTGCGGACCACCGGGATCTACTGCCGGCCGAGTTGCCCGGTGGTGCCGCCCAAACCGGAGAACATGACCTTCTACCCCAGCGCGGCCGCCGCCCAGCAGGCCGGGTTCCGGGCGTGCAAGCGCTGCCGGCCGGACGCCAGCCCGGGCAGCCCGCAGTGGAACGTGCGGGCCGACGTGGTGGCCCGCGCGATGCGGCTGATCGGCGACGGCGTCGTGGACCGGGAGGGCGTGCCGGGCCTGGCCGCCCGCCTCGGCTACAGCACCCGTCAGGTGGAACGCCAGCTGCTCGCCGAGCTGGGCGCCGGGCCGCTCGCGCTGGCCAGGGCCCAACGGGCGCAGACCGCGAGGCTGTTGATCGAGACGACCGGGCTGACGATGACCGACGCGGCGTTTGCGGCCGGGTTCGCCAGCATCCGGGCGTTCAACGAGACGGTGCGGGGCGTCTTCGCCCTGTCGCCGACCGAGCTGCGCGAACGGGCCCGCGGGCGCGCCGCCGGTGCGGGGCCGGCGGACGCGAGCGGCACGCCGGGGGCGCTGTCGCTGCGCCTGCCGTACCGCCGGCCGCTGTGCCCGGACAACCTGTTCGGGCATCTGGCGGCCACCGCGGTGCCGGGCGTGGAGGAGTGGCGGGCCGGCGCGTACCGGCGGACGCTGCGGCTGCCGCACGGGCCGGGCGTGGTCGCGCTGAGCCCGCGCGACGGGCACATCGCCTGCGAGCTGCGGCTGGGCGACCTGCGGGACCTGGCGATCGCCATCAGCCGCTGCCGCCGGCTGCTCGACCTGGACGCGGACCCGGTGGCCGTCGACGAACTGCTGTCCCGGGACCCGGTGCTGGCACCGCACGTGCGCAAGGCCCCGGGGCGCCGGGTGCCGGGGACGGTGGACGGTCCGGAGTTCGCCGTCCGGGCGGTGCTGGGCCAGCAGGTCTCCACCGCGGCCGCCCGCACGCACGCCGGACGGCTGGTGGCCGCGCACGGCGAGCCGGTGCGGGACCCGGAGGGCGGGCTGACGCACCTGTTCCCGTCCGCCGAGGCGCTGGCCGGGCTCGATCCGCAGGCCCTGGCCATGCCGGCCTCCCGGCGCACCACCGTCACGTCGCTGGTGGCCGCGCTGGCCGACGGCACGATCGACCTCGACGTGGGCGGGGACTGGACCGAGGCACGGGCCCGGCTGGCCCGGCTGCCGGGGTTCGGGCCGTGGACGGTGGAGTCGGTCGCCATGCGGGCGCTGGGCGATCCGGACGCCTTCCTGCCCACCGACCTCGGAACCCGCCGCGCCGCAAAGGAGTTGGGCCTGCCGGCCACCCCGGCGGCGTTCACCCGGCACGCGGAGGCGTGGCGCCCGTGGCGGGCGTACGCCGTGCAGTACCTGTGGGCCACCACGGACCACGCCGTCAACCACCTCCCGAAGGACTGATGTTCATGCGCAACCACACCGTGGCCGACTCCCCCGTCGGGCCGCTGACCCTGGTGGCCACCGACGGCGCGCTGAGCGGCCTGTACATGGAGCAGCACCGGCACCGCCCCGACGAGTCCACCTTCGGCGCCCCGGACACCGCGCCCTTCGGTGCCGTCATCGAGCAGCTACGGGCCTATTTCGCCGGGGAGTTGACCGACTTCGACCTGCCCCTGGCGCCGGCCGGCACACCGTTCCAGCGCCGGGTGTGGGACGCGCTGCGCGAGATCCCGTTCGGCGACACCCTCACGTACGGGCAACTGGCCCGGCACATCGGGCAGCCGACCGCGTCGCGCGCGGTGGGCCTGGCCAACGGCAGGAACCCGGTGAGCATCGTCGTGCCGTGCCACCGGGTGGTCGGCTCCGACGGCAACATGACCGGTTACGGCGGCGGCGTGGAACGCAAGCGGTTCCTGCTCGACCTCGAACAGGGCCGCTCCGGCGACGCGTTGTTCCCGCTGAACGGCAACGCCGCGGCCGGGGCGCTGTTCTGACGCACCGTTATTTATGGGCGCCGGGCGAGGTTCCGTCGGTCCGCGGCCGGGCGGGGCGGTCTTGGTCGGGGCGGCCTCAGTCGGAGGGTGCCCGGTCGGGACGGTCCAGGTCGGAGCGGTCCCGGACCGGGGCGCGGTCGGGGCGGTCGCGGTCGGCGGTCTGGCGGGTTCGTTGCAGCCGGGCGGCGATCGCCCGGGCGCACGCGTCGGTGGAGGTGTCCGCGGTGTCGACCTCGACGTCGTAGATGACGCCGCGGTGGACCAGGTCGGCCTGACCGGCGGCCATGCCGGGGACGCGGTCGGGGCGGCCGCGTTCCCGCCCGGCGGCGGTGGCCGCGTCGCACCACACGCCCGCCCACAGCACCGGCAGCCCGGCGAAGGCGGTGCGCAGCCGGTCCTGGGAGGCGCCGCCGCCGAGGAAGACGTCGTCGACGATGATCCGCGCGCCGGCCCGCACCGTCGCGGCGAGCCCGGCGACCCAGGCGGCCTCCAACCCCCGGAACCCGTCGCCGACCACGACCTCGCCGCCGGGGCCGAAGGCGATGCCGGTCCCGTCGCCCGGGGAACGCAGCCGGCCGGGCAGCGCCGCGACGAAGTCGTCGATGCCGAAGGCGAGCCACGGGTCGGGCAGCAGGTCCTGAAGGGCCCGCGCGATGCTCGACTTCCCCGCGCTGGAACCGCCGTTGAGCACGACGATCCGGACGGGCGCTTCCGGCGCGAGTGCCTCTGCCTGCGGCGCCGGGGCGTCCTCCGCCTGCGGCGCCAAGGCGTCCTCTGGCGCTGGTCCCGGCTCGGGGGCCGCTTCCGCCTCCGGGGCTGTGGCTGGGGTCGCCGCCGCCTCCGGGGCCGGCGCCGGTGCCGGGGTTGACGGCAGTGCGGCCTCCGCCTCCGGGGCCGGGGCTCGTACCGGCACTGAGGACTGACGGACCATCAGATCCAGCCCTCCAGCGAGGCCATGAAGCCGTCGTGGTCGTCGCGGTGGATGCAGTGCCCGGTGCCTTCGACCCTGCGGATCTCGAAGCCGCGGCCGGTGAGCAGGGCCGCCTCGGCGGGGCCGGTCAGGTAGCTGACTTCGGGCAGCTGGACCAGTGAGGGCACCAGCGGCCGTTCGGGCAGGAACGTGGCGAGCGCGCCGCCGGCCAGGAAGTCGGCCACCGCCGGGTCCCACACCTGCAAGGTGGCCAGCTCGATGTCCAGATCGTCCTCGGGCCAGCGGGAGTTGAAGAACTGGATCTGGCGGCGCGACATGCGCGCGTAGGTGCGGAACATCGCCGGGCCCATCTGCCGGGCCTGATCGGTGACGCACCACGCGGGGTCGGAGTAGATCGCGCGCGCCGGCCGCAGCCGGTCCACCGCCAGCGACAGGGCCAGGCCGCCGAGGGAGTGGCCGATCGCGAGCTCCGCGCCGGCCGGCAGGGTCTCGGCCAGGTCGTCGGCGAACAGCGACGGTGTGTATACGTCGGCCCGGCCGCTGCCGCCGTGACCGCGCAGGTCGGCGGCGATCACCCGGTAGCCGCGATCGGCCAGCTCGGGACCGACCCGGTGCCACAGCCGGTGGTCCGACATCATCCCGTGCACCAGCAGCGCGATCCGCTCCCCGCTGCCCCATTCGTGCGTACTCAGCCGCATCCCGTCCCCCATCCCTCGGTGGTCCGCCGCTTCCGTGGGCGCCGTCGCCCCGTCCCGGCGCCCACGCGGCCGCCCGGACACCGTCCGTCATCAGATCACGACCCGCTCGGGCCGGGCACGCGGATCGGCTCCAGGAATACCCGCGCGCCACGCGTGGTTGTCGCAGCCTGCGGGGGCCGACGGACGGGCGACGGAAAGAGGGTGCGGTCATGGCCACGGTCGAGCTGACCAAGGACAACTTCAACGAGGTCGTGACGGACAACGGCTTCGTACTGATCGACTTCTGGGCCTCCTGGTGCGGCCCGTGCCGGTCGTTCGCGCCGGTCTACGACAAGGCCTCGGACCGTCACGACGACGTGGTCTTCGGCAAGGTCGACACCGAGGCGCAGCCGGAACTGGCCGCCGCCTTCGACATCCGGTCGATCCCCACCCTGATGATCATCCGCGACGGCATCGCGGTCTTCGGCGAGCCCGGCGCACTGCCGGAGCAGGCCCTGGAATCGGTGATCGGCCAGGCCCGCGCCCTCGACATGGACGACGTACGCACCAAGGTCGCCGAGGCGAAGGCGGCCGAGACCGGCGAGTGACCGCACCCACCGCCTTACTCGGCGGGCGGCATGACCACCCCCGGCACGCCAGGTCCGGGCCGAGACCGACCCCCGGCCCCACCGGGCGGGCGAGCGCCGCACGGGTGACCGCGAACCGGGCGCTCACCGGGCACGGCCAGCGCACGTTCGGGCACGGACGTTCGGGGGCGCGACCGGAGGCACGTCCGGGTGAGGGCATCCGGGGTACGTCGGAGTACGTCTGGGTACGGGACGGCCGGAGCACGTCAGGATCGGTGCGTGTGCGGGTGACCGGGGCAGGATCGGTACGGGACAGCCGGAGTACGTCAGGATCGGTGCGTGTGCGGGCGCGGCCAGCCGGAGCAGCCGGAGCAGCCGGTACGGGACGGCCGGAGTACGTCAGGAACGGTGCGTGTACGGGGGACCGGGGCAGGATCGGTACGGGACCCGGAGTACGTCAGGATCGGTGCGTGTGCGTGTGCGTGTGCGTGTGCGTGTGCGTGTGCGTGTGCGTGTGCGTGTGCGGGCGCGTGTGCGGCCAGCCGGAGCAGCCGGTACGGGACGGCCGGAGCACGTCAGGAACGGTGCGTGACGGGTCCGATCAACCGGCGCACAACCGGGCAACATCAACCGGAGCCCACCCGGATACGGACACCCCGGACCACCGCAGACCGCGGACAACCGGACCACGCTCGCCGCGCCGCACCCCCGCTGCACCAGCCCCATCCGCCGACGCCTTGCGTCATCTGCGGCAACCTCCGAGGCTCGCGTCAGCCGCCAACGCCCCGCGTCAACCACCGCCGCCGCATCAGCCGCTGACACCCCGCGCCTGCTGACGCCCCGCGTCAACAACTGCCCCGCGCCCGCCTGCTGACGTTGCGTCAACTCCCGCCGCAGACCATCTCGGTGGCGACCTCCAGCAGCGCGAGACGCTTGGCCTCCGCGGTGCCGGGCAGCTCGCGCATCGCAACGCCGCCGAAGTGCACGGTGATCAACGCGCTGACGGAACGGGCCTGTTCGGCCAGTTCGCCCTCGCGGTCGATGAACAGGCCCCACAGGGCCAGCATCTGGTCCTTCAGCCGCTGACCGATGCTCAGTTCCCGCAGCGCGGCCTGGTTCTCGTAGAGGAACGTGAACAGCGGGGCGGCGGCCTGCACGACGACGCTGTAACGGGCGAGCAGCTCGCGCCGGGTGCGCTCGTCGCGCGGGCGGTCGCCGGCCCATTCGATGATCTCGCCGAGCGGCGCGGAGTAGGACTCGACCAGGGCGACGAGGATGTCTTCCTTGGTCTTGAAGTGGTAGTAGAGCGCGGCCTTGGTGACGTCCAGGCGCTCGGCGATCTCCCGCAGCGAGGTGCCCTCGTAGCCACGTTCCAGGAAGAGCTCCAGAGCGATCTCCTGGATGCGCCGGCGGGTGTCCCCGCGGCGCGGCTGCGCTGTGCTCATCACTGCTCTCCCGCGTCTCCGGCCGGTGTCCGGCGCGCCCGTCCGGTGAATCCACTGTACTCAACTGGTCGGGCGGCAGGTAAGCCGTCGGTGCACAGGACAAACAGGTTTGCCAGTTTGTTTGATCTTCCCCTACCGTCTCAGGCGGCCCCAGTCCGAATACTGGCCAGTAACCCCTGTCACCTCGGGGCCTACGGCCAGAAGTGGACTCGTTCGCCGTGAAGCATCCCGACAGTACTGTTTGTTTTTTGCGACATCGATGGCAGGATGCCCACGGAAACAGCACTCCCCCCATGGGGGGACCGAACGGACCGGCCGGGGAAGGACCGCCCCGGCCAGCGGTCACCCGGAAAGGACAGGTGCCGACCGATGCAGGTACGTGCCGCACGAACCCGCCAAGCCCTCATCCTGGCTGCCGCGGAGCTCATCGACGACCGGGGGATGAAGGGCACGGGGCTGCTCGACATCAGCCGGGCCGCCGGGGTGAGCAAGGGCGCCCTCTACTTCCATTTCGCCTCGAAGGACGAACTCGTCGCCGCCGTGCGCCAGGAGGCCCGCGCGTCGGTGATGGCCACCGCCGAGCACTGCCTCGACGGCCGCACCTGCACGCTGGCCGGCGCCGCCCGCTTCACCGTCGCCATGTCCCGGCGTATGCGGGCCGATCCGGTACTGCGGGCCGGACTGCGGCTGGACGCCGAAGGCGTGACCGGTGAACGCACCGGCGGCGGTTCACTGCGCGCCGGCTGGCTGACGCTGCTGCGCGAACGGCTGACGGCCGACGCGGCCCAGGGCAGGCTGCGGCCCGGCGTCGACCCCGACGCGACCGCGAGCCTGCTGGCCGCGGTGACCGTGGGCCTGGAGTCGATGGGCCGGGAGAACGACGCGTGGTGGGAGCCGCGGGTCACCACCGGCATCTGGCAGCTGCTGCTGGACCTGGCCGCGACCGACCCGCGCACCACCGCCGAGGTCGACCGCGCGCTGGCCGAACTGCGCGCCGACGCCGAGGCCGCCCGCGCCGAGGCGGAGGCCGCGGCGCGGCAGGCCGCCGAACAGGCGGTCGCGGACGGCCCGGCCGCCCACGACGACATCGTTATCCGCCCGCCCGCGCCCCGGCCGGGCCACCTCACCGGCGACCACTACGCCGCGCCCGGCGTACACCGGCCGGCCGCCGTGCGCCGCCCCGCCGCCGAACCGGCCGGCCGCCTCCCCGGCCAGCACCGCCAGCTCGGCCCGGTGGGCGCGCTGACCGGCGCCTCCGCGTACGACGCCGGCTGACACGGCCCGCCCGGCCGGCGGCTCGGGTGGCATCACACCACCGGGGCCTCCGGCCGGGCAGGTTGGGGCTTGGGCGTGCTGCTTGGGCGGTCCGAGGCTCGGGCGGTCTGCGGGCGGGTGGTCCCGGGTCCAGGCAGTCCACGGTTCCGGGCTCGGGGTTCCGGGTTCTGGGCTCATGGGGAGCCGGGGGCCGGAGAGCCATGGGACCGGGGTTCCGGGGAGGGCCGTGGGCGCCGGGGAAGGCCGGAAAAGCGCCCGGTGCCCCCGAGGGGCGACAGGAAGCCCGGAGAACGCTGGGGGACCCGCAGAACGCCGGGAAACCCGCAAAAAGCGGTGAGCCTGGAGTGCGCCGGAGCCTGGAGCACGCCAGGGCTTGGACTGCGCCAGGGTCTGGAGCACACCGGGGGGTACGCGGTCGGGCCCCCGGGCGGTGGGACGGCCCGGGGGAAGCGGCGGGGGAACGACAGCAGGCGGACGTTGGCGGCGGAACGTGGTGGCCGGCGTCCACCGCGCCGGGACCGACGCTTGCGGCCGCGAGTCCACCTCTTCGGCGGTGGCGTCGCCTCTGCGGCGCCGGAGTTGACGCCTTCAGCGGTGGAGTCACGTCTTCGGTGCCGGGGTTGACGCCTTCAGCGGTGGCCGAGAGGTCCTCGGCGCCGTTTCGGGCGCCTTCGGTGGCGCTTCAGGCACCTTCGACGCTGGGGGCGAGGCCGGCCGCTGACTCAGGCGGGTCCACGTCCGCGTCGTCCGTGCCCGCGTCCCCGTCATCCGCACCCGGCACCGCGTCATCCGCATCCCGGGCCGCGTCATCCGCACCCGGCACCGCGTCATCCGCATCCGTGGCCGCGCCGTCCACCCCGACGGGGTCGCCGGCCCCCGGATCGGCGGTGTCCGCGCCCGGCCCGGTAACCGCGGCAGCCGTGACCGTCGCGAGGGCGACCGCGCCCCGTTCGGGGTTGGCGCGCAGGTGCGGCAGGAGGCCGGGAACGGCCAGCGAGGGCAGCAGGTACTTCCACAGCACGGCGATGCGGCACGGCAGGTCACGCCGTTCCTCGTAGACCTGGGACAGCAGCTGTATTCCGGCGAAAGCGCCGACGATCAGCTGCGTGACCTCCTCCGGGTCGACGGTGGTGAGGAGTTCGCCCTCACGCCGGGCGGTGGTCAGCAGGTTGACGATCACGTCGGCCGGACCGCGGTACGCGGCGGCGGTCGGTGTCCGGTACGACGCCTGCTCGACGCTGAGCCGGATCGCGGCGCGTAACACCACGTCGGTACGCAGCCGTTCGGCGAACGCCATGGTCAGGTCGATGGTGGCCTGGAGCTTCACCTTGTGCGGTGGCGGCACCAGGGCCTCGGCCTGCGCGTCGATCACCGCGTCGGCGATGGCCTCCTTCGACGGGAAGTGGAAGTAGAGGGCGCCGCGGGTCAGACCACTCCTTGTGAGAATCTCAGTGGTACTCGCCCCTTCATAACCGCACTCATCGAATACCGCCGCCGCCGCTTCCAGGATCGCGCGCCGTGTCCTGACCGCCCGGGCCTGTTGCGCCATTTGATCTCCGTACCCCTTTGATAACCAAACCGGCTTGTCTGTATCTTAACCGGAGCATCGTTCGCTGATCATTCCCAGTGACGTCGAGATCAGCAGGCCGAGCCGATTGTTTCTCGCCCCCGCAGAGACAGGGATTCCGTATGCAGTCCTCGAGCGTCACCACACCCCCGGTCCCGTTGCCACGCCTGCCCGTTGCCCACGTCCCCACCCCTGCGCCGCCGGGCACGCCCCAGCCGCCGCGACATGATTTTCCCACCCTCACCACTACGGTCCCCCGACAATACGTGCACAGGGCAGCCGTCAGTGAAGTCTTTCTCACCAACTGGGAAACCGACGGAACCGACGGTTTTATCGTGGGAGCGCAATGGCCCCGCGGCCACGCCCTTTTCAGCCCGCGATACGGGCAGCAGGATCCGCTCCTGCTCGCCGAAACCATCCGGCAGGCCGGCGCGCTGCTGGCGCACGCCAAGTTCGACGTGCCGCTGGGCCACCATTTCCTCATGTGGGACCTGTCGTACACCGCCGTCCCCGGCACGCTGGGCACCGCGCCGCTGCCCACCGACCTGACCTTGCGCGTGACGTGCCACGACGTGACCCGGCGCGGCACCCAACTGTCGTCGCTGCGCTACCGCGCGGAGGTGTGGCGCGGCGCCCTGCGGATAGCGGTCGGCAGCGCCGGCTACAACTGCACGTCGGCGGCGGTGTACCGGCGTATACGCGGCGAACGGCCCACCGTCTGCGGGACGCAGCCCACCGTACCGCTGCCGCCGCACGCCGTCGGGCACACCGACCGGCGTGACGTAGTACTGACGGATCCGTCGGACGGCCCGTTCGGCGTGGACGTCGCGCCGCTCGCCGCGCACGCCGCCCGCACCGGCATAGGCCGCCCCCGGGGCACCTGGCGGCTGCGGGTCGACACCACACACCCGGTGTACTTCGACCACCCGCAGGACCACGTCCCCGGCATGCTGCTGGTCGAGGCCGCCCGCCAGGCCGCGCAAGTACTGCTCGGCCCCGGTCCGGTCCACCCGGTCGCGCTGCACAGCACCTTCGAGCGGTACGCCGAACTCACCGCCCCCTGCTGGATCGAGGCCGAGACCGGCGAACCCGACGACACCGGCCAGACCCCGGTGACCGTCACCGCGCGGCAGGACGGCGAAACGCTGTTCTCCGCGATGCTCACCTGCCGCCCGCTCGCCTGAGCACCGCCCCGGAGCCGTCCGGGCGCTCCCCCGCCGTCCCCGGGAGCGCCCGATCCCCCGACCCGCCGGCCCCTCGCGGAGCGGCACCGGAACGAACGCGTCCATCGGGCACACGTACCGCTGTCGGCCGACCGCATTCGGATCGCGGTGCGTACCGCCGCACACGATGGCGCGTCCATCAGGCACACGTACCGCACGATGACGCGCCGCGGGATCGGGGGCGCGGGGAGCACGACCGCGTACGGCGGACCCGTCCGCACGCCGACGCCGACGCCGACATCCACACGCGACCGCGGCCCCGCGTGACGCCGCACCGCGCGATGGCCCGTGTACCGCACGATGACCTCGCGCACACGCCCTCACGTACCGCACACGCCCTCACGTACCGCACGCGCGCGTGCGTACCGCACGATGACGTACCGCGATGGGCCGCCACGTACTGCAACGTCCTGCGGTGTACCGCACGATGACGTATCGCACAAGCGCCCGCGTACCGCACGATGGAGGCCGCACCAGGACGTATTGCTGAACAGACCGGGGAGTCATGCCGATCCTGACCCTGACCGGCGCCGCGGGTTTCATAGGCGCCCGTGTCGCCGCGCGCCTCGCGTGGGAGCAACCGGACCGGCCGTTGCGGCTGATCGCCCACCGCAGACCGGTCACCGCACCGCCGGACGGTGCGCGCACGCAGATCCGCACCGCCGACCTGGCCGACCCCGCGTCGCTGCGCGGCGTGTGCGACGGCGCCGACGTCCTCGTGCACTGCGCGTCGCAGATCGGCGGCCCACCGCAGCTGTGCCGGGCGGTCAACGCGGACGGCACGGCGGCCCTGGTCGCCGAGGCGATACGCGCCGGAGTGCGCCGGATCGTACTGCTGAGCACGGCGTCGGTCTACGGACGCGGGCCCTTTCGCGGCGAGCACCCCGGGGACCTGCGGCCGGCGCCGGCGTCGGACACCTCGCGCACCCGCGCCGACGCCGAACGCGCCGTGCTGGACGCCGGCGGGGTCGTGCTGCGCCCGCACCTGGTGTACGGCGCCGGGGACCGCTGGGTGGGCCCCGGGATGCTCCGGCTGATGACGGCGCTGGACGGCAGCGTCGGGGGCTGGCAGGCGCGCGCCTCGATGATCGACGCGGACGACCTGGCCCGCGCCGTCGCCGCCGTCGCGCTGGCCCCGGACGGCACGCTGACGTCGTCCGTCTACCACGCCAACCACCCCCGCCCGGTGCCCGTCGCCGACGTCATCGCCGCGCTGGCCGCCGCGCGGGGCGTCCCGGTCCCCGGCGCCCGGCTCACCCACGACGAGGCGGTCGCCCGCCTGGAGCGGCTCGGCCGGTCCGCGCACGACCTCGACGTACTCGCCGTCGACCACTGCTTCGCCTCCGACGCGCTCTGGCACGACACCGGCCGCCCGCCGGGCCCCGGATTCCCCGGCCGCTTCGCCCGGCACGCCGACTGGTACGCGTCGGCCTGACCACCCGCGAACTCCCCGTCCGCCCCCGGCCGTTCACGCCTGCGCTCCGCGCGATCCCGCAAGGGCGGGAAGGTGTGCAGCGCCATCCGCTTATCCACAGCCTGTGGACGGTGAGTTGTGACGAAGGCCCGGTGGAGGTGTTTCCAACTGGCCGAGTGTTGGGTTCAACGAGGCTGATTCCACTCCGAGTCACTCCGGAACCGGGACGGACAGTGTCATTCTGACCGCATGAGCGAGGTGGGCGTGACATTCGACCCGGACCGGCTGGCGGACGCGGCGATCGCGTGCGTCCTGAACGAGGACACCGAGGGCATAGAGCTGCTCCTGCACGGCCTCGACCCGTCGCAGACCCGGCGCCTGGCCGGCCGCCTGGCGGCCGGCGCCGCCGACACGCTGATCCAGTGGGCCGCCGACTCCGGCGTGGGCCCACGCCAGGCCGCCGACATCTGGCGCCGCGGCATACTGCTGCGCGCCCGCTACGGCGACGATGACGAGGATGACGGCGAGGCCGCCGACGACGAGGAGGCAGGCTGACCTGCGGCCCGGGGTTTGCACTGGTGGAGGACGCGGTGGTCGGCGAGCCGGTCGGGCCGGGGTGATCGGTGCGGGCGCGGCCGCACCCGTGCTGGGGACGATCGCGGTCTGCGCGTCCAGCGCGGTGAACAGGACCTCGACCGGTCGCTCGGCCATCCTTGAGGCCGTCGTCCGTATCGAAGCCACGGGGCCGGCGGCGTGCGGCTTCATGGATCTGTGCCGGGGAGCCGATGCGTCGCGGCGGCGTCGGGCTGGTCAGGCGGTTGCTGATCCGTGCCGCCACGCCGGTCGGATCGTTGTTCGGGGGAGGACGTTCGGGGTGCACCGGGGGCGCCTCCGGCGGGGTGGCCAGCGCACGGGCGGCTGGGTGGCGAACGGCGGGGGAGGTGGGGCGCCGGGGACGGGGGCGGCGGGGGTCGTGCCGTGGTGCCGGCCCCCGCCACCCTCTGCGGCGGCATCCCTGACGTGACGCGTGCCGGTGCTGGCGTCAGGCCGCGTCGAACTCCCCGGTGGCGACGGCGTTGACGAAGGTGGTCCAGCCGGTGGTGGTGAACGTCAGGGCGGGGCCGGAGGGGTCTTTGCTGTCGCGGACCGGTACTACTCCGGTTGCCGCGAACTGCGGTGTCCACTCGATGCAGTTGCCACCGTCACCGTTGGAGTACGAGGACTTGCGCCACGTCGCGCGGGACAGGTCGGGGGTCTTCATGTCGGTAGGGCCTCCTTCGCTTCTCGGATCAGCTCAGCAGTGGCATCCCGGGCGTGACGCGGGCCGGGGGCCAGCGATCGCGTCAGGCTGCGTCGAATTCTCCGTTGGCGACGGCGTTGACGAAGGTGGTCCAGCCGGTGGTGGTGAACGTCAGGGCGGGGCCGGAGGGGTCTTTGCTGTCGCGGACCGGGACCACGCCGGTTGCCGCGAACTGCGGTGTCCACTCGACGCAGTTGCCGCCGCCTCCGTTGGAGTACGAGGACTTGCGCCACGTCGCGCGGGACAGGTCGGGGGTCTTCATGTCGGTAGGGCCTCCTTCGCTTCTCGGATCAGCTCAGCAGTGGCATCCCAGGCGTGACGCGGGCCGGGGGCCAGCGATCGCGTCAGGCTGCGTCGAATTCTCCGTTGGCGACGGCGTTGACGAAGGTGGTCCAGCTGGTGGTGGAGAATGCCAGGGCGGGGCCGGAGGGGTCTTTGCTGTCGCGGACCGGCACTACTCCGGTCGCCGCGAACTCCGGTGTCCACTCGACGCAGTTGCCACCGTTGCCGTTGGAGTACGAGGACTTGCACCATGTCGCGCGGGACAGGTCGGGGGTCGTCATCTCGGTAGCGCCTCCATCACGTCTCGGATCAACTCCGCCGTCTCGAGCGGGCTGAGGGCGTGCGCCCTGAGTCGATCGTAGGCCCGGCGACGAGCAGTGACGTTCTCTTTGTCTTCCAGTAGCGCCCCGATGTCGATGCTCTCCTCGTAGGCGACCGCCGTGCCGTCGTCCAACGTCATCAGCGTCACCGAGCCGCCCAGGAAGAAGTGTTCGCCGTGGCTGAACGGCAGCACCTGAACGAGGCTGCGCGGCGTGTTCACCAGCTTCAGGAGCGCGGCCAGTTGGTCGCGCATGACCTCGGGGCCGCCGACGGGCCGCCGTAGGACCGCCTCGTCCAGGACCATGTTCAGGTACGGCCCCAGGTGGTCGTCGAACATCCCCTGGCGGGCCATGCGGACGAGGACCCTCTCCTCGTTCTCCCCCTCCGCGGCCTCGGGGTTACTCGCCCGGAACAGCGCCAGGGCGTACTTCGGTGTCTGGGCGAGGCCGGGAACGACCTGGCCGCCGTATTCGTCGATGACCTTCGCCCGCCGTTCCAGGTCCATCCGCCGGCGGTACCGGTCGGGGTGGACCTCGTTCCTGGCGAGCGCGTAGAGCCGTTCGAAGATGCCGTCGGTGTGGAACGTCGCGTCCAGCCTCGACGGCAGGTCCGGCGCCATCATCGCGTCGGCCGTCTCCACCCGGGACAGCACGCTCTTGCTGAACCCGACGATGACGCCCAGCCGTTCCAGGCTCATGCACTCCTGCGCCCGGTGCCTGCGCATCTCCGCCCCGAACAGGTCCCGCGCCGACCGGTCCGGACGCAACTCCCTGGGCCTCGCTGGCATATGACCACCCCTCCCGTTACCGAAGCCGCGACGGACCTCCGTAGGAGAGTCGGGGGCCGACGGCGACACTGTGAATACCCACAGTGAACCAGTTGCAGTAATCGGACGCGAGAAATCGATCCCCGGACCACCCGAAAGAACGTTCCTTACCCGACGGAGTGGGCGGTCGGCCGCGCGCCTGCCGACGCGTCTTCGGCCGGGGGATGTTGTCCGCCGGGAGGTCGGAGGGGAGTTCGGACGCTGCCGGGTGCACGGGGTGGTGGTCGGCGCCGGGGGCGGGTGGGGCGCCGGTGCGGGGCTGGCGTTGTCGGGGCGGGGTCAGTGGCCGAGGGCGGAGACCAGGGTGGCCATCTGGGTGGAGAACGAGTTGATCGGGCCGGCCGCGCACGAGGACGCCAGGAAGAACCCGAACATCGTCGCCACGAACCCCGACCCGAAGGTCATCGCCTTGGTCCGCAGCAGGAACGCCACGAAGAAGCCGAACAGCACGACAGCGGAAACCGATACCAACACGGCGTACTCCTCACGACCAGGACATTTCTTTCACCCTGCCGCCCTCACCGCCGAGATCCCCGCGCCCCCGCCACGACACCGCCTGTCATGAGCCTGATGGCGCACAAGCCGCAGGGTTTCAACCGGGAGCCGGTTCGCGGCGGCGTCGGGCGGGTGGGGGCGGGGGTGGGAGTGCTGTGGTCCGCCGTGGGGGAGCGGGGTGCGCGCGGTGGTTCGTTGGGGACGGCCGCCAGGTCGCGTTGCCGATGCGCGATGCGCGATGCGCGGTGGGCGGCGTGGTGGCTTCGCCGCAGGGCGTTTCCACCGCGCTGAGGAAACCGCCCGGGAGTTGGCGGTCCGACATACCGACGGCGTGCGGCCTGTACCGGGCTGGCCACATCGGCCGCGGAATCGCGGTCCGGTTGCCGGAGCGCGGTGATGGACCCATGGCCGTGGACGAGACCTTGGAGTTCCCCGATCCGTTGCGGCTGATCGACGAACGGTCGACCGCCTTCCGCGCCGCGGTCGCCTCCGCGCCCAGCCTCGACACGCAGGTGCCGACCTGTCCCGAGTGGACACTGTTCGATCTGGTGCGGCACCTGGGCGAGGGGCGCCGGTCCTGGGCCGCCACCATCGCGGCGTGACCTGCCGCCGCGGCCGACCAGCGCTCGGACACGGCTGGCGCCTCTGTTCACAGCCGCGCCGTTGAGGCCCGGGGCCGGGTTCCCCCGGGGCGGGGGTGGCGTTCCGCGAAACCGTTGTTTTCGTCAACGACCAGACAACGAAATCCCGAAGGGGGAGGCGAGGAGCGGAGGCGGGGAGGACCAAAGGGCCGCCGTGACGGGTCCGACCGGCCACATCCTGTGCGAAAGCCGGGACTGTCGACCGCGCCCACCGGAGGGCGGGCCCGTGGCTGACCACCGGCCGCAGACACCCCCGGCCGGGAGCTCTCCCCAGCGCACGGTCGACCGAGCAGTGGCCCAGGCCCGGGCACCCGTCGCGTGCGGGGTGGCACGGCTGAAGTCCTGGCAGACCTTCCACAGATTCCGCAGCAGCCCCCATCGGATGACGCCAATCGCCGCAGCGATCCTCACCCTGGAGAGGCGGCGCTGAAAATGCTCACTGGCCTGCGGATATTTTCCACGCCGCGAGACGCCAGTGTGTCGCCGGATTTGCCTGCACCGTGACGCTGGTGTCCGTGGCGCGCAGTGGGCCTTTGGACCCGTAGATAACGGTTCCATTGGTTGAGCAGGCTGAGATCCGTTCGAGAATCTTACCGTTGCTCTCCTTGACGCTCAGGGGTGCTGTGCTTCCGGTGCAGGAAACGGCGACAGCAAATTTTCCGCTGCCGGTCGCCCCTTTGATCTCAAGAGTTCGACCGTCTGATCCGCTGGTGTTCACGAGCAGGACGGCGTTCGGGATCTTTTGACCGTAGGAGACCGGATTCACCGGGGTGGCGATCCTGGTGGAGGGGGACGGCGACGCTGTGCTCGGCTGTGCCCCGTGGCCGTGCGCCGAAGATGTGCAGGACGTAAGGCCGACGAGGCAGACAGCGGTTACCGCGGCGCCGGTGAATCGTCGGATCACGTGGTGTGCCAGAAGGTCGGAAGGTGGTAGGGGAGGTAGCCCGTACCGCTTTTGCTCACGACCCATGTGCAGGCTCCGTTGTATTGGCCGTAATTCCAGTGCACGTACTGCTCGTCGGCACCGGCATGCAGATAGCCGACCGAGTCGGAAGAAGGCACGGCCCAGGTGGAGCCGTAGGAGACGGAAGCTGAGAGTGTGCCGGTGAACGTGAGGCCGATTGTTTCCTTCGCAGACGCGATGATCGCGCTTTCTGAAAAGGCGGCACTTCCGGTGATGCTTGCGGATACGGACAGGCCCGCGGTGAGCGTGATGGTGAGGGACTGTCCGCCCTCGCCCTCGGCGGAGGGCACCATGTCCTTGTAGTGATGAGAGTGTGAGGTTATGTCGTATCCAGCGTCGGATACGCACCCGTTCGGCTTGACGACCTGCGGGGTCTTCTGAGCTGCGAACGCTTGGCTGGTCCCGGCGGTGCAGGACAGCGCAAGGACGCCGACCACGACGGCAGCGGATCTGCGCGAGAAAAATCTCAAGTTTTCCGACCTTTCGTTTTGTGTTCGTGACTCGGTTGTCACGAGGCATATGACATGGTCATGCCTGAATGGGGGATCTGTCAAGAAAATAATGGGAGATGACGTATAACCTTCTGTTAGGTCGGTTTTGTGGAGCGGATTTGTTCCTCTGGCCATTTTCTGGTAAGTGGAATTTGAGTTCATGCGGGTGGGCCGTACTTGGATCTGTGGCAGAGGCGAAGCCGCGCCGGGGGAACCCCACGGCATCGCCGAAGCCGTCCTCTCCGGGCCGCTGTGCTGACGGTCGCGCGGCAGCCGCCAGCCACCCGGCGCTCTTCTCAGCCCTCAGCCCATGAGCGGGAACGCTGGAAACGCCTGGCATCAAGTCCGCCGCTGCTGCGGAAAATCTGCCGGCGAAGTCCTGTCGGGGCCGTCCTGGACCGGTGATGGCGACCCGCGGCCACCGGCGAGAACCACCGTCAACGCCGAAGGGGCGCCCGCCGAAGCGGGCGCCCCTTCATGGAGCCGCAGTCAGATCCAGGTGTCCAGCCACATCCGGTTCCGCCACGCGTCCAGGGGGATCGTCATGCCGGTGTAGAGCGGATAGAAGTAGATGAAGTTCCAGACGATCAGCAGGACCAGCGTGCCGGCGCCCACCGCGCCCCACATGCGGCGGCGTTCGGGGGCGCCTCGGGGGCCGAGGGCGGCGCCGAGCATCATCGCCAGGGCCAGGCAGAGGTAGGGGACGAAGACGACGGCGTAGAAGAGGAAGATCGTCCGCTGCTGGTAGTTGAACCACGGCAGGTAGCCCGCGGCGACGCCGCACAGGACCGCGCCGGCCCGCCAGTCGCGGCGCATCGCCCAGCGGTAGATCAGGTAGAGCAGGGCGAAGCAGGCCGACCACCACAGCAGCGGGGTGCCCAGGGCGAGGACCTCGCGGGCGCAGCCGCCGGCCGCGGTGCAGCCGTCCTGGCCGGGCTTGGGGGACTCGTAGAAGTAGGAGACCGGGCGGCCCAGGACCAGCCAGCTCCATGGGTTGGACTGGTAGGTGTGCGGCTGCGACAGGTTGATGTTGAACAGGTACACCTGGTGCTGGTAGTGCCACAGGCTGCGCAGCGGCGCCGGGATCCACGCCCACGGGCCGCCGAGGTGGTCCGCCCAGTGCCGGTAGTAGCCGTTGCCGGTGAGGAACCAGCCGCTCCACGACACCAGGTACGTCGCGAACGCCACCGGTACCAGCGACAGGAACGCCGGCAGCGCGTCGCGGCGCAGCATCGCGGCGAACGCGCTGCCCGCACCGGCCACCCGGCGGGCGCCCACGTCCCACAGCACCGACATCACGGCGAAGGCGGCCAGGTAGAACATGCCGTTCCACTTCGTGGCGCACGCCACGCCCAGCAGCACGCCGGCCGCCAGCCGCCACGGCCGCAGTCCCAGCCGGGCCGACCAGGCGGCCTGCGGATCGGCGCGGCCGCTGTCCGGCAGGGCCGCCGCCAGCCGTTCGCGGGCCTTGTCGCGGTCCACCAGCAGCGCCCCGAAGGCCGCCAGCACCCAGAACATCACGATGAGGTCCAGCAACGAGGTGCGGGACATCACGAACTCCAGGCCGTCCACCGACATCAGCACGCCCGCCAGGCAGCCGATCGCGGTGGAACGGGTCAGGCGCCGCCCGATCCGGCACAGCATCAGCACCGCCAGCGTGCCGAGCAGCGCGAGCATGAACCGCCAGCCGAACGGGTTGAGCCCGAACATCCACTCGCCCAGCGAGATGACCCACTTGCCGTCCGGCGGGTGCACCACGTACGACGGTGCCGAACTCAGCGGGATCTGCTGCGGGTGCTGGAGGATCAAGGTGTTGGCGTTGGCCGGCCAGGTGCCCTCGTAGCCGAGGTGCAGCAGCGCCCACGCGTCCTTCGCGTAGTACGTCTCGTCGAATATGACCGCGCGCGGCGACCCCAGGCGGTAGAACCGCAGGACGCCGGCGAAGACCGCGACGAGCAGCGGGCCGCCCCAGCCGGTCCACCGCGCGGCCCGCCGGGCCACGTCCGGCTTCAGGCCCAGCAACTCCCAGATCCGGGTGCCCGGTTCCTGGAACGGCACGACCAGCCGGTCCCGGGCCGACCCGTGCGGGCGCGGCCGGTGCCCGAAGCGGCGGAGCCGCAGCTCCCAGGCGCTCGGCGCCTCCGGATCGCCCGGCCTGCCGGACGCAGTCGCGCCCTGCCCGGCGCCGGTCGCGGTGTCAGCGCTCTCACTCGTCACCGGCCCATCGTAGGGAAGCGTCCCGCGCCGCCGTACCCGCCGTCGCCCCAACGCCCCGCCACACCCCGATCACACGGCTCCTTCCGGCCTGGCAAGCCGCGATCGCACAGCTTCTCCGACTACGGCAAGCCCCGATCGCACAGCTTTCTCCGACTGCGGCAAGCAACGATCGGGTGGCTTCCTCCGATTGCGGCAAGCCTCGATCGCATGGCTATCTCCGACTCCGGCGGCTGTGATCGCGCAACTTTCTCCGGCTTCGGCGGCCTCCGATCGTGCCGCCGCTGCCAAGCCGCCGCCCCCGATCGCGCCTCCGCGCCCCCCGATCGCGCCGCTGGCCCCCAGCCTCCGCGCCCCCCCGATCGCGCGGCCGGCGCCCGGCCTCGGACGCCCCCGATCGCGCCCGCGATCACGCCCCCGTTCCCGCTCCCCACCCCCGCCGGCCGCCTCCCCTGGCGAGGATCACCCCCGCGACAGGGGAGACTGAGCGGTGTGACTGGTGTACTCGTGCTGGCCGGAACCCCCATCGGCGACCCTTCCGACGCCTCGCCGCGGCTGTCGGCGGAGCTGTCGCGCGCCGACGTGATCGCGGCGGAGGACACCCGCAGACTGCGGCGGCTGACCACCGCGCTCGGGGTCACCACCGGCGGCCGGGTCGTGTCGTACTTCGAGGGCAACGAGACCGCGCGCACCCCGGAGCTCGTCGAGGCGCTCGCCGAGGGGCAGCGGGTGCTGTTGGTGACGGACGCCGGGATGCCGTCGGTCTCCGACCCCGGTTACCGGCTGGTCGCCGCCGCCGTGGAACGCGACATCAAGGTCACGGCGGTGCCCGGACCGTCCGCGGTGCTCACCGCGCTGGCCGTCTCCGGGCTGCCGGTGGACCGGTTCTGCTTCGAGGGGTTCCTGCCGCGCAAGGCGGGCGAACGGCTCTCCCGACTGCGCGAGGCCGCCGCCGACCGGCGCACGCTGGTGTACTTCGAGGCGCCGCACCGCATCGCGGACACGCTGGCCGCGATGGCCGAGGCGTTCGGCGCCGACCGCCGCGCCGCCGTGTGCCGGGAGTTGACGAAGACGTACGAGGAGGTCAAACGCGGTCCGCTGGCCGACCTCGCGCAGTGGGCCGCCGAGGGGGTGCGCGGCGAGATCACCGTCGTCGTCGAGGGCGCGCCGCCCGCCGCGCCGGCCGACCTGGGGCCCGCCGAACTCGCCCGGCTCGTCGCGGTACGCGAGGAGGCCGGCGAGGCCCGCAAGGCCGCCATCGCCGCGGTCGCCGCCGAGGCCGGCCTGCCCAAGCGCGAGGTCTTCGACGCGGTCGTCGCCGCGAAGTCGGCGGCCAAGGGCGAGGCGGCGAATGGCTCGGCGGCGAACGGTTCGACGGCGAAGGGTTCGGCGGCCGAGTAAGCGGTGGCGGTGGCCAGGGCCGCGGCCGTGAACGGCTCGGTCGGCCGCGGCCGAGGAGGCGGACGACCCCCGGGGCCGGGCGCGGCACCGGTCGATCCGCGCCCGCCGACTCCGCCGGCGACCAGCACGACCTGAAGCGATGGTCCGAAGCGATGGCCGGGAGCCATGGCCGGGAGCCATGACCTGAAGCCGCAGCACAGCGCGGGTAAAGGTCTGCCGCCGAAACTTAAGCCCAGCACAGCGCCAGCCCACAAAGACCCCAAATCTGCTCCAAATGAGCGCTTCCCCTCCTGCGCGGGGGCCGGGCGGGGAGTTCGCTGGTGGTGGAAGTCCCGCTCCGGGCACGCGGCCCGGGAGGGCATCTGGAGCTGCCATGAGCGACACCTTCGGCACCCCGGCCGCCGCCGGCACCCCCGGTTCGGCCCCCGGCACCGCCGGGCCGGCGGCACCGGCGGCGGCCGCGCCGACCGCGCCGACCGCGTCCGACACCGTGCACGAGGCGTACTCCTTCGCCTGCATGAACTGCGGACACGGCTGGGAGCAGTCCTACGAGATAGCCCACCGGACCGACCAGTACGGGCACACCAGCGTCGTGTACTACGCCGAGTCGGTGCCCGTCCCCTCCCCGCTGACCCGGCCCAACTGCGTCGAGTGCGGCGGCCACCTGGTGCGGATCATGCGGTCCGGCCGGGTCTCGTCCGTCTCCTCGGCCCGCTGGGGCCACCCCGCCCCGGCGTCGTCGCGGCGTACGTCCGGCGGCCACCGCACCGCTACGGCCGCCGTCGGCGACCTGATGGCGGACGCCGTCCGGCGCGACGGCGACCCGCAGGCCGCCGACCCCGACCGCCACCACTGGCTGGCCGACTTCCTCGCGCTCTTCCACCGCAGGCCGCACGCCGTCGACGGCGGCCGCGGAACCGTCCCCGGCTCCGGCCGGAACCACGATCACGACCACGACCACCCCAGGGCTGCGTAGCCGAGGGGCCGTTCGGCCCCGGTGACCGGGCCGGGGTCGGGGGCACAGGCGCCCGGATCGCCTGCCGGCCCCCCGCGGTCCCCACCGGGACCGACCCCCGTGCCCCGGACAGCGCCCGGCGCGACCCGCACCCTCCGGTGCCGGCCGCGCCGGGCCCACACGTGGGGCGCCGCCGGACTCAGGGCACCCGCCGCGCCGCCGGGCTCGCGCATCGGCCGCCGTCGAACCGCGCGGCCGGCCGCATCGCCGTCGTACCGGCCGCTCCCGGCCTCAGCTCCGGCCGCCCCCGGCCTCAGCTCCGGCCGCTCCCGGCCTCAGCTCCGGCCGCTCCCGGCCTCAGCTCCGGTCGCGCACCGCCTCGTAGGCGGGGGCGGCCCGTTGTCGTACCGGCCGCCGTCGGACTTCGTCCCGGCCGTGCCGCCGTCGTACGGGGCTGCTCCCAGCCTGAGCCTTGGCCGCCCACGGCTTCGTACCGGTCGTGCCGCCGTCGTACCGGCCGCCGTCGGCCTCGCGCTGGCCGTACCGCCGCCGTACGGCCCCCGACCCCGGCCCTGCCCACACC
>NZ_JAAGKO020000047.1 GCF_027947535.2 Streptantibioticus silvisoli
ATGTCCTCGACCTGTCCGCCGGCGGCATGCGCATGGTCGTCGTCGTCACCCGCGACCCCACCCAACCCACCCCCGACCCCGAGCAGATGCGCCGAGACCTCCAGGAGTGGAGCCGCGTCCAGCGCTCTCTCCGCGGCATCGTGTCCGGTGATCAAGAGAGCAAAACCGACTAACTCCGCCCACTTGCTTCACGGTTCACTCAATTGTGTGATGTGATTTGGACACCTCTGAGGGGGGTCACCGCTCAGCTGGTGAAGGGGGACGCATGCCTCTACCGGTGCGCCTGGTTCATGTCCCATCCATACCGCACGGTGCGAAACTACTGATCGACGAACCACTGGGGAACGAACCGGTCGTCATCTGGATCAACGACCGCGAAGTAGGCGACAACTGGGGGGATGTCGCCCGGGAAGCCGCAGCCGGACTCGGCCGCGATGACCTGAGACAGTGGCTCGAAAGAGAACTGTCGATCAGATCGTGACCTGCCAACCGGCCTGGTGCGGTGCAACCGCCGCATCGGGCCGGGCAGGCCGCATCACGCGGAGGCGTCATGGCTCATGCCGAGAAGCGCTGGTCCGAGAAGGACAAACGCTGGTACTGGCGAGTGAAGTACAAGCTGCCCAACGGCAAGTGGGGCTCAGCGAGCAAGGACGACTACGGCAACCGGTTCACATCCGAGCGAGCCGCGGAGAAGTACGGTTCCGCCTGCGAGACCGACGTCGACCGCAAGGTGTTCATCAACCCGCGCGACGGGAAGATCGCCATCGGCGAGTGGTCGGCCCGCTGGATCGAGAGCCTGGAGGTCGGCAACCGCAGCGAAGAGACCTACCGCCAGCGGCTGCGGAGCGTCATCCTCCCCTACTGGCGTGATGTTCCCGTCGGCGACGTCCTGACCATCAGCTACGTCACCTGGGAGAAGTCCCTCAAGGACAGGTACTCCCACGAATACGTGAAGTCCGTGCGGTCGGTGTTCCGCACGATGATGGACGATGCCGTCACCTCCAAGCTCCGCGCCGACAACCCCGTCCCGAACCGTCAGGCGAGACGCCGCGGCAAGTACCAGGGCAAGCCGCGGGAGGACACCACCGTGCTCGCCACCCCCCGGCAGGCCCTGCTGCTCGCCCGCAACGGGCGCCAACTGCGGGGGTTGACCGGCTACGTCATGCCGCTGACGATCGCCTACATGGGTCTGCGCATTTCCGAGATGGTCGGCCTGCGTCGCGATCACCTCCTCTTGGAGGACCGTGGAGAAGGAGCGAGGCTCCTGCTTCAGGAGCAGCACCAGTACGTGAACGGGAAGTCGGCGCAGGTAGATCCGAAGTACGGCTCCACCGGCTCGCTGATCATTCCGCCGTTCCTGGTGGACCTCCTGCGCGAACTGCTGGAGTCGCACTCCTCGGATTGGGTGTTCACCAACACTCAGGGCGGTCAGTTGAGCACGAAGGCCGCGTTCTACAAGAGGGTGTGGCGGCCCATGGTCGACGGCCGGGAGAAGGTGGCGACGACGGTGAAGCGAACGGACCTGCTGCCGGGACTGAGGGCCGTGGCGGACGTGGAGGACATCGTCCCGCATGGGCTCAGGCATAGCCAGAAGGTCTGGCTGGACGAGGCCGGCCACCCTAAGGTGGCCGTCGAGACGAGGATGCGCCACGTGATCCCGGGCGTGGAGGGCACCTACTCCCATGTCACGCTGGGCATGGAGCTGAAGATCGCCGAGACCCTGGAGCGTCTGTGGGCGGAGTCGCAGCGTGTTGTGGTGGACCGTCGTGAGTACGAGCCGCCCCGGTCTCCCAGGTCGATCCCCCGGTCATCGCAGTGATCTCCCAGAAATCTCCCAGATCCGAGAACTCCACACTTCGGGAGCGCTCAGCCAGGTCGGGGCCGACGACGTCTTCAAGGTCATCAATGCAGGTGGGGCGACTCGCCGCCGGTGGTTCGCGGCCCATCCGAACGCCACTCACGGAACGCACGCCGACGCGGCGCCGGACGATCCCCCGCGTCGCCCGGCACCGCGTCGTGCTCGTGACACCCAGGCGGCACGCGGCCACGAAGGTGCTGCGCTGAGTATATTGGCTCGCAGCCAGTCAACGCAGGAGTCCAGCATGTCCCCGCGAAGCGCATCGGTCAATGAAGAATTGCGGCGTCGTTCCCGCGAACGCCTCCTCCAGGCGACGGTCGAGCTGATCGGCGAGCGGGGCTACGAGGCCACGACCTTGGCGGACATCGCCGATCGGGCCGGCGCCGCCCGGGGCCTGGTGTCGTACTACTTCCCCGGAAAGCGGCCGCTCGTCCAGTCCGCGGTCCACCGCCTGATGCACATGACGCTGTCCGCCGCGCTCGACTCCCAGCAGGACCTGTCCGACGGCCACGACGCCCTGGCCCGGGCGATCGACGCCATCCTCAGCCTGACCATCACCCACACCAAGGTCATGCGGGTGCACATGGCCGGCATCCTCCAGGCCGAGGGCTTCATCCAGTGCCCCGAACAGCAGCAACTGGCCGCGCTGCTGGAGCAGTCGGTCGCCCGCTACGGTTCCGGGCACGCCACGGAGGACTACCGGCTGCTGCGGGCGCTGCTGATGGGCGCCGTCGTCGCCCTGCTGCTGCCCGGCGCCCCGATGCCGCTGGCCAGCCTGCGCCTGGAACTGTTCCAGCGCTACGGACTCGACTGGCAACTGGGCATGCCGCCGCAGGGGGAGCCACCGGTCCGCCGCTGAGGGGGCTTCCGTCTTCGGGGGCCCAGATCTTCAGGGGGCGGCGTCTTCAGGGGCCGCCGCGTCTTCCGGGCTTCTGGGTGCGGGGCTTCTGTCTTCAGGGGCTCACGTCTTCGGGGGGTCACGTCTTCGGGGGCTGCCGCGTCTTCAGGCGCCCGGGGGCCACGTCCTACGCCGGAATCTCGCGCCTTCAAGCGCTCGCAGCTTGGGGCGCCGCGCCATCCGGTGCTCCCGGGGCGTGCGGCACGGGTTCGAGCCGGACGGCGGCGTGGTCCGGGTGGTTCAGGGGCCGGCCGGGCGGCGCCGGCGCGGTGGTCGGCCGGGTCGATATGCCCCATGATACGAAGCCCCTCGTAGTTCGATGGTCGCCGCACTACGATGCCTCTCGTACCTGTGGAGCACGGGGGCGGCACCGGGCCTCCTCGGGCCGGGCCGAACACGAGGAGAGTGGCGTGAGCGCCCTTTTCGAACCCCTCACCCTGCGGTCGCTGACCATACCGAACCGGGTGTGGATGGCGCCGATGTGCCAGTACAGCGCCGCGGCGGACGGACCGGACACCGGCGTCCCGAACGACTGGCACCTGGCCCACCTGGCCGCGCGCGCGGTCGGCGGCGCCGGGCTCGTCCTCACCGAGGCCACCGCGGTCTCCCCCGAGGGCCGCATCAGCCCGGCCGACCTCGGCCTGTGGAACGCCCGCCAGCAGGAGGCGTTCGCCCGGATCAACCGCCTGCTGACCGAACAGGGCGCGGTTGCGGGCCTCCAGATCGCCCACGCCGGCCGCAAGGCGTCGGCGGCGGCGCCGTGGGACGGCGGCGGGTCGCTGCCGGCCGGCGGGGGCGCCGGCTGGACCGCCCTGGCCCCCAGCGCGGTGCCGTTCAGCGACGACTTCCCGGCGCCGGACGAGATGACCGCCGAGCAGATCCGGGCCGTGGTCGGGCAGTTCGCCGACACCGCGCGGCGCGCGCTGGCGGCCGGCTTCAAGGTCGTCGAACTGCACGGCGCGCACGGCTACTTGATCAACGAGTTCCTGTCCCCGCACAGCAACCACCGCACCGACTCCTACGGCGGCCCGTTCGACAACCGCGTCCGGTTCGCGCTGGAGATCGTCGACGCGGTGCGCGCGGTCTGGCCGGAGGAACTGCCGCTGCTCTTCCGCGTCTCGGCGACCGACTGGCTCCAGGAGAACGCCGCCGACGGGTCCGGGAACGTCGGCTGGACGGCGGACGAGACCGTCCGGCTGGCCAAGGAGCTGCTGGCGCACGGTGTCGACCTGCTCGACACCTCCACCGGTGGCAACGTGGCCGGCGTGCGCGTCCCGACCGGCCCCGGCTACCAGGTGCCGTTCGCGGCCAGGGTGCGCCAGGAGACCGGCATGCCGGTGGCCGCCGTCGGCCTGATCACCGAACCGCGCCAGGCGGAGGAGATCCTCACCTCCGGGCAGGCGGACGCGGTGCTGCTGGGCCGCGAACTGCTGCGCGACCCGTACTGGCCGGCCCGCGCCGCCCGCGAACTGGGCGCCGCCGTCACCCCTCCGCCGCAGTACGGCCGCGCCTGGTGACCGGCGCCGGCACGACGCCGCGCCGCCGACCCGGAGTCGCCGCTGACCCCGGGGTGCCGTGGTCCGCGCCGGTGACCTGCGGCGACGCGGCCTCCCGGTGGATTGTCAGTGGCAGGGTGCAGACTCGTCGATGACGGGACGAATCCGGCATGGTGGCCGGGCGCCCGCGACGGCCGAGGGAGGCGACGACGTGTGCGACAACCTGCTCACGGAGGGCACCGAATTCGTGGAGGGCACGAAGTTCGCAGAGAGCACGAAGGTCACGGAAGGTACGAAGGTCACGGAGGGCACGAAGCCCAGGGGCGGAGCGAAGAAGGGGCTGTTCGTCCGGCGGCGGCGGTCGGCGCGGCGGCGACCAGGGCGAACACCCGGCGGGGCGGCGGCAGTCGGGGCGGCGGTCCGGGCCGCGGTGGACGCCCTCACGACGCCGACCCGCCCGGCGACGGCACCGGCCGGCCGGTGCGGAGGTGACGGGATGAGCCACTAGAGTGACTGCCCGTGGCGGCAAGACCTTTGAACGAGATCGTGGAAGCGGGCTGGGCGAAGGCCCTGGACCCGGTGGCGGACCGCGTCGCGGCGATGGGGGACTTCCTCCGCGCCGAGATCGCGGCCGGGCGGACCTACCTGCCGTCCGGGGCGAACGTACTGCGGGCGTTCCAGCAGCCGTTCGACCAGGTGCGGGTCCTCATCGTGGGCCAGGACCCGTACCCCACCCCGGGACACGCGGTGGGGCTCAGCTTCTCGGTGTCGCCGGAGACCCGGCCGCTGCCCGGCAGCCTGCTCAACATCTTCCAGGAGTACGGCAACGACCTCGGCTTCCCGCCGCCCGCGAACGGCGACCTGACGCCGTGGACCGCCAACGGCGTCCTGCTGCTGAACAGGGCGCTGACCACCGCGCCCCGCAAGCCGGCCGCGCACCGGGGCAAGGGCTGGGAAGAGGTCACCGAGCAGGCGATCCGCGCGCTGGCCGCCCGGGGCACGCCGCTGGTGTCGATCCTGTGGGGACGTGACGCGCGCAACCTGCGGCCGCTGCTGGGCGGCCTGCCGGCGATCGAGTCGTCGCACCCGTCACCGATGTCGGCGGACCGGGGCTTCTTCGGTTCGCGCCCCTTCAGCCGGGCCAACGCGGCGCTGACGTCCCAGGGCGCGGACCCGGTGAACTGGCTGCTGCCCTGACCGGACGTGCGCGATAGTCTGCCCCGCGTGACCACGCAATCGAATACGCCTGCGGGCTGGTACGCCGATCCGCATGGCACTCCCGACCTGCTGAGATGGTGGGACGGTTCACGCTGGACCGACCACACCCACGCGGGCACCCAGCCGAAGGCCGACACCGCCTCCGGCGCGCAGGACCGCGCCACCGGTGCCCCCGGCTCCGCCGGCCGGCCCGGCGCGGCCCAGCCCGGTGTGCCCCAACAGGGCGGCCCCCAGCAGGCGTTCGCGCAGCAGGCGCCCGCCGCTCAGCAGCCCTTCCCCCAGCAGGGCGGACCCGGGCAGCCGGGCGGACCGGGACAGCAGGGTTTCCCGCAGCAGGGCGGTTTCCCCCAGCAGGCGCAGCCCCAGCCCGGCTTCGCGCCGCAGCAGGCGGCCCCCGGTGCGGCCGGGCCGCAGGCCGGGTACGGGTATCCGGCGCAGACCGGCGCACCGCAGAAGGACAACCCGTGGGAGCTGGGCATCGACGGTCCCGCCGATCCGGGGCGGGTGCGGCAGCAGGTCCAGCAGCAGGCGGGCGTGGGGCCGTCCGCCGCCGGCGGGGGCACGCTGTTCACCGAACCGGTCCTGGTGGTCAACCAGAAGGCCAAGCTGATCGAGATCAGCAACGAGTACGCGGTCTTCGACCGGAACGGCACGCAGCTCGGGTCGGTCGCGGAGATCGGCCAGGGCGCGGTCAAGAAGGCCGTGCGGTTCCTCAGCAGCGCCGACCAGTTCATGACGCACAAGCTGGAGGTGCGTGACGCCTGGGGACAGCCGGTGCTGCTGCTGACCCGGCCGGCGAAGTTCATCAAGTCCAAGGTGATGATCGACCGCCCGGACGGCACGCACCTGGGCGAGATCGTGCAGCAGAACGCCATCGGCCGCATCCGGTTCGGCCTCATGGTGGACGGTCAGCAGATCGGCGCGATCAAGGCGGAGAACTTCCGGGCCTGGAACTTCGCGATCGTCGACCACACCGAGACGGAGATCGCCCGCATCACCAAGACCTGGGAGGGTCTGGTGAAGGCGGCGTTCACCACCGCGGACAACTACGTGCTCCAGATCCACCGGCCGCTCGCCGACCCGCTGCTGAGCATGGTGGTGGCGTCCGCGCTGACCGTGGACACCGCGCTGAAGCAGGACAGCCGCTGACCGGGCCGCACCGCCCGGCCCCGGGTGCCGCCACCGTCACCGGGGGCGGCACCGGGAGCGGGCGGCACGGCTGGGTGCTGGCGGTCGACTCCGGCGGCTCGGGGCTGCGGTGCGCGCTGGCCCGGGCCGGCGGCGGCACGGCGGTCGCGGAGCGGACGTCCCGCGAGCCGGTGCGCACCGGCCCCGGCGGTATCGACGCCGAACACCTGCTCGGTCAACTCCTGCCCGCCGTCGGTGAGTTGCTCAAGGAGACCGGCGCGGACGAGGTGGGCGCCGCCTGCGTGGGCGCGGCCGGCATGGCGACGCTCGGCGGTGAGCTGCGCGAGCGGTTGCCGGCGGCGCTGCGGGAGGCGTTCGGCGTGCGGCGGCTGGCGCTGGCGGCGGACGCGGTGACGGCGTACGCCGGCGCGCTCGGGGTGCGCCCCGGCGTGGTGGTGGCGGCCGGCACCGGGCTGATCGCGCTGGGCACCGACGCCGGGACCGGCTGGCGGCGGGTCGACGGCTGGGGACACCTGCTGGGCGACTGCGGCAGCGGCGCGTGGATCGGCCGGGCCGGCCTGGAGGCGGCGATGCGCGCCCACGACGGCCGGCCGGGCGGCTCCGGCGCGCTGCTGGAGCGGCTGGAGGCGGTCTTCGGACCGGCGGCCGGGATGCCGGGCCGGCTGTACCCGCGCACCGACCGCGCTGCGGTACTGGCGTCCTTCGCGCCGCAGGTGGCCCGGTGCGCGGCCGGGGGCGACGCGGTGGCGGACCGGGTGCTGCGGGAGGCGGCCGGGCACCTGCTGGCGGCGGCCGCCGCGGCGCGCACCGGTCCGGCGGGCGGCGACGTGGCGTTCACCGGCGGGCTGCTCAAGCTGGGCGAGCCCCTGCTGGGACCGTTGCGCGAGCAGGCGCCCGAACTCCTGCCCGGCGCCCGGCTGGTGGCCCCGGAGGGCGACCCGCTGCACGGCGCCGTCCGGATCGCGGTCTCGCTCGCCTGCGACGGCCCAGCGCTCCCGTCCGACCCGGCCCTGCTCACCGTGCACTGAGCATCACCGACGCCGGGCACCGAACGCTGCGTGGTCAACGCCGGGCACTGAACGCGGCGCACTGAACGCGGGGCGCTGAACACCGGCCGGTGAACGGCGTTCACCGGCCGGGGCCTCAACGGGTCCGGCCGGGGCGGCGGTTCGGCCGGATCACATCGCCCTCGCGGAGCAATCCCGCCACAAAGAGTCGCAAACGCGCATAGAGTGGCGTGTTTCCGCCAACGAGCGCACCCCGGGCGAGCGGTGGAACAAGCGGAACCGTTAGCATGCGACGCCATGAGCTCAGCCAATGGCCCCGCAGCTGGCCTGCCCGTACGCATGCCGCGTCCCCGTCAGCCCGGACGGCACCGTCGCCCGGAGCCGCTGGCCGCCCCCGAGGGCGCGCCCGCCCTGGTTCTGGCGATACCCGGCGCCCCCTGCCCCGCGACCCGTTCCCTGGTCGACGAGGTCATCAGCATCGCCCGCTCCGAGCTGCCCGGCCTGAACGCCACGGCCGGCTACCTGGACAGCGCCGAACCGCAGGACCCCGAAGCGGAGGAGAGCCCGCGGCAGGACCCGTTCGAGTACCCGGCGCTGGCGGCGGCGCTGGCCTCGGCCGGCGCCGGGGCCGACCCGGAGGCCGGGCTGCCGGCCGCCGTCGTGGTGCCGCTGCTGGCCGGGCCGCAGGCCGCGGTGCTGGAGCGGATCCGCGAGGAGATCGCGGCGAGCGGGGTGAACGCCGAGCTGACCGATGTGCTGGGCCCGCACCCGCTGCTGGCCGAGGCGGTCCACGTGCGGCTGTCGGAGGTGGGCCTCGCCCGCGCCGACCGCGCCCGGCTGTTCACCGTGGCGACCGCGGCCGACGGCATCATTCTGGCCACCGTCGGCGGTGCGGAGGCGGTGGCGGCGGCCGGGGTGACCGGGCTGCTGCTGGCCGCGCGGCTGGCCGTTCCGGTGCTGGCGGCCGGACTGGACGTCGACGGCGCGATCGCGGCCACGGCCGACCAGTTGCGCTCCTCGGGCTCCGGGCGGCTGGCGCTGGCGCCGTACGCCGTGGGCCCGGAGCTGCCGGAAGGGCTGCTGGCAGCCGCGTGCGAGGAGGCGGGCTGCGACGCGGCCGAGCCACTGGGCGCCTACCCGGCGATCGGCAAGCTGGCGCTGTCGAAGTACATGACGCTGCTGGGCATCGCGCCGCAGCAGCCACAGCACGCGCCGGCGCGCTGACGCCGGGTTCCGGCCACCCGCCGGGACCCGGCGCACCGCTCAGCGTCGTGCGGGGTGTCCGTCCGCGAACACCACGCACGACGCGGCCGGTACGGAGATCGAGCCCGCGCGGCGCGGGGTGCCGTCCGCCGGGTCGACGTCGAACCACGTGACGTCGCCGGAGCGTTCGTTGGCGGCGTACAGCCGCCCGGTGACCGGGTCGAGGGCGAGGTCGCGCGGCCAGTGGCCGCCGCAGGACACCGCGCCGGTGAGAGATGGCACGCGGTCCGCGCCGAGCGAGAAGACCGCGATGCTGTCGTGGCCGCGGTTGGCCACCCACAGGAACCGGCCGTCCGCCGAGACCACCGCCTCCGACGGGTAGTTGGCCACCCCGCCGCCCCCGGCAACCCCGGCAACCCCGGCGCCCTCAGCACCACCGGCATCCGCACCGCCCGCGAGCCCCCCGGCTCCCTCAGCACCCGCGCCGCCCCCGCCGCCCGCGAACCGTCCGGCGCCGTCCTCGACCGTTCCGCCGGCCGACGCGCCGCCCGCTCCCCCGGCCCCCGGCACCGTCGCCCGGCTCGGGCCCACCGCGAGGCGGCCCGCCGCGGAGTCCCAGGTCAGCAGGGTCACCGTGGAGGCCAACTCGTTGACGCAGTAGACGTGCCGGCCGTCGGGGTGGAAGGCGAGGTGGCGCGGCCCGCTGCCGGGCGGCAGAACGGTCTCGTGGTGCACGCGGGGAGCACCGGAGGCGGAGTCCCCGGCGCCCTCGGAGCCCCCCGGGCCCACGGTGTCCCCGACGCCCACGGAGTCCGCCGCACCCACGGCCTCACCGGCGCCGACGCAGTCCCCCGCGCTCCCGGAGCCCACCGCACCCCCGGAGCCCCCCGCACCCACGGAGTGCCCCGCGTCCAGGACGCGGACCGTGTCGGTGCCGAGGTCGACGGTGAGCAGCCAGCGGCCGGCGGGGGCGGGGTGCACGGCGTGCGCGTGCGGGCCCTCCTGGCGCTCCGGGTCGGGTCCGGCCCCCCGGTGACGCAGGACGCCCCGCAGGCCCTCCACGGTGCCGTCAAGGGCGTTGAGGGCCAGCGAACTGACACTTCCGGAGGCGTAGTTGGCGGTGAACAGCTGTCCGTGGGCCAGGCACAGGTGGGTCGGGGCGCCGCCGCCGACCGGCCGGGGGGTGCCCAGCGGGGCGGGCGCGGCCGGGTCGCGCAGCGAGAACGCGGCGGCCAGGCCGTCGTCCGGCAGTTCGGCGACCGCGTACAGCACCGTGCCGTCCGGGCCGAGCGCCAGGTAGGACGGGTCGGCGACCGCGTCGGTACTGCCGAGCGGGGTGAGCGCGCCGGTGCCGGGGTGCACGGCCGCGGTGGTGATCCCCGCGCCGCCCGCCGAGGTGAACGATCCGATGTACGCGTGCCGTCCGCCGCTGCCCTTGCCGCCGTCCACCGAGTGCCTCCCGTTCGCCCGAGCGATGTCCGGCACGACGTTAGGGCATGCCGTCGCGGCGGGGCCGCGGGGTACGGCGGGGCGCCCGGCGGCGGCGGGCGCGGCGGCGGCATGCTGGGGTCATGCGCATCCCCGCGGTGATCTTCGATCTGGACGGCACGCTGGTCGACAGCGAGCCGCTGTACTACGAGGCCGGCCGGCGGACGCTGGCCGCGCACGGGGTGACGGGCTTCAGCTGGGAGCGGCACCTGCGGTTCGTCGGCGTCGGCACCGAGGACACCCTGCGCTCGCTGCGCGCGGAGTACGGGCTGGCGGCGCCGGTGGCGGATCTGCTGGCGGAGATGGACGGGCACTACCTGGCCCTGGCACCGGACGCGGCCCTGCTGGACGGCGCGGTGGCGCTGGCGCGGCGGCTGGCGGCGGCCGGGCATCCGCTGGCGGTGGCGTCCGGCTCGTCGCGGGCGGCCATCGATGCGGCGCTGGCGGGTTCCGGGCTGGCGCCGCTGTTCGGGGCGGTGGTCTCGGCGCAGGAGGTGGACCGCGGCAAGCCGGCGCCGGACGTCTTCGTGGAGGCCGCCCGGCGACTGGGTGCCGACGCGGCGCACTGCGTGGTGGTGGAGGACTCCCCGCCCGGGGTGCGGGCCGCCGCTGCGGCGGGCATGCGGTGCGTCGCGGCGCCCTCGGTGCCGGCCCGGGCGGGGGACGAGGTGTTCGCGTCGGTGGGGCTGCTGTTCGCCGGCGGCCCGGCGGCGTTCGACGCGCGGGCGGCGTTCGACTGGATCACCGGCGGGCCGCGACCGGTGTGACGGACGGTTCCGCGCCCGTCGCGCCGGCAGGCCGGGACACGCCGCCGGGCAGGCCCTCGCGGGGCTGCCGGGGAAGTGCCGCCGCCGTGCCGTTGTTGGTGCGGACGTGAACGCAATCGCGGTGCGTGAGGTCCGGGTCGTGGTGATCGGCGCGGGGCAGGCCGGGCTGTCGGCGGCGTACTTCCTGCGCCGGGCGGGACTGCGGCCGGGGGAGGACTTCGTGGTGCTGGACCACTCCCCCGGGCCGGGCGGGGCGTGGCAGTTCCGCTGGCCGACGATGACGTACTCCGCGGCGCACCGGGTGCACGACCTGCCGGGGATGCCGCTGGAGGGCGCGGACCCGGACCGGCCGGCCGCCGAGGTGGTGGCGGGGTACTTCGCGGCGTACGAGCGGCGCTTCGACCTGCGGGTGCGCCGCCCGGTGGACGTGCGGGCGGTGCGTCCGGGCCCGGACGGGCGGCTGCTGGTGGAGACCGGCGGGGCGGTGTGGTCGGCGGCGGCGCTGGTGAACGCCACCGGCACGTGGGACCGGCCGTTCTGGCCGCGCTACCCGGGCCAGGAGACGTTCCGCGGCCGCCAGACGCACACCGCGCTGTACCGGGGGCCGGCCGGGTTCGCCGGGCTGCGGGTCGTGGTGGTGGGCGGCGGGGCGTCCGGCACGCAGCACGTGATGGAGCTGGCGCCGGTGGCCCGGGAGACGACGTGGGTGACGCGCACCGAACCGGTCTTCGTCCCCGGCCCGTTCGACGCCGATCGGGGCCGGGCGGCGGTGGCGCTGGTGGCGGACCGGGTGCGGCGCGGGCTGCCGCCGAGCAGCGTGGTGAGCGTGACGGGGCTGCCGCTGACGCCGCGGATCGAGGCGGCGCTGGCCTCCGGGGTGCTGGACCGGCGGCCGATGTTCGACCGGATCACCGCGCGGGGGGTGGTGTGGCGGACGCCGGACGGCGACCGGACGCTGGAGGTGGACGCGATCGTGTGGGCGACCGGGTTCCGGGCCGCGCTGGACCACCTGGCGCCGCTGCGGCTGCGGGAGCCGGGCGGCGGGATCACGATGGACGGCACCCGGGTGGTGCGCGAGCCGCGGGTGCACCTGGTCGGTTACGGCCCGTCGGCCAGCACGGTGGGCGCCGGGCGGGCCGGGCGGGCGGCGGTGCGGGAGATCCTGGCCGGACCGGCCGCCTGACGCGCGGGGCCGCGGTGCCTCCCGCGGTGCGGCCGGACCGGTGTGCCCCGGGTGCCCGGCGTGCCCGGGCGCAGTTTCCCGGAGCGCCCGGCACCGGCACCGCGAGAATAGGAAACCTTTACCGTCCACCAGCGCAACCCGCAAAGTCGACCGCGGCATTTCCGCCGGTCACGGCGCCGGGATTGGCACCGGGCGATGATGGGGATTGAACAGTCGGGGGACACGTCGGCCGGGTGCTGCCAGCACTGGCGGCGACCTCGTAGGGCATCCCTCGGCGCGAGCTGACGGCAGGTCACCGGATGGCATCTTGGTGCCGCCGGTGGGGGTGTCACCACTTGCCGTGGTGGCACAAATCGGGGCAATAGCCGACGCCGTCGATCATTACTCGCCGGTGTTATCAACCTTTAATCAATAGCGTGTCGACATGAACCGTTCTTATCAGCAGGATGATGCGCCAAGCCGTCTGAACCAAATTGTTTTTGCGAGACCGCCACACGATCCAGCCGATTCCTGCGCTGAGCGTGGTCGGGCGCCCTCGCGTGTGCGGCCGGTGCGGCCCGATGGCATCCATCGCCGGGCCGGATGAACGAAGCGCCAGTGATGGTCGACCGCGACCTGTCACTTTTCAGAAGTGGGGAGCAGATGAGAAGCAGGAACCAGCGGGTCATTGGGGGGGTCGCGCTTCTCGCCGCGGGGGCTCTCGGTCTCACCGCGTGCAGTGGCAGCAGCACGTCGCACAGCAAGGGGGCGCCCAGCGCCGCCAACGCCTACTCGTACGGCAAGATCCCCGCTGCCTCGACGACCGTGAAGTCCGGCGGCGTGCTGCACGTGGCCGAGGACGTCGGCGCGGACCCGAACTGGATCTTCCCCATCACCCCGGCCGCCAACGCGTCGGTGTACACCATCAACCAGTTCCAGTACCTGAGCTGGCGGACCCTGTACTGGTCCCCCAAGGGCTCGGCGCCGGAGATGGACTACTCGCGCTCGATGACCGACGCGGCGCCGACCGTCTCCTCGGACGGCAAGACCTTCAGCATCAAGCTGAACGGCAAGTACAGCTGGAGCGACGGCAACAAGGTCTCCGCCCAGGACGTGCTCCTGTGGTTCGACCTGTACAAGGCGGCCGTCAAGGAGAGCCCGGCGAACGCGTCCAACTACACCCCGGGCCAGTTCCCCGACAACGCCACCGCCAAGGTCGTCAACGACCAGACGATCTCGTTCACCTTCAACAAGGTGTACAACCCGGCGTGGATTCTCGACACCCAGCTGAACCAGATCGTGCCGCTGCCGTCGAAGGAGTGGGCGAAGGCCGCCACCGGCGGGTCCAACCTGGACTACACCCAGCCGGCCAACGCCAAGAAGATCTACGACTACCTGGCGAAGCAGTCCAAGAGCCTGTCGACCTACGCCAGCAGCCCGCTGTGGCAGACCGTGGACGGCGCGTACAAGATCAAGTCGTACAACACCTCCACCGGTGCCGCGACGTTCGCCCCCAACACCAAGTACTCCGGTGAGGGCAAGCCGAATTTCTCCGAGGTGGACCTGCTGTCGTACACCTCGCCGACCGCGGAGTTCAACGACCTGCAGAGCGGCAAGCTGGACCTGGGCTACGTCAGCTCCGACAACTGGCCGCAGCTGAACAAGATCAAGTCCGAGGACTACAACCTCTACGGTCTGCCGGACTTCGGCTTCAGCTTCATGTACTTCAACTTCAAGGACGCCACCGGCGGCTTCGGCAAGGCGATCAGCCAGCTGTACGTCCGCCAGGCGTTCGCGCACCTGCAGGACGAGAACGCCGAGATCAAGGGCGCGTACAAGGGCATGGCCGCCCCGGCCTACGGCCCGCTGGGCGTCGCGCCCAAGTCGCCGTACACCCCGGCGAACGGCCTGAAGAACCCGTTCCCGTTCTCGGTCTCGGCCGCCAAGAAGCTGCTGACCGACCACGGCTGGAAGGTCGTGCCCAACGGCGTCACCACCTGCCAGAACCCGGGCACCGGCGCCAACCAGTGCGGTGCGGGTGTGGCCAAGGGCCAGAACCTGAACTTCAAGATGTACTACACCAGCACCCCGAAGGTCGTCGGTGAGGAGGTCACCTCCTTCGCCGGCAACCTGAAGCAGATCGGTGTCAAGATCAACCTGAACACCGACACCTTCAACAACATCATCTCCAACGAGTCCAACCCCTCCTCCCCCAAGAACGAGAACGCCTGGGGCATGGCGGACTTCGGTGGCTTCACGGAGAACAACTACCCCTCGACGAACACCCTGTTCAACACGGGTGGCACGTACAACGAGGGCTCGTTCTCGGACCCGCAGCTCGACAAGCTGATCAACGCCTCGATGCTGTCGACCGACCCCAACGCGCTGAAGAACGAGATCTCCCTGGTCGACGCGGACCTGCCCGGCATCTTCCAGCCGAACGAGGACCGCATCTACGCCTGGAGCCCGAAGCTGTCCGGTTCCCCGGACGCCTTCGCGGCCCTCACCCAGCTGATGCTGGACCCCGAGGACCTGTACTTCACCAAGTAGTCCGGATGGCCGGGGCGGCGCACCGAGCGCCGCCCCGGTCCGGTCCAGCGCCCTCACCAGCCCACTCGGCCGCCCGACCGGTGGCCGGGTGGGCTCGCTCACGGACCGGCACAGTGAAGACAGCGGCTCCCGAAGCCCCCACGAACGCATAGAAGCAGGAGATCCGGACATGGCCGGCTATCTCATTCGACGCCTCGCCACGGCCATCATCGTGGTCATCGGCATCACCCTGGTGACCTTCCTGATGCTGCATATCGTCGCGCCCGAACCGGCGCTGACGATCCTGGGCCCCAAGGCGACCCCGGCCGCGATACGCGCCTTCAACCACGCGTACGGCTACGACCGTCCGTGGTACGAGCAGTTCATCACTTATCTCAACCACTTGCTGCACGGCAATCTGGGCGACTCGCCCAAGGACAACCAGACCGTGGTGTCGCTGTTCAAGGAGAAGGCCCCGCTGAGCGCCTTCCTGTCCGGTGTCTCCCTCCTGGTGGCCATCGTGGTCGCCATCCCGCTCGGCATCTACCAGGCCGTCAAGCGCAACAGCGTCGGCGACGTCACCGCCACCACCGTGGCCTTCATCTTCTACTCGATGCCGGTCTTCATGGTCGCGCTGATCCTCATCCAGATCTTCGCGCTGAGCCTGGGCTGGGTCGACCCGAACGTCTCGCAGGACCAGACGCTCGGCGGCGCGCTGTCGTCCTGGCCGGAGCTGGTCCTGCCCATCGTGGCGCTGGCGACGACCACCGTGGCGGCCTACTCGCGCTATCAGCGCTCGGCCTCGCTCGACGTGCTGGCGCAGGACTACATCAAGGTGGCGCGGGCCAAGGGCCTGCCGGACCGCCTGATCTACACCCGCCACCTCATCCGCAACGCCTCGCTGCCGATGATCACCCTGATCGGCCTGTCGCTGCCGGCCCTGATCGCCGGCAACGTGCTGATCGAGAACGCCTTCAACATCGACGGCCTCGGCCTGCTGTTCGTCAAGAGCCTGCAGAACGACGACTACAACGTCCTGCTGGGCTACACGTTGCTGACCGCCGTCCTGACGGTGATCGGCAACCTCATCGCGGACGTCGCGCTCACCCTCTCCGACCCGCGCATCCGGTTGGTGTGACATGCGGACGACCGAGACCACAGCATCCGAAGGACCGACGGGAGCCTCGAAGTGACCACAGCCATCGACCCCCCCGTTCCCGCGCCCCCGGGCTCGCCCGGCGCCGACGGTGGTGAGGCCCAGGGTGCCAACCTGACCGGCTGGCGGCTGACCGTACGGGAGTTCCTGAAGAACCGGCTCGCCGTCGCGGGTGTCGGCATCCTGGTGTTCTTCATCCTGTTCGCCTTCCTCGGCCCGCTGGTGTACCACACCAACCAGGAGGCCACGAACCTGCTCAACACCGACGCGGCGCCCGGTAACGGCGGCGGCCCGCTCGGCAGTGACAGCAACGGCTTCGACGTGCTGGGCCGGCTGATGCTCGGCGGCCGCACGTCGCTGGAGATCGGCTTCCTCGCCGCCATCCTCGCCACCGTCATCGGCACCCTGTGGGGCGCCGTCGCCGGTCTGCTCGGCGGTCTGATCGACGCGGTCATGATGCGCGTGGTCGACGTGCTGCTGTCGATCCCGTTCCTGCTGGTGGTGCTGATCGTCGCGCACCGCTACGGCTCCAACACCTGGAACCTCAGCATCATCCTCGGCATCTTCTCCTGGCTGGTACCGGCCCGGCTGATCCGCGGCGAGGTGCTCACCCTGCGGGTGCGCGACTTCGTCTCGGCGGCCCGGGTGATGGGCGGCTCGCGCAGCCGGCTGATCTTCCGGCACCTGATCCCGAACGCCATGGGCACGGTCATCGTCAACATCACCTTCCAGATCGCCGACGCCATCCTGGCGCTGGCCGCGCTGGGCTTCCTCAACTTCGGCGTGCACTACCCCAGCACCGACTGGGGTTCGCAGATCTCCGACGCGCAGGACGCCCTGTCGAACGGCTACTGGTGGGAGGTCTTCCCCGTCGGTGTCTGCCTGGTGCTGGTGGTCATGGCGTTCAACCTGATCGGCGACGGTCTGCGGGACGCGGTCGACGTACGACTGCGCAAGCGCTGAGCGACCGAGACAGACGGAAACGAGGAAACGATGGCCCCCCTGCTCGAGGTCGAGAACCTCTCCACGCACATCCAGCTGTCCCGGTCGATGGTCCGCCCGGTCGAGAACGTCTCCTTCCACCTGGAGGCCGGCGAGACGCTGGGCCTGGTCGGTGAGTCCGGCTGCGGCAAGTCGATGACCGGCCTGTCGCTGATGGGCCTGCTGCCGCCCGGCGGGTCCCTGGTCGACGAGTCGTCGGTTCGGCTGGCCGGCCGCGAACTGGTCGGCCTGCCCGACGCCGAACTGCGCAAGATCCGCGGCAACGAGATCGCGATGGTCTTCCAGGACCCGATGTCGTCGCTGGACCCGACCAAGACCATCGGCTACCAGGTCGCCGAACCGGTGCGGCTGCACCGCGGCGCGAGCAAGGCGGAGGCGCTGGAGCGCGCCGCCGAGGTGCTGGCCCTGGTCGGCCTGCCGCGTCCGAAGGAACGGCTGAACGACTACCCCCACCAGCTGTCCGGCGGTCTGCGGCAGCGCGTGATGATCGCCATCGCGCTCGCCTGCGAGCCGAAGGTGCTGATCGCCGACGAGCCGACCACCGCGCTGGACGTGACGATCCAGGCGCAGATCCTGACGCTGCTGGCGGACCTGAAGGACCGGCTGCGGATGTCGATGATCCTGATCACCCACGACATGGGTGTGGTGGCCGGCCACGCGGACCGGATCAACGTCATGTACGCCGGCCGGATCGCGGAGACCACCGAGACGCGCAAGCTGTTCGCCGGCATGCGGCACCCCTACACCCAGGGGCTGCTGGCCTCCATCCCGCGGCTGGCGCAGGACAACACCCAGCGGCTGTTCACCGTTCCCGGCCTGCCGCCGGACCTGTCGAACCCGCCGGCCGGCTGCCGGTTCGCGGCGCGCTGCACCTACGCGACCGACAAGTGCCGCACGGACGAGCCGGAACTGGTCGGCGCCGACGACGAGCACGAGTTCGCCTGCTGGCACCCGGTGAACGGCCCGCTGCAACTGGCCACCACCCAGGTCCGCGAGACCCCGCCCGGCGAGCCCGCCGACCCGGCCGCGCCGCCGCGCAAGCCGCTGCTGGAGGTCACCGAGCTGGTCAAGGAGTTCCCGGTCTCCGGTGGGCTGCTCCAGCGTTCCAAGCGCAGCGTCAAGGCGGTCTCCGGGGTGTCGCTGAGCCTCGGCCCCGGCCAGACCTTCGGCCTGGTGGGCGAGTCGGGCTGCGGCAAGACCACGCTGGGCCGGATGATCGTCGGCCTGGACAAGCCGGACAGCGGCACGGTGACGCTGGAGGGCCAGCAGATCGACGCCCTGCGCGGCAACGAGCTGCGGCGGCACCGGCGCGACCTGCAGATGATGTTCCAGGACCCGTACTCCTCGCTCGACCCGCGCATGCGGGTCGGCGCGATCCTGCGCGAGCCGCTGCAGATCCAGGGCATCGGCAGCTCCAAGGAGCAGCTGGAGCGGGTCTCGGACCTGCTGGGCGAGGTGGGTCTGCCGAAGAACGCGCTGGAGCGCTTCCCGCACGAGTTCTCCGGCGGCCAGCGCCAGCGCATCGGCCTGGCCCGGGCGCTCACCCTCAACCCGAAGGTGATCGTCGCGGACGAGCCGGTCTCGGCGCTGGACGTCTCCATCCGGGCGCAGGTGCTGAACCTGATGAAGCGCCTTCAGGCCAGCCACGACCTGAGCTACGTCGTCATCTCGCACGACCTGGCGGTGGTGAAGTACCTGGCCGACCGGATCGGCGTGATGTACCTCGGCAAGATGGTGGAGACCGGCGGCGGCCAGGACATCTACGAGCGGCCGGTGCACCCGTACACCGCCGGTCTGCTGGAGGCCATCCCGATCCCCGACCCGCAGGTCGAGGCGCGCAAGGACGGCGGCGGCATCAAGGGCGAGCTGCCCAGCCCGCTGGACCCGCCGTCCGGCTGCCGGTTCCGCACCCGCTGCCCGTTGGCGCAGGACACCTGCGCCCAGGAGGAGCCGGCGATGCGCAAGTTCGGCGACGGCCACTTCGCCGCCTGCCACTTCCCGCTCCAGACGCCGGTGCTGGAGACGGTCGCGCCGGCCGGTGCGGCCGACGGCTCGGGCGAGGCCCCGGCCGCCGTGTGACGGTCCACCGCCGAGGGGGCGGCGGGTGCTTCGGCACCCGCCGCCCCCTCGGCGTTTCGCGCCCTCGCGCGGTGCCGCGGCGGGCGGGCGGCACCGGGGCCGGCGGGGCGGTCGCGCACCTGGTCCAGACTATTGACGGGCTTTTGGATTCATGAGTTAAATCAACTCGCGAACAAAGTCGCGACCTCGGCTCTCCGCGTCTCCGGTATCGCTCCACGCGACCGGCGACGCGGAGCCCACCACCCTCTGCTCCGCCCGCGACTCCCGGATACTCCCATGTCCCGAGGAGGGCCATCCGCATGCACAGATCCGGCTTGAAGACCTTCGTGGCGGCCGCCGTTCCCCTGGTGACGGCGGCCGCCGCGCTCTTCGCGGCACCCGCCGCGCAGGCTGCCGTCCATCCGGCGGCCGCCAACGCCGGCCCCGGCTTCCCCGCGCACTACGCCGCGCCCTACGCCGAGCTGTGGAACTCCCCGTCGGCGATGGCCCAGGCAGAGGCGGCCACCGGCGACAAGTACTACACGCTGGCGTTCGTCATCGGCAGCAGCTCCGGCGGCTGCCAGGCGACGTTCAACGGCGACACCTCGATCAGCGACAGCGGCTGGACCGGCGCCATCAACACGCTGCGTGCCTCCGGCGGTGACGTCATCGCCTCGTTCGGCGGCGCGTCCGGCACCGAACTGGCCGAGGCGTGCACGTCGGTCTCCTCGCTGGAGGCGCAGTACAAGAGCGTCATCGACACGCTCAACCTGACCCGGGTCGACCTCGACGTCGAGGGCTCCACGCTGGACGATACCGCGGCCAACGACCGCCGCAACCAGGCGCTCGCCGCCCTCCAGCAGAGCTACGCGGCGGCCGGCAAGACCCTCTCGGTGGACTACACCCTGCCGGTGGACACCACCGGCCTGGAGTCGGACGCGCTGAGCCTGCTGAACAACGCCAAGAGCCACAGCCTCACCGTCAACCTCGTCAACATCATGACGATGGACTACGGGCCGAACGAGGAGATGGGCCAGGCCGCGGTCAGCGCCGCGCAGGGCCTGCACACCCAGCTGGGCCAGATCTGGACGTCGAAGACCTCCGCGCAGCTGTGGGCGATGGAGGGCAACACGCCGATGATCGGCGTCAACGACTCCTCCAACGAGGTCTTCGGCACCGCGGACGCCACCACGCTGGAGAACTTCGCCGCGGCCAACGGCATCCAGGAGCTGTCCTACTGGTCGCTGGGCCGTGACCACTCCTGCGGCTCCGGCCAGGACTCCGAGGACAACTGCTCGGGCGTCTCGCAGAGCGCCTACCAGTTCACCTCCACCTTCAACGCCGTCACCGGCACCAGCGGCGGCGGTGGCGGCACCCAGCCGACCGGCCCGATCAGCGGCTACGGCGGCAAGTGCGTGGACGTGGCCTCGGCGAGCAGCGCGGACGGCGCCGCCGTCCAGCTCTACACCTGCAACGGCACCACCGCCCAGTCGTGGACCGTCGGCACCGACAGCACCCTGCGGGCGCTCGGCAAGTGCATGGACGTCACCTCGGCCGGCACCGCCAACGGCACCCAGGTGCAGCTGTGGGACTGCAACGGCAGCGGATCGCAGGTGTGGCAGAAGGGCACCGGCGGCGAGCTGGTCAACCCGCAGTCCGGCAAGTGCCTGGACGCCACCGGACCCAGCAGCGCCGACGGCACCCGGCTGCAGATCTGGACCTGCACCGGCGCCGCCAACCAGCAGTGGACACTGCCGAGTTGACGCACCCCGCGAACGGCCGTCAGCTGAACGAGGTGAGCGTGATGCTCAGCGCGGTCGGCGCGGTGTCCTGCACGTAGGAGGCGTAGCTGCACACGTCGTCGAACGGGAAGCCGTACGCCTTGCCGTCCGCCATGCTGGCGTGGATGGCGGCGGAGTAGTGGTTGGTGACCGCTCCCTGGTAGTACTGCGAGGAGTCGGTGACCGGCTGGTTCGGCGTCGAGTTGAGCACCGAGCGGTTCAGTCCGGCGCCCAGTACGGCGGCGACCGGCCCGGTGACCCCGTCGTTGGGGGCGGCCAGCGCGCCGTTGCAGTAGAAGACGTCCTGCGTGCTGGGCTTGCTGAACGGCGCGGGGCCGCCGGAGAAGGTCAGCGTGTCGCCGCTGACCCGGCCGGTGTACGTCACGTTGTTGGCGGTGACGACCAGGTCGGTGTTGGTGTACGTGCTCCACGCGTCGTTGATGTAGCTGTCGAAGTACGTGGAGGAGAAGATGCCGGCGTCGATGCCGTGGCCCGGGGCGATGACCCGCAGGTTGTCGCCGACGATGAGCGGGGCGAAGTCGGACTGGCCGGCGATGGCGGAGAAGATCGCGCTGCGGCCGCCGGCCTTCAGGGTGCCGGTGGTCTGGTTGGAGGCACCGGTCAGGTTGAGCGCCAGCGGGATGCTGAACATGTCGACCTGGGTGGCGTTGCAGTACATCCCGCTGCCGTTGAAGGTGAACTCCACGCAGTCGTGCAGGATGTTGTAGTTCGGGTCGCTGGTGACCCAGCCGGCGGGGTACTGCAACGCGGGGTTGCCGTTGCCGTCGGTGACGACCTTGAACTTCAGCTTGTCGTTGATGGAGAAGTAGATCCGCCCCGACATGTTGGGCAGGTTGAGGTTGCTGTTGCCCGAGCCCGCCAGCGGGATGGACAGGTCGGCGTAGCCGTCGGAGCCGTTCAGCGACAGGCTCACGTCGGTCAACTGGCCGCTGCCGTTGACGTAGGCCTGCTTGCCGCTGGCCGGGTCGGTACCGACCACGTACATCCAGATGGAGCTGTTGCCGTAGGAACCGGTGTTGTTGACCACGGTGATCGGCAGCGAGCTCGCGGCCGCGGCGGAGCCGCTCGCGGCGATGTTGATCAGCGGTGCGGCACCGAGTGCGGCGGCCGCCCAGCCCAGGACGGCACGGCGTGTGGGGGGCATGCGTTTTCCTTCCCTGGCGGTCATACGAGGTGGGACCCGTGGGGGATCCGGTGAGCACCGGGTTGTGACGTGAGAGCGCTCTCCCCGGTATCGCGATGATTACGGGATGACCGTGTTCCGTCAATGAGTTGAGCATTGATCCATACCAATGCTTCATTGGTTGACGGCGAATGACGGCCCGTCGGCGGTCTTTGCGGTGAGATGATGTGTTTTGCGCTCCGGCCACCCGGCGGACGGCCCTGGTTCGCGTCCAAGCTCTTGACACTGCCGAAGCGCCGTCAGGACACTCCTCGTGAGAGCGCTCTCCCGGGCGTACGGAACGGTTCCCCGCACCTTCCCCGTCCCGCAGGAGATGCATGTCATGAGATCCGAATCCAGACCGCGCGCCCGGCGCGGCTTCCGGCTGCGCGGCGGTCCGCTGGCCGCCGCCTCGGTCCTCGCCGTGATGGCGGGCGCGGTGGTCCTGCCGGCCGGCACCGCCCAGGCCGCCGACACGCTGCTGTCGCAGGGCAAAACCGCGACCGCCTCCTCCACCGAGAGCGCCTCCTTCCCGGCCAGTGCCGCGGTGGACGGCGACACCGGCACCCGCTGGTCCAGCGCGTTCAGCGACCCGCAGTGGCTGGAGGTGGACCTGGGGGCCACCGACACCATCGACAAGGTGGTGCTCGACTGGGAGTCCGCCTCGGCCAGCTCCTTCCAGATCCAGACGTCGACCGACGGCACCAACTGGACGAACGTCTACTCCACCACCACCGGCCCCGGCGGCGACCAGACGCTCAGCGTCTCCGGCACCGGCCGCTACGTGCGGATGTACGGCACCGCGCGGTCGACCCAGTACGGCTACTCGCTCTACGAGTTCCAGGTCTACGGCACCGCGGGCGGCGGCGGCAACCCCGGCAGCCCGCCGGCCACCTCCGACACCCCGAACTTCGGGCCGAACGTCCAGGTCTTCGACCCGTCGCAGTCCGCCTCCAGCATCCAGTCGGCGCTGGACTCCGCGTTCAACACGCAGCAGTCCAATCAGTTCGGCACCCAGCGCAACGCGTTCCTGTTCAAGCCGGGCACCTACAACGTCAACGCCAACGTCGGGTTCAACACGCAGGTGATGGGCCTGGGCCAGAACCCCGACCAGGTGCAGATCAACGGCGGTGTGACCTCCGACGCACAGTGGAACGGCGGCAACGGCACCACCAACTTCTGGCGCGAGGTGGAGAACCTGTCCATCACGCCGTCCAGCGGCACCGAGACGTGGGCGGTCTCGCAGGGCGCCTCGATGCGCCGGGTCGACGTGCACGGCGAGCTGAAGCTCGACCCGAGCGGCGACGGCTGGTCCTCCGGCGGCTTCCTGTCGGACTCGCGGGTCAGCGGCCAGGTCTTCTCCGGCTCCCAGCAGCAGTGGATGTCGCGCAACGACACCATCGGCAGCTGGAGCAACGGGGTGTGGAACCAGGTCTTCGTCGGCGTCAACGGCGCCCCGGCGCAGTCCTTCCCCAACCCGACGTACACCACCGTCGGCCAGACCCCGGTGGAGAAGGAGAAGCCGTACCTGTACATCGACTCCTCCGGCAACTACCACGTCTTCGTGCCGTCGCTCCAGCAGAACACCTCCGGTGCCACCTGGGTGAACGGCAACACCGCGGGCACCTCGCTGCCGATGCACGACTTCTACGTCACCCAGCCCGGCGACACCGCGGCGACGATGAACGCCGCGCTCGCGGCCGGCGACGACCTGCTGATCACCCCGGGCGTCTACCACATCAACCAGACGCTCCAGGTCACCCACCCCGACCAGATCGTCATGGGCATGGGCCTGGCCACGCTGATCCCGGACAACGGCGTCACGGTGATCAACACCGGTGACGTCGACGGCGCGCAGATCGACGACCTGCTCGTCGACGGCGGTGCCACCAACTCCGCGTCCCTGATCACCATGGGCTCGGCCGGCAACACCACCAGCCACGCCTCGGACCCGCAGGCCATCGAGGACGTCTACGTCCGCATCGGCGGTGACCAGGTCGGCAAGGCCACCGACTCCCTGGTGGTCAACGCCAACAACACCATCGGCGACAACCTGTGGCTGTGGCGTGCCGACCACGGCAACGGCGTCGGCTGGACCAGCAACACCGCCGACACCGGCCTGATCGTCAACGGCGCCAACGTCACCATGTACGGCCTGGCCGTCGAGCACTACCAGAAGACCGAGGTGCTCTGGAACGGCAACGGCGGCAGGACCTACTTCTTCCAGAACGAGAACCCCTACGACCCGCCCAACCAGGCGTCCTGGATGAACGGTTCGACCGACGGCTACCCGGCCTACGAGGTGGCGCCCGGCGTCACCAGCCACCAGGCGTACGGCGTCGGCAGCTACTGCTACTTCAACGTCAACACCTCGATCGTCAACGACCACGCCTTCCAGGCCCCGGTCGTCTCCGGCGTGCAGTTCCACGACCTGCTGACCGTCTCGCTCGGCGGGGTCGGCACGATCAGCCACGTCATCAACTCCACCGGAGCGGCGGCCAACGCCACCACCGAGAACATCTACCTCACCTCCGGTCCGTGATCCCCGTCTCACTGCGCGGGGCCGAAACGGCCTGACAGCACTGCGGTTGGCACCGACCGGGCGACCGGTCGGTGCCAACTGTCATCCGGTGCCCCTCCGACCAGCAGAACTTGGGTATAACTGCCTGATGAGCACGGATCCGTCACCGCCCGCCCGGCCCGCCACCCTGGAGGATGTCGCCCGGCTGGCCGGCGTTTCGCGGGCCACCGTCTCGCGCGTGATCAACGGTTCACACACCGTCGACCCCGCCCGGCGGCTGAAGGTGGAGCGCGCGGTCGCCGCCGCCTCCTACGTGCCCAACCGCGCCGCGCGGTCCCTGGTGACCCGGCGCACCGACTCCATCGCCCTGGTGGTCTCCGAACGCCAGCAGCGTTCCAGCGCCGGGCCGTTCGCGGGCCGGATCTTCACCGACCCGCACTTCGGCCGGGTGGTCGACGGCCTGCTCGGCGAACTGCGCCCGGCCGGTGTGCAGATGGCGCTGATGCTGGCCGACGACGCCGACACCCGCGACCAGTTGGTCGGCTACCTGCACCAGGGCCACGTGGACGGCGTGGTGCTCATCTCCCAGCACTCCGACGATCCGCTGCCCGGCATGCTGGCCCGCTGCGGGCTGCCCGCGGTGCTCGCCTCGCGGCCGGCCACCTCCGGCGAACCGATCGGCTGCGTGGAGGTCGACCAGCGGCTCGGCGCCCGGTTGGCGGCGGACCGGCTGGTCGGCCGGGGCTGCCGGCGGATCGCCACGGTCTGCGGTCCGCTGGACATGCCGGCCGGCAGCGAGCGGCTGACCGGGTTCCGGGAGGCCATGGCCGACCACGGGGCGGCCTCGGTGGTCGCGGTGGAGGGCGGCTTCACGCAGGCCGGCGGCGCGGCGGCGATGAAGCGGCTGCTGGAGCGGGTGCCCGACCTGGACGGGGTGTTCATCGCCTCGGACCTGATGGCGCTGGGCGCGCTGCCGGTGCTGCACCGGCAGGGCCGCCGGGTGCCGGAGGACGTGGCGGTCGTCGGGTTCGACGACAGCGACGCGGCGGTGGCCTGCGATCCGCGGCTGACGACGGTGCGCCAGCCGGTGGAGGAGATGGCCGGCGAGATGGCCCGGCTGCTGCTGGAGCGGATCGCCGACCCGGGCAGACCGGCGCGTTCGGTGGTCTTCGCGCCGGAGCTGGTGGTACGTCAGTCGGGCTGACCCGCCCTGCCGCGCCGCCGCACCCCGGAGGTCCGGGGCGCGGCGGCCGAACCGCGGTCGTGGGAAGGGCCGTTGAGCGGTCAGCGACCGGAGACGACGGCCCAGACCGCCTTGCCGGCGTGGTCCGGGGTGGTCCAGCCCCACGACTCGCTGAGCATGTCGATGACGTGCAGCCCGCGGCCGGACTCGGCGAAGTAGTCGGGCTCCTTGACCACCGGGATCTCGCTGCCCGGGTCGGAGACCGCGCAGAGCACCACGTCGCCGCGGCGCAGCAGGCCGAGCCAGACCGGGTGCGGTGACGGCGTTCTGCCGAGCCGGCCGGTCACCCCGTAACGCAGCGCGTTGCTCAGCAGCTCCGAGACGACGACGGCCGCGTTGTCCAGCAACTCCTGCATCCCCCAGCCGGTGAGCGTGGTGCGGGTGAAGTCGCGTGCGTCGTGGGTGACTTCGGGTTCGGCACTGAGGGCGCAGGCGGCGAAACCGGTGGGGCCCGAGTTGCCCTCGTCCGCGGGGAAGGCATGGTGGGCGGCGGTCGCCAGCCAGTGCCTGCTCGACCCGTTGTCGGCCGTCCAGCTGGCCGGATGTGTACTCATCGCGTTCTCCGCGAGCCTTTCAGCAGTCGTCATGAACGTTTCCTGCCGACCCCACTATCCCCGGCCGACGGTGGCGCTGCAAGCACATCTGCAATTACAGTCACGCGTAAGTACATCGGTAAGCACATCCGTGCGTACAGATGCACGTGCAGCAGGAGTTGACGATACGTCAGTTCTGACGCGGCCGGGTGTGACCCAGGGTTAGGAGACGGAAAAATGCAGCAGATCGACAACGGCGTGCGCTCGACCCTCATCGAAGGGGTCGAGTGGCGGAAGAGCCGCCGCAGCAACCCGGGAGGCAACTGCGTCGAGCTGGCCGCGCTCCCCGGTGGCGGCTTCGCGGTGCGCAACTCGCGGCACCCGGAGGGTCCCGCCCTGGTCTATACGCGCGCGGAGATCGAGGCCTTCATCGGCGGCGCCAAGGACGGCGAGTTCGACAGCATGGTCGGCTGAACCGGGCCGCCCGGCCCGGCCGCTGATCCACAGTGACGGCTCGTGACTGTACTAACCGGTCTCGTAGGTGCAAGATTGAAGTACTCACCCGTCACTTCTGGAGAGTTGGATCGATGACCGCCATGATGCGGCCGAGTAGCGAGCCACCGATAAAGCGCTACCTGGAACGTCCGCGGGGCGGCCCGACCGTGCTGCGCATTGTGCTGGGTACCCACCTGCGCAGACTGCGTATCGCGTCGAACATCACCCGCGAAGCGGCGGGCGACTCCATCCGCGGGTCGCACGCCAAGATCAGCCGCCTGGAGCTGGGGCGGGTGGGCAGCAAGGAACGCGACATCGCCGACCTGCTCACCCTCTACGGCGTCCACGACGAGGAGTTGCGGGCCGACTTCCTGGCGCTGGCCCGGCAGGCCGGCATGCCCGGCTGGTGGCAGCAGTACGGCGACGTGCTCTCCCACTGGTTCGAGACCCTGATCGGGCTGGAAGAGGCGGCCTCGCTGATCCGCACCTACGAGGTGCAGTTCGTCCCCGGCCTGTTGCAGACCGAGGCGTACGCGCGAGCGGTCACCAAGCTCGGCTACCCCAGCGCCCCCGACCGGGAGAACGAGCGCCGGGTGGAGCTGCGGATGGCCCGCCAGCGGCTGCTGACCGGCCCGGACGCGCCGAAGCTGTGGGCGGTGGTCGACGAGGCGGCGCTGCGCCGTCCGCTCGGCGGCCCGGAGACCATGCGCGAGCAGCTGGAACACCTGGTCGAGGTCGCCCAGCTGCCCAACGTCACCCTTCAGGTCGCCCCGTTCAACATGGGCGGTCTGGCGGCGGCGGGCGGTCCGATCACCATCCTGCGGTTCCAGGAACCGGACCTGCCGGACATCGTCTACCTGGAACAGCTGACCAGCGCGCTGTACCTGGAGAAGCAGGACGACATCGACAACTACATGTCGGTCATGGACCGGCTGTCCGCGGAGGCCGACACGCCCCGCGAGTCGCTGTGCTTCCTCAAGGACCTGATCGCCTCGTCCGGCTGACCCGGTCCGCCCCGGCCCGCGGCCGGCCGTCCCCGCCGGGGCGGCCGGCCGCCGCCGTTCCCGGGCCCGGCGGTCGCCGGGACGGCCGCGTCCGCGGTGCGGGCCGGCGGGGGGCGTGTTTCGCTGGGTGCCGCACCCCGCCCTGGGTATGGAGGAGGCATGTCTGTCCCCCGTCACACGCGTCGCACGGGTCGGTCCCGTCGTACGCGTCGCACCCCGAACCGCAGGCTCCGGCTGGCCGTACTGCCGGCCGGAGCGCTGATCCTGGTCACCGCCTGCGGTGGCTCCGGCGGCGGACAGGCGTCCCCGTCCCCCTCGGGCCCGCCGCCGGCCGCGTCCAGCCCGCCGGGTTCCGCGAGCGCCTCCCCCGGCGCGCCGGGCACCTCCACCGCCAGCTCGCCGGTGCCGCCGCCCACCGCCCGCACGGCGGCCTGCGTGGACCGGGTCATGAACGCCATGACCGAGCGGCAGCGGGTGGGCCAGCTGTTCATGGCGTCGGTCAACGCCTCCGGCGCCTCGAAGGCCCAGCTGACCATCCTGCGCCGGTACGCGGTGGGCTCCGTCATGCTGATGGGGCACACCGACATCGGCGTCGACGCGGTCCGCAAGGTCACCGACCGGGTGCAGTCCCTCGCCCCGACGGTGGCCGGCTCCCGGGTCGGGCTGCTGGTCTCCACCGACCAGGAGGGCGGCCAGGTCCAGGTGCTCAACGGGCCCGGCTTCTCCGCCATCCCGGCCGCCACCACGCAGGGCCGGTGGCCGTCCGCCCAGCTCCAGCAGCGGGCGGCGCAGTGGGGGCGGCAGCTGAAGTCCGCGGGCGTCGGGGTGGACCTGGCCCCGGTGGCCGACATCGTGCCGCGCGACCTGACCTCGGTCAACCAGCCGATCGGCCGGCTGGACCGGGAGTACGGCAACGACGCGTCGACCGCCGCGCGGCAGAGCACCGCGGTGGTCAAGGGGTTCGACGAGGCCGGGATCTACGCCACCCTCAAGCACTACCCGAGCCTGGGCCAGGTGCGCGGCAACACCGACTTCTCCGCGAACGTCACCGACGACGTGACCACCCGCGACGGCACCTTCCTGGTGCCGTACCGCAGCGGCATCGACGCCGGGGCGCGGTTCGTGATGGCGTCGACGGCCACCTACACCCGGATCGACCCCGGGCACCAGGCGGTCTTCTCCCCCACCCTGCTCAAGACCGTGCTGCGCGGCACCCTGGGCTTCCAGGGCATCGTCATCTCCGACGACCTCGGCAAGGCGGTCTCGGTGAAGTCGAAGCCGCCGGGCGACCGGGCGGTGGGCTTCCTGCAGTCCGGCGGCGACCTGGTGCTCAACGACGCGCCGTCCACCGTGGCGGCGATGGCCTCGGCGGTGCTGTCGAAGGCGTCGGGCGACGCCGGTTTCCGGGCGGGGGTGGACGCCAGCGTCAAGCGGGTGCTGGCCGCCAAGCTGGACGCGGGCGGGCTGAGCGGCTGCCAGGGCTGAGCCGGGCGGGCGCCGGGCGCCGGGCGGAACCAACGGGTAACTAACGATTCGATGACGCGGACGGGCCGGTATCGCAGGCGGTAACCCCGGAGAAACGCCGGGGAAACAACGACCGGCGGAAAAGCGGTGCTCCGTGGCCTTCCGACCGTTTCGCCCGCGTCGGCGGCCGAAAGCGCGCCGGGTTCCGCAGCGCCGGGGGCCCGGACATAGTTGGCGCATGACGACACCCCCTCCCGTCCCCTCCCCCGGCGATCCGCCGCCCGGCGGCGTGGCCTTCGCGCAGGCCGCCCCCGACGAGATCGTCGCCTACGGCCACCACGTCCTGGCCGTGGAGCCGACCGGCGCCGAGCCGGTGCCCCCGGAAGGCCGGCACGGCAAGCCGTTGCAGCTGCTGTGGACCTGGACCTCGCCCAACATGGAGTTCGCCACCGTCTTCATCGGCGTGCTCGCGGTCGGCATCTTCGGCCTGGGCTTCTGGCCGGCGACGCTGGCCATCGTCATCGGCACCGTGATCGGCTCGGTCGCGCACGGGTTTTTGGGCCTGGTGGGCCCGCGGTTCGGCGTACCGCAGATGGTGGCCGGCCGGGCCGGGTTCGGCTTCTACGGCAACGCGCTGCCGTCCGGCCTGAACGCGCTCACCGCCGGCATCGGCTGGTTCGCGGTCAACAGCGTCAGCGCCTCCTACGCGCTCAACAGCCTGGCGCACATCCCGTTGCTGCTGTGCCTGTTCATCGTGGTCGTGGTGCAGATCGCCATCGCCTACCTCGGGCACAACTTCGTGCAGACGGCCGAGAAGTACACCTTCCCGGTGCTGACGGTGATCTTCCTGGTCACCTCGGTGGTGATCCTCACCAAGGCGCATCCGGCGGCGGCGAACGGCGCGCACGCGCTGCCCGGCGCCTTCCTGCTGACGGTGGGGGCGGCGTTCGGCTACGCGGCGGGCTGGAACCCCTACGGCGCGGACTACACGCGGTACCTGCCGAAGGCGACCGCGCGCTGGAAGGTCGCGCTGTGGCCGGGGGTGGGCGTGCTGGTCTCCTGCGTGCTGCTGGAGATCGTCGGCGCCGCGTCCGCCACCCTGGTGGCCCCGGCGCACGCCTCGCCCACCGACGCGTTCATCCACCCGCTGCCCACCGTGCTGGCCAAGCTGACGCTGCTGGCCATCGTGATCGGCGGCATCGCGGCCAACGCGCTGAACATCTACTCCGGCACGCTGTCGTTCGTGGCGATGGGGCTGCGGCTGCCGGCCGCGTTCCGGCGGGCCGCGGCCTCGCTGGTGTTCGGCGTGGTCGGCACGGTACTGGCCTGGACCGGCCTGACCGACTCCGGTGAGCGGTACGAGAACTTCCTGCTGGTCATCACCTACTGGATCGGTCCGTGGCTGGCGGTGACCTTCCTGGACCGGTGGCTGAACCGTTCGCGGCCCGACGAGGTGACCGCGCGGATACTGGAGGACACCTCGCACCGGGTGTGGGCCGGGCCGGTGGCGATGGCGGTCGGCACGGCGCTGGGCATCGTGCTGTTCTCCAACCAGACCGACTTCCAGGGCCTGGTGGCCAAGCACGTGCCGGGCATCGGCGACATCGCGTTCGCCGCCGGGTTCGCGATCGCCGCGATCGTGTACGTGGCGCTGCTGCGGGTGCCGGGGATGGGCCCGGCCCGCCGCACGGCGAAGGCGTGACGCGCTCCGCGGCACCCGCCGGGGCCGCCGGGGACGTCCGGCGGCCCCGGGTTGCGGACCGGGTCGGCCAACCGGCAGGCTGGCGCCCATGAACGAGGTGTACCAGGACGCGGCGTCCCAGCTGGCGGTGGCGGTCCAGGAGGCGCGGGCCGGGCTCGCGGAGGGCGGCATCCCGATCGGCGCCGCGCTGTTCGGGCCGGACGGCGAGCTGCTGGGCCGCGGCCGCAACCGCCGCGTGCAGGACGACGACCCGTCGCTGCACGCGGAGACCGTCGCGTTCCGCGCCGCCGGCCGGATGCGCGGCTACGGCCGCACCACGATGGTCACCACGCTGTCGCCCTGCTGGTACTGCTCCGGGCTGGTCAAGCAGTTCGGCATCGGCAGCCTGGTGATCGGTGAGGCGGCCACCTTCCACGGCGGCCACGACTGGCTCGCCGAGCAGGGCGTGGCGGTGACGGTGCTGGACGACGCCGCGTGCGTGGCGATGATGGGTGCGTTCGTCACCGCGCGGCCGGAGCTGTGGTTCGAGGACATCGGGGAGTGACGCCGGCCGCCGGCGGCGGGACGGGCACCGTGGCGCCGCCAGCCCGGGACCGGCCGGCGGGCGCCGGGGGCCGGCGGTGGGCCGCGGGCACGGCGCGGCGGTTCGGTGCCGCGCTACAGGTTGATCATGTGCCCGGCCAGCCCGTGGACCGCCTCCTTGACCGCCTCGCCGAGGGTGGGGTGGGCGTGGACGTTGCGGGCGACCTCGTGGACGGTGAGGTCCCACTGCTGGGCGAGGGTGAGTTCGGGCAGGAGTTCGGTGACCTCGGGGCCGATGAGGTGGGCGCCGAGGAGTTCGCCGTGCGTGGCGTCGCAGACGATCTTGACGAAGCCGGCCGGGTCGCCGAGGCCCTGGGCCTTGCCGTTGGCGGTGAACGGGAACTTCTGCACGCGGACGTCGAAGCCGAGGGCGCGGGCCTGGGCCTCGGTGTGGCCGAAGCTGGCGATCTGCGGCTGGCAGAAGGTGGCGCGCGGGATCATGACGTAGTCGAGTTCCATGGTCTCGGCCCCGGCGATGGTCTCGGCGGCGATGGCGCCCATCGACTCCGCCGCGTGCGCCAGCATGAGCTTGGCGGTGACGTCGCCGATGGCGAACAGGTGCGGCACGCTGGTGCGGCAGCGGCCGTCGACGGCGATGGCGCCGCGTTCGGTGAGGCCGACGCCGGTGTTCTCCAGGCCGTAGCCGGTGACGCGCGGCTGGAAGCCGATGGCCTGGAGCACCTTGTCGGCCTCCAGGACCTGGCGCTGGCCGCCGGTGGAGACGTGGACCCGGACCGGGACGCCGGAGTCGTCGATGGCCTCGACCCGGGTGGAGGTCAGCACGTTGACGCCGAGCCTGCGGTACCGCTTGGCGAGTTCGGCGGAGACCTCCTCGTCCTCCAGCGGCACCAGACGGTCCAGGAACTCCACCAGGGTGACCTCGACGCCGTAGGCGCGCAGCACGTAGGCGAACTCCACCCCGATGGCGCCGGCGCCGGCGATGACGATGCTGGCGGGCAGTTCGGCGTCGAGGATCTGCTCCTCGTAGGTGACGACGCGTTCGCCCAGTGAGGTGCCGGGCAGCAGGCGGGTGGTGGCGCCGGTGGCGATGACGCAGTGGCCGAAGGTGACGGTGTGGGTGTTCCCGTCGGTGGTGGCGACCGACAGGGTGTGGTCGTCGGTGAAGGTGCCGCGGCCGGTGTACTCCTGGATGCCGTTCTTCTTCATCAGGTAGTGCACGCCCTTGACCCGGCCGTCGGCGACCGTGCGGCTGCGGTCGTGGGCGACGCGGTAGTCGAAGGTGACCGGGCCCTCGGCGCGGATTCCGAAGGTCTTCGCCTCGTGCTGGAAGAGGCTGGCGAGTTCCGCGTTGCGCAGCAGCGCCTTGGACGGGATACAGCCCACGTTGAGGCAGACCCCGCCCCAGTAGCGCTCCTCGACCACGGCGACGGTCAGGCCCAGCTGGGCGCTGCGGACGGCGGCGGTGTAGCCGCCGGGGCCGGCGCCGAGTACGACGACGTCGAAATGTCCACTCATGTGGAGAACCCTAGAACGCCGGGATGTGACGCGCGCGGTCTTGACGCGGCCCCCGGTCCATCCGGTCTAATAAGGGTCGCCTAACCATGGTTAGGTTTTCCTAAGTCGTTCGGGCTTCGGTCCGGCACCGGAAGGGCCGTCATGCTCCCCACGTTCGTCATCGGACTCCGCGAAGGACTGGAGGCCGCCCTCATCGTCGGCATCATCGCCTCCTTCCTCGGCCAGCAGGGCCGGCGGGACGCGCTGCGCGGTGTGTGGATCGGCGTCGCCGCGGCCGTGCTGATCTGCGTCGCGGTCGGCGCCGGGCTCCAGATCTTCTCCAGCCAGCTGCCGACCACCCAGCAGGAGCAGCTGGAGACGGTGGTCGGCGCGATCGCGGTCGTGATGGTCAGTTACATGGTGCTGTGGATGCGCCGCCACTCCCGCGACCTGCGCAAGGACCTGGAGGGCGCGGCGGGCCGCGCGCTCAGCCAGGGCTCGGCGTCCGCGCTGGTGACCATGGCGTTCCTGGCGGTGCTTCGCGAGGGCTTCGAGACCTCGGTCTTCCTGCTGGCCACCTTCAACGAGTCGCACAACGCGCTGTACAGCGGCACCGGCGCCGCGCTGGGCATCCTGGTGGCGGCCGGCATCGGCTACGGCATCTACAAGGGCGGCCTGCGGATCAACCTCTCCCGCTTCTTCCGGATCACCGGCGTGGTGCTGGTGCTGGTGGCCGCCGGGCTGGTCTCCACCGCCATCATGACCGCGTTCGAGGGCGGCTGGATCAGCTCCGGCGCCCAGGCGTTCGACCTGTCGTGGCTGGTGCGGCAGGGCACGCCGGTCGCCTCGGTCCTCACCGGCGTGCTGGGCATCCAGCCGTTCCCCACCTGGCCGATGGTGGCCGGCTGGCTGGTCTACGCCGTCCCGATGGCCGCGGTCGTGCTGTGGCCGGCCGCCCGCCGCACCCCGGCCCCGGCCGCCGCACCGGGCGCCGCCGCACCGGCCGGGTCCGCCGCCGAGTCCCCCGCCCCGGCCGAGACCACCTGACCCCGCGGGCCCGGCCCGTACGGCGGGGCTCCCTCCCACCGGCGCCGCGCCCGGCGCCCGCCCCACCGTTTCGGCCCCCGTTCGGCCACCGTTCGTCCGCCGCGCCCGACGCGCGTTCCGTCCCGCCCGTGTGCGGTTCCCACCAAGGAGCATCCCGTGACCTCGCCCGCCTTCTCCCGCCGCCTGATCGCCGGTGCCGCGTCCGTGGCCGCGGCCGGCCTGCTGCTGACCGCCTGCGGCGGCTCCGGCTCCGGCACGTCGTCGGCCGCCGCCGGGGCCGACGGCAAGGACGCGTCGGCGAAGACCGCCGAGGTCGCCGTCACCATCACCGACGCCGGATGCGCGCCGACCCCGGCGAAGGTCCCGGCCGGCCCGGTGAAGTTCAACGTCAGCAACAAGGACTCCGGCAAGGTCACCGAGGTCGAGCTCCAGGACAGCGGCAAGATGCTGGGCGAGAAGGAGAACCTGACCCCGGGGCTGTCCGGCGACTTCTCCCTCACCCTGACCGCCGGCACCTACCAGGTGTGGTGCCCCGGCGCCGGCCACGCCCGCAGCACCTTCACCGTCAGCGGCTCCAGCACGCACAGCTGGAAGGACGACCCGAAGCTGGTCGCCGCCACCACCGGCTACGCCTCCTGGATCGACGGCCAGGTCAAGCTGCTGGTGAGCACCACGCAGACGTTCACCGACGACGTCAAGGCCGGCGACCTGGCCAAGGCGAAGCTGGACTACGGCCGGGCCCGCGTCCACTACGAGCGCGTCGAGCCGACCGCCGAGATCTGGGGCGACCTCGACGGGCGCATCGACGGCCGCGTCGACGACGCCGCCACCCCGGCGCAGTTCACCGGCTTCCACCGGATCGAGCAGGCCATCTGGCAGAAGAAGTCCCTCAAGGGCATGACCCCGCTGGCCACCCGGCTCAACACCGACGTCAAGAGCCTGTACACGCAGGTGAAGACGGTGGAGTACCAGCCCGCCGAGATCGCCAACGGCGCCACCGACCTGGTCAACGAGATCCAGTCGTCGAAGATCACCGGCGAGGAGGAGCGGTACTCGCACATCGACCTGCTCGACTTCAAGGGCAACCTCGACGGCGCCAACGAGGCGGTGAACGTGCTGCTGCCGGTACTGAAGGCCAAGGACCCGTCGCTGGCCGCCGAGATCGCCCGGCGCTACGCCGCCACCGCCACCGCGCTGGCCGCGTACGCCGCGAAGCCCGGCTACCTCGACAGCGGCTACGTCGACTACGCCACCGTCACCAGCGCGCAGCGCCGGACGCTCTCCCAGGTCGTCGACGCCTACGCCGAGTCGGTCTCCCAGGTCGCCGGAAAGGTCGCCTGACGCCATGACGGACTCCCATGACCCGGCGGCGCGGCACGCACCGGCAGCGGTGACCGGTCCGGCGCCGCGGTCCGGCGCCGAACCGGCGGCACCCCCGGCACCGGCGCCCTCGTCGGTGAGCCGGCGCCGGCTGCTGGGCACCGTGGGCGTCAGCGCCGCGGTGGCCGGCGCGGCGCTCGGCGCGGGCGGCGCGGTGCTGGCGACCGGTCACCGGGCCGAGGCCGCCGAGCCGGCCACCGTGCCGTTCCACGGCGCCCGGCAGGCCGGCATCGCCACCCCGGCGCAGGACCGGCTGTGCTTCGCCTCGTTCGACGTGGCGGCCACCACCGACCGCGCCGCGCTGGCGGCCCTGCTGCGCACCTGGACCGCGGCCGCCGAGGCGATGACCCGCGGCGCCGGGGTGCCCGGCCACCCCGGCGACCTTCAGTCGCCGCCGGACGACACCGGTGAGGCGGCCGGCCTGACGCCGGGACGGCTGACGATCACCGTCGGCTACGGCCCCTCGCTGTTCGACGACCGGTTCGGGCTGAAGGGCCGGCGGCCGTCGGCGCTCAAGCCGCTGCCGTACCTGCCGAGGGAGGACCTGGACGCCACCGCCTCCGACGGCGACCTGTGCGTGCAGGCGTGCTCGGACGACCCGCAGGTGGCCTTCCACGCGGTGCGCAACCTGCGGCGGCTGGCGTTCGGGGTGCTCAACCCGCGGTGGATGGAGCTGGGCTTCGGCCGCACCTCCTCGACGTCGCCGTCCCAGGCCACCCCGCGCAACCTCATGGGGTTCAAGGACGGCACCCGCAACATCGACACCACCGACGCGGCGCTGATGGACCAGCACGTGTGGATCGGCGCCGAGGAGCCGCAGCGCTGGATCCGCGGCGGGTCCTACCTGGTCAGCCGCAAGATCCGCATGCTGCTGGAGGCGTGGGACCGCGACAGCCTGGGCGACCAGCAGCAGGTCTTCGGCCGCGACAAGTCCTCCGGGGCGCCGCTGACCGGGCGTGCCGAACGCGACACGCCGGACTTCACCGCGAAGGCGGACGGCACGTACGTGATCGCCGCCGACGCGCACATCCGGCTGGCGGCGCACGAGAACAACAAGGGGCTGCGCATCCTGCGCCGCGGCTACTCCTACACCGACGGCATCGACCCGGTCACCGGCGACCTGCTGGGCGGGCTGTTCTTCATCGCCTACATGAAGGACCCCGGCCAGTTCGTCACGTTGCAGCGGGTGCTGGGGCAGCACGACAAGCTCAACGAGTACATCGAGCATGTCTCCGGCGGGCTGTTCGCCACCCCGCCGGGACTGGCGGCCGGGCAGGACTGGGCGAGCCAGCTGTTCGGTTCGCGGACGGTCTGAATCCGGCCACCCCGTCCGACGCCACGCCGGCCTCCGGCACCGGCCGGGTCAGCGGCGGTCACGATCCCCCCGGGGAACGCGGCCGCCGCTCACCCGTACGGGCGGATCGCGGTGCGTCGTTGCCGTGGGGGAGCCGGTCCGCGATGTCATCGTTGTCAAGGCGCCTTCACGCCCAACGGGTTGACGGAGCGTGATGTTGGCGACACGTTGAGCTCTTGTTCAGCCGCGCGACACGGTGTGTGGTGATGGGCGTTACCGATCCCCGACACAGAGGTGGTCATGACGAACTTCTCGCGCAGACGGCTGCTCACCGGTGCCATGGGCGTGGGGGCGCTCACCGCCGCGCAGACCCTGATGCCGCCCAACCTGCGCAGGGCGATGGCCGACGCGCCCGCCCGGCCCGGCTCGCTGGACGACATCGAGCACGTGGTGATCCTCATGCAGGAGAACCGCTCCTTCGACCACTACTTCGGCACCCTGCGCGGCGTCCGCGGCTTCGACGACCCGGACGCCGTCACGCTGTCCACCGGCCGCCCGGTCTTCTACCAGCCGGACCCGGGCAACCCCGACGGCTACCTGCTGCCGTTCCACCTCGACACCACCACCTCCGGCGCGCAGGCCATCCCGTCCACCAGCCACGCCTGGACCGTGCAGCACGAGGCGTGGAACGGCGGCGCCATGGACAACTGGCTGCCCGCGCACCGCGCCGCCGACGGTGATGCCAACGGCCCCTACACCATGGGCTACTACGAACGGGCCGACATCCCGTTCCATTTCGCGCTGGCCGAGTCCTTCACGCTGTGCGACGGCTACCACTCCTCGCTGCTCGGCCCGACCTGGCCCAACCGGCTCTACCACTGGTCGGGCACCATCGACCCCGGCGGGCTGGCCGGCGGGCCGATCACCAGCAACGTGGTCCCGGCGCCGTACCGGTGGACCACCTACCCGGAGCGGCTGACCGGGGCCGGCGTCTCCTGGCACGTCTACCAGCAGGAGGACGACTACGGGTGCAACCCGCTGGAGTTCTTCCAGGCCTACCAGGACAGCCGGCCGGGCGAGGCGCTCTACGAGCACGGCATGACCATCGGCCCCGCCGACCAGTTCGTGCAGGACGCGCTCAACGACCGGCTGCCGACGGTCTCGTGGATCATCCCCACCGCCGGCCAGTGCGAGCACCCCGCCTACCTGCCGGCCGCCGGCGCCGACTTCGCCGCCCGGCAGATCGACGCGGTCGCCGCCAACCCCGACCTGTGGCGCAAGACCGTCTTCATCCTCAACTACGACGAGAACGACGGCCTGTTCGACCACGTCGTCCCGCCGACCCCGCCGCCCGGCACCCCGGACGAGTTCGTCGGCGGCCTGCCGATCGGCGCGGGCATCCGGGTGCCGTGCTTCATCGTCTCGCCGTGGACGCAGGGCGGTTACGTGGCGAGCGAACCGTTCGACCACACCTCGGTGCTGCGGTTCCTGGAACGGCTGACCGGGGTGCGCGAGACCAACATCAGCGACTGGCGCCGGCGCACCTTCGGCGACCTGACCTCCGCCTTCAACTTCCGCCCCGCGCGCGTCTTCCCGAGCCTGCCGACCACCCGGCAGGCGTTCTGGGCCGCCGAGGGGGAGGTCGCCACGCTGCCGCCCGCGCCGCTGCCCGGCGCCTTCCAGACCCCGCCGCACCAGGAGGGCCCCGCCGCCCGCGCCACGGTCCCCGCCCCGGCCGCGCCGCCGGCCCCGCGGGCCCGCGTGCGGGACCTGCCGACGCCGCGCAGCCGCATCGTGGAGGACGAGACCAACCACAAGGGCGACTTCCCGCACGGCACCGCGGGCACCAGCTTCCCCGGCATACAGGACGCCGTACCGCCGATCGCCCCGGTGCTGGGCGAACACGTCTACGCCACCGGCATCGTCAGCTTCACCGTCGTCGCCATCGACCCGGCCACCCACCAGCTGGTCGCCAGCGTCAAGGGCGGCGCCAACCCGATCGCGATCACCAGGACCCCGGACGGCGGCAAGCTGTACATCAGCAACTCCGGCGCCAACAACGTCTCCGTCTTCGACACCGGCCTGGGCACCATCACCTCGACGGTCACCACCGGCGTCTACCCGCACGGCCTGGCCGCCTCCCCGGACGGCCGCAGCGTCTACGTGGCCGACACCGGCCCGGACACCGGCGACGGCGGCTCCCGCACGCTGTCGGTCATCGACACCGGTTCCGACACGGTCACCGGCACCTGGACCACCGGACAGTCGCCGCGGTGGGTGGCGGTCTCCCCCGACGGCGCGACGGTCTACGCCACCTGCCACGACGGCCTGTCGGTGCTCGACGCCGGCAGCGGCCGGACCCGTGCCCTGCTCACCGGCCAGGCCCGGGCCGGCGGCGTCGCGGTCCACCCCGACGGCAGCCGGCTCTATGTCGTCAACACCTGGCAGGACACCCTGTCGGTGCTCGACGCGCACACCCTGCGCGTGCTGGACCAGGTCCGGGTGGGCCGCACCCCGTGGCAGGCGGCCGTCAGCCCCGACGGCTCCCGGGTGTACGTCACCGGCTCCGGCGACGACACCGTCACGGTGCTCGACGCCGGCTCGCTGCGGGTGGCCGGCCGCGTCACCGTCAACCACGTGCCGACCAGCCTGACGGTCACCGGCACCACCGTCTGGGTCGGCACCAACGCCTCCAGCACGGTCGACGCCGTCGACACCGCCACCCTGCGACTGGTCGGCAGCACCCCGCTCGGCATCTCCACCGCCACCGGCGGCGTGGTGGTCGCCTGACGGCCGGCACCAGGCGTGCGGCGGCCGGCCGCGCCACGCCGCCGCCCGCGCCGGCTCCGGCTCCGGCGGAACCCGGTGGTCCCCGGCTCGGCCGACCGCGTGTCGCCGGGCGGGCCCGCCGGGGCCCGCGGCGTATCGTCCGGTACGGCCGCGGCCGTTGCTGCTGACCGGTCGCCCCGGGCACGACGCGACACCGGCGGGTCCGGGCACCGGGCCGGGGAGCACCGGCGGTCGACGGTACGGCGGGAGGCATGACATGGGCGAGAACGAGCGGCGCATGCTGGCCGGTGAGTGGTTCCGGCCGGACGACCCGGAGATCGCCGCGGCCTCCGCACGGCGGGCCGCGCTGTGCGACGCCTACAACGCGGCCGGCGTCACGGCGGACGAACACCGGTCGCTGCTGGCCGAGTTGCTCGGTTCGGTCGGCCAGGACGTCCGGGTCCGGCCGCCGTTCCACTGCGACCTGGGCCGTCACATCTCCCTCGGCGCCCGGACGTTCGTCAATTTCAACGCGGTCTTCCTCGACCTCGCGCCGGTCACGGTCGGCGAGGACGTCCAGATCGGCCCCAACGTGCAGTTGCTGACGTCCACCCACGAACTCGGCGCCCGGCGGCGCCGCGAGGGCTGGGAGCGCGCGGTGCCGGTGACCGTCGGCGACAACGTCTGGCTGGGCGGCGGCGTCATCGTCTGCCCCGGCGTGACGATCGGCGCCGACACCGTGGTCGGCGCCGGCGCGGTCGTCACCCGCGACCTGCCGCCGGGCGTGCTGGCGGTGGGCAGTCCGGCGCGGGTGGTGCGGGAGCTGCCCGCGTGAGGGTCCTGCGGCGGCTGCGGGACGGACGGCGTGATGTCCTGCGGCGTCCGCGGTTCTCACCGCGTGAGCTTCCTGCGGCGGCTGCGGGGCGGACGGCGTGAGGGTCCTGCGACAGCGGGGCGTACCGCGTGAGCGCCGCCCACCGCTGCCGGGCGTACCGCGTGAGCCTCGGCGTCGTACGGCGGCCGGGGGCAGCGCGGGAGCGTCCTCCCCGTCAGCGACTGCCCACCGCGGGAGCGTCCTCCCCCGCCGGCCGTTGCGCACCGCGTGAGCGTCGGCCCCCGCCGCCGGACGTACCGCCCGCGGACCCGCCTCTCACGCCTGGCGCAGGTACGGCGTGGTCGTGGCGAGCGGGGTGAAGCCGAGGCGGCGCAGGATGGGGCGGCTGTCCGGGGAGGCGTCGACCTGGAGGTAGCGGTGGCCGCGGGCGGCGGCGATCCGGGCGCGGTGGGCGATCAGCGCCCGGTAGATGCCACGGCCGCGGTGTCCGGGGACCGTGCCGCCGCCCCACAGCCCGGCGAAGTCGGTACCCGGGTACAGCTCCAGACGGGCGGCGCTCACCGGCCGGTCGCCGTCCATCGCCAGCGTGATGTGGTAGACGCCGGGGCGCTCGGCCAGCCCGGCCCGCATGGCCTCCCGCCACCGGGCGCCGGAGGTGCCGAAGGCCTGCTCGTGCACCGCGACGGCCAGGTCGAGCCCGGCCTCGTCGGTGACCGCGCGCAGGGTGATCCCGTCCGGCGCCGGGGGCCCGGCGGGCAGCCGGTGGACGTCGGCGGCCATCAGCGTCTCCGGGGCACCGGGCTCGAATCCGGCGGCCACCAGGCGTTCGCCCAGGTCGGCGGGCGTGTCGTGGGAGTACAGCTTCCACTCGACGGTACGGCCCAGGCCCGCGTAGTACGCCACCTGGCGGGCGATCGCCGCGTCCGCGGTGCCGGCGTCCAGGGCGGACCAGACCACCGCGTTCCAGCTGTCGGCGGTGGGGCCGGTCTGCCGGACCACCGGCCCGTCCCGCTCGACCCGGTGGCCGGGACCGTCCGGGGGCGCGGCGCGGCGCAGCTGCCGGTCGTACAGGGCGAGTATCCGCTGATCATCCACCCGGGCATTGCAGCACCGGGCCGCCGGGCCCGCCACCCGATATCCGGCGCCGCGCCCGGCCCGGGGCGTGCTCACCCCGGGGCCCTCGCCCGGCAGGGGACGCCGACGCCATCGTGGTCCCGCGTGGTTCCCCGTGGTTCCGCCGGGTCACCCCGGGTCGCGCCGGGTCCGGCGCCCGCTCCCCGGCCCCGGGCGGAGCGGTCTCCCACCGGCACAGCGTCGTCCCACGGCTGCGCCGCGCTGCCCCGGGGACGCCCCGAGGCTGCTTCGCGACCGCTCCGGGGCCGTTCCACCACCGTCTCCCGGGCCGTTGCGGGACCGTTCCGCGAACGCCTCCGGGCCGGTTTCCCCGGTTGCCGGGGCCGGGCGGTTCCGGGGCGGGTGGATCGGGGGGCCGCGGGGAGTGGACAATGGCGTGGCCGGCCCAGGGGACCGCGGAGGCGGGGCGGGTGTCAGGTCGTCTTCCGCGGTTGATGAAGGGGCCCGGCCTCATGGGTGCACCACCACTGCTTCAACTTACCGGTGTCAGCAGGGTGTTCGGACAGCGCAAGGCGCTGGCGAAGACCGATCTGTCGCTGTCGGCCGGGCAGTGCGTGGCGCTGCTGGGCCACAACGGCTCCGGCAAGTCGACGCTGCTGCGGATCGCGGCCGGCCGGGACCGGCCGACGACCGGCCGGGTGTCGTTCGACGGCATGCCGATGAACGAGAACGACCCGCGGGTGCGGGCCCGGGTGGCGGTGGTCGGCGACACCGCGGCGTGCTACCCCGACCTCACCGTCCGTGAGCACCTCCAGCTGGTGGCGGTCGCGCACGGGGTGGAGGACGCCGAGGAGTGGATCGACCACATCCTGGCCGACCGGCTGCTGTCGGAGCACGCCCGGTCGCTGCCGGGGGCGCTGTCGTCCGGGCAGTTGCAGTCGCTGCTGCTGGCGGCGGCGCTGGTGCGGCCACGGGACCTGCTGCTGCTGGACGAACCGGAGCAGCGGCTCGACCCGGGCGCGCGGCGCCGGCTGGCCGAGCTGATCGCGGCGGAGACCGAGAGCGGGGTCGGGGTGCTGCTGGTCACCCACCACGGCGAACTGGCGGCCGCCGTCGCCAGCCGGGTGATCGTGCTGTCCGAGGGCCGTGTCGTGGCCGACGGCAAGCCGTCGAAGGTGCTGTCGACCGGCCCGGACGGCACCACCTGGGCGGCTGCCGCGGAGCGTGCCCGGTGAGCGCGGTGACCGAGACCGGCGAGGAGCGCGCGGCGGACTGGGCGGAGGAGGACGACTGGACGACGGAGGCGCTGGCGCTGCTGCGCGACGTGCGCTCGCCGCACCGGCGCAAGCGGGCCGGGCAGGTCGGCTACGTCGTCTACTGCGTGCTGCTGCTCATCGGGGTGTGGGTGGCGCTGCCGAGCACCGGCTACTTCCTCCAGCAGTCCGAGGGTGCCGACTTCAGCGGCCACGGTCCCGCGGTACTGGCGGCGATCCCGTCCGGGGCGTGCGCGGTCGGGCTGGGCTGGATGCTGCTGATGGCCCGGGACGCGGTGTGGCGCGGCCCGGTGGTGCCGGCCCGCGAGAGCGTCGACTGGCTGCTGGCGCAGCCGGTGCGGGTATCGCGGGTGCTGCGCCCGTGGTGGTGGACGTCGGCGGGCGTGTCGGCGGCGCTGGGCGTGCTGGTGGCGGCGCTGGGCATGGTGGTGCTCGGGCTGACCTGCCGGGTCGGTCTGGCGGCCGGGTTCGGCTGGTGCCTGGTGGGCTGCGCGGGCGTGCCGCTGCTGGCGGCGGGGATCGCGGTGCTGGTGGAGGGCAGCGTTCGCGCGTCGCTGTGGGTACGGCGGCTCTTCCCGTACGGCGCTCTGCTGGTCGTGGGCCTCGCGGCGCAGGCCGTGCTGGCGGTCGGCGGGCACCGGCTGCCGGGCCTGGAGCGGGCGGAACTGTGGTCGGGGCCGTGGGGCTGGGCGGGGATGGCGGCGCTGTCCCCGACCCGGGCCGCGGTGCCGGGCGGCGGGGTGGCCGCGGTGGCGCTGGTGGTGCTGGCGCTGGCGCTGGTCGTGACGGCCGACCGGACGGTGGGCCGGCTGGCGCTGTCGGTGGTACGGCAGCGGTCGCGGACGGCGACCGGGGTGATCAACGCGTTGGGCACCACGGAGTTCCGGGCGGCGCGGCAGGTGGTCGCGGCGGCGTCCGGTGAGGCGCCGGGGGCGCGCTGGCGGTTGCCGGCGCCGCGCCGGACGTGGCTGGCGGTGCCGTGGCGGGACACGCTGGCGCTGCTGCGGGTGCCGGGGCGGCTGGGCCGGGCGGTGGTGATGGCGGTGCCGGCGGTGCTGGGCGGTGTGCTGGCGGCCGGCACGCACGGCGCGCCGGGGTTGCTGGCGTCGGCGGTGGCGCTGGCGTTCGCCTACTGGTCGCTGACGCAGCTGGTGGAACCGGCGCGGCTGGAGACCGACGACACCCGGCGGGGCGCGTGGGCGCCCTATCCGTTCCGCGACCTGATGCTGCGGCACACCGCGGTACCGGTGCTGCTCGGGCTGCTGCTGTCGGTGCCCGTGCTGTGGGCGCTGCTGGCCGAGGGCGCCGGGGTACGGGCCCTGCTGGCGCCCGGTGTGGTGCCGCCGCTGGTGGGCGCCGCGCTGGTCAACGCCTGCCGGGGGGCCGCCAAGCAGAACCTGCTGTTCAGCCCGGCGTCCTCGTCGCCCACCGGCAGCATGGGCCCGCTGGTGTTCCTGGCCTGGTACGGGGCGGGCGCGCTGGTCGGCGTCGTCACCCTGGTGATCCCGCTGGTGGTGGCACTGCACGCCGGCACGGTCGCGTCGGTGCTCACCGCACTGATCGGCGACGCGGTGGTGACCGCGGTGATGGTCCGCTGGGCGGTCATGCGGATGGCGAAGCTGACGACGTAGCGGCAGCGGTGGCCGGAAACGGGTGCGGGGCGTGGAGCGGGTGACGGTCCCGCTGCGATCCTCCGCCGGCCACGCCGACGTCGTAGCGGTAGCCGGTCCGGGAAGTGGGGCGTAGCCGGAACGTGCGGGGCGCGGGACGTAGCTCGTAGCCGGTGCGGGGCGCGGGCGGGGTGAGGTGGGCGGCTTCGTGCCTCCGTGCGGACGCGAACCGGTATCCGCTGTCCGCGCCGCCGGGCAAGCGCCTCGCACGCCGCCGCGGACCGCCCCCGTGCACCGGATTCGCCAGCGTCCCCTGCTCCCCGCCCCCGCCAACACCCGCCTTTCCCGGCCCCGTTCACAACAACTCCATCCCCCGGCGCTGGTGGAGCCGGGCCCGGCCCGCTGATGATGACCGCACGGCGCCGTCGCGCCGCACGCTCAACAGCTCGCCGGGAGGACGCCCATGACCCAGTACAGCCGGCCGCCGAGGCCGGAGGAACCCGGCCCGCAGCATCCGGGGCGGCGGCGGTTCCTCGGATACGTCCTGGCGGCGCCGACCTTGGTGGCGGCGGCGCAGATCGGGGGGACGGCGCTGGCCCCGCAGACCGCGCGGGCCGCCGGGCTGCCGACGCTGCCGCAGCCGTCGGAGCTGTACGACCTCAACGACCTGCTGACCGACGCCGCGCTGCCGACGTCGGGGCTGATCACCGTCACGGTCAACGCGGACGGCACGGCGTCCTTCGCGCTGCCGCGCGCGGAGGTCGGCCAGGGCATCACCACCTCCAGCGCGATGCTGATCGCCGAGGAGCTGGACCTGCCGCTGGACAAGATCACCGTCACGCTGGCCGACGCCCGCCCGGAGCTGCTGTTCAACCAGCTGACCGGCGGTTCCAACACCACGATCTCCACCTACACCCCGATCCGGGTCGCCGCCAGCGTGGCCCGCGGCCGGCTGCTGAGGGCCGCGTCGCAGGTGCTGGGCGACGCGGTGGACACCCTGACGGTCGAGGCCGGCGTCATCACCGGCAGCGGCGGCCGGTCGGTGGGCTACGGCGAGCTGGCGGTGCGCGCGGCCGGCGCCGGCGTCGAGCCGGTCGCGGTGACGCTGAAGCCGGCGTCGCGGTTCACCGTCATCGGCACCCCGCAGGGCCGGATCGACGCCCGCGACATCGTCACCGGCCGCAAGCAGTTCGCCATGGACCTGGCGGTGCCGGACGCGCTGCCGACCATGGTGTGCCGGCCGCCGACGATCAACGGCACCGTGAAGGCGGTCGCCAACACCGCGGCGGTGGCGGCGATGCCGGGCGTCACCGACGTCGCGGTGGTCTCCACCGGTGTCGCGGTGCGCGCGCGGACCTTCGGCCAGTGCGTCGACGCGGTGCGGGCGCTGGAGGTGACGTGGGGGCCGGGCACCGAGGACGGCAGGTCGGACGCCGACGTGCTCAAGGAACTGCGGGCGGCCGAGATCCCGTTGCTGGTGCCGGCGGTGCCGTTGCTGGCGAAGACCATCGACGCCGACTTCACCTTCTGGTTCGCCAGCAACAGCGCCCTGGAGCCCAACTGCGCCGTCGCCGACGTGCGTTCGGGCAGCGCCGAGGTGTGGGCGGGGCTGAAGTCGCCGATCGTGGCGCAGGAGGCGATCGCGGCGGAGCTGGGGCTGCCGGTGGCGTCGGTGACCGTTCATGTCACGCAGTCCGGCGGGTCGTTCGGCCGCAAGCTGTTCCCGGACGCGGCGGTGGAGGCCGCCGTGGTCTCCCGGGCGATGGGCAAGCCGGTCAAGCTGATGTGGCACCGCACCGACGAGTTCCGGCAGGGCCGCACCCACCCGATGTCCACCGCACGGGTGCGGGCCACCGTGCTGCTGGGCCAGGTGCTGACCTACGAGCAGCGGCACACCTCGGTCAGCACCGACTTCAGCCACGGCCTCGGCGAGATCATCACCGCCCTGGCCGCCAAACTCCCGGTCGGCGACCTCACGTTCTCCGAGACCGTCTTCGAACTGACCCAGCAGTCGCCGTACGACTTCGGGGTCACCACGCAGCTGCTCAACGAGGTCGACACCGGCTTCAACACCGGCAGCATGCGCAACATCTACTCGCCCAACGTGCGCACCGCGCAGGAACTCGTCGTCGACCGGATCGGCGAGGCGCTGGGCAAGGACCCGTACCAGGTACGGGACGCGTTCTTGAAGGACGACCGCACCCGCGCGGTGCTGGAGAAGGTCGCGCTGGACGGGAGCTGGGGCCGGGCCATGGAGCCGGGCACCGCGCAGGGCATCGCGATCCACACCGAGTACCACGGCGCGGTCGCCGTGCTCACCGAGATCGACTGCCGTCCGGCCACCACCGGACGGCAGATCACCGACGCCTGCACCGGCCCGCGGGTGACCAAGGTGGTGTGCGCGGTCGACGTGGGCCTGGCCGTCAACCCCACCGGCCTGCGGGCCCAGATGATGGGCGGCATCATGGACGGCATCGCGATGGCGCTCACTTCCAGCCTGCACCTGACGGACGGGTACTTCCAGGAGGGCAGCTGGGACGACTACTTCTACACCCGGCAGTGGAACACCCCGCCGGAGCTGGACATCACCGTGATGCCGCCGACCACCGGGGTGCCGGGCGGCGCGGGCGAGTTCGGGGTGGCCGCCGCCATGGCCTCGGCCGCCTGCGCCTACACCCGCGCGACCGGCTCGATGCCCACCGCCTTCCCGGTCAACCACGACGGCCCGCTGGGCTTCACGCCGCTGCCGACCGTGCCCCCGATCCCCCAGTCCCCCACCGACGGCCTCGACCACGTCTCCTAGGAGCCCCCGTGCCCACTCACTCCTTCATCCTCAACGGCGAACGGGTCAGCGTCGACATCGAAGACGACGTGCGGCTGCTGTGGGTCCTGCGTGACGTGCTCGGCGTCACCGGGCCGAAGTACGGCTGCGGGCTCCGGGTGTGCATGGCGTGCACCAGCCACCTCAACGGCAAGGCGTTCAACCCCTGTTCGGTGCCGGTCTCCGCGCTCGGGGAGTCCGACGAGGTCACCACCATCGAGGGGCTGGCCGCCACCTCCGGCCAGGACCTGCACCCGATGCAGGAGGCCTGGATCGACACCGACGTCGCCCAGTGCGGCTACTGCCAGCCCGGCCAGATCATGACCGCGGTGGCCAAGGTGGAGCAGGCACGGGCGGAGGGGCGTTCGCTGACCGACGCCGACTTCGACGAGATCCGCAACATCTGCCGCTGCGGCACCTACCACCGCATCCGCGAGGCCATCGCGGCCGGCGCCGCGAAGATGTGACCGCGCCGGCCCCGGCAGCAGCGCGCCGGGGCCGCCGGCCACGCCTCGGTCCCGGCAGTCGCGCCGTTGCCCCGACGACCGCGCGCCGGGGCCGGAAACCGCCCTCCGGGGCTGACCGGAATCACCTCTTCCGCATACCGGCATACGTGGCGATCTGTCCGGCTATCCGGGTCTTCCGCCGGTCTGCCTGCCATGGCGGTACCGCACATTCCGCTTGCAGAAGCCGCACAGCAACCTGACGGAATCTCATATCCTCACCGAATCGCGGGACGTTGGACCCGTTATGTCCGAGTCGGCGGCGACCGCTCCCCATGTGTTCCCCATCGGGGTGTGAAGGTCCGGTCACCGACCGGTGAAAAGCGGCGCGGTGTGTCACGAAGGAATATCGAAACGGGCCCGGCCGGCGGCGTCCCAACTGGAATCTCCGGCGTTGATCGTGCTTTGATCCCGGACCATACGGAGATGAAAAACCGGTTCCCGGGCCACGGGCGCCGCATGATCACAGCCGTTGCACGGCCGATTCGGACTGCCGCCGGACCGGCCACCCGTGACAACCGCCAACAGCAAGAAGGGAAGCGCGCCATGAGCGACTTCACCCCGCAGGTCGAGACCCGCGAGATTGCCGACAGCGACCTGGACAACATTTCCGGTGGCGTGCTGGGCATTGACCTCAACACCACCCTCGCGCCGGTCGTGGGCACCCTCGACGGTGTCCTCCCGGTCTCCGGCACGCTGAACACCGTGACCGGCGCCCTGCCGACCCAGGTCACCGGCCCGCTGGGTCTGTGATCAGGAACGCATGAACGGCCGGGCCGCACGGCCCGGAGCATTTACCGGCGCACGCGATACATAAAAATACCGCAGAGTCGGCCATGGGGCCCCGGAATTCACTTTCCGGGGTCCCATGGGTGCTGTCCCCGGCCATTCCGGGCGGCAGCGGTAATTCCGTCGAAACGCAGTCGGAGGAACGCTTCCGTGCAGTTCCGGCACAAAGCGCTGGCGAAGCTCCAGTCGCCCGAGGAACTCGACGTACCGGTGCGCTTCGCCCGGCCGCAGGGCTGGCTGGTGCTGGCGGTCACCGTCGTACTGATGGCCGCCGGCGCCTGGTGGGCCGTCGCCGGTACCGTCACGCCCCGGACCACCGCCGCCGGCGCCCTCACCCACGGCGAGGGCGGCTTCACCGTCCAGAGCCCGTACCCCGGCCAGGTCACCGCCGTCCACGCGCAGTTGGGCGCCACCCTGCCGCGCGGCGCCGCCGTCCTGGCGGTGGCCGACGCCGGCCGGACGTACACCGTGCGGATGCCCGCGACCGGCCGGATCACCACCGTCGGCGCCCGGATCGGCGCGGTGGTGGCCACCGGCGCCGACCTGGTCACCGTCGAGCGCGTCGACAGCCCCGCCGACCCGCTGCTGGCGGTGCTGTACGCGCCGCAGGACACCGCGGCGACCATCCCGGCCGGTGCCGCCGTCGACCTGACCGTGGCCGGCGTCCCGGCCCACCCCGGCGGCACGCTGAGCGGCACCGTGGTGTCGGTCGGCCGCACCCCGCAGAGCCGCACCGACATCAGCGACTTCCTCGGCGACCCGGACCTGGCGCGGGTGCTGGACCCCGGCGGCGCCCCGGTCGCCGTCCTGGTGCGGCTGCGGCGCTCCACCGCGACGCGGTCCGGCTACGCCTGGTCGGGCGGCCCGGGACCGTCCGGCGCCCCGCAGTCCGGCACCCCGGTGAGCGGTTCGGTGCACCTGGCCGCGCAGCACCCCGCCGACTGGATCCTGCCGTGAGCGCCCGGCACCGGCCCGCGCCCCCGCCGCCGGTCGGCCGGCGCGCCCGGCACCGCCCGCCGGCCGCGCCCAGGCCCGCCGGCCGGCCGGTGACGACCCCGACGGTGCTCCAGATGGAGGCCGTCGAGTGCGGCGCGGCGGCGCTGGCCATGGTGCTGGCCCACCACGGACGGCACGTGCCGCTGGAGGAGCTGCGGATCGCCTGCGGCGTCTCGCGCGACGGCTCGCGGGCCAGCAACATCCTGAAGGCCGCCCGCAGTTACGGCCTGGAAGCCAAGGGCATGCAGATGGAGCCGGCCGCGCTCGCCGAGGTGACCGCGCCGGCCGTGCTGTTCTGGGAGTTCAACCACTTCGTGGTCTACGAGGGCGTCACCCGGCGCTTCGGCCGCACCAGCTACCGGCTCAACGACCCGGCACGCGGGCGGCGTTCGGTGACGGCCGAGGACTTCGACGGCAGCTTCACCGGGGTGGCGCTGGTCTTCGGCACCGGCGAGGGGTTCCGGCGCGGCGGGCGGCGCCCGGGGGTGGCCCGCGCGGTGCCGGGCCGGCTGCGCGGCACCTCGGGGACCATGCTGGCCGCGCTGCTGGCCAGTTTCCTGCTGGTGGTGGTCGGCGCCGCGCAACCCGCGCTCAGCCGCACCTACATCGACCTGTTCCTGCTGGGCGGCCAGACCTCGCTGCTGCCGGTGCTGTTCACCTCCATGGCGGCGCTGACCGCGCTGACGGTGGTGCTGACCGCGACCCAGCAGGCCAACCTGCTGCGCGGCCGGATCATCTCCTCCACGCTGGGCAGCGCCCGGTTCCTGCGGCACCTGCTGCGGCTGCCGGTGACGTTCTTCGCCCAGCGCAGCCCGGCCGACCTGGTCCAGCGCCTCCAGTCGAACGACTCGGTGGCCGAGACCCTCGCCCGCGACCTGGCCTCGGCCGGCGTCGACCTGGTCGTGGTCGTGCTGTACGCGGTGCTGCTGTGGGCGTACGACCCGCAGTTGACCCTGATCGGCATCGGCATCGCGCTGTTCAACGTGCTGGCGCTGCGCGTCGTGGTGCGGCTGCGTGGCACCGGTACGCAGAAACTGCGCGCCGACAGCGCCCGGTTGACCAACACCTCCTACAGCGGCCTCCAGCTGATCGAGACGATGAAGGCCACCGGCGGTGAGAACGGCTACTTCCGGCGCTGGGCCGGGCAGCACGCCACCACGCTGGAGGGGCAGCAGCGGCTGGGGGTGCCCAGCGCCGCGCTGGCGGTGGTGGCGCCGACGCTGGCGGCGCTCAACAGCGCGCTGATCCTGCTGATCGGCGGGCTGCGCGCGGTCGAGGGCAACGTCTCGATCGGCCTGCTGGTGGCGTTCCAGGCGCTGGTGACCAGCTTCACCGCGCCGGTCACCCGGCTCAACGGGGTGGCGGGCCGGGTGCAGGACTTCGCCGCCGACGTGCGCCGGCTCAAGGACGTCGAGGGTTTCCCCGCCGACCCGTCGCTGACCCGGGAACGCTCCGGCGACGGCGACACCCGCCGGCTGCGCGGCCATGTGACGCTGGACAACGTCACGTTCGGCTACAGCCCGCTGGACAAGCCGTTGCTGACCGGGTTCTCGCTGACCGTGGGGCCCGGGCGGCAGGTGGCGCTGGTCGGCGGGTCGGGCAGCGGCAAGTCGACGGTGTCGCGGCTGATCTCCGGGCTGTACGAGCCGTGGGAGGGCGAGATCCTGCTGGACGGCCGGCGGCTGGCGGACATCCCGCGCGGCGCGCTGTCGGCGTCGGTGTCCTTCGTCGACCAGGACGTCTTCCTGTTCGAGGGCACGGTGCGCGACAACGTGGCGCTGTGGGACCCCTCGATCCCGGACGAGGCGGTCACCCAGGCGCTGCGCGACGCGGCGGTGCTCGACGCGGTCTCCCGGCGGCCCGGCGGCATCCGCACCCGGGTCGAGCAGGACGGCCGCAACTTCTCCGGCGGCCAGCGGCAGCGGCTGGAGATCGCCCGGGCGCTGGTGCGGCAGCCCAGCGTGCTGGTGCTGGACGAGGTGACCAGCGCGCTGGACGCGGAGACCGAACAGGTCATCATCGACAACCTGCGCCGCCGCGGCTGCGCCTGCGTGGTGATCGCCCACCGGCTCAGCACGGTCCGCGACAGCGACGAGATCGTGGTGCTGGACCACGGTGCCGTGGTGGAACGCGGCCGGCACGACGCACTGCTGGCGGCCGGCGGGCCGTACGCGCGACTGGTCCAGGAGCACTGACGTGACGACGACTCCACCGAGCGACCCGGCCGCCCCGGCCGTCGCCCCACCGGCCGTCGACGAGGTGATCGCGGCGCTCGGCGGGCTGGGCACGCCGGTGGACACCGCCAGCGGCGGCGCGCTGGGCCTTGAGGGGCCGCACGTGGTGTGGCTGGTGGCGGCCGGGGCGCTGGACCTGTTCGCGGTGGACGCGGCGCAGGAGGGCCGCTGGCACTTCCTGGGCCGGCTGGAGCCGGGTTCGCTGCTGCTCGGCCCGGTCGAAGGACCGCGGCACACCCTGGTCGGGCGCCCGTCGCGCGAGGCGGTGCTGCGCCGCGTACCGTTGCGCGAACTGGCCCGCGCCGACGCGGACACCGGTGCCGTCCCGCCGTACCGGCCGGACTACGGCGCCGGGCAGCCGTACGGCCTGAGCGCGCTGGAGGACGCCTTCGCGCGCGGCGTGGGCCGGGGGCTGCGGACCGTCTTCGAGGCGACGGCGGGCGGCGGGGAGAGCGAGGACGCCTCCGACGAGGGCCTGGTGTGGATGCGGGTGGACCCCGGCAGCCTGGCCTACGGCGCCCAGTACGGCCCGGAGACCGCCGCCGACCTGCTGATCGACCCGGCGGTGTGGCAGCGGATGGTGGACCACGGCACGCGGCTGCTGCTGGGCCTGGACCGGTGGATCGAGCAGCGCGAGCGGGTCCACGAGGACCGGGCGGCGGCCGGGGTGCGCGCCGGTGAGGCGGCGCGCGGGCGGGCCGACGAGACGCTGCTGGCGTCCATCGACCGCTCCGGCACCCGGTCGGGCCGGCCGGTGCCGGGCACCGACGACGCGACGCTGGCGGTGTGCCGGCTGGTCGGTTCGGCGGCCGGCGTCGCGGTGTCGGCGCCCGCGCCGGGCGGTGCGGACGGCGAACGGCTCGACCCGGTGGAGCGGATCGCGCTGGCCTCCCGGTTCCGCATCCGCGAAGTGCGGCTGACCGGGCGCTGGTGGCGGCAGGACAGCGGCCCGCTGGTGGGCCGCCGGGCCGGCTCCGGGCTGCCGGCCGCGCTGCTGTGGCGGCGCGGCGGCTACGTGGCGGTGGACGCGGCGGGCCGCCGGTTCCGGGTCGGGCCGGACAACGCGGGCGACTTCGAGCCGCTGGCGGTGATGTTCTACCGGCCGCTGCCCGAACGGCCGCTGGCCGGCTGGCGGTTGCTGCGGTTCGCGGTGCGCGGCACCCGGGCCGACGGCGGCCGGATGCTGCTGGGCGCGCTGGTGTCGGTGGCCCTGGGGGCGCTGATCCCGGTGGCCACCGGCCAGGTGCTGGGGTCGTTCGTGCCGGCCGGCGAGAGCGGGCTGATCACCCAGGTGTCGCTGGCGGTGGTGGCGTGCACGGTGGCGTCGGCGGCGTTCATGCTGCTGGAGAACGTGGCGATCCTGCGGATGGAGGGCCGCATCGAGGCGTCCCTTCAACCGGCCGTGTGGGACCGGCTGTTGAGGCTGCCGGCCCGGTTCTTCGCCGGCCGGTCCACCGGTGAGCTGGCGAGCGCGGCGATGGGGGTCGGCGCGATCCGGCGGGTGCTGTCGGGGATCAGTTCCACCGCCGCGCAGGCGGTGACCGTCGGCACCGTCAACTTCGTGGTCCTGCTGTGCTTCTCGCCGGCGCTGACGCTGGTGGCGCTGGCGATGCTGACGGCCGGGGCGGCGGTCTTCCTGGTGCTGGGGCTGTGGCAGGTGCGCTGGCAGCGGCGGTTGACGGTGCTGAACAACAAGCTGAACAACCAGGCGTTCCAGACGCTGCGCGGCCTGCCGAAGCTGCGGGTGGCGGCGGCCGAGAGCTTCGCGTACGCGGCGTGGGCCGGGGAGTTCGCCCGCAGCCGTGAACTCCAGCGCCGGGTGGGCCGGTTGCGCAACGTGGTGACCGTCTTCAACGCGGTCTACCTGCCGACGTGCACGCTGGCGATGTTCATGCTGCTGGCCGGCCCGGCGCGCGGCACGCTGTCGCCCAGCGGCTTCCTGACGTTCAACACCTCGGTGACGATGATGCTGACGGCGGCCACCCAGCTGACCGGGGCACTGGTGTCTGCGGTGTCGGTGCTGCCGATGTTCGAGCAACTGCGCCCGGTGCTGCGCGAGGTGCCGGAGGTGGCCGGCGGCAGCGCCCAACCCGGCGCGCTCACCGGGGAGATCGAGGCACGCGGTCTGTCGTTCCGTTACGGCGACGACGGGCCGCTGGTGCTGGACGACGTGTCGTTCACCGTGGCGCCGGGCGAGTTCGTGGCGGTGGTCGGAGCGAGCGGCTGCGGCAAGTCGACGCTGCTGCGGCTGCTGATCGGCTTCGACAAACCGGCCGCCGGCAGCGTGCTGTACGACGGGCAGGACCTCGCCGCGCTCGACCAGGCGGCGGTGCGGCGGCAGTGCGGGGTGGTGCTGCAGAACGCGCAGCCGTTCAGCGGTTCGCTGCTGGAGGCGATCTGCGGCGCCGAGACGTACACCCTGGAGGAGGCGTGGCAGGCCGCGGCGATGGCGGGTCTGGCGGAGGACATCAAGCGGATGCCGATGGGCATGCACACGGTGCTGTCCGACGGCGGGGGCACGGTCTCCGGCGGTCAGCGGCAGCGCCTGATGATCGCGCAGGCGCTGATCCGGCGGCCCCGGCTGCTGTTCTTCGACGAGGCGACCAGCGCGCTGGACAACGAGACGCAGGCGATCGTCACCCGCAGCACCCGGGAACTGCGCGCCTCCCGCGTGGTCATCGCCCACCGGCTGTCCACCGTCATGGACGCCGACCGGGTCGTGGTGCTGGCGGCCGGCCGCGTCGTCCAGCAGGGCCCGCCCCGCGAACTGCTGGCGGACGCGGGCGGGTTGTTCCACGAACTGGTGCGCCGCCAGATCCACTGAGGCCCGGCGCACCGCACGGCGGCGGGGTGGGGCGCGGCGCCGCCGGCTCCACGGAGTTCCCGGCTGCCGCCGGCTCCGCAGCGTTCCCCGGCGGGGTGGCGCGGGTGCTCCGCCGGGGCGACCGAACCCGGCGCTCCGCCCGGCAGGGTGAGCCGCGGCGTTCTGCCGGCGCCACGGAGCACCGGCGTTCCCCGGCAGGGTGGCCCGGCAGAGTGGCCGGACACGGCGAAGGACCCCCGGTGCGTCACCGGGGGTCCTTCGGGGTGTCAGGTGCGGTGCGTCAGCCGAGCAGGCCGTCCACCACGCCGCCCACGGTGCCGACGACACCGCCGAGCAGGCTGCCGACCGGGCCGGTCGAGCCGGAGCCGCTGCTGCCGCCCTGCGCGGGCGCGGGCGCCGAGGAGGCGGGCGGCGGGGCGGAGCCGGGGTCGCTGGGGGCGGTCGGCGGCGGGGTCGGCGCCGTGGAGGTGACCGGTGCCGGGGCCTGGGTCGCGGTCGTGCCCGGGGCCGTCTGCGTCGCGGTCTGCGCGGTGTGCGCGGCCGTGGACTTGACGGCGTGGACGTCGGAGGCCGGCTGGATCAGCTTGGGCTGGCCCGCCGACTCGGTGGCGAACCCGGTCGGGACCGACTCGTGGCCGCTGGTGGTGGCGGTGTGGTGGCCGCCCTCCGAGCTGGAGTTGCCGGCGAGGTTCACCGGGTCGCCGGTGGTGTCCGCGGCCGCCTGCGTGCCGACCGGACCGTTGGCCGCCGAGTTGATGCCCGCGGCGAGCGCCGTCGCGACGCCCATGGCGGCGGCGGCCTTGACCACCGTGGAACGCGCGCCGAGCGCCAACTTGGCTCGCCGATGCCTGCCCATCTGGTACCTCTCCCCGGGGGATCACTCAGTTTCCGATCAGTAAAGCTTGGCGAAACCCAAGGGGCGGTGGGTAATGAGCGATCGTTGTGTGCAGATCCGGAGGACGCCCGAGCGCGAACACCGGGATATCCGGACTCGTCGGGCGGCCGACGACCCGTCAGCCGCCGCGCTCCACCCGCCGCGGCGGCGGCGCCAGCCGCGCCGAGGCAACGTAGGACACCACGACGGCGACGATCACCAGCGGCAGCACGGTCAGTCCGGGCCGGCCCAGCAGCAGGGTGGCCAGCAGCACGGACGTCATGGGCAGGTCGAGCATCGCGACGCACATCGCGCCGATGCCCATCGCGAACCCGGCCGCCAGCGGCAGCCCGCCGGCCCGTGACAGGGCCACCCCGCCGACCGCGCCGATGAACATCGAGGGGAAGATCGGCCCGCCGCGGAACGCGCTCAACGACACGCCGTAGGCGAACGCCTTGCACACCATCAGCAGCAGCAGCGCGCCCACCGAGTACGCGCCGGGCGCGGCGAGCAGCGGGTCCAGCGCGTTCTGCCCGGAGTACAGCACGTCGGACAGCGAGTGGCCGGTGACCGTGCCGTACAGCGCGGCGGTGGCGCCCACCACGAGGCCGGCGGCCACCGTCAGCGGCAGGCGGCGCCCGGCGATCCGCGGCAGCAGCCACCGCGCCAGCCGTTTGACCGCGGTCCCGGCCAGCGCCGCGGCCAGCCCGACGACCAGCGCCCAGCCGAACTGCGCGGCGTCCGGGGCGCGGGTGGCCGGCACGTGGTGCAGCGTCAGCGAGTAGGTGCCCAGGCCGGTCCAGGAGCCGAGGCCGGTGAAGATCAGCGCGCCGGTGCCGGCCGCCAGCAGCCCCGGCACCAGCACCGCGCCGAGCAGCGCCCCGCCGAGTCCGGACGCCTCCATCAGCAGGAACGCGCCGGTCAGCGGTGAGCCCAGCAGGGTGGCGACCGCCGCGAACGCCCCGGCGGAGGCGACCACTTCACCGGCGCGGGCCGGCAGCTCGCGGTGCCGGCCGGCCGCCCGCACCACGGCCAGCGCGAGGCCGCCGCCGAGCGCGATCAGCGGCGCCTCCGGGCCGAGCACCACGCCGAGCGCCAGCGAGGCGAGGGCGGCCAGCAGGACACCGGGCAGTTCGGCGGGGGCCGGGAACCCGGAGGCGGACATCCCGGCGGACGGTTCGTGGCCCGCGGTGCCCGGCAGGTGGCGGATCACCGGGGCGACCAGCAGGCCGGCCACCGCCAGGACCGGCACCGGCCACCAGTCGGGCGTGCCGTGGAGGCCGAGCGCGCGCGGCAGACCGGTGAAGACCTGGTCCTGGAGGGCGTGGACCAGCGCCAGGAACCCGAAGGCGGCCGCCGAGACCGGCACGCCGAGCAGGGCGGCGACGCCGAGCACGACGAGGTAGCCGCGGGTACGGACGAGCGCGGCGGGATCGGGCGGGCCGGGCGGACCCGGCGACGCCGGCGGCCCCGCTGCCCCTGGCGGAGTCGGCGGATCCGGCGGGCCCGACCCTGGCGGAGGTGGCGGATCCGGCGGGCCTGACCCTGGCGGAGGTGGCGGAGTGGGCGGAGTGGGCGGCCCCGACCCTGGCGGGGTGGGCGGAGTCGGCGGAGGTGACGCGGTCGGCGGGCCCGGTGGACCGGAGGCGCCGGCTCGCGGGGGTTCTCCGGGCCGGGGAGCGGGGTGGGGAGCGGACACGGCCGACGCCTCCTCGGCTCCGGGAACCGGCCGCCGCCGGCTCGCACGGGCAGCGTGGCACGCCGCTGCCGGGCCCGGCCGACGCCACGTCACGGACCGCCCCCGGCTCACTCGGCCAGCCGGACGAACCCCGGGGGCCGCGCGGGCGATCGGTACGTCGGGCCGGACCCGTCCCGGTGCCGTCCCGCTGGCGTCCCGGCCGGGGCCGGCCCGGCCCGTCGCGGCACGGTGGCGTGCGCCATGCCGGTTCCGGGGGCGGCGGCGCGCCCGGCACCGAAGCAGACAAAGCATTTGATCATGGTAATTTCCGGACGTCCCGCCGACCGGTCCCCGGTCCCGGGCTTCCACCGGCGCCGGACGAGGGAGATCCGTGGTGCGCTCCACATTCCGTCAGATGGGGATCACCGCGGCCGCGGGCCTGCTGCTGGCCGGCGGGGTGGCGGCGGCCGTCCTGCCGCGCACCGGCGCGCCCGCGCAGACCGACGCCGCCCCGCCGGCGGCCGGCGGCTCGACGGCCGCCGGCGCGGTGGCGGCCGGCCGGTTCGCCCGCGCCGCCCGGGAGTTCCAGGTGCCGGTGCCGGTGCTGATGGCGGTGGCGTACGCCGAGTCGCGGTGGGACGGGCACGCCGGGCAGCTGAGCGCGGACGGCGGCTACGGGCTGATGGATCTGACGCGGGTGACGCCGGCGATGCTGGCCGCCGGCACTCCCGGCGGGGCCGGCGGCCGGTCCGCCGCCGGGCCGGCCCTGCACACCCTGGACGCCGCGGCCGGGCTGACCGGGATCGCGCCGGCCCTGCTGCGGTCGCGGGACCTGGACAACCTGCGCGGCGGCGCGGCGCTGCTGGCGGCGGCCGAACGGCGGCTGACCGGCGGCACCCCGGCCGATCCGGCGGCCTGGTACGGCGCGGTCGCGCGCTACAGCCGGTCGGCCGACCCGGCGGTGGCCCGGCGGTTCGCCGACGAGGTCTACGGCGTGCTGGCCTCCGGCGCACGGCGCACGACGCCGGCCGGGCGCCTGGTACTGGCGGCGCGGCCCGGACTGCGGCCGGACCGGCGGACGGTGCCGAGCGCGCGGGGTGCCGGCGACGGGGACGGCCCGCAGTGCCCGGCGGCGGTGCGGTGCTCGGTGCTGCCGGCCGCGTCGGCCACCTACCAGCGGGCGGACCGGCCGCTGGACGGGCTGCGCATCCGCTACATCGTCATCCACGACACCGAGGGCGGTTACGCCTCCTCCCTGCGGTCGTTCCGGGACCCGTCGGGCGACGCGGCGGCGCAGTACGTGATGCGGGCGTCCGACGGCGCGGTGACGCAGATGGTGCCCGACCAGGACATCGCCTTCCATGCCGGCAACTACTGGTTCAACCTGCATTCGGTGGGCATCGAGCACGAGGGCTTCGCGGCGAGCGGGGCGACCTGGTACACCGAGGCGCAGTACCGGGCCACCGCGGACCTGGTGCGGTACCTGTCGGCGCGCTACGGGGTGCCGCTGGACCGCGAGCACGTCATCGGCCACGACAACGTGCCGGGCGTGACGTCGTCCGGGGTGGCGGGCATGCACTGGGACCCGGGGCCGTACTGGGACTGGACCCACTTCATGGCACTGCTGGGCGCCCCGGCGGCGGACGCCGGCGGCGGGATGCCGGCCACCGGCACGGCGGTGACCGTGGCCCCGCCGTTCGACACCGACCGGCAGGCGGTCCGGGTGTGCGGGCAGCCCACCGGCGCGTCCGGCGGCGGCCCGGACCACGCCGACGATGCCGACCATGCCGACGACGACGCGCCGGCGCGCGGCTGCCGCGAGCAGCGCGAGCCGTCGGACTTCCTGTACGTGCGCACCGCGCCGTCCGCGTCCGCGCCGCTGTTCGGCGACCCGGCGCTGCACGGGCACGCCGGGGACGGCAGCGACGCGATCGACGACTGGGGCGGCACGGTCTCGGCCGGCCAGCGGTTCGTGGTGGCCGGGCGCAGCGGGGACTGGACGGCGATCTGGTTCAGCGGCGCCAAGGTGTGGTTCGCCAACCCCGGCGGCGTCAACACCGCGCCGGCCCCCGGCGCCGTCGTGGTCGGCCCGGTCACCGGCACCGCACCGGCGCCGGTGTACGGGCAGGCGTTCCCGGCGCCGTCGGAGTACCCGGCGGGCCTGACGCCGTCCGACCACCGGCCGTTGGCGCAGTACGCGGTGCCCGCCGGTCAGGCGTACGTGGCGTCGGTGGCGCCGGTGCCGTCCGACGACTACGTCGCCGCCTCCGGCGTGGTGGTCATCGGCCGGGAGCGCTACTGGACGGTGCAGTACGGGCACCGGCTGGCGCTGCTGGACGCCGCGGACGTGGTGGCGCGGTCCGGCTGAGGCGTCAGGGGCGGCCGGCGCCGACCGGGGTACGGTCGGCGCCGGGCAGCGGTCCGCGGGCGCGGGCCACCAGACCGGCGGGGTCCGCCCCGGCCTGCAACGACGGCAGCAACAGCAGCCACAGGTCGGCGAGTTGGTCGACCAGGCCCAGCCGGTCCTGGAGCGCGTCGGAGACGGTGTGCAGGCCGAAGAAGGCGCACACCACCGAGTGGGCGTCGCGGGCCGGGTCGACATGCGGTGCCAGCTCGCCGTTGGAGCGCGCCTGGTTCATCAGCCGCCGCACGGTGGCGATCCAGCCGACGAACGGGGTGGGCAGCGTCTCGTTGATCGTCTTGCGCTCCGCCCACAGCCGGGCGCCGGCCCGCACCACGATGTCGTCGCGGAAGGCGCGCGCCACCGCGAAGCTGAGCCGGACGAGGCGTTCCAGCGCGGGCAGCCGGGCCGAGTCGTGACGTTCGATCAGCTGCGGCCAGGTGGCGAAGTGCGCCTCGACGACGGCGAGCGCGAGCATCTCCTTGCTGGTGTAGTGGAAGTAGACCGCGCCGCTGGTGCGCCCGGACAGTTCGCTGATGTCGCTGATGCTCGTGCCGGCGTACCCGCGTTCGTTGAACAGGTGCGCCGCCGCCTCCAGTAGCGACCTGCGTGTCGCCTCCGCCCGCCCCTGCACGTGGTTGCCCCTTTGTTACGAAAGATCGGCTGTTGGGGGGAATCTAGTGGAAGGGCTTCCGCCTTCCGGCGCCCGGACATGCGAAACGCGCAATATCGGTATTTTCTGCTTTTCATGGACACTGGCGACCGGGCGGTTCTCGCGCCCCTCACGGGTGGGGCGTTGCGCCGGTCTCGGACCGTCGACCGCGAACTGGTGCACCGGGTGTCGGTGGCGGAGGTGCTGCTGACCGACGTACGGCCGTGCGGCGCCGACCGGTTCGAGGCGGCCGCGTGCTGGCCGCGGTCCCATCCGACGTTCCCGCGCGGCCGCGACGACCGGCACAGTCCGCTGGTGCTGGTCGAGACGCTGCGGCAGCTGGGCATCTATGTGCCGCTGACGCACTACGGGGTGGCGCCCGGCGCGCGGTTCCTCATCACCGACCTGGGGTTCGCCGTCGACCCGGCGGCCGAGCCGCGCGCGGGGTTCGGCGCCAGCGAGATCACCTGCCGGGTCGCGGTCGACGAGGTGCGGCGCGGCGGCTCGGGTGCGGTGCGGGGCCTGCGCATGCGGGTGCGGTTCCTCGCCGGCGAGGTGATGTTCGGCCGGGCGTGGGGCGGTTCGCGGTTCCTGGGCGAACGGGAGTACGCGACGCTGCGGAAGGCGGGCGCGGCGGCGCGCGGCGCGGCGTCCTCTGCGGCGCCGGGCGGATCGGCGGCGGACGGCGGGACGCTTCCGGGAGCACGGACGGGGGTGCTTTCGGGGGCGCTTTCGGGGGCGCGCAGTGGTGGCGTACGCCCGGCGCACGCCGCGCTGGACGTGGGGTCGCCGGGGGACGTCGTCCTGGGGCTGGAGGGCGGGGCGCTGGTGCTGGACCCGGCCGATCCGTGGCACCCGTTCCTGTTCGACCACGGCTCGGACCACGTGCCCGGCATGGCGCTGATCGAGGCGGCGCGGCAGGCGGCGGCGGTGCGCAGCGGGGGCGCGCTGCTGCGGCCGGTCTCCGGCGAGTTGCGGGCGCTGCGGTTCACCGAACACGCGCCGTTCGCGCGGGTGGAGTGCGCCGTCTACGCCGGCACGGGCGTCTTCCGCTTCCGCCAGGGCGGCTCCCACACGGCGGTCGGGGTCCTGCGTTACCGCCGATGACCCCGCCACCCGCGCCGGCCTGCGCCTTCTCCGCGGGCCGACGCGCACGCCCCGCGGCACGCACGAAGAGTAGCGGCTTGACTACGTGACGCGCCCAACCTAACGTAACGAACGTTATGTTCCGGAATGTCCCTTCCGGGCAGTATGCGCGCTCACGCGCCCGCGTTCACGCCCCGAAGGCGGTCCCCAGGCCGCCGAAGACCCCGTCGATACCTCGCCCCGCGCGAGAGGGACGGGGCCCAGGCCCCCGCCTCCCCGGTCACCGGGGCCGGTTGCGCGGCCCACCCCTCAAAGAACAGCGGAGAAGGCACTCATGACAGTCCACACCATCACCGACTGGACCCCCTCCGTCGTCGTGTTCGACTGCGACGGCACCCTGATGGACACCGAACGCCACTGGCAGGCGGCCCGGGACACCGTGCTGCTCGGCTACGGCGTCGTCCCGGACCCGGAGTTCGCCGAGCTGTCGAAGGGCGTGCACTACACCGACTGCGGGCGGATGATGGCGCAGTTCGCCGGCCGCCCGGAGTCGACGCAGGCGATGACCGTCCAACTGCTCGACGCGTTCCGGAAACTGGTCGCGGAGAACCCGGTGCCGACCCCGGGCGCGGAACGCATGGTGGCCGGCGTCGCCCGGTTCGCACCGCTGGCGGTCGCCAGCAACTGCCCGCTCGACGTGGTCGAGTCCTGCCTGGAGGCCGTCGGCCTGCTGCGGTACTTCGAGCGCATCGTGGTGCCCGGCGACGGCGTACGCCCCAAGCCGGACCCGGATCCGTACCTCACCGCGGTGCGGGCCCTCGGCGGCGAACCACGTGACGCGCTCGCCGTCGAGGACTCCGTCTGCGGCCTGCGGTCGGCCGCCGCCGCCGGCCTGCGGGTGCTGGGCGTCGGCCCGCGCCCCGCCGACGAGGCCACCGAACTCGCCGACTGGTGGGTCCCCTCGCTGGCCGAGCCGGGCCTCACCGCCTGGGTCGCCGGCCGCATCCCCCGCCAGCCGGTCGCCTGACGGGGGGTCTCGCGGCGGCGGGTGCCGGGGTCGGCGGTGCCGGGCTGCCGGGCGGTGCCGTGGCCGGCGCCCGGTGCGTGGCTGACGGACGGTGCCGTGGCTGACGGAGTTGACGGCGCAATGGCTGACGGACGGTGCCGGGCTGACGGACGGTGTCGGCGGCGCCGCTGACACCGTCCGGCGCCGCCGCCCGTCACACCGCCGGTGAGGCCGGTTCCGCGCCGCCGAGCAGGTCGTCGAGGGAGAGGGAGGTGATGTCGACGGCGGCGGAGAACAGCAGGCCGACGCCGACCGCGCCGGGGTCGGGGATGCCGCTGGCCCGGTCGCCCAGGTAGCTGGCCCGGCCCCGGCGGGCCCGGAACAGCGCGGTGCCGCGCACGCCCTCCCAGGCGGCGTCGGCCGCCGCCGCCAGGGCCACGTCGGGCCGGGTCTTCGCGGGGGCCTCCCGCAGCGCGCGGGCGGCCGGCGCGAGCGCGTCGACCAGTGTCTTGTCGCCGGGTTCGGCGTCGCCGACCCGCTGGATGGCGGCGAGGCCGGCCGCCGTGCCGTCCGCCAGCGCCCGGACCGTCAGCACGTCGCCGTGGTCGGCGGCGGCGCCGGCCAGTTCGGTCAGCAGCAGCCCGAACAGCGGTCCGCTGGTGCCGCCGACGTCGTCGAGGAAGGCGGTGGCGGCGGCGTCCAGCGGGCCGCGGGCGGATCGGTCGGCCGGATCGCGCCGCGCCAGCCGGGCGAGGGCCGACTCCAGGCCGGCCCGCAGGTTGACGCCGAAGTCCCCGTCGCCGGTGCGCTGGTCCAGGTCCGTCAGCCGCTCCTCGGTGGACGCCACGACGGCGGCGAAACGCCGTACCCACGCGTCGGTGAACGCCGCGTCGAACTCCATGCGATCAACCCCTGTCGAGCGTCGTCGCCGGGGACGGCCAGGCCGCGGTGTGCGCCGGGGCGTCGTACAGGGCGAGTGTCTCCCGGTCGGCGTCCAGGAGGGTGAGCGAGAAACCGCGCATGTCGAGCGCGGTGACGAACTCGCCGACCGGCGTACGGCCCGGCACCAGGCCCCGGGCGGTCAGCGCGGCGATGAACTGGCCGAGCACCGCGTACAGCTCCATCCGGGTGACGGACCCCAGTCCGTTGACCATGGCGATCATGGTGGCGCCCGGCGCCGGATCGAGCGCGGTGACCAGGTCGGCGGTCATCGCCTCGACCAGTTTGGCCAGCGGCATGACCGGCAGGGAGCGGTCGGCCCGTTCCCCGTGGATGCCGACGCCGTACTCGATCATGCCGGCCGGCACCTCGAAGGCGGGGCGGCCGGTGGCCGGGGTGTTGTGCGCGCCGGAGGCCACCGAGACGCTGCGGCAGCGGGCCGACGTGCGGGTGCCGAGGGCGACCAGCTCGTCGAGGCCGGCGCCCGCGTCGGCGGCGGCGCCGAGCACCTTCTCCACCAGCACCGTGCCGGCCATGCCGCGCCGGCCGACCGCGATGGACTCCGACTCCGAGGCGATGTCGTCGTCGACCAGCACCCGGGCGCAGCGGATGCCCTGCCGGTTGAGGCGTTCGGCGGCGATGCCGAAGTTGATCCGGTCGCCGGTGTAGTTCTTGACGATGTGCAGCACACCGCCGTCCCGGGCCACCGCGCAGGACGCCTGGAAGATCTGACGGTTGTGCGGGGAGGCGAAGATCCGGCCGGGGCAGGCGGCGTCCAGCATCCCGGCGCCGACGTAGCCGATGTGCAGCGGTTCGTGGCCGGAGCCGCCGCCGGACAGCAGGGCGACCCGGCGGCCGGCGGCCGGACGGCGGGCGGTGAGGAAGCCGTGCTCGGCGTCGAGGTCGACCAGGTCGCTGTGGGCCCGGGCGAAACCGGCCAGTGCGTCGGGGACCAGCGATTCGGTGGCGAAGTACGAGGCCATGGCGGCTCCTGAGTGATCGGTACCGCGGGGGCGGGCCCCGGGGGTCGCTTACGGATCTCTCGTCTGTCCCGTTGGCCCATCGTCGGCGCCCCCGGCCGGTTCGGCAACTCGTACCGCATCGCCCCGTTCCGGCCGGGGGCGCCCCGCTCTTGAACCGCCGGGCCCGGTCGGAAAACATGAGGGCGCCCCACACCCGGCCGGAGACGGATGGTTTCCCCCGCCCGCCCCGCCACAGCCGAGAGAAGAACACCATGCACCACGCCAGAAGCACCGTGTGGCCCGGCGATACCGCCGGACCCGGCGCGGAGGCCGGGTCCGCGGCCGTCGCCGACCACCGGCAGGCCCTGGACTTCCTGCGGCAGTACTTCCGGGAGAACCCGGTCACCCGCGCCGGGGAACTGCGCCGCATGCGGGACGTCTCGTGCGAGATCGAGCACACCGGCACCTACCGGCACACCGGCGCCGAGCTGGCCTGGGGCGCCCGGGTGGCGTGGCGCAACTCCGCGCGCTGCATCGGACGGCTGTACTGGAACAACCTGAACGTGCGTGACCTGCGGGACGTCAAAACGGCCGAGGACATCGCCGAGGGCTGCTTCGAGCACCTGCGCAGCTCCTGGCGCGGCGGCCGCATCCGGCCGACCATCACGGTCTTCCCGGCCGAGCAGCCGGACGGCTCGGCGGTGCGGATATGGAACGACCAGCTGATCAGGTACGCCGGACGGCAGGCCGACACCGGTGCGACCGTGGGGGACGGTCAGTACCTGCGCTTCACCCGGCTCGCCGAGCGCCTCGGGTGGCGCGGCGCCGGCGGGCGGTTCGACGTGCTGCCGCTGCTGATCGAGACGGCGGCGGGCCTGAGCGTGCATCCGGTGCCGGACGACGCGGTGCGCGAAGTACCGCTCGAACACCCGGAGTTCGGCTGGTTCGGCGAGCTGGGCCTGCGCTGGCACGCGATTCCGGCGATATCCAACATGCGGCTGGAGATCGGCGGCGTCCACTACACCGCGGCGCCGTTCAACGGCTGGTACATGCAGACCGAGATCGCCGCGCGCAACCTGGTCGACGCGCACCGCTACGACACGCTGCCGCGGATCGGCGAGCGCATGGGCCTGGACATGTCGTCGGAGCGCACGCTGTGGCGGGACCGGGCGATGCTGGAGCTGAACCGGGCGGTGCTGCACTCCTTCGACGCGGCCGGGGTGTCGCTGTCGGACCATCACACCGAGTCGCGGCGCTTCCTGGACCACCTGGCCCGCGAGGAGCGCGCCGGGCGCAGCTGTCCGGCGGACTGGAGCTGGATCGTTCCTCCGGTTTCCGGCGGTCTGACACCGGTGTACCACCGGTACTACGACGAGGCGGACCTGCGGCCGGCGTTCGTACTGGACGACCCGGCGCGCGAACGCGGCCAGGGCACGTTCCCGGTCCGGTCCGCCGGCGGCTGCCCGTTCTCCTGACGCCTCGCCACCCGATGGGCTGACGTGCCGTCGGGTGCTGACGCGGGGTGGGCCTGGGCCGCCTCCGGTGACGGTTCGCCGGATGGCCGCACGCCGGTTGCGAGGCGCCGGCGGCTGCCCCACGATCAACGGGAGCGTTCCCGGCGCCGACTCGTCGCCGGCCGGATTTCGCGCGTCCGGCCGGCGACGGCATCGATACGGGACGGGGACGCCGGCCCGGGAACGCCCGGCCCCGGCGGCGGGGCCGGGCGCGGTGGCCGTCGCGCGGTGGCCGTCACGCGCGACGGCCGTCGCCCGCGTGCGGGGGAACGCCGTGCGGGCAGGCCGCGTGCGGTGAGGCCGCCGTTCGGGGAGAACGCCGTGCGGTGGGGGCTCAACCGGTGAGGACGCCTCCGCTGACGACGCCTCCGGTGAGGACGCGTCCGCCAGCCGTGGCGCCGCTCCGCGGGTCCGCCGGGTCCGTCGCGCGATGCCGCGTCCGCGCTCCATTAGCCTGTGCGCATGCACGAGTTGACCGACACCGACGACATACCCGGCCGTTACGGGCCCAACGCGACCGTGGAGGTCGACGCGTACGCCGTGGAGGAGGTGCACACCGCCTACGCCCCGCGGCACGACGGCGACCCGGACCCCGGCGAGATCGTGTGGACCTGGGTTCCGTACGAGGAGCGCGACGGGCGGGGCAAGGACCGGCCGGTGCTGGTGGTGGCGCGCGAGCCGCACGGCACGCTGCTGGCGGTGATGCTCTCCAGCAAGGAGCACGAGCACCAGCGCGACTGGGTCCACCTCGGCGACGGGCCGTGGGACCGCGAGGGACGCGACTCGTGGGTGGCGCTGGACCGGGTGATGCGCGTGCACGAGCACGGCATGCGCCGCGAGGCCTGCGCCTTGGACAAGGCACGGTTCAACATGGTCGTCGACAACCTGCGCAAGCTCTACGGCTGGGCCTGACGCCCGCGGCGGGCCCGGCCCCGGGGGCGGCGGCCGGCAACGACTCCGCCGCCGCCTTCCGCGACACCGGCCTGCGGACCACGGTGCGGTCCGGGACCGACCGCCCGCCGAACGTCACGGATCGACCGGGCATCGCGGACCGACCGGCCGACCGGACCTCACGGACCGACCGGGCCCCCGTACCGCGTCCGGCGGGGCACCGGCGCCCCGCCGGACGCGGTACGGGCCACCGCACCGGAGCGGTCCCGGCACGCCCGGCGGGGTCGCCTGCGGAGGCACCGGACGGCTCGGACCGGCGCACCGGAGGGCCGGAGCCGTCGCACCGGGTGACCGGGCATCGCACCGGCGGTGACCCCGGTCCGTCGCACCGGGTGACCGGGACCGTCGTACCGGGTGAGCCTCGCATGAGCGGCGGCGACGGGGACAGACACACCCCATGCGCAGAATCGCCGCCGTCGCCCTCATCGTCCTGTGCGCCGCCGCCCTGGTGGTGGCCGCCGTCCTCGGCTCGCCGTGGTGGTGGTTCGCCGCCGGGCCGCTGCTGGCGGTGGCCCTGCTCGGCGTCCACGACCTGGTGCAGCGACGGCACTCGGTGCTGCGCAACTACCCCGTCATCGGGCACCTGCGGTTCGCCATGGAGGGGCTGCGCCCGGAGCTCCAGCAGTACTTCGTGGAGCGCAACTTCGACGGCCGCCCCTTCGACCGCGACGTGCGCAGCATCGTCTACGAACGCGCCAAGGGCACCGCCGCGGAGGAGGCCTTCGGCACCGAGCGCGACGTCTACGGCGACGGCTACGAGTGGCTGACCCCGTCGATGGCCCCGGTCCGCGTGCCGGAGACCCCGCCGCGGGTGCGGATCGGCGGCCCGGACTGCTCGAAGCCGTACGACATGGCGCTGCTGAACGTCTCGGCGATGAGCTTCGGGTCGCTGTCGGCCAACGCGGTGCTGGCGCTCAACCGGGGCGCGTCGCTGGGCGGCTTCGCGCACGACACCGGTGAGGGCGGCCTGTCGGAGTACCACCTGCGGCCCGGCGGGGACCTGGTGTGGGAGATCGGCACCGGCTACTTCGGCTGCCGCACCCGCGACGGCGACTTCGACCCGGACACGTTCGCCGAGAAGGCCGCGCACGACAACGTCAAGTGCGTCTCGCTGAAGCTGTCGCAGGGCGCCAAGCCCGGCATCGGCGGCGTCCTGCCGGGTGACAAGGTCAACGCCGAGATCGCCCGGGTACGCGGCGTGCCGCAGGGCCAGACCGTCACCTCGCCGCCCTACCACCGGGTCTTCTCCACCCCGCGCGAACTGGTCCGGTTCATCGGCCGCATGCGGGAGCTGTCCGGCGGCAAGCCGGCCGGGTTCAAGTTGTGCGTCGGATCGCGGCGGCAGTTCCTGTCGGTGTGCAAGGCGATGCTCGCGGAGGGCATCACGCCGGACTTCATCGTGGTCGACGGCTCCGAGGGCGGCACCGGCGCCGCACCGCTGGAGTTCGCCGACCACCTGGGCACCCCGTTGACCGAGGGCCTGATCACCGTGCACAACGCGCTGGTGGGCACCGGACTGCGCGACCGCATCCGGATAGGCGCCAGCGGCAAGGTGGCCACCGGCGCCGACATCGTCAAGCGGTTGGCGCAGGGCGCCGACTACACCAACGCGGCACGCGCCATGATGTTCGCCGTCGGGTGCATCCAGGCGCAGCGCTGCCACACCAACACCTGCCCGGTCGGCGTCACCACGCAGGACCCGCGCCGCGCCCGCGCCCTGGACGTCGGCGACAAGTCGCTGCGGGTGCGGCGGTTCCAGGAGGCGACGGTGGCCAGCGCCCAGCAGATCATGGCGGCCATGGGCACCACCGACCCGTCAGGGCTGCACCCCCACATGCTGCGCCGCCGCCTGGGACCGGCCACCGTGACCTCCTACGCCGACCTGTACGACTGGCTGGAGCCGGACGAGCTGATCGCCGCGCCGCCGCAGGAATGGGCGGCGGACTGGGCCGCGGCGGACTCGGACCACTTCACGGTGTGACGGGGGCTGGGGGCTGCGGTGCGGGGTGGTCCTCCGGTGCGGCGGACCACCCTCCGGTACGGCGGACCCCGGTGCCGGGCTTCCGGTGCGGCCGCTTCAGACCCCGCCGCTTCCGGTGCGGCCGCTCCCGGTGCCGGGGGATTGCCGGCCTAGGTGACCGTCCGACCCCGGTGGCCCGCACGGCATGCGCCCGCCCCGCCTCCGCCTGAGCCGCCTCACCGGCAACGTCTGAGTCCCCGACGTCCGAGCCGCCCGACCAGCCCGGCCCCGGCTCACCCCGCGCCGGGGAGGCCGAAGAGCCGGGCGCGGTTCGCGGCGGTGGTGGCGACGGACCGGCGGGCGGATTCCAGCAGGCTCCGGAGGTCGTGGTCGGCGGCACGGGCGGCGGTCAGCGTCGTGCCGAGCGCGGCGAAGGCCGACCGGCGCAGTTCGGCGTCGACGTTGATCTTGGCGACTCCACGCGATATCGCGCCGCGCAGCAGGACGTCGGTGAGTCCGGACGTGGCATCCAGGACCAGCGGAACGGGGACGGCGGCGGCGATGGCGGCGAGCCGGTCGAGGTCGAAGCAGCCGGGACCGCCGACGCCGTGGACGTCACCGGTCTGCACGGCACCGACCTGGACGGCGAGCGCGTCGACGCCGGTGCGGGCGGCGAACTCGGCGGCCCGGCCGGGGTCGGTCATCCGCAGCCCGGCCGGGCCGTCGGGGGTGTCGAGGTCATAGCGGGCCCCGGGAGCGTCGGAGCCGCCGGGGTCGTCGAAGCAGCCGTCCTCGTCGCGGGCCGCGCCGAGCCTCCCCTCCACCCACGCGCCGGCCCGCCGGCCGAGGGCGACGGCGGCGCGGGTGTGCTCGACGTTCTCCTCGAACGGCAGGTGGGAGCCGTCGATCGTGACGGATGAGCAGCCCAGTTCGAGGCAGGCGGCGACCTCGTCGAGTTCGCGGCTGCGGCCGAGGTGGACGCCGATGCGCGACGGTGAGCCGACGACGGCGGCCCGGACCACGCCGAGGAGGGTGGCCCGGTCGACGAACGGGAAGCTCCCGGTGGCCAGTTGGACGATCACCGGCAGCCCGGTGTTCTCGGCGGCGTCGCGCAGCGCGAGGGTGGTCTCCAGGTTGTACGTGGTGAACGAGCCGATGGCACGGCCCTCGGCGCGGGCGGCCACGAGGTCGGCCGCGGTGACGGTGGGCACTGTTTACCTCCGGTGGATCGGGGCGTCCGGCCGTCACGCGGGTGATCGCCGGCGCGGACGCGGGTGACGGGGATGACGCGGTCGGCGGGTCGGCGGAGTCGGGCAAGCGAGCCGCACGGGCGGCGAACCGGCGGGCGCGGACCATGGCGGCGCCCGGGTGGTCGTGGTGGCCGAACCGCAGGGCGTCCGGCCGGCGCCGGGACGGGTCCGGTCAGCGTGGTGGCCGTGCGGGCGAGGTGCTGTGCCGGGGGCGCCTGAACGGTCATCGTGGGGA
>NZ_JAAGKO020000048.1 GCF_027947535.2 Streptantibioticus silvisoli
CCACAGCCCCCTCCCCCGGCAACCCCCTACCCTCCGTGTGCGAATCGGCGCCGCGGGTCCGCTCGCGGGGGTGCGGCGTGGGAATCGTGCCGGGGTGAGCATTCCGGTGAGCCGGTATTTCCTGGGGTGCGACAGCCGTTTTTCCCCTCTTGCCGGAAAGCATGATGATATTCGGCGCGGTGGGCGATTCAACGCCGTTGCAAAAGACCGCAGTTGAGGTCCGCAGTGGTCGCGGGCCGGAAATCCGGAAAAATTTCGGACCCCGACGCATACCTTTGCGCGGGCTGGAAAGAACAGCTATTGGGCCCGTCCGGTGCGCATCCCCCGTCGCACCGGGCGGGCCTTTCGCTTTCCGAAAGCAATGGGCTGTGCATCACGGAGAGTCACCGTATGAGATGCGGCGTACCCCCACCCGGCCTACGCTCTCGCCCATGACCATCGACCGGCGCACGATGTTGCGCGGTATGGGCAGGACGGCCGCCGCAGGCGCCATCGGCGTGGCACTGGCCGCCACTGTCGCCGTCCGGCAGCCGCAGCCGCGCGCGGTGCGGCACCTGGGCGCCCGCCGGGTCGTCGACCACTGGGCGGCGCCGCATCCGGACATCGTCCCGCGGACGGCGTGGCACACGGACGCGGTGCGCACGCACGGCCGGCCACACCCGTGCGCGCCGGACATCAAGGCGGTCTTCGTGCACCACACCGACAGCGGCAACGACTACTCGCGCGAGGACGTGCCGCGGATGATCCAGTCGTTCTACGACGACCACATCGAGGGCAACGCGTGGGACGACATCGGCTACAACTTCCTGGTCGACCGGATGGGCACGATCTACGAGGGCCGCGCCGGAGGCATCGACAACGCCGTCATAGGCGCCCACACCCTCGGCTTCAACGTCGGCACGGTCGGCATAGCGGCCATCGGCAGCTTCGGCCCCGCCATGCCGGCGCCGGACGCGATGCTGGAGTCGATCGCCCGGATCGCGGCGTGGAAGCTCGGCATGTACGGGGTCGACGCCCGGGCGCGGACCGTGCTGGTCTCCAGCAACGACGGCGCCCGGTACCGGCGCGGCGCGCGCGCCGTCTTCCACACCGTCTCCGGCCATCGCGACGGCTACCAGACCACCTGCCCCGGCGAAGCGCTGTACGCCCAGCTGCCCGACGTACGGCTGAGGGCCCGCCGTCTCCAGGGTCGCGCGGCGCCGGGCGTGCCGGGGTGGACGATGCGCGCGGCGGTGTGAGCGGCGGGCCGCAGCCCGGTGGAGACCGGGTCGAAGGCCGGCGGGGAGGCCGGCCACAGCGGGGTGTCCGGTGGGCGCCGGACGGGTTCAGGTCATCGCTTACCGTGCGAAAATAGGTGCTACACACGCGAACAGGCCGCGCGACAACGCGGACAGGCCAGGCCGCAGTCATCACCGGAGGGTGCCATGTCACGCCCCAAGGAGTACGAACTGACCTTTCCGCACCCCGGGCAGGACGATCCGGACCGGGTCGTGGTGCACAGAACCGGGTCGTCGGGACCGGGCGGCAGCGAGGTCTACACCGACGAGAGCGGGATCGTGCGGGCCGAGATCAGCGACGAGGGCGAGGTGCGGATGATCCAGACCGGCGGTCGCCAGACCACGATCCGGCCCTCCCGGGCCCGGCCGCTGGGATGACCCCGGCGGGTCGCCGGGCCCGCGGTCCGGCCGTCCCCGAGCCGGCCGGAATCGCCGCCGCGACCCCTCCCACCTCAGCGAACGTCCCCGTCGGCCGCCGGGCGCGCCCGCCACAACATCCACACCTCCCCGGTCCTGCTTTCACGCAGGGGACACAGACTTGCCCCCATCCCGCCGGGGGCCGCCGATAGATTGATCGGACGCCCGGCCGCTCCGGCGGGGACCCAACGGGAGGGAGCGCGGCCGGACATGGACCAGTGCCCGTTCTGCTTGAGCCACCTCGCCGGCGCGGCGACCTGCGCCACCTGCGGGACGGTCGCCCAGTTCCCCTACCAGCAGCAGTTCGAGCAGCAGGCCGGCCAGCCGCAGCACGTCCCGTACCCGCAGCAGGGCGGCCAGGGCGGCTACGCCCCCTACCCGGCGGGCCAGCAGCAGCCGGGTTACCCGCAGGACCCGATGGTCGTCTGGCACCAGCCGCAGCCACAACAGCAACAGCAACAGCAACAGCAACAGCAACAGCAACAGCAACAGCAACAGCAACAGCCCCAACCTCCGCAGGGCTACGGGCAGTTCCCGCCGCAGCAGGGGCAGCAGGCGCCCGGGGCCGCGTACGGCGGGCACCCGCAGGGGCCGGGGTACGGGCAACAGCAGCCGGGGCAGCCGTTAGGGCCGCAGGCCATGGCCCCGCAGGGCGCGCCGCTCGACGCGACGACCGTCCTGCCGCAGGCCGGCGTGCCGGGCGGACCGCGGTACGGCCCGCCCGGCGCACAGCATCCCGCCGCGCGGACCGGCGTTCCCGGCGCGGGCGGCCCGCAGGAGACCGCGGTCCTGCCGACCGCGCCCGGACCGGACCCCGCAGCGGTGCCCGGCCCCACCGCCGAGGGCACACCGGCGCCCGGTGCCGGCGCCGACCCGTACAGCGATCCGTATGACGATCCTTACGGCGATCCGCCCACCGCGGCGTTCGACGCCACGTACGACGAGCCGTACGCCGAGGAAACCGAGGACCCCGAGGGCGCGGTGGACGGGCCGGACGACGACCCGGACGGCATGGCGCCGGCGGTGCCGCTGGGCCACGGGGACGGGCGCGGGCGGGGCCGGGGCCGGCGCGGGCGGTCCAAGCGGCGGACGCTGAAGATCGTGGTGTGCACCGCGACCGGACTGATGCTGGCGGGCGGGCTGATCACCACGCTGTCCGGCGACCCGTCGACGGCCGGGCCTGCGCAGGACCGCGAGGGCTCGGCGCAGGCCGACGCCCTGTCGGCCTCCGGGCAGACGGACGCGCCGAGCACCTCCACGGGGGCCGATCCGGCGTCCACCGAGCAGAGCGCCGGGGCCGGCGGCGCCGGATCGTCGGCGTCGGCGAAGCCGTCCGCCAGCAGCAGCGCGTCGGCCACGGCGAAGCCGAAGCACACCGCGGCCCCGCGTCCCAGCACCGTGCCGACCCGGCCGGTCAGCACACCGACCCAGGCCCCGCCGCCCACGCAGCCCGCGACGCCGCCGCCGACCCAGCCCGCGCAGCCGTCGCCCAGTCACCAGCCGCCGCAGACCTGCGTCGTCCTGTGCTGGTGACCGGCGGCCGGTGTCAGGCGGCGACGTCCTCCAGGCGGAAGCCGACCTTCAGGCCCACCTGGTAGTGCTCGACGCTGCCGTCGTCGGCGATCTGGCCGCGGATCTCGGTCACCTCGAACCAGTCGAGGTTGCGCAGCGTCAGCGACGCGCGCTGCACGCCGTGCCGGATCGCGGCATCCAGGCTCTCGGGCGAGGTGCCGACGATCTCGGTGACGCGGTAGGTGCGATTGCTCATGGCTCCACTCCTGGGGTCCATCCGCCGCCGGACCGCTCGCCGGGACAGCGGTCGGATCATCGTGTCGGCAGACGTATCACCCCGGCAGGCGTCCTATGCCTGCCGGGGCGTTCCGCTACCCGGGCGGTCCACAGCCGCGACGCCGACGGCGTCCCGGGCGCGGTCAGCGGGAGGCGGCCTTGTCGAGCTGGAACGCCTCGTTGCCCAGGCCGATGCGGCTGTGGACGCTGGGGCGGGCCTGCTTGAGGACCAGGCCGAGGACGACGCCGGCCAGTGCGGCGGCGCCGACGATGCCGGGCAGCACCCAGCGCATCGGGGAGTGCGGGTCGGCGCCCAGCAGGACGGCGAAGTCCTTGACGGTGAAGAACGCGATGACCAGCAGCGCGATCCCGGACACCGCGGCGGCCACCAGGCGCCAGGCCTGGAAGCGGACCGCGCCGCGCCGCACGAAGAACGCGATGACGGCGGCGCTGGCGGTGGCCATCAGCAGGATGACGCCGAGCGCGCCGACGTTGCCGCCCCAGGTGAACAGGTGCAGCACCGGCACGGTGGGGTCGGAGTCGGGGTGGTGGTCGGTGACGGCGAAGGCGCCGACGACCAGGAGCGAGACGACGCTCTGCAGCAGCGAGCCGGTGGCCGGGGCGCCGGTGCCGCGCGCGGTGCGGCCGAGGGCGGCGGGCAGCAGGCCCTCGCGGCCCATGGCGAAGGCGTAGCGGGCGACCACGTTGTGGAAGCTGAGCATCGCGGCGAACATGCCGGTGACGTAGAAGCAGTTGAGCACGTCGACGAAGGTGGTGCCGAGCCGGGCCTGGACCAGGGTGAACAGCAGGTTGGGGCCCTGCTTGCCGGCCAGGGCCACGATGTGCGAGGGGCCGGCGGCCACCGTCAGGGCCCAGGCGCCGACGACGAAGAACAGCGCGACGAAGCCGACGGCCAGGTACATCACCCGGGCGACCAGCACGTTGGGGCGGTTGGTCTCCTCGGCGTAGACCGGGGCCTGTTCGAAGCCGACGAAGGCGGCGACGCAGAAACACAGCGCGGTGCCGAGGCCGGCGCCGGTCAAGGTGGCGGGGTCGAAGGCGTGGAAGGAGACGCCGCCGGGGGCGGGCTTGGCGATCTGGGCGACGTCGCAGATCAGCACCATGGCGACCTCGACGAGCAGCAGGACGCCGAGGACCTTGGCGTTGAGGTCGATCTTGAGCCAGCCGAGCAGCGCGACGACCACGACGGCGGCCATGGCGATCACCCACCAGTGCACCGCCAGGTGCAGGTGCTGGGCGAGCAGCCCGGAGACCTCGAAACCGAAGATGCCGTAGATGCCGACCTGCATGGCGCTGTAGGCGACCAGCGCGACCAGCGCGGCGCCGGCGCCGGCCGTGCCGCCGAGGCCGCGGGCGATGTAGGAGTAGAAGGCGCCGGCGTTGTGCACGTGCCGGCTCATCTCCGCGTAGCCGACGCTGAACAGGGCCAGGACGACGCCGAGCACCACGAACAGCAGCGGCTGGCCGACGATGCCCATCTCGCCGAAGGTGGTCGGCATGACGCCGGCCACCACCATCAGCGGCGCGGTGGCGGCCAGGACCGACAGCAGCAGGCCCGGCAGGCCGATCCGGTCGGCCCGCAGTCTCCTGTCCTGTCCGAGGTAGGTGGGTATCTCGCTGGTGCCGGTGGCCATGGCGCTGGACTTCCCTTTCGGATACGGGCGGTTGCGGGGCGGCGCGGGCTCAGTGGGCGCCGAGCGCGGCGTCCCGGGCGGCGCGGAACGCCTTCTTCGGATCGCGGTCCGGGTAGGACCAGGGGGCGTGCGTGACGTGGCCGCCGATCCGGCTGATCAGGGCGGCGGCCTCCGGCAGCCGCCCTTCGAGGTACTTGGCGTGCGCGAGGTAGTTCAGGTCGATCTTGTGGCGGGGGTGGCGGACGTCCTCGCCGTCCCATTCCAGCCACCAGTCGAACGCGGCCTTCATCACCTGCCGGGCCCGCCGGGTGCTCCAGTGGCCGCAGGCGGCCGGGTCGGACGGCAGCAGTCCGGCGCCGGCCAGCACCCGGTAGCGCTCGGTGTGCGCGATGACCGGCAGGACGGCCAGCGGGGAGTCGGCGGGCGCCTGTTCGGCGGCCCAGGAGGCGAAGTCGTAGACCTCGTGCAGCGGGTCGTCGGCGTCGCCGCTCTGGTGCTCGGCCAGGCAGGCGACCATCAGGTGGTGGGCGTGGTGGTGGTCGCGGTGCCGGGCGCGGACCTGGTCGAAGGCGCGGGCCCGTTCGTCGTCGGTGCCGGTGCGACGGGCCATGATCAGCGTGCCGAGCCACGGGGTGGGGTCCTTCGGCGCCATCCGGGCGGCGGCCTGGCAGATCTCCCGGGCGGCGGACGGGGTGGCCCGGCCGCGGACCGCGAGGAAGACGGTGGCGACGCCGAGCAGTGTGACGGCGTCGGCGCTGTCCGGCTCGGCCAGGCGCCACTCCTGCGCCCAGGTGGCGCAGGCGGGGTGCTCGGCGAGGACGACGACGCGGTGGCCGCGGCGGTCCCAGTCCTCACCGGTGCGCGACAGCAGGGTGCGCACGTCGCTCCAGCGGCCGCGCAGCAACGAGTCGCGAGCGGCGGCGAGTTCGGCGTCGTCGAGGGCGGGGTCGGGCGCCGGGCCGTCCTTGTGGCGGGAGAGCCCGAGCCGCGGAGGCGTCATCGCCGGGCTCGTTCCATGGCCGCACGTCCCCTCCGGAGGCCCTCCGCGCTGGGGAGGCTCCGTTCACTGATGCACACTCATGCGATCACGCACAGCCAAGCGTTAGGCGGCGGGGCGCGTCAAGGGTGGCCGAAGACAGACCGGTTGACCCTCCACACGAGGGGGGAGATACGTAGACCCGGTGGGGAGCGGGCGAAGAGACCGAGCCGCAGTTCAAGGCGGGACCAGGGCCCACGCCCTGAGCTGCGACTACCCCCGTGAACGACGACCGGGGCCTGGAACGGGCCAGGAGCTCCGCCGCCGTTGCGGCTGATCCTCCGGCAGGCATCGACGTGTTGTCAAGTATACTTTCAGTTACCGGAGTTCGGCGGGGCCGGAAACCGGCCAGGGCCCTTGCCCGGCCGTGAGCGGCGCTGGAAGAGTTGGGGCGACGGTGATCACCCGCGTTCACCGCGCCCTGCGTCCGGAAGTGAGCGATGGCCGAATGAGCGTCAGCAGCGGCGGTGAGCCGTGCGCCGGGGGTCCGGCCCTCCGGCTGCGCACGCTGTTCGACGGCGTCCACCCCGCCGGGCGCGGCCCGTGGACCGCGCGGGAGACCGCGGAGGCCACCGGTGTGCCGGCCTGCCTGGTCAACCGGCTGTGCGCGGGCACCGCGACCGCCGACGACGATCAACTGGCCGCGCTCGCCCGGCACTTCAGGGTCCCGGAGAACTACCTGACGAGCGACGGCGCCGAACACCGGGCCTGGCGCCGCACCGCGCGCCGGCTGACCCTGCTGTTCTCCGACATCTACCCGGCCGGCCGCGGCCCGTGGACCCACGAGGAGGTCGCGCGGGCCAGCGGCGTGCCGGTGGAGGACGTCCGGCGGATGTGCGCCGGCGCGCCGACCGCCGGGGATACCTTCGCCGCCCGCCTCGACCAGTTGTGCCTGCGCATCTCACCGGTGACCGGCCGGCCGTACTCCAACCGCGAGGTGGGCGCGGCGGTCGGCAAGTCCGGCCAGTACATCGGCAACCTGCGGGCCGGGGTGAACGAGCCGGGGCTGCCGGTGGCCACCGAACTGGCCAAGTTCTTCGACGTGTCCGTCTCCTACTTCGTCAACGGCCCCATCGCCCTGGTCGCCGGCCACTTCCGGGTCGCCGAGGTCTACCTGACCGCCGACGACGACTCCCCGGCCGTCCGGGAGATCGAGGACTCCCTGCGCACGCTCATCGCCCTGCGGGACGAACGGGTCCAGCAGGTGGTGGGACGCGTGCTGGACATGCGCTGGCCCAACTGATGGTGTTCACTTCCCCGCGGGCCACCGGCCTGCCCGGTCCCGCGCCGGCGACCCCGCGGACCCCGGCCCGCGGGACGCTGTTACGGCGGGGGCCGCTCGCGGCAGCCGGCCCCGGGCGGCGCCCGGTGTCCACTGTCGGTGCCGCGCACTAGCATCTTGCTCGGCCGGTCCACTTCCGGCCGAAACGGTCAAGTCCCGTGAGGAGAAGGGCAGATGGGCATCAGCAGCGACCGGCGCCGCGCCCGCAGGCTCATCCGCCGCAGGCTGTCGCTGCCGCAGGGGCGCCCGCTGACCCTGCACGACCTGATCGCGGCGGTCTCCGCGGCGCGCGGCGGCAAGCCGATCGAGGTGGCCCGGCAGCGGCTGGCACCGCGGGTGAGCGGCTTCTGCGCGGTGCGCCCGGACCGGGACGTCATCGTGGTGGACGCCTCCGCGCCGCGCTTCCTGCAACTGGTCATCACCTGCCACGAGTTGTTCCACCTGCTGCACGACGACGCCCCGCAGCACGGCGCCCCCATCGACCAGCGCACCGCGCGGGCGCTGATGCCGGGCATCGGCCAGGACATGGTCGACATGGTGCTGTTCGGCCGCTGCCTGGAGGCCGGCGCCAGCCCGGACGACGTGGAGCGGCTGGCGGAGGTGGGCGGCACCGAGCTGATGCAGATGCTCGACCTGACGCCGGGCGCCGCGGCCACCGGGTCCTACACCTCCGCGCTGGAGAGCCGCAGGCCCGGTGTCTGAGCGGGCCTCCGACATCGTCTACCTCGTGGTGGTGCTCATCGGCTGCGCCAGCGCGGCGGTGAAGGCCTCGGCGCTGCGCCGCGGGTTCAGCGGGTCGCTGGTGGTGATCATCTCCTGCCACGTCGCGGGCATCGGCGCCTTCGTCAGCGCGACGCCGGCCGTCTACCGGGTGATCGACGCGCTGGCCGGGCGCACCGGTCTGGCGTCGCTGGTGGCGTACTCGTTCATCATCCTGTTCAGCGCGCACGCGCACCTGCTGGCGATCATCTGGGCCGCCGAGGTGCGCGGCGGCGGGACACCGCGAAGGCGGGTGACCGCGCTGGCGGTCTGCTACGCGGTGATCCTGGCCGCCATGACGGCCACCTTCCTACGGGCCGGGCTGACCGGGCCGGACCATCCGCTGACGTTCAACGTGACGTTCGCCGGCCGGCCGGAGGTGGTGGTCTTCCTCCTGGTGTTCCTGGCCGGCCTGTCGTACTCGATGCTGTCGGCGGCCTGGGAGTGCCGGCGCGGTTCGCGCACCGACAACCCGCGACTGCGCGGCGGGCTGCGGACCATCTCGCTGGCGTCGCTGTTCATCTTCGGCTACGTGGTGTTCGCCGGCCCCTCGCTGGCGGCGGCCGCCTGGGGGTGGCACGGCCTGGACCGGCTGACGGACCTGGGGGCGCTGTCGGGCACGGTGGGCGCGTTCATCCTCAACTGGGGGTTCAGCGGGCACGCGGTGCAGGTGTGGTGGCGCGACCGCAGCGACTACCGGCGGCTGCGGGTGCTGTGGGAGACCGCCGTGGAGGGCGCCGGCCGCACGGTGGCGCTGGCGCCGCCGAGCCGGCTGGTGGAGCGCTGGTCGCTGCTGAGCGCGGGCGCCTGGCTGCTGATCCGGCGGCTGGCCGACATCTGCGACGCCGAACGCGCCCTGTCACCCTGGATGGACCCCGCCCTGGCGTACGCCGTCGAGGCGGCGGCCGGTCCCGGGGGCCGGCCGGAGGAGGTCCGGGCGCTGGCGTCGGCGGCGATGCTGCTGGACGCGGTGCGCCGCCGCGGTGACGGCGAGCCGCCGGCGTTCCGTTCGCTGCCGCGGCCCGACGACGTGGAGCCGGCGGGCGAGCGCACCCACCTGGTGCGGGTCGCCCGGGCCCTGGACCATCCCGTGGTGCTGGCGGTGCTGCGCCGGCCGGCGGCCGCGCACCGCGGCTGAGAGGCCGGCCGGGCGGTCAACCGCGCGCGGTGCGGGCGCTCCAGGCGGCGCGGGCCACCTGGGCGAGGGTGCCGGGGCGGGTGAGCAGGCGGGGGTGCCGTTCCATGGTGACGACCTGGAGGAACCGGCGGCCGACCTCCGGGTCGGTGGTGGCCAGCCGGTTGACCAGGTCGCCGTACCAGGCGGCGGCCCGGTAGCCGCGGGGGTAGGGGCCGTCGACGTGCGGCTGGGCGAGGTCGCCGAGGGTGGACAGCCCCCAGGCGGCGTCGACCACCACACGGATGCGCTCGAAGTAGCCGCGGGCCGGGCGGTCCAGGGGCGCGCCGGAGCGCAGGTGGGCGGCGAGGCAGGAGGCGTGCAGCGCGGCGGACGTCATGCCCTGGCCGTAGACCGGGTTGAAGGCGGCGACCGCGTCCCCGGCGGCGACCAGCCCGGCCGGGAAGCGGCCGGCGCCGAGGAAGTCGCGGCGCCGGCTGTCGGGGATGCGGTGCAGCCGCAGCGGGCCGAGCAGTTCGCGGTCGGCCACCTGCCGTACCGGGGCGGCGTCCACCGCGCGGCAGCGGGCGCGGAAGTCCGCCACGTCGGCGCCGGGGCGCCGGTGCGCGTAGCCGGCCAGCACCATCATCCAGCGGTCGCCCTCCACCCGGCCCAGCGCGGCGGTGTCCGGCTGCGGCAGGCCGGCCGGCGCGGGCCGGGCCATCGCGGTCAGCGCGGTGACACCGGGCAGTTCGTCGCCGCCCGCGAAGACCCCGGTGGCGTAGCCGAGGTCGATGCGCATGCGGTGCAGGGCCGGGGCGGGCCAGCCGCCCTGTTCCAGCCAGACGCCGAGCCGGGTGGAGCGGCCGGTGGCGTCCACCACGAGGTCGGCGCCGAGGCAGTCGCGGGCGCTCGCGCCGTCCGGGCGGTAGTGGGCGCCGGTGACGCCGCGCTGCCGGCCGGTGCCGACCGGGCCGAAGCGCAGGCCGTCGGCCCGGCCGCGCACCACGGTGACGTGCCCGATGGCCAGCACCCGCCGCCGCAGCACCGATTCGAGGTAGGGGCGGGTGGCGCCGAGCAGTTCGGAGCCGGCCACCGCGACCTTGCGGCGGCCGTCGAGGTACTGCACGGGTGGGGCGAGCGAGGCGCCGCCGGCCAGCAGTTCGGCGGTCAGGCCGGGAAACCAGCGTTCCAGCTGGGCGCGGCCCTGCGAGAGCAGCACGTGCAGATGGACGCCCTGCGGGACGCCGGGGCGTGCCGGGACCGGGCCGCCGGCCGGGCCGGGGGCGGTGTCGAGGGGGTCCGGCTCGATGATCACCACGCTGCGCGCGTGGTCGCTCAGCACCCGCGCCGCCAGCAGTCCGGCGACGCTTCCCCCCAGCACGACGGCTCTGCGCACCCCGACAGCCTACGGTGGGATCCTCAACTACCGTCGGCGGGGCGGGAGTACGGCGAGGCGGAGGCAGCGTTGGGCGGCTGGCACAAGGCACTGGACGCGGCGGGCATCAGCGATGTGACGCTGCGCGGCGACTACACGGCGCAACGGGAGCTGGTGACACGGTTCCGCCGCGAGCTCTACCTGGCCGCCCGGCTGCTGCTGCCGCCGGCGCTGCTGCCGGACGTGGTGGTGGCGATCGGGTACATGCACCACACGGACGGTCTGCTCGACCGCGGCCCGAAGGACGACCGGGCGCGGCGCTACCGGCAGTGGGAGGCCGCGGTGCGCGCCGGGCTGTCGGACGGCTCCAGCGATGATCCGCTGATACGGGCGCTGTCGCACTCCGTGACCCGGCGCCCGGCGCTGCGCGAGCGGGTGGAGACCCACCTGGCGACCGCCACGACCGACCTGGAGTTCACCGGCTTCGACACCGAGGCGGATTACCAGGGTTACCTCGCCGCCTACTCACTGCCGTCGTTCATGCTGGTGGCCGGGTTGCTGGAACCGGACGGCGGGTCGCGGGAGTTCGAGCTGGGCTGCCGGACGTACATAGACGGCGCGCAGCGGCTGGACTTCGTCAACGACCTGGCCGAGGACCTGGCGGACGGCCGGCTGATGCTGTCGGCGCAGGCCCTGCGGCGGTTCGGGGTGGACCGCGACGAGCTGGAGGCCGGGGAGGTCTCGGCGGGGGTGCGGCGGCTGCTGTCGGAGCAGTTGGCGCTGGCCCGCGAGCAGCTGGCCCGGGCGCGGGTGCTGGTGGAGCTGGCCGCGCCGGACGGCCGCCACCTGGTGCGGGCGCTGATAGGGCTGGACCTGCTGACGCTGCGGGCGGCGGCCCTGCGCGGCGGCGCGCTGCTGCGGGGCCCGGCCCACCCGCCGCGCCCGGAGGCGGTGGCGCTGCTGACGCGCGAGTGGGTCAGGGCCCGGCACTCGTTCCGCCGGTGAGGTACCGGGTCACTCCCACGACCAGCGGATGCCGAAGCGGCAGGGGCCGGCGGTGAGGGCGACGGCGTGGGCGGAGCCGGCCGAGTCGACGCGCAGCAGCCGTTCCTGCGGTCGCGACTCCAGGTCCGCGGTGCGGTAGGAGTGGCAGGAGGCGGGCAGTCTGGCCGGGTCGAAGTTGACTTCCAGCACGTACTCGCGCACCGGTACGTGCAGCGTGGACTCGATGTGCGTGGTGCACGGCTGCGGGGCGACGTGGTCCAGGGTGTACTCCACCAGGATCGTGTCCCCGCGCGACAGCGGCTGCTCGAACAGCACTTCCGCGACGACCAGGCCGCTGTCCGGCACCTCCACGACCCGGCCGGTGCGGCAGGTGCCGGCGGCGCGCACCACCGGCGGCGGGCCGGGCCGGCCGAGGCGGTAGACGGTGATCCAGCGGTCCGGTCCGTCGCAGTCGGCACGCAGCAACTGGCGGCTCCACTTGGAGCGTTCCCGCCCGGTGTGGTCGAGGTCGAGGCGGGTGTGGCAGCTGAGCCGGGTCAGGCTGGCGTCCCAGCGGGTGTCCACCCGGTCCAGGGCGTCGGCGACGTCGTTCCAGCTGGGCCAGACCTCGGCGAGGCCGGGGCGGGTGGAGGGGGCGGGCAGCCAGCGGCCGCGCGGGCGCGGGGGGCCCAGCAGGGCGGCGAGCGCGCCCTGCGGCAGCCGCAGGACGTCCTCGAGGGCGGTGAGTGCGGCCAGCGAGCTGGGCCGCTCGGGTCTGTTCCGGCCGGACTGCCAGGAGCTGAGCGTCGCTGAGGAAACGGTACTTCCACGGCGTCGCAAGCGGTCCTGTATGCGGTCCAGGCTCAGGCCGCGGGCGCTGATCGCGGCCCGCAGCGCGTCGGGGAAGGGTCCGGTGCGCAGGAGTCTGGCCAGGTGCGCGGGGACCGGGGAGCCGGCGGGGCCCGGCACGGCCGGCAGTGCGGCGCCGGGGGCCGAGGCGGCGGTGTGCGCGTCCGGCGCGGTGGACGTCTGGTGTTCGGCGGTGGGGACCGGTCTGGACTTCATGAGGACGGCCTGCCCTTTCCCGGCCTCCGGTCGCGCCGGACGCCAGTTCCCTCTCACGAACCCGCTCATCTCTGCACCGGGCACCCACAATGCTGCCCGGGGAGCATGATCAGGCCATCGTTGGCCAGGTGTTTTACCGTTTTTGACACGTTGTTGACGATTCCCGGCCGATCACCGGACCGGTTCGGTCCGGACCACCGGCCGTCGCGCGGAGCGCTGGATCACGCCCCCGGGTCGCCCTGGTGCGGAACGGCGACGCTGCCGTGAAGTGCCGCCGTGAACTGGGACGACGCGGCCGGCGTCCGCCGTGCCGCCACCGACGAGCCGTGGCGGGTCCGTGTCCTCACGCTCACGTGCGGTCGCGCCAATTCGCTCAAGTCTGAAGGAGCTTGCATGCCTTGCCATGTTCATGCAACGTCACGCAGGATTTTCCACGCCGGTCACCGTATCGGCGCACCGCCCTGAACACCCCCCGATGTAAAGGGAGTTCCCCCATGACCCCCAAGGGTTCTGCTCGTCTCCTCGCTGCCGCCGCCGGTGTCGCCTCGCTGGCGCTGGCGATCCCGGCGAACGCTGCCCCGGTCACGGTGAACCAGGTCAACCACTCCATCACGGGCAACGAGGGCCACAGAGTCCTCGGTATGTCGCATGGTACCAAGAACGCCGACGAGTCCACCAACTGGTCCGGCTACGGCGCCGACACCGGCACCTACACCTCGGTGTCGTCCTCGTGGACCCAGCCGACCATCACCTGCACCTCGAAGACCAGCTACTCCTCGTACTGGGTGGGCCTGGACGGATTCAGCAACTCCGCCCTGGAGCAGACCGGCACCGAGGCCGACTGCATCAGCGGCAAGGCCGTCTACGGCGCCTGGTGGGAGGTCCTGCCCGCCTCGGAGAGCGCGTACTCCGGCGTCACCGTCAAGGGCGGCGACAAGCTCAGCGCGTCGGTGACCTACAACGGCAGCAGCAACTTCACCATGACGCTGACCGACTCCACCCAGAACTGGACCAAGACCACCACCCACAAGGGCTCCTCCGGCTTCCAGAACACCTCGGCCGAGGTCATCGCGGAGGCCACCTCGGTCGGCGGCTCGGTCGCCAACCTGTCGAACTTCGGCACCGTGAACTTCACCGGCGCGAAGGCCAACGGCTCGGCCCTGACCAGCTCGGCCGACGAGATCACCATGGTCGGCAGCTCCACGGGCAACGTCATCGCCCAGCCGAGCGCCATCTCCGGCGGCAACTTCTCGGTGACCTGGAAGGGCTACAACTGACCGGTCCCGCACCGGTGGCAGGCGGCCGTGACCGCCATGCCCGGGTAGCCGTCGCCCTCACCTGACGGCCGCTCACCGTCGACCCGCCCGGCAACCGCCGGGCGGGGCGACGGCGTTGCCGGACACCGGCGCCGGGCGCCGACTCGTTCCGGTAACGCTCCGTAACGAAAAAACGATCCGGCGTCAGCCCATTGCCAAGTGCGGAATGATTATGCGTCAGGGGTAACTGGAAGGCGGCTATGCTACTTGCGGCTCAGCGTGTTGTCGCAATTACCTCAAGTAGGACATGTATGCCGACCTGCCGCTGAAGCCGGAATCCCCTGAGTCGATTTCCCCCAGTCTGCCGACGGTTTGAGGATGCTGATGGTTCGTGCTGGATCGTCGTCCGGAGTCTCACGGCCTGCCTCGGGCTTGCTGTGGACACTGCCCGCAGTGGCGACCGCCGTATGCACGGCCGTTGTCTGCGCGGTGGTGTCCGGCGCCACGCGTGCGCCGATCGCCTGGAGTGGTCTCGTAGCGACGGTCGCCGTCGCCCTGGTCAGTGCCGCGGCCGTGCGCCGCGGCCGTTCGCTCACCGAACTGCGCGTGCTCTACGCGGAACAGGACGTCGCGCTCAAGCGGCGTCTGAGCCAGCAGGAGGCGGAGACCGTGCGTCTCGCCGAGGTCCTGCTGCCCGACGCGGTCGCCCGACTGCAAAAGGGTGAGTTCCCCGAGGACGTGCTGACCTCGATGGCCACCAGCGAGGCCGGCCGCAACCCCGATTTCCAGGCCGCGCACCGCAAGGTGCTGCGTTCGGTGCTGGAGGCGGTGTCGGCGGAGGAGGACCTGCGCGACGCCGCACAGCGCGCGTTCGTCAACATCGCCCGCCGCGTCCAGGCCATCATCCACCAGCAGGCGCAGGACCTGCGGGAGATGGAGGACCGGCACGGCCACACCCCCGAGGTCTTCGGCGACCTGCTGCGCCTGGACCACGGCACCGCGCTGGTCGGCCGTCTCGCCGACAGCATCGCGGTCCTCGGTGGCGCCCGCCCGGGCAGGCAGTGGAGCCGGGCCGTCCCGCTGTTCAGCGTGCTGCGCGGCGCCATGTCGCGCATCCTGGACTACCAACGCGTCGAACTGCACTCGGTCTCCGAGATCGCGGTCATCGGCCCCACCGTCGAGCCGCTCATCCACGCGCTGGCCGAGCTCCTCGACAACGCCACCCGCTACTCCCCCCCGCAGACCCGGGTCCACCTGACCGCGGTCGAGGTGCAGTCCGGCATCGCCGTCGAGATCGAGGACGGCGGCGTCAGCCTCAGCGAGGAGGCGCGGATGCGCGCCGAACGGATGCTGGAGCAGGCCCAGGCCGGCATCGACCTCAACGACCTCGGCGAGACCCCGCGCCTCGGCCTGGCCGTCGTCGGCCGGCTGTCGCAGGCCTACGGATTCCAGGTCTCCCTCCGCCCCTCGGCCTACGGTGGTGTACGTGCGGTGCTGATCGTTCCGCAGGAACACTTGACCACGGCCACCGCGACCGGCCGTGCCCACGGCATCGGCGCGGTGGGCGGCACCCGTGCGGAGAAGGCGCCGCCGCGCACCACGCTGCCCCGTACGACCAACGCCCCGGGTACCGGTCCGCGCCAGTCGCCGCCGATGTCCGCCCCCTCGTCGTCGGCCTCCGTGATGGACGACGACCAGCCGGTGGTGACCGAACGCACCGCCAACGGACTGCCCCAGCGCCGCCGCCGCGCACCGGGTGCACCGACCAGGCCCGCGGACCCCCGCGACCCCCGGGCCGCAGCCGCCCCGGCCGCCGCCGGGAGCGCTCCCGCGGCGACCGGCGAGACCGTGGAGCCCGGCATCTGGCTTGCCGCTTTCACCAGCGGCGTGTCCGGTGAGCCGGCGGCCACTTCATCGGCCCGTGAGAAAAGTGACGAGTCCTTGGATAAGGGTGAAACGCCGTGATGCAGTTGCGAGCCAACATGGACTGGATGCTGAAGGACCTGGCGGACAGTGTTCCGCAGACCCGTCAGGTGGTAGTGCTCTCGTCGGACGGCCTGCGGATGGCTCAGTACGGCGCGGACACCGACGCCGCTGACCGGCTGTCGGCGGCCTGCGCCGGCCTGCAGAGCCTGGCGGCCGCGGTGGCCGCCGAGTTCCCGCACAGCAACGGCACGATGCGGCTCGTCGTGATCGAACTCAACGGCGGCTTCTTCTACCTGATGGCGGCCGGTGCCGGCGCCTACCTCGCGGTGCTGGCCGACGAAGGCGTGGACGCCGGTCTGATGGGCCAGCGGATGCGCGACCTGGTGGCTCGGATAGGCGGCCACCTGAGCAGCCCGCCGCGCCACGACGGGCAGGCCACATGAGCGGATCGGACAAGGTCTGGGACGACGCCGACCCCGAGCGGCTGTACGTCATCACCGGCGGCCGCAGCGGCGATTCGCAGGGAGGCAGTATCGGCCTCGTCACACTGATCGTCTCCCAGTCGGTCCCCACGGCGGGCATGCAGCCCGAGCACGCCACCATCGTGCGGATGTGCCAGGCCCCGCTGTCGGTGGCCGAGATATCCGCTTATCTGCACCTTCCGGTCAGCGTGGTCACCGTCCTGGTGACCGACCTGCTGGCCGAATCGCGAGTGGAGGCGCGCGCGCTGGTCGCCCGCGCCCAGCTCCCCGAACCTTCGCTCATAGAGGCGGTGATGCATGGACTTCAAAAGCTCTGACAGTCTCAGCCCCGGGACCGCCGGCCCCGGCACTGTCGCCATGGGCGGACCCGCCACGAGAACCGTCGTCGGCCCGCGTACCGAGGACGCGCTGCCCGCGTCCGCCACCGCGGCGGTGAAGATCGTCATCGTCGGCGGCTTCGGGGTGGGCAAGACCACCCTGGTCGGCTCGGTCAGCGAGATCCGCCCGCTGACCACCGAGGAGACGATGACCCAGGCCGGCGTCGGGGTCGACGACGTCGTCGGGGTGGAACGCAAGACCTCGACCACGGTGGCCATGGACTTCGGCCGCATCAGCATCAATGACGAGCTGGTGCTGTACCTGTTCGGCACCCCGGGCCAGCAGCGCTTCTGGTTCCTGTGGAACGGCCTGTTCCAGGGCGCGCTGGGCGCCGTGGTACTGGTCGACACCCGTCGGCTGGAAGTCAGCTTCGACGTCATCGGGCGACTGGAGGAGCGCGGCGTGCCCTTCGTGGTCGCCATCAACTCCTTCATGGGGGCGCCCGACTACCCCACCGAGGAACTGCGGACCGCCCTCGACCTGCCGGACTACGTCCCGATCGTCGCCTGCGACGCCCGCAAGCGGTCCTCCAGCCGTGACGTGCTGCTGTCCCTGATGCGTTACCTGCACTCGCTCGCCGTAACCCCGGAGCCATCGTGACCAATCCCCCCGCGGGCCCATCCCGTGCCGACTCCTCCCTCGCACCGCCACCCGGTTGCCCCGCACACGGGCTCGGCCCGGAGGGACTGCGCCGGCTGTACGGCCCGGAGGGCGACAAGCCGAAGGCCCTGTACGAGAAGCTGCGCTCCGAACACGGCCCGGTGGCCCCGGTGCTGGTGCAGGGCGACCTCCAGGCGTGGCTGGTGCTCGGCCACGCCGAGAACCTGGAGGTCGCGCGCAACCCCTCCCGGTTCGCCCGCGACCCGCGCACCTGGCGCGACATGCGCGAGGGCCGGGTGCCCGCCGACAGCCCGCTGGGCCCGATGGTCAGCTGGGTACCGGTGTGCAACTTCACCGACGGACTGGAGCACGACCGGTTGCGCAGCGCGGTCATGGACTCGCTGCACCGCTTCGACCGGCGCGGCATCCGCCGTTACGTGACCCGGTTCGCCAACCAGCTGGTCGACAACTTCGCGGCGAACGGCCACGCCGACCTGGTCGAGGACTTCGCCGCCCAGCTGCCGATGCAGGTGATGACCCAGCTGATCGGCTGCCCCGAGGAGCACTCGGGACAGCTGGTACGGGCGGCCCGCGACATGCTGCGGGGCACCGAGACGGCGCTCAAGAGCGACCAGGAGGTCACCGCCACGCTGGAGAAGCTGGTGGAGGCCAGGAAGGCCGTCCCGCAGGCGGACCTGACGTCGTGGCTGCTGGAGCACGCCTCCGGGCTGGCCGACGACGAGGTGCTGGCGCACGTGCGGGTGGTGCTGATAGCGGCGGTGGAGACCACCGCCAACCTGATCGCCAACACCGTGCAGATGGTCCTCACCGACCACCGCTTCCGGGCGCACCTGTCCGGCGGCCAGATGACGGTGCCGGACGCGCTGGAGCAGGTGCTGTGGGACCGGCCGCCGATCAACACGGTGCTGGGCCGCTGGGCGACCGGTGACACCACGCTGGGCGACCAGCGCATCCAGGCCGGCGACATGCTGCTGCTGGGGCTGGCCGCGGGCAACGTCGACCCGGCGATCCGCCCCGACCCGACGGCGCCGGTGCACGGCAACCGCTCGCACCTGGCGTTCAGCGGCGGCGTGCACGAGTGCCCGGGCCAGGACATCGGCCGGGCCATCGCCGGTGCCGGCATCGACGCGCTGCTGGCCCGGCTGCCCGACCTCGAACTGGCCGTCGAGGAGCACGAGTTGCAGTGGCGCGGCTCGCTGATGTTCCAGCACCTGGTCGCGCTGCCGGTGACGTTCACCGCGCAGCGCGTCACCACCGCGCGGCCCGCCGCGCCGGAGATGCCCGCCGAGGTACCGGTCCCGCTGCCGGTGCCGCCCGGCCCGGAGGCCCTCGCGCCGGAGCCGCAGGCCCCGCCGCAGCAGCGTCAGCGCCCCTGGTGGGTGCGCTGGTTCGGCGGCGGCGGCCACTGACCGGCGGCCGGGAACGTGCGACGGCGCGGCGAGAGGTTCTCGCCGCGCCGTCGCTCGTCACACCGGCCGGTCACGCCTCCAGGCAGTCCCACCACCAGGACAGCGCGGGGATGGGCGGCGCCTCGGTACTCGGATCGCTGGGGCTCTCGCGCCAGGTGATGCCGAACGAGGCCCCCTCGACCGGGTAGTAGTTGCGGTTGCGCGGGCTGGCGTAGCGCGGGGCCAGGTTCTGCCACTCGATACTGCCCGCGACGTAGTGGTTGAGCGAGTCGAGATAGCGCCCGAGCTGCTCGTCGGCGTACCGCAGCAGTTGGGCGCGCAGCCGCACGAACAGCGTCATCACCCGGTCCCGCAGCGCGACCGCTCGGGGCAGTGCCTCCCACGGCGAGCAGCGGTGCTGGTAGGCGAGGACGTTGATCAGGTTCTGCTCCCAGGGCTCCTGCAGGTCGTCCTTGTTGTACGAGAACAGGTCGTTGTCGGCGCTCACGATGAAGCCGGCGGCCTCGGTGAGCGCCTGGACGGGCTGCCAGTACAGCAGATCGGGTGCCAGGTGGATGTGGTTGGCCACGTCGGACCAGGTGAGCGAGAACCGGGTGCCGTTGGCCAGGGCGCCCATCGCGGCGAAGTCGTTGAGGCTGGGCATCATCCCGCGTTCCGCGTAGGCGGTCTGCCAGCTGGCGCCCAGCAGCCAGTCCCGGGCGCCCTCGCTGAACCTGCGCAGCTGGAAGGGCGTCAGGATGGCCCGGGTCCGGGTCACCAGGTCGTCCAGTGCCGCCGTCATCGGCCCCTTGGGCAGCATCGAGGCGCCGGGCACCTCGATGCTGCGGGCCAGCCGGACGCTGTGGTCGATGATGGAGGCGGTGTTGGACGGGGTGGAGTCGGAGTCCTGCCAGTCGTCGACCGCGTTCGCCCAGTAGTTCCACTCGATGAACAGCAGCAATGGCTCCACGTCGCCGTAGGGGATGATCCGGCTGGAGAAGTCCGCGCTGTGGGTGGCCAGCCCCCAGGAGCGCTCGACGGCGTCCGGGTAGATGCCGAAGGCGTCGACCCACTCCACCGCCCGCCGCTCCAGCTCGGCCGCCTTGGCGTGGATCAGCCGCTGGTTGAACGGGCAGTAGAACGGGGGCAGTTGCCAGCCGATGCGGGAGGGGTGGCCGTGCTCGAAGGTCACCGTCAGCTGCCAGCGAGGCGGAACAGCAGCAGCCGGGTCTCCACGGCGTGGTCGCGCCAGATCCGGAAGAGCTTGCCGTGCGTCACGGTCGACTCCGTCAGCCGTTCGCGGGTCCACACCGGTGGCACTCCGGACGCCTCGACCCGGTCCAGCTCGGCGGTGTTCCAGGCCATCGACTGGATCCAGAACTCGGCGACCCGGTCGGTGACGTCCTCGTCCTGCTCCAGTTCCAGGCCGGCCGCCGCGGCGGCGCGGATGTACTCCGGCAGCGTGCCCAGCCGGGTCTTGTAGTAGTCGTCTATGAAGTCCGTCCACTCGGGACGGCAGATGAAGTGCTCCTGTATACCGAACCAGCCGCCCGGTTTCAGCGCGTTCGCGACGACCTCGAACAGCCGCTCGCGGTCCATGTACCCGGAGCTCTCGTTCGCGTACGCCGCGTCGTACAGGCGCCGCTCGTTCCACTGGTGGATGTCGCCGACCAGCGGGGTGACGCGGTCGCCCACGCCGGCCTGCCGCGCGAAGTCCTTGATGACGGGGATGTGTTCGGCCGCGACGGTCAGGCCCGTGACCTCGGCGCCGTGCTCCTGCGCCCAGTACAGCGAGCCGCCGCCGACGCCGCAGCCGATGTCGAGCAGTCGCCTCGGCGGGGCGGCGTGCACCCCCCAGGTGCGGGCCGAGTGGTCGAGGATCGCTTCCTGCGATGCGACGATGCGTCGTTTCAGGACACGCTGTGACACCGTGGTGTTGGGCGTGTGATGAGGGTCGAAAAGACCCATGTGGAAGTGAACTCGCGGCCCCGGTCCGTATTTGTGGAGGATGTCGGCCGTTTTGCGGCTGTAGTAGAGCGGGACCTGCTCCTCGTCGAAAACTTTGCCGTTGGCGTACGGCGGGGCGATGAGTTTACTCTCCATCATTTCTCCAGATTTCGGGCAAGCCGGAAGAAGTCGTCACGGTGCCCATGCTTGGCGATGAATATCCGGAATCGCGCGCGGCTCAGCCGGTCGGCGCCACGTGTCCGTCCGACCGTCCGGCGCGATGCCGGTCGGCGGGCGGCGGCTGAGCTGTAGTCATGCGCGAGGTCCCGGTTCCGCGGAGGCGATCGGCGGCCGAGGCTCCACCGCCGATCAGGAATTACGTCCCACTGGGGCACGAGAGCCACAACCACCCCTGGACGGCGGTGCACTCGCCCCAGATTCCCCCCGTCACACCCAATGAACATTCAACTTTCCCGTCCCGATCGAGTCCGGTCCGTAAGTGGAAGAGGGTGATCCGAGGCGATCGTAGCCGATGACGACTGACGAAAAGCCAACAATGAACCAGGTGGGGGCCGTTGGGACAACCTTGGAAGTGACGCACCATCACCAGAACGCGCCATGTTCACCCGCGGGCCGGACGTCGGAATCCGGACCACGCGACGCGGAATTCCCGGTCGCCTCGCAGAGCGCCGGCCCGCCGCCCCCGCCGCCGCGAGGCAGCTCACGCGGCCGGTGCCGCCCGGGACGGAAGGGAACCGAGTGGCGGGTGGGGCGCTTGGGGCACGCGTGATCGTTCGTCCGTTCGAAGCCAACGGCGACCGCCGACCGGGCCGGAAACCGGCCATGCCCTCCCTCGCGAGCGTGGCCGAAACCGGTGGCGCGAACCGCCGGCCGGTCGCGCCGCCGGGACGGGCCGGCGGGCCGCCGGCCGGCGGCCCGGACGGCCCCTACCCGACCGGTGCGCCGTCGGCGTCGGCCGCCTGCTCGGCCTGCTCCATGTCCCGGCGGATGAGGGCGGCATACCGGCCGTCACGGGCCAGGAGCTCGTCGTGGGTGCCGTGCTCGGCGATCCGGCCGGCGTCCAGGACGACGATCTGCTCGGCGTCGCGGACGGTCGACAGCCGGTGGGCGATGGTGATGGTGGTCCGCCCGGCGGCCAGCGCGTCGACGGCCTGCTGTACGGCGCGTTCGGTACGGGTGTCCAGCGCGCTGGTGGCCTCGTCGAGGATGAGCACCGGCGGATCGCGCAGGATGGTGCGGGCCAGGGCGAGGCGCTGCTTCTCGCCGCCGGAGAAGCGGTACCCGCGTTCGCCGACCACGGTGTCGTAGCCGTCCGGCAGGCCGGCGATGTGGTCGTGGATCTGCGCGGCGCGGGCGGCGGCGACGAGTTCGTCGTCGGTGGCCTCCGGCTTGGCGAACCGGAGGTTGTCGGCGACGCTGGCGTGGAAGAGGTACGTCTCCTGCGAGACCAGGCCGATCGCGCCGGACAGCGTCTCGAAGGACAGGTCGCGCACGTCGGTGCCGTCGAGCGTGACCCGGCCGGCGTCGACGTCGTACAGCCGCGGCACCAGGTAGCTGAGGGTGCTCTTGCCGGAGCCGGTCGCGCCGACCACGGCGAGGCTGCCGCCGGCCGGCACGGTCAGGTCGATGCCGCTGAGGGTCGCGGTGCCGGAGTCGGCCTCGTAGCGGAAGTCGACGTTGTCGAACCGCACCTCGCCGCGCACCCGCTCCAGCCGGACCGGCTCGGCGGGCTCGGTGATGTCCACCGGCAGGTCGAGGTACTCGAAGATCCGCTGGAACAGCGCGATCGAGGTCTGCACCTGCACCCCGGTCTGCAACAGGCTGACCGTGGGCCGGAACAGGCCCTGCTGGAGCGAGACGAACGCGACCAGGGTGCCGATGGAGATCGCCGGCCCGCCGGAGCGCAGGGTCAGGCCGGCCGCCCAGTAGATGAGGGCGGGCATCGCGGCCATGACGATGCCGATGACCGACATCCGCCAGCGCCCGGCCATGTTGGAGCGGACCTCCAGGTCCACCAGCGTCTCGGACTCCTGCGCGAAACCGCGGGTCAGCGAGTCGGCACGGCCCATGGTGCGGCCGAGCAGGATGCCGCTGACCGACAGCGACTCGGTCACGATCGCGGACATCACCGCCATCTGCTTCTGGCGCTGGGTGGTGATCCGCTTGCGTTCACGGCCGACCCGGCGGCTGATCCACACGAAGGCCGGCAGCAGCACCAGCGACACGACGGTCAGCCGCCAGTCGAGGGCGAGCATCGCCACGACGGAGGCGACCACGCTGGTGAGGTTGGAGACGATCGAGGTCGCGGTGGTGGTGACGGTGGCCGCCATGCCGCCGATGTCGTTGGCGATCCGCGACTGCACCTCGCCGGTGCGGGTGCGGGTGAAGAACGACAGCGACATGCGCTGCAACTGCTCGTACACCGCGGTGCGCAGGTCGTGCATGACGCGCTGGCCGACGGTGGTGGAGATCAGGGTCTGGAAGACGCTGAAGACGCTGTTGAGGACCGCGGTGGCGATCATGCCGAGCGCCAGCAGGCTCAGCAGTCCGGTGCGGCGCTGCGGGATGGCGGTGTCCAGGACGGCCCGCAGCAGGAACGGCGAGGCGATCGAGACCACCGAGGACGCCGCGACCAGGAACAGCACCAGCGCGAGCCGGCCGCGGTACGGCGTGAACAGCCGCATGATCCGCGGCACGTCGGCGGGGTTGTCGGAGTCCTTGGTCGGCGGGGTCCAGTTGATCTCGGGCGGTTTCATGCGCTCCCTCCGGCGAGCCGCACCGCCCGGGCGGCCGGATGCCGCCGGCACGGGTGGTCACGGCACCCGGCAGGCGTTCACCGCGGTCCGCTTCGCGGCGACGGCGTACGTCACGGCGGCGTCGGCGTACGTCGCGGCGTCGCGGGCGTACGTCACGATGTCGCGGGCGTACGTGGCGGCGTCGCCGGTGGACGTCGGTGTACGTCACGATGCCGCGGGTGTACGTCGCGGTATCGCGGCGTACGTCACGAGGACGGTGTACGTCGCGGCACCGCGGTGTACGTCGCGAAGTACGGCACGACATCACGGTGTACGTCACGAAGACGGTGTACGTCACGGAACGGGGCTCGCGGGGTCCGCTCGCCGGGCGAAACCGAGCATAGGTCATTGTTACCTATACTCACAATGACTTATCTCCTGCTAGTCTCACCGCCATGGGTACGGACGGCGCCGCGGCGCGCACCGACGCGGTCGAGACCAGCGCGGACCTCGCCGATCAACTGCTGAGGCTGACCCGGCGGATGCACCGCGCACACCGGCACAACCTGGACCCGCTCGGGATCACTCCGGCCATGTCCCGGGTGATGAGCGTGGTGGTACGCAGCGAGGAGCCGCCGCGCATGGTGGACCTCGCGCAGCAGCTCGGCGTGGTGCCCCGCGCGGTGACCACGCTGGTCGACTCCCTGGAGGACGGCGGCCTGGCCCGGCGGCTGCCGGACCCCGCCAGCCGCCGGGTGGTCCGGGTCGAGCTGACCGACGCCGGCCAGGCGGCACTCCAGGCGGTCCGCGAGGCCCGCCGCTGCGCCGCGGAGGAACTGCTGGCCCCCCTCGGCCCCGCCCAGCGCGCCCAGCTCGGAGCACTCCTGCGCGCGCTGGAGGGGCCGACGGAGCAGGGGTGAGCCGGTGCGGGGGCATGCGCGGGGCCGGTGAGGCGAGGGCCTGCGGCGCGGGGGCGGGTGAGGCGGGAGCCTGCGGCGCTGGAGCGTTCAGGGGCCGGCGTACGCGGTCGGAGGCGTGCGCGCCTCGGAGGGCGTTCGTGCCTCGGGGAGCGTTCGTGCCTCGGGGAGCGCTCAATGCCCCGGAGGGCGTTCGTGCGGGGGCAGGCGGGGCGCGTGCAGGGGGATGCCGCCCGCGTGTGCAGGGGGGCCACACGTGTACCGGGGAGGGCGGTTGCGCGTACCGGAGGGCGCTTTTGCGGGGGCGTGCGAGATCGGGTGAACGTCAGCGGCGGCCGGTAAACGTCAGCGATACCCGTGAACGTCAGCGGCGGCCGGTGAACGTCAGCGACGTGAGCGACAGCCGACGGGCGTGAACGGCAGCCCGCAGACGTCAACGACGCGGCGACGGCCCGGGGACGTCAGCAGGGGCGGGCGCCTGATGGCACCCACCCCGGTGAAGTGGTGAGGGACGGCGCCGGTGGCCGTCGGACGGTCGGGTCGTCGGTCAGCCGATGAGGCCGAGCGCGTCGACGCAGCATACGCCGCCGATGATCATGAAAACCGGCATGAGGACCTTCAGCTCGACCCAGCTGCCCGCGCGGAACCGCATGAACTGCGGCGGGCCGATCGGGTACCAGCGCTTGCGGCCTATCGGTATGGGCCACAGCACCGGGCAGCCGGAGACCGTGATGGCGTCGCCCAGGCAGTGCACCAGGGCGCCGAGCACCACCGGGATGCCGATCCACAGGTAGTGCTGGCCCGGCTGGGTGAACAGCCAGGCCTTCCCGTTGCCCGGGTCGTCCAGCACGCCGACCAGCGTCCAGGCGCTGACCGCGCCGAGCAGCCAGACCAGCAGGTGGTGGGCGCCCTTGACCTGGCGCCACAGCAGCCCGTCGATGGCCAGCACCATGTGGATGAACAGCACGGCCAGCACGCCCCACTTGCCGCCGAACACCGCGATGGCCGAACTGCCCGCCCCGCACATCAGCGCCCACGGCCAGGTGTGGGTCAAGGTGCGGTGGCCGCCGTTGCGGTGCGGGTCGCCCTTCATCCGGGTGCCGTTGTAGACCACCGTGGCGAACTTCTCCACCAGATCGCACACCAGGTGCGAGATCGGCCCGAAGGCGCGGGAGATCGTGGCCGGCTTGTGGTCCAGGTCGGGGGCGAGCGCGGCACCGGCCGCGATCAGGCATCCCACGACCAGCGTCGGCCAGGGCATGGGGTGGTGCAGTGCCACCGCCACCGCCCCGGCTCCCAGCCAGGCGGCCGCTCCTGACAGTGAGTGCGCCGGTCCCATCATGGTGCTCGCCCCGCCCCCTTCTGCCCGTCCTGGGACGGGAGTTGCTCGTCCAGCGTCGGCACAGCCTAGCGGTGGGTGATCTTCCGCCGAACGCCCGGTTCCGTACCGGAGGGCTCGGACAGGCAAGATGGTGGGGTGACCCTTATCGATCAGCTGCCGCCGACCGCCGATCCCGACGCCCTCTACGAAGCGTTCTCCTCGTGGGCGACGGAAAGCGGCATCACCCTCTACCCCGCGCAGGAGGAGGCACTGATCGAGGTGGTCTCCGGGGCGAACGTGATCCTGTCCACCCCCACCGGCTCCGGAAAGAGCCTGGTGGCGGCGGGCGCGCACTTCGCCGCGCTGGCGGCCGACCAGGTCACCTTCTACACCGCGCCGATCAAGGCGCTGGTGTCGGAGAAGTTCTTCGACCTGTGCAAACTGTTCGGCACCGAGAACGTCGGCATGCTCACCGGCGACGCCTCGGTCAACCCGGACGCGCCGATCATCTGCTGCACCGCCGAGGTGCTGGCCTCCATCGCGCTGCGCGACGGGCGCAACGCCGACGTCGGCCAGGTCGTCATGGACGAGTTCCACTTCTACGCCGAGCCGGACCGCGGCTGGGCGTGGCAGATCCCGCTGCTGGAGCTGCCGCAGGCGCAGTTCCTGCTGATGTCGGCCACGCTGGGCGACGTCACGCGGTTCGAGGCGGACCTGACCCGCCGCACCGGCCGGCCGACGACCGTGGTGCGCTCCTCGACCCGCCCGGTCCCGCTGAGCTACGAGTACGTCACCACCCAGATGACCGAGACGCTGACCGAACTGCTGGAGACCCATCAGGCGCCGGTCTACATCGTGCACTTCACCCAGGCGGCGGCCGTGGAGCGGGCGCAGGCGCTGATGAGCATCAACATGAGCACCCGGGCGGAGAAGGACGCGATCGCCGCCCTGATCGGCAACTTCCGGTTCACCACCAAGTTCGGCCGCAACCTCTCCCGCCTGGTGCGGCACGGCATCGGCGTGCACCACGCCGGCATGCTGCCGAAGTACCGCCGCCTGGTGGAGCGGCTGGCGCAGGCGGGCCTGCTGAAGGTCATCTGCGGCACCGACACCCTCGGCGTCGGCGTCAACGTGCCCATCCGCACGGTGCTGTTCACCGCGCTGGCGAAGTACGACGGCACCCGGGTGCGGGTGCTGCGGGCCCGGGAGTTCCACCAGATCGCCGGCCGCGCGGGCCGGGCCGGCTTCGACACCGCGGGCCTGGTGGTCGCGCAGGCGCCGGAGCACGTCATCGAGAACGAGAAGGCGCTCGCCAAGGCCGGCGACGACCCGAAGAAGCGCCGCAAGGTGGTGCGCAAGAAGGCGCCGGAGGGCTTCGTCAACTGGTCGGACCTGACCTACGAGAAGCTGATCGGCGCCGACCCCGAGCCGCTGACCTCCCGGTTCCGGGTCACGCACGCCATGCTGCTGTCGGTCATCGCCCGGCCGGGCAACGCCTTCGACGCGATGCGCCACCTGCTGGAGGACAACCACGAGACGCGCCCGGCGCAGCTGCGGCACATCCGCCGGGCCATCGCCATCTACCGCTCCCTGCTGGACGGCGGCATCGTGGAGCGGCTGCCCGAGCCCGACGCCGAGGGCCGCATCGTCCGGCTGACCGTCGACCTCCAGTCCGACTTCGCCCTCAACCAGCCGCTGTCGACCTTCGCGCTGGCCTCCTTCGACCTGCTCGACCCGGACTCGCCGTCCTACGCGCTCGACATGCTGTCGGTCGTGGAGTCCACCCTCGACGACCCCCGGCAGATCCTCGCCGCCCAGCAGAACAAGGCCCGCGGCGAGGCCGTCCAGCAGATGAAGGCGGACGGCGTCGAGTACGAGGACCGGATGGAGCGGCTCCAGGACGTCACCTATCCCAAGCCGCTCGAGGAGCTGCTCTTCCACGCCTTCGGCCTGTACCGCACCAGCCACCCGTGGGTCGGCGACCACCCGCTGTCGCCGAAGTCCGTGGTCCGCGACATGTACGAACGGGCCATGACGTTCAGCGAGTTCACCAGCCACTACGAACTCGCCCGCGCCGAGGGCATCGTGCTGCGCTACCTGGCCGGCGCCTACAAGACGCTGGACCACACCGTCCCGGAGGACCTGAAGTCGGAGGACCTGCAGGACCTGATCGCCTGGCTGGGCGAACTCGTGCGCCAGGTGGACTCCAGCCTGCTCGACGAGTGGGAGGAGCTGGCCAACCCGCAGGAGGAGACCGCCGGCCAGGCCGCCGAACGCGCCGACCACGTCAAGCCGGTCACCAGCAACGCCCGCGCCTTCCGGGTGCTGGTGCGCAACGCGATGTTCCGCCGGGTCGAGCTGGCGGCGCTGGAGAAGTTCGGCGAGCTGGCCGAACTCGACTCCTCCTCCGGCTGGGACGCCGACGCCTGGGCCGACGCCATGGACGACTACTGGGACGAGTACGACGACCTGGGCACCGGCCCGGACGCGCGCGGCCCGAAGCTGCTGCAGATCGAGGAGGAACCGGAGCACGGGCTGTGGAAGGTCCGGCAGGTCTTCGCCGACCCGGCCGACGACCACGACTGGGGCATCTCCGCCGAGGTCGACCTCGCCGCCTCCGACGAGGAGGGCCGCGCGGTCGTGCGGGTCACCGCCGTCGGTCACCTCTGACAGCCGGTCCCGCCGCACGCCGCACGAGCGCCACCCGAGGGAGCACCCATGACGGACACCGCCGACCCCAACCCGGCCGACCGGCTCGTCGCCCTGCTCGACCTGGAGCGGATCGAGGAGAACATCTTCCGCGGCCGCAGCCCGGACGAACACCTCCAGCGGGTCTTCGGCGGCCAGGTCGCCGGACAAGCGCTCGTCGCGGCCGGCCGCACCACCGACGGCGGGCGCCCGGTGCACTCACTGCACGCCTACTTCCTGCGCCCGGGCCGGCCCGGCGTGCCGATCGTCTACCAGGTCGAGCGGGTGCGCGACGGGCGGTCGTTCACCACCCGGCGGGTCGTCGCGGTCCAGCAGGGCCGCACCATCTTCCATCTGACCGCCTCCTTCCACCGTCCTGAGCCCGGGTTCGAGCAGCAACTGCCGATGCCGGCCGTCCCCGGCCCGGAGGAGCTGCCCGGCCTCGCCGACGAACTGCGCGAACACCTGGGCGAGCTGCCGGACGCCCTGGCCCGGATGACCCGCCGCCAGGCGTTCGACATCCGCTACGTGGAACGCCTGCGCTGGACGACCGAGGCCCTGTCGGACGCCGAACCGCGCAGCGCCGTGTGGATGCGGGCCGTCGGACCGCTCGGCGACGATCCGCTGGTGCACACCTGCGCCCTGACCTACGCCAGCGACATGATGCTGCTGGACGCGGTCCGGCTGCCGGTCGAACCGCTGTGGGGTCCGCGCGGCTTCGACGTGGCGTCGCTGGACCACGCCATGTGGTTCCACCGTCCTTTCCGGGCCGACGAATGGTTCCTCTACCAGCAGGAGTCGCCGATCGCGACCGGCGCGCGGGGCCTGGCCCGCGGCCAGATCTACGACAGCGACGGCGCCCTGCTGGTCTCGGTCATGCAGGAGGGACTGTTCCGCCCGCACGACGCTCCACGGTGACGCGGCCGGCCGGCGTCCGCTGTAGTTGACTGTCGGCATGGACTGCGTCTTCTGTCAGGTCGTCTCCGGGGAGACGACGGCCCACCGGGTCTTCGAGGACGGCACCGCGGTGGCCTTCCTCGACCGGCGCCCGCTCTTCCCCGGCCACGTCCTCGTGGTGCCCCGGTCGCACGCCGAGACGCTGACCGACCTGCCGCCCGACGTCGTCGGCCCGTTCTTCGCCCGGGTACGGCGGATCACCGGCGCCGTCGAATACGGCATGGCCGCGGCCGGCTCCTTCGTCGCGATGAACAACCGCGTCAGCCAGTCGGTGCCGCACCTCCACGTCCACGTCGTCCCCCGCAACCCCAAGGACGGTCTGCGCGGCTTCTTCTGGCCCCGCACCCACTACAGCGACGACACCCACGCCGCCGCCACCGCCGACCGCCTCCGCGCGGCGCTCGCCCGCGAACCGGGGACCTGACGGGCACGGCGGGGGCGGCCGGGACGGCGTGGGCGGCGAGGCGACGGGCGGCGAGGCGACGGGATGGCAGCCGCTTCGGGGCAGCCAGGGTGGCGGGACGACCGCAACAGCGGGACGGACCGCAACGGCGGGACGGCCACGACGGTGAGGCGGGCAGCGACGGTGAGGCGGCAGCGCTTCGGGGCAGCCGCGACGGTGCGGCGGCCGGGCGGGCAGCGCCGCGGGGTGCCGCACCGCCCGGTGGCCGTCAGAGCACCGCGAGGGCGAAGACGCGGGAGACCAGGTGGATCCTGGGGTGCTTGTCCGCCGCGGACCGCCCTTCGAGGAGCACGCCGCGGAACAGCACCAGCCCCCGCCGCTCCGGCCGCAGCCAGACGTTGAGCCCGCCGCCGCCGTTGTAGGAGCCGTGGGCGCAGCGGACGGTGTTCCAGCCGCCGTGGCCGTAGCGCCGCTGTATGCAGAACTTGTTGAACGTCGCGTTGTCGTCGACGGCGCTGCCCGACAGGTGTACCGGCCGGCCGAGGCGGGCGTTGTGCGGGCCGGCGGCGAAGTAGATGTCGGACTTCGCGTAGGCGGGCGCGATACCGAGGCACAGCACCCCCAGGGCGACGGCCAGCGCCGCCACGACACCGGCCGCCACGACGGCGACGCGCTGTCCTCGGCGATCACGGCTGGTCATCGTCTCCCCCTCGGCCGGTCCGGACGTGCGGTCCGCCGCAGCAGTCGGCGGATGCCCCCACAGGACGTCCCCGCGGACCCCGGACCGTTCTGCGGCCGGTACGTACGCTGGGAGAGACTCCGCCACCACCGGCGCCGTTGCTCAGGCCGTGTCACCGTTCCGCTACAAGCCGGACCGGGCGGCGCGGCGACGTGCGGGACGGTGGCCGGCGGCACCGGGGCGGTCGCTGACGGTGAGCTCGCCGACGGCGCGCCGACCGGTGACACCGGTGCGGTCGCTGAGGGTGACGGGGTTGAGGGCGGGGGCGTGGCTGGCGTCAGCGGTGCGGTGGCTGACGGGGGCGGGGGCGTGGCTTGCGGTGCGGGGGCTGACGGGGGCGTGATTGAGGGCGGAGGCGTGGCTTGCGGTGCGGAGGCCGGCGGGGGCGTGGCCGAGGTCGGCGGTGGCATGGCTGGCGTCAGTGACACGGACGCCGCCGGTGCCGTGGCTGGCGTCAACGGTGCAATGGCCGCCCGTGGCGTAGCCGCCGCCACCCGTGGCGTGCCCGGCGGTGTGTCGGCCCCGGCCGCCGGAGGTGGGGGAAGGTGGCGGGTGCGGGCCAGGGCTGAGGCCAGGCAGAGGCGGGCGTGGGCGATCTCGGCCGGGTCGTCGGCGGTGAGGTGGACGGCCGGGACGGCGCCGTCGGTCCACGCACCGGTGCGGAACGGCAGCAGCGCGGGGCAGGCGTCGGCCAGTCGGCGGCCCATCGGGGCGCCGGGCAGCAGGTCTTCGGCCTGTTCCGGGCCGAGCAGGGCCAGCCAGACCGCGGCCTCGTGCCAGGCGTCCGGGGCACGGGCGGCCAGCAGGCCGGCCGTGCGGAGCCGCCAGCCGCAGGCCCGCAGGTCGAGGCCGTCCGCGAGGGCGGTCCGTACTTCTTCGGGCAGCACCCCGGTCAGCCAGCCGGGGTGTTCGTCGGCGAAGGCGGTGACCTCGTCGACCGGGTAGAGCCAGACCACGGCGCGGTAGCGGTTGACGTACCAGCGGGCGGGGCGGAAGCAGCCGGCTCTGGCCAGCCGGACGAACCGGTCGCGGGTGATGCTCAGGGCCTCGGCACCGGTCACCGCTCCGACCAGGCGCAGACGTTGCCGCAAGGTGGTGGGGTAGCCGGTCTCCGCCGTCAGCCGTGCCAGCGCGGCGCGCAGTGCCATGACGCGGGGCGGCGAGGCGTCGGGGCCGCCGGGGACGGCCACCGTCCAGACCTCCCCGGTCCGCACCGCGAGGTCGAACTCCTCGCACTCCAGGCCGAGTTCGGCACGGGCCTCGGACAGCGGAAGCAGACCGGCCAGCGGGGCGGCCGTCGGCGGCCCGCCCGGTGCGACCCGCGCGCCGGGCCGGGGCACGGCGGTCGCCGGCCGGGTCGCCGTCGCCGGAGCCGGCGGCCGGAGCGGGGGCGGCGGAGCGGGGCGGGCAGGGCGCCGGAGGTGCCCCGAGCCGGCGCGGGTGGCGCCGGACGGCGGGGCACCGCTACCGCTGGTGACGGACGGGTTGGGGGGACGGGTGGGCGGTGTCGGGCGCGGCGGGGGATCGCCGTGCCGGGTGGCGGCGGGCTGGTGCTCACAGGTCCGGGGGCGAGGGGCGGGTTGGGCCGCGGGCGGCGCTGTCGTGGTCCGGGTGGTCCGGCGGATCGTGCGCGGGCCGGTGCGGTGGTTCATGAGATGACTCTTCCCAGTCGGTCGATCACTGACAGTCACGACTGTAGAGGGGAAAAGTCCTCCCGTGGGGAGGCTGTGGATAACTTCCGGGCGGCCGGGCGGGCCGCCCGGGTTCAGAGGGACCTCAGACCGTCGATGAGGTGGTTGAGGAGGCCGATGTCGGGCAGTTCCGCGGGCGGGACCGGACGGGTCATCCGGACCCGTCCGAGATCGATGAGGTCGGCGAGCAGAACCCGTACCACCCCGAGCGGGAGGTCGGCCTCCGCTGCCAGGTCCGCGACCGAGAGCGGCCCGGCCCGGCAGTGCTCCAGCAGCGCGAGGTGCTCCTCCCCCAGCGTGTCGGCCCGTGCCCGGCCCTCCCCTCGGGGGGACCGCGTGGGGTCGGAGCCGCCGGCCATCCGGTCGGGAGCGCCACCCGCCACCGCACCGGAGGCAGCGCCTGCCGACCCGCCCGAGGCGGCGTCCACCAGCGCACCCGCGGCGCCACCCGCCACTCCGCCCGAGGCACCGCCCGCCACCCCACCGGAGGCGGCGTCCACCAGCGCGCCGGCGGAGCCGCCCGCTAATCCGCCGGAGGCACCACCGGCCACCGCACCGGAAGCAACGCCCCCGGCCCCGCCGGAGCCGGCGGCGTCCGGACCGGCCAACGGCAGCCCGGCCACCGCCTCCGCGGGCCGGCCGGCCGGCGCAAGGCCGGCGGCCGGTGTGGCGGCGGCAGACGCGCCGTCGGCGGCCCGGGAAGCGGTGGTGTCGGAGTCGTCGACGTAGGAGACGAGGGCGATGACGTCCATCTGGGTGGTACGGCCCGTGGGCAGGGTGCGCCCCCGGGTGACGGTGTACGGGCGGACCATCGGGCCCGCGTCGTCGTCGTACCACAACGCGCCCGATTCATCCGGCACGTGGGTCACGCCCCAGTGGGAGCGCCGTCGTCATGGCGGGGGGGCGACGCCGAGGTGCTCGCCGACCCGGTGGACCAGAAGTGTCATCTCGTAGGCGATCTGGGCGACGTCGGTGCCCTCGCCGGTGAGGATGGACAGACAGCTGCCCTCGCCGGCCGCGGTGACGAAGAGGAATCCGTCGTCGAACTCGACCATCGTCTGCCGGACCTCCCCCGCCCCGAAGTGCCGGCCGGCACCCCTGGCCAGGCTGTGGAAACCGGAGGAGACGGCCGCCAGGTGCTCGGCGTCACCGCCTTCGAGATCGCGGCTGGTGCCGGAGACCAGGCCGTCGCTGGAGAGGATCAGAGCATGCTTGACCTGGGCTATCCGGTCCACCATGTCGTCCAGCAGCCAGCCGAGACCACCCATCTCGTATTGCGGCGGCGTCTGGCGCCTGATCTCGCCCGCCATGCCACTCGTGCCCCAGACTTTCCCGGTACTCCCTGACATCGCGGCGCCACTCATGACGTTGGACCCCCGTCTTCCTGTCTAGCGTTCTCTCGTGCTACGGCCTTCTCTATCGCATTCTGTGTCGCTGTTTCGCCCTGTTCCTTCTTATCCACAGCATCTTCCGACGCGCCGTCCGCCGCGGGACGGCCGGGCTCCCGGTCCCGCGTTTCGGCGGAGTCCGAGCGTCCACGGGCCAGTCCGCGCGCGTACGCCGCAATGACAGAACGGGCCTCTTCCGGTGATCGTTCCCGGTCAGAGCGGTCCTGACTCCCCCCAGCGGGTCGTTCGTGCGCGACGGACTCCTCACGCAGCCGTGACGCGCGCGAACTGCTGGGTACCCGGCGCGGCAGCCCGGCCGAGGTGGTGCGGTCCGCCGTCTCACTGGGGCGGGGCCGGCGGGGAAGCGGGTTGACGTCGCCGCCGTCACCGGTGCCGTCGCCGCCCGTTCCACCGTCGGACGCAGCGCGGCGGGCGCCGCCCGTGCCGGACCCCGCGACGGAGCCCCCCGCGGCCGAGGTCCCCGTGCCGTCGGTCACCGCCCGGACCGCCCGGTGCTGGCCCCTGCCCGCCGGTACCGCGGCGATGGCGGTGTCCGGGGGCTCCTCGCAGCGTTCGCCCTCCTCGGGGACGGCCAGCAGCACGGCGGGGATGAAGACGACGGCGACCGTGCCGCCGCGGGAGGTACGGCCCAGGGTGACGCGGACGCCGTGCCGCGCGGACAGGCGGCCGACGGTGTACAGGCCGAGCCGGTCGGTCTCCGGCAGGTCGATCACCGCGGTGCCGCCGTCGGAGACGTACGCGCGGTCGGCGGAGTCCCGGATGGCCCGGTTGGCCTCGGCGAGGCGGTCCGGGTTCATCCCGAGGCCGCGGTCCTCGATCTCGACGGCGAACCCGGCGGCCACCTCCTCGCCGCGGACCACGACCTCGCTGTCCGGCGGCGAGAAGTTGGTGGCGTTCTCCATCAGTTCGGCCAGCAGGTGCAGTACGTCGGCGACGGCCCCGCCGACCAGCGCGACGCCGGGCATCCGGCGCACCGCGATGCGTTCGTAGCCCTCGACCTCGCCGACGGCGGCGCGGACCACCTCACCCATGCGCACCGGGCGGCGCCAGGCGCGGCCCGGGGTGAGGCCGGAGAGGATGAGCAGGCCCTCCGCCTGGCGGCGCATGCGGTTGGTCATGTGGTCGAGGCGGAAGAGGTCGGCGAGTTCGCCGGGGTCGCGGGCGCGGCGTTCCATGGTGTCGAGCAGGGCGAGCTGGCGGTGCAGGATGACCTGGCTGCGCCGGGCGAGGGTGGTGAAGACGGCGGCGACGCCGCGGCGCAGGCGGGCCTGCTCGACGGCGGCCTGCACGGCGGTGCGCTGGGCCACGCCGAAGGCCCGGCCGACCTGGCCGATCTCGTCGTCGCCGAACTCCTCGCCGAAGTCGGCGCCGAGGTCCGCGCCGCCCGGCACGCCGAACAGGTCGTCGGAGGCGGTACGCGGCCAGCTGGCGGTCTCGGCGTCGTCGATGCTGTCGCCCTCGCGCAGGCGGCGCATGATCTCCGGCAGCCGGTGGCCGGACAGGTACTCGGCGTTGTCGCGCAGGGCGGTCAGCCGCAGCGCGATCCGGCGGCCGATGCGTACCGAGACGATCAGCGAGATGACGACCGCCAGCAGGCCGATCAGCAGCGCCACCGCGGCCTTGTTCAGCACCGACATGCCGGAGGTGTGGGCGGCCTCGTCGACCTGGAGGGCGGCGTCCTGGTCGATCGCGGCCAGCTGGCGCAGCGCCACCTCGACGTTCTGCCGCCACTGGTCGGCCGGAATGGCCTCCTGGACGGTCAGCGCGGACGCGGCGCGGGCGGAGGTCTCCTGCGACAGCAGCGACCAGCCGACGTTGCCGTTCTCGAAGTCCTGGAGCTTGCGGGCGTCGGAGGGCGGCAGTTCGGGCGCGTAGACGTTGTCGATCAGCTCGCGGCCGTCGATGTCGCCGATCAGCTCGTTGTACTGCGGGTCCGACATGCCGTCACCCAGATGGCCGCCGAGGACGAGGGCGTCCTCCTGGGAGAGCAGTTCGCGGGCCCGGTCGAGCTCGACGACGACCGCGCCCTTGCGGGCCACCTCGCCGCTCTGCTGCTCGGTCAGGGCGCTCTGGAGGCGGAAGTCGGGGTCGATGACCAGGGAGTAGGCGTTGAGGATGTCGAACCAGTTGATGTCGCCGGCCAGCACGCTGGCCCGCAGCCCGGGGATGGTCTGGAGGGCCGAGAGGATGTCGCCGACCCGGGCGTTCTGGTCGGCGTTCAGCGTGGAGCCGGCGGCACGGGCCTGGAGGTGCTGGCGCAGTTCGCCGGCGCTGGCGTCGGTGGTCTTCTCCGCGGCCCGCAGCTCCGGGCCGCCGCTGCGGCCGTTGGTGACGTCGTACTCGACGGCGGCGAGGCGTTCGTTCTGGAGCGCCTCGGTGAGGGCCTCGGCGGGCACGCCGTAGTAGTGGTCGGTGATGTTGACCCGGGTCAGTCCGAGAGCGCCGCGCAGGGTGGTGTACGACCCGTACGTCCACAGCGCGAGGAGCGAGACCATGGGGACGAGCAGCAGGGTGATGAGCTGCGTTCGAATGGTTCTGGGGCGCAGACGCATAGGTCGGAGGATCCTCGTTCGCCGGCGGCGGGCTGCGCGCACGGCGGCTGCGGCGCCGCGGCGTCGCCCGCGCCCACGGGTGTAGGGGACGTGGCCGGTGTGCGATCCGTTTCCCCGGAACGTCCTCGCGGCGCGTCCCGCTGATTTTCAGACAACGTGACCGGCTCATCCGGTCGGAATCGGTCGTCATCCGAAAATCCTGAAGCGGAGTTCGCACAGTCTGGTACCAGCCGACCGTCCGGTTCCCATGATCTGTGACATGTCACAGCGCGCTGCCACGTTGGCGGGAGATCTCACAGGCGCGCACCATGGAGGCATGGCACAGGCAATGACTGACGCGCGCTGGCGCGAGTTCGTGACCGCCGGGACCCGGACCGGGAAGCTGTCGACCGTCACGGCGTCCGGCGCCCCGCACGTGGCACCGGTGTGGTTCCTGCTGGACGGCGACGACCTGGTGTTCAACACCGGCGCCGACTCGGTCAAGGGCCGCAATCTGGCCCGGGACGGCCGCGCGGCGGTATGCGTCGACGACGAGGCCCCGCCGTTCGCCTTCGCGCTGCTGCGCGGCACCGTCCAGCTCCACGAGGACCCGGCCCAGCTGCGCGAGTGGGCCACCCGGATCGCGGCCCGCTACGTCGGCGACGACCGCGCGGAGCAGTTCGGCGCCCGCAACGGCACCCCGGGCGAACTGCTGGTCCGGCTGCGGATCGAACACGTGGTGGCGATGGAGGGATTGACCGACTGACGGATGGTCTGACTGCGGCCCGCACTGACCAATTGACGGCGGACCGGTGGATCGGCGGACGGGCTGATGGGTCGGCAGGTGATGAACTGACGGTCCGACCGGTCGACCGGTGACGGGCAGTCGGGCAGTCGGGCAGTCGGGCAGTCGGGCAGTCGCATCGTCGGACTGAACGGTTCCCCGGGATACCGGATCATGGGAACGTCATCCGATCGATCGTCCCGTCGGACAGGTGGTCCGCCGGACCGCTGATCCTCCGGACAGGTGATCCGCCAGGCAGGTGATCCGCCGTTCCGCCATCGGGCAGGTGGTGCGCTCGATCCGGCGGTGGACCCGGCTCCCGCAGGTGGTCGGTCCGCTTCCCCGGACACCCGTCCCGAACGTTCAAGGAGCCTTCCCGTGAGCAGCAGTCCGCGTGAGACCGATCCGCCGGCCGTCGATCCGGTGCGCGGCCACGCGGCCGTGCGGGCGTTCTTCGGGGCACGGGCGGCGACCTGGGACACCAAGTTCCCCGACGACACCCCGGCCTACGAGGCCGGGGTGGCCCAACTCGACCTGCGCGCAGGGGAGTCGGCGGTGGACGTCGGGTGCGGTACGGGCCGGGCGCTGCCCGCGCTGCGTGCCGCGGTTGGGCCGGACGGCACGGTGATCGGCACGGATCTGACGCCGCAGATGCTGCGGACGGCGGCGGAGGCCGGCCGGAACGTGTGCGCCCTGCTGGTCGAGGCGGACGCGGCCCGGCTGCCGCTGGCCTCCGCCACGCAGGACGCGCTGTTCGCGGCGGGGCTGGTGCACCACCTGGCCGATCCGGCGGCCGGGCTGCGGGAGTTCGCCCGGGTCACCCGGGCGGGCGGCCGGCTCGCGCTGTTCCACCCCATCGGCCGCGCCGCGCTCGCCGCCCGCCGCGGTCACTCCCTCAGCCCCGACGACATCCGCGCCGAGCCCCACCTGCGTCCGCTGCTGGCCGCGAACGGCTGGGAACTGACGTCGTACGAGGACACCGCGGCGCGCTACCTGGCGATCGCGGTCCGCACGACGGACTGACCGCCGGGCACGCCGTACGCGTCCGCCGCGGTGCCGCCGCCGGCGCCGGTGACGACGCCGCCGCGGGCACCGGTGCCCGCGAAGTCCTCACCTCCGGGGTATCGACGCCGTCGTCACCTCGTGGTTAGGGTGCGCGGACGCGCCCCCTGGCGGGGCGGGCGAGACGGGCGAGAAAGGGAGGACCCGGTGTCCGTGGCGGAGGGCATGCCGCAGGACGCGGCCGAGGAGGACGCGGTACGGCGACAGGCCGGCACCGCGCCCGGCGACGCGGCCGGCGGCCCCGCGGGCGGCACCGCCGCGGCGGACGAGGACGCGCTGTACGTGCTGACCGCCACCCTGCTGACGCCCGGACGGTTCCCGAGCGTGCTCGGCGACGACTACCCGGCGGCCTGCGCGGCGCTGCGGCTCGTGCCGCGTGCCGACGGTTACGGGCTGGTGCTCGGCCAGGACGGGCTCGGCGCCCGGTGGACGGTCGTCACGTCGGACACCGCGCTGGTGGCGGTGGCCGTGGCGACGTGGGACTGCGGCATGGAGTACGACCTGTCCCCCGGCGAACGCACCATCGTCGCCTCGCTGCCCGGCTGGCCGCTGGAGCTGGCGGTGGCCGCTCCCGGGCTGCCGGCGCCGCACGATCCGGCCGGCGCGGACGAGGGCCCCGCGCTCACCCCGCCGGACACGTCCGTGTGGGGCCCGGCCCAGCGCCGCCTGGGCGCCGACGAGATCGCGCTGCGCTGGCGGACCTGGCGGGCCGAGATCGACGACGCGCAGGACTTCACCGCCCGCCCCTCCACCGGCGCGGGCGCGGATGCGGGCGGGGCCGGGGGCGGCATTGAGGGCCACCGTCATCCGGGGGTGCGGCGGGCGCTGGCGGAGGCACGCGGTTACGTCGGCAGTCCGCCGCCGCCGGGCCGGGTGCGGTCGTCGTTCGCCGAGGGCGACGCGCGCTCGCTGCGGGCCGACGGTCCGGGCTGGAGCATGGTGGCCCGCACCGACGACATCGCCTTCTTCCTGCTCGACGACGCGCCCGGCGAGGTCGTCCCGGTCGGCCGCGGCGCCGAACTCCCGCGCCTGCTGGCCGCGTTGGACCAGCTGGCGGTCCGCACCGACGCGTAGGGAGGGCGAGGCGAGCCGGTCGCCGGAACGTTTCGCTGCCCGCTCCCCCACTCCCCGGCCGACCTGCCGCCGACCTGCCGCCGGCCACCGGCTCCGCGTACGGCGTTCCGGCAGGCAGACGTCAGCGGTCAGCGGTCAGCGGGGCAACGGTCAGCGGGGCAACGGTCAACCCGCAGCCCACGCCCCGTCGGCCGCCAGCCCCATCCGCCGGCCGCCAGCCCCGCCGCCAGCAGCCCAACCCCAGCCCCAAAACCGGCATCCCGGACCGGCGTCCCCCGACCGGCCCTCCTACTCGCGCAGTTTCCCCGCCGTCTTCCGGGCCGCGACCAGGACCGGGTCCCAGACCGGGGAGAACGGCGGGGCGTAGCCGAGGTCGAGGGAGGTCATGCGTTCGACGGTCATACCGGCGGTAAGGGCGACCGCGGCGACGTCCACGCGTTTGCCGGCGCCCTCGCGGCCGACGATCTGGACGCCGAGCAGTCGGCCGCTGCCGAGTTCGGCGATCATCTTGACGGTCATGAGGGCGGCGCCGGGGTAGTAGCCGGCCCGGCCGGTGGACTCGATGGTGGCGGTGGCGTACCGCAGTCCGGCGGCGGTGGCCCGCGATTCGGTCAGGCCGGTGCGGCCGATCTCCAGTTCGCAGACCTTGCTGACCGCGGTGCCGACGACGCCGGGGAAGGTGGCGTACCCGCCGCCGATGTTGGTGCCGATGACCAGGCCGTGCTTGTTGGCGTGGGTGCCGAGCGGTACGTGCTCGGTGTCGCCGGAGACCAGGTTGAACACCTCGGCGCAGTCCCCGCCCGCCCAGATCCCGTCGTGGCCGCGTACCCGCTGGGAGAAGTCGGTGAGCAGGCCGCCGTGTTCGCCGAGCGGCAGGCCGGCCTCGCGGGCCAGCCGGGTGTCCGGCGCGACGCCGAGGCCGAGGATCACGATGTCGGCGGGGTGTTCGGCGCGGTCGGTGACGACGGCGCGGACCCGGCCGTCGTCGCCGGCGCGGATCTCGCGGACCGCCGCGCCGAACTCGACGGCGATGCCCATGCCCTCCATGGCCTCCCGGACCAGGGCGCCCATGTCGGGGTCCAGGGTGCCCATCGGCTGGTCGGCCCGGTCGACCACGGTGACGTCCAGGCCGCGCCGCAGCATCGCCTCGGCCATCTCGACGCCGATGTAGCCGGCGCCGACCACCACCGCGCGCCGCACGCCGTCGCGGCCGAGGCCGTCCAGCACCGCCTCACCGTCGTCGAGGGTCTGGACGCCGTACACGCCGTCCGTGTCGATGCCGGGGACGTCCTCGGCCGCGGGCCGCCTGGGCACCGCGCCGGTGGCGACGACGAGGTGGTCGAAGCCGGTCCACTCGTACGTGCCGTCGCCGACGGCGCGGGTACGCACCCGGCGGCGGTCGAGGTCGATCTCGACGGCCTCGGTGCCCAGCCGCAGGTCGATGCCGCGTTCGCGGTGCTCGGCCGGGGTGCGGGCCACCAGCGCGTCGGGGCCGTCGACCTCCCCGCCGGTCCAGTAGGGGATGCCGCACGCGGAGTACGACGTGTACCGGCCGCGTTCGAACGCCACGATCGACAGCTCGTCGGGCCCCTTGCGCCGCCGGGCCTGTGAGGCGGCCGTCATACCCGCCGCGTCACCGCCGATGACCACCATGCGTGTCGCCGCCATGCGCTGCCTCTCGTCGTACCGGACCGGACTGCACGTGTACCCGGTTCGGGGCCCGGCGTACTCCCGGCCGGCCCAGGCGTCCGGGGGACGGCCCGGCACCCCCGGCGGTGAAGGCGGCGACCACCCCGCGATGACCCCGGCGGAGCCGACGGCGCCGACCGCCCCGGTGACGCACGGGCAAGCCCGTACACCGCCGACCGGTGAGCGCGTAGCGCCGGATCGCGCGGTACACGTCGCGATGACCCGGCAGCGCCGACCGCCCCGGTACCACGCGGACAGGCCCGCGCAGCTCCGACCCATGAGCGCGCAGCGCCCCATCACGCCGTACACGTCACGATCGCCCCGGCGGAGCCGACGGCCCCCAACAGACAGCGCGCCATCACGCGGTACACGTCACGATGACCTCGGCGCCGCTCCCCGCCCGGCGCCGTGAAGCGTCGCCGGGGCCTGCTCACCGAGGGTGACGACGCGGCGTCAGATCGCCCGCAATTACGGCTGATTGACCGATCCGCACACTGCCACCACCGATCGGGGTGGCACGGTAAACGTCACGTGAACCATGGCCGGGGGCACTTCTGTCCGCCGGGGACGCTGGTCAGACTGTCTGCCATGCGAATGCCTCTACGCGCGTTGCGCTCCCGTGGTTCCGCCGTCATCCTCGCCGGAACGCTCGTCATCGGCCCCACCCTCCTGGCCGGTGCCGCCCACGCGGCGACCCCCACCACGCACGCGGCCACCGTCGTCACCGCCGCCGTCCCCCACGACATCGGTGACGTCTGCCAGACGGCCCTGCCCAGCCAGGCGGACGACACCCTGAACCTCATCGCCTCCGACGGCCCGTTCCCGTACTCCGAGGACGGTGAGGTCTTCGACAACAACGAGGGCCTGCTGCCCGCCGAGTCCACCGGGTACTACCACTCCTACACCGTGGTGACCCCGGGCGCGAGCAACCGCGGCACCCGCCGCATCATCACCGCCGAGGACGGCACGGACTACTACACCTCCGACCACTACGACTCGTTCAGCACCATCGACACCTCCTGCTGACACCCCTGCTGACGCCCACTGCGACACCTCGGCGGACCCGGGCGGTCCGGCATGGAGATCCTTCCCCCACGGGACCTCCCGGCCGGACCGCCCGGGTTTTCCCCTGTCCGCCGCCGAACGGCCACCGCCCCACCGCCGGACCGCCTTCGCAGCTCCTGGTAGCTCCTTGGTAGCTCCTTCGTAGTCGGTTCGTACGGCTTCTGCTTGGATGAGGCGTATGGGTGACGAAGGACTCTCCGCTGACGAAATCCTGGACATCGTGGACGACGACGACCGGGTGGTCGGGCAGGCGCCGCGGGGTCGGGTGTACCGCGAACGGCTCACGCACCGGTGCGTGTTCATCCAGGCGCGCGATCCGCGGGGGCGGATCTTCGTGCACCGGCGAACGCCCGGCAAGCTGGTCTTCCCGTCGATGTACGACATGTTCGTCGGCGGCGTGGTGGGCGCCGGCGAGGACTACGACACCGCCGCGCTGCGGGAGGCGGAGGAGGAACTCGGGGTCAGCGGGCTGCCGCAGCCGGTCCCTGTGCTGACGTTCCTCTACGAGACGCCGGAGCACCGCTGGTGGAGCCGGGTGTACGAGGTGACGTGCGCGTCGCCGGTGGACCCGCAGGTGGAGGAGGTCGCCTGGCACGCCTTCCTCACCGACGCGGAGCTGGAGGCGCGGCTGCCGGAGTGGGACTGGGTGCCGGACGGGCTGGCCGCGTTCCACCGGCTGCGGGAGCACCGCGCGGGGGACCGCGGGTGACCGTCGTGGTGGTGATGGGCGTCGCCGGCTCGGGGAAGTCGACGGTGGGCGCCGTGCTGGCGCGGCGGCTGGGGGTGCCGTTCGCCGAGGGCGACGACTTCCACCCGGCGGCCAACGTGGCCAGGATGCGGGCCGGCGTGCCGCTGGACGACACCGACCGGGCGCCGTGGCTGGACGCGGTGGCCGGGTGGCTGGCGGCGCACCGTGACGGCGGCGTGGTGAGTTGCTCGGCGTTGCGCCTGCGGTACCGCGACCGGTTGCGGCTGGCGGCGCCGGAGGTGTTCTTCCTGCATCTGCACGGCACCCCGCAGACGCTCGCCGCCCGGCTGGGCGACCGCGGCGGCCACTTCATGCCGGCCGCGCTGCTGCGGTCCCAGCTGGAGACGCTGGAGGCGCTCACGCCCGGTGAGGCGGGTGCCGTGGTGGACGTCGGCGGTACACCGCGGGACGTCGCGGCCCGGGCGCTGGCGGCCCTGCCGGACCAGCCGCCGGCCGCGTCCCCGTAGCCCGACGCGTCGGGCCGATCAGATGATCGGCTGATCCGCCCGGCCACCCGGCCACCCGGCCACCCGGCCACCATGATCCGCCCGGCCACCGTGAACGCCCGGCCGCGATGATCCTCGCGGCCGGGCGTTCATCGGACCGGGAGTCCGGCGTTCCGCCGCGGGCGGACGGTGCGTGATCGTCCGCGACCACCGGGAACGCCGGACCGGCCCGGCTAGACGATCTCCATCTGGGCCATCATGCCCATGGCCGAGTGGTCCATCAGGTGGCAGTGGTAGAGGTAGAGGCCCCGGTAGCTGTCGAAGGTCATCTGGATCTTGACCTCCTCGCCCGGCAGCAGGGCCACCACGTCCTTGAGGCCGGCCTCGGACGGATCGACCGGCTTGCCGTTGCGCTCCAGGACGCGGTACTGCACCAGGTGCATGTGGAAGTTGTGCGGAGTGGTGACGTTGCCGTTGCTGACGGTCCAGACCTCGGTGTCGCCGAACCGCACGGTGGTGTCGATGCGGTTCATGTCGAAGGTCTTGCCGTTGATGTAGCCCATCGGGTTCGGGCGGCCGTCCTCGTCCATGGTGAGGACGACGCTGCGCTGCACGGTCGGGGTGGGCAGCGCGGGCAGCGTACGCAGCGCGGCCGGCACCCGGCTGTGGTCCTCAGTCTTGGCCGCGACGACGTCGAAGCGCATGATCTCCGCCGGGTCGCCGGTGCCCGCGAGGTTCTGGAGCACGACGGAGGTGCCGGGGGCGTAGGTGGAGAAGTCGATCACGATGTCGGCGCGCTCACCCGGCGACAGCACCACGGCCGGGGTGGAGTAGGGCGCTTCGAGCAGACCGCCGTCCGAGCCGACCATGGTGTACGACGAGGCGTCGGCCAGGAAGGGGGCCAGCCACCGCAGGTTGGTGGAGTTCAGCACCCGGAAGCGGTACTTGCGGGCCTCGACGGTGAAGTACGGCCACGGCTTGCCGTTGACCAGGATCGTCGTGCGGTTGACCGAGTCGTCCATGGTGAAGACGATGCCGGCGTTGTCGTCGAGGTCGACGTCGCGGATCACCAGCGGCACGTCGTACTCGCCCGACGGCAGCCCGAGCTTGCGCTCCGCGGCGTCGCTGAGCACCACCATGGAGGACATGCCGCGGTATACGTGCTCGGCCTCCTCCATGTGGGCGTGGTCGTGCATCCACAGGTTGGCGTTCGGCTGCACGTTGGGGTACGTGTACGTCCGGGTGCCGCCCGGTTCGATGACGTTCATCGGGTAGCCGTCGCTCGACGTCGGCACCGAGGCGCCGTGCAGGTGGACCGAGACGGGGGTGTCGAGGGCGTTGGTCTGCTCGACGACCACGCGCCGGCCGGACTCCGCCATGATCGTCGGCCCGGGGAACGAGCCGTCGTAGGTGAGGACCTCCGTCTGGTGGCCCGGCACGATCTCCGTGGAGACCGTGCGCATCGTCATGCGGTAGTAGTCGGTGTTCCACGAGCGGCGGACCGGCCGCAGCACCTCGGGCACCGGCATGGCGACCGCGAACTTGGGGATCGACCCCGCAGCGGTGGACGGCGTCGGCTTCGCGGCGGCCTCGGCGGCCGGGCTCGTGAAGGTTCCGGTCAGGGCTCCGGCCCCGACCGCCGCAGCGCCGGTGGTCAGCAGATTCCGCCTGGACAGCACGATGTCCCCCTTGGTCAGCTGGATGTCCGGCATGCTGCCGGATGGAGCGGACGGAAGCAGTCCGCACAACCGATCGCGCGGGAAACCCCTAGATGAAGGCATGTGTTGGACGCGCGGAACACCGGCGATCGGGGATCTTTCACCCCCGGCACCAACCGGCCGACCGGACGGTTCCCGGCGCCGCCCGGGAGGCCGCACCGCTCACCGCCCCGGCCGCACTCCCCGCCACGCTCCCCCGCCCCACCAACGCTCCCCCGGTCGCCCGGCACCGCGGCGCGACGGGCCCCCGTAAGGCCACGCGTCGCAGCTCACTGCCGCTGCCCCCTGGACGGCATACCGACTGGTCGGCATGATGGGTGCCCGGGGAGGACCCGGCAGGGATCATCGACGGTGAGGAGCGCTTTCGTGGACGAGTCGGTTGACGCACCGGGACGCGACGACGGGCCGCCGGGGCTCGACCTGGGCGGGCTGCGGACGCTGCTGGACCGGGAGCGGCCCGGGCTCGTGGCGGGCCCGCTGACCGGGCGGCTCATCGAGGGCGGCCGGTCCAACCTGACGTACGCGGTGGGCGACGGCGTCCACCGCTGGGTGGTGCGCCGGCCGCCGCTGGGCCACGTGCTGGCCACCGCGCACGACATGACCCGCGAGTTCACCGTCATCAGCGCGCTGCACGCCACGCCCGTGCCGGTGCCGGAGGCGATCCTGCTGTGCGACGACACGGCGGTGACCGGCGCGCCCTTCTACGTCATGGAATACGTGGACGGCGTGCCGTACCGGTCGGCGACGGAGCTGGCCCCGATCGGGCCGGAGCGTACCCGGCGGGTGGCGCTGGCGTTGGTGGACACCCTGGTGGACCTGCACGCGGTGGACCCGGCGGCGGTGGGGCTGGCGGAGTTCGGCCGCCCCGACGGCTTCCTGGAGCGGCAGCTGCGGCGCTGGGGAAAGCAGTTGGCGGCCTCCCGCAGCCGTGACCTGCCGGGGATCGACGAGCTGGCGGCGGCGCTGGCGGCCCGGCTGCCGCAGTCGCCGGCGCCGACGGTGGTGCACGGCGACTACCGGCTGGACAACGTGCTGGTCGGCCCGGACGACACCGTACGGGCGGTGCTGGACTGGGAGATGTCGACGCTGGGCGATCCGCTGACCGACCTGGGGCTGCTGGCGATGTACAGCGACCGGCTGCCGGTGAAGGACTCGCCGGTCTCCAACACCCGCGAGGCGCCCGGCCACCCGGACGCCTCGGAGCTGATCGAGCGGTACGCGACCCGGTCCGGCCGGGACGTCTCGCAGGTCGCCTGGTACACCGCGTTCGCGTACTTCAAGCTCGCGGTGATCCTGGAAGGCATCCATTACCGCTTCACGCTCGGGCAGACCGTGGGCGCGGGCTTCGACCGGCTCGGCGCGCTGACGCCGGTCTTCATCGACCAGGGACTCAGCGCCCTGGGCACCGGACGGTAGGAAGGGCACGGCATGGACTTCTCATTCGACGCGCGCACCGAGGAGCTGCGGGGGCGGCTGCTCGCCTTCATGGACGAGTTCGTCTACCCCGCCGAGGCGGTCTTCGCCGAGCAGCGCGCCTCGGGCATCGACCCGTGGTCGCCGCCGCCGGTGGTGCAGGAGCTGAAGGCGGCCGCCCGCGAGCGCGGCCTGTGGAACCTCTTCCTGCCCGGGGAGAACGGCGCCGGGCTGACCAACCTCCAGTACGCGCCGCTGGCCGAGATCACCGGCCACAGCCCGCACCTCGCACCGCCCGCCCTCAACTGCGCGGCGCCCGACACCGGGAACATGGAGGTGCTCAGCGAGTTCGGCAGCGACGAGCAGCGCAAGACGTGGCTGGAGCCGCTGCTGGCCGGCGAGATCCGGTCGGCGTTCGCCATGACCGAGCCGGAGGTGGCCTCCTCCGACGCGGCGAACATCGAGACCCGCATCGAGCGCGACGGTGACGAGTACGTGGTCAACGGCCGCAAGTGGTTCACCTCCGGGGCGATGAACCCCAACTGCCGCATCATGATCGTGATGGGCAAGACCGACCCGTCGGCCGAGCGGCACCGCCAGCAGTCCATGGTGCTGGTCCCGCGCGACGCCCCCGGCGTCGACGTCCGGCGCGGCATGCGGGTGTTCGGCTACGACGACGGGGACCACGGCGGCCACGCCGAGGTGGTCTTCACCGACGTGCGGGTCCCGGTGGCGAACCTGGTCGGCGAGGAGGGCGGCGGTTTCGCCATCGCCCAGGCCCGGCTGGGCCCCGGCCGCATCCACCACTGCATGCGGGCCATCGGCATCGCGGAACGCGCCGTCGAGCTGATGTGCCGCCGCGCCGCCTCCCGGGTCGCGTTCGGCAAGCCGATCGCCGCGCAGGGCGTGGTGCAGGAGTGGATCGCCGACTCCCGGGTGGAGATCGAGCAGTTGCGGCTGCTGGTGCTCAAGACCGCCTGGCTGATGGACACCGTCGGCAACCGCGGCGCCCACACCGAGATCCAGTCCATCAAGATCGCCACCCCGCTGGCGGTGCAGCGCATCGTGGACCGGGCGATCCAGACGCACGGCGCGGCCGGCGTCAGCCAGGACACCCCGCTGGCCGAACTGTGGGCCCAGGTGCGCACGTTGCGGCTGGCCGACGGTCCCGACGAGGTGCACAAGCGGTCGCTGGCCCGGCGGGAGCTGAAGAAGTACACCGTCTGACCGGCGGACGACCGGACGGACGCCCCGGCGGACGCCCCCGCTGACGACCCGGCGTCCGGCGCCGGCCCGCCCCCCGTGGGATGCGGCCGGCGCCGGACCGGGCGCGGGCGGACGCGGAAACGCCGCAGGGGCCGCCCGACGGCGACCCCTGCGGTCCCACGAACGAGCTGAACGGGCTGACGGACCTGCTGACCGGACGCGCCGTACTACCGACTCAACGGGCGCGCGCCGCTCAGGAGTTGACGATCGCCAGCCGGCCGGTCGTCGTGCCGTCGGCGACCCGCTGGACGGCGTCGGCCGCGCCGGCGAGCGGGACGCGTTCGGTGACGAGCGGCGCGATCGTGCCCTGCGCCGCCATCCGGGTCAGCTCGTCGTGGCAGGCGCGGACGGCTTCCGGGTCCTTGGTGTTGTACAGCCCCCAGTGCAGGCCGAGGACGGAGTAGTTCTTCACCAGGACGTGGTTGAGGCCAGGGGTGGGGATCGTGCCGCTGGTGAAGCCGACGACGACGATGCGGCCCTCGAACGCGACGCACTTGGCGGAGCGGGTGTACGCCTCGCCGCCGACCGGGTCGTAGACCACGTCGGCACCGCGGCCTCCGGTGGCCTCCTTGACGACGGCGACGAAGTCCTCGGTGTGCCGGTCGACGACGACGTCGCAGCCGGCCGCCTTGGCGGTGTCGGCCTTGGCCGCGCCGCCGACCACGCCGATGACGGTGGCGCCGGCCGCCTTGCCCAGCTGCACGGCCGCGGTGCCGACGCCGCCGGCCGCCGCGTGCACCAGCAGGGTCTCGCCGGCCTTCAGGGCCGCCCGGCGGTGCAGGCCGAACCAGCCGGTCTGGTAGCCGATGTGCATGACGGCGGCCTGCGCGTCGTCCAGCGCGGGCGGTGCGGGCAGCACCCCGGCGGCCGGGACGACGGCCAGTTCGGCGAAGGCGCCGTGCGGCAGCGCGGCCGGGCTGATGATCCGGTCACCGACCGCGACGCCCGTCACGCCCTCGCCGGTGCGCAGCACCTCGCCGCACAGCTCGACGCCGGGGGTGAACGGCAGCGGCGGGCGTATCTGGTACTGGCCGCGGCACAGCAGCGCGTCGGGGAAGTTGACGCCGGCCGCCAGGACCCGGACCAGGAGGTCGCCGGGCCCGGGCGCCGGGTCGGGTACGTCGTCCAGGCGCATGGCCGCGAGCGGCTCGCCGTTCTCGTGGACGCGCCAAGCCTTCACCGGGGACCTCCGTGACGTTGCGGGTGATTCAGGACGTGCGTATCGAGTGCAGCAGCAGGTCGGCGAACTGCTCCGCGACCTGCTCGGCGCCCAGCGGGCCGTCCGGGCGGTACCAGACGGCCAGGTGGTGGACCGAGCCGAAGAAGAAGTCGACGACCAGGTCGGGCACCGGTTCGGCGCGGAAGACGCCGGTGTCGCGCCCCTCCTCGATCAGGGAGCGGAACATCTCGTGGTAGTGGCGGCGGTCGGACCGGACCGCCCGTTGCTTGTCGGGGCTGAGCTGGTGGATGGAACGGAAGAAGATCTTGGTGTCGTCCAGGTTCTGGATGCTGGAGACCACCACGTCGGCGGCGGCCTTGCGGACCCGGTCGGCCACCGGTTCCTCCAGCGCGGCGATGGCCGCCAGCCGCTCGGTCTGCAGGCGCAGCACCCGGGCGTAGACCTCGTGCAGCAGGTCGTCCTTGCTGCCGAAGTAGTGGTAGAGGGCACCCTTGGTGACGCCGGCGGCCTCGACGATCTCCTGGACGGAGGTGCGGTCGAAACCGCGGTCGGCGAAGAGCCGGGTGGCCTCGGCCAGCAGGCGCTGCGGTACCGCGGCGGTCTTGCCGGCACTGCCGTGCTGCGTCGTCATGGCGGTGCCCCTTCCCGGTGTTCCCCTGTCGGCGCCAGCATACCGAGCGGTACGCGGTCAGGCCCGTGAGCCCGGCGCGCCGTCCGGCGCCGGGGCCGCGGCGACCGCCGCGTCACGCAGTTCGCGGCGCAGGATCTTGCCGCTGGTGGTCTTCGGCAGTTCCGCCAGGATCTCCACCGCACGCGGGTACTTGAAGGCGGCGAGGCGTTCGCGGCAGTAGGCGATCAGCTCCTCCGCGGCGGCGCCGGCGCCGGGCTTGAGGCTGACGTAGGCCTTCACCGACTCCCCGCGGTAGGCGTCGGGCACGCCGACGACGGCGGCCTCGCGGACGGCCGGGTGGGTGTAGAGGACGTCCTCGACCTCCCGGGGCCAGACCTTGAAGCCGGAGGCGTTGATCATGTCCTTCTTGCGGTCCACCACGTAGAGCCAGCCGGAGCTGTCCATGAAGCCGATGTCGCCGGTGCGCAGCTCACCGCCGGGCAGCGCGGCGGCGGTGGCGTCCGGGCGGCGCCAGTAGCCGGGCACGACCATCGGGCCGCCGACCGCGATCTCGCCGGGTTCGCCGAACGGGACCTCCTGGCCGGCGTCGTCCAGGATGCGGATCATGGTGTCGGGCCCCGGCACGCCGACCGCGAGGGTGCCGGAGACCGGGTCGACCGGCGCGCGCAGCCCGGGCGGCACGGCGGCGCAGGGCGCGGTGCACTCGGTGAGGCCGTAGCCGTTGCGCAGGTACTGGCCGAAGCGGTCGTGGAACTGCTCGACCACGGCCGGCGGCAGCGGGGCGCCGCCGGAGCTGATCACCTCGAAGGAGGCGAAGTCCGCCGCACTCGCGCCGGGCACCGTCATCAGCGCCATGAAGGCGGTGGACGGGCCGACGGTGTAGGCGGGGCGGTGCTCGCGGAACGCGTCGATGACCACGCCGGGCTCGAAGCGGTAGGCCAGCGCGACCGGCGATCCGGCGGCGAAGGCGGCCGACAGCTCGCAGACCATGCCGGTGATGTGGAACAGCGGCGCCAGCGCGAAGACGACCGCACCGTCGGCGAGCTGGTGGGTGCGCTGCTGGCGGTGGGCGTTGTACGCGATGTTGCCGTGGGTGTTCAGGGCGCCCTTGGGCGTGCCGGAGGTGCCGGAGGTGTAGCTGATCAGCGCGGTGTCGGCGGCGCCGAGCCCGGGGTCGGGCGGCGGCGGTCCTTCGGGCGAGCGGGCGGCGGTGAGCAGGTCGGCCGCGTCGTCGGCGGGGTGGCGCACGACGTCGCGCAGCACCCGGGGGTCGTCGCGGGTCTGCAGGTCGAGTTCGCTTCCGGTGTAGGCGTGCCGCACCGGTGATCCGGCGACGGTGTCGCGCACGAAGCCGTGCCAGGCGCGTTCGTGGCAGACCAGCGCGGCGACCTCGGCGTCCTGGAGGATGTGCGCCAGCTCGCGCTGCTTGTACATCGGGTTGACCGGGACGACGATGCCGCCGGCCTTCCAGGCGCCGTACAGGGCCACGGGGAAGTGCGGGGTGTTCTGGGTGATGAGGGCGAGCCGGTCGCCGGGCCGGAAGCCGTCGCGTATCAGGCGGGCGGCGAACCCGTCGGTGAGCGCGTCGAGTTCGCGGTAGCTGACGGTGGCGTCGAAGTAGTGCAGCGCGGCGCGGTCCGGGACCCGGGCGACGGTGGCGCGGAAGGCGTCCAGCATGGTGGCCGGCGGCTCGGAGGGGGCGAGCTGGTGGGCGTTGAGGTGCTGGAGCCAGGGGCGGTCGGCGTACGTGGGGCGGGGGGCGGTCACGCGCGGCCCTCCAGCTGGCGCTGCATCTTGTTCATGCCGCCGAGCCAGCGGTCCGGCTGGGTGGCGCGCAGCGCGTAGTAGTCGGCGACCTCCGGGTGCGGCAGGATCAGGAAGCGGTCCTCGGCGATGCCGGCCAGCACGGCGGTGGCGACCTCCTCCGGCTCGATGGCGGTGGGCGCCAGGACGAGCTGTCCGGGCTCGCCGGTCACCTCCAGCATCGCGGTGCGCACCCCCTGCGGGCAGATCGCGTGCACCTTCACCCCCTGGTGCCGGTAGGTGAACGCGAGCCACTCGGCGTAGGCCATGGCGGCGTGCTTGGTGGCGGAGTAGGGCGCGGCGCCGAGCATGGACAGGATGCCGGCGGCGGAGACGGTGGCGATGAAGCGGCCGGAGCCGCGTTCGAGCCATTCCGGCAGCAGTTCGCGGCTGGCGCGCACGTGGGCCATGACGTTGACGTCCCAGGCGTGCGCCCAGTCGTCCTCGGGGGTCTCGGGGCCGCCGCCGGTGGGGACGCCGGCGTTGGCGCAGTAGATGTCGATGCCGCCGCCGAGTCCTTCGCGGGCCGCGGCGATCAGGTTCTTGACGCCCTGCTCGCTCGCGGCGTCGCCGGGCAGCGCGATGCCGCCGATCTCCTCGGCGACGGCGCCGGCCGCGGTGGCGTCGAGGTCGTTGACGGCGACCTTCGCTCCCTCGGCGGCGAACGCGCGGGCCAGTGCGGCGCCGATACCGCGTCCCGCTCCGCTGACGAAGACCCGTGTTCCCTGGTGCGCGGCCACGCTGCCGTCCCTTCGCTGTTCGATCAGTGCCGGGCGGGTCGTCCGCGGTGCGGGCGACCCGGCCCAGGCTCGCATACTAAGCGGTTGCTCGGGATCGGGGAAGGGGCCCGCTCAGCACGGCGGCCCGGGCCCCCGCGGTCGCCGTGGCGGCTGCGGGGGCCCGGGCCGGGCGTGCCGGGGGTCAGGGCCGGTGGGCCGGGAACTCGACGACCTGCTGGTACGTCGGGCGGTTCTGCCAGGAGATGCGGTTCTGCGCGATGCCGCCCAGCGGGCGCTGCAGGATGCTGTCTGCGCACCACTGGTCGCCGGCCGCGCATCCGGTGTCGTCGCCGGGGTAGACGGTGGTCGCCGGGACGGCGGCCGCCTGCTGGAGGCTGGTCAGCAGCGCGGTGCGGCAGGCGGACAGGCTGCCGGCGCCGCAGTAGGTCTGCGCCAGGGGGCCGGCGACCGGCTTGCCCAGGACCGCGCGCAGGTCCTTGTCGACGTAGGACCACCAGCCGTACTGGAAGGAGCTGCCGGCGTGCGCGCCGGTGGGGCCGTGCGCGGCGGACGGCGACTCGTCGACGGTGAGGTTCTCGCCCAGCGCGCTGTACAGGCCGGCGCCCATGCCGGGTTCGAACTCGGCCTTGACCAGCAGCGGCCACCAGGCGTCCATGATGCGCACCGCGTCGGGGTCGGCGTAGGCGTGCGATCCGGCCGAGGTCTCCCGGCGCTTGGTGCCGTCGGCGCTCCACTGCTTCAACTCGGCCACGTCGGCGGCCAGTTGGGGATCGGTGATCGGGGCGCTGTCCAGCACCGCGAGCACGTCGGGCAGCACGTCCTCACCGCGCAGGTCGGTGGTGGCGGCGTCCTCCATCGCCTTGACCAGGTCGGAACGCGTCACCTTTCCGCGCTGGACCAGGGCCTTGACCCGGGCGTCGAGCAGGTTGACCCGGTGCACCGAGCCGTCGCCGAAGTTGGCGTCGGTGTAGCCCTTGGCCTGCTTGTTGTTCCAGGAGACGTAGTAGTCCTGGTCCACCGACTGCGGGTGCTGGCCGGTCGGGGTGTAGTCGGCGGTGTAGGTGTCGGGGTCGAAGCCCTGCCACTCGTACTGCGGTTCGGCCAGCACCGGCAGCGAGGCGTCCACGTTCGCGGCGCGCACCGGGTTGTTGCCCGAGTTGTAGTACGCGGTGTGCTGGGAGTCGGCGTAGAACCAGTTGAACGTGTAGTTGATGTTGCTGACGGCACTCTGGAAACTGGCCGGATCATGCACGTAGGTGGGGTCGTTGAGCATCTGGAAGCCGACGATGGAGTCGGCCTCGTGCATGTAGGAGGTGCGCAACGAGGTGTAGGCGACGGGTTTGCCGCCGACGGTGGCCCGGTCGGTGACCAGGCCGTACTTGGTGCGGTAGACCCGCAGCGTGTAGCCGCCGGCCGCGGTGGAGTCGGCGAGGGTGGGCGACCAGGAGTCGGTGCGGTCCAGCTCCTCGAACGGCGTGCAGGTGCCGTGGTAGAGGTAGGCGTTGTCCGCGGTGGTGGGGGTGCCGCCGGCCGGGTCGCACAGCGGGACGGCGTAGGTGTCGGTGACGTCCTGCTCGGCGGAGGTGGCGCTCCAGGCGTAGTCGGGGCCGCGGCCGAGTTCGACGTACATGCTCAGGCCGGCGAAGGCGGCGCCGCGGGCGCTGATGCCCGGCCCCTGGAGCTCCTCCAGCATGAGCAGCTGCGGGGCGAAGTAGCCGGTCTGCGGGCCGAAGACGGCGACCGGGTGGCCGCTGGCGGTGTGGGCGCCGGAGACGACCAGCGCGTTGGACATGCCCTTGCGCGGGTTGGTCAGCAGGTCCGCGGGCAGCACGCCGTTGTCGTAGACGCCCTGGAGCGGCTTGAGGGCGGCCGGGGCCTTGACCGGGGTGCGGGCGGGCACGCCCTTGGTGGCGAGTTCGCCCGCCGCCGACCCGGTGCGGTCGATGACCTCGGGTTCGGGGACCACCGAACCGGGGTCGGGCATCGCGGTGCCGGCCGGGTGGGCGGGGGCCTGCGCGTACGGGAAGGACTGGCCGTCGTGCACGGTCAGCACCGCTTCGGGGTCGTCCCGTTCGCGGAAGGACTCCCAGACCTTGGTGCCCTGGGTGGTCCCGTACTGGGCCTGCGCGGCCTGGAGGGACAGCGCGGACTGCACCTCGCCACCACCGCCGGAGCCGAACAGCGCGCCGACCACCGACGCCAGCGCGATCAGGTCGGTGACCTGGAAGTGGTCGATGGTCCCGTCGTTGGTGACGGCGTTCATGTGCCCGGTCAGGTCGTACTCGCCGGGGAAGGTGCGGGCCGGCTTGGCCTTGTCGATGTAGGCGTTGATGCCGTCGACGTAGTCCTGGGCGTCGGACATCGCCTGCCGGCCGCGCGGACCGCTGGCGGCGATCCGGTCGGCCTGCTGCTGGAGGTCGGCCTCGGTATAGGGCGCCGCCTGCCAGAACTGCTGCTCCAGGCCCTGGTTGGCGGCGGCCCCGCCGGCGAACGACGTCAGCTCGCCGCGGCCGACGTGCCGGAAGACGTCCATCAGCCACAGCCGGTCCTCGGCGGCCGCGTATCCGGCGCCGTACTCGGTGCCGGAGCGGGTGGTGCCCGTGATGTGCGGGACGCCGGTGGCCTTGTCACGGGTGATGGTGACGTCGGAGCGCGGGCTCTCGGTGGAGGCCACCTGGCCGGCCGGGACGCCGAAGGAGGAGTCGTTGAAGAACTTCCCGATGGTGGCGTCAGTGATCGAGCCGGAGCCGTCGGTGAGCGAGTCGTAGGTGGCGAGCTGGTCGTCGCTGTGCGACGGATGGGTGCCGAGGGCCTTGTTGGCCAGGATGTCGGCGAGGGTGGCGTTGCCGTTCTCCCCCGGCGGCAGGATGTCGTCGCACTGGCCCTGGCAGTAGTCGGTGACCGTGGAGTCGGCGGGTTTCGCACCGGCCTGCGCCGGTCCGGCCGCGGTGGTGGCGAAGGTTCCCAGTACCAGGACCCCGGCCATCGCGACGGTTCTGAGTCCGAGGATGCGTCGTCGCATTCCTGCTCCTCCCGTGAGGCGTGGCAGGGACGTTACCGCCGGTATCACCTCACGGGTAGATGAACATCCGTCACATCCTCAGACTTTTCTCATCATCTGCTCATAGGACTTCCATACCGTGGGCCACCACGGCCCCTCGCGGTCCGGTACCGCACCGGAACCGCTCGCCGCGACAAGCGGAATCCGGCCACCGCGGACCCGTCCCTGGTGGCCGTCGGACGGCGAATCGAGCCGGATGAAGAGTCCCGGCCGCAGATACGGGCATGCGCACAGCCAACCGGGAGCCGATTCCGGTCCCGGTACGTCCAATGCGCGGCTCCCTCACGACGGAGGTGGATGAGATGGCAGGATTCCGCAGTCTCGCCAGACAAGTGCGCGATCCGCGACTGGCCGACGCCCAGCAGCGCACCTCGCTGCGCAAGTGTCTGGAGCGGTTCGCGCCCTACGGGCACCGGGCGACCTGGCACCACTTGTGCGCGCGCTACGGCATGACCCCCGACGACCGGCACCCCGAGCAGGACCGCCTGGTGGCGGCGCTGGCGGAACTGGAGGAGGCGCGCGCGGTCTGGCTGGCCTACGAGACGCAGTTCGCCGCCCGGCGCAAGCGGGAGAAGTACGACGGCGTGCGGCAGCCCTCGCCGCTGGACGAATGGCACAGCCGCACCTGGGGCGGGCGCGGTATCGCCTGGTGCGACGACCCGGGCACGGTACCGGCCGGCCGGCTGGCCGACGTGCTGCGGCGGCTGATCACCGCACTGGACTCCCCGCCCGGCGAGGTCTGCCCGGTGTGCGCCGGCACCCGGCTGGTCTGGCACGACAACCTTCACCACGCCCCCGACTCCGGGCCGGTCTGCACCGCCTGCGGCATCCTCGTTCCGCCGCCGGTGCTCTCCGACCGGGCGCTGGTCGCCGCCAAGGCCGCGGCGCACTGGGAACTCGCCTCGCGTTGACACCCCCGGCCCGCCCCAGCATGCTGAGCAAGCGCTTGGACATCTGCTGGGCGCCGGAGCGGGACACGCGGGAGGCTGAAGGATGACGCAGGCCAGGGTCTTCACGTCGGTCGGAGAACTACGGGACGCGGTGGGCCAGGAGATCGGCCCCACCGAGTGGTTCGAGATCGACCAGAAGAGGATCGACCAGTTCGCCGAGGCGACCGGCGACCACCAGTGGATCCATGTCGATCCGGAGAAGGCGGCGGCCGGGCCGTTCGGCACCACCATCGCCCACGGGTACCTGACCCTGTCGCTCATTCCCTTCTTCACGCCGCAGCTGTTCCGCGTCGAGGGCATCAGCATGGGCGTCAACTACGGCGTCAACAAGGTCCGTTTCCCCTCACCCGTGCCGGTGGGCTCGCGACTGCGGGCCTCGGCGCGGCTCGCCGACGTCAGCGACGTGAAGGACGGCGTACAGCTGGTGGCGGTCATCACCGTGGAACGCGAGGGCGGCGAGAAGCCGGTCTGCGTCGCGGAGACGGTGGTCCGCTTCTACCTGTGACGGTGCCGCGGCTCCCCCTGCGCCGGTGCCGCGACGGCGCGTTTCCTCGATGACGGTGCCGCGATTTCTGCCTGTGCCGGTGGTGCGACGTCCGACGATGACGGTGCCGCGACGGCGCGTTCCGCCGGTGACAGTGCCGCGACGGCGCGTTCCGCCGATGACCGGTGGTGCGACGGCGTGGCAGGGCGCGCGGGCCCCGGCCGACAGGGCCGTTCCCCGCGCGCCCGTGACCGGACGGTCAGGCGGTCACTCGGCCAGCTCGATGGCCAGCGCCGGACAGACCAGGGCCGCCTGGCGGACGTCGTCGTGCTGGTCGGCGGAGGGCTCGGCGTCCAGCAGGACGACGATGCCGTCCTCGTCGCGCTGGTCGAAGACCCGCTCGGCGGCCAGGACGCACTGGCCCGATCCGACGCACTTGTCCTGGTCGACCGTGACTCGCATGGTGTTCTCCTCGGGGTGGGGTGCGGTAAATCCGTTGACCGGCGCCAGTATTACCAGCTGACCGGCAGCTCGTAGACCCCGTAGACCAGGCCGTCGTGCTTGAACGGCACCCGGTCGACGTCGGTGGCGAGCTTCAGGGTGGGGATGCGGCGGTACAGCGTGCTGTAGACCACCTGGAGTTCGACCCGGGCCAGCGGCTGGCCCAGGCACTGGTGCGGGCCGAACCCGAACGCGACGTGCCGGCGGGCGTCCCGGGTCACGTCGAGCCGGTCGGGGTCGGTGAAGACCTCCGCATCACGGTTGGCGATCTCGCCGGGCAGCATGATCGCCTCGCCGGCCCGGATGGTCTGTCCGCCGACCTCGATGTCCTCCAGCGCGACCCGGCGGCGTGCGGAGTGCACGATGTGCAGGTAGCGCAGCAGCTCCTCGACCGCGCCGGCGATCAGCTTCGGGTCCCGGCTCTCGCGCAGGATGGCCAGCTGGTCGGGGTTCTCCAGCAGCGCCAGGGTGCCCAGCGCGATCATGTTGGCGGTGGTCTCGTGGCCGGCGACCAGCAGCAGGAAGCCCATGTTGGCCAGTTCGCGCCGGGTCAGCTCACCGGTGGCGACCTGCTCGGCGGCCAGCTTCGACAGCAGGTCGTCGGCCGGCTCGGCCAGCTTGCGGCCCACCAGTTCGTCGAGGTAGTCGATGACCTCGCGCTGCGCGGTGAGCACCACGTCGGTGGCGCTCTTGCGGCTGATCAGCACCCGGCTGCGGGTCTGGAAGAAGTCGTGGTCCTCGTAGGGCACGCCGAGCAGTTCGCAGATCACCATCGACGGCACCGGCAGCGCGAACGCCTGCACCAGGTCGGCCGGCTTGGGGCCGGCCAGCATGCCGTCGATCAGGTCGTCGACGATCCGCTGGATCGCCGGCCGCATCGTCTCGACCCGCTTGATCGCGAACGGGCCCGTCACCATGCGGCGCAGCCGGGCGTGCTCGGGGTCGTCCATGTTGATGAACGTGCGGCCCATCTCGCGGCGGGCCTTGAGCGACTCGCTCTGGTGCGGGAAGTTCTCGTGCCGGGTGTCGGCGCTGACCCGCGGGTCGACCAGCAGCGCGCGCTGGTCGGCGTACCGGGTGACCATCCACGGGGTGCTGCCGTCCCAGATGCGGACCTTGGTCAGCGGGCCCTGGTCCTGAAGGCCGCTGAGCGCGGGCGGCGGGTCGAACGGGCAGCGGTCGGCCCGCGCCATCGGGTATTCCGGGGTCTGTTCGGCGTGCTGGCCGGCGGGACCGGTGAGCGTGTCGGTCATGGTGGCGTACCTCTTCCGTGGTGGGGAACGGCGCGACGACGGCTGGCGGATCTCGGCGGGACGGGCGGTCAGCCCGCCACGGGGGCGGCGTCCTGGGTGCCGACGGCCTCATGCCAGTCGGCGCCCTGTGCCACCAGCGCCCGGTAACCCCGGGTCTGGCGCGGCCGGTTGACGCCGACCACCCCGCAGACCCGGTCGCCGGAGCGGTAGAGCGCGACGAGTTCGCGCGGCCCGGCGCCGCGCTCGACGACCCGGACCTCGTCGGCGCCGCGGGTACGGCCGTAGATCTGGATCCGCAGGTCGTACTGGTCGGACCAGACGAACGGCACCGGGTCGAAGGGCTGTCCGGCGCCGGGGCCGGCCAGGATGTTGCGGGCCACCGCCAGGCCCGACTCGGCGGCGTGGGTGCGGTGTTCGACCCGGGTGGGCCGTCCGGTGCGCGGCGCGAGCCAGCAGGCCACGTCGCCGGCCGCCCACACCCCCGACCCGGCGTACAAGGTGGCGTCGCACTCCACCCCGTCGCCCAGCGACAGCCCGCTGCCGGCCAGCCAGCCGATGGCGGGGACCGCGCCGACGCCCATCACGACCGCGTCGGCGGCGATCTCACGGCCGTCGGACAGCCGCACGCCGGTGGCCGCACCGTCGGCGGAGGTCACCGCGGTCACCAGGGCACCGGTCTCCATCCGCACGCCGTGCTCGCGGTGGACGCCGGCCAGCATCGTGCCGATCTCGTCGCCGAGGACGTCGGCCAGCGGCACCGGCGCGGCGCTCACCAGCGTGACGTCGGCACCGGCCGCGACCGCCACCGCGGCGGCCTCGGCCCCCACGAACCCGGCGCCGGCCACCACCATGCGCGGCTTGCGGCCCAGGTGGTCGCGCAGCGCCAGCGCGTCCTCGACGGTACGCAGCACGTACGCGCCGGTGACGCCCTCGGCGCCCGGGATGCGGCGCGGGGTCAGCCCGGTGGCGACCACCAGCGCGTCGTACGGCAGGCGTTCACCGCCGGCCAGCACGACCTCGCGGGCGGCGGTGTCGAGGGCGGCGGCCGGCTCCCCCAGCCGCAGGTCCAGGTCGAGGCCCTCCAGCACCTCGGGGGTGCGCATCCGCAGGCGGTCGGTGTCCCACTCGCCGGACAGCAGCTGCTTCGACAGCGGCGGCCGGTCGTACGGCAGGTGGGGTTCGTCGCCGACCAGCGTCAGACTCCCGGCGTAGCCGAGTCTGCGCAGGCCCTCGACGGCGGCCAGACCGGCGGCCGAGGCACCGACCACCACGACGCGGGACGGCGGGCGCGGGGCTGCGGTCATGACGAGGTCTCCGTCCGGGTACGGGCGGCCCCGGCGGAACGGGGGCGCCGTCACGAAAATAGTTTCCTTGAGCAACTACTTAGGCACTGTACCCACCGCCGAACGCACTTCCCAATGCCCCGCCGGAAGACGGCTGAAAAACGCCCCACTTATCCCCCGACAGCATGTCGGTAACCGGCCAACCCCGGCCGCCGGGCCGCTTTTACCGAGGTCAGCGGTGGGCGAAGCCGCCGGACGACGTGGAGGGGGCGGAGGGGACGGGGAGGCGGGAGGGGAGCAAGAGGGAGAAGGAGGAGAAGGGGGAGAACGGGAGGAGCCGGGGGGAGAACGGCGGGCGGGACGGCGGAACGGCGAGGGAGAGGACCGGCGCAACCACGGGAGGAGTGTTCCACGAAGGGGACGAACGGTCCGCGGCGATCGCCGGCACCCCGACCGCCCGGCGGATCACCCGGCGCTCCGGCCCCGGCCCCCTGCCCGCCCCCGCCCCCGGCGGATCAGGCGGTGCGCGCCCCGACCATGCGGGAGACCAGTCCGGCGTACAGCTCGCCGACCTCGTCGGGGGTGCGGCGGCCGTCGGGGTTGAACCAGCGGGCGACGTCGATGCAGAGCGACAGCACCGCGAGCGTGGTGCCGGAGACGTCCGGCACGTCGAAGTCGCCGGCCGCCACGCCGTCGGTGACGATCGAGCGGATCACGCCCTCGGTGGTGCGGCGCAGGTCGACGATCTCGGCGTAGTGCTCGGGGCCCAGCGCGCCGAGTTCGTACTGCACGACCCGGCCGGTGGTGTGGTGCTCGGCGTGCCAGCGCACGAACGCCCGCACCGCCGCCTCCAGCCGGGCGGCGGGCGGGCCGGCGCCGTCGCGGGCCTCGGTGAGCAGGCCGAGGGAGAGCAGGTGGCCGACCCGGCTGATCTGGTAGAGCAGCTCTTCCTTGGTCTTGTAATGGATGTACAGCGCGGCCGGGCTCATGCCGGCCCGGCTCGCGATGTCCCGGGTGGTGGTCGCGTGGTATCCGCGTTCGGCGAACGCCTCCACCGCGGCGATCACCAGCCGCCGCGCCGCGTCGGGGGTGATGTCGCGCCACGCCGTGGGCGTCTTCGGCTCCTGCGCATCCATGGCGCACAGACTACATGCCGCTCTGAGCAAGCGCTTAGCCCCGCCGCGGCGACGAGATCCGGCCAATCGGTCCCCCCGGAGCGGCCGATCGGCACCGGCTGCGGGGTCCCGCCGGGGATGCGGGACCGCGCCGCCAGGCCGCCGCCGGGCCCGCCGCCAAGCCGCCGCCACCAGCCGCACCGGCCGGATCAGCCCGACCGGATCAGCCTGGCAGCGGCGATCAGGGGGCTCCGGCGCGGTCAAAGGCTCCGGTGCGGTCAGCCGACCCGGTGCGGTCGACGAACCCGGCGTGACCACAAAGCCCCGGCGCGGTCAGCCGTCCCGCGCGACCAGCCGACCCGGCGCGGCCAACGGGCCCGCCGTAAACCGGAAGGCGCCGACACGGGCCAAGGCCGACGCGGTCGGCAGGCCCGCTGCGGGCAGCCACCGGCACGGAGCGGGTGAGCCGACCCGGCGCGGTCAAAAGGCTCCGCTGCGACCAGCCGACCCGTACGGTCACCCGACCCGGCGCGGCCAACGAACCCGGCGCGACCACAAAGCCCCGGCGCGACCACAACAAAGCCCCGACGCGACCACCCGACCCGGCGGAGCCGACCCGACCCCGCTCGGTCAGAAGGCGGAGACGCCGGTGAGGGCGCGGCCGATCACCAGCTTCTGGATCTGGCTGGTGCCTTCGTAGAGCGTCATGACGCGGGCGTCGCGCAGCAGCTTGCCGACCGGGTACTCGTCGATGTAGCCGTAGCCGCCGAAGACCTGGAGGGCGTTGTTGGCGCATCGCACGGCGGCCTCGCTGGCGTGCAGCTTGGCGACCGAGGACTCGGTGGTGAACGGCAGGCCGCGGTCGATGAGGTCGGCGACCCGCCAGGTCAGCAGGCGGGCGGCGTCCACGTCGACCGCGATGCCGGCCAGCAGCTCCTGGACCAGCTGGTGGCCGGCGATCGGGCCGCCGAACTGCTCGCGCTGACCGGCATAGCCGACGGCGGCCTCCAGGCACGCCTGCCCGATGCCGACGCAGCCGGCCGCGACCGACATGCGCCCCTTGGCCAGCGCGGACATCGCGACCGAGAAACCCTTGCCTTCCGGGCCGAGCATCGCCGAGTCCGGCACGCGTACGCCGTCCAGCCGCAGTTCGGCGGTGGACTGACCGCGCAGGCCCAGCTTGCCGTGCACCGGGCGGCGCTCCAGCCCGGGGCTGTCGGTGGGCACCAGGAACGCGCTGATGCCGCGGTGGCCGGGTTCGCCGGTGCGGGCGAACAGCAGCACGACGTCGGCCCAGGTGCCGTTGGTGATGAACATCTTCGCGCCGTCGATGACCCAGTCGCCGCCGTCGCGCTTGGCCCGGGTGGTGAGGTTGGCGGCGTCGGAACCGGTGCCGGGCTCGGTCAGGCCGAAGCAGCCGAGCGCCTCGCCGGAGCACAGCCGGGGCAGCCATTCGCGCTTCTGCTCCTCGCTCCCCCAGCCGGCCACCGACTTGGCGACCAGGCCGAGCGAGACCGACACGATGCCGCGCACCGAGGAGTCGCCGCGGCCGAGTTCCTCGGTGACCAGGCAGTACGCCAGGTGGTCGCCGCCGGAGCCGCCGTACTCCTCGGGGATGGTCAGGCCGAGGAAGCCCAGGTCGCCGAGCTTGCCGACCACGTCGCGGTCCACGCTCTCGGCGCGGTCCCACCGGATGACGTGCGGGGTGACCTCGCGGTCGACGAAGTCCCTGGCGAGCCGCCGTACGGCGGTCTGCTCCGGATCGAGTCCCAGGTCCACGGCTGTCCTGCTCCGATCGTTGATTAGCACTGCTAGTTTTCTGGCGGCGGGCTCTACTATGTGGCCCATGGCCCGCCCACGCAAGCCCCTGCTCAGCCGGGAGCGCATCGTCGCCGCCGCGCTCGCCCTGGTGGACGCCGAGGGGCTCCAGGCGGTCTCCACCCGGCGGCTGGCGGCGGAGCTGGGGGTGAGCGGCCCCTCGCTGTACAACCACTTCGCCACCAAGGACGACATCCTCGACGCGGCCGCCGACACGGTGATCGACCGCGTCGACCTGTCGGTCTTCGACGACGGCACGCCGTGGGCCGACGCGCTGGCCGCCTGGGCGCGTTCCTACCGCGCGGCGCTGGCCGCCCACCCGCACATCGTGCCGTTCCTCGCCCAGGGCCCCGGCCGCCGCCCGGCCGGTCTGCGGCAGGCCGACGCGGTGTTCGGCGCGATGGTCGGCGCCGGCTGGCCGCCCGCGCACGCCACCCGGATCGGCGCCACCATGCGCTACTTCGTGGCCGGTTCGGCCCTCGGCTCCTTCGCCCGCGGCTTCGTCGACGACCCGGACGCCTACGACCCGCGGGACTACCCGCACCTCGGCCAGGCCCACCTGCTCGCCGAACACCGCCGCCAGGTCGACGACGGCGCCTTCGACACCGGCCTGCGCGCGCTGATCGACGGGCTCGGCCTGCTGTACGCCGAGGTGGTCGCCGGAGCCTGAAGGCGCCACGGCGCCAAGCCGCTCGGCCTGGAAGGAGGTGGGGGCGGCAGCGCTGGTCGACGTCAGCGGCCGGCGCGCGTCACCGGCCGTCCCGCGTCAGCCGAAGTCGATCAGGGCGCGGCCCCCGCGGCCGGCCAGCATGGCGTCGAAGGCGGCCGGGATGTCGTCCAGGCCGATGCGGTCGGTGACCATCGCGGCCAGGTCGAGGCGGCCGGCCCGTACGTGGTCGGCCAGGACCGGCAGGTCGGCGGCCGGGTCGCTGTTGCCGTAGACGCAGCCGCTGAGGGTGCGGCCGAAGTGGAACAGCTCCAGGGCGCTGAAGCTGACCTGGTCGGCGGCGCCGCCGATGCCGACCACCGTGGTGCGGCCGCCGCGCCGGGTGCCGGACCAGGCGGCGCGGATGGTCTCGGCGCGCCCGACGCACTCGATGGCGGCGTCGGTGCCGTGGCCGCCGGTGAGCGCGCGGATCCGCTTGGCGGTGGTCTCCGAGGCGATGACGAACTCGGTGGCGCCGGCGGACCGGGCCAGTTCCTCCTTGGCGTCGGAGACGTCGACCGCGATGACCTGTCCGGCACCGGCGATCCGGGCCGCCTGGAGCACCGCGAGGCCGACGCCGCCCACGCCGAAGACGGCGACCGACTCACCGGCCCGCAGCCGGGTGGCGTGGTGCACGGCGCCGTAGCCGGTCAGCACCGCGCAGCCCAGCAGCGCGGCCTCGCTCAGCGGCACGCCGTCCGGCAGCGGCAGGACCGCGCCGGCCGCGACGACGGTCTCCTCGGCGAAGACCGCGGTGCCCAGGCCCGGGTACAGCTCGGCGCCGTCGCTGGAGCGGCGGGCGTACGGCTGGGTGGTGGCGGCCGCGGCGTTGGAGCACAGCCACGGCTCCCCCAGCCCGCACAGGTGGCAACTGCCGCAGGACGGCGCCCAGTTGAGCACCACGCGGTCGCCCGGCACGACACCGGTGACGCCGTCGCCGACCGCGGTCACCGTCCCGGCGCCCTCGTGGCCCAGGACCGCGGGCACCGGCTGGCGCAGCGTGCCGTTGGACAGCGACAGGTCGGAGTGGCAGACCCCGGCGGCGGCCAGCCGGACCCGCACCTGGCCGGGTCCGGGGTCGGGCAGGTCGATCTCGGTGATCTCCAGCGGGGCACCCACGGCGGGCAGTACGGCGGCGCGGACCACGACGGCTTCTCCTCAAGGACGGTGACGGCTCGGTGATCGCTCGGGACGGGGAGGGGTTCGGACGGTGACGGCTCAGGGGGTGGCGGGTCGGTGATCGGCTTGTACGGTGATCGGCCACGCGGCGGCCACGGGTACGGCTACGGCCCGGCACCGCTGCGGCTACGGCTACGGCTACGGCTTCGCCCGGCTGCCGCACGGGGCGGAGCCACGGCCGCGACCCCGCACCGCGCCCGGCCCGGGGTCAGAACTGGAGCGACTTCGTCTGAAGGAACTCCGCCAGGCCGTGCGGGCCCAGTTCGCGGCCGACGCCGGACTGCTTCCAGCCGCCGAACGGCGCCCGGGGGTTGAAGCGGCCGCCGTTGATGTCGACCTGGCCGGTCTCCATGCGGCGGGCGAAGGCGACGGCGCGTTCCTCGTCGTCGCACCAGACGGCGCCGGCCAGCCCGTAGACCGTGCCGTTGGCGATCCGCAGCGCCTCCTCCTCGTCCTCGTAGCGCAGGACGCACAGGACCGGGCCGAAGATCTCCTCCTGGGCGACGGTCATGTCGGGCTTGACGTCGGCCAGCACGGTGGGCCGCACGTAGAAGCCGCGGTCCAGGCCCTCCGGTGCCTGCGGGCCGCCGGCGACCAGCCGGGCGCCCTCGGCCACCCCGCGTTCGATGTAGCCGCGGACCCGGTCGCGCTGGCGGGCGCTGACCAGCGGGCCGAGCCGGGTGCCGTCGGCGGCCGGGTCGCCGGGGACGTACTTGGCGGCGGCCGTGGCGGCCAGCGCGACCGCCTCGTCGTAGACGTCGGCGTGCACCAGCAGCCGGGTCCAGGCGCTGCACGTCTGGCCGGAGTTGGCCATGACGTTGGCGACGCCGGCCTTGACCGCGCGGGTCAGGTCGGCGCCGGGCAGCACGACGCTGGCGGACTTGCCGCCGAGTTCGAGGGCGACCCGGCGCACGGAGCCGGCGGCGGTGGCGGCGATGCCCTTGCCGACGGCCGTGGAGCCGGTGAACGACACCAGGTCGACGCCCTCGTGCTCGGCCAGCGCCTGCCCGGCGACCGTTCCCAGGCCGGTGACCAGGTTGAACACCCCGGCCGGGAAGCCGCACGCGTGCACCGCCTCGGCGAAGATCCGGGCGACCAGCGGGGTGTTCTCGGCCGGCTTGAGCACCACCGGGCAGCCGGCCGCGAGCGCCGGGACGACCTTGGCGGTGATCTGGTGCAGCGGGTAGTTCCACGGGGTGATCGCGCCGACCACGCCCACCGGTTCGTGGTGGACGACCGAGCGGCCGATGCGTTCGCTGAACTCGTGGGTCGCCAGCAGTTCCACCATCGAGCGGGTCACCGCGACCGGCAGGTCGGCGCTGACGCTGCGGCTGAAGGCCAGCGGCGAGCCGAGTTCGGCGGTGACCGTCGCGGCGATCTCCTCGCGGCGGGCGGCGAGCGCGTCGCCGAGCGCGGCGAGCCGGGCCGCCCGGTCGGCGGGCGCGGTCGCGGACCAGCCGGGCAGGGCCGCGCGGGCGGCACGCACCGCGGCGTCGACGTCGGCGGCGGTGCCGGCCGGGACGGTGGCGATGACCTGTTCGTCGGCCGGGTTGACCACCTCGATGACCTCGGCCCCGGCGGCGGGCCGCCAGGCGCCGTCGATGTACATGCCCTCGTGAGCCTTCACGTGCTGTCCTCCCGGTCCGGTGGTCCGGCGTGCGGCCGGCTGCGACCCCCTTCAAACTAGCGCCGCTAGTTAGCAGGGCGCCAGCGGCCCGGCGGGACCGGTGACGTGATTGACGGCACGCGGCGCCAATCCTATGGTCATCCATAGGATTCCTCGCGACCCCGGGAGCAGCGATGGGCAGCGGTCAGAACACGGAGCCGGGCGGCGTCGGCGCCGCGCGCACAACGGCCGCGGCGGTGGCGTACCAGAGCGGCTTCGGCAACGAGCACGCCACCGAGGCGGTCCCCGGCGCGCTGCCGGTCGGCCGCAACGCGCCGCAGCGCGCCCCGCTCGGCCTGTACGCCGAACAGCTGTCCGGCGCCGCGTTCACCGAGCCGCGCCACCACCAGCGCCGCAGCTGGCTCTACCGGATCCGGCCGTCCGCCGCCCACCCGCCGTACCACCGGATCGGCAACGGGCGGCTGCGCACCGCGCCGTTCACCGAGACCGAGCCGGACCCCAACCGGCTGCGCTGGGACCCGCTGCCCGACCCGCGCGACCCGACCGACTTCGTGGACGGCCTGGTCACCGTAGGAGGCAACGGCGACGCGCTCCGGCGGACCGGCATCGGCATCCACTGGTACGCCGCCAACCGCTCGATGACCGACCGGGTCTTCGGCGACTCCGACGGCGAACTGCTCATCGTCCCCGAGCGCGGCGGCCTGCTGCTGCGCACCGAACTGGGCCTGCTGGCCGTCGAGCCGGGCCACGTCGCGCTCGTCCCGCGCGGGGTGCGCTTCCGCGCCGAACTGCTCGCGGACAGCGTCCGCGGCTACATGCTGGAGAACTACGGGCAGCCGTTCCGCCTGCCGGACCTGGGCCCGATCGGCGCCAACGGGCTGGCCAACCCGCGCGACTTCCTGGCCCCGGTGGCCGGCTACGAGGAGCGCGACGGCCGCCCGACCCAGGTCGTCAACAAGTTCGGCGGCAACCTGTGGGCCGCCGACCTCGACCACTCCCCGCTCGACGTCGTCGCCTGGCACGGCACGCACACGCCGTACGTCTACGACCTGCGGCGGTTCAACGTCCTGGGTTCCATCTCCTACGACCACCCGGACCCGTCGATCTTCACCGTGCTGACCTCGCCGTCCGACACCCCGGGGCTGGCCGGCGCCGACTTCGTGGTGTTCGCGCCGCGCTGGCTGGTCGGGGAGGACACCTTCCGGCCGCCGTACTTCCACCGCAACGTGATGAGCGAGTTCATGGGCCTGGTGGAGGGCGCCTACGACGCCAAGGCGGAGGGCTTCGTGCCGGGCGGCGCCTCGCTGCACAACATGATGTCGGCGCACGGTCCGGACCGGGCCACGTACGACAAGGCCAGCAGCGCGCGGCTGGAGCCGCAGAAGATCGACGACGGGCTGGCGTTCATGTTCGAGACCCGCTGGCCGGTCGTGCCGACCGCGCAGGCGCTGGCCGCCGAGCACCGGCAGCCCGCCTACGACCAGGTGTGGCAGGGTCTGCAACGGCACTTCACCGTCTGACGACGCGGTGGTGGACGGCGGCGGGGTGTCCCGCCGGGTCCGCGACGGCGCTCCACCGTCCGGCGGCGCGGTGCTCCGCGCGGCCCGCGCCCGGCTCGCGCGGGTCCGCGACGGCACGTGACCGTCCGACGATCCTGGAAGGGGCCGGGAGATGACCGCCTTCGCGCCCGACCCGCTGACGCTCAACCGGCGGCTGCCGCTGTGGTACCAGGTCTCGCAGTCGCTGCGCGCGTCCATACTCGGCCGCCGGGCCGGCGCGTCGCTGCGGCTGCCGACCGAGGCGGACCTCGCGGCGCACTACGGCGTCAGCGTGCTGACCATGCGGCAGGCGCTGAAGTCGCTGGAGGAGGAAGGGCTGATCAGCCGGCACCGGCGGCGCGGGACGTTCATCGAGCCGGGCGCCCGGCAGGCCACCCCGGTGCGGCTGCTGGGGTCGGTCGACACGATCGTGGCCCAGCAGTCCGGCATGCGCGCCACGCTGCTCGGGCACGGCCGCGAACCGGTCCCGCCGCAGCTGGCGGAGTACTTCGGCGCGGACGGCGAGGTCACCGCGTTCCGCCGGCTGCGCTACGACGAGGACGGCGAACCCACCAACTGGGCGGAGAACCACGTCACGTCGGCCCTCGCCGACCGGATCGACCCGGCCGACCTGGAGCACTGGCCGATGACCCGGGTGCTGCGCGACCGCCTCGGGGTCCGCATCAGCCGCAACACCGAGACCGTCGAGGCCCGGCTCGCCGACCCGCGCACCGCCGAACTCCTCGGCGTGCCGCTGCTCAGCCCGATCCTGCACTACACCGGCGTCACGCACGACGACGCCGGCCAGGTGGTCGACGTCGCCCGCATCCACTACCGCGGCGACCGGTTCGCGTTCTCCGTGACGATGGACGCCCGCTGACCCCGGCCGCCCGCCCGCCACACCAGCACGTAACGCCAGAACAGCCTCCGCCGCGCCCGCGCCCCCGGCAGCACCCGGCGCGCCTCCCGCACGATGTCGGCGTACGCCATCTGCGGCTCCCGGGTCGGCGCGGTCATCGCGACCGGACGCGGCGTGCGGCGACCGCCGGTGGCGAGCCATCCCACGGCGGCGTTCACCGGCAACGCGGCCAGCCCGAGCAGATGATCGGACCGGGTGGTCGCCCGGTAACAGCCGACCACCACCAGCGTCCCGCCCGGCGCCAACCGGTCCCGGAACGCCTCCAACGCCCCGGTGAACGGCAGGTGGTGCAGCGCCGCCACACACGTGACGACGTCGAACGGCCCCGGCGGCAGCCCGTCCGGCGCCCCGGCGACCAGGAACTCCACCGCCGCCCCGGCACGCGTCGCCTCCCGGGCCCGCCGCACGATCACCGGGTCGGCGTCCACCCCGACCACCCGCCCCACCCGTCCGGCCAGCCGCCGCGCCAGCTCCCCGCTGCCGCACCCCACGTCCAGGGCGCTCGCCGCCCGGCCCGGCACCGCGCGCAGGATCGCCCGGTGGTAGTGCGCGTTGTGGTCCCACGGATGCGCGGCGTTGAACCGGTCGAGCACACGGACCAGGGCGGTCGGCAGCGTCGTCATGCGGGGATTTCATC
>NZ_JAAGKO020000049.1 GCF_027947535.2 Streptantibioticus silvisoli
GGGTGCGGGGGCGGATGCGCTGGCGACGGTGGTGGTGATCGAGGAGGTGGCGCGGGTGTGTGCCTCTTCGTCGTTGATTCCGGCGGTGAACAAGTTGGGGTCGTTGCCGGTGATGTTGTCGGGTTCGCCGGGCGGCGGACGGGCGGGGTGGGGTGGGGCGGGGCGGTCGGATTATCGGGCGGTCGGGTGGTCGGGTCATCGGTGCGGCGGGTCCCCCGGTGCGGCGGCAGGGCACGGGACGGCAGGCGTGGGACGGCGGCGCAGGGGACGGCGTACCGGCGCGACGGCGGGAGGTGGGACGGCTGGGACGGCGGCGTGGCCCGGCGGCGGGGAGGTCGTACCGTGGAGGGCGTTCGAAGCCGGGAGGACGGGTGGGGGCTCGATGAGCGTGCGGGCGGTGCGGGACGACGCGCCTTCGCTGGACGACCTGATGCCCTGGTCCACCGGGCCGCTGCGGCTGGGCCGTTCCTGGGTCGCGGCACCGGACGCGCGGACGTTGCGGGCCCGCTGGGAGGCGCTGGCCGGCTGCGGCGACCCGGCCGAGCGGGCGCGGCTGTTCGGGCCGACCAGGACGCGTACCACCGGCAGCCGGGTGGCGCAGCTGCCCGGCCGGCGAACGGCGACGACGCGGTTCGCGACCGAGGACGGCCCCTGCCCGGAACCGGTACCGCTGCTGCGCGGCGGCTACGACCCGGGCCTGCTGATCCCGGACCACCGGCTCATCGACGCCGCCCGGCCGGAGTTGTGGCGGGTGGCGGACGCGGCCCAGTTCCACGTGGTCGACGCGGGCGGCGAGGTGGTGGTCAGCGCGGTGCTGCCGGACGGCCGGTCGGCGGCCGGCCGGGCGGGACGCGTGCGGCCGCTGTTCCGGCGGCCGGGCGGCCGGGAGCCCAACTGCGCGCCGGGGCTGCTCGACCTGCTGGCCGAACGGCTCGGGCGGCCGGTGACCGCCGCCGGGCTGCTGGCGTGGGTCGCCGCGGCGGCCGTCCCCGCCGCCCGCGGGAGCGCGGTACCGCTGCCCGCCTCGGGCGAGGTGTGGGACGACGGCGTCGAACTGGGCGGCCGGATCGTCGACGCGCAGACCCGCGGCGCCCGGTCCGGCACCCGGCCCAGACTGCCCGGCGGACGGCGCCCCTACGTCCGCGTGCCGCTGCCGGGCCGACCGCGCGAACTGGCCTACGACGCCGGCCAGGAGACGTTGTGCGTCGGCGACGGCCGGATCGCGCCGGTGCCGCGCGGGGCGTGGGACTTCCGGGCGGACGGCGTGCGGGTGCTCGACGCGTGGTTCGCCGCGCGCACCGGCGTTCCGGCGCCCGGCACCCTGGACGCGGTCGGCGTTCCGGCCGCGTGGCCGCCGGAGTGGACGTCGCAGCTGCTCGAACTGATCACGGTGCTCGGCCTGCTGGCGGCCCTGGCACCGCGCAGACGCGCGCTGGCGGACCGGCTGGCCGCCGGACCGCGGATCGGCACGGCGGACCTGCGCACGGCCGGCCTGCTGCCGGTACCGGCCGCGGCCCGCCGCCCGGCATCCGTCCTGGACCACCACGAGGAGGGCCCGGACGGGCAGTTGTCCCTGGTGTGACGGGCGGGGGGTCCCTGGTGTGACGGGCAGTTGTCCCTGGTGTGCGGGACGGGGGTGTCCTTGCTGCACGCTGCGGGGCCTGCGGCGGGTCAGGGGCGGGAGGCGCGCAGGGAGTACATCAGCGGGACGCGCGGGTGGCCGGCCGGGAAGCGGTACTCGCCGTCTTCACCGCGTTCGAGCACGGAGAAGCGCTCGAAGGCGGTCGCGTCGTGCTCGTGCAGGAACTCCACGCGCAGTCCCACCGTCCCCAGCGCGGTGATCACCTCGCCGAGGGTGTGGTCCCACTGGATGCTGACGGTCCTGGTGAGCGGCGGCCCGTCGGTGTAGGTGTACGGCTCGTCCCAGGCCTGGCCCGACGTGGTGAAGTAGTCCCGCTCGACGGTCCGGCCCTCCTCGTCGAGCATGTCGGTGAACGGGTGGAACTCGACGAGGTAGAGCACCCCGCGCTCGGCCAGCAACGAGGAGGCCACCCGGGCCCAGCGGGTCAGGTCCGGCAGCCACCCCAGGGCGCCGAGGCCGGTGTAGACGACGTCGAACCGCTCCCCGGCCAGCGCCCGCACGGCGTCGTGGACGTCCGCGACGACGAACCGCGCCCGGTCCGCCAGACCGATGTCGGCCGCCAGCCGCGTACCGACCTCGACGGCCGGCACCGAGAAGTCGAGACCCGTCACCTTCGCGCCCCGGCGCGCCCACGACAGGGTGTCCTGCCCCATGTGGCACTGGAGGTGCAGCAGGCTCCGGCCGGCGACGTCGCCCAGCTCGGCCGGCTCGAACGGCCGCAGCGTCGAAGCACCAGCCCGGAACCCGGCCAGATCGTAGAAGTCACTGGCCGCGTGCACCGCCACCCGGTCGTCCCAGTTGGCCCGGTTACGGTCCAGCCACCCCTGCTCGGTCGCGGGCACGGTCTCGGACGCGGTCGTTGCCAAGGGGGTCTCCGCCGACGCGGCCGTCCCGGAGTCGGCGGCCGGCTCGGACTTGGCCGTCCCACACGTGGTCATCGCCGACGCGTCGTCCCGGACTCGGTCATGGGACGCGACGGTAACGGGACCGGGGCGGCGGCGCACCGCATTTACCGGCACCCCGGGCGTACGACGCACCGCGCGGCGGCGGAGCACGGGAGCGGGCTGCGGAACGGGATCGACGGCACCGGGCCAGGGCGACCCGACCGGCGGCATCACCACCGTCATGCCCGACGGTATGTCGAACGTCCTAAGGCGTCGTCCGACGGAGCACGGGGGCGGGTCCGCGTCGATCCGGTCGGCGGGCATGCCGAGCGCGCGGCTACCGGCAGGGGGCCGGGCCGCGCGGACGGTGGATCAGTGCTGGTTGCCGAACAGCGAGCGGCGCAGCCGTCGCAGCGGGGCGAACAGGGAGACCCGGGCGCCGCGGTTCTCCCGCAGGTGGTCGGTCTGGCGGGAGGTCAGCTCACGCATCAGCATCGTGGCGTCGGCCGTCTCCCGGCGCGGGACGGCCGGGCCGCCGAGCACCGCGAGGTGGCGGTCGAGCCGCGCACTGGTCGCGCCGCTGCCACAATTGATGGCAGGCACTCGCGGCCTGCTGCGCGCTATCTGCTCCATTGGCGTTAACTCCCCACCCGTACGAGGGCACCCGGTCCGGGCAGAGCCACATTAGCGCCCCGCACCGTCAGCCGCGCATCCCATGCCTCGAAATGACCTATTCGTCAAGGGTGTTGACGCGGAATCCAAGGTGTTGACATGGATTCCGACCGGCGCGCGGACCCCGCGCCACGCCGCCCCGCACGCCCCGGCACCACCCGGGCGCAACGGTCCCCGTCACCGGCGGAGCCGACGGCCCCGACACGCTCCCGTACACCTCCGCCGAACCACGGTCCGACGGACGAACTCCGCGCTCCCTCTCATCCTTCCCCCGCACGCCCCCGTCACACGGCGACAGCGGAATCAGCGCGCGGGCGCCGCGTATGGAGCCGCGTATGGAGGGGATGCCGGGGGCGGGGGCACGCCATAGGCGGAGCGCGGGGAGCGGGAGGCACGCCCGCAGGCAGAGGGCCGACGTGGAGGGTGGCTGACGTGGGAGGCGTGCTGGCGGGAGGCGTGCTGGCGGGAGGGAGGGCTGGCGGGAGGGAGGGCTGGCGGGAGGGAGGGCTGGCGGGAGGGGTGGGTCCGGCAGCGGAGGGGAGTTGGGGCGGAGATGGGGCGTGCAGGGTGGAGGGGGCGCGCGGAGTGGAGGGGGCGCGGCGCGCGGCGGAGCACCGGCCGATCGTCCGCCCCCAGCCGGGCCGCGGCGGCCCGTTCGAAGCCGGTCCGGGGACGCGGCGGGGCGGTCCGGCGGGTGGCCTGCGCGACGGGAGGCGGTCTTCCGGGGGAGGATCGGACGCATGACACAACGGTGGGAATCGGCGACCGAGGAACTCTGGGGCCTGCTCGGCGGGGACGCGTCGGCCACGGCGTCGGTGACGTTCACGCTCCGGCCGGCGGACATCCTCCCCTCGCGGTTGCCGGTGGCGACGATGGCGCGTGCCGCGATCGCCGTCTGCGCGCTGGCCGCCGCCGAACTCGCCGCGCTGCGTACCGGCGGCCCGCTGCCGGCGGTCGAGGTGGACGACGGCGCGGTGGCCGCCGCGTTCACCAGCGAACGCCTGCTGCGCGTCGACGGCGCCGCCCCCATCGGATTCGCGCCGCACTCCGGCTTCTGGCCGGCCGCCGACGGCTGGGTGCGTACGCACGCCAACTACCCGCACCACCGCGACCGGTTGCTCACCGCGCTCGGCCTGCCCGCAGGCACCGACCCGGACGGCCTCGCCACCGCCCTGCGCGGCCTGCCCGCCGCCGCTGTCCAGGAACGCGCCTACGCCGCCGGCGCCCTGGCCGTCGCCGTGCGCGACGCCGCCGCCTCGGAGGCCACCGACCGCGGTCCCCTGCTGGAGACCGGCCGCCTGCCGGGTCCGCCCGCCGCGCCGCGGGTCTTCGGCCCGCTCCCGGCCGGGGTCCTGCTCCCCGCGCACGGCGTCCGGGTGCTCGACCTGACCCGCACCATCGCCGGGCCGATCGCCACCCGCACCCTCGCCCTGCTCGGCGCCGACGTGCTGCGCGTCGACCACCCGGCGCTGCCCGACGAGGCGGCCCACCTCGACAGCGGCTTCGGCAAACGCTCCACCCGGCTCGACCTGGACTCCCCGCCCGACCGTGCCGTCTTCGACGACCTGCTGGCCACCGCCGACGTCCTGGTCACCGGCTACCGCCCCGGCGCCCTGGACCGCTTCGGCCTGACCGCGGACCACCTCGCCCGGCGGCACCCCGGCCTCGTCATCGGCCGGCTCTCCGCCTGGGGACGGCACGGCCGGTGGGCGGACCGGCGCGGTTTCGACAGCCTCGTGCAGGCGGCCACCGGGATCGCCGTCACCGAATCCCGCTCCCCCGGCCGCCCCGGCGCCCTGCCCTGCCAGGGCCTCGACCACGCCACCGGCTACCTCCTCGCCGCCGCCGTCCTGCGCGCCCTCACCGCCCGGTCCACCGCGGGCGGCACCCGCACCGCCTCCCTCAGCCTCGCCGCGACGGCCCGCTGGCTGACGGAGGATCTGGTGGAACGCCGGGAGGGCGGGACGGGGGCCGGGACAGGGGCCGGGGCCGAGACCGGTGCCGGTGAGGTGGCGGACGGCGCGACCGTCGACGGGGACGTGGTCGGCGCGGCGGCTGGCGGGGACGTGGCCGGCGGTTCCGTCTTCGACCCGGCGCCGTGGCTGACGGAGGTGGACGCCGCGGCGGGGCGGATGACGTATGCCGTGCCGGCGGTGCGGTTCGCCGGCGGCCCGGTCAACTGGGCCACGCCGCCCGGCCGTTGGGGTGCGGACGCACCGGTGTGGCTGCCACGCGACGCCCCCGGGGACACACCGGCGCGGCCCCTGGCGTGACGGCACCCCGCCGACGCTCCGACGGTGAGGAACGACCGCGTCGGCCCCTCACCCTCCGACGCTCCGACGGACATCAGCAGCCTCCCGCGCCCGCCGGCCCAGGCCCCCACGGCAGCCCTCAGCCCGGCCCCGGAAGCCGTCGCCGCCCGCACGGCGCCAGGTCCGGTCGACGTCACCCGATCCCAGCCTCCGCCGACCCCAGCCCCCGCCGACGCCGGTCGACACCCACGCCAGCTACTACCGACGTCAGCCGTAGACCGCGCGCAGGGCGTCCTCGACGGCGGATCGGGCGGCGGCGTGGTCGAGGCCGAGGCGGTGGGCGGTACGGGCGAAGTCGGCGGCGGCCAGGGCGGTGCGGCGGTGCGCGGCGTCCCCCGCGGCGGCGATGAACGTGCCGTGGCGGCCGCGGGTCTCGATCACGCCGTCGGCCTCCAGGGCGCGGTACGCCTTGGCGACGGTGTTGGCGGCGAGGCCGAGGTCCTCGGCGAGGCCCCGGACGGTGGGCAGCCGGTGGCCGACCGGGAGGGCTCCGTCGCGGGCGCCGGCGGCGATCTGCTCGCGCAGTTGCTCGTACGGTGCGGTGGCCGAGGTCGCGTCGACGCTGATCTGCAAGGTCACGGGCGGTCTCCGGCGGGCTGGACGGGGGTGACGGAATCATTGTGCGGCAGGGCCACCGCCCGCGAGGGGCCTTCGGGGCTGTGGACGATCGTGTCACCCGCCTCGTGCAGGTGCAGGACGAAGCGGTCGCCGGCCCGGTAGGCGTCGAAGCCGGCGCGGCAGTAGGCGACCATGTCGTCGGGCAGCGCGTCGAGGGCGTACCAGCCGATGCCGGAGCACTTGCCGGGTTCGCGGTTGACCGGCTCGCCCTGCCACGCCCGCGCCTCGAAGAACCACCCGGTGCGGCTGTCGCCGTGCGGTGCGCGGTGCTGCATGACCAGGGCGACACGTATCGCGGAGGGGTCGATGACGACGCCGACCTCCTCCGCGGCCTCCCGGATCATGGCGGTGCGCACGTCCTCGCCGGCCTCGACGTGGCCGCTGGGCGCGTTGAGCAGGCCGTCGGCGTACCCGGTGCCGCAGCGGCGGGCGAGCAGGACGGTATCGTCCGGGCGGCGCAGGATCAGGTGGACGTCGACGATCTCGGCGTGCCGGCGCGGTGGCGGGGGGTGGATGACGGCGGCGTACCGCTCGTCGGCGACCGGGCGGCCCCACAACAGGCTTTCGTGCGCGAGCTGTTCGATCTCGGTGCGTGACGCGATCGGGGCGGCGAGCGCGGCGACATCGGCGGCGGTGAGACCTATCGGGTCGCTCTCGCCCCAGCGGCCCTCGACGAGGATCAGCCGGCCGCCGCGGCGCAGCAGCCGGGCCCAGCGGCGCAGCGCGTCGGCCGGGTCGGGCATCGCCCACAGCACGTGCCGGACCAGGACGGCGTCGAACCGGCCGTCGGCGACCGGCGGCCGGGCGGCGTCGCCGACCAGGACCCGGGCGTCGGTGGCGGCGAGCTTGGCACCGGCCAGCCGGGCCATCCGGGGCGAGAGGTCGACGGCGGTGACCCGGTGCCCCTGTTCGGCGGCGAGCAGCGCCATGCTGCCGGTGCCGCAGCCGAGGTCGAGGACGTCGGACGGCTCGTCGGGCAGCCAGGACCGCAGGCGTGCGGCCCAGCTCGCCCGGGTCGCCGGATCACGCATGCCGTGGTCCGGCTCGTCGTCGAAGGTCGCGGCGGCGGCGTCCCAGAACGCGGCCGTCGTGCTCAGTTCACCACTGTCCGTAGTCATGTAAAAGATCCTCGCACCCGGCACTGACAATCACCCCTGAGCCGCCTCCGGGCCGCCGCTGGGCCGCCCCCGCCCCCACCTCCGGGCCGCCCCGACCTGCCCCTGACCAGCCCCTGACCGGCCTCTGACCTGCGCCTGTCCGGCCTCCAACCGGCCCCACTCGGCCCCTGAGCTGCTCCCGACGTGCTCCCGACCTGTTCCTGAACCGCGGAAGGTCGTCCGTTCCCGGCCGGCGTGCGGCACGCTCACAGCCGTCGGTGGCGGGCCCGTCGGGCGGCGAGGCGGTCACCGGGAGGGACCGCGCGCAGCGCCGCGAGTTCCGCCCCGAGCACGACGCCGAGCCGCCGCAGGAACGGCACCGGATCGTCGGCGGCGTCCTCGCTGTCGTGCCGGGCGCCGCCGTACTCCTCCTCGACGACGCGGTCCACGATGCCGTGGGCCAGCAGGTCGGCGGAGCGGACGCCCTGGCGGGCCGCGACCTCGAAGGCGCGGTCCGTCGTCCGGTACAGGATCGCCGAGGCGCCTTCGGGCGGCAGCGGCGAGAGCCAGGCGTGCCGGGCGGCGAGCACCCGGTCGGCCGGGAGCAGGGCGAGTGCGCCGCCGCCCGCACCCTGGCCGAGCAGCAGGCACAGCGTCGGCGCGGACAGCGTCACCAGGTCGGCGAGGCTGCGGGCGATCTCGCCGGCCAGCCCGCCCTGTTCGGCGTCGACCGACAGCGCCGCGCCGGCGGTGTCCACCACGGTCAGCAGCGGCAGGCCGAGTTCCGCGGCGATCCGCATGCCGCGTCTGGCCTCGCGCAGTCCGGCGGGCCCCAGCGCGGGCACCGGTGCGCCCGGCGGCGCGGTGCCGGGTTCGGGGCGGTCGTGCCCCAGGACGACGCAGGGCGTGCCGCTGATCCGGGCCAGCGCCAGCAGCAGCCCCGGATCGCTCTCCCCCGCGCCCGTCCCGCTCAACGGCGTCACCTCGGTGGCCGCGATCCGCAACAGCGCCCGCACGCCGGGCCGTTCCGGCCGCCGCGACCGCCGGATCGACTCCCCGGCGTCCGGAACGGCACCGTCGGACGCACCGTCGCAGGCGCCGTCGGCGTCAACGGCCACTCCCTCGGCGGCAGCGGACGCACCGGCGGCGTCAACCGACGTACCGGCGGCGTCAACCGACGCACCCCCGCGAGCCGTTCCGCCCCCGAACGCGCCGCCGGCCGGCGCGTCCTCGCCGCCAGCAGACGCATCCGCGGCGTCAACAAACGCACCGCCCGCGTCAACCGACGCACCCCCGCGAGCCGTTCCACCCCCGAACGCGCCGTCGGCGGACACGCCCTCGGCCGGCGCCTCGTTCTCCCCGCACAGCACGTTCAGCGCGCGGCGGGCCACGGCGGCCAGGTCGCGGGTGGGCAGGACGGCGTCGAGCAGGCCGTGGGCCAGCAGGTTCTCCGCGGTCTGGACGCCGGAGGGGAACTCCTCGTCGTAGAGCGCCTGGTGGACGCGGGGGCCGAGGAAGCCGATGAGGGCGCCGGGCTCGGCGGCGGTGACGTGGCCGAGGGAGCCCCAGGAGGCCAGGACGCCGCCGGTGGTGGGGTGCCGGAGGTACACCAGGTAGGGCAGGGCGGCCGCCTTGTGCGCGGCGACGGCGGCGGCGACCTTGACCATCTGGACGAAGGCGATCGTGCCCTCCTGCATGCGGGTGCCGCCGGAGGCCGGTGAGGCGAGCAGGGGCAGGCGTTCGCGGGTGGCGCGTTCGACGGCGAGGGTGAGGCGTTCGCCGGCGTCGACACCGATGGAGCCGGCCAGGAAGCCGAACTCGCAGGCCACCAGCGCCACCCGGCGGCCGGCGATGCGGCCCTCGCCGGTGACGACGGACTCGTCGAGGCCGGTGCGCAGCCGGGCGCGTTCCACGGCGGCGCGGTAGTCGGGGTCGGCGGGCAGCGAGGTCAGGGGCTCGTCCCAGCCGTGCCAGGTGCCGGGGTCGACAAGGGCCTGCCACAGATCGCTGACGGTCATCCCGGACTCGCCTCTCCGCAGGTGGGGTCGGCCTCCCACCCTCGCACAGCGCTCCGCCCGCCGCGGACGTCGGTGTCGCGGCGGGCGGGGGCGCGGCGGGCGGCCGGGCGGGCGGGTCCCGCGAAGGGGGTCGTCCCGGCGGGCCGCCCGGGTCCGTTACGGCAGGTCGCCGGCGTCCGCGCAGGTGGTCGTGGTCGCGGTGGCCGGGTCGAGGGCGTTGGCCACCTCGTGGAAGGCGATCAGGTCGGTGGTGCCGATCAGCACGTGCTCGAAGACGTCGACCGGGCACAGGTCCTGGAGCAGCACGTTGTGCACGTCGGGGCCGGTGAGGAACTCCGACTGGTACGGGGTGACGACCTCGTCGGTGTCGGTGGCGATGACGGTGTACTGCACGCCGGGAACGGTGTCGCCGCCCGCGTTGAGCTTCTGGAGGAACGGGGAGTCGGACAGCTGGTCGGTCAGGCCGGGGGTGACGTCGCCGATCAGGGCCTCGGCGCCGGGGACCTTCTCGGCGATCTTCTGCAGACCGTCCAGCGTGGTGCCGTGGTTGTCGGGGGCCAGGCCGATGAGCGCGTTGACCTTGGCGGCGCCGCCGAGGAACTTCAGGTAGTAGCGCGGCATCATGCCGCCCTGCGAGTGGCCGACGAGGTCGACCTTGGGGGCGCCGGTCGCCGCCAGGACCTTGTCCACCTCGTCGGACAACTGCTGGGCGGAGGCGTCGATCGGGCCGAGTCCGCCGAACGCGCCGAGCGAGTCGATCATCCCGTAGTCGAACGAGAAGACGCAGTAGCCGCGGTCCTCCAGGTAGGGGGCCAGCACCTCCCAGTTGTCGGTGCCGTTCTCGAACGTGCCGTGCACGAGCACCACCGGGCGCGGGTGGTCGGCGGACGGCTTGCAGTTGTAGTCGTTCCAGCCGGAGTTGTCGGCGGCGCTGGCGGGCGCGGCGGTCGCGGTGAGGCCGGCCAGCGCGAGGGCGAGCGCGGGCAGGACGGCCAGCAGGCGGGTGCGGCGGCGCCGCCCCGGGGAGAGCTTCATCTGATCTCCTCGCAGGTCAGAGTGGGGGGTGGAGCACCGGCCCGGAGAACCGGGAATGCATGTGACGCGCATCACATGGACTTACGCCTGGGTAACGTTACGTTCGAGTAGCAAAGCGGGGGAAGTTACGTGCCGGTAAAACTTTCGGCATTCCGCCCCGCCCGCCCAACCTCCTTGTACGGCCGCCGGGTTGACGACTCCGGCCCGGCCACGGCGGCGGGCCGCACGGCGGGCGGGGGTTCGGACGGGCGCCGGGCGGGCGTCAGGCGGAGCGGCGCGGGAGGCCGGCCAGGGAGGCCGGGCCGACCAGCAGGCCGGGCCAGCGGGCGGCGATGCGGTCCGTCACCGACTCGGCCCGGCGGATGTTCTCCGCCCGCGGGTCGAAGGTGAGTTGCCGTCCGGTCCCGGCGGCCCCGGTGAGGTCCTCGGCGCGCAGCGCGACCGCGGTGACCCTGGCCCGTTGCAGCCGCAGGGCGTCGTGCAGCGCGTAGGCGGCGGTGGCCAGCGCCGGGGTGTGCGCGGTCGGTTCGGGGAGCGCGCGGGTACGGGTGGTGGCCGACCGGTCGGCGTACCGGACGGTGAGGGTCAGGCCGCGGGCGACCTGGTCGTCGGCGCGCAGCCGCAGGCCGAGTTCGGCGGCGAGCGCCAGCAGCGCGCGGTGCCGCCGGCCGGGGTCGAGTTCGGGCCGGTCGAAGCGGTGGTCGGCGCCCACCGAACGGGCCGGGGCGTTCGGCGACACCGGGGTCGGGTCGGCGCCGTGGGCGCGGTCGCGCAGCAGCCGGCCCAGCCGCGCCCCCAGCAGCCGCTGCACGGTGGGCAGCGGCGCCGCCGCGAGCCGGTCGACGGTGTCGAGGCCGTAGTCGCACAGCGTCCTGGCGGTCTTCGGCCCGACGCCGTGCAGCGCGCCGACCGGTTTGCCGTCCAGGAACGCCGCCGCCTCACCGGGGCCGCCGCCCACCGCCCGGACCGCGCCCGGCGGACCGTCGTGCGCCGCCATCCGGGCCAGCAGCGGGTTGGCGGCCACCCCGACCGTGCAGTCCACGTCGTAACGGGCCAGCGCCCGCACCCGGATCAGCGCGCCGAGTCCGGCCGCGTCCCGGCCGAAGTACCGCGTGCTGCCGGTGACGTCGGCGAGCGCGGCGTCCGGCGGCAGCGCCTCGACGACCGGCGTGATGTCACGCAGGACGGACAGCAGCACGTCGAACGCGGCGGGCCCGCCGGCGGCCGTGCACACGTACAGCACCTGCCGCCCGACGGCACCACCCTCCCCCGGCTCCGGTCCGGCTTCCGCCGCCTCAGCCCCGGCTTCCCCCAGCTTCACCTTGGCTTCCCGCGACTGCGTCCCGGCTCCCTCCGCCTCCGGTCCGACTCCCCACGGCTCACCCCCGGCTTCCCGCCGCACGGCACCTTCCGCCGGCTCCGGCCCGATTCCCCGCGGCCCAGCCCCGACCACCTCCGCCTCAGCCCCGGCTCCCCCCGGCCGCACGGCACCCTCCCCCGGTCTCCGGCCGCCTCTCCGTGCCTCAGCCCCGGCTTCCCGGCGCCGCACGACACCCTCCGCCGGCTCCGGTCCGCCCTCCCCCGGTCTCATCCCGCGCTCCCCTGGCTGGAGTGCCACAGCTTTCTTCCGGTGGCGGCCTGTTCGCCGGGGGGCTGGAGGTCGGCCCAGGGGTGGAGTTCGTAGCCGGTCGGCAGGTGGATGGACCGGCCGGGAGGCCGGGCGGGGTCCGGGGCCGGCCGGGCGGCGCCGTCGGCGTCCGTCCCGGGGGCGCGGGGCGCGGCGGGCGGGGGCGCGGCCAGGGTGGTGGCGACCGCCTCCAGGCCGCCGGTGCGGCGCAGTTCGGCGAGGTCGGCGAGGTTCCAGGCGGCCTGGCCGACGACGGTGAGGCTGCGCGGGCCGCGCCGCTGGACCACGCCGCGCACCAGCAGCAGCCAGGAGTGGAAGACGGTGTGCGCGCAGGCTTCGTGGCTGTCGTCGAAGAACGCGAGGTCGACCAGGCCGGTGCCGTCGTCCAGGGTGAGGAAGATGACCCGGCGCCCGGAGCGGATCGGCGGGGTCTGGGTGGCCGCCTTGGCGCCGGCCACCAGTACCGTCTCGCCGTGCCGTGCCTCGCGCAGCCGTCTGGCCGGCGTCGCGCCCAGCTCCCGCAGGAACGCGTGGCGTTCGTCCATCACGTGCCGGGAGGCGTCCATGCCGAGGATGCCGAGTTCGGCCTGCGTGCGGTCCCGGTCGTCCAGGTCCGGCAGGCCGGCCGCCGCGACCGGCGCGCCCGGTTCGGCGTCCGGCAGCGCGAGCTGCCCGGCCCGCGCGGCCGCGTCGCGGCCCCGCTGGAGTTCGGCGACCTGGAGCAGCAGGTCGCGGCGGTTGGCGGTGGAACCGGCCAGGAAGGAGTCCAGCGCGCCCACCCGCACCAGCCGTTCCAGCACCGGGCGGCTGGGCCGGGCCCGTTGCCACAGGTCCCGGGGCGAGGTGTACGGGCGGCCGGCGACCAGCCGGGCGGTCTCCTCCTCGCTGATGCCGTGCACGTCGGACAGCGCGAGCCGCAGGCCCCAGACGCCCGACCGGGGTTCGATACCCGACCCGGGTTCGACATCCGACCCGGGTTCGACGCCCGGCCGGGATTCATCGCCCGGCCGGGGTTCATCGCACACCAGTTCGATCTGATAATCCGCACCGGACGCGTTGACGTCCAGCGGCAGCACCGGCACGCCGCGCCGCCGGGCGTCGGCGAGCAGCAGCCGCTTGGGATACATCCCCGGATCGTGCGTGAGCAGCCCGGCGTAGAACGCGGCCGGGCGGTGCGCCTTGAGCCAGGCCGACTGGTAGGTCGGCACCGCGAAGGCGACCGCGTGCGCCTTGCAGAAGCCGTAGGAGCCGAACGCCTCCAGGATCTGCCAGGTGCGGCGGACCTGTTCGGTGGTGCTGCCGCGCTCCCGGGCCGCCGCCGCGAACCACGCCCGCACCCGCCCCTGCCGCTCCGGGTCGGACAGCGCCCGGCGCTTCTCGTCCGCCTCCGCGAGCGAACAGCCGGTCAGCACGTGGAGCATCCGGATGACCTGCTCGTGGAAGACCACCACGCCGTAGGTGTCGCCCAGCACCTCGGCCAGCGCGGGGTGCGGGTACTCGGGCCGCGCCCGGCCGTGCCGCGCCTCGATGAACGGCCGGACCATGTCGGCGGCGACCGGTCCCGGCCGGAAAAGCGATATGTCGACCACGATGTCGTGGAAGGTCGACGGCTGCATCCGGCCGACCAGGTCGCGCTGGCCCGGCGACTCGATCTGGAAGCAGCCCAGCGTCTCGGCGGACCGGATGAGCCGGTACGTCTCCGGGTCGTCGGCCGGCAACCGGTCCAGGTCCAGCCGTTCACCGCCGGCCCGGGCGATCTCCTGGACCGCGTGCGCCATCGCCGACTGCATCCGCACCCCGAGCACGTCCAGCTTCAGCAGGCCGAGCACCTCGACGTCGTCCTTGTCGAACTGCGCCATCGGCAACCCCTCCCCGCTGGTCGGCATCACCGGCGTGCGGCTCAGCAGCCGCGCGTCGGACAGCAGCACGCCGCACGGGTGCATGGCGATCCCGCGCGGCAGCCCGTCCAGCGCCTCCACCAGGTCCCACAGCCGCCCGCCGTACCGGTCGGCGTACCCCTGCGCGTCGACGGCGCGCAGCTCGGGCAGTTCGGCGAGCGCGGCGCGGGCGTCGCGGGCCCGGATGTGCGGGAACGCCTTCGCCAGCCGGTCGACGTCCTGCGGGTCCATGCCGAGCGCGGCGCCGACGTCGCGGATCGCGTGCCGGACCCGGTACGTCTCGGGCATCGCGACGGTGGCGACCCGCTCGGGTCCGAAACGGTCCAGGATCGCCCGGTAGACCTCGATGCGGCGGGCGGACTCCACGTCGATGTCGATGTCGGGCATCGCCACCCGGTCCGGCGAGAGGAAACGCTCCATCAGCAGCCCGTGCTCCATCGGGTCGGCGGCCGCCACGCCCAGCAGGTGGTTGACGAACGAGGACGCGCCCGATCCGCGGGCCGCGACCCGGATGCCCAGGTCACGGGTGTCGTCGACCACCCGTGCGACGGTGAGGAAGTATCCGGCCAGGCCCAGTCGCCCGATGACGCGCAGCTCGTCCTCCAGCCGGTGCCAGCGGTCCCGGCGGTCGGCGCCCAGGTCGTACCGTCCGGTGATCATGGCCGCGGTGCACCGGGACCGCAGCACCCGGTCGGTCCCGCGCCGCCCGGCGCCGACCAGCTCCGGCTCGGGGAAGTGGACGCGGTGGGTGCCGATGTCCTCCTCGGGGTCGACCGCGCAGGCCGCGGCGGTCTCCTCGGTCATCCGCAGCAGGCGGTGCCCGGTGTCCCGGCGGAACCCGGCCGCCTCGGCGACCCGCTCGGCGATCCGGGCCATCGTGCCGGCGTCCTTCAGCCATGCCTCACCGCTGTCCAGCCGCTCCGGCCGCCGGGTGTCGACAGGCACCAGCAGCCGGGCCGCGTCCAGCACGTCGGCGACCTCCCGCTGGCCCGGGTCGGCGTAGCGGACGGCGTTGGTCAGCACCGCCCGGATGCCCCGCTCGACGGCGAACCCCAGGGTGCGGGCCGCCTGCCGCACCGACCCCGGCCCGGTGCCGGTGCGGCCGTGGCAGACCACTTCCAGCCGCAGCGCGTCGCCGTACCGCTCGCGCCACGGCGCCAGCCGCCGCTCCGCCCGGTCCGGCCGCCCGGCGGCCAGCTCCCGGCCGACCTCGGAGTCCGGCCCGAGCAGGACGGTCAGGCCCGCACCGGTGAGGTCCGCCCACTCCGGCCGCACCGGCGTGCCGCCGCGGTGGGCCGCGGTGAGCAGCGCGCACAGCTCCGCCCACCCCGCCGCGCCGTCCCGGGCCAGGAAGACGGCACGCGGCGCCGACTCGTCCACGAACGCGCCGCCGCGCACCGGCGTACGGCGCCGCGCACCGCCGTCCGCCGGCTCCGCGGCCGGCACCGCGATCCCGGCCCCGAACACCGGCCGCACCCCGGCCCGCGCGCACGCTTCGGCGAACCGGACGGCGCCCGCCACGCCGTCCCGATCGGTCAGCGCGAGCGCGTCCATCCCCCGCTCGGCGGCCCGCTCCGCCAGCGCCTGCGGGTGGCTGGCGCCGTACCGCATCGAGAATCCCGAGACGGTATGGAGATGCGTAAAGCCCATGGAACGCACCTCCCGATCCTCACCGTCGTCCCCTTCGCACTCCCCCGGCCCGCCCTCCGGACCTGCTGCTTTCCACCATAGACCACCTATCGAATATCCGTTCGACTCGAATGAGTGAAGTGAAGTCTCAGGGGGTTGACCCTCCGGGGCGGGGCGCGCTTTCTCCGGGGGTGGGGGCGGGGGCGCTCCGCGGGGGCTTCTCCGGGGGCGGGGGTGCATCTCCGGGGGCGGGGAGCTCCGCGGGGGCGAGGGACTCCTCCGGGCGGAGGGGCTTCCCCCGGGCGGAGGTGCTTCCTCCGGGGCGGAGGGCTCCGGGGGCAGGGGTGCTCCTCCGGAGCGGGGGCTCACCCCCGGAGCGGGGCCGACGGTTCGCGCCGGAAGCCGGAGGCGGGGCTGACGGCGTTCACCGGTCCCCCTCCGGCGCGGGACCACCGGAGGACGCTCGTCGGCAACGGACGCGGCGTCGGACAACGGCCGGCGGACGCGGCGTCAACACGGGCGCGGCGTCAACGGTGTCGCCGGAACCGGCCTCTCCGGAGGGAGTTGGCGGCTCCCGCGGGAAGCGGTCACCGCCGGACCGATCGGATGCGGGGACGCGGCGGCGTTCGCCGGAGGACGTCCCCGGCGCCGGGGACGGCCGTTCCCTCCAGCGCCGCTCCCGTCGGCGGCACTCCCGTCGGCGGCACTCCCGTCGGCGGCACTCCCGTCGGCGGCACTCCCGTAGACGGCGCTCGTCAGCCTGCTCCCGCCGTAAGAGACTCCCCCGCCCCGCACTCCTCCACCACCACGCCCGACCACCAGCCCGACCCCCGAACCCCGCCACCCCGCCCCCTTCGAGCGAAGCCCCGCGTACCCCCCGGGAAAAAGCCTGGGAGGTGGTCCGGGGCTCGACTAGAGTCGGTGGCATGGGGTCGGACGAAGCGCCCGTGCGGGTGGACAGCTGGATCTGGTCGGTGCGCCTGACGAAAACCAGGTCGCTGGCGGCCGCCGAGTGCAAGGCCGGCCACGTGCGGATCAACGGGGAACGGGTGAAGCCCGCGCAGCCCCTGAAGACCGGCGACGAGGTGCGGCTCTTCCACGCCGGGCGGGAACGCGTGGTGGTCGTCTCCCGGCTGATCCGCAAGCGGGTCGGGGCGCCGGCCGCCGCGGAGTGCTTCGTCGACAACAGCCCGCCCGCGCCGCCGCGTGAGGACGTCCTCGCCCTGGGGGTCCGCGACCGCGGCGCCGGCCGTCCCACCAAGCGCGACCGCCGCGACATGGAACGCCTGCGCAGCCCCCGCTGACGCGTTCCCCGCAACCCGACGCACCCGAGCCGACGTCGGACGCCGACCGCCCCACGCCACACACCGTCAGGCGGGCCGTCCCCACGTCGTATGCCGTACGCCGTACCCCGCACGCCGTCAGATGCCGTACACCGCACACCCCATGCCGTAAGACATCCGCCGCACGTCGTCCGGCGGGGTCGACCCCGTAGGCGTCGAGCAGCCGCATGATCCCGCCCGGGGTGCAGGAGGCGGAGCCGGGGTGGCCGAACGCCATCGCGGTGAACGACCGCATGGTCACGCCGTCGACGTCCTTGGCCGGATCGATCGCCTCGAACGCGGCCCGCTCATCGCTGTGCGCCGGCACGGGGTGCTGCAACAGGATGCCGTGTACCGACGGATCGGCCGACAGCGCGCGGACGGCCGCCACCAGTTCCGCCGTGGTGGTCGCCGCCGGCAGCGGCAGGTGCCTGAGTCGATGCCCGCCTTGGCGTACTCCGCCCCCGCACCATAAGCCCCCGGGCGGCGGGGCCGGGTCGTGGAACACCCGCACGGCGCGCGGCGAAAGCCCCGCGCCGTGGCCGACGGGGCGTCACTCGCCGGGTGGCGGGTTCTCCTTCTCCCACAGCGGGTGTTCGCGGCGGGCCCAGCGGCGGTCGGCGAAGCCGGTGCGCAGGGCGCGACGGGCGTCGGGGTCGCGGACCGCCATGCCGATGTGGCCGATGACCAGCACGCCGATGAAGATGGCGAGCCAGTCGTGCACGAAGGTCGAACCGGTGCGCCACACCAGCGGGGTCAGGTACGGGAACCACATGACGATGCCGGTCCCCAGCATGACCAGCACGGCGCCGGCCATGAAGGACGCGTACAGCTTCTGGCCGGCGTTGAACTTGCCGGACACCCGCGGTCCGGGGACGCGGCGCACGGCGCGGCTGAGCCAGCGCCAGTCGTAGGTGGCGAAGCGGTTGAGGCGGTCGAGGTCGGCGCGGAACGCCTTGGAGGCCAGCCCGGCCAGCAGCGGCAGCGGCAGCAGGACGCCGGACCACTCGTGGACGATGACCAACAGCCGCCGCCGTCCGACGAGTTCGGCCAGCGCGGGCAGGTAGAGGAACGCGGCGGTGACGATGGCGACGCCCATGAGCGCGGCGCTCGCGCGGTGCACCCACCGCTCGGCGGTGGTGAACCGGCGCAGCAGGTCCGGCGGCACGCCGTCCTCCGAGGAGGAGGCCGCGGCGGAGGCGGAGGCGGAGGCGGAGGCGGCGGCGCCCACGGTGCCGCGAACGGCGCCGCCGGGGCCTGTACCGCTGCCCGTGCCGGCGCCGCTGCCTGCGCCCGTGCCGGTGCCGCCGCCCGCGCGGTCAGGAAGTCGGGTCATCGTCGCGTCCGTTCGATTTACCGACCCAGGCGTCGACGTCGTAACCGTAGTGCTCCCAGTAGCCGGGCTCCACGTGGTCGGTGACGGTGATGCCGGAGAGCCACTTGGCGGACTTGTAGAAGTACATCGGCGCCGCGTAGAGCCGCACCGGGCCGCCGTGCGCGGCGGTGACCGGCTTGTCGTCCATGCGGTAGGCGGCGAGCATGTCGGGGCGGCGGGCCTGGTCGAGGGTGAGGCTCTCGGTGTAGACGCCGTCGAAGCAGGTGAAGCGCAGCGCCTTCGCGCCCGGCTGGACGCCGGCCTTGTCCAGCAGGTCCGACAGCTTCACGCCGGTCCACGCGTAGTGCGGCACCCGCCAGCCGGTCACGCACTGCACGTCGCGCACCAGGCGGGTGCTGGGCATGGCGTGCAGGTCGGCCAGTGAGTACGAGCCGGGGCGGTCGACCAGGCCGTCGACGGTGAGTTTGTAGTCCTGGTCGGAGCGGTGCGGGATGGACTCCGAGACGGAGTAGAAGCGGAACCCGCCGCCGCCGGGCAGCAGGCCGGTCACCCCGGTCGGGTCCCTGGAACTGATCTGGGCCAGCAGGTTGTCGTAACTGTTCTGCACGTACGAGCCGGTGGCGGCGCCGAGCACGCCGAGGCCCAGCACCCCCAGCATCACCCGCCGGCCGACCGGTGCTCCCCTGCCATCCTTCGCCATGTACCGATTCGACCACTTCGACGTCGGGGCGACCAGCGGATACCGGCTTCGCGGCCGGTTCGTCAGCCTTCCGTAATACCTGTGAACCTTGTGGGCGCCGCGGATCGTGTGGTGGCGGCGGAGCGGGCGGGACGACCGCCGGGTACGCGGCCGGGCTCAGCCGCTCCCGGAGCCGGGGGTCGCGGAGCCGGGGCCGGGGCCGGGGCCGGTCTCCGGGCCGGGGGCGGCGAAGCCGGTGCGGTCGGCCTCGGAGGGGGTGCCGGAGGAGTCGTCGGACCATTCGTCCGGTGAACGTTCCGGGGCGGACCGGCCCTCGGCCAGCGGGTCGATCATCGGACCGGGGCCCAGCTCGCCGGGGTCGTAGGCGGAGACCGCGGGCAGGTCGGGCCCGGCCTCCACCTCCTCGTCCCCGTCGTCGTGGTGGGTCACGGCCGCCGGCGGCACGGGTGCGGCCGCGCCGTTTCCGCCGCCGTCGTGTCCTGAGCGTTCGCCGCCGTTCTGCCCGGAGCGTTCCAGGAAGCGCAGCAGTTCCACGGGGAAGGGCAGCACCAGGGTGGAGTTCTTCTCGGCGGCGACCGCGGTGACGGTCTGCAGCAGCCGCAGTTGCAGGGCGGCGGGCTGGTCGGCCATGACGGCGCCGGCCTGGGCGAGCTTCTTGGACGCCTGGAGTTCGGCGTCGGCGTTGATCACCCGGGCGCGGCGGTCCCGGGCGGCCTCGGCCTGGCGGGCCATCGAGCGCTTCATGGTCTCCGGCAGCGAGACGTCCTTGATCTCCACCCGGTCGATCGCCACGCCCCAGGCGAGCGCCGGGCTGTCGATCATCAGCGCCAGGCCCTCGTTGAGCTTCTCCCGGTTGGACAGCAGGTCGTCCAGGTCGCTCTTGCCGATGATGGACCGCAGCGAGGTCTGGGCGACCTGGAGCACGGCGTAGCGGTAGTCCTCGACGTTGATGACGGCGTCGATGGGATGGACGACCTTGAAGTAGACGACGGCGTCGACCCGGACGGTGACGTTGTCGCGGGTGATGCCCTCCTGGGAGGGGATGGGGACGGTCACGATCTGCATGTTGACCTTGACCATCCGGTCGACCCCCGGGATCAGCACGCTGAACCCCGGCGACCGGACCCCGGAACGCAACCGGCCCAGCCGGAAGACCAGCGCGCGTTCGTACTGTTTGACGACCCTGGCGCCGGTCAGCAGCAGCAACACGGCGACGGCCAGGACAGGTATGACGATGTCGACGACCAGCATCACGACCCCCAGTCGTGGGCGCCGTCGCGGTCCGAGGACATCACGGCCGGTCAGGCGCTCGCGGGATGTCTTCCCCCTTCACGGTACGCCCGCGGCCCCGGATCGGCGCCCCTCAGGCCGGACGCGGGCCGTGAGGGGCACCGGGGGCGCGGCACGCCGGCCGCGCGGGACCTGGCAGCGGATGAACCGGATGGGGCGGAACGCCGGCCGCGCGGGGACGCAGCAGCGGGTGACGGCGTACGTCGGGCCGAGCGGGACGCCGCAGCGGACGAGCCGGTACGCCGGGCGACCGGACGCCACAGCAGCGGGCGAGGCGTGGCTCAGCCGAGCGAGACGCCGTAGTGGGTGAGGGCGGCGGTGACCGGCTGGAAGAACGTGGTGCCGCCGGTGGTGCAGTCGCCGCTGCCGCCGGAGGTGAGGCCGAGCGCGGTGCCGCCGTCGTAGAGCGGACCGCCGCTGTCGCCGGGTTCCGCGCACACGTCGGTCTTGATCAGGCCGTCGACCACGTCGCCGTCGCCGTAGTCGATGCTGGCGTCCAGCGCGCCGACCGTGCCGCTGTGCACGCCGCTGGTGCTGCCGCGGCGGGTGACGGACTCGCCCACGTAGGCGTCGCCGGCGGTGCCGATCGTCTGGTCGCCGACCGTACTGGGATGCTCCAGCGCGGTGTTGTCGTAGCGGACCAGGGCGTAGTCGCTGCCGGGGAAGGTGTAGCCGGTGGTCGGGCCGATCTTCGTGGTCTGGCCCTGATCGGTGTACCAGGTGGCGACGGCCTGCCCGCAGTGCCCGGCGGTCAGGAAGTAGTAGGTGGCGCCGTCGTGCACGTTGAAGCCGAGCGAGCAGCGGTACCCGCCCCCGTAGATCGCATCGCCGCCGCTGAGCAGGGTCTGGAAGCGGCCGGCGACCCGTTCGACCCGGACGGCCTTGCCGTAGCCCTTGGCGGCGGTCCGCAGCCGGGTCAGCTCGGCCGGGGTGAGGCGGCTGTCGGCGGTGACGACGAGCTGGTCGGCGCGCGGGTCCGGGGCCCAGGCGGTGCCGGCGATGCCGAGGGTGCGCACCGCCCGCCCGGCCGCCCGGAGCCGCGCGCCGGAGTACGCGACGTGCCGGGGAACCGCGCCGGCGGCCCGCACCGCGTCGGCGGCGGCGTCGGAGGTGACGTTGACGACGGTGGCCGCGGCGGCCGGGTCGTAGTAGGCACCGGCGGTGGCGGTACTGCCGAGGTTCTGGGTGAGCCGGGCGACGGAGGCCGGGTTGGCGTCGACCGGGTCGGCGGCCGGCGCCGCGGTGGCCGCGGGCAGCACGAGGGCGCCGGCCACGGCCAGCCCCACGGCGGCCGCGGCGGCGGTGCGGACGCGCGGGGTCAAGACGGTGCGGCGGGCGGTGTGCGGGGTCCTCACTCGTTCCTCCTGCGGGGGTGGAGGGGCCGCCCTCCGCGACGGCCCGTCGGGCCCGCGGGCCGCGTCACGGACGTCCGCCGGGCGGACAACGGCACTCGGCACGGTCGACACCAGGCCGTCACCTTATGACGAATCATCAGCTTTCGGATGATTCCGACGGTCTGTCAGTCAGGTGGCCGACACGGCGGAACGGACCACCGGGCCACCGACCGGCAGGCGGCGCCGCCCGCCCGTTCAGCAACCCGTTCCGCACTCGCAGCACTGGGCGCACTCCAGGCCGCCCTCGCAGCAGTCACAGCAGTCCACGTCGCCGCAGTCGCAGTCGCAGTCGCGGCACCAGCCGGACCGGGGCTCGCCGCTCCACGGATCGCGATAGGCACCGCGGCAGCACACCTGGCACGTGCAGCACATCCCCAGCCAGATCGAGCACCCCCGCAACGTCCCGCGCCGCGGCGGCGGTTGGGGCGGCACCCGGCCGGGCCCACCGAACCGGTCTCCGGGGCCGAACGGACCACGCGGGCCGCCGACCCCGCCCCCGGAGCCGAACGGACCGCCGGTGCCGCCGAATCCGCCCCCGGAACGGAACCCGTCCCCGGGGCCGCCTGATCCGCCGATCCCGCCCCCGGAGCCGAACGGACCGCCGAACCCGCCCTCCGGCCCGAACGCACCGCCACCGCCTGCGAACGGCTCACCGGGACCGTGCGCCCCGCCGTGCCCCGCCCCGTACGACGTCCGCCCCGAACCGTACGACGCCCGCCCCGATCCGACCACACCGCCGAACGCCCCCGCCTCACCGGCCGCCCGGTCGTGGGGAACGCCGCCGGGCACCCCGCGGACGCCGTGGCTCCCCGGCTCGCCGGGAACCCCCCGCACCCCGAGGACCCCGCAGGGCCCCGTACCGAAGACGCGGTCGACGGAGCGGGCGGGTTCGTGGGCGAGGAGGGTGTGGGCGAGGCGGCCGTCCTCGAAGGCGACGTCGCGCAGGGCGAGCCGGATGCCGCGCACCGCGTCGTCGCAGAGCCGGCGGACCTCGGCGAGGTCGGTGCCGGTGGCGGCGATCGGGTTCCAGGCGCCACCGGCCCGGTCGGCGGCAAGGTCCTCGACGGCGTCCAGCAGGTGGGCGAGACGGCCGAACAGCCGGCCGGCCTCGGTCAGCGGCGGCACGTTGCCGGGCCGGCCGGCCAGCACCGCGGTGTGGGCGAAGGCGGCGGCAGTGGCCGTCCCGGTGGGCTCGGTGACGGTCAGCAGCGGGGTGCCCACTCCGGCGAGCGCCTCGACGCCGGCCTGCCGGTCCACCGCGTCGAGCAGGACCGCGGTGTCGAACCCGACGCCGGCGCCGGTGCCGGCGCCCGCGCGGTCCCAGCGGTCGGCGACCCGGCGGGCCGCGGCGGCCACCGGGCGGCGGCCCAGCAGCCCGTCGCGGTCGGCGACGTGGTCGCGCACCTTCGCCGACGCCAGCAGCAGCGAGACGGCGGCCGCCAGCCGGGCACCCTCCCCGGTGGCCACCGGCGCGGTGCGCATCGCCCGCAGCGGGCACGGCCCGGCCGTCCGGCGCCCGCCGGCCCGAGCCGGTGCCTGCGCCTCCACGAGCACGGATATGACGAGTCCGTCGTAGTTGGTGGCCACCCGGGCGAGTTGGCCGTGGTCGTCGCGCAACGCCAGGCACAGGCCGCACAGGTGCGCGGTCCAGGAGACGGCGAGATGTTCGGACATCCGATGCCGACACGGTCGTATGATCCCGAACAACGCATATCCTCCCTGCGTGTCGCTACGGCCACGACGTCGCAGGTCATGCTAGCGAGCGGCGCCCGTCGGAGGGCTCGTCAACTCACTGGACCGAACAGCCGACTTCGATCACTCTTCCGTGAAATCCCGGGCATATTTTTCCTGGCACCCCGTCACGACGCCCGGGGCGGGCGCCACCTGATGCCAGGCCATGTCCCGCTCTGCACCAGAACAGTCACGAATCGATCGTGGGAGGGATTTCCCCTTGGCGCATTGTCAGCATCATGGTCAACCATAGGAGGGCGGACGGTACGGACCGCGCGGTGAGAGGAGGCGTCCATGGGTTCGGTGCGAAAGGCCAGCGCTTGGCTGGGACTCGTCGACGACAGTGACGACGGGCGTTATTACGACGAGGAGTACACGGACTACAACGAGGAGTCCGAGCCCGCCGACGCGTGGGTGACCGATCCGCGGGTGCGGGTGGCCGGTGAGGCGGCCCAGGACCGGGGCCGCCGGATCGCCACGCTCACCCCGGAAAGCTTCCGGGACGCGCGGGTGATCGGCGAGCTGTTCCGCGACGGCATCCCCGTGATCGTCAACCTGACGACCATGGACCCGGCCGACGCGAAGCGGGTGGTGGACTTCGCCGCCGGGCTCACCTTCGGCCTGCACGGATCGATCGAACGGGTGGCGACCCGGGTGTTCCTGCTCACACCGGCCGCCTACCGGGTGGTCAGCGGCGACCAGGCCGGCCGCCGCTCGGACGGCTTCTTCAACCAGAGCTGACCGCCCCGGGCCCCGGCGCGACCGCCGGGACCGGGGCCGTCGCGCACGCCTGGAGCGGGCCAAACGTCACCCGGGTGATACGCCGTGATCCGCTCTCCGCGATCACGCGCCGACCGCCCGGGCCCGAACGGCCCCGGCGGCCGGGCCACGCCCCCGGCACGGTTCTCCCACCTCACGGACACCGCATCCGCCCACGACACGCACGATCCGGTTCCGCCGCCAGCCTCCGGCTCCGGCTCCGGCCAACCCGGTCAACGGCCCCGCGATCCCCCGGCAACCGCCGCCCGGCCCGCGGCAGCGGCCAACGGTCAACGGCCCCGGCACCGGCACCAGCCCCGTGAGTCCCGGCATCTGCCGCCCGGCCTCCGGCCCCGGCCCCACGATCAACAGCTCCGGCTACGGCTCCCGTCCCCGCGATCCCCCGGCAACCGCCGCCCGGCCTCCGGCCCAACGATCAACGGCTCCCGGTCAACGCCCCCGGCCACCGGTCCCGATCAACGGCCGCGGTCGGCGCCCCCGGACCGCGCTCCTCACCCCGCCGGACGGCGGCTCTCCGTTCAGCCCCGGCCACCGCGCCGAACGCGGCCCACCCCGCCGAACACGGCTCTCCGTCAGACGCGGCTCTTCGCACCGACGCGCCCCTCGGCCTGCGCCCCAACCCGTGCGGCCTCCGCCCCGGACCCCGTCGCGGCCTCGTCGGTGGGTTCGGCGGACCCGGTGGGCCCGGCCGGCTCTGCGGCCTCCGTGCCGGGCTCGGAGGTGCCTCCGCAGGCGTTCGCGTGCGGATCGGCGCTGCCGTCGAAGGCGCGCGGCAGGCGCAGCGCGGCGGCGGCTCCCAGCAGCAGCAGGACGGCGCTGACGACCAGCGTGACGTGCAGGCCGTGCACGAAGGACTGGCGGGCGGCGTCCCGCAGGACGGCGCCGGGGCGGCCGCCGAGCTGGTGGGACAGGTCGTAGGCCTCGCCGAGCGAGTGGCCGGCGCCCCGGCTGTCGGCGCGCGGCACCCCGGGCAGGTGGCGCACCCCGGGCGCGTAGAACGCGTTCATCACACTGCCGAGCAGCGCGATGCCGAGCCCGGCGCCGAGCTGGTACGCGGTCTCGCCGATCGCCGCGGCGCCGCCGGCCTGCCCGGCCGGGCATTCGCTGAGCATCGACTCGTACGCGCCGAACAGCGTGGTCTCCAGGCCGAAGCCCAGCAGGACGAAGGCGGCCGTCAGCAGCAGGGGCCGGTCGTGCTCGCCCATGACGGTCAGCGCCAGCACGGCGGACGCGGTCAGGGTGAAGCCGGTCACGACCATCAGCCGGGGGCCGACCCGGTGCAGCACCTTCGAGCCCAGCAGGCCGGCGGCCATCGCGGCGAAGGTCAGCGGGAGCATGCGCAGGCCGGTCTGCATGGGGTGCAGCCCCAGCACCAGCTGGAGGTACTGCACCGCGATCAGTTCCAGGCCGACCAGCGCGAGCATGGCGACGACGATGCAGCCCACCGACGTGCTGAACGCCGGCCGCGAGAACATGCTCATGTCGATCAGCGGGTGTTTCAGCCGGCGCTGGCGGCGCACGAACAGCACCAGGAGCGCGACGCCCACCACCAGGGACACCAGCGTGGGCGGGTCCAGCGGGCTCGCGCCGGCGCCCAGCCGCTTGATGCCGACGATGGCGCCCAGGATGCCCAGGCCCGCCATGGCCGCGCCCAGCAGGTCCCACGGCCCGTCGCGGTCGCCGGTGGACTCCGGCACCAGCCAGCGGGCCAGCGGCCAGATGGCGGCCATCAGCGGGATGTTGATCAGGAAGACCGATCCCCACCAGTAGTGCTGGACCATGAAGCCGCCCAGTACCGGGCCGACGGCGGCGCCCACCGCGGCCACCGCGCTCCACAGGCCGATGGCCAGCGCGCGTTCCCTACGGTCGGGGAAGACCTGCCGGACGATGGAGAGCGTCGCGGGCATGATCATCGCGCCGCCGGCCCCGAGCAGCGCGCGGGCGCCGATCAGCACCGACGCGTCGGAGGCCATCGACGCCACCGCCGAGGCGACGGCGAACAGCGCGTATCCCAGCAGCAGCACCCGGCGTCGGCCGACGCGGTCGCCGAGGGTGCCGAAGAGTATGAGCAGCGAGGCGGCGGCCAGCGGATAGGCGTCCACGATCCACAGCAGCTGCACCGGTCCCGGCCGCAGCGCCTCGGTGAGCGCGGGTATCGCCACGTGCAGGACGGTGGAGTCCAGCGCGACGAACAGCAGGCTCACGCACAGCACCAGCAGCACGGTCCAGCGGTTCGCGGGGCCGGCGGGGGCCGGGGCGGCGCCGGGGCCGCCGGGCAGGGCGCCGTCCGGCGAGACACGCTGCCGGGGCGTGCCGCCCGGCGGGGACCCGGCGCGACGGCCCGGAGTCGCGGGGGCCTTCGACTTCCAGGATCCGGCCGTGGTGGTCCCGGCCATGCAACACCTCCGCAATCGAGCGCTCGCGTCCGTCGGGAGCCGGGGCGCCCTGCCGTGTTCCCTGGGGACTCCGGCGGAAAAGAGGGCGAGTCGGCCGCCACCCTACGCGAACGGACCCCGCCGGCGGGGTGGCGAGCGGCTCCCGGCCGGGGGCCTGTCCCCCGGTACTACGCCGTCGGGCCGCCGTCGCCCATGGGTCGGGCAGCAGCCTGCCACGTGGTGTTTGTCACACGGTGGCCGGCGGCCCGGGCGGCGGGCGGTGCGCCCGCCCGGGCCCGGCGGGCGCCGGAGCACCCGGTCCGGGTCGGCCGGCGAAATCCCGTCGCCCTCGGCAGCGTCCGGCGGGAATTACGCAGGTCATCATTCACAGGATTCTCCGAGGAAATGCGGGGCAGGAAATGCCGTGGCCCCGGCAGGGCCGTCGATCGCTCCGCCGCGGCGATACCCCGGTGGAACCCCGGCGAAAGTGGAAATGGTGAGACGGCACCCTTGGCGTGACAGTTGCCACATCACATCGTCATCACGAACGTGCTTCTTCGGCCGAACACTGCCGTCACACGCTGTAACGTCCCTTGAGTGCGTACCGACCGAATCGTCGCCAGCCCGACGCAGGAGCGACCCGACGACCGCGAGGTCCCCGGGATGAGCCGAACGCGCCTCGTGCTGTTCGGCACCACGCTGGTGGCCTACGCGGCCACCGTCGTCGCCGTGCTCGCGAACACCGCGCTGGTGCGGCTGGACTGGCAGGTCATGCTGTTCCGGCCGTACAAGCAGTGGCCTCGGTTCCACGCGTTCCTGGACTACTTCGTGGTGCTCGGCCAGCGCGGCCCGACCGCGGTGCTGGTGGCCGCCTGGCTGGGCTGGCGCACCTACAAGCAGCGTTCGCTGCGGCCGCTGCTGGTGCTGGGCACCTCGCTGCTGCTGCTGAACATCACCGTCGGCGCGGTCAAGTACGGCCTGGGCCGCCTCGGTCCGCACTACGCCACCAGCGTCGGGTCCGCCGAACTGTTCATGGGCGGCGACATATTCCCCTCCGGTCACACCGCCAACGCCGTGGTGACCTGGGGCGTTCTGGCGTATCTGGCCTCCACGCCGTTCGCCCGGCGGGTCGGGTCGGTCATCAGCGCGATGCTCGCCATGGGCGTCGGCATGACCACGATCTACCTCGGCACGCACTGGGTCAGCGACGTGCTCAGCGGCTGGTGCGCCGGCCTGCTGGTGCTGCTGGCCCTGCCGTGGTTCGAGCCGGCCGTCGCGCGCGCCGAGGAATGGCTGATGGGGCTGCTGCGCCGGGTGCTGCCCGCCCGCCTCACCGGTGCCGTCGAGGCGCCCGCCGTCGTGCCGGCGGCCGGCCAGGGCGCGCCGGAGCAGGAACCGGCCCCGGCCTGCGGCACGGTCCGCGCGGGCTCCGCGCCCGCCGCCGCGGCCACCGCGGCCCGCGGCACCGCCACGCACCACAGCGGCGTACGCCCCCACGCCGGCCGCTACGAACGCCCGACGCCGCCACCGGGTGCCAACCGCCGGCCGCATCCGGAACGCCCCGCCCGCCCGGCCACCCCGCCGGTGCCGGTGGTGCGCGGCCGGGGCGGCCCGGCCTGACCCGGTCCGCCGCCGGCCCCGCCGCCGATCGGCCCGGCAGCCCTGCCGTCAGCCCCGCCAGCAGCGGGTGACGGCGCCGTCGGCCACGGTGAGGTTGAGCCGGCCGGCGACGTATTCCAGCGTGATGACGGCGTCCGGCGGCAGGACGCGCACGGTCCGCCAGCCGGCGTCCGCGGCGCGTTCCCGCGCCCGGCCGGGGTCCAGGCCGACGTAGGCGTCCAGGTCGTCGTGCGGGTCCTGGGGGATCCCGGGCAGCGGTGTCATGAGCCCCACGGTAGGCCGGACAGCGCCCGGAACGACCGCGCCACGTCACACTTGTGTCACAGTGCGCCGCGAAACGTTTGACATGCGGCATTCACCCGAACGACGGGTGACGCCCGCCCGGATACCGACGACTCCCGCGGCCGTCCGAATTCGACGCGGCGTCAGATACGGCGGCAATTTCCTAAAGCATTGTCGCTGCTCCCGGACGGCTTCGAACGGTTAATACGGGAACGGTATTGCGGGGCATCAAACGGAATCCGCGTTCCGCACGACGGCGCACGCGCACACGTCCTTCACAAAATTGCGGCGAGGGTGCGTCCGTTTTCGTCCCGGACATCCGCCCGTACCGGCGGACCGTTCGACGTGGAGTGATCGATTCCGCCGGAACGGTCACCGTGAGCGCCCGGTGTACCGCCCGCCCACGGTGACGTTCCGCCGCGAGCGTGACCCCGGCGGTGGGTGGCCCGTTGTCACGGTGAGCCGGACGTCCCGCGCTCACCGTGACCGCACCGCACCCCGAGGAGTCATCCGTGCCGCCCTTGCTCGACGTCAGCGACGAGGTACGCGCCGAGATCGGCGATGCGGAGGCCGAACGCCTGCTCGCCGGCGAGAACGCCCCCGGCCCCTACGACTGCACCTCCTGCCGCACCCCCGGCGACACCAACCAGGAACGCACCAGCACGGTGCTGTTCGTGGGCGAGGAGACCGCGGTCCTGGCCTTCGCGCACGCCACCTGCATCCCGTCCCAGGTCGTCCCGGTCTCCGAGGAGCAGGTGCGGTCCGCCGTGCGCAGCATCAACGGCGACGCCGCGATGGCCGCCGGGGCGCCGGCCGCGCCCTCGGTGCCCGCGCAGGGCGGTGGCCAGGACGTGCCGCGGCAGGCGGTGCTGGGCATCACCTGCGGCCTGGTGCTGTGCCAGGGCAGCCTGTACCCCGCGCTGGTCATCGAGCCGACCGGGCCGGTCGGCCGGCCGGGCAGCACCGCGGACGACGAGTTCCTGCTGCTGCTGCACGAGGAGGGCTTCCACCCCGTCCTCGGCCTGGAGACCGCCCCGCCGCGGCTGCCGGGCTGGTCGGTGCTGCTGGCGATGGGCAAGCTGCACGCGGTGCTCCAGGGCGGCACCAACAGCCGCAACTCCACCGCCTGGTGGCAGGCCCACCAGCCGCTGTCGGTCAGCGACGGCTGGCGCAGCGCGGCCAACCGCACCAACGAGGTGTTCGTCTACGCCGCGCCGGTCGGCACCATCGGCCGCCAGCCGCGCGAGGACCTGATGCGCGACGCCCTGGACCGCGCCGCCGCCCGCGGCCTGCTCGTCGGCGGTGTCATGCCGCTGGCCGGCACCTGACCGACGGCTGCGGCCCCCGGCGCCCGCACGGCCCCGTCGGCGGCCTCACCCGTCAGGAGGCCGGGAAACTCCCCCACCCGGGCGTTCCCGGCCTCCTGACGCCGTCCAGGGCGTTCTCGGCGGCGCCGGGGCTGTCGGGGCCGGACGGGCGAGGGAATCGTCATTTCGCCCCTTTGGCCCGCATCCTGGCGGTCGTGGCGATCGTTGGCGTCATGTGCACACCTACGACGCCTTCGCGCGACCCCCCTACCCCTCGCCGATCCCGCCGATGCGCGCGCCGCATGACGCCGTCGCGGGTTCGGGGACGCCGATCTACGACGCGTTGTACTCCGAGTGGCGCAGACTCTTCCGGGCCCTGCCGTACGACCGCACCGGCGAGGAGAACTTCGAGGTGCACGCGCTGTTCCGCGGCTGGCTGCCGGCCTGCGACCACCGGTCGGCCCCGGTGCCGCACGGCAACGGCCGGCACCGCGAGCAGGGGCCCGCGGCGCTGCCGCCGGGACCGTCGGCCGCGCACACCAATCGCATGCGCGGCCTCTAGGCGAGCCGGTGGACGCCGTGACCGGCGCGGACGTTACTTCTTGCGTCCGCGCTTCTCGCGTACCCGGACCGAGACCTGGATCGGCGTGCCCGCGAAGCCGAACTCCTCGCGCAGCCGGCGTTCGATGAACCGCCGGTAGCCGGCCTCCAGGAAGCCGGAGGCGAAGAGCACGAAGCGCGGCGGGCGGACGCCGGCCTGGGTGCCGAACAGGATGCGCGGCTGCTTGCCGCCGCGGACCGGGTGCGGGTGGGCGGCGACCAGCTCGCCGAGGAAGGCGTTCAGCCGCCCGGTGGACACCCGGGTCTCCCAGCCGGCCAGCGCGGTCTCGATCGCCGGGACCAGCTTCTCCATGTGCCGCCCGGTGCCCGCCGAGACGTTCACCCGGGGCGCCCACTGCACCTGGACGAGGTCCTGCTCGATCTCCCGCTCCAGGTAGTAGCGGCGTTCCTCGTCGACCTTGTCCCACTTGTTGTACGCGATGACGCAGGCACGGCCGGCGTCGACGGCCATCGAGATGATCCGCAGGTCCTGCACCGAGATGCTGTCGCTGGCGTCGATCAGGATGACCGCGACCTCGGCCTTCTCCAGGGCGGCGGCGGTGCGCAGGCTCGCGTAGTAGTCGGCGCCCTCCTGGAGGTGGACGCGGCGCCGGATGCCGGCGGTGTCCACGAACTTCCAGGTCTTGCCGCCGAGCTGGATCAGCTCGTCGACCGGGTCGCGGGTGGTGCCGGCCTGCTCGTTGACCACGACGCGGTCCTCGCCGGCCACCTTGTTCAGCATGGAGGACTTGCCGACGTTGGGGCGGCCGATGAGCGCGATCCGGCGCGGACCGCCGAGGACCTCGCCGAACGTCAGCTTGGGCGCCTCCGGCAGCGCCTCGATGATGGCGTCGAGCAGGTCGCCGGTGCCGCGGCCGTGCAGTGAGGAGACCGGGTGCGGTTCGCCCAGGCCCAGCGACCACAGCGTCGCCGCGTCGGCCTCGGCGCTGGGGCCGTCGACCTTGTTGGCGGCCAGCACGACCGGCTTCTTGGCCCGGCGCAGCAGCCGCACCACGGCCTCGTCGGTGTCGGTGGCGCCGACGGTGGAGTCGACGACGAAGACCACGGCGTCGGCGGCCTCGATGGCGAACTCGGCCTGGGCGGCGACGGAGGCGTCGATGCCCAGCACGTCCTGCTCCCAGCCGCCGGTGTCGACGATCTTGAAGCGGCGGCCGTTCCAGTTCGCCTCGTACGTCACGCGGTCCCGGGTGACCCCGGGCTTGTCCTCCACGACCGCCTCGCGGCGGCCGATGATCCGGTTGACGAGAGTCGACTTGCCGACGTTGGGGCGGCCGACGACCGCCAGCACCGGCAGCGGCCCGTGGGCGGCGTCGGCCAGCTCGTCGGCGACCTGCTCCGGGTCGAAGCCCTCCTCGGTCGCCAGCTCCATGAACTCGGCGTATTCGGCGTCGCCGAGCGCGCCGTGGTCGCCGTACTCGTTCTCGTGGTCCATGAAGTCTTCCTCGTCGTCCAGCAGTTCGGGGTGGGGCGGCGGGCCCCGGTGGTTCAGTGGCGCCCGGTGGCGCGGTGCGCGTACTCCAGGTGCCCGGTCAGCCGTTCCTGGAGCCGGACCGTCGCGGCGTCCAGCGCGGACCGGGTGCGGCGTCCGGTGCCGTCGCCGGGGTCGAACGGGTCGCCGAAGACGATGTCGATCCGGCCGCGCAGCGGGGGCAGCGGTGGTATGACCCGCCCGGTGCGGTCGCTGCCCAGCACCGCCACCGGGACCACGGGCGCGCCGGAGCGCAGGGCGAAGTACGCCAGCCCGGCCCGCATCTGGGCGAAGTTGCCGCCGCCGCGGGTGCCTTCGGGAAATATGCCGAGCACACCGCCGCGTTCCAGGACGCCGAGCGCCGAGGTCACCGCGTTGCGGTCGGCGGCGTTGCGGTCGACCGGCAGCTGCCCTATCGACCGCAGGAACGGGTCGAGCGGGCCGGCGAACGCCTCCCGCTTGACCAGGAAGTGCACCGGGCGCGGCGCGGTGCCCATGAGCACCGGGCCGTCGACGTTGTGCGCGTGGTTGCCGGCCAATATCACCGGGCCGGTCGGCGGGACGCGCCAGGCGCCGAGCACCCGGGGGCGCCACAGGCCGTTGATGAGCACGATGCCTATCCGGCGGCCGACGGCGGCGCCGCGCGGGCCGGGGGCCGGCGCGGTCGCCGGGGCCTGCGCCGGGCTCATCGCACGGCCCGCTTCTCCTCGATCAGGGTGACGACGCACTCGATGACCTGGTCGAGGGACAGGCCGGTGGTGTCGACCTCGACCGCGTCGTCCGCCTTGATCAGCGGGGAGGTCTTGCGGCCGGAGTCGGCGGCGTCGCGGCGCACCAGCGCCTCCTGGGTCGCGGCCATCGACTGGCCGCCCTTCAGCTCACCGTTGCGGCGGGCGGCGCGGGCCTCGGCGGAGGCGGTGAGGAAGATCTTCAGCGTGGCGTCCGGCAGCACGGTGGTGCCGATGTCGCGGCCCTCGACGACGATGCCCTGCGCGGCGTGGGCGGCGGCGCAGCGCTGGGCGTCCACCAGCCGCCTGCGTACCTCGGGCACGGCGCTGACCGCGCTGACGGCGGCGGTGACCTCGGGGGTGCGGATCGGGGCGGAGGCGTCAGCGCCGTCGACCGTGATGGTCGGCGCCTTCGGGTCGGTGCCGGAGATGATGACCGGTTTGGTGGCGGCCAGCGCGATCTCGTCCGGGTCCTCGACGTCTATCCCGTTCGACAGCATCCACCAGGTGATGGCGCGGTACTGCGCGCCGGTGTCGAGATAGCTGAGGCCGAGCTCCGCCGCGACCGCCTTCGACGTGCTCGACTTGCCCGTACCGGAGGGGCCGTCGATGGCGACGATGACCGGAGATTCCACTGTGCGGGGCCTTCCTCGGGCGCGGTACGGGGCGTTCATGCGGATGGCGCCCGCGGTGGGCGCCGTCGGGAGCCGGGCCGGCGGAGCCGGGAGCCCTCACTTGCTAGGTTACCGGCCTTCGGCGCCACCGCCTTACCACGGACGGCCCACCCCGCCCCCTGCCCCGGCCGCCGGATCACCGCCGGATCGCACCGGACCACTGCCGGATCACTGCCGGATGGACCAACCGCGCTCGCGCAGCGCGACGCCGAGGACGGGGGCGCTGCGCGGCTCGACCATGAGCTGGGCCAGGCCGGCCTGCTGGCCGGTGGAGTGCTCGATGCGGACGTCCTCGATGTTGACCCGGGCGGCGTGGGCGTCGGCGAAGAGCCGGGCCAGCTCGCCGGGCTGGTCGCCGATGAGGACGGCGACGACCTCGTAGGCGGCGGGGGCGGTGCCGTGCTTGCCGGGGACCCGGACCCGGCCGGCGTTGCCGCGGCGCAGGACGTCCTCGATGCCGGCGCCGCCCTCCTGGCGCTTGCCGTCGTCGGCGGACTCCATGGCGCGCAGGGCGCGGACGGTCTCGTCGAGGTCGGCGGCGACGGCGGACAGCACGTCGGCGACCGGGCCGGGGTTGGCGGACAGGATGTCCATCCACATGCCGGGGTCGGAGGCGGCGATCCGGGTGACGTCGCGAATGCCCTGGCCGCACAGCCGCACGGCCGACTCCTCGGCGTGCTGGAGGCGGGCGGCGACCAGGCTGGACAGCAGCTGCGGGGTGTGCGAGACCAGGGCGACCGCGCGGTCGTGCGCCTCGGCGTCCATGACGACCGGGACGGCCCGGCACAGCGCGACGAGTTCCAGGGCGAGGTTGAGCACCTCGGTGTCGGTCTGCGCGGTGGGGGTCAGCACCCAGGGCCGGCCCTCGAACAGCTCGGCGGTGGCCGCCAGCGGCCCGGACCGCTCCCGGCCGGCCATCGGGTGGGTGCCGATGTACTGGGTGAGGTCGAAGCCGAGGCCGGCCAGGTCACGGCCGGGGCCGCCCTTGACGCTGGCGACGTCGAGGTAGCCGCGGGCCAGCCCGGCGGACTGCGCCTCGGCCAGGGTGCGGGCGACGTGCGCGGGCGGTACCGCGACGACGGCCAGGTCGACCCGGCCCGGCGGCTCGTCGACGACGCCGGCGCCGAGCGCGGCCGCGGTGCGGGCGGCGTCCGGGTCCTGGTCGCGCAGGTGGACGGTGACCCCGCGGGCGGTCAGCGCCAGGGCGGCCGAGGTCCCGATCAGTCCGGTGCCGATGACGGCGGCGGTACGCATGACGGTCATCCTCCCGCACCGCCGGGCCGCCGCGCGCGACGGGCCGCATGCCGGACGGGCCGCCCGCGCGGGTCCGCCGGCCCGGTCGTCCGGCCGGGGGCGGGCCGCGCCGACGGGCGCGTCCGGCCGCGGCGCCGAACACCGCCCGGCCGCCCGCCCGTTCGCGACGACGGAACCCGCCACGGCGGAACGCGGAACACCGGGCGCGACCGGCCCCGGAAGGGGTAGAACGTCGGCATGATTTTCCACGTGGTTCCGCTCGACGACTGGCTGCGCAACCCGGACCGGCCCTACGCGCCGCCGGGCCTGGCGGCGGACGGCTTCGTGCACTGCTCGCCGGACGAGGCGACGGCGCTCGCGGTGGCGGAGGCGTTCTACCGGCAGGCGGCCGGGCCGCTGATGGTGCTGCTGATCGACGAGCACGCCCTCGACTCCCCGGTGCGCTGGGAGGCGCCCGAGCCGGCGCCGCCGCCCGGCAGCGCCGCCGGCGTGCTGTTCCCGCACATCTACGGCCGGGTCAACCGCGCCGCGGTCGCCGGGATGCTGGAGGTGCGGCGGGATGCCGGCGGCCACCCGACCGGGCTCAGGGCCTGGTCGTAGCCGCCGCGTCCCACAGCGCGCCGAACGCCAGGAGTTCGTCACGGTGTTCGAGGCGCTCGATCCAGCCGGCGGGCCAGGCGCCGGCCCCGTGGCGGGCGCCGGCGAAGGCACCGGTGAGGCAGGCGAGGGAGTCGGAGTCGCCGGAGGTGCAGGCGGCGCGGCGCACGGCGGTGACCGGGTCGTCGGGGAAGAGCAGGAAGCACAGCAGGCCGGTGGCCAGCGCCTCCTCCGCGATCCAGCCGGCACCGGTGGCCAGGCAGGGGTCCGTCTCGCGGTCGCCGGCGGCGACGGCGGCGTCGAGGCGGTCGAGGGCGGCGAGGCAGTCGTCCCAGCCGCGGGCGATGTACGCGCCGGGGCCGGCGTCCCCGGCTTGCGCCCACAGGTCGCCGAGCCAGCGCTCGTGGTGCACGCCGCGCTGCTGGTGGGCGTAGTGCCGCAGGGCGGCGGGCAGGGCCGCCGGGCTGGTGCCCTCGTTGAGCAGCCGCACCGCGCGGGCGGTCAGGTCGGAGGCGGCGAGGCCGGTGGGGTGGCCGTGGGTGAGGCCGGACTGGAGCTGGGCGAGGCCGGCGCGCTGCTCACCGGTGAGGCCGGGCACCAGGCCGACGGGCGCGACGCGCATGTTGGCGCCGCAGCCCTTGGAACCGGTGATCGACGCCCGCTGCCAGGGCAGCCCGGCGTCCGCGCGCAGGGTGCGGCAGGCGGTGAGGCAGGTGTTGCCGGGGGCGCGGTTGTTGTCGGGGGACTCGAACCAGGCGATGAACTGCTCGCGCAGCAGCCGGGCGGTCTCGCGCGGCAGGACGTCCCCGCGCCCGGTGCCCCGGGCGTCCCGGGGGTTCTCGGCACCCTGGGTGTTGTCGGCGTCCAGGGTGTCGGCGTCCTGGGCGATCTGGGCCGCCGACCGGTGCAGCGCCCGCGCGACGGCCAGCGTCATCTGCGTGTCGTCGGTGATGAACGCCGGGGCCGGCAGGTCCATCTCCCGCCACGGCCCGCACTTGGCCAGGATGCCCCTGATGTCGTTGAACTCGGTCGGAAAGCCCATCGCGTCGCCGATGGCCAGTCCGAGCATCGCCCCCGTTGCGGTCATGTCGTCAGGTTATCGACAACGCGCGCGGGCTCACGGGGGCGATCGGGGGACGGTGTTACAGGCCGACTTCCTGAAGGAGCATGCCGACCTCGGTGTTGGTCAGGCGGCGCAGCCAGCCGGACTTCTGGTCGCCGAGGGGGATCGGGCCGAAGCGGGTGCGCACCAGCTTCTCGACCGGGAAGCCGGCCTCGGCGAGCATCCGGCGCACGATGTGCTTGCGGCCCTCGTGCAGCGAGACCTCGACCAGGTAGTTCTTGCCGACGTTCTCCACGACGCGGAAGTGGTCGGCGCGTGCCCAGCCGTCCTCCAGCTCGATGCCGTCCTTGAGCCGCTTGCCCAGGTCGCGCGGGATCGGGCCCTGGATGGCGGCGACGTAGGTCTTGATCACGCCGTACCGGGGGTGGGTCAGGCGGTGCGAGAGCTCACCGTGGTTGGTGAGCAGGATGATGCCCTCGGTCTCGGTGTCGAGCCGGCCGACGTGGAACAGCCTGCTCTCCCGGTTGTTGACGTAGTCGCCGAGGCACTGGCGGCCGTCGGGGTCCTCCATGGTGGCGACCACGCCGGCCGGCTTGTTCAGCGCAAAGAACAGGTGGGCCTGGGTGGCGACGGTCAGCCCGTCCACCTTGACCTCGTCCTTGTGCACGTCGACGCGCAGGCCCTGCTCGGCGACGATCTTGCCGTTGACCTCCACGCGGCGCTGCTCGATCAGCTCCTCGCAGGCGCGGCGCGAGCCCATGCCGGCCCGGGCCAGCACCTTCTGGAGCCGCTCGCCCTCCTGCTCGGCGCCGGGGAAGGTCTTGGGCAGGTCGGCCTTCGGCCGGTCGTGCCGGGCCCGGTTGCGCTCCTCGATCTGCGCCTCCAGCTCACGCGGCCGGGCCGGCTTGCCCCGGTTCGCCTTCGCCGTTCCCTTCGCGGGGCCGGCGGGCCGGCGGGCCGGGCCCTTGCGGGGCTTGTCCTCACCGGGGGTGCCGCCCACGTCGTAGCGGCGTTCCTCGGGACGGGGGCGCCCGGCGCGCTTCGCCTTGTCGTCGCGCTGGCCCCCGCCCGCGCCACGGTTGTTCCGGTTTCCGCTGTTACCGCTACTGCTTCGCATCAGGTTTCCGTAGTCGAGTCCGGGTCGAACGACGGAACGCCCTCCAGGGAGTCCGCCTCGACGGCGTCCGCCTCCGGGAGGAACGGTGCCAGTTCGGGCAACTCGTCCAGGCCGCGCAGGCCCATCCGCTCCAGGAAATAGTTCGTCGTCCGGTACAGGATCGCACCTGTACCGTCCTCGGTCCCACTTTCCTCCACCAGACCCCGCTGGAGCAGGGTCCGCATGACCCCGTCGCAGTTGACCCCGCGCACCGCGGAGACCCGCGAACGGCTGACCGGCTGGCGGTAGGCGACCACCGCCAGCGTCTCCAGCGCGGCCTGCGTCAGCCGGGCCTGCTGGCCGTCGAGCACGAAGCGTTCGACGGCCGGCGCGTAGGCGGGGCGGGTGTAGAACCGCCAGCCGCCAGCCACCAGCCGCAGGTCGAAACCGCGGCGCTGCCGGGCGTACTCGTCGGCCAGCTCCCGCAGGGCGTCGGCGATCTGGCGCCGGGGGCGTTCCAGCAGCCGCGCGAGGTGCTCCTCGGTGGCCGGCTCGTCGACGACCATCAGGACCGCCTCCAGAGCCGGCCCCAGCGCGAGCCCGGCGACGTCCGGCGGGGCGGGGTCTTCGGCGGGGGCGTCTTCGACGGAGGCGGGGCCTTCGGCGGAGGCGGGGTCGGCGACGGAGGCGTCTTCTGCGGAGGCGGGGTCGGCGGCGGAGGCGGGGTCGGCGGCGGAGGCGTCCTCACCGGTGAGGTCCCGTGGCGCGGCGGCGTCCTCGGCGGTGGCGGCCCGTGACGCCGCGGTGTCCCCGGTGCCGGCCGGGGCGTGCTGCGGGGGCCGCGGGTCAACGGTCATGGTCGCTGTCCTTCCTGCGGGTGACTGCGGGGGCCGGCGCCGGGGCGGCGGTCTCCGGGTCGAACTCGTCGGTCACCGACGGTGCCGGGTCGTCCCCGGTGCCGCCGGTCCAGCGCACCAGCAGGACGCCGAGGGCCTCCTCCTGGTCGAGGGCCACCGCCTTCTCGCGGTACAGCTCCAGCAGCGCCAGGAACCGGGCGACGACGGTGAGGGTGTCGGTGGCGCCGGCGCTCAGCGTGGCGAAGTCGGCGGTGCCCAGGTCGCGCAGCAGGGCGACGACGACCCGGGCCTGCTCGCGGACGCTGACCAGCGGGGCGTGGATGTGGTCGACGTAGACCTGCGGGCGGGGCTTGGGCTGCATGGCCTTCACCGCGAGCCTGGCGAAGTTCTCCGGCCCGATGCTGATGACGACCTCGGGCAGCAGTTCGGCGTGGTGCGGTTCCAGGCCGACGGTGCGCGGGTGGTTCAGGGCCTCGGCGGCCAGCCGGTCGGCGAAGATCTCCGCGATCCGCTTGTACGCCCGGTACTGCAACAGCCGGGCGAAGAGCAGGTCACGCGCCTCCAGCAGCGCGAGGTCGTCCTCGTCCTCCACGTCGGCGACCGGCAGCAGCCGGGCCGCCTTCAGGTCCAGCAGCGTGGCCGCGATCACCAGGAACTCGGTCGCCTGGTCCAGGTCCCAGTCCGGCCCCATGGCGTGGATGTGCGCGATGAACTCGTCGGTGACCCGCGACAGCGACACCTCGGTGACGTCCATCTTGTGCCGCGAGATCAGCTGAAGCAGCAGGTCGAAGGGCCCCTCGAAGTTCTTCAGCCGAACGGTGAACCGCCCGTCGTCCACAACGGGATCGGCCGCCGGGCCGTCGCCGGGACGGGCCGCGGGGTCGGCCGGCGGCTCGGCCGCCGAACCGGGCGCGGGGCCGGGCGCGGTCGCGGGGCCGGTCGGCGCGCGCTCCTCGGCGGTCCGCTCGGGCGACCCGGCCGGCGCCGGAACGCCGACGGCCCGCCCGGCCGGCTCGACCCGCTGCTCCGGAACGACCCCGGCCACCGGTACGGCCTCAGCCACGTCCCCCGATGCGGCCGACGGCTCCAGCGCGGCCGACGGCTGCTCCGGAACGGCCCCGGCCACCGGTACGGCCTCAGCCACGTCCCCCGGCACGGCCGACGACTCCGGCACGGCCTCCTGCCCCGACTCCGGTGCGGCCGACGACTCCGCCTCCGGCTCCGCCTCGCGCTCCGGCTCCGAGGGCCGTGGAACCGGCGGCGGGGGGACCGGGGGAACCACCGGCGCCGACGGCGGGCCGAGTGCGCCGCGGCCCAGGGGGCGTCGGCGGGCTGGCGGGCGGTCGGCGGCGGTCATCTCGGGCACATTACCGCGTATCCCCGCAGGACGGCCGGGCCGGCCGCGCGACCGGTCAGCGCCCGCGCAGCCTCCGGACCAGGATGCTGGCGTCGCCGCGCGACTCCAGATCGGCGAGTACGACGGCCACCGCCTCGCGCACGATGCGTCCCCGGTCGACGGCCAGACCGTGTTCGCCGCGCAGCACCAGCCGCGCGTGTTCGAGGTCCATCAACTCCTCGGCGGAGACGTAGACGGTGATCTTCTCGTCGTGGCGTTCCCGGCCGCTGGGGCGGCGGTTGGGGGCCCGGCGTTCGCGGCGGCGCTGCTGGGCGGTGTGTTCCTGGCCGCGGCGCGGCGCGGGCGGGACGGCGGACTGCCCGTCGTCGCCCGCGGCGCGGGTGTGTTCGGCGGCGGTGTCGTCCGGCGCGGGGGCGCCGGGCGGCGGCGGTTCGTGGTCGGCGCGGGGCGCCGGGCGGTCGGCGCCGGCCGGTGCCGGGGCGCCGGGCAGCGGCTCCTGGCCGGACCGGGCGGCCTCGGTGGCGGGCCCGGGGACCTGCCGGGTCCGGTCGGCGGCCGGGTCCGCGCCGGAGTGCTGCCGGGGAGTGGACGACTGGAGGGCCATGCCCCCGGTGGTGCGGAACAGTTCGTCGGCCCCGGGCAGGCTCACTCGGCGTGGCACCGGGCGAGCACCTCCCTGGCGAGCTGGCGATAGGCGGCGGCGCCCACGGAGTTGGAGGCGTAGGTGGTGATCGGCTCGCCGGCCACCGTGGTCTCCGGGAAGCGGACGGTGCGTCCGATGACGGTGTGGTAGACGTGGTCGTCGAAGGCCTCGACCACCCGGGCCAGCACCTCGCGGCTGTGCACGGTGCGCGAGTCGTACATGGTGGCCAGGATGCCGTCGAGCTGGAGCTCGGAGTTGAGCCGCTCGCGGACCTTCTCGATGGTCTCGGTCAGCAGGGCGACACCGCGCAGCGCGAAGAACTCGCACTCCAGCGGAACGATCACCCGGTGCGCGGCGGTCAGCGCGTTGACGGTCAGCAGGCCGAGGGACGGCTGGCAGTCGATGATGATGTAGTCGTAGTCGGGCAGCAGCGGCTTCAGCGCGCGCTGAAGCGTCGACTCGCGCGCGACCTCGCTGACCAGCTGGACCTCGGCGGCAGACAAGTCGATATTGCTGGGCAGCAGGTCCATGCCCGGCACCGCGGTCTTCAGCAGCACCTCGTCGGCGGCCATCCCCCGCTCCATGAGCAGGTTGTAGACGGTGAGGTCCAGCTCCATGGGGTTGACGCCCAGGCCCACCGACAGGGCGCCCTGCGGGTCGAAGTCGACCAGCAGGACCCGGCGGCCGTACTCGGCCAGCGCCGCGCCCAGGTTGATGGTGGAGGTGGTCTTGCCGACGCCGCCCTTCTGGTTGCACATGGCGACGATCTGGGCCGGCCCGTGCTCGTTGAGCGGGCCGGGGATCGGGAAGTACGGCAGCGGGCGGCCGGTCGGGCCGACGCGTTCGCGGCGCTGGCGGGCCGCGTCCGGGGCGAGGGTGGCCGCGTACTCCGGATCGGGTTCGTACTCGGCGTCCGGGTCGTAGAACTGACCGTCCGGCAGCTCCTCGTCGTAGACCGACAGGGAGCGCACCTCGCCCGGGGCTCCGGCGCGGCGGGCCTCGAAGGTGCGGACCGCGACCGAGCCGACCGGCTCCAGCACGTCGGTTCCCGCCCGATGGACGGCCTCTCCTGGTTGAGCACCCCCGGGAGCAAATGTCGACTCATTCACAAGTCGTCTTACCTCCTTGGTGACCAGGAAATTTCTCGACAGGTCAGCGTGACACCTTGCCGACGCCTGGCGACTCTATGGCGTGTCGGCGGCCTTCAGCAACACAATCCGCCGGAGAGCGCCCGATGTGTCGGGAACCCAACACCCGTCTGTCAAGGGCGTACACACCGCGCACCCGGGGGTTCACCCGGTGCGATTTCGCGGGTGTGGTCATGTTCCGGCAGGTTGGCGGCAGTTGTGCCGCTTGACCGCCCGGTTCGCCCGCAGGCGTGAACACACCTTCGGCCGGACCCCGTGGAACAGGGCCCGGCCGATGGTGACTTGTTGACAAAGTGTTGACGCGATCAGCCGAGCAGCGTGCCCAGTTCGACGACCGGCAGACCGAGCGCCTCGCCGACCGAGGGGTAGACGACCTGTCCCTCGTGGGCGTTGAGCCCCTTGGCGAGCGCGGCGTCACGGCGCAGCGCCTCGCGCCAGCCGCGGTTGGCCAGTTCCACGATGTACGGCAGCGTGGCGTTGGTCAGCGCGTGGGTGGAGGTGTTGGGCACCGAGCCGGGCATGTTGGCGACGCAGTAGAAGACCGAGTCGTGCACGGTGAAGGTCGGCTCGGCGTGCGTGGTGGGGTGCGAGTCCTCGAAGCAGCCGCCCTGGTCGATGGCGATGTCGACCAGCACCGAGCCCGGCTTCATGCGCGAGACCAGCTCGTTGGTGACCAGCTTGGGGGCCTTGGCGCCGGGGATGAGCACCGCGCCGACCACCAGGTCGGCCTCCACGACCGCGCGCTCCAGCTCGAAGGCGTTGGAGACGACGGTGGAGACCTTGGTGCCGAAGACCTTGTCGGCCTCGCGCAGCTTGCTGATGTCCTTGTCGAGCAGCGTGACGTGGAAGCCCATGCCGACGGCGATCTGGGTGGCGTTCCAGCCGGAGACGCCGGCGCCGATGACGACGGCCTTGCCGGGGTTGACCCCGGGCACCCCGCCGGGCAGCACGCCGCGGCCGCCGGCCGCGCGCATCAGGTGGTACGCGCCGACCTGCGGGGCGAGCCGGCCGGCCACCTCCGACATCGGGGCGAGCAGCGGCAGCTGGCGGCCCGCGGTCTCGACGGTCTCGTAGGCGATCGCGGTGGTGCCGGAGGCCAGCAGCGCGTCGGTGCACTCCCGGGAGGCGGCCAGGTGGAGGTAGGTGAAGAGCGTCTGGCCCTTGCGCAGCCGGTGGTACTCCTCGGCGACCGGCTCCTTGACCTTCAGCAGCAGGTCGGCGGTGGCCCAGACCTCGTCGGCCGTCCGGAGGATCGCCGCGCCGGCCGCGGTGTACTCCGCGTCGGTGATCGACGAGCCGAGCCCGGCCTCCCGCTCCAGGAAGACCTGGTGGCCGTTGCGCACCAGCTCGTGCACGCCGGCCGGGGTGATGGCGACCCGGAACTCGTTGTTCTTGACCTCGCGGGGGATACCGACCTTCACGTGGATCACGGTCCTTGGGGATGGGAGGAGATAGACATCAGGACATTTCCGCGCATGACGGTAGACATCCGACTCGCCGCTCCATTGCGACTGACTGAAGTCTAATGAAGGAGGACGCCGTGTCCAGCCTTACAATGTGACTATTTTCTGTCGGACTATTGGCAGATTCGCAGGCCATGATCGGCGGGAGCCGTTCGCACCCGTCCCGCGGGCCGCGCCCGGCCCGTCATCCGGTGCCGCGACCGCCCGCCCCGCGCGCCGTCCCCCCGCGGGGCGCCCGCCCCTCCGGGGCCGCCGGACCGCGCGCCGGCCGCGATCCGTCCAGCAGCACCGCCGCCGCGTCCCGCTGCAACCGGGCGCCCGCCGGGTCGCCGAGCCGGTCGAGGGTGTCGGCCATCACCAGCAGCACCAGGCCCTCGACCCGGGCGTCGGCCGCCTGCCGGGCCCAGTGCAGCGCCTCGTGGCCGCCGCGCAGCGCCTCCTCCGGCCGGCCGGCCATCAACTGCGTGCGGGCCGCCTCGCCCAGCGCGGCCGCGTACCCGGCCGTGTCGCGCAGCCGGCGGTGCACGGCCGCCGCCGCCCGCCACTCCCGCAGCCCCGCGGTGAACCGGCGGTGATCGCGGTACAGCTCGCCCAGCCTGCCGTGCACGGCGGCCACCTCGGCCAGCTCGCCGCGGGTCTGGCGCAGCGCGAGCGCCCGGCCGAACCAGTCGGCGGACCGCTCCGGGTCGCCGAGCCGCAGGTAGGCGCCACCCAGCGCCTCCAGCGCCCGGCCGGTCGTCGTCGGATCGTCGGCAGTACGGGCGGCGTCCAGCGCGGTCCGGTACCGGCCGACCGCCTCCTTGACCCGGTCCGCCGCCATGTCGAGGTCGGCCAGGTTGATCAGCGCGGCGGCCCGGTCGCGCGGCAGCCCCCGGCGTTCGGCGATCCGCAGCAGCAGGCTGTGCAACGTGTACATGGCCGGCCCGGTCTCCTGCGCCGTGCCGTCGTCGTAGGCGTCCAGCGCGCGGACCAGCGCGGTGATCAACCGCCGTGCCAGCGTGTCGAGTTCACCGTCGTCCGCCGCGATGGCCGCCGCGTCGAGCAACTGCGGGCGGCGGGCGGCCAGCCAGACCTCGGCGTCGTGCCGGGAGGCGAACCGCACCGCGCGCGGCAGGTCCTCCGCCCGGCGCGCGCCCTCCTCCTCGTCGCCGGCCATCGCCCGGCAGGACTGCACCAGCCGCACGGTGCGTTCCAGCATCCGCGCCCGGGCCAGCCGCACCTCCTCGGGCCGCTCCCCGGTCCGCACCAGCGACGCCAGGTGCGGCGCCAGCCACCCCGGCAGCCGGTAACCGTCGACGTCCGGGCGGACCAGGCCGTGCGCGGCGAGGTCGAACAGCGTCTCGCGGGCCACCTCGGGCGTCGTGCCGGCCAGCGCGGACGCCACGTGCGCGTCGGCCAGCCCGCCGGGGGCCAGCGCCAGCAGCCGCAGCATCCGCGCGGTGGCCGCCGGGAAGGTGCCGTAGACCAAGTGGAACGCCCGCATCGCCGGACCGGACGGCGGCTCGGCGGGCGCGGGCGCCGGCACCGCGGACGGCATCCACCGCACCCCTCCCCCGGGCGCGTCGCCGGTCAGCGGCACACTCGCACGCGGTACGCCGAGCACCGGGTGCCCCCGCGCGGCGGACTGCCCGCCGGGCGCGGCGGGGGACGGCACCGCGGAGGCCGGCCCGGCGGCGCAAGCGGAGGAACCGGGAGGAGCCGCATCTGCCGGTACGTGCGGCGCCGGGACGCCGGACTGCCCGGCGGCGGAACCCCCGGCCGCGGCGGGCACCGGATACGGGCCGTCGAACGGGGAGGCCGCGGGATACGAACCCCCGGCGCAGGCGTGACGCGTGCCCGCCGCACTCGCCGCGGAGCCACCGGCGCCCGCGGCGTGGTGGCCGTGCGGGCCCGCCGCCCCCGGCCCCGCGGCGTGCGGGCCGGCCGGCGACGGGTGCGCGGCGTGCGGCGGCGGCCCGGACAGCTCCCGCAGCGCGCGGACCGCGTCGGTGACCGCCTTGCCGGGGCGGGCCGCGAGCCAGCCGCCGACCATGCGCAACGCCGCCGGGTTGCCCGCGCAGGTCTCGGTCAGCGTGCGGGCGGCGGTGGGGTCGACGGTGACCCGGATCTCGCCGATGACCGCGGACAGCAGGTCGACGCCCGCCTCCGGTTCCAGGCCGCCGAGCGTGCAGGGCCGCACGTCGGGGACACCGGACAGCGGTCCGGCGGCGGTGGCGACCACCAGGCAGCCGGGGCCGGCCGGCAGCAGCGGCAGGACCTGGTCGGCCCCGGTCGCGTCGTCCAGCAGCAGCACCGCGCGGCGGCCGGTCAGCGCGGCGCGCAGGGCGGCGGCCGGGTCCTCGCGGTACGCCCCGGACGCGGGGAGCAGGCCCGGTGCGGCGGCGAGCAGGACGGCGGCGGCCCGGTCGGACGGCACCGGTTCGCCGTGGTGATCGGTGAGCCGCGCGTACAGCACACCGTCCGGGTAGCGGCCGGCCAGCGAGCGGACCAGCCGGGCGGCCAGCGCGGTGCGACCGGAACCGGGCCGGCCGGCCACCAGCAGCACCCGGCAGGTGGCGGCGGGCCGGCCACCGAGCGCGTCGAGCCCGGGACGGTCGATGTCGGCGCGCAGTTCGGCCAGTTCACGGCGTCGTCCGGCGAAGTACGGCGGACCGGCCGGCAACTGCGCGCGCCGCTCCGCCGGCCCGGCGCCATCCGCCACCTGATCCGGCACGCGCCCACTCCCGTCTGCGTCCGGGCGGCCACCGGCCACCCGCGAGGTCCGACGTACGGAATGTAGTCGACCCTCCGGCCCGGACCGGGGAAACGGTCCGGGCCGGAGGGCCGATGATCACCCGTCAGGCGGTGAAAGGGCGGGCCGGCCACGGCGCGTCGGCCGGGCGCAGCGCCGCGATCCCGTCACCGGCCCCGGCCGCGGCGAGCGCGAGGACGCCGGCGACCAGACAGGAGTTGTGGAGTTCACCGGAGATGACCGCGCGCACCAGGTCGGCGAGCGGGACGCGGGCGTACTCCAGGTCGGCCTCCTCCGCGGAGACCTCGTACCGTTCCCCGGTCGCCTCCGACAGGCCCCGGGCCAGGAAGACCCGGACCGCCTCGTCGGAGCCGCCGGGGCTGTTGAAGATGTCGACCAGCACCCGCCAGTCGGCGGCCTCGGTGTACGTCTCCTCGAACAGCTCGCGCCGCGCGGCGACCACCGGGTCCTCGCCGGGCACGTCGAGGATGCCGGCCGGCAGCTCCCACAGCTTGTGCCGCACCGGGTGGCGGTACTGGCGCAGGACCAGCACCCGCCCGTCGTCGTCGAGGGCCAGGACGGCGACCGAGCCGGGGTGCACCTGGTAGTCGCGGCGGGCGGTGGAGCCGTCCGGCATGGTGACGACGTCGCTGCGCACGCCGGTGACCTTGCCGGTCCACGGCACGTCGGTCGCGGTGACCGGCCATTCCTCGGCCGTGTCGCGCAGCCCGTCCGCGCCGGTCACGCGCCGGCCTCCTCAAGGCGCCGCACGGCGGCGGCGACCAGGCCGGCGAACAGCGGGTGCGGGCGGGTCGGGCGGGACTTCAGCTCCGGGTGGGCCTGGGTGGCGACCAGGTAGGGGTGGACCTCGCGCGGATACTCGACGTACTCGACCAGCTTGTTGTCGGGCGAGGTGCCGCTGAAGACGATGCCGGCCTTCTTCTCCAGCTCCGCGCGGTAGGAGTTGTTGACCTCGTAGCGGTGCCGGTGGCGTTCCTCCACGTAGGGCTCGTTGCCGTAGACCTCGCGGACGATGGAGCCCTCGGCGAGCTTGGCGGGGTAGATGCCCAGCCGCATGGTGCCGCCCATGTCGCCCTTGCCCTCGACGATGTCGAGCTGCTCGGCCATGGTGGAGATGACCGGGTGCGCGGTGGCCGGGTCGAACTCGGTGGAGTTGGCGTCCTGGATGCCGGCCAGGTTGCGGGCGGCCTCGATGACGACGCACTGAAGACCCAGGCACAGCCCCAGCAGCGGGATGCCGTGTTCGCGGGCGTAGGTGACGGTGGCCACCTTGCCCTCCACGCCGCGGTCGCCGAACCCGCCGGGCACGCAGATCGCGTCGACGCCGGCCAGCTGTTCGGCGGCGCCGGCCGCGGTGCCGCAGTCGTCGGAGGTGACCCACTTGATGGTGACGCGGGCGTTGTTGGCGAAGCCGCCGGCCCGCAGCGCCTCGGTGACCGACAGGTAGGCGTCCGGCAGGTCGATGTACTTGCCGACCAGCGCGACGGTGACCTCGTGCGCGGGGTGGTGGACCCGGCGCAGCAGGTCGTCCCACTGGGACCACTCCACGTCGCGGAACGGCAGGTCGAGGCGGCGCACCACGTAGGCGTCCAGGCCCTCGGCGTGCAGCACCTTGGGGATGTCGTAGATCGACTTGGCGTCGATGGCGGCGACCACCGCGTCCTCGTCGACGTCGCACATCAGGGAGATCTTGCGCTTGATGGCGGTGGGGACCTCGCGGTCGGCGCGCAGCACGATGGCGTCGGGCTGGATGCCGATGCTGCGCAGGGCGGCGACCGAGTGCTGGGTGGGCTTGGTCTTCAGCTCGCCGGACGGGCCGATGTAGGGCAGCAGCGAGACGTGCACGAAGAAGACGTTGTCCCGGCCGACCTCGTGGCGGACCTGGCGGACCGACTCCAGGAACGGCAGCGACTCGATGTCGCCGACGGTGCCGCCCACCTCGGTGATGACCACGTCGACGTCGTCGGTGGCCATCCGGCGGATGCGGGACTTGATCTCATTGGTGATGTGCGGAATGACCTGCACGGTGTCGCCCAGGTATTCGCCGCGCCGCTCCTTGGCGATCACCGAGGAGTAGACCTGGCCGGTGGTGACGTTGGCGGAGCCGTCGAGGTCGACGTCGAGGAACCGCTCGTAGTGGCCGACGTCCAGGTCGGTCTCGGCGCCGTCGTTGGTGACGAAGACCTCACCGTGCTGGAACGGGTTCATCGTGCCGGGGTCGACGTTCAGGTACGGGTCGAGCTTCTGCATCGTGACCCGCAGGCCACGCGCCTTGAGCAGGGCGCCCAGGCTGGAGGCGGTCAGCCCCTTGCCGAGCGAAGAGGCCACACCCCCGGTGACGAAGAGGTGCTTGGTCGTCGTGTTGGTACGGCGGTGAGCAGCCGTGCCGGGGTGCGGCTGTGCCAAGAGGGGCTCCCGTGGTCGCGAGGTGAGAGTCGGACGGCTCCGGCGGTGCGGTCGCCGTCGCGGCGGTTCAGTGGTTCGGCCCACCGGCCCACGGGCTACCAGGGTATCAGCGCCCCTGTCCGGTCCGGTCCGGCGGAACCGCCGATTTCGCCCCGGACCCCCGCGACACGCCGACCGCGTTCGTATGAAGTAATCGGCCGCGGCGTTCGGATCTTGTCCGAAGTGATGGTCGGACGTCCTACCGCCGAGCCGTAGGATGCTCCCAGTTGGCGCGGCGGCACACCGGGCGACGACTGCCACCCGACCGGCTCCGCCAGGCCTCAACCGAGACTCGCGTGTCCCCCGGTCCCCACGTCGTATTCTGCTCGGACACATCGTTGTGAGCCGGCCGGACGGTACCGCCGCCCGCCCCCGTCGCCGCGATGCCCGCACGGCGTGCCGGACCGGGGCGCAGGGCTCACCAGCCACGGGGGCACCGGAGCCAGGTGCGCCGCGGCCATGCCGCCGGGGACCCCACGCGTCCCGCGGGACTTCACAGCTGTTCGACAAGCTCTGCTTGTCACTGTTCGACTGGAGATGCACGTGGCCGGGCGCATCGAGGACTACGCACTCATCGGCGATATGCAGACCGCCGCACTGGTCTGCCGCGACGGCACCGCCGATTGGCTGTGCCTCCCCCGCTTCGACTCCCCCGCCGTCTTCGCGGGGCTGCTCGGCACCGACGACCACGGTTTCTGGCGGGTGGGCCCGGCCCACACGCCGCAGACCGGGCCGCCGGCCGCGACCCGCCGCCGGTACCGGGGCGACTCGCTGGTGCTGGAGTCGGAGTGGGACACCGACCGCGGCACCGTCCGCGTCATCGACTTCATGCCGCCGCGTGACGGCGCGCCGCAGCTCATCCGGATCGTGGAGGGCGTCAGCGGCCGGGTGCCGATGCGCTCGGCCCTGCGGATGCGCTTCTCCTACGGCTGGGTCGTGCCGTGGGTGCACAAGGTGGACAGCTCCGACGCCGACGACGCGCCCGAGGGCCGTACCGTCGCGGTGGCCGGTCCGGACTCGGTGTGGTTCGACACCGATGTCCCGACCTACGGTGAGGACCTGACGACCTACGCGGACTTCACCGTCGCCGAGGGCGACCGGATCGCGTTCACCATCAGCTGGGAGCCGTCGCACAAGCCGGCGCCGCCGCTGCCGGACCCGGAGGGGTCGCTGACGGCGACGGAGGACTTCTGGCGCGAGTGGGTGGCGCAGTGCACGTACCACGGCCCGTACCGGGACGCGGTGATCCGTTCGCTGATCACGCTGAAGGCGCTGACCTACGGCCCGACCGGCGGCATCGTCGCGGCGCCGACCACCTCGCTGCCGGAGGACATCGGCGGCGTGCGCAACTGGGATTACCGCTTCACCTGGCTGCGGGACGCGGCGATCACCTTGTCGTCGCTGCTGCGCACCGGGTACCGCGAGGAGGCCCGCGCCTGGCGCGAGTGGCTGCTGCGCGCGGTGGCCGGCGACCCGGAGAACCTCCAGATCATGTACGGCATCGCCGGTGAGCGGGAGCTGGGCGAGCAGGACCTGACCTGGCTGCCCGGCTACGAGAACTCCACCCCGGTGCGGGTCGGCAACGGCGCGGCCCACCAGCTCCAGCTGGACGTCTACGGCGAGGTCAGCGAGGCGCTGCACCTGGCGCACATGACCGGTCTGGCCCGCAACGACTACGCCAGCCTGCTCCAGCTGAAGCTCATCCACTACCTGGAGGAGCACTGGCAGGAGCCGGACGAGGGCATCTGGGAGGTGCGCGGCCCGCGCCGGCACTTCACCCACTCCAAGGTGATGGCCTGGGTGGCGGTGGACCGCACCATCAAGCTCATCGAGTCCGGCGAGGCCGACGGCCCGCTGGAGCGGTGGCGCGAGCTGCGCGAGGACATCCACCGCGAGGTGTGCGAGAAGGGCTACGACCCGGACCGCAACACCTTCACCCAGTCCTACGGGTCGAAGGAGCTGGACTCCTCACTGCTGCTGATCCCGCAGGTGGGCTTCCTGCCGCCGGACGACAAGCGGGTCATCGGCACGATCGAGGCGATCCAGAAGGAGCTGACCGTCGAGGGCGGCTTCGTGGTGCGTTACCCGACCGAGGGCGGCGACGAGGGCGTCGACGGCCTGCCGGGTGACGAGGGCGCGTTCCTGGCCTGCTCGTTCTGGCTCGCCGACGATCTGGCGATGATCGGCCGGGTCGACGAGGCCCGCCAGCTGTTCGAGAAGCTGCTGTCGCTGCGCAACGACCTGGGCCTGCTGGCGGAGGAGTGGGACCCGCGCCTCCAGCGCCAGGTCGGCAACTTCCCGCAGGCGTTCAGCCACGTGCCGCTCATCGACACCGCCTTGCGCCTGACCGCCTCCGGCGCCTACGGCGGCTGACGGCCGGCCCCACGACGCGAAGACCCCCGGCCCCGGGCACGACAGGGCCGGGGGTCTTCGCGTCCGGGGCGTCTCCAGGCGGCGTTCGGCGGCCGGTGACGCGCGGGTGGCCGGTGGCCGGTGACGTACGAGGGCGGGCCGGCCGGTGACGTACGGCGGTGTGCGGGCCGGCGCGGTCGGGAACGGCCCGGCCGGTGCGGTCAGGAACGGAGATGTCGGCGCGGTCAGGAGCGGGCGGGCGCGTGGGTCAACTCGTCGTAGACGCTGAGGATCTGCGCGATCGTGTCGTCCTGCGTCGGCCAGGTGGCCGCCTGGACGCGGCCCTCGGCGGACAGCCGGGCGCGCAGCGCCGGATCGGCCAGCAGGCAGGACACCGCCTGGGCCAGTGCCTCCGGGTCGTCCTTCGGCACCAGCACGGCGGCGTCGCCGACCAGCTCCGGCACCGCGCCGACCGCGGTGGCCACCAGCGGCACCCCGGCACGCATCGCCTCGTGCACGATCAGCGGATACGACTCGAACCGGCTGGGCAGCACCACCAGGTCGGCGGCGGCCAGGAGTTCCGGCACGTCGTCGCGGTGGCCCAGCAGCCGCACCGGCAGGTCCTCGGCGTCGACCCGCCCCTGCAACGCGGCCCGGTCAGCGCCCTCCCCCGCCACCACGACCGTCGGCCGGGGCCGCAGCCCGCCCCACTCGCGGGCCGCGTCCAGCAGCAGATCGTGCCCCTTGTGCGGCTCCAGACGGCCGACGCTGAGGATCAACGGGCCGTCGAGCGCGCCGAGTCCGGCCCGGGTCTTGTCCGCCTGCGGCCCGGCGGGACGCACCCTGGCGCGTTCCGGCGGGAACGACACCGGCGCCAGCCGCGCGTCCCGGGCCCCCAGACCGCGCACCTCGTCGACGATGCCGGACCAGGCACCCAGCACCACGGTCGCCGCCCGCGCCACCCGCCGCTCCAGCAGCCGCAGCAGCCCCGCCCGGGTGCCGCGCACCGGCAGCCCGGCGTGCCAGGTCACCACCAGCGCCGGACCGCCCGCACCGCCGGCCAGCGCCAGGGAGGCCAGCATCGCCGCGTGCAGCCCGTGCGCGTGGACCACGTCGGCGCCGTGGCAGGCCGCCCGCAGCGCCGCCACCGCCATCGCCTCGTCCCGCGGCGCCGGACGCTCCGGGATCTCCACCGCGGTGAAACGGACACCGGTGCGCTGGAAACCGTGGGACTGCGCCGCGCTGGACGGCCCGCACACCGTGACGTCCACCCCGCGCGCCACCAGACCGCCGGACAGCGAACTGACGTGCCCGGCACCGTTGGCCCCGAGCACCTGGACGGCGCGCAGCGGCCCGCGGGGGGTAAGGGTGCTGGTCACGGCGGCTGTCGGCTCCTCGAAGTGGCAGGGAAGCGGCGGGCGGACACCCGGGCGGGGGAACCGGGCACGGACATCGGCGGACATCGACGGACATCGGCGGGCGGGAACCGGGCAGGATCGCGGCGGCCCGGCGGGAGCCGCCGGGGACCGCGGGACGCCGACACGCACTCAACGCCTCACGGCGCCGACTGGTGCCCGGCGGGACGAACGGGATCAGCCGGGTGACCCTGGCCGTCGCTCCCAGGATGCCAGCCGCCCCCGGCCCGACGGCCCATGCTGCCGCCCCGCACCGGATCGCCCTCACACAAATCACCCGTAAGAGTGGCAGCGTGAAAGCCTCCCGCCGCCTACCCCGTTTTCCGCCGCACCCTACATTTCCCTGCGGGGCACCGCACGGTTCCTGCGGGGCATCGCACCGGTCCCCTGCCGGACATCGCCCCGGTCCCGTGCGGGCATCGCCCCGGGCCCGTACCGACCATCGCACCGGTCCCGTGTCGGTTATCGCACCGGTCCCGTGCGGGCATCGCACCGCTCCCGCGCCGACCATCACACCGGTCCTCCGCCAGGCATCGCACCGCTCCCGCACCGACCATCGCACCGGCGCGCCGCAGCCCCCGCCGACGGAGCACCGGTCGGCGCGCCCTCAGCGGCTGAGCACCCGCCGGCGGACCCGCCCCCGCGGAGAGCCCGCCCACCGAGAGCCCGCCCATGGCGAACCCGCCCGCGTCAGCGGGACGCCCGGGCCGCCGCCAGCAGTTCCTCCGCGTGGGCGCGGGCGGTGTCGGAGTCCTCCAGGCCCGCCAGCATGCGGGACAGCTCGCGGACCCGTTCCTCACCGTCGAGGATCTTCACGCCGCTGGAGGTCACCGAGCCGTCGTTGGTCTTCTCCACCAGCAACTGCCGGTCGGCGAAGGCGGCCACCTGGGGAAGGTGGGTGACCACGACGACCTGCGCGGAGCGGGCCAGCCGGGCCAGCCGCCGGCCGACCTCGACCGCCGCCTTGCCGCCGACACCGGCGTCCACCTCGTCGAACAGATAGGTCGGCACCGGGTCGGAGCCGGCGAAGACCACCTCGACCGCGAGCATCACGCGGGAGAGTTCACCACCGGAGGCGCCCTTGGCGATCGGCCGCGGCGGCGCGCCCGGGTGCGGGGCCAGGTGCAGTTCCACCTCGTCGGCGCCGTGCGGCCCGTACCCGACCCGCCGGCCGTCCACCTCGACCCCCTCGGGGTCCTCGGTCTGCCGGATCTCCACCGTCACCCGGGCGTGCGGCATGGCCAGTTCGGCCAGTTCCGCGGTGACCGCGCCGGCGAACCGCCGGGCGGCCTCGGTACGGGCGTCGGTCAGGGCCTGGGCCAGCGCGCCGAGTCCGGACCGCAGCGCGTCGCGTTCCACGGTCAGCGCGCCGATCCGGTCGTCGTCGCCCTCCAGCTCCGCCAGCCGTCGCGAGCCCTGCTCGGCCCAGGCCAGCACCGCGTCCAGGCCCTCACCGGTCCGCCCGTACTTGCGGACCAGGTGCGCCAGCACCGAACGGCGTTCCTCCACCACCGCCAGCCGCAGCGGGTCGGCGTCCAGGTTGTCGGCGTAACCGGACAGCTCACCGGCCACGTCGGCGGCGAGGATGCCGATCTCGCCCAGCCGCTCGGCCAGCGCCGACAGCGCCGGGTCGTGCGCCCGGACCGCCTCCAGCGACCGCTGCGCGCCGGCCACCAGCCCGGCCGCGTCGACGCCCTCCGGGTCCTCCGGGTGGCCGGCCAGCGCGGCGTGCGCCAGCGCGGCGGCCGACGCCAGTGCCTCGGCGTGGCCCAGCCGTTCGGCCTCGGCGGCCAGTTCGGTGTCCTCACCGGGCAGCGGTTCGGCGGCGGCGACCTCCTCCAGGCCGAACCGCAGCAGGTCCGCCTCCTGGGCCCGGTCCCGCGCCCGGGTGGTCAGCTCCTCCAGCTCGCCGGCCACCTCGCGCAGCCGCCGGTACGCGGCCGCGTACTCCACCAGCGGACCGGCCACCGCGTCACCCGCGTACCGGTCCAACGCCTGCCGCTGCCGCGCCGGACGCAGCAGGCCCTGCTGGTCGGTCTGGCCGTGCACGGCCACCAGGTCGTCGGCGAGCTCCCCGAGCAGCGCGGCGGGCACCGAACGGCCGCCGACGTGTGCCCGCGACCGCCCCTCGGCGGAGATCGTGCGGCTGATCAGCAGCGCGCCGTCGTCCAGTTCGGCGCCGGCCTCCCGGGCCCGCGCGGCGGCCGGGCCGTACGGATCCACTCTGATCCGGCCCTCCACCACCGCGGCCTTGGCGCCGATCCGCACCAGCGCCGCGTCCGCCCGGCCACCGAGCAGCAGCCCGAGGCTCGTGACGACCATGGTCTTACCGGCGCCCGTTTCACCCGTGACCGCGGTGAACCCCGGCGACAACTCGACCACGGCGTCGTCGATCACGCCCAACGACCGTATCCGCATCTCCTCCAGCACGACCATGACGATACGAGGTCCGCGGCCCCCGGCGCGACGCGCGTCCCCCGCGGGGCCGCGGAAGCCACCGATGGCGGCCCGCTGCCGCTATCGTCGGACGGTGGACCGTCGGCGGTACGGTCGCCGCGCGAGCGGCGCGAGCTGACGGGGGCGGTATGGAGGCGCTGGAGCCGGAGGACCCGCGGCGGACGGGCGATTACGTCCTGCTGCGCCGGCTCGGGGCGGGCGGCATGGGCCGGGTCTACCTCGGGCGCACCGCGGGCGGCCGGACGGTGGCCGTCAAGACCGTGCGGGCGGAGTTCGCCGCCGACCAGGACTTCCGCGACCGGTTCCGCCGCGAGGTGGCCGCCGCCCGGCTGGTCGGCGACCGGTGGACCGCGCCGGTGCTGGACGCCGACACCGAGGGCCCGCGCCCCTGGGTCGCCACCGGCTACCTCCCCGGACCCGATCTGGCCCGCGCCCTGGAGGAGTTCGGGCCGCTGCCGACGTCCGCGGTCCGCACGCTGGGCGCCGGTCTCGCCGAGGCGCTGCGCACGATGCACGGCCTGAACCTGGTGCACCGGGACGTCAAACCGTCCAACGTGCTGCTGACGCTGGACGGACCGCGGCTGATCGACTTCGGCATCACCCGCGCGCTGGACGCCACCACCGCGCTGACCCGGGCCGGCCTGATCGTCGGCTCGCCCGGCTGCTTCGCGCCGGAACAGGCCAGGTGCGAGGCGGTCGGCCCGGCCGGCGACGTCTTCTCGCTGGGCGTGGTGCTGGCCTACGCGGCCACCGGACGCATGCCGTTCGGCGACAGCCCGTCGGCGGCCGTACTGCTCTACCGGGTGCTGCACGAGCCGCCCGACCTCGACGCGGTGCCGGCGGGGCTGCGCGACCTGACGGCCGCCTGCCTGGCCAAGGACCCCGCCGACCGCCCGTCCGCCACCGCGGTACGCGACCGGCTCGCCACCCCCGACCCCCGCACCGCCCACGCCACCCCCGGCGGTGGCTGGCTCCCGCCCCGGATGTCGGAGGCCCTGGCCCGCCGAGCGGTCGACCTGCTCCACCTCGACGCGGACGTGGGCGCTGACGCGGAAGCCGGTGCGGGCCCGGGCGCGGACGCCGGCGCGGGCTCCGGGGCGGGCTCTGACGCGGAGGCGGGCGCGGCTTCCCGGGCGGACGCGGACGCCGGCACGGACCTCGGCACCGGCCACGGTCCTCGCCCCGGCCACGCTCCCCGGCCCGCCTTCGGTCCTCCGGCGGTGTTCGGCGCCGCGGCGTACGGCCCGCCACCCGCGTACGGGCCCGCGGCGCACGGTGAGGTCCCGGGCGACGGCTTCGGCCACGGCTCCGGCGCCGGGGTCCGACCACCGGTCGGCCCGGGCGGACGGACCGGCACGGACGCGCGGACCGGCCAGCACGGACGGGCCGGACTTGACGCGCGGACCGAACCGGACCCGCGGCCAGGCGAACCGGACACCCGGACCCAACCGGACCGGTGGACCGGTGAACCGGCCCTGCGGACCGGAGAACCGGACACCCGGACCCAACCCGAGACGCCGACCGCGCCGGAGAAGCAATCGGCGCCGGAGAAGCAGTCAGCGCCGGAGAAGCAGTCGGCGCCGGAGAAGCAGTCAGCGCCGAAGAAGCAGTTGGCGCCGGAGAAGCGGTCGGCGCGGGTGAAGCGGGCCTCCGCGCTGGTGATCGGGCTGGCGGTCTGCGGGGCGGGGCTGGGGTGGTGGCTGTCGCCGGGCAGGCCGGGCACGCCGCACGCGGGCCCGACAGGCAGCAGCAGGCGCCTGTCCGGCGGCGAGGTCCGCGCCGGGAGCGCGGCGCCGTCCGGCAGCACGCCCCCCTCCAAGAACGCGCCCCCTTCCGGGAACGTCCCCCTCGCCGGCCGGACCGTCCCCTCCGGCGGCGCCGCCGCGCCGAACCCGCCGGCCGGCGACATCTCCGCCGGCTACCTCGGCACCTGGAGCGGGAGCGTGGGCGACGGCGACACGTCCTCGCCGTTGCGGATCACCATCGCGCAGGGCTCGGTGGGCGACCCGGTGGGCCGGATCGACTCCCCCGGTTCGGACGACGGCTGCCGGCTGACCGCGTACCTGGTCTCCGCCGACCCGTCCCACCTGGTGCTCAGGCCGCCGCCCGGCGACGAAGGCGACGACGACTGCGACGACGTCACGGGGTCGGACGACGATCCGGCGGAGCACTTCACGCTGCGCGGCTCCCGGCTGCACCTGGCCGTGGACGACGCCACCGCCGACCTGGTCCGGCAGCGCTGACCCGACGCCACCGGCCCGACGGCACCGATGCGGGACCGACGCGGGACCGGCTCGGCGGCAACGCGGCACCGACGCGGGACCGACGCTGACCCGACGCGGCAGCACCGACGCGAGCGCCCCGGCACCGCCGAAGCGGACCGGGGCGCCGGCGGACCGTGCCGGTCAGCGGGGTGCGCCGCGCCAACCGCCCACCGGCAGGGCGAACTTGGCCACCAGCCGGTCGGTGAACAGCGCGTGGTGCAGCCGGGCCAGCCGGACCGGCACCTCGCCGCGCCGCACCTCGACCCGGGCACCCGGCGGCAGCGGCACGGTACGGCGGCCGTCGCACCACAGCACGCCCTGCAAGGTGGTCGTCTGCACCTCGACCGCCAGCACGGAGGCCGGCGACGTCACCAGCGGCTTGGCGAACAGCGCGTGCGCGCTGATCGGCACCATCAGCAGCGCCTCGACCTCGGGCCACACCACCGGGCCGCCGGCCGAGAAGGCGTAGGCGGTCGAGCCGGTCGGCGTCGCGCACACCACGCCGTCACAGCCGAACGCGGAGACCGGGCGGCCGTCGACCTCGATGACCACCTCCAGCATCCGCTCGCGGGCCGCCTTCTCCACCGACGCCTCGTTCAGCGCCCAGTCGGTGTGCACGACCCGGCCGTCCGCACGGACCAGCACGTCCAGCGTCATGCGTTCCTCGACCTCGTACGCCCGGGTGACGACGCGGTCCACCACCTTGTCCAGGTCGTCGCGTTCGGCCTCGGCGAGGAAGCCGACCCGGCCCAGGTTGACGCCCAGCATCGGCACCCCGGAGGCGCGGGCGAACTCGGCACCGCGCAGCAGCGTCCCGTCGCCGCCCAGCACCACGATCAACTCGCAGCCCGCGGTGGCCGACTCGCCCTCCTCCACGACCTCGACCGGCGCGGGCACCGGCAGGTCGGCGGCCTCCTCGCGCAGGATGCGCACTCCGATGCCGGAGCGCAGCAGGCCCTGCACCACCCGCTCGGCACTGCGTACGGCCGCCGGCCGCCCGGTGTGGGCGAGCAGGAACACCGTCCGCCGCTCGGTACCGCCCCCGGCCGGCAGGTCCGGGTTGTTCTTCGACGTGCTCAACGATCCGCTCAACGCGGCCCCTCCGCTACGGCTCGGTCCACATCGGCCGGGTCGAGTTCCGGTGCCCCGGCGCGAAGCCACAAGAAGTACTCGACATTGCCGGACGGTCCCGGCAGGGGTGAGGCGGTGACGCCGAGCACTCCGAGCCCGAGCGCGGCCGCCTGACCGGCCACCGTGCGCACCGATTCCGCCCGCAGCTCGGGCCGGCGCACGACTCCGCCGGTCCCCAGCCGATCCCTACCCACCTCGAACTGCGGTTTGACCATCAGAACGAGATCCGCCTCCGGCGCGGCGCAGCGCACCAGCGCGGGCAGCACCAGACCGAGCGGGATGAACGACAGATCGCCCACCACCACGTCGGCCGGCACCCCGTCGATCTGCTCCAGCGTCAGCTCCCGCACGTTGGTGCGGTCCTTGACGACCACCCGCCCGTCGCTCTGCAACGACCAGGCCAGCTGCCCGTAACCGACGTCCACCGCGACCACCCCGGCGGCACCGGCCCGCAGCAGCACGTCGGTGAACCCGCCGGTGGAGGCGCCGGCGTCCAGGCACCGGCGGCCCTCGACCCGCAACCCCAGCGGGGTGAACGCGGCCAGCGCGCCGGCCAGCTTGTGACCGCCCCGCGAGACGTAGTCGGGGTCGTCGTCGTCCTTGGTCACCACCAGCGCGGCGCTGGTCTCCACCTGCGTGGCCGACTTGGTCGCCGTGCCGCCGCCGACCGTCACCCGGCCGGCCGCGATCAACTGGGCGGCGTGCTCCCGGGACCGTGCCATCTTCCGGCGCACCAGCTCCGCGTCGAGCCGTCGTCGTGCCACGAGCGGTTCATCTCCTGTCGTCGTCTACGTCGCCGGGTCCGCCCGGCCCGGCCCGGTGGGCGGTCCCGGAGCCGGCGGCCCCGGCCGGCTGTCGAGCGCGGTCAGCGTGTCACGCAGTCCGCGGTGTACATCCTCATACACCTCGGCATGGCTGTCGGTCGGCAGCGCGTCCGCGTCCGCCAACCGCTCCATCAGCGCGTCCACCCCGACGTCCCCCGTGAGCGCCAACGTCACGCCCAGCGGCTCCGATTCCCGCCCCGGCGCCCGGCCCCCGGCGCCGGAACCGTCCGCGACGGCCTCCGGCGCCGGGGTCCCCGGCTCACTCACCGGCGGCCGCCCCCGGCGGGGTGGGCTTCGCCGGCCCGGAAGTCTTCTTCACGGCGGCCTTCTTGGCGGCGGCCTTCTTCACGGGAGCGGACTTCTCGGGGGCGGCCTTCTTGGCCGGAGCGGTCTTCTCCGGGGCGGTTTTCTTGGCGGGAGCCGTCTTCTCCGGGGCGGTCTGTCCGGCGGGAGCGGTCTTCTTCGCGGCGGCGGGCTTCTCCGGTGCGGCTTTCTTGGCCGAAGCCGTCTTCCCCGGAGCGGTCTGTCCGGCGGGAGCGGTCTTTTTCGCGGCGGCGGGCTTCTCCGGAGCGGTTTTCCTGGCCGGAGCCGTCTTCCCCGGGGCGGTCCGCTCGGCGGGAGCGGTCTGCCCCGGTGCCGTCCGCTCGGCGGGCGCCTTGCCGGTGGCGTCCTTGCCGGTGGCGTTCTTGCCGGGGGCGTTCTTGCCGGGGGCGTTCTTGCCGGGGGCCGGGGTCTTCGCCGGTGCCGTTTTCCTGGCGACGGGCAGGCGGCCGGACGGGGTTTCGGGGGCCGCCGGGGTGGTGGTCGCCGGTGCGGACTGCTTGGCCACGTCGACCGGGGTGGCCGTGGTCCTGCGGGCGGGCGCCTTCTTCGCCGGAGCCGTCTTCTTGGCGGCGGCCTGGCCGGCGGATGCCTGGGCGACGGCATCCTGACCGGCGGAATCCTGCGCGGCCGGGGTCCGGGTCGCCGGTGCCGCCGTCTTCGTCGGCGCGGCCCGCTCGGGGGAAGCCGTCTTCCCGGCCGGGGCCTTCTTCGCCGGGACCTTCTTCGCCGCCGGAGGCGTGGTCCTCCCGGCCGGAGGCGTCGTCTTCGCCACGGCCGCCTTCTTCTCCGGAGTCCTCTTCGCCGGTTCGGCCGTCTTCGTGGGGGCCGCGGTCTTCGCCGGAGCCGTCTTCTGCGGGGCCTTGGCCGCCGCTTCCTTCACCGGTGCGGTCTTCTTCGCCTCCGGGGCCGCCGGCTTCTTCGTGGCGGCCTTCTTGCCGGACTTGGCGGAGGCGGCCTTCTCCGCCGAGGTCGCAGACTCCGCCGGAGGCGCCGTCTTCGCCGCCGGAGGCGTGGTCCTCCCCGCCGGAGGCGTCGTCCGCGCCGGGGCCGGCGTCGGGGTCGGCGCGTCCGTGTCGACGGTGACGCGTTCGCGGGGCGGTTCGGGTTCCGCGGGGCCCTCCAGGTTGCGTACCCGGCGCTCCAGGGCCTCCAGGATGACGCCGACCTTGGTGATCTCGTCGGCGACCCGGCCCACCCGGCCCATCGTCTTGTCGATCTCCTCGCGGACCAGTCCGAGGAGCAGGTCGCGGTTGGCCTTGCCGGAGGCCATGAGTTCGTCGGCGAGGGACTGCACCTCCGGCGGAATCCGTTCGCCGATGGTGCGCTGCAACGCGTCCACGTCGACGCCGGTCTGGTCCAGCAGCTCCCGGGCCGCTCCCACCGCGCGCCGCCGGGTGGCCTCGGTCAGTCCACCCGCGATCTGCAGACAGGTACGCAGTGCGTCACGCAATGTGCTCACTCCTCGCCTCGCCTTGGACTTCTGTGGTGCACGTGTTCACGACGCTACCGCGTGCCACGCCCCCGAAGTGGCATGGATGGCACGGATATCACCCGTCCCGGGCGGTGTACGGTCGTGCGGTACGCAATCGTGGAGACGGGGAGCTACAAGCACCGATGGCGACCACCGAGGAGTGCCGTGCCGCACTCGACCGGCTGTCGGAGAACATGTCGAAGGCCCAAGGCGGCGTGGCCGACGCGGTGGCCCTGGACCGTTCGCTCAGCTGCCGCGTCACCGACCTGGACCTGACGTTCACCGGACGCCTGGCCGGCGGCCGCATCCGCGACATCGTCACCGTCCCCGGCACCCCGGCCGAACGCGCCCAGATCCGGCTGACGATGACCGGCGACGACCTGGTCGACCTGGTCGGCGGCCGCCTGCACTTCGCCAGGGCGTGGGCCTCCGGCCGCGTCAAGCTGGAAGCCGGCCTGCGCGACCTGCTGCGGCTGCGCACCCTGCTCTGACCCCGTCCCCACCCGCCGCCGCCCCGGGCGTGTCGGCGTCCTCGCGCCGGCCCCGCCGGGGCGGTCGGCCACGTCAGCCGTCCAGCCCCAGCCGTTCCAGCGCCTTGCCGGCGTCCAGCTCGCACGAGCCGTCGCCGGCCGCGGTCCAGGCCGCCGCGCACAGCGCGCGCAGACCGTCGTACGGATCACCGCCGTTTTCGTCCCCGTCGCCGTCCCCGTCGTCCAGCACGAGCGCGTCGTCGGCCGCGCGGGCCGTCCAACTCCCGCAGCGGAAGCCGGAGTCGGCGTCCCCCTCGACGCCGGCGTGGCCGGTGAGCAGCCCGCGCAGGTCGGCGGCGACATAGGTGGGCCGGTGTTCCGGCGGCGCCGCCAGCAGGCCGGCGGGCGTGGTCACCCCGGTCATCACCAGCAGCGAGTCGACCTCACCGGCGTGCGCGCCCTCGATGTCGGTGTCGAGCCGGTCGCCGACCACCAACGGGCGCCGCGCACCGGTGCGCAGGATCGTCTCGCGGTGCATCGGCGGCTGCGGCTTGCCGGCCACCTTCGGCTCGGCACCGGTGACCATCCGCACGACCTGGACCGCCGCGCCGTTGCCCGGGGCGATGCCGCGACCGCTGGGGATGGTCAGGTCGGTGTTGGACGCGAACCACGGCACGCCGCGCGCCACCGCGTACCCGACCTCCGCCAGCCGTTCCCACGCCATGCCGGGCCCGCCGTAGCCCTGGACGACGGCGGCCGGGTCGTCGTCGGCCGACTCCACCGGGACCAGGCCGCGTTCGCGCAGCGCGACCACCAGGCCCTCACCGCCGACCACCAGCACCCGCGAGCCGTCCGGCACCGACTCGGCGATCAGCCGGGCGACGGCCTGCGCGGAGGTGATGACGTCGGCCGGCTCGGCCGGAACGCCCAGCCGCGTCAGGTGTTCCGCGACGCTGTCGGGCGTGCGCAGCGCGTTGTTGGTGACATACGCCAGCCGCATCCCGTCGTCGCGCGCGGCGGACAGCGAGTCGACGGCGTGGTCGATCGCCTCACCGCCCGCGTAGACCACGCCGTCGAGATCCAGCAGCGCGGTGTCGTACGCCTCGTTCAGGGTCCGCCCACTGCCCTCGGGCCGGGTCCTCGGGTTCATCGCGCCAACGCTCCTTCGCCTGTCCCCCCGCGCGTTCCCGCACGGCGGTGACTCCTGTTTTCCGCACGTTCCCGCACAGGGGTGACTTGCGCCCTCCCCGCGTTCCCGCGCGGCGGTGACTTCCGTTCTCCGCACGTTCCCGCGCGGCGGCAACTGCGCCTGCTCCTGGCTGCCCTCTGCACATAACATGCTCCGATGAGCACCCCAGCATCCCCCGCGTCACCGCGCGGTCTGCGGCTCACGCCGTTCCGCGGGCTGCGCTACGACCCCGACCGGGTCGGCAGCCTGTCCGCGGTGACCTCGCCACCGTACGACGTCGTGGTGCGGCCCGACGGACTCCAGCACCTGGAGACCGCCGATCCGTTCAACATCGTCCGGTTGATCCTGCCCCAGGCCGGCGACCCGGCCGCCCGGCACACCCAGGCCGCGCACACCCTGCGCGACTGGCTGGCGGACGGCATCCTGGCCACCGACCCCGTTCCGTCGCTCTACGTCTACGAACAGCGTGGTCCTAGCGGCGAACTCCAGCGCGGGCTGATCGGCGCCCTGCGGCTGACCACGCCGGACGAACGGGTCGTCCTGCCGCACGAGGCGGTCATGCCGGGCCCGGTCGTGGACCGCGCCGAACTGATGCGCACCACGGCCGCCAACCTCGAACCGCTGCTGCTCGTCTACCGCGGCGACGGTCCCACCTACGGGGACGACAGCGCGGACGCCGGCGCGGACAGCGGCGGGGACGCCGGCGGAAACGGCGGGGACGGGGAACGCCACGGTTCCGGTGCCGCCGCCGCGGCGGTGGAACGTTACGCCACGCTGCCGCCGCTGCTGGTCACCACCACCGAGGACGGCGTCCGGCACCGGCTGTGGGCGGTCACCGACCCGGCCGAACTCGCCGCGATCGACGCCGACCTGTCGCGCCGCCAGGCGCTGATCGCCGACGGCCACCACCGCTGGGCCACCTACCTGCTGCTGCGCGACGAACAGCCGCCGCACACCGACCCCGGCCCCTGGGACCACGGGCTGGTGCTGCTGGTCGACTCCGACCGCTACCCGCTGACGGTCCGCGCGATCCACCGCGTGCTGCAACGCCTGCCGATCGCCAAGGCACTGGCTGCCGTGCGGACCGCGTTCGACATCGAGGAGGTGCCCGGCCCGCTGCCGGACGCCCTCAAGGCACTGGCCCACGCGGTGCGCGACGGCGACAACGCGTTCCTGCTGTCCGGCGACGGCCCGTCCGGCGCCTTCTACCTGCTGACCCGGCCCGACGACCGGCTCCTGGACGCGTCCGTCCCGCGCGGCCGCCCCGAATCCTGGCGCCGGCTCGACACCACCGTGCTGCACAGCGTGCTCATCGACCGCGTCTGGCGGGTCCCCGACGCGCCCGAGTACCTCGGCTACGTCCACGACACCACCGCCGCGATCCGCCAGGCCCACCGGCTCGGCGGCACGGCGGTCCTCATGCACCCGGTCGAGGAGAACACCGTCCTCGACCTGGCCCGGCAGGGCGTCATGATGCCGCCCAAGTCGACCTCCTTCGGCCCCAAGCCCGCCTCCGGACTCGTCCTGCGGAGCCTGACCGCCGGCTGAACCGCGCCCACCGCACCGCCGGTGAACACGGAAGAGTGAACGCGGAACGCCCCGCGAGGCAGACCTCGCGGGGCGTTCCGGGTCAACGCGGCGATCAGGCGCCGGAGTCCTTCCGACCCTCGGCGTCGTTCTCGTCCTCGGTGTCGTCGGCGTCGACACCGGCGTCGTCGGCGACATCCTCGTCGTCCTCGTCGTCCGCGTCGTCCTCGTGCGCGGCGACGGGCCCGGCGGCCTGGAACGGGTTCCGCAGGAACGTCGAGGACTCCGGCTCCGAACGGTCGGCCCGCTCGTCGTCATCGTCATCGCCGTCGTGCCCGGCGTGCCCGGCCTTCTCGGCCTTGCCGCGGCTGCCGGCCTTCTCGGCCTTCGCCGGCTCGACGCCGTCCTCGTCGTCGTCATCGAGGTCGCGCTCGGGGTCGAAGTCGACCTCGTCGACCTCTATGTCGTCCTCGTCGTAGTACTCGTCCACGCCGTCGTCCTCGTCGCCGAGGTCCTCAGCCGCGATCCGGGTACGGCCCTCGGCCGCGTCCCCGCTACGGGGAGCCGACCGCGGGGCGTCGTCGAGGTCGTCCGACTCGGGGTCGAGCGCGTCCAGGAACTCGACGCCGTCCATCTCCGCGAGCCGGTCGGACGCGTCGGTGGAACCGGTCTGGTCCGCCTCCAGCGCCTTGCCGAACCACTCGCGCGCCTCGTCCTCCCGGCCGACGGCCAGCAGGGCGTCGGCGTAGGCGTACCGCAGACGCGCGGTCCACGGGTGCACCGCGCTGGAGGCCAGCTCCGGGCTCTGCAACGTGACCACGGCGGCGTCCGCCTGACCCATGTCGCGCCGGGCGCCGGCCGCGACCAGCCGCATCTCGACCTGGCCGGCCTTGTCCAGCTTGCCGACCTCCGGCTCACCGGCCATGGTCAGCGCCCGCTCCGGACGGCCGAGGCCGCGCTCGCAGTCGGCCATGACCGGCCACAGCTCCACCGTGCCGGTCATCCGGCGCGCCGCGCGGAACTCCGCGAGCGCCTCGGCGTACTTCTCGCTGGCGTAGCACGCGAAGCCCATGGCCTCCCGGACCGCGGCGACGCGCGACGCCAGCCGGTGGGCGATCTTGGCGTACCCGTAAGCGAGTTCGGGCTCCTCGTCCAGCGAGCGGGCGACCATGACCAGGTTGCGGGCCACGTCGTCGGCGAGCGTCTTCGGCAGGCTCTTGAGCTCCTGACGGACGCTCTTGTCGATCTCCTGGCCGGTCACGTCCTCCGGGATCGGCAGGCGCTTGACCGGGTCGCGCTCCTCACGGCGCGGCCGGTCGTCCCGCCCGTCGCGCTGGTCCCGGTTCTCGAACCGGCCCCGCCCGCCCGCCGCGTACGGCCGGCGCTCCGGGCTGCCACCGCGGTCGTCCCGGCGGCCGGCGAACCCGCCCCGGGAACCGCGGTCGTCGTCCCGGCGCGGCCGGTCGTCACGCGGCCGGTCGTCACGGCGCTCGTACTGCGGACGGTCGCCGGAGGGGCGGTCGTACCGCGGACGGTCACCGGAGGGCCGGTCACCGCTGGGACGGTCGTACCGCGGACGGTCGCCCGAAGAGCGGTCGTCACGCGGGCGGTCGCCGCCGGGGCGGTCGCCGTAGCGCGGACGGTCGCCGCCGGAGGGGCGGTCGTCGCGGCGGAAGCCACCGCGGTCGTCGTCGCGGCGCGGGCCGCGCGGCCGGTCGTCACGGGAACCGTAGGACGGCCGGTCGCCACCACTGGGGCGGTCGTACCGCGGCCGGTCGCCGGAGGGCCGGTCACCGGACGGACGGTCGGTGCGGGGGCGGTCGTCACGCCGGAAGCCGCCACGGTCGTCGTCACGGCGCGGCCGGTCGCCGCCGGGGCGGTCGCCGTAACGGGGTCGGTCGCCGCCGCCGGAGGGGCGGTCGTAGCGCGGACGGTCACCACTGGGACGGTCGTACCGCGGGCGGTCACCCGACGAGCGGTCGTCACGCGGCCGGTCGGTACGGGGGCGGTCGCCACCGGGGCGGAAGCTCCCGCGGTCGTCGTCGCGGCGCGGCCGGTCGCCGCCGGGGCGGTCGCCGTAGCGCGGACGGTCCCCGCCGGAGGGGCGGTCGTCGCGGCGGAAGCCGCCGCGGTCGTCGTCACGGCGCGGGCCGCGCGGCCGGTCGTCACGGGAACCGTAGGACGACCGGTCGGTACGCGGACGGTCACCACCGGAACCGTAGGACGGCCGGTCGCCGCGGGGGCGGTCGCCGCCGGGACGGTCACCGTAGCGGGGTCGGTCGCCACCACCGCTGGGACGGTCGTAGCGCGGCCGGTCACCGGACGGACGGTCAGTGCGCGGCCGGTCGCCACCGGGACGGTCACCGTAGCGCGGACGGTCGCCACCGCTGGGACGGTCGTAACGCGGCCGGTCACCGGACGGACGGTCAGTACGCGGCCGGTCGCCACCCGGGCGGTCGCCGTAGCGCGGACGGTCGCCACCGGAGGGGCGGTCGTAGCGCGGCCGGTCACCGGACGAGCGATCGGTACGGGGGCGGTCGCCGCCGGACGGACGGTCGTCGCGGCGGAAGCCGCCACGGTCGTCGTCACGGCGCGGGCCGCGCGGCCGGTCGTCACGGGAACCGTAGGACGACCGGTCGGTACGCGGACGGTCACCACCGCTGGGGCGGTCCCCGTGGCGCGGGCGGTCACCGGACGGACGGTCATCACGTCGGAAACCACCGCGGTCGTCAGTACGACGCGGCCCTCCGCGGAACTCGCGCCGGTCGCCGGCACCCGAGTTCCGCTCGTTGCGTTCGGGTCGCTCCGAGCGATCGTCGGACGAGTTGGACATCGACGTGACTCCTTCGTCGGTCAGTACTGCTGTGGTGCAACAAGCTGTGATGCAACAGGCTGAGGAACAACGTGATGCCAGGGACAGCAGATGCTGCGGTGAAAAACAAAAGGACCCTCGGTCCCAGCGCTGAGGCCGGGACCGAGGGTCCTGAAAGATTGTTCGGCGGTGTCCTACTCTCCCACAGGGTCCCCCCTGCAGTACCATCGGCGCTGAAAGGCTTAGCTTCCGGGTTCGGAATGTAACCGGGCGTTTCCCAATCGCTATGACCACCGAAACACCATCGGGCCAGCCCGGTCGTCAGACCAGGGCATAGGCAAGGTGCCAGCGAACAAGCACACTTTTCAGTTAAGTCAGCTCAACCAGTGCGATGATTCGCTATCTGGGAGCTACATAGTGGACGCGAGCAACTGAGGACAAGCCCTCGGCCTATTAGTACCGGTCAACTCCACACCTTGCAGTGCTTCCATTTCCGGCCTATCAACCCAGTCGTCTACTGGGAGCCTTAACCCCTCAAAGGGG
>NZ_JAAGKO020000005.1 GCF_027947535.2 Streptantibioticus silvisoli
GCGGTGCCCGGAAGGCTGCCGCGTTCCGGGCAACTCTCGTGAGCGGCAGTGGTGAAGCCGCTGGGGGAACCACTAGTCCCGGTCATCTCAGCCTGTTCTCCGTAGGCCCGCTGATTCAGCGGCCCGGCGGTATTCGGCGTTTATACGCTGGGCTTCCTCGAGTTGGTCTTCGAGGATGACGATGCGGCAGGCGGCCTCGATGGGGGTGCCCTGGTCGACCAGCTCGCGGGCGCGGGCGGCGATGCGCAGTTGGTAGCGGGAGTAGCGGCGGTGCCCGCCCTCGGAGCGCAGCGGGGTGATCAGGCGGGCCGCGCCGATGGCGCGCAGGAAGCCCTGGGTGGTGCCGAGCATCTCGGCGGCCCGGCCCATGGTGTAGGCGGGGTAGTCGTCGTCGTCGAGTCGGCCGAACGATTCGCCTGCTGTCATCTCACCTCTCTGTGGAACGCGCGTGGAGGGGCCCTGGTGCCGCATGGCACCAGGGCCCCGAAGGAACTGCTACACCATCTGCCGGCCTCGATCCTGCGCCGGCCTTCTGTTTCCGCACACCCACGTGGGCAAGAACGGGAAATGCGGGGATCGCGGTTGCTCGACCGGAGACCACCTCACTAACGATGTCCTGCGGTACCCGGGCCCAACGTCTTTCGCCCGGGCGATCCTGATGGCGTTCAACTCCTCCGTTCTTCCCTCTGGATCAGCTGCCTGTCTACGGAAGTTGTTCACTGCTCGTACTGCGTACTGCTGATGACCTGTGTGAGCGTCACCTTTCGGCAGCCGGCCCCGTCGCCCATATGGCATCTGCTCCGGCTTGGAACCCCGCTGCCGAACCTCCCGGTACGCGCGCCCGCAGCCGACGCCTTTACCGGAGAACCACTGAACCGCGCTGCTGGTATCGCGAACTGCACTACTGCATTGCCTTACTGCTGTCGGCGGCCCCTGAGCACTGCGGGCCACCCGGTACGGTCGTCAGCTCCGTCGCCGTCCTGCAACCACCCTGGCTCCGGAACTCCACCACCGCACCGTCCTGCGTACTGCACGTACTGCTTCCCGCCAGTTCGTCTCTGCCGGGCCTGCTCGATCTCGGCTACGAGAGAAACCATAACCACGCCCCGCCCCAATGTCTACTCCGACCGACATAGATTTTTGCGTGTCCTGCGATGAGGCAATCGCCCCCGGTCGGGTTGAGGGAGCGCTGCGCCGGGGTCGGCGGGCGGCGTGGGCGGGGCCAGGCGGTGACGAGCCGGGCGGCCGAGGGGGACCTGAAGGACGCGGTGTGCGTCGACGCCCATGACCACCCGCTCCGCGACCGCCGTCGCCGAAGCACGCGGTACCACCCGGCCTTCCTCGAATGCCCTGCCGGCCATCGACTCGGAAGCGGCCGACACGGTCGTCCTGCTCGTCTGCGTACGTGTCACGCCCTGCGCCGCGGCGGTGGCGTCTTCACTCTGCGCCTGACCGCGCACCCCGGCCTCACCGAGGTGGCCGTCGATGACCCCGGCCCGCGGACCCCGCGCATGCGCGCCTCGACCTGAACGGCGGCGCCGGCGGCTTCGGCGGGGGCGTGGCCGGTCGCCTCGCCCCCGCCATCCGGGTCGCCCGCGGAACGTTCGGTGGCAGGACCGTGGGTGCTCTCATCGCCCGGTGACGGCAGGGTGGCCGGAGCCGGCCGCTCCGTGGAGCCGGGAACCTGCTGATCTCATTTCCCCGAATTCGTACCGTTGCCCAGAATCGTTTCGGCCCGTAGGACGAGTTGTGGCCGATAGCGGAGCCCTCCGTGAGCACAGGCGAAAGGGCGGCCTCGGCGATACATGCAGACGCAGAGATGGCTCCCTCTTTGCCTTGAATTGGCAATTGCCCCCCACAATGTGGGTAGCAAGACCGCAAATAACGGACAGAATGGGATGTTGGGAGGCGTGGTGACGCTCCGGATCACCGAGGGTGCGGTCACATCGGCAGCACCGGAAGCGGAAGGTGTCGAGCCTTCCTGGCTCGCCGGCTTCCCGCCCTCCGGTAGCGCCTCGGTGGCCCAGGTGCGCCAGATGTCGAAGGTGCTCTTCCAGCGACTGGCCGCCCTGGAGGAAGGCACGCGTGAGTACCAGTACGTGCGCGGCACGCTCATCGAGCTGAACACCACGCTGGTGAACTTCGCTGCCAAGAAGTTCGGCAACCGGCCTGATCAGATGGAGGACATTCATCAGGTTGGCATGATCGGGCTCATCAAGGCTGTCGATCGCTACGACCTCGCCTACGGTACAGAGTTCACCACTTTCGCCATCCCCACGATCGTCGGGGAGATCAAGCGTTTCTTCCGCGACACCAGCTGGTCCGTCCACGTGCCCCGTCGTCTCCAGGAGATGCGGGTGGATCTGGCCAAGGCCAATGATCTCCTCGTCTTCGAACTCGGTCGTACGCCCACCACCGCGGAACTGGCCGACCGACTCGGTCTCGACCTCGAAGAGGTCGTCGAAGCGCAGATCGCCGCCAACGCCTACACCACGGATTCCATCGACGTCGGGGCCGGCGCCGAGGACGACGAGGGCACCTCGTGGGGCCGCCGCATCGGCTTCGAGGACCCGGCATACGAGGGCGCCGAGAACCTCTCCGCCCTCAAGCCGCTGATGGCCGCCCTGCCGGAACGGGACCGGCGGATTCTCGCCATGCGCTTCGGTGCCGACATGACCCAGGCGCAGATCGGCGCCGAACTCGGCCTGTCCCAGATGCAGATCTCCCGCCTGCTCAACACCGCCCTGCGCAAACTGCGCCGCGGCCTGCTGACCGAGGACTGACCCCCCCAGCTCTCCTGCGCCGTCTCGCGCCGCAAGCCATCGCGGCGCGAGACGGCGCTCGCTGTGCCGGGTCGTATTCCCCTCATTCAGGGCGTGCGGGAATTCGTTTCCTGTCGCCGCCTTCAGCGCGCACCACACGTCCGTCCCCCGATCAGCCGCATGACGGACTTTCGGGGAAGGCTGAAGCAACGGGCACGAGGGGGCATGGCCGCGCGTGGTCCGAATGGGGCGGGAGGGCCGGTCGGCGGCGGGTCCGGGCCGGGCCGGAGGCCTCATGATGCAATATGACGGTCCGGTGCCGGTCCCGGTGCTGGTCTCTCACGAACGGTGAGGAGCCACCGTGACCGCAGACGGGCCGGACGGAGACACCAGGCGTCCCACACGTCCAGGGGACGGCGGCGACCAGGGCCGGACGATGACGCTGGCCGGGGCGCTGTCGGCGGCGGAGGCGGCTGCGCCCGTGGAGTCGCTCGACGTCGTCGCGCGCATGCTCAAGGAACACCTCGGGGCCGTGGCGGTGTCGTTCCTGATCACCGACTTCACCGGCAGCTCAGTCGTACGGCTCGGGGCCGCGGGCAGCGTCGGGACCGATGAGCCCGCCCGGCGCATCTGGCTGCGGGGGACCCTGTACGACGACGTGATCCGCACTCAGCAGCCAGCCGTGGAGACCGATGGCGAGGGGTCGCTGGTACGGGTCGTCGCTCCGGTGACCAACCGCGGGGACGCCATCGGGCTGCTCGAGCTGTTCCTGTCCGCGGCGCCGGGCGCTCAGGTGATGCGGGAGATCGGCGAGACCGCGCACGCACTGGCGTACATCGTCATCGCGAACCGGTCCTTCACCGATGTGTACCAATGGGCCCGCCGCACCAGCCCGCTCAGTCTGGCCGCGGAGATCCAGCACCGGCTGCTCCCGGCCTCGCTGGCGTGCGAGGCAGCGCAATTCGCGGTCGCCGGCGCCCTGGAACCCGCCGACCACGTAGGGGGCGACACCTTCGACTACGTCATCGACCGGGACACCGTCCAGCTCTCCGTGACCGACGCCATGGGCCACGATGTCGCCGCCGCGCTGCTGGCCACCCTCATGGTGAGCGCCCTGCGCCGGGCACGACGGGCGGGCGGAAGCCTCCTCGAGCAGGCCCGCCAGGCCGACCGGGCCCTGTACGAGCACGGGCAGCACGGCTACGTCACCGGCCAGCTGCTGCGGATCAGCCTGCTCGACGGCGGTACCGAGTTCATCAACGCCGGCCATCCCTGGCCGCTGCGCATGCGCGACGGCCGGGTGCAGCAGATCGCTCCCGAGGTCGATATGCCGTTCGGCGTCCGCATCCCGCACGGCTACCGGGTCCAGTCGCTCGACCTTCGGCCCGGGGACCGGCTGGTGATGCTCACCGACGGCATGCTGGAACGCAACATCATGAACCTGGACCTGTCGGACCTGATCGGCCGAACCCGCGCTCTGCACCCCCGCGAGGCCGCCCGCACCCTCATCGCCGCGGTCATCGACGCCAACCGGGGCCATCTGAAGGACGACGCGACCGTCATCTGCCTGGATTGGCACGGCACCGGAAACGCTCGACGGGACGCCGCCACCGGCGCCGACCTCACCAACGCCTCACAACCGTCACAGCGGGACAAGCCCACTGCGTGAGACTGCGTGCCCCGCGCGTTCCGCCCGTGACCGGCAGGACCGGGACGAACGTTGCTCGACGCGGTACCGGGCGCTGGCGGAGCTGGAGGGCAACGGTGTACGCGTGCCGGGTCTGCCTGCCGCCTGACCGGCACCGCCGAACCGGCCGGAACGCCGGCCCGGTGGACACCCCCGCTCGGATCAGCAGGTCGAAGAGTTCGAAGGCCTCGTTCCACTGGTCCGTGGCGCGTTGTTGTGGACATCCCTGCCGGCCGCGCGGAAGAAGCGCTCGAACGTGGTGACTCCCATGACGGGCATCCCGTTTCACCTTCTCGCGTTGTGGACGGGCTGAGGTCATCGGACGACGGGTGGTCCCGCCTCCGCGAGGTGCTCGTACGCCAGGCGCACGGCCATGGCGCCTTCACCGACTGCGGAGGCCACCCGCTTGACCGAGCCGCTGCGGACGTCGCCGACGGCGAAGACCCCCGGCAGACCGGTCTCCAGGGCGAGCGGGGCGCGGGCCAGGGGATCCCAGAGGTCCGCTGTCACCTCGGCCACGTCCTGCCCGGTCGGAATGAAGCCGCGCCGGTCCAGGGTGACGGCGTCGGCGAGCCAGGAGGTGGCGGGACGCGCGCCGATGAAGACGAACAGGGCGCGAGCGGTCAGCACCTGCTGCTCGCGGGTGCGGTTGTCCGCGACGACCAGGGACTCGACCTGGTCCTCGCCGGCGACCTCCCGGACTTCGGTATGCAGCCGGACCTGGATCCGCGGATGCCGTTCGATCCGGTCGATCAGGTAGCGGGACATGCTGTGTTCCAGGTCGCCGCCGCGGACCAGCAGATGGACGGCGGGTGACTCGCGCGCCAGGAACAGGGCGGCCTGGCCGGCGGAGTTGCCGCCGCCGACGACTGCCACCGGGTCGAGACGGCAGGTCCGTGCCTCCCAGAGCGTGGCGGCGTAGTGGACTCCGAGTCCCTCGAACCGCTCGACGCCGGGGGCGGTCAGCCGCCGGTAGCGGGCGCCGGTGGCCACCACGACGTTCGTGGCGGTCACCGTGCCGCCGTCGGCGAGTCGCACCACGCTGTTCCCGTCGCGCTGTTCGAGGCCGGCGGCCTCGGTGGGGACGTCGATCCGTGCGCCGAACCGGTCGGCCTGTACGACGGCGCGGTCGGCGAGTTCCCCGCCGGAGATGCCGGCGGGGAAACCGAGGTAGTTCTCGATCCGGGAGGAGGTGCCCGCCTGGCCACCGGTCGCCACGGCGTCCAGGACGACGGTGGAGAGCCCCTCGGACGCGCCGTACACCGCGGCGGCCAGGCCGCCGGGGCCCGCTCCGACGACCACCAGGTCGCAGACGTCCTTCGGGGCGATCTCGGTGCGCAGCCCGATGACCCGGGCGAGTTCGACGTTGGAGGGATTGCGCAGCACCCGGTGACCGTGCCAGACGACGACCGGGGTCTCCTGCGGAGCGACCCCCAGACGCGTCAGCAGCGCCTCGGCCTCGGTGTCCCTCTCCAGATCGGCCCAGCGGTGCGGGAGGCGGTTGCGGGCGGCGAACTCCAGTAGCCGACGGGTGTCGGGGGAGAAGGCGGAGCCGATGATGCGGAAACCCGTGCCCGCGCCGGCCAGCATCGTACGGCGCAGCAGGTAGGCCCGCAGGATCACGTCGCCGAGCGCGGGTTCGCGGCTGAGCAGGTCGCGCAGGGCGGCCGAGCCGACCACCAGCACCTCGCCCGGTGTGTTCACCACCGCGCTGAGGAAGGAGGTCTGGCCCTCCAGTACGCCCAGTTCGCCGAGGAAGCTGTGCGGACCGTGCAGCTGGACGACCCGCTCCTGGTCGCCGAGGTCTTCGACCACGGCTACCGTGCCGCTGAGGACGACGAAGAACTCCTCGCTGGGTTCGCCCTCCCGAAAGAGCCGTTGCCCCGCACGGACCGGCTGTACCCGGCCGCAGGAACTCAGGATGGCGATCTGGTCGTCCGTCAGCGACGGATAGGCGCTGTGGACATCGACCGTCGGCGTGGGCGTCGACACGATTGGCTCCTTTCGCCGGGAACGGAGGCGGAAGCGGACAGCAGCAGGGGGTGCAACGCGGCGGCGCGGGCAGCCGCCGGGGTGACGGCGCTGGAGGAACCGCCGGGCGGGCTCACCGGCTCACACCATCGCTTCGTGCACGAAACACCACCGCCAGTCCTCGCCGGGTTCGAACGACTGGACGATCGGGTGCCCGGCGCTCGCCGCGTGGGCGCGGGCGTGCCGCATCGGCGAGGAGTCGCAACAGCCGACGTGGCCGCAGGTCAGGCACAGGCGCAGGTGCACCCACGGAGTCCCCATGCGCAGGCAGTCCTCGCAGCCCTGCGGTGTTGTGGGCTCCACGGGCCGGACCATGGACAGGTGCGGGTCGGGAAGAGTGGTCATGACGGCCTCCTGGAGGCGGGATCAGCTGGTCCGTGCGACGTCGGCAGCGACTCGTCCACCCACCGGCGCAGCGCGTTCGCGGGCGCGGCGCCTGTCCGGCGGGCAATGGGCCTGCCGTGGTCGAGAACCAGGAGGGTGGGTACGGCTTGGACCTCGAACCGCCGTGCCAGGACGGGGGACTTGTCGATGTCGACCTTCACGAGCTTGAGCCGGCCGGCCCGGTCCTCGGCGACCTGTTCGAGGGCCGGGGTCACCTGGCGGCAGGGGCCGCACCAGGCGGCCCACAGGTCGACCAGCACGGGCAGGCTCGCCCGCTCGGCGACCTCCCCGAAGTCGGCGTCCCCCGCTTCGGCGATCCACGGCAGCGGGGCCCGGCAGTTTCCGCAGCGCGGGCTGCCCTCCGCCGCGGCGGGTACGCGGTTGGTACGGCCGCAGGTGACGCAGACGACCGTCCGCACCGCGGTCCCGGCGCCGTCGGTACCGCGGTCCCGGCCGCCGCGGTCCGGTGGAGAGGCACTCATCACGGCTCCCGCTGCTCGTCCTGGAGGGTGACGGTCAATTCGCCGCCCGCGGCGTCGACCAGGATGGTCACGCCTTCACGTGCCTCGCCGCTGAGCAGCGCTCGGCCGATCCTGGTCTCGACCTCGTGCGAGATGAAGCGGCGCAGCGGCCTGGCCCCGTAGACCGGGTCGTAGCCCTCGGCGGCGATCAGGTGGCGGGCCGGCTCGGTCAGGACGAGCGTGATGCGCTGTTCGCGGAGGCGGTCGTACAGCTCGGCGAGGAGCAGGTCGACGATGCGCTCGATCTGCGCGATGCCGAGCGGGTGGAAGAGGACGACGTCGTCGACCCGGTTGAGGAACTCGGGGCGGAAATGGCCGTTGAGCTCGGTCATCACCATCGCCCGTGCCTCGGGCTTGATCTCGCCGGCCTGGGTGGCGTCCTGGAGCAGGTACTGCGACCCGAGGTTGGAGGTCATGATGATCACGGTGTTGCGGAAGTTGACGGTACGTCCCTGGGCGTCGGTGATCCTGCCGTCGTCCAGCACCTGGAGCAGCGTGTTGAAGACGTCGGCGTGCGCCTTCTCGATCTCGTCGAACAGCACGACGGAGTACGGCTTGCGGCGCACCGCCTCGGTGAGCTGGCCGCCCTCCTCATGGCCGACGTAGCCGGGGGGCGCGCCGACCAGGCGGCTGACGGTGTGGCGTTCCTGGTACTCGCTCATGTCGAGGCGGATGATGTTGCTCTCGCTGTCGAACAGCGCTGCGGCCAGCGTCTTGGCCAGCTCGGTCTTCCCGACGCCGGTCGGGCCGAGGAAGATGAACGAGCCGATCGGCCGGCCCGGGTCGCGTACGCCGGAGCGGGCCCGTACCACCGCGTCGGCGACGAGCTGGACGGCCTCGTCCTGGCCCACGACCCGCTCACGCAGGATCTCGTCCAGCCTGAGCAGCTTCTGCCGTTCGCCCTCCTGAAGGCGGGTGACGGGGATGCCGGTCCACGCGGAGACGATCTCGGCGATCTCCTCGGCGGTCACCACCTCGCGCAGCAGCCGGCTGTCGCCCTGCTTGCCGGCGAGCTGTTCCTCCTCGGCGGCCAGCCGGCGCTCCAGTTCGCCGACGGTGCCGTAGCGCAGCTGGGCGGCCCGGTTGAGGTCGTAGGCGCGTTCGGCCTGCTCGGCCTCCTGCCGGGCGCGCTCCAGGTCCTGGCGCAGTTCCTGGACCTTGCGGATGGCCTGGCGCTCGGCCTCCCACTGGGCGTGCTTCGCGTCCACCTCGCCCCGCAGGTCGGCCAGTTCACGCCGCAGGTCCTCCAGGCGGGCGCGGCTGGCCGGGTCGGTCTCCTGGTCCAGCGCGGCCTCCTCGATCTCCAGGCGGGTGGCCCGGCGGGTGAGTTCGTCGAGTTCGGCGGGCATGGAGTCGATCTCGGTGCGCAGCCGCGCGCAGGCCTCGTCGACCAGGTCGATGGCCTTGTCCGGGAGGAAGCGGTCGCTGATGTAGCGGTGGCTGAGGGTGGCGGCGGCGACCAGCGCACCGTCCTGGATCTTGACGCCGTGGAAGATCTCCAGTCGTTCGCGGATGCCGCGCAGGATGGAGATGGCGTCCTCGACGGTCGGCTCGTCCACCTGGACGGTCTGGAAGCGGCGCTCCAGGGCGGCGTCGGACTCGATGTGCTTGCGGTACTCGTCCAGCGTGGTGGCGCCGATCATGTGCAGCTCGCCGCGGGCCAGCATCGGCTTGAGCATGTTGCCCGCGTCCATCGCGCCCTCGGCGGCGCCGGCCCCGACGACGGTGTGCAGCTCGTCCACGAACAGCAGGATCCGGCCCTCGGCGCCCTTGACCTCCGACAGCACGGCCTTGAGGCGCTCCTCGAACTCGCCGCGGTATTTGGCTCCGGCCACCAGCGAGCCCATGTCGAGCGAGAACACCGTCTTGTCCCGCAGCCCTTCGGGCACGTCGCCGCGCACGATCCGCTGGGCCAGGCCCTCGACGATGGCGGTCTTGCCGACACCCGGTTCGCCGATCAGGACCGGGTTGTTCTTGCTCTTGCGGCTGAGGATCTGGATGACGCGGCGGATCTCGGCGTCCCGGCCGATCACCGGGTCCAGCCGGCCGGTGCGGGCCTCGACGACGAGGTCGCGCCCGTATTTCTCCAGGGCCTCGTACGCCTCCTCGGGGTTGGCGGAGGTGACCCGCTGGTTTCCGCGCACCGTGGTGAGGGCGGCGAGGAAGGAGTCCTTGGTGATGCCCTGTTCGCCGAGCCGCCGGGCGGCCGCGGTACCCGTCCCCTCGTCCACCAGGGCCAGCACGAGGTGCTCGGTGGAGACGTACTCGTCCTTGAGCCGCTTGGCCTCCCGCTCGGCGGCGTCGAGCAGCCGGGCCAGCCGCTGGGTCACCACCACCTGGCCGGGGGAGGCGCCCGGACCGGTCGTGCGGGGGCGTCGGGCGAGATCGTCCTCGACGGCGGCCCGCAGGGCGGTCGGGTCGGCGCCGGCGTCGGCCAGCAGGCGGGTGGTCAGGCCGTCCTTCTGATCGAGCAGGGCCAACAGCAGGTGCTCCCCGTCAACCTCGCTCTGGCCCATCCGTACCGCGACGCTCTGCGCTTCCTGAAGCGCTTCCTGGGACTTCTGGGTGAGGCGGTTCATGTCCATGTCGTCGGCTCCTTGGCGGCTCGTTCGCTGCGGCGCAGTGCGGTTTCCAGCCGTTCGACGCGGTCGAGCAGGTCCACGACGACGCCGACGGCCACGTAGTTGAGGCACAGTCCGTCCCGCAGCCGCCGCACCCGGGCGATGGCCGACGGCGCGCTCGGCCGGAACCACAGCCGACCCCGGGCGTCCCGCTCGGCGTCCACCAGCCCCAGGGCCACCAGGCGGCGTACCAGCTCGGGCGGCAGTCCGCTGTGGGCTGCCACGTCGGCGATGGTGAGCTGGTAGGGGCCGGTCCGGTAGGCCCGCATCAGGGGGTAGTCGGGCCCGACCCGCCGGACGGCGTGGGCGGCGGGCGCGTTCTCGGCGCCCGAGACCCTTCCGGGGGCGGGGCTGCGGTGATGAGCTGTCATGTCTGCTACCTCGGGTTCCTCGGGTCGAAGGAGGAGACGGCAGCCAGTTCCTCGAACAGCTCGCGTTCACGCGGGCCGGGCGACGGCGGCACCGTGACCTTGATCTCGGCGTAGAGGTCACCGCGGGAACCCTTGGGAGCAGGCATCCCCTCGCCGCGCAGCCGCAGTCGGCGGCCGGTGGAGGTGCCGGGCGGTACGTGCACTTTCGCGGTCCCGCCCGGTCCGGTGACCGGGACCGTCGCCCCCAGCGCGGCCTCCCAGGCGGCGACCGGCAGATCGACGTGGATGTCGCGCCCGGCGAGCCGGTAGCGGGGATGGGGGGCGATGCGGACCACCAGGTAGAGGTCCCCGGCGGATCCCGGGCCGCGGCCCCGGCCGCCCTCGCCGGCGAGCCGGATGCGCTGCCCGTCGACGACGCCCGCCGGGACGGTGACGTCGTAGCTGCGCTCCCCTTCGGGCCCGCCGAGGGTGATCTTCCGCCGGCCGCCGTGGTACGCCTCCTCCACACTGAGCGTGAGTTCGGCCTCCTGGTCCGCGCCCGGGATGGGGCTGCCTCGCCCCGCGCCCCCCGCCCGGCCGCCGAAAATGCCTCCGAAGAGGTCCTCGAAGTCCACGCCAGAGGCATCGAAGCCGGTATCCGTCCAGGTCCGGGCCCCTGCCCGGCCGGCGCCCGCGGTGCCTGTGAAGGGACTGCCGCGGTACGCGCCGGCTCCGCCGCCGAAGCCATGGCCGGCTGCGACCCGCTCGTCGTAGTCCTGGGGAACCTGCCGGAAGTCGGGTCCGAAGCGGTCGTAGCGGGACCGGGTGTCGGGGTCGGACAGCACGCTGTAGGCCTCATTGATCTGCTTGAAGCGCTCCTCCGCGGCCGGATCGCGGTTGACGTCCGGGTGGTAGCGGCGGGCCAGGGTGCGGAACGCCTGCTGGATCTCGGCGGCGTCGGCGGTGCGGGGAACGCCCAGCACCTCGTAGTGGTCGTCTGCCATGGCGGCCTCACTCCTGCTTGCGGCTGACCGTCACCGCGGCCGGCCGCAGCTGGTGACCGGGCTCGCCGTAGCCGGGCCGCAGCACCTGGACGACAGTGCCCGCGGGGGTGCCGGGTTCATCCACCACGGAGACCACCTCGTGCTGCTCGGGGTGGAAGGGGACGCCGCTCTCCTGGTGGCGGGGGTAGCCGAGGGTGCGCAGCACCTCGACGGCCTGGTCGCGTACCGCCCGGACTCCGCTGACGATCGCGCCGGGGTCGTCGGCGCCCGCGTGGGCGAGGGCCAGTTCGAGGTTGTCGACGACCGGGAGGAACGCCGCGGCCACCTTGGCCCGCTCGGCCTCCCGTTCCCGCAGCAGCTCACGGGCGTAGCGCTTGCGGAGGTTGTCGAGGTCGGCGAGGGCTCGTCGCCACCGGTCCTCCAGCTCCTCGACCTCGGGGCTGCGGGGTGCGGGCGCCGCCTCCCGCTGCCCGGCTTCGGGGGCTCGCGGTGCCGTCCGCGGTGCCGGTGTCCCCTCGGGCGACGTCTGCTCGGACTCGGTCGGGGAATCCTGGGCGGGAGGCGTCTGTTCCTGATCCGACATGTCGCCGCCTCAGCTCTTGTCGAAATCGGCGTCGATGACGTCGTCGTCGCCGCTTCGGGAGCCGTCCTCGGCACCCTGGCCGGTCGCGGCGCCGGGTTGCGCCCCTTCACCGGCTCCGCCCGCTTCGGTGGCGTGGGAGGCCAGCGCCGCGTGGATCTGCTGGAGTTCGGAGGCCAGGCTCCGGGACCGTTCCGCCGGTGCCTCCTCCTTGACCGCGTCGCGCGCCTCGTCGACGAGCAGGCGGGCGCGGGCGCGCTCGTGTTGCGGTGCGGCGTCGCCGAGGTCGTCCAGCCGGCGCTCCACGTGGTACGCGGCGGCGTCGAGCTCGTTGCGGGCGTCTATGGCTTCGCGCAGGGCCACATCGCTGGTGCGGTGGCTCTCGGCCTCGTCGATCATCCGCTCGACCTCGGACGGGTCGAGGTTGGAGCCCTCACTGATGGTGATCGACTGCTCGGCACCGGTGTCCCGGTCCTTGGCACCGACCTTCAGGATGCCGTTGGCGTCGATGTCGAAGGTGACCTCGATCCGGGTCTCCCCCCGACGGGCCGGCCGCAGGTTCTCCAGCCGGAAGCGGCCGAGCACCCTGTTGTCGGCCGCCAGCTCGCGTTCGCCCTGGAGCACCACGATGTCCACGGCCGGCTGGTTGTCCTCAGCGGTGGAGAAGGTCTCGGACCGGCGGGCGGGGATGGTCGTGTTGCGCTCGATGATCTTGGTCATCACGCCGCCGGCCGTCTCGACGCCCAGCGACAGCGGGGTGACGTCCAGCAGCAGGACGTCCTTGACCTCGCCCTTGAGCACACCGGCCTGGATGGCGGCGCCCAGCGCGACCACCTCGTCCGGGTTGACGCTCATGTTCGGGTCCTTGCCGCCGGTCACCCGGCGCACCAGGTTCTGCACGGCCGGGATGCGGGTCGAGCCGCCGACGAGGATGACCTCGTCGATGTCGTTGTCGGTGACCTTGGCGTCACTCATCGCCGTCCTGACCGGTTCGAGGCAGCGTTCCACCAGGTCCGAGGTGATCTGCTCGAAGGTGGAGCGGCGCACCGTCTCGGTGAGGTGCTTCGGCCCGGAGGCGTCCGCCGTGATGAACGGCAGGCTCACCTGGGTCTGGCTGACCGAGCTCAACTCGGTCTTCGCCTTCTCGGCCGCCTCGAACAGGCGCTGCAGAGCCTGCGGGTCCTTACGCAGGTCAATGCCCTCGTCCTTCTGGAAGCCGTCCGCCAGGTGGTCCACCAGCCGGCGGTCGAAGTCGTCGCCGCCCAGGTGGGAGTCGCCCGCGGTGGCGCGGACCTCCACCACACCGTCGCCGACGTCCAGCAGGCTGATGTCGAACGTGCCGCCGCCGAGGTCGAAGACCATGACCGTCTCGTGCCCCTTCTTGTCCAGCCCGTAGGCCAGCGCCGCGGCGGTCGGTTCGTTGATGATCCGCAGGACTTCGAGGCCGGCGATCTTCCCGGCGTCCTTGGTGGCCTGGCGCTGAGCGTCGTTGAAGTACGCCGGTACGGTGATCACCGCCTCGGTCACCTTCTCGCCGAGCGACTTCCCGGCGTCATCGGCCAGCTTGCGCAGCACCTGCGCGCTGATCTCCTCCGGCGCGTACTGCTGTGCGCCCACCTCGAAGCGGGCCACCCCGCCGGGTCCCTCGACCACGTCGAAGGAGACCGCCTTCGCCTCGTCGGAGATCTCGTCGTAGCGGCGTCCGATGAACCGCTTCGCGGAGGTGATGGTTCCTTTGGGATTGAGGATCGACTGCCTGCGGGCGAGCTGTCCGACCAGCCGCTGCCCGTCATCGGAGAAGGCCACCACCGACGGGGTCGTCCTGGCACCTTCCGCGTTGGGCACCACGGAGGGCTCACCGCCCTCCCAGACCGCGATGACCGAGTTGGTGGTGCCGAGATCGATGCCTACTGCCTTCGCCATGAGAATCTCCTCCGCCTCGAAGCGGGACCGGTCGGCGGGATGCCGGACGAACGCAGCCGGGGCATACCGCACCTGTTCGCAGCCTCGCGCGGTCCGGTGACGCGCTTCCTCGCCCTGGCGGGACCAATCCGTGTCGACGTTCCGGATCGCGGGGACAGGGACACGACACGGCTGGCAGGTGAGACACCATGCCGAGCGGCGTAGCGTGAAAGGGGGGAAGCCGCAGTCGAGCCACGAATGGACCTGCGATGGACGCTGTACCCCGTCCGACGGGCGGGTCCCTCCACCTCACCCCGCAGCCGGGGGCCGCGCGACACGCACTGCTACGACTGGTGACGGTCATGCTCGACCGCACGGACGAGCGCGGGGTGCTGTGGGAGGCCATGGTGGCGATCGCCGCCACCGGCCCCTTCACCGCCGAAGCCGCCTACACCGTGCACGACGGTCTGGCGCGGCGCTGCCCACCGCGCCAGGTCGCCGCCCCCGTCATCGCCCGGCCGGGTAGTCCCGTGCTGCGGTGGCCGGCGGCGGACCCGTCGCGCGGAACGCCGGCCGACGTGGCCGCCGCCGACGTGGCGGCCGCCGACCGGCTCGACCGGCGGATCGACGCTCTGGACGGCCACAGCCGGCACCTGGACGAGCCGGGCGTGCCGTGGGCACGAGCCATCGCTCTGCGATACCGGGACCACTGCCTCGGCTATCTCGTCGTTCGATCCCTGACCATGCCCTCGGCCGAGGAGAGCGCCCTGACGGACCTGCTCGCGCAGCAGACGGGGATCGCCCTCGCACGCCTGACCGGGTACCGGGCGCAGCCGGCCCGCGTCGAGTCGGAGGGCATGGCGGGGACCGGGGAACTGCCGGAGAGCGGGAACGTCCGGGGGGCCGCAGACGGCCCGCCCACCCCAGCACTCACCGCGACCGTCTCCGCCCTGGCGTCGCGGCTCGCCGTCCAGGACGCGCTCTCCCGCGCCGCCGTCTCCGGCGGCGGCGAGCAGGGAATCCTGCACGCCCTGCACGACCACACCGGATTCACGGCCCTCACCGAGGACCGATTCGGCAACACGCGGGCCCGGGCCGGTCCCCGCCGGGGCGAGTCCCGGACAGTACCCGGCAGCCGGCCGTACCCGCAGCCGGGCGCCCGGCGCCGGACCGCCCTGATGGACGGGGCGCTGCGCCGGCCCGGCACCGTCCGGGACCGGGACCGGCTGATCGTCCCCATCCAGATGGCCGGCGATCTGCTCGGTGTGGTCGCGCTGGTCGACCCGGACCGGCGGGCGACCGAAACGGACACCGCGGCGCTCGAACAGGCGGCGCTGGTGCTGGCCCCCCAGCTCGCGCACGAGTACAGGCTGGCCGAGCTGGAACCCCGGCTGAGAAGCGCGTTGGTCGACCGGCTGATCTCAGGTGGGACGACCGACGACGTCTTCACCCAGGCGGCGGCCCTGGGCCACGACCTGCACCGGCCGCACAGGGTTGCCGCACTGGAATGGCCCGGCACGGCCGCGACGGCCGTCGTCGGGGAAGCGGTGGTGCGGGTGGCCGGGCGGCTGCGCCGGGAGGTGCTCGTCGGCTCCCGCGGCGCCACCACGGTCGCCCTGGTGACCGACGAGGACCGGCGTGATCCGGGAAGCGAGCTGCACCGGGCCCTCTCGGACGAGCTCGGCACCGGGGCCGGCACGATCGGGGTCGGCGGCCGGTGCGACGTCTTCACCGATCTGCCCCACTCCTACGACGAGGCGGTCCGCGCCCTCACCATCCGCCGCCGGTCCCAGGACCCGTACGGCAGCACCGGCTTCGAGGAACTGGGCCTGTGCCGCATGATGGGCGCCGGCGACGGGCAGCGGGAAGCCGACCGTTTCGTCCGCGAGTGGCTGGGCCGGCTGCTGGACTACGACGCCCGCCACCACACCGAGCTGGTGACCACCCTCTCGCGCTATCTGGAGAGCGGCGGCAGCTACGACACGACCTCGCGGACGCTGCTCGTCCACCGCAGCACGGTCCGCTACCGCCTCCAGCGCATCGGCGAGATCACCGGGCACGACCTCAGTGACGTCGGGACCCGCCTCAACCTGCACGTCGCCACTCGCATCCGCAACGTGCTCGACGTACCGCACTGAGTCGTGGGCGTTCGGGAGGGACGCCGGCGACGCAATGGCCGGCACCGGTGCGCGCGGGTCCGCGGGTCGGGTTCACCGGTTCTCCGAGGCGGATCGCGGCCAGCAGCGGGCGGCTGGCGCGGGGTGGCGTGGGGACGAGGTTCCGGCGCTTTCGTGTTTGTCCCGCCTGGGAATCCGTGGTATGCGGGTCAGTGCGTTCCGTCGCACGAGCCCGGCTGGTCCGGCTTCGGCCACCTGGCACGGATCGTGAGAGGCTCACGCCGTCCGGACAGGACGGGCCGAAGGAGGGAGGAGATCGTGGTGAACGCCGGGGCCGGTGATATGCGCGCAGCCGGGGCGGCTCCTCCGGCCGGGGTGCCCGACCTGCTGGGGGCGGCGGTCTGCGTGGTGGACAGGCACGGGGTGATCGCCCGGGTCAACGGCCACGCGGAGCGACTGCTGGGCAGGGACACCGCTGATCTGGTCGGGCAGGATGCTCACGACCTGCTGCACCGCGACCAGCACGGGCAGCCGCCGACCAGGGCCGGGTGCCCGATAGCGCGGGCGTTCTCCGCCCGCCGCGCCCAGGCCGGCTCCGGATGGTTCGAGCGCGGCGACGGGGCGCTGGTCGAGTTGTCCTGGCTGATCGCGCCCTACGCCGCGCCGAGTGCCGACGCGGACACGGTGGTGGTCTTCGCCGACCACGGCCGCGCCGCGGACGACCCCGACCTGCCGCGCGAGCCCGGTGCGGTGCTGTCGGAGCTGGAGCGGCTGGCGCTGCTGGCTGAGACGACCACCCAGCTGACGTCCACCCTCGACAGCGACGAGGCGCTGAACCGCCTGGTTCGCCTGGCCGTTCCCCGCATCGCCGACTGGGCGGTGGTCGACCTGATCACCGAGAGCGACGAGGTCGAACGGTCCATCGTCATGCACTACGAGGACGGTGTGCTCGCCGCTCGGGAGGACTTGCAGGGGCCGATGCCGCCGGTGCCGGCCGACTCGCCGATGCCGCTGTCCCGCGCGCTGCGGGGAGCGGCCTCCACCTTGGTGACGCCGCAGACCTACCAAGGGCCGCCGGACTCCGGCATCGCCATCGAACAGGCCAGGCTGTTCGAGGCGACGGGCATGCACTCGGCCGCCATCGCGCCCATCAGAGGTCTGCGGGACGTGCTCGGCGCGCTGACCCTGGGGCGGTCGAGACAGTGCGGTCCGCTGACCTCGGCGGACCTGTCGCTCGTGGAGGACCTCACCCGCCGTACGGGGCTGGCCCTGGACAACGCCCGGCTCTACCAGCGCCAGCGCAAGGTCGCCGAGACCATGCAACGTCACCTGCTGCCGCAACTCCCCTCGATACCGGGGCTGGGCATGGCCGCGCGCTACCTTCCCGCGCCGGACGAGTCCCAGGTCGGCGGGGACTGGTACGACGCCTTCACCCTGGCCGACGGCATGACAGCTCTGGCCATCGGCGACGTGGTCGGGCACGACCTGGACGCCGCGGCGGGCATGGCGCAGATGCGCAGCATGCTGCGCGCCTACGCCTGGAGCCACCACGAGCCACCCAGCGCGATCGTGCGGCGGCTGGACGGGTCGACGCGTCTGGCGGGCGTGCCGATGGTGACTCTGGTCTTCGCGGTCATGGAGCGGGGCGCCGACGGCATGTGGCGGCTGACCTGGACCAACGCCGGCCACCCGCCGCCGCTGCTGGTCACGCAGGACGGACGGGCCAGCTATCTCACCGACGGACACGGCATGCTCCTGGGCACCGGGCTGACGCCTACGCGCACCGATGCCAGCGTCACCTTGCCGCCCCGATCGACCCTGGCCTTCTACACCGACGGCCTGGTCGAAAGCCGCGCCCGCCCCATCGACGACGGTCTCGGACGGCTCCGCAAGCATGCCGCGTCCCTGGCCCATCGCCCGCTGGCGGCGTTCACCGACCTGCTGCTGGAGCGAACTCGCCCGGCCGGCGACAAGAACGACGACGACGTCGCCATCCTCACCTTGCGCACCCCCTGACCCGCCGATCGTTCGAGGCGGGCCTGCTGTCCTTCTCCCGCGGGCTGACCCATGAGCTGAGGGACCGGGGTATCCGGGTCGACGGGCTGAGCCCGGGGCCGACTGTCACGGCCGTGTCCACGTCGCCCGGTCCCGAGCGGCAGGCCGCCGTCCACGGCGAACTCCGGCGGACCGTGCCCCTCCACCGCGTCGGCACCGCCGCCGAGTTGGCGAAGGCAGCCGTCTCGGTACCGGCGGCGCAGGCGGACTCTTCGCAGGCACGGCACCTCGCCCACCGACCCCCGTACTTCAGCGGCCCCGTTGCCCGACCGGGTTCTCGGCCCGCCCCGTTCCGCCCTTTTCCGGCGAGCCGTCGATGCGGGCGCCGACCTTCTCGGCGCACCGGCGCAACGTCTGCAGTTCCTCCGGGTCGAGGACGTCGATGAACAGCTCGCGCACCCGCCCGACGTGCCCGGGGGCCGCTTCCGCCAGGTAGGCGTACCCGGCGTCGGTCAGGATCGCGTGCGTGTACCGCCCGTCGCACGGATCGGGTTCGCGGCGGAGCAGACCGCGCTTCTCGAGTCGGCCGACCATGTGCGACAGGCGTGACAGCTCCGAGTTGGCCCGGGCCGCCAGTTCGCTCATCCGCATGCGGCGCTCGGGCAGATCGGACAGGAGCGCGAGCACGTAGTACTCGATGAAGCTGAGCTGCGCGTCCCGTTGGAGCTGCCACTCGAGAGCGGTGGGGAGCCGCTGAAGGAGGTTCATGAACCCGCGCCACGCCGCGAGCTGGTCGGCGGTGAGCCAGTGGGGCTCGGCCGCCTCGGGCTCCCCTTGAGCAGACATGCGCACAGTCTAAGCTCCGCTCCGGCCGGGAGGACTTGAATTTTCACGTGATGGTCGCCTACGGTTACACATGAACGTTCAAGTGATGCGTCGATCGTCACCGGAGGCTGCACTCATGAGCGACCTGAAGCTCGCGATCATTCCGGGCGGCACCCACCCCGGCCGCAACGGCAAGGCGGTGGCGGACCGGTCCCGGCCAGGGCGGGGGAACGCACCGCCGCCGTCCACGAGTTGATCGACCTGGCCGATTTCCCGCTCCCGCACCTGCACGAGCCGGTGCCGCCGGCCCGAGGCGCCTACGCCGGCGATCACACGAAGGCCTGGGCCGCGAGGATCAGCGCGTTCGACGGGTACGTCTTCGTCACCCCGGAGTACAACCGCTCCATCCCCGGAGTGCTGAAGCACGCGATCGACCACGTTCAAGCCCGCGGCGCACCACGACCGCCGCGGCCGCTGCCCAGTTCACCCGGCTCGAGTCCTGGGCCGGCGCGCTGAAGACCATCAGGTACTGACACGCCCGCACTCACGGCGGCCGACCACCGGGACCCGCCGCGAACCCACCGGGCCGGCGACCTCGAAGTGCGTCCGCGCTCGACGAGCCGAGCCTGACGTGAAGAACAAGGAGGCGGTTTCGTCGATGAGGATCTACGGGCTGGAGGAGCACATGGCCACCGCCGATGTGATCGAGGCGTGGAAGCTGCAGGACCCGCAGCTCACCGAGCCGATGATGCGATGGGCCGTCGGGAGCGACGTCACGCCGGCGCTGCTGGATCTCGACGACGGCCGCCTCGCCGCCATGGACGACGCCGGGATCGACACGGCGGTGCTGTCCCTGACCACGCCGGGCCTGCAGAACCTGGCCGCGGCAGAGGCCGTCGCCCTTCAGCGGCCCACGAACGACGCCATCGCTGCCGCCGTGCGCCGCCACCCCGAGCGGCTCCAGGGATTCGCGACGCTCGCCATGCCCGCTCCGGTGGCCGCCGCCACCGAACTGCGGCGTGCCGTCACCGAACTCGGGCTCAACGGCGCGCTGGTCCCCGCGCGGTCCGGCGACCGCACGGTGGACGCACCGGCGTTCTGGGACGTCTACGAGGCGGCCGCACACCTGCGCGCGCCCGTCTACCTGCATCCGCGCGCTCCGGTCCCGGTCGTCGGGCAGGCCTACTACAGCGGGTTCGACGAGCCCGTGAACAGCCTGCTCGCGACCGGGGCGTTCGGCTGGCACTACGACGCCGGGCTCACCGTCCTGCGGATGATCGTCTCGGGCCTGTTCGACCGGTTCCCCGATCTCCAGGTGATCCTCGGGCACTGGGGCGAGGTCGTCCTGTTCTACCTCGACCGCATCGCCGCCCTCGACAGGGTCACCCGCCTCCAGCGGCCGGTCGCCGAGTACTTCCGCTCGAACATCTTCATCACGCCCGGCGGCATCTCCAGCCACAAGTACCTGCGGTGGAGTCTGGAGACCGTGGGCGCCGAGCGGCTCATGTACGCCTCCGACTACCCGTTCAACCGCGAGCGCGACGGCTCCGCGCGCCGATTCCTCGACACCGCGCCGCTCAGCGACGCGGAACGCGAAGGCATCGCGTTCCGCACCTGGGAGAAGCTCGTCGCCGGCATCCGCCGCTGACCGGCCACCCGGCTCGGCTCCGGTCCGATCGGGGCCCCGGCCCCGTCGGGCCCGGCCCGGCTGCGGCAAAGGGCGCGTCCGCGAGCCGGGGAGCCGCCGGGGCGAAGGCCGCCGGCCGGACACGCCTGGTTCGGCCCGCACCCGTTCACCTCCCGCCACCCGCGTCCAGGAGAGGAAGAGCCATGAGCAAGCCCGCCGGGACCAGACTTCAGGTCGTGTTCGCCGATCTGCGCCGCGCCGTCGACGACGTGATCGCCAAGCACCGGGTCACCATGGAGGAGCTGTCGGCCGCCGTGAGGTGGGTCCAGCAGGCCGCCGACGCCGGGGAACTGCCGCTCGCCACCGTCCTGTTCGTGAAAGCCGTGCTGAAAGGCACCGAGGGCGCCGGCTACGCCCATCCGGAATCGGACGGCGCGAGCTCCTGGGAGATGGAGGGCCCCGCCCACCTGCCCGGAGCCCCGCTGCTGGACAGCCCCGCCGTGCTGCCGAGTCGCCCCGGCGAACCCGGCGAGCCCCTGATCGTGTCCGGGAGCGTGCGGTCCACTGCGGGCGAGCCGCTTCCCGGTGCGGTCCTCGACGTCTGGCAGATCGACGCCGACAACATCTACTCCGGCCTGACCGCCGCCGACTTCATGCCGCTGGACATCCCCAACGACGCGACCGGCATCCCCGCCGACAACCTCCGGGCCCGGGTCGTCGCCGACAGCGGCGGGCACTACGAGTTCCGCACCGTGATGCCCGGCGTCGAATCCTTCGGCTTCCGGCCCGGCGGCCCCCTCGCGGACCTCACCCGGGCACTGCGGCTACCGGGCGAACGCCCCGTGCACATCCACGCCATCGTCTCCGCCGGCGAATCCCTGACGCTGACCACCCAGATCTACTTCGACGGCGACCCCCGCGTCGACGGCGTCATCGAAGGCCCCGTTCCCGCTGCCGCGGTCGGGACCACCACCCGGCACGACGACCCCGACGACTGCCGCGCCCACGGCCTCGACCGGCCCTACCGCGCCCTCACCCACGACTTCGTCCTACGGCCCGCGACCTCAGCGGTTCCCGCACGCGGCGTGGGCCGGTGATTCAGCAGCGGTTTTCCGATTGCGCTGGTCAGGATGGCTGTCGGTTGCTGTCGGAAGTTCCGGCGGGCGGTGTGCCGCAGGGCTGCGGGGCGAGGGCAGGTCCTAGCCGTGCGGGTGCGGAGCCGACCGCGAGCGCTCCGACGGCCAGCCGCGGGTTGCGGTCCCTGGCGTGGTCGGCATCCACCGCGTTCTCTTGCAGGCGATGGCGGCGATCTCCTCCGGATCACCCAACTCAGCGAGAATGGCGACCAATTGGCCCGGTCGCTCGATGAGGTTGACCCCTATGTGCTCAGCGAGATCTTCAATCAGCTCTTCGCGCCGTCGGGCCGGCAGCGCGGACGCGGCGCGCTCGACGGAGGCCAAGTAGGGCCGTATCCGGGAATCGGTCTTCACTGCTTACCCCGAAGGTGGGGCCGGTCGAGAGCGAGGACGCGGTCGACCGCGTCGGTGAACTCCGCCCACACCGAGGAGAAATCCTCCAGTGCGGCACGGCCTTGTGGGGTCAGGGTGCAGAAGCGGCGGGGCGGGCCGTTGGGCGACTCGTTCCAGTCGGTGGTCACCAACTCCTCTCGCCGCAGCCGCGCCAGCAGCGGATACGCGGTGCCCTGGCTGGTCGCCAGGGCACCGGTCTCGGCCGGCGCCGCCAGTAGCTCCGTTCCGTAATGCGGCCCGCCGCGCAGCAGGCTCAGGACACGGTCGTCGGACCAGGCGGCAGGGCACCATGACGTGCAGACAACGGAGCTCCGTGAGTGGCAGAAGTCTTGGCGGACTACCTGCTCCAACGCCGTTCCGTTGCCCGCGTTCCCTCCGGCACGACGACCGCCGCCAACTCCCTTGCCACCAGCACGAATGCGCTGAATACCCGGCCTTGGAACAAGCTCACCCGCTGTCCCGCATCATGTAGCCGGTGTTCAGGCAGTCGATGAGATGGCGGCCGGGCCGGTCCGCCGCGGCCCCTGCGATGCCGCGTACGACCCGCGCTCGCTCCGCAGCCACGGTCCTGGTTCCGGCCGCGTCATGGGGCCGGTGGCGCCCGGCACCTCCCCGTCGTCCCCCTCACGCTCGGGGAAGACGGTGGCGTGGCCCCGGCCCGGCCGCCCCGGCCGCACCGGACCGGCGGCGGGGCGGACCGGCGCGTCAGCCGCGGTACGTCTCCAGCAGCCGCAGCCAGATCTCGCTGATGGTGGGGTAGGACGGGACCGCGTGCCACAGGCGTTCGACGGGGACCTCGCCGGCGATGGCCACCGTGGCGGAGTGCAGCAGTTCGCCGACGCCGGAGCCGACGAAGGTGGCGCCGACGAGGTGGCCGCGGTCGAGGTCGACCACCATGCGGGCCTGCCCGCGGTAGCCGTCGGCGAACAGCGCGGCCCCCGCGACGGCCCCCAGGTCGTGGTCCACGACGCGGATCCGGCGGCCCTCGCGTTCGGCGTCGGCGGCGGACAGGCCGACGGAGGCCACCTCGGGGTCGGTGAAGACCACCGCGGGCACCGCCGCCGAGTCGGCCGTCGCCGCGTGCGGACCCCACGGCCCCGGCTGGACCGCTTCGCCCTGCGCCCGGGCGGCGATGACCGCGCCGGCGATCCGGGCCTGGTACTTGCCCTGGTGGGTCAGCAGCGCGCGGTGGTTGACGTCGCCCGCCGCGTACAGCCAGCCGCCCTCGACCGCGGTCACCCGGCAGGTGTCGTCGACGGTGAGCCAGCTCCCCGGTTCCAGGCCGACGCTGTCCAGCCCCAGGTCCGCGGTCCGCGGGAAACGCCCGGTGGCGAACAGGATCTCGTCGGTGTCGAGCCGGCCGCCGTCGTCCAGCGTGAGCGTCACCGGTCCCGCCGCGTCCGCACGGCTGAGCCCGGTGACCGACACGCCGGTGCGGACCGTGACGCCGGCCTCGGTCAGCCCCTTGGCGACCAGCTCGCCCGCGAACGGCTCCAGGCGCGGCAGCAGCCCGTCGCCGCGCACCAGCAACGTCACCTCGCTGCCGAGCGCCCGCCACGCGGTGGCCATCTCGACGGCGACCACGCCGCCGCCGACCACCGCCAGCCGGCGCGGTGCCTCCTTGGCACTGACCGCCTCCCGGCTGGTCCACGGCCGGGCCTCCTCGATCCCGGGCAACGGCGGCAGCGCCGCGCCGGACCCGGTGCACACCGCGACGGCGTGCCGGGCCGTCAGCACCCGTTCGCCGCCGTCCGGTCCTGTCACCACCACCCGGCGCTCGCCGTCGAGCCGCCCGTGCCCCCTGACCAGGTCGATCCCGGCCGATTCCAGCCAGGAGACCTGGCCGTCGTCCTTCCAGTGCGACGCGAAGGCGTCCCGGCGCTCCAGCACCGCCGGCACGTCGGGCGATCCGGTCACCGCCTGCCGCGCCCCGCCCACCCGTCCGGCCTCGGCCAGCGCCACCACCGGCCGCAGCAGCGCCTTGCTCGGCATGCACGCCCAGTACGAGCACTCGCCGCCGACCAGTTCGCTCTCCACGACGACGGCCGTCAGGCCCGCCGCGTGCACCCGGTCGGCCAGGTTCTCCCCGGTCGGCCCGGCGCCGAGCACCACCACGTCGTACTCGGCCTGGTCGCCGGTCCTGTCGTCTGCCGCTGTCATGCGATCCGCCCTTCGTCACCGGTGGTCCGTGATCATCATGGCGAATCACCGGGCGTTCCGCGGCACCGCCCGCCGACACGCCCTTCCCCCGAAGGCGTTCGCCGGGCGTCGGCTGCCCCCCGGTGGCCCCTGGTGGTCCCGGTGCTCCCGTTGCTCCCGGTGGCGGCGCGGGCGCCGACCGGGGACGCGGCGCGCGGTGAGCCGTCCGACGCGGGTGCCGTACGCAGCGCGGCGGGGCGGAAAGCGGCGCACTGCCGTCCTTGGCGGTGCGGCGCGCGGCGGGGCGGGGGAACTCGGCGGTGCGGCGCGCGGCGGCGCGCGGTGCGGCGGGGCGCCGTACCGGCGTCGCGCGCCCGCCGGTATCCGCCGGACATGGCCTACCCTGAAGCGGAACAAAAGTACTGAAATCGGATGTCGCGGGATGAGGTGGCGTCGTGGCCAGGCTGGTCTCCGTGAACGTGGGGTTGCCCCAGGACGTCTCCTGGCGCGGGCGGACCGTGCGCACCGGGATCTGGAAGAGCCCGGTGCGCGGACCGCGGATGGTCCGGCGCCTCAATGTCGACGGCGACGGACAGGGCGACCTGGCCGGCCACGGCGGTGAGATGCGTGCCGTGATGGTCTACCAGCTCGACTCCTACCGGTACTGGCAGCGCGTCCTGGGCCGCGACGACTTCGTCCTGGGGCAGTTCGGTGAGAACTTCACCGTGGAGGGGCTGGCGGACGACGAGGTATGCCTCGGGGACCGCTACCGGATCGGCGACGCGGTCTTCGAGGTGACCCAGCCGCGGGTGACCTGCTACCGGGTGGGTCTGCGGATGGCCGAACCCCGGATGCCCGCCCTGCTGGTCTCGCACCGGCGCCCCGGCTTCTACTTCCGGGTCCTGACCGAGGGCGCGGTGGAGGCCGGCCAGCAGATCACGAAGATCGCCTCCGGACCCGGCCGGATGACCGTCACCGAGGTCGACGGTCTGCTGTACCTGCGCGACCACCCCCGGGACCGGATCGAACAGGCGCTGCGCGTCGACGCGCTCAGCCCCGGCTGGCAGCAGTCGTTCCGCGCCCTGCTCGACCAGGCCGGCCAGGGCCCGGGCACCTCGGGCAACGCGGGGTTGAGCCCCGGCACCGCCGCGCCCCCGCCCGCCTGGCCCGGGTTCCGCCCGCTGACCGTGACGGCGATCCGGCACGAGAGCCGCAGCATCGTGTCGCTGTGGCTGGCCGCCGCCGACGGCACCCCGCTGCCCGCCGCCGCGCCCGGCCAGTACCTGACCCTGCGGCTGGACCCCGACGACGCCGGGCCCGCGCTGGTCCGCAGCTACTCGCTGTCCGGCCGACCCGGCGCCGACCAGTACCGCGTCAGCGTCAAGCGCGAACCGCACGGCGCCGCCAGTGCCCGTATCCACACCCGGGTACGGGAGGGCGACACCCTGCGGGCCGCCGCTCCCCGCGGCTCCTTCGTGCTCGCCCCCGGCACCGGGCCGCTGGTCCTCGCCTCGGCCGGCGTGGGCGCCACCCCGGTCGTGGCCATGCTGCGGGCCGTCGCCGACAGCGCCTCCGGCCGGCCGGTGTGGTGGCTGCACGGAGCACGCGACGGCGCCGAGCACGCCTTCGCCCGCGAGGTCAGGGAACTGCTGGACCGGTTGCCGGGCAGCACCTGGCGCGTCTGCTACAGCCATCCGCGCCCGGAGGACCGGCCGGGCACCGACTACACCGACACCGGCCGCCTGTCCGGTGAACTCCTCGCCCGCGCCGGCCTGCCCACCGACGCGGACGCCTACCTGTGCGGACCCGTCGCCTTCATGGACGACCTCACCGCCGCGCTGACCGCCCACGGCCTGCCGGCCGGCCGCGTCCACCGCGAGGTCTTCGGCACGGCCGCCGCCGTCACCCCCGGCATCGCCCCCGCCACGGCCGTCCGCCCGCACCCGCCCACCGGGCGACCGGGCCCGGGGCCGGCCGTCTCCTTCGCGCGCGCCGGCCTCACCGTCCCGTGGGACCCCGGCCACGGCACGCTGCTGGAGCTGGCCGAGGCGTGCGACGTGCCGGTGCGCTGGTCGTGCCGCACGGGCGTGTGCCACACCTGCGAGACCGCCGTCCTCCAGGGCGACGTCGTCCACGACCCCGACCCCGTGGAACCGCCGGCCGCGGGCAGCGCGCTCATCTGCTGCTCGGCGCCCGCGGCGGACGTCGTCCTCGACCTGTGACAACGGGTCCGCTCGGCCGGTGATATGCCGGTATGCCGGTACGCCGGTACGCCGATACGCCAGTGCGTCAGTAGTGAATCGGTCCGAGGGTGCCGCCGCTCGCCACCACCGGGTCGCCGTTGAGCGCGACGCTGCGCGGGCTGGCGAGGAACGCGACGACGTCGGCGACCTCCTCGGCGGTGACCATGCGGCCGATCGAGATCGACGCCTCGGCGGCGCGCTGGACGTCCGTTACGTCGGTACCGCGGTTCGCGGCCATCGTGGCGAGGGTCTGCGGGGTCCGCTCGGTGCGTGTCAGGCCGGGGTGGACGACGACGACGGTCACCCCGTGCGGGCCGAGTTCGTCGGCGAGGTTCTTCGACAGCGCGGCCACCGCGACGTTCCGCACGGACCCGACGAGCGAGCCGGTCTGCCGGGCGGCGCTGCCGCTGATGTTGATGATCCGCCCCCAGCCCCGCTCCCGCATGCCCGGTGCGAAGGCGCGGGCGGTGCGCAGATACCCCTGGACCTTGACGTTGACCTCGTCGGCGAGGGTGTCCTCGGGGAAGCTCCCGGTGCTGGCGGTGGCCGCCGCGTTGACCAGGATGTCGACCCCGCCCAGCCGCCCGACGACCTCCTCGGCCATCGCGGCCACCGAGGCGTCGCTCCCGGTGTCCGCCGGTACCGCGACGACCAGCCGGCCGCTCTGCGCCGCCACCCGTCCGGCCGCCTCGTCCAGCGCCCGCGCACCGCGCGCGACGAGGGCCACGTCGGCCCCCTCGGCGGCCAGCGCCCGCCCGATCGCCAGCCCGATCCCCCTGCTCCCACCGGTCACCACGGCCCGCCGGCCGGTCAGCCCAAGATCCACGATGTGTCCTCTCGCCGCGTGCTGTCCCTTCGTCAATCGGCCCCGGCGGCGGATTGTTCCTGGCGGAGGCGGGTTGTTCCCGGGGGAGGCGACGACGGACGCGGCGATGGTGCCGCGTCCCCGATCTCGCGCGAGCGGTCGGCCGGACCGTGCCGATCACGGACGCGTTCGTCGCCGCGCTCCCACCCGCCGCCCGCCGGTCCACCGTTCCGCCGCTTCACCGTTCTGCCGCTTCACCGTTCTGCCGCTTCACCGTTCCGCCGGTCCACCGCACTGCCGCTTCACCCGTCCCGTTCCGGCGCCGGCCCCGGCGCGGGCGGGCCGTTGAAGGTGAGGCCGCCGAAGAAGTCGCGGCCCTGGAAGACCGGGCCGTGCTGGACGCCGCCGCTGATCGTGTTGTGGACGGACTCGGCGGACTGCGAGGGGGCCGCGCCGTCCAACTCCGCCAGCAGCGCCAGCAGTTGACGTCCGGCGTCCGGGTCGCGGCGCAGGAGGCGGCGCAGGCGCGGAGTCCACTCCTCCACGTAGTCGGACTCGGCCTCCTCGTCGCCGTCGTCCCGGGCGGCGACCACCCCGTCCCGCGCCCGCTGCAACTCGGCCTCGGCGGAGGGCACGTCACCGTCGCGCGCGAGCAGCCGGGCGATCCGCCGCCGCACCTGTTCCCAGCCGTCCGAGACCATCAGCCCCACCAGCGTCGACGCCCCCGACCCGGCCAGCGCCACCAACTCCGCTTCCACTCGTCCCCCTCGACCCACAGCCAGTGCCCCTACGGCGTCGTCCCACCGTAGACAGCGTGCCGGGCCCTGGGTAGTACGACCGCGGCGTGCCGCGCGACGCATGCCGGGGAACGCTCACGCCGGCACGGAGTGGTCGTCGCCGGGGGAGTTCTCCGCCTCCCACAGCCGCCGGTAGACCCGGTTGCGGCGCCGGATGAACAACGTGGCCAGCGCGGCGGCGATCAGCGAGCCGACCAGGACGGCGGCCTTGACGTGGCCGGCCTCGTCGGCGCCGGGGAAGGCGAGTTCGCCGATGAGCAGGGAGACGGTGAAGCCGACGCCGGCCAGCACGGAGACGGCGAAGACGTCGGCCCAGGCGAGGTCCGGGTTGAGGCGGGCGCGGGTGAAGCGGGCGGCCAGGTAGGTGCCGGCGAAGATGCCCAGCGTCTTGCCGGCCACCAGCCCGACCAGCACCCCCAGCGGCTCGGGAGCGGTGAAGACCGCCCGCAGCGCCGGGCCCGAGACGCTCACCCCGGCGGCGAACAGCGCGAACAGCGGCACCGCGACCCCCGCCGAGACCGGCCGCAGCAGGTGCTCGACCCGTTCGCCCGGCGACGCGGTCTCACCGGCCGCCTCGTCGCGCCGGGTGCGCAGCAGCAGCCCCATGGCGATGCCGGCGACGGTGGCGTGCACCCCGCCGTTGTAGGTCAGCGCCCAGATGACGAGCGCCAGCGGCACGTACCACCACCAGCCGCGCACCCGGAACCGCTGCATCAGGTAGAAGACGACGAGCCCGGCGGCGGCACCGCCGAGCGCGGCCGGGGCGAGGTGGCCGCTGAAGAACAGCGCGATGACGATGATCGCGCCGAGGTCGTCGACGACGGCCAGCGTGAGCAGGAACGCCCGCAGCGCGGACGGCAGATGGGTGTTCAGCACCGCGAGCACCGTCAGCGCGAAGGCGATGTCGGTCGCCATCGGCACCGCCCAGCCCGCCGTGCTGCCGCCGCCGGCCCGGGCGACGGCCACGTACAGCGCGGCGGGTACCGCCATCCCGCACACCGCCGCGATGACCGGCAGCGCTGCGGCGGCCGGAGTGCGCAGCTCGCCCAGCACCAGTTCACGCTTCAGCTCGATCCCGGCGACGAGGAAGAAGACGGTCAGCAGTCCGTCGGCCGTCCAGTGCGCCACCGACAGGTCGAGCCCGATCGCGGCGGGACCGAAGTGGTACGCGGCCACCCGGGCGTACGCGTCGCGCCAGGGGCTGTTCGCCCAGGCCAGCGCCACCACCGCGGCGGCCAGCAGGATCACGCCGCCCACCGTCTCGGCCCGCAGGGCGCGGGCCACCTCGACCCGTTCGGGCCACGGCAGCAGCTTGAGGAAGACCGAACGCCGGGGCGGGGTGCCGCGTTCCAAGACGACCTCCTGGCTGTCGGGCCGGGTCCCCGCGGACCCGCACCTCGCCGACCAGTCTTCCCGGCGCACCCCGCGTCCCGTGCCGCGGCACGTTCAGCATACGGGCGGATACCGGATGATATGGGCGGTGCGGGGGCGTGGGTGCGGAGTACCAGGAGAGCGGGTCGCGGCCGCGCTCGCCGGGCAGGTCATCGGGTCATGGGCCAGGCAGGTCATCGGGTCATGGGCTGGGCAGATCATCAGGTCACGGGCGTGACGCGGTGGGCGTTTGATGGAATGACCCGGTGCGAAGTACGGAGAACATCGGGCTGACGGTGCTGGTCCTCGGGGTCGTGGTGCTGGCCGGGGTGCTGTCGAACCGCGTCAGCGAACGCACGCGGGTGCCGGCGCCGTTCCTGTTCCTGGTGTGCGCGGCCGCCGCGTCCGACCTGGTCCCGGGGCTGCGCGCACGGGTGCCGGTGCCGCTGGTCGAGCAGGTGGTCACCGTCGCGCTGATCGTGGTGCTGTTCGACGGCGGCCTGGGCATCGGACGGCGCCGGTTCCGCGCGGCCGCGGTGCCCGTCGTCTCGCTCGGCGTGGCCGGCACCGTGCTGACGGCCGGCGCGGTCACCCTGCTGGCCCACTACGCCTGCGACCTGTCCTGGCGCACCGCCCTCGTGCTGGGCGCCGCGCTCGCGCCGACCGACCCGGCGGTGGTCTTCTCGGTGCTGGGCCGCCACGAGATCACCGGTCGCACCGGCACGGTCCTGGAGGGCGAGTCCGGCGCCAACGACCCGGTGGGCATCGCGCTGATGGTGGCCCTGCTCGGCGCCGGCGGTACGACCGGTGAGCAGATCGGCCACATCCTGGTGACGTTCGCCGAACAGCTGGCGGTCGGCGTGGCGGTGGGCGTGGCCGGCGGATACGGCCTGCTGCGGTTCATCCGGGCGGTGCCGCTGCCGGGCGCCGGCCCCCATCCGGTACGGGCGCTGGCCGGCGCGGCGGTGATCTACGGCGCCGCCTCGGTCGCGCACGGCTCCGGGTTCCTCGCGGTGCTGGTGGCGGGCGTCCTGCTCGGCGACGAGGCCGTTCCGTACCGGATGGAGATCCGGCAGGTGTGCGGTGCGCTGGCGTCCCTGGCGGAGATCGTGGTGTTCGTCGCGCTCGGCCTCACCGTCGGGCTGCGGGCGCTCGGGCGCGACGACGTGTGGCTGATCGGCCTGGTGCTCGCCGTCCTGCTGGCGTTCGTCGTACGGCCGTTGCTGGTCGGCCCGTTGCTGCTGCCGGTGCGCCTGCGCGCGGGGGAACGCGCATTCGTACTGTGGGCCGGGCTGAAGGGAGCGGTGCCGATCCTGCTGGGCGCGTTCGCCGTCACCGCGGGGGTGCCGGACGCCCATCGCGTCTACGGGATCATCTTCGTGGTCGTCGCGTTCTCCGTCCTGGTCCAGGGCGGCACCGTCGGCTGGGCGGCCCGCCGCTTCGGCGTCCCGATGCGCACCGCCGACCCGACACCGTGGACCTTCGGCGTCCGGCTGCCCCACGAACCCCGCAACACCCGCCGCCACGCGGTCGAACCGGGCTCCGACGCCGACGGCACCACCCTCGGCGACCTCGTCGGCGCCGGCGACGTCTGGGTCAGCATGGTGCTGCGCGACGGACACCTGCTGACCGCCTCCGCGGACACCGTCGTCCGCGCGGGCGACGAACTCCTGCTGGTCACCGGCGAGGAGGACGCCGGATCGGCGGGCCAGGAGCGCCTGCCGGCGTCGTGGGCCGCGCGCCGGCCGCCGGCCGGCCGCGTTCGGCGCGCGGGAACGCCGGCGGGGTGGACGTATCGCCGGCGGAGGCGGTGAACGGAGGGGTGGGGGCACCGGGGGCGTGGTGCGTCCGGGGGCGTGGTGCCTCCGGGGAAGCTCAGCCGCTCGGAGCCGTGCTCACTCCCGTCTGCATGCGCCCCCCGTCCGCAATCAGTCCTCACGTACGCAAGTGGGACGCGCCGTTCAGGTCGAGCACCGTGCCGGAGGACCAGACGGCTTGCGGTGAGGCCAGGAAGAGCACGGCGGCGGCGACCTCCTCGGGGGTGCCGACCCGGCCGAAGGGGCTCTGGTCCCGCAGGGCGTCGCCGTCCGGGCCGGCCAGCTTGCCGGACTGCCGCTCGGTGGCCACGAAACCCGGGGCCACCGACGTCACCGCGATGCCGTGCGGCGCCAGCGCGACGGCCATCGACTGCCCGAAGGCGTGCAGCGCGGCCTTGCTCGCGCCGTAGGCGGGGAAGTCCGGCTCCCCCCGGAAGGCGCCGCGGGAGCCGACGTTGACGATGCTGCCCGTCGCACCGCGGTCGATGAGATGCCGGGCGACACCGTAGGTCAGGTTCGCCGCGCCGAGCAGGTTGACGTCGATCATGCGGTGCCAGGCCCGCTGCCAGTCCGCGTAGGACACGTCGGCCACCGGGTGGCGGTTGGCGGCGGTCGGGGCGACGCCGGCGTTGTTGACCAGCACGTCGATCCCGCCCAGCTCCTGCACCGCGTCCCGCACGACGCGCTGAGCGGCCTCCGGGTCGCCGAGGTCGCCGCCGATCAGCGCGTGACCGTGGCCGGACAGCGCGCGCAGCGTCTGCTCGGCGTCCCCGCGCCGGGAGGCGTAGTGCACGGCCACCCGGTCGCCGCGTTCGGCGAACGCCACGGCGACGGCGCGACCGATCCCGCGCGAGGCTCCGGTGACCAGGACCCGCCTCACGGGGTGAAGATCTTCGACTCGTCGAGGAACGCCTTGAACTCCAGCGCGTTGCCGGCCGGGTCGTACAGGAACATCGTCCACTGCTCCGCCGGCTCGCCGGGGAAGCGCCGGTAGGGCTCGATGACGAACTCGGTGCCCGCCGCCCGCAGCCGGTCGGCGAGTTCGTGGAACTCCCCGGTCGACAGCAGCAGCCCGAAATGCGGTACGGGCACGGCATGCCCGTCGACCGAACTGGTTCCCGCCGCCGCGGGGCCGCCCGCCACGACATGCGTCACCAACTGGTGGCCGTGCAGGTCCCAGTCGACCCAGTGGCCGGTGGAACGCCCCTCGCGCAGGCCGAGGACGCCGCCGTAGAACCGGCGGGCGGCATCCAGGTCGTCGACCGGGACGGCCAGGTGGACTGCGGGGCGCGTGGTCATGGGCGTCTCCTCTGCCGGCTGGGACCCCCGATCTTGCGCCGCGCGATGTCCGGATGTCAACATTCGGACATGACCGCAGCACCGCTCCCCAAGGCCCGGCTTCGCGGGCTGGCCCAGGAGGCCGCCGACCTCGTGCGCGAGGCGATCTTCGCCGGCCACTTCCCGCCCGGCTCGCCGCTGCGCGAGGTGGAACTCGCCGCCGCGCTCGGCGTCAGCCGCGGATCGGTGCGTGAGGGACTCGCGCTGCTCGAACGCGAGGGGCTGGTCCGCAGCGTCTGGCACCGCGGCACCACCGTCGTCGACATCACCGCGCAGGACGTCGAGGAGGTCTACGCCGTGCGCGCCGCACTCGACCGGCTCGCCGCCACCAGCGCCCGACGGACCGCGTCCGAGGGGCAGTTGGCCGAGCTGGACGACCTGGTCGGCGCGATGTCGGCGGAGATCGCCGGCGAGGCGTCCGGGCCACGGCTGCTCGCGCTCGACATCGCCTTCCACGACCGGATCTACGACGCCGCCGGCAACCGCAGGCTCAGCGACGCCTGGCAGGCGGTGCGCTCCCAGGTCCACCTGTTCCAGCTGCGCCGCGTCGCCCTCGGCTACCAGCACTACCGCGCCCGCGTGGTGGACGAGCACCGCGAACTGGCGGCACTCCTGCGCTCCGGCGATCCCGCGACGCTGGCCCGGCGCGCCGAGGAACACGTCCACTCCGCCTGCCGCAGCCTGCTCGCCGGACTGGGCGGCTGACGGGGCCGGGCTTCCGGGGGAACGTGACGGGGCCGGACCTCCTGCGTGAGCCCGGTACGCAGGCGTACCCCGGCCGTGCACACCGGCGGCATCGGCACCGGCATCGGTACGGGCTCCGGGTGTCGCGGTCCGCGTGACCGCGGGGTGGTCAGCCCTCCCGGGCGGCGAAGGGGCCGTTGTCGCCGAACACGAGCCGCGCGAAGTTCTCGCCGATGCGGCGGTGGCCTGCGGGATCGGGGTGTACCTCGTCGGGCAGCGGGAACGCGGCGTAGTCCGCTTCGCCGTAGAGGTTACGGCCGTCGAGGTAGTGCAGGTTCGGGTCGTCAGCCGCCCGCAGTTCGACGATCCGGGCGAGTTCGTCGCGGATGATGTTGAGTGTCAGGCGCCCGGTGGCGCGTTCGGCCGGATCGCCGGTGGCCTTGAACCGCAGGGTCCCGCCGTCGAAGTCGGGCGCGAGGGGGCCGGGGGTGTCCTCCTGGACCGGACACAGGATCGGGGACACCACCAACAGCGGGGTGGTCGGGTGTCCCTCGCGGACGGTGTCGAGGAAGCCGTGAACCGCGGGGATGAAGGCACGCAGGCGCATCACGTCGGCGTTGACGATGTTGATGCCGATCTTGACACTGATCAGGTCCGCGGGTGTCTCCCGCATCGCACGTGCGGTGAACGGGTCGAGCAGCGCGCTGCCGCCGAACCCCAGATTGACCAGCTCCACGCCGCCCCGGGCCGCGGACAGGGCAGGCCAGATGGCGGTCGGGTGGGCGGCGTTCGAGCCGTGGCTGATGGAACTGCCGTGGTGCAGCCACACCCTGCGCCCGCTGTCCGGAGCCGGCTCGACCGGGGCATCGGTGCGCAGAGCGATCAGCTCGGTGATCTCCGTGTGCGGAAGCCAGATCTCGACGTCCTTGTCACCCGCCGGCAGACCGGTGAACCGGGCGGTGCCGGCGGGCCCCTCCCGCAGTTCGGTGGACTGGGTGACCATGTCGGTGACCGTGCAGACGTTACCGCCGGCCACCGTGGCCCGGGCAGCGAGACGGCCATCGACCAGCAGGTCGTACACGCCGTCCGCCGGGGCCGGGAAACCTTGGTAGACCCGCTTGGTGGGCAGCGTGTCCAGTTCGATGGTCGTGGCCCGGGTACGGAATGCCAGGCGCACGCCGGAGGGCTGGGCCTCCGCCACGGCCAGCCGGTCGTCGGGGATCTGCCGGCGCAGCCGCGCGGGCAGCCGATGCGGCAGCAGGCCGCGCCCGGTCGGTTCCAGGTCGAGGAAACCGCGCAGGATGTCCGCGGTGACCGGTGTGGTGATCCAGTCGTGCTCAGTGTTCATTGTTCAACCTGTTGGTCACGTTATCGGGGGTGTTGTGCGGGCGTGCCGGTTCCGCAGAAGCGCGTCGAGGGAATCCAGGACCCAGACCCAGGACTCCTGCGAGTCGATGGCGGTGTGGCTGAAGCCGCCGGCCGTCTCCAGGCTGACGTAGCCGTGGAAGACGCTGCCCAGCATCCGGACCGCGTGTGTCTGGTCCGGTTCCGTCAGGTCGTAGCCACGCAGGATCGCCCGCGTCATCTGTGCGTGCCGCACGCCGGCGCTGGCGGCCGCCGTCGCGGGGTCGAGCCTGAGCCGGGCGGCGGCATAGCGGCCGGGGTGCTCGCGGGCGTAGTCGCGGTAGGCGTTCGCGAAGGCGGCCAGGGCGTCCCGGCCCGCGCGTCCGGCCAGGGCGGCGGCGACCCGGTCGGCGAGTTCGTCCAGTGCGAACAGGGCGATCCTGATCCTGAGGTCCTGGGAGCTCTTCAGGTGCGAGTACAGACTCGCGACCTTGACGTCGAACTGCCGGGCGAGCGCCGAGACGGTCACCTGGTCGAAGCCGACCTCGTCGGCCAGTTCCGCTCCCGCCCGGGTCAGCCGCTCCGGGGTCAGTCCCGCTCGAACCATAGCCTTCCTTCCATATGACGAACACCATTATGCTCTTGCCTAACACCTTTAGGCAAATGAGCCTGCCGTTCATGCGGCCGCTGCACCGTTGTCGCAGCGAAGCGCCGGTCCGACGGACCGGCGTGTCGGGCCGGAGGAGCGTTGCTGTTCGCTGAAACCGTTGATTGGTCGTTGACTTCGACAATCGTCCCCCGCGACCTGGCCGAGCGGCCCTGGGACGACCTGGACTTCCTCGGCCGGCGGGTCCCCGGGCCCCCACCGGGCCCACCTCGCCACGGAGCTGGACGGCCGCCCGGTGGCGCTGGCGCTGCCCCGCTGCCGCTTCCTGGCAGGCGCGGCGCAGCAGGTGCCCGCTGTGCACGGCCACCCCCACCGGAGGCGTCTCGCTCATGGTTGCCGCGAGGGCGGGCAGGGCAGCGGAACCCCTACATGTGCAGCGACCTCGCCTGCCCGCCGTACGTGCGGGGCAAGGGGGAGGCGGGCGTCGGCGCGCGGCTCCACGAGTCGCTCACCTTGGGGAGAAGATCCAGCGGACCGTCGCCGACCTCGCCGCGTTCATCACCGAGGTCACCGCCTGACGCGACCGGCGGCCCGGCCGCCCGACGCGGGAGGACGCTCGCGGCGCTCCGCCCCGGCGGCCCGCCTGCCGTCGCGGGCCTGGACCTTCCCGTTGAACCGGACAGTTCCCCTCACGCCTGTCGGGGCGGTTCTCCGCCAGGGTGCGGCGAGCCTTCGCGGTGCGAGCGTGGACGCGGTCGATCTGAAGCCGGCTTCCGGGGCTTCGGAAAGTGGCGGACGCAGGGGGCGCCTCGCAGCCGGCGACGTGGCGCCAGGGCGTCAGCGATCGGGGACGCCCTGGCGCCTGGCGCGCTCCGGTGGGCAGCGGCATCCGCCGCACCCGGGTTCCGGCACCGCCTGTTCCGGCAGGATCCCGCCCAGTGGGAACGGCTGACCGGCGCCGCCGGGGCCGCCCGAGGAGAACGGGCGTGCGCACGACCCGTGTGCCGTCCGTACGGCTTCACCGGCGGGCTTCGTCACCACCTGCGGAATTCTGCTCGTCCGCATACCGAAACCACGTACTCCACCAGGCGGCGGGCGGTCGGGCCGCCCTCGTCAACGTCTTTGAGCAACGGTGAATCCCGGTTATGAATTCATGCCTCAATATGCCATTCAACCGCAGCCGGGTATCTGCCACCAGGGTGTGATGCACCCCCTCGAAAATCCGGGCCGTTCGGTACGATGAGTGCTTCGCTCGTGCGGTTCCGAGGGGGCGCGTGAGGGGTGCGCCGATGTGACGGGAGGCGAACCGCTCGCAAAAGGACTGAGGGCCACGGAGAGGTCGATCGAGGCACGTCCGAGGTCCGTTCGGCAAGACGGCGTGAGCGAGCCGTGCGACAGTGGCGGCTGCGAAGTCAAAAGGCATGATAAACAGCGCGATTAGTCTCCCGCTCATAGTCACGGCGTACCGGGGCGGTTCTCAACCGCCCCGGTACGCCGTGCTGCCTTTTGTCAAAAATTCTTCGCGCGGTGGCATTGGTATCGGTTCTTCCTCGCGGCGGCCGGGACACGTGAAAATATCGACGCTTCGTCAACCGGGTGTTACGAAACCCGGATATTCGGCGGCCATGATTGATGGCAGACGCCCGGCGGGGAAAAGAGCCGTCGGGCATTCGAAAGGAACACCTATGCGCACACTGATGACCGCGATGGCCGCCGCTTCCGTCGTGGTGCTCGCCGGAGCCGGGGTCGCCACCGCGGCCGCGCCCGCGGCCCACGTGACCGCGGCCAAGACCTCGCCCTGCCAGCCGGGCACCCTCGCGGCGCACACGGTGGGCGATCAGTACGAGACGAGCACCTTCGGGACGCTGCTCCAGGTCACCAACCACGGCACCCGGAGCTGCACCGTCAGCGGTTACGCCGGCCTGGGCCTGGAGGGCGCCGGGCACAAGGCGGTCAAGATGACCGTTAAGCACGGCAGCACGGAGTTCACCCACAACTCCGGTACCCGCGCCATCACCTTGAAGCCGGGCGCCAGCGCCTGGGCCGACCTGGCGTGGACCAACACGGGCGACGACTCGGCGAACGCCAAGTACCTGCAGATCTCGCCCAGCGGGAGCAACAGCCACAGCACCGTCGCCTTCTCCCACCTCATCGACAACGGCGCCCTGACCGAGACCGCCTGGTCCACCAGCAAGCCGACGATCGCCGGCTGACCCTCCGGGTACTCCGGCTCACCCACCTGGCACTCCAGGTGGCCGCGCCCCGGCAGCCGCCGGGGCGCGGGCCCGGAGCCGAACGGGAAGCAGCGGACCCGCAGAAGATCCCGGCGCCCCCGCGATCCCGCGCGCCGTGGCCGCGCCCTCGTGGCGGCGGCTCGAGCCCGTGGTGAACGTGCGAGTCCCGTGGCGGAGACCCGAATCCTGTGGCCGGCCGCACCTTTGGCAGAGCCACATCGCCCGAAGCCCGTGGCGTCGTTTTGCAACCCGTCGCGGTCCGGTGGTGTCTTGTCACATGAGTCAGCAGACTCGTTGACCGCCTCCGCCGCGGCGGCCGGATCGCGGTCGCCACGGCGCCTGTTCACCGGAGACTTCATGCGCTATCGCACCACCGCGGCCATCGCGGTCGTGTCGGGGGCCCTGGCCCTGACCACAGCCGCCATACCGGCCGCGCAGGCCACCGGCCCGGCCCACCCGGCGGCACCGGCCGGGTCCCGGTCGCCCGCCACCACGTCCGGCCGGCTCGCGCCCGCCGTCAACACCACCAACACCATGGACGTCACGTTCTCGAACGTGGACATCGACAAGGGCGCGGCGTATGTCGCCGCCGGTACCACCAACACCGTGCCGGTGCCGTACACGTACACGCTCACCGCCACCGGCGTGGACCCCACGAAGGACTTCAGCACCAGCCTGGACCTCTACCGCGGTGCCGTCGCCAGCCCGGACAACCTGCTCAGCGGCAACCATGCCGGCTGCGAGCACGCCTCGACCACGACCGGTGCCGGGGGTGCCACCACGGTCACCGAGACGTGCTCCGGCACGGTCGACATCCACCCCGACGACCTGGCCACCGCGGACGCCGGAGCGACCTGGAAGGGCGTCGCCTACGCCTTCGACAGCGCCACCTCCGGCTGGGCCCAGCACGGCACCTGGCCCGCGCCCACCATCAAGCGCTGGGGAACGCTGACCGACGACGCCAACCCGGAGCCGGTCACCAAGGGCGACGACGTCACCGTGACCGGCACCCTGAGCCGTGCGAGCTGGGACACCCACAAGTACTGGGGCTACGCCGGCGAACCGGTCAAGCTCCAGTTCCGCCCGGCGACCAGCAGCACCTACACCACGCTGAAGACGGTCACCACGAACAGCGACGGCGAGGTGACGGCCTCCTCCCCGGCCACCGTCGACGGTTACTGGCGCCTCAGCTTCGCCGGTTCCACCACCACGGTCCCGTCCACTCCGACGGGCGACTACGTCGACGTGCGCTGACTTCTCCCGCCGCGCTCAGCCCCCGACCCGTGCCGTCGTCAACCCCGAGCCCGTACCGTCGTCAACCCCGAAACCCGTACCGCGATCAGGCCTTGACCCGGCGGTCGGTCAGGAAGAACGTCAGGACCGACACCACCAGGTAGACCGGGAAGCCCACCGTGTACAGCACGGCCTCCGCACTGTCCTTGCGGGCGAGCCGGGCGATGGTGGTCACCACGGCGAAGTAGGCGGCGCCGGCCAGCAGGGTCCCGGCCACCGCCGCGACGTCCCACCACACCGGCCGGGCGCCGCCGGGGACGCCCGGGCCTGGTACGTGACGGGCCGCCAGCCACAGGCCCGCGTAACACCCGGCGCACGCCAGCGCGTAAGGCGCCCTGCGCAGCAGGTGGTTGAGGCGCCCGGCGCCGACCGCGACCACGAGCAGCAGGCCCGACGCCATGTCGACCAGATCGCCCAGCACCGGAACCGCCACGGCCAGCCCCGCCATGACCGGCGGCACCAGCACCGCGGCCACCGCGCGCCGGGCGACATCGTGCAGGATGACCGGCGCCGGCAGCACACCCAGCACCGCGAACAGCAGCACGGCGTCGACCCGGTGCCACAACGACAGCGCCAGGCAGCAGGCGAAGGCGGCCACCAGGCCGACGGCGAGCACGAGGCGTCCGTTTCCGCGCATCCGCCCTCCCACGCCGTCGCCCGAACCGGGTAAGCGACCGTAGTCCTGCCGCCCGCCCGGGACAAGGGCGCCTGACCACGCGGCGTCGCCGGTCCGCGCGACGCGAGCCGGGGGCGTGAGGTCCGAACGGGCAGCGGTGGCAGCGGTCGTGCCGGAACGTCAGGCGGCCGCGCAGCTGGACGGCGGCGGCGTCTCGGCCCGCGCCGCCCGTCTCACCCCTGCCTGCCGACCGCTCCGCCGACCGGTCATTCCGCCTGCCGGCCGCCCCGCCGGTCACCCCGCCTGCCGGTCGTCCCGCGAACCGGTCACCCATGGCGCCGCCACCCCCACGGTCCCGTTGCCCTCGCGGCCCCGCCGCGCCCCCGGCACCCCCGCGCCCTCGCCCCCGCGCTCCCGTCACCCCTGCGCCGTCGGGCGGACCACGATCTCGTTCACGTCGACGTCGGCGGGCTGCTCGACCGCGAAGGCGATGGCGCGGGCGATCGCGTCGGGTGCGATGGCGAACTTCTCCTTGGACGCGGTGAGCCGGGCGCGTACCGCTGCGTCGGGCACCGAGTCGGTGAAGCCCGTTCGGATGAATCCGGGGGAGACGATCGACACGCGGACCGAGTCGCCGGCCTCTTGGCGCAGGCCCTCGGACAGGGCGCGTACCGCGACCTTGGTGGCGGAGTACACCGACTGGTCCGGCACCGTCCGGTACGCCGCGGTGGAGGCGACGTTGACGAACTGCCCGTACCCCTGCTGGCGGAAGACCGGAAGCGCCGCCGCGATGCCGTACAGCACCCCCTTGAGGTTGACGTCGATCATCGCGTCCCAGTCGTCGACGCGCAGGTCGTCGAGGGCGGAGACCGGTCCGATGCCGGCGTTGGCGACCAGGACGTCGAGCCGGCCGAAGCGTTCGCGGGCCAGTGCGACCAGGCCGGCCAGGTCCTCGCGCCGGGTGACGTCGGTGGGCGTGTGGGCGGCCTCGCCGCCGGCGGCCGTGATGCGGGCGGCCAGCGCCGCCAGCCGTTCCGGCCGGCGCGATCCGAGGACGACCTTGGCGCCCCGTTCGGCCAGCAGCAGGGCTGTCGCCTCGCCGATGCCGCTGCCGGCGCCCGTGATGGCGATGACCTTGCCCTTGATCCCTGTCATGTCGCTGTCCTCTCCGGACGCGGTGGACGCGGTCGCGCGCCCCGGGCCGCGTCTGCCACCTGCCGTAACAGCACATTGGCGGTGCCGCGGCAACCTGGCGTAGCATCGAAACGGACGGATGTCCGTTACTCCTGACGACGGTAGCGGACATGTGTCCGCTTGGCAACGGACGACGACCGAGGGGTGCTCATGCCGGAACGCCGAGAAGCGGGGGAGAGCCGCCGGGCCATGCGCTCCGACGCGGAGCAGAACCGCGCCCGCATCCTGGACGCCGCCCGCGCGGCGCTGGACGCCTCCGGCGACGCGTCGATGCAGTCGGTCGCGAAGCTGGCCGGCATCGGACAGGGCACCCTCTACCGGCACTTCCCGAACCGGGAGGCCCTGGTGCTCGCGGTGCACCGGCACGACGTCGGCGAACTGGTCGACGCCGCCCCCGCGTTGCTGGCCGCGCATCCGCCGCTCGAAGCGCTGCGCCGGTGGTTCGACCGGCTGGCCGCGTACGGACGGATCAAGCACGGCCTGGCCGGCGCGCTGCACACCGTCACCAGGGCCCAGCTGGGCGACGAGGGCTACGGTCCCGTGGTGGCGGCGATCGCACTCCTGCTGGACGCGGGCCGGGCCGAGGGATCGATCCGGCCGGACGTCGACGCCGAGGAGGTGCTGCTCCTGGTGGGCTTCCTGTGGCGCATCGACCTCGACGCCGACTGGGAGGCGCGGTCGGGGCATCTGCTCACGCTGGTGATGGACGGCCTGCGCGGCGGACCGGGGCGGCCCTCCCCGGGATCCGGCGGTGCGGAGTAGCGGTCGGCTTACTCCGTGCGGCGGGTGGCCGCGTGCCGGGGGCGCCGCGTGGCCGGTCCCGGCGGCGGACCGCGCCCCGGCGAACGCCCGAGTCGCCGCACCGGCGCACCGCCGAACCGCCGAACCGCCGAACCGCCGAACCGGCGAACCGGCGGACCGGCGGCCGCCGCGTCGCGCCGCCGCCCGCGCGAGACGCTCCGCGCGGGCGGGTGGGCGTACCGGGGCCGGTCGCGGCCGCGGTGACGGCTCGCTACTGCACGACGAGCGTGCGCTGCTGGACGCCCCAGTCGTCGGCCTCGGTGCCGGGGAGCCAGACGTCGACGATGTCGTCCTTGATCCAGCTGCCGATGTCGGCGGCGTAGCAGTACCCGTAGCCGGGGACGTAGAAGCGGGTGCCCCAGGGGATGTTGCGGGCGTCGACGGCGCAGAATCCGGGGCCGGCGTTGTAGCCGAGCGCGGTCTGGCCGGTGTCGTTGTAGGAGGTCACCTTGTACGTGAAGGTGGTTCCGGCCGGGATCGACCAGGCGGCGAGCTGGTCGTCGGCGCCGACCCGGTAGGCCGTGGAGATCTGTCCGATGCTGCTCGCCGAGCCGGAGGTGTCGGACATCGCGTAGATCTGGTAGTTGGCGTCCTCGCACGGCGCGGAGTCGGTGACGGTGAAGCTCGGCTGCCCCCAGTCGTCGATCCACTGCAACGCCTGGCCGTTGCGGAAGGCCCGGTAGGCCACCGCGCCCGGCACCCGGTCGAACGTGAACGTCACCGTGCCGTCCGCGTTGAGCCCGCCGGACACGCCGCCGGGCGCGGCCAGCCTGCCGCTGACGTCGACGGCGCCGATCTCCGGGCTCGGCCCCACCCCCGGCGACAGCGGGCGGTCGGGGATCGGGCCGGTGTAGAAGTGCTGGCACGCCGGCAGCGCGGCGGGGGCGACGGGCGCGGCGGACGCGTGCGGCTGAAGGGCGACGGTGGCGGCCAGCACGGTCGCGAACACCGCTGCGATGGATCCGGTCCTTCGGGAGTTACCCATGGGGCGGTCACCTCTGTGAGCCGATCCGGACGGAGGCGGGGCATGGCGCGGATGGTCCTGCGACGCTGTCCGTGCGCCCGGTCGTGCGAGCCGCACGGGAACGGGCCCGACGGGCCCGCGCCGAGGATATTGGCGTGGACCAGCACCGGTCAATGGGTCTAGACCTTTTTGGGGCGCGTGGTGTTGACGCGGCCTGCCGTGCGTCTGCCGTGCGTCCCGGCCGCGGGTTCGCAGCGGGGCCATGCCGCTGTTTTGCTGGGCCGCGGTATGCGGTGCTGCCGCATGGCTGCGTGTCTGCTGATGCTCAACTCAGGCTGTGCAGACGGGGATTCGGTGCCGGGGTTCGCCGTCCGCGGCACCGCCGTATGCAGTGCCGCCGCATGCCTGCGTGCCTGCTGACGCCTCCCGGCGTTCAACGCGGCGTGCGTAGGCGGGAGTTCAGCGCCGGTGTTCACCGTCCGCCGCGCCGCCTTACGTGGTGTCGCCGCAGGCATGCCTGCCGCCTACGCCTGCCGACGTTCAACGCGGCCTGTGGTGGCGGGAGTTCGGTGCCGGCGCGGATCGGCCGCAGGCATCACGCGTACCGCCTGACGCTCCGTCACGCGATCCGACCCGCGGCGCACGGTCCACCGCAGCGGCCATCAAGTCACGGGCGCCGCACGGAGGTTCGCCCCGGCGCGGTCACGCCTTCCGCGTCGACGCTGCTGAAGGCCCCGCCGCCGAAGGCGTGACCGTCGCGGGGCCCGCCGTCGCAGGGACCGACGCCGCGCGTCGTCGTGAGGCGGCGATCTCCTGGTAGGTGCTCTCCCGGCCCTCCCAGTGCGAGCCCTCGACGGACTTGCCGGGTTCGAGGTCCTTGTAGACCTCGAAGAAGTGGGTGATCTCCAGGAGGTCGAACTCGGGGATGTCGGCGAGGTCCTGTACGCCGGCGAACCTCGGGTCGTCGGCCGGCACGCACAGCACCTTCTCGTCGGGCCCGCGTTCGTCGGTCATGCGGAACATGCACACCGCCCGGCAGCGGACCACCACCCCGGGGTAGGTCGGCCCGGTCCCCATGACGAGGGCGTCCAGCGGTTCGCCGTCCCGTCCGAGGGTGCCCTCCACGAAGCCGTAGTCGCACGGGTAGCGGGTCGAGGTGAACAGCAGCCGGTCCAGACGGATGCGGCCGGTCGCGTGGTCCATCTCGTACTTGTTCCGGGACCCCTGGGGGATCTCGACGATGACGTCGAACGCGGTCGCGCCGTCCATGGCTTCCTCGGTTCTCTCCGGGGGTCCTCCGGCGGTTTCCTCGGGCGGCGGGCGCTTCGCCGGGGCCGGCGCGAGCGGCTGGTGCGGCGGGCCGGTGCGCGCCCGCCGCCTTCTCGGGGGCCCTGCCCCTCGAAGGGTCCATCGCCTGGTCACAGTGAAGGTCGCGCTCCTTCGGCCGTCAAATCGTGACGTACGCCGAATGGACCCCGTTCGTCCGCTCAGTCCGCCGCGCGCGTCCCGGCCGGGTCGGCGGTCAGGACCGGTGCCAGGGCGCCGCCGGCCCGCCACCGGGCGACCAGCGGCGTGGCCGTGCGGCGCAGGGCGAGGCTGGTGAGCAGGGCGACGGGCGCGGCGAGGATCGCGGCGCCGACGACGTCGTGCGGATAGTGGCCGCCGACGTAGACGCGGGTGAACGCCTCCAGCACGGCGAAGACCGCGGCGATCGCGGCGAGCCGGCGGTCGAGCAGCCACAGTGCCGCGACGGCGGCGGCAGCCGTGGTGACGTGGCCGCTGGGGAAGGCGTAGTCGCCGGGCGCGGGGCAGGCCTCGACGATGAACGCGTGCGGCACCGAGCGGCACGGCCGCAGTTCCCCGACGTACTTCTTGACCACCTCGGCCACCGCGAAGGCGGCGACGATGCTCACCGGCGCGGCGAGGGCGAGCGTCATCGCCTTCGCGTCCCGGCGCCGGGCCCGCCACCAGCCGACGGCCACGAGGACGGCGAACACGCCGAGCCCGGCGTTCGTCCACCACTCCATCGGAGCGTTCAGCCACCGCGTGTCGCGGGCGAGGCCGGTGATCGCGGTGAACAGCGAACCGTCGATGTGCGAACCGTCGTAGGCGAGCGGCAGCAGGGGTGGGGCGGCGTTCGGCACGGGTTTCTCCCACGGCGCAGGGCGTCCTCGGCGGTCGGCGTGCCGGTCCGCCGACCGGACGGTCGCCGCTCGGCGCCCCTGGCCGGGGGCGGCCGGATCGCGGGAACGTTGAGTTCCTACGAACTGTAGTAGATGAAGCGGGCGGGTCGTGCCGGGGACGCCGTCCGGGGGTCCGCGCGGCGCCGGGCCGGGTGGCGGAAAGCCGTGAGCCGTGCCCGGCGGGGGCACGGCTCACGGCGGTGGGCGCGGGGGCGTGCGCGGTCACACGTCCGGCTGGGGAATGCGGCCGGTCGGCTCCGCGTCGGCGGTCGGCAGGTAGCTGCTGATCAGGAACTTGTAGATGGCCGCGCCGATGAGGCCGCCGATCAGCGGGCCGACGATGGGCACCCAGAAGTAGAGGTTGCCCCACTGGTCGCGCCAGGCGCTGTGGTAGCCGGTGATGAAGCTGGCCAGGCGCGGGCCGAAGTCACGGGCCGGGTTGATGGCGTAGCCGGCGTTGGTGCCGAAGGCCATGCCGATGGCCACCACGATCAGGCCGGTGATGAACGGCGCCAGGTTCGCCTTCGGCGGGGTGTTGAGCAGGTCGGTGACGGCGAAGATGAGCATCATGAGCAGCGCGGTGCCGATCACCTGGTCGCGGAAGGCGCCCCACTCGTGCACGCCCGCGGTCGTGGAACCGTTGCCCGGCAGGGTGGAGAAGACGATCTGCGTCATGAAGGAGTGCTTCGGGTCCGCCTTGGCCAGCACCTCGGTGTAGTCCCAGCGCACCAGCAGGGCGGCGACGAACGCGCCGAGTGTCTGCGCCAGGATGTAGGGCGCGACCTTGGACCACGCGAAGCCCTTGAATGTGGCCAGCGACACGGTGACGGCCGGGTTCAGGTGGGCGCCGCTGAGCCGGGCGGCGACGTAGATGCCGAAGGTGACGCCCAGCCCCCAGGCCCAGGAGATGCTGTCGTGGTTGCCCAGGCCGCCCTTGGGGCTGGTCAGGGCACCGCCGGCGATCACCTGGGCCACGACGCCGGCCCCGAAGAGCAGCAGCACCATCGTGCCCAGGAACTCCGCGGACATCTCACGGATCAATTGCGGTTTGTGAACCGGTTCGCTCATGTCTTTCCCGGTCTCCTCGACGGTGGGACCCGGGCGTACGAGTACGGTCGGCCCCGGGTTCGGCCATCATCGGGCGCCGCGCCCGCGCCCACCCTGCGGGACGGGCCGCGACCCCCTCTACCGGGTGAGTGGATTGCTCCGTTCGGTGGCGTGGCCGACGCCGGCGCCCGCGCGGCGGACGGCTCGGGGCGCGGGGGAACGGTTACCGTGCGCGAAACGGCGGAGGGGCCCGCCGGGACCGCGACACGCCGGGCGCGTGCGGTTCGCGCGCCGCAGCCCGCCCCACTCGTACGTTCCGTGAGGGAGCCCTCGCCCATGCCCCTGCTCCTGGCGCTGCTCGGCGGACTGGCCGGCGGCACGCTGCGCTACCGCACGGAACGGACGCTCCAGACCCGCGCCCGGTGCCCCACCCACTGGGGGCCGTTCACGCTCAACTTCCTGGGCTGCTTCCTCATCGGCGCGCTGGCCGGATGGGCGTACCGCAGCGGGCTGGGCTGGGGGACGGCGCTGCTGGGCGGGTCGGTCGTCGCGTTCAGCGTCTGCGGCTACGAGACCGCCCAGCTCCTCGGCGGCGGACGGCACGGCCGGGCCCTGGTCAGCGCCCTGGCCGGCTGGTTCATCGGCCTGGCGGCGTCGGCGATGGGGGTCTTCCTGGCGCTGGGCTGACCGCCCCGCGGGCCGGCCCCGGCCGGGAGGACCGTCGCCGGTCGGTTCGTACCCCGGGACGACCCGTACCCCGGACGGCCTCGTACCCCGGACGGCCTCGTGCGCCGGTCGGCTCGAGCCCCGGACGGCCTCGTGCTCCGGACTGACTCGCACCCCCGCCCGCACGGTCCGCGACACCGCGGCGCATCCCCGCACGGACGCTGCCGGTCGGCTCGCACCCCCGCCGGTCGGCCTCGCGTCCCCGCCTGCACGGGCCGGCTCAGCCTGGTACCGCGGGTACCGGTACAACCGGTGGCTGGCTGGCAACCCTCGCGGGCGAGAGGGTGGAGTCATGACCATCACATTGATCACCGGGGCCAACAAGGGCCTGGGCCGGGAGACCGCCCGCCGGCTCGTCGCCGCCGGCCACACCGTGTACGTCGGTGCCCGCAGCGAGGACAACGCCCGCCGGACCGCCGAGGAGCTGGGCGCCCGCCCGCTGCTCATCGACATCACCGACGACGCCTCGGTCCGGGCGGCCGCCGACCGGCTGGCCGCCGAGCACGACACGCTCGACGTCCTGGTCAACAACGCCGGGATCGCCGGCCCGCGCACCGGTGTCGGCGAGTCCACCGGTGCGGACGTGGCGGCCGTGCTGGACACCAACGTCGTCGGCATCGTCCGCGTCACGCACGCCTTCCTGCCGCTGCTGCGGAGCGGCGGCCACGGCGTCGTCGTCAACGTGGGCAGCGGCCTGGGCTCCTTCGCGCGGGTCCACGACCCCGAGCGGATCGAGTCGAAGGTGCCGAGCCTGGCGTACACCGCCTCGAAGGCCGCGGTGTCGATGCTCACCGTCCAGTACGCCCGGGCCTTCCCGGAGCTGCGGGTCAACGTGGTCGACCCCGGCTACACCGCCACCGACCTCAACGGCTTCAGCGGCACCCAGACCGTCGAGCAGGGAGCCGAGCCGATCGTCCGGGCCGCGCTCCTCACCCCGGACGGCCCCACCGGCGCCTTCTTCGACCCCGAGGGGATCTCACCCTGGTGAGCGCCCGCCGGGCGGGCGGCCGGCGCGATGCCGTCAACGGGCCGGGGGCGACACCTGTGCAGGTGTCGCCCCCGGCCCGTTCACGCGTCATCCGGTCACCATCGGTACCAGCGGCCCCGGGACCCACCGGAACCGCTCCGGAACAGGAATCCCAGCAGCCACACGACCAGTACGACGATCGCGACCCACCACAGGATGTGTACCGCGAAACCGATGCCGCCGAGAATCAGCGCCAGCAGCAGGACCAAGAGCAGAGCACCCATGTCATCAACCTCCTGAGCAGCGTATTCCCCGGTTTGTGGTGAACATGCGCGCAGATCGTCGCAATATCGTGGAACGCCGACGGGCCAGCCTCCGCCCGTGATAAAGGGCCGCCTCAGCCGGTGGCGATCGTCTCGCGTTCCGCGCCCGGCGGCAGCGCCAGCCCGCCGCCGCCCGCCCCGAGCAGGTCCAGCAGGGCGCCCGGGCCGCCGCCGTCCAGGGCCCGGCGCTGCCGCTGCTCGCCGGAGCCGTCGGTCAGCAGCCGGCGCACGCCGCCCTCGACCCGGTCCAGGTCGCCGGCCTCCTTGAGCGCCGGGGTGAGGTGCTCCAGGAGGGTGGTCACCACCTCCGCCGCCGGCCGCAGGCCACCGCCGACCGGGTCGACCAGCTCGCCGTTGAGGCCGTGCCGGGCCGCGTGCCAGTTGGCGGCGGCCAGCAGCTCGGACGGCTCCGGGGTGAACGGGGTGCCGTCGTCGGCCTCCCGCAGCGCGGTGGCGACGAGCGAACGGATCAGACCGGCCAGCGTGACGGCGTCCTCCGGCAGCAACTGGACGTCCAGGGCGCGTACTTCGAGGGTCGGATACCGTTCCGACGGCCTGGCCTGCCAGTAGATCTGGCCGCGGTCGCGGATCACCCCGGTGCGCAGCAGGGCCGCCGTCCGGTGGTCGTAGTCCTCGGGGCCGGCGAACACCGGCGGCGGACCGCTCACCGGCCAGCGGCCGAAGACCACCGTGCGCCAGCTGGCGAAACCGGTCTCCGAACCGTCCCAGTAGGGGGAGTTGGACCCCAGCGCCACCAGGACGGGCAGCCATCGGCGGATCCGGTTCAGCGCGGCGATCGCGGCGCGCCGGTCGGGTACGGCGACGTGCACGTGCATGCCGTTGATCATCATCTCGTCGACCAGCCGGGCCGCGTCGTCGAGCATCGTGCGGTAGCGCGGCTCGTCGGTCACCGTCGCCGGCCCGAGGAACGGCGCCGCCCCGCAGGCCGCGATCCGGCAGCCGGTCTCGGCCGCCGCGAGGTGCAGCGCGCCGCGCAGCCTGCGCAAGTGGTCGCCGACCTCGTCGATCGAGCCGCACACCGGCGTGGCCACCTCCACCTGTGCCTGGAGCAGCTCCCTTTCGACCTCACCGTTCAGCAGCGCGGGCTGCCGGACGGCGGCGGCCCGCACCTCTTCCCATCGCGAGACCGGAGACCCGCTCTCCGCGTCCAGCAGCAGGTATTCCTCTTCCACTCCCACGGTCACCATGGCGGGTGCCTACCCCCTCGGCCCCAGGCCACACGGTGGGCCCGCGGCCCGCGCGCGTGCGCCGGGGGCGCGAACGGCGCGAAAACGACAAGGGTGGCGAGGACGGCGCGGCGTGCGCACCGATCGGCTCGCCGTGACGGCGGCGTCACCGGGAGTCTGCGGGCACGGCTCCTGGCGGTCGGCCGGTGCGACCGCGTGCCGGACGGACCGGGGCGCCACGACGGCCTGCGGTGACCGGGACGCTGATGGACCGGGCATGACCCGATCAGCGGGGCATGGCCTGGTCGGCGCCGTCCTCGGCGCCGGCGGTGGCGAGGCTGCCGACGGCCGCGGCCGCCGTGCGCCGGGCCTGTTCGGCGGTGCGGCGGGTGTCGGCCGGGATGTCGCCGAGTTCGGCCACGAGCATGTCGTAGATCGGTGATTCGCCGCCGGCGGTCTTCAGCACGGTGCAGTCCTCGGGGGTGGGGGGAGGGGCGGCCGTACCGCCCGTTGACCTGCCACGGTTACCCCGGCCCTCCGCCGCCATGCATACGGTCGCGCGCCGCCCGATCCGCGCCGGCGCCCCGGGGACAGCGCCTGGTCAGCGGGCTGTCGTCGGGTGCGGCGGCGGGCCGGCCGGGGTACCCCTGCGGCGCCGGCGGCACGCCTCGGCGGTGGAGGCCGCCGGACCGCGCGACGGCGCACCGCACGTGGTGGCGGTGCCGGACGCGGCTGTCCGGGTGCCGTGCGGTCGCACGGCACCCGGACAGCCGGTCCCCGGGCCCGGCGGGCCCCGGTGCGCCGGTCAGGAGGTGGCCGGGTTCCAGTAGTCGCCGGCCATCACGATGTAGACGAGCATCTTGATCGTCTCGCCGTAGTAGGCGTCGCCGAAGGGGTTGGTGGCCAGCTGCTTCCAGATCGCGTCGGTCCACGTCTGGTCGCCGGCCGCCATGGCCGCCGGGCCGACCGCGTCGCCGGCCTCCTCGGCCTGGGTGTCGTCGGAGATGTTGCCGTTGGCGCAGGTCAGCTTGATGTGCGGCTGGACCTTGGCCGGGTTGCCGCCGGACAGCGACTTCAGGCAGGCCGACTCCTGCTTGGCCGTGGCGTAGGACACGGCGGCGGTCGAGGAGCCGTTGACCAGCGCGTCGGTGCCCAGGTGCCACGGCACGCGCAGCGAGTTGTAGCCGACGATGTTGTCCGGCTGGTCCTCCTGGTAGTCGGCCGGGGCCGGCTTGGGGGAGCTGGTGTCGGCGTTGACGACGAAGTCCGACAGCAGGCCGGCCGAGGGGGAGTGGGCGGCGGTGAAGGAGCTGATGACCGCCTCGGTGCGGGTGACGACCTTGCTCCAGTCGTGCGCGGTGTCGTAGGCGGCGAAGGCGCGCAGGTGGTCGAGCATCATGTCGGAGGGCCGGGTGTCGGTGTTCGGGCCGTCGTCCTCGCACTTGAGGTGGCCGTCGGGCGCCACGTCGTGGGCGTAGAAGGAGGCGAGCCACGCCTTGGCGTCGGCGGTGTAGCCGCCCCACTGCTCGTCGGCCAGGATCAGCCCGTAACCGACGTCGAGGTCGCCGTCGGTGGCCGCGTCGGGCGTGCCGCTGTCGGTGTACTTGCACGTCTTGCCGTCCAGCTGCCACTGCATCAGGCCGTCGGCGTCCTCGTGGTCCTTCACCAGCTGCCACAGCCCGTTGAACTCGGTCTGCGCGGAGCTGTCGTAGCCGGCCATCAGCGGCACGATGTTCATGCCGTAGCCCTGCGCCTCGGAGACCGTGCCGTTGTTCGGGGCGTCGTCGTCGCCCTTGGTTGACACGTAGTACTCGTCGGAGGCGCAGCCGTGCACCAGGTAGGTCTTCTTCCACGCGTCGTAGGCGGTCTCCACCGCGGTGTCCCGGGAGGACTGGGACGCCGACGGCATGACGCCGACCTTGTACGTCACGTGGGTGGGGAAGGGGTGGGCGGTGGTGGCCGCGGGGTGGGCGGCCGGGGCCGGGGTGCGGGGGGCGGCGGCGGATGCCCCGCCGATGCCCGCCAGGGTCAGGGTGAGGCAGGCGGCCGCGCAGGCGGCCGCCGGCTTGCGTCCGGGAAAGCGCATGACGTTCTCCTTGCGGGCAGGGGAGGGGAGGGGTCTGTCAGATCTTGTTGAAGATCTTCGAGTAGGCGTAACCGGCGCTCTTGTCGTACTGGTCGACCTCCCAGAACGACAGCTCCTGCACGCCCTCGGAGGCGGCGAAGCTCTCCAGGGTCGAGGCGTTGGACTGGGTGAAGTCCTCGTTGTCGTCGTTCTGTCCGGCGATGGGCGTCAGGCCCAGGCGGGCCCAGTTCTGCGCGGCGGACCCGCCGTAGATCGAGGCGAGTTGCGGCTCGGTGCCCTTCGCGGCCGACTCGCTGTCGTTCAGCGCGTTCTCGCCGTCGCCGAAGTCCATGGTCATGATGTTGACCAGGTTGACGCTGACCCCGGCGGACTTGGCGTCCTTCAGCAGCTTCGTCGCGTCGGACTCCAGGCCGCTGGGGTCGACCGGCAGCGTGAAGTCGACCTGCACCGAGGGGTCGGCCTGCTGCAACGCGGCCAGTGCCTGGTCGCGGCGCTGGTTGGAGGTGGTGTCGTCCAGCGCGCCGCCCTCGATGTCGAAGTCGAGGCGGGTGATGCCGTAGGTGGTCACCACCTTCTGGTACGCGGCGGTGAGGCTGGAGACCGACGTGCAGGACTTGGCCAGCTCGGTGCTGCCCGCGCCGCCGAACGAGATGATCACCGAACCGCCCGCCGACTTCAGCGAGTTGATCTGCGAGGTGAAGGCGCCGACCGAGTCGCCGCCGTCCTCCCACTGCAGGGTGCAGCCGGACTTGGAGGTCAGGAAGGCGAGCGTGTAGTAGCTCAGGCCGGTCTTCGCCTTGTCGGCCGCCATGTCGGCGGCCGAGCTGCTGTCGATCTGCAGGTAGGGCGCGGCGTACTGGGTGGGGAAGGTGCCCGCGGCCTGGGCCGGTACGGCACCGGCCAGCAGGAGCAGGGCGGGGCTCACCGCGACGGCGGCGGTGAAGGCGGTACGCGCGAGGTGCTGGGCCATGAGGTGACCTCTCCAGTCCGCGTAGCTGTTAGGAAACCTTCCTAACACGCCGAGAATGTTCTTCCGCGTCCCTGTGGCTGTCAAGGCATCGGCCACGATTGGAAGTTCGGACATCGGGCCGGTGCCGCCGGCCCCCCTGACGGCCCCCGCGACCGGCCCGGCGAACGCGCGCACGCCGCAGTCCCCCGGGGCGGTGGGCCGCCGCCGGGGGTGCCGGACCGGTGCCGTCAGCCGGTGCCGGACTGCCCGGACCGGTGCACCGCGTGGCCGGCGCGCAGCCGTTCGTGGCTGTGCGGGCCGCCGCCCAGTCCCACGGCGGCCAGGTGGTCCAGGCCCAGCAGTGCGGCGCCCACCACCGGGGCCGTGGTGGCGATCCGCGGCACCGCCTTCGGCGCGCCGGCCGCCAGCCGGGCGAAGACGCCGTCCAGCAGCAGCCGCTGACCGGCCGCCAGCACTCCGCCGCCCAGCACCACGTCGACCGGTTCGTCCAGCAGGTCCAGCCGGCGCAGCGCCACCAGGGCGAGCCGGGCGACCTCCTCCGCCTGCCGCTCCACCAGCCGTACCGCGGCGGTGTCGCCGGCGCCGGCCACTCGGAACAGCACCGGCACCAGCTCGTGCAGCCGCTCCTTCGACAGGGCGCCCAGATGCACCGCCTCGGCGACCGCCATGGCGGTGGGCAGCCCGAAGTGCCCGGCCACGGCCGGGGCGAGCGCGGTCTCCGCCCCGCGCCCGTCCTCCGCCCGCACCGCGTGCCACATCACCTCCAGCGCGAGGCTGCCGCCGCCGCCCCAGTCGCCGGTGATCATGCCCAGGGCCGGGAAACGCACCGTGCGCCCGTCGGGCAGCAGCCCGGCGCAGTTGATGCCCGCGCCGCACACCACCGCCACCCCGCGCGGCTCGTCGGTGCCCGAACGCAGCAGCGCGAACACGTCGTTGGCCACCACCGTGGTCCGCGACCAGCCGCGCCCGGCGATCTCCTCGCCCAGCTTCCGTTCCTCCACCGGCAGGTCCGCGTTGGCCAGGCACGCCGAGGTGTGGGTGACCAGCGGCCGGCCGGCGCCGGGATCGAGCCCGGCCCGTTCGGCGGCCAGCGCCACCAGCGGTGCCAGCCCGTCGACGGCGGCGCGCGGGCCGACCAGGTGCGGTACGAAGCCGTCGCCGCGCGCGGTGCCCAGGACGGTGCCGTCGGCGGCGACGATCGCCACGTCGGTCTTGCTGTTGCCGGCGTCCACCGCCAGCACGCCGCGCACGAGTTCGGTGCCGGTGGCGCCGGGCAGGCCCGCGCCGAGGGGACCGTCGATGCCGGGGACGGGCGCCGTGGTCGTCATGCCCACGCCAGGTGGGCCCGGTTGTGGTCGATCAGCTGATCGGTGAGCCGCTCCGCCAGGTCGAGCTGGCCGACCAGCGGATGGGCCAGCAGCGCGGCGAAGACCCGGTCGCGGCCGCCGAGCACCGCGGCCTCCAGGGCCAGCGCCTCGTAAGCGGTGGTGTGCGCGATCAGCCCCGCGTACAGCGGCTCGACCGGCGCGACCGGCAGCGGCACGGCACCGCGGGCGTCCACCAGGGCGGGGACCTCGATGACGGCGTCGTCCGGCAGGAACGGCAGGGTGCCGGCGTTGGCCACGTTGACCACCTGCTCGCTGCCGGCCGCCGCCGCGCCGCCGCCCAGCAGTGCGGCGATCAGCTGCACCGCCGCCTCGGAGTAGTACGCGCCGCCGCGCTTTTCCAGCAGCGCCGGCTTCTCCTCCAGCGCCGGGTCGGCGTACATCTCCAGCAGCTCCCGCTCGATCGCGGCGACCGCGCTGGCCCGCGACCCCTCGGCGCGCAGTTCCTCAACGACCTGGTCGTGCTGGTAGAAGTACCGCAGGTAGTAGGAGGGGACCACACCCAACCGCCGTACCAGGGAGGCCGGCAGGTGCAGGTCGGCGGCGATCCGCTCGGCGTGCTCGGCCAGCAGCTGCGGCAGCACCTCGCGGCCGTCCAGGCGTACGCCGCGTTCCCACGTGAGGTGGTTGAGGCCGACGTGGTCCAGCGCGATCCGCTCCGGGGCGACCCCGAGCAGGGCGGCGAACTTGCGCTGGAAGCCGATCGCCACGTTGCACAGCCCGACCGCCTTGTGGCCGTGGGTCAGCAGGGCGCGGGTGACGATGCCCACCGGGTTGGTGAAGTCGACGATCCAGGCGTCCGGGTTGGCCCGGCGGACCCGCTCGGCGATGTCCAGCACCACCGGGACGGTCCGCAGCGCCTTGGCCAGCCCGCCGGCGCCGGTGGTCTCCTGCCCGACGCAGCCGCACTCCAGCGGCCAGGTCTCGTCCTCGTTGCGGGCCGCCTGCCCCCCGACACGCAGTTGCAGCAGCACCGCGTCCGCGTCGGCCACCGCCGGCTCCAGCTCGCCGGTGACGGTGATCCGGCCCGGGTGGCCCTGCTTGGCGAAGATCCGGCGGGCCAGTCCGCCGACCAGGTCCAGCCGGTCGGCCGCCGGGTCCACCAGGACGAGTTCGCCGATCGGCAGGGTGTCCCGCAGCCGCGCGAAGCCGTCGATCAGCTCGGGCGTGTAGGTGGAACCGCCGCCCACGACTACCAGCTTCAGGCTCATCAGCCCTTGACTCCCGTCAGTGTCACGCCTTCGATGAAGGCTTTCTGGGCGAAGAAGAACACCACGATCACCGGTGCCATCACCAGCAGGGTGGCCGCCATCGTCAGGTTCCAGTTGGTCTGGTGGGCGCCGTGGAAGGACTGGAGCCCGTAGGACAGTGTCCAGGCCGCCGGGTTGTCGGAGGAGTAGATCTGCGGGCCGAAGTAGTCGTTCCAGCAGTAGAAGAACTGGAACAGCGCCACCGCGGAGATGGCCGGCCTGGCCATCGGCAGCACCACCCGCAGCAGGGTGCGCACCTCACCGCAGCCGTCGACCCGGGCGGCGTCGAGGTACTCCTTGGGGATGGTCAGCAGGAACTGGCGCAGCAGGAAGATGGAGAACGCGTCGCCGAAGGCCATCGGGATGATCAGCGGCCACAGCGTGCCGTCCAGGTGCAGCTGCTTGGCCCAGAACAGGTACATCGGGATGATGATCACCTGGGGCGGCAGCATCATCATGGAGATGACCAGCATCATCGCCAGCCGCCGCCCGGGGAAGCGGAACTTCGCCAGCGCGTAGGCCACCGGCACCGACGAGACCACGGTCAGCACGGTGCCCAGCACCGCGTACTCGATCGTGTTGCGCCACCAGGTGCCGAAGCCGTGGACCCGGAAGACCGCGGTGTAGTTGCTCCACACCCAGTGCTGCGGCCACAGCGTCGAGGTCAGCGCCTGGCTGTCGCTCATCACCGAGGTCAGGAAGAGGAAGACGAACGGCAGCAGGAAGGCCACCGCGATGGCCAGGCCGACGGAGTGGACCGCGATCCACTCCAGCTTCTTGCGGCGCCGCGCCTGGCGCAGCGCGATGCCCGAGGCGGACGGCACGCCGCCGCGCCCGGACCGGCTGGTCCGGCCGGGGCGGTCGCCGGCCGTGACGGTGTTGCTCATGGTGGGCTTCCTCTCAGTCCTCGGCCATCAGGCCGGAGCGCCGGCGCATCAGCAGCGCCGTGCACCCCATGGCGACGACGAAGAGCAGCAGCGACACGACGCAGGCCGAGCCGTAGTCGAAGCGCTGGAAGCCGATGTTGTAGACGAGTTGGGGCACCGTCCAGGTCGAGCCGTTCGGGTAGCCGGGCTCGAACTGCTGCCCGGCGTTGCCCGCGATACCGGAGGCGACCTGCCCGGCGATGATGGCCTGCGTGTAGTACTGGAGGGTCTGGATCACCCCGGTGACCACCGCGAACATGATGATGGGCGAGATGTTGGGGTACGTCACGTAGCGCCACCGGTGCCACCAGTTGGCCCCGTCCAGCGACGCGGCCTCGTACTGCTCGGCCGGCACGTCCAGCAGCGCGGCCATGAAGATGACCATCAGGTCGCCGATGCCCCACAGCGACAGCAGCACCAGCGAGGGCTTCGACCACGACGGATCGGTGAACCAGCCCGGCTGCGGCAGCCCCAGCCGGCCCAGGATGTGGTCGACCGGGCCGGTGCCGGGGTTGAGCAGGAAGGCGAAGCCGATGGTGGCCGCCACCGGCGGTGCCAGGTAGGGCAGGTAGAACGCGGTCCGGAAGAAGCCGGCGCCCGACTTGATCTTGGTGATCAGCATGCCGATGCCGATGCCGAAGACCGTGCGCAGCGCCACCATGGCCACCACGAGCCAGACGGTGTTGCGCACCGCCTGCCAGAAGAACGGGTACTCGGTGAGCACGTAGACGTAGTTCTTCAGCCCCACCGGGGTCGGCGCGTTGAAGCCGTCGTAGTGGGTGAAGGAGAAGTAGACGGTGGCGATCAGCGGGTAGGCGAAGAAGACGGCGAAGCCGATCAGCCACGGGGACAGGAAGCCGGCCGTCGTCGCCAGCTCCCGGCGGCGCTTGCGGCGCAGGGCGGGCGGGGCCGCCGCACGGGGGGTCCTCACGGCGCCGTCACCGGGCCTGGGCCAGGTCGCTGTCGATCTGGCCCGCGGTCTTCTTCAGCGCCGCCTGGAGGTTGCTCACCTTGCCCGACTCGTAGGCGTAGCCCAGGTTCTGGTATGTGACGATGAAGGAGTCGCCGTTGGGCTCCGAGGGCGTGGTGTTGCTGCCCGGGTTGGCCGCCACGTTCAGGAACGTCTGGAACTGCGCGTTCTTCTCCAGCTTCGGCGACTTCAGCGCCGCGTAGGTGCTGGGCACGTTGGAGATCGCGTTGGCGAAGCTGACCAGCGCGTCGGTGTCGGTGGTCAGGTACTTCAGGAACTCCCAGGCGGCCGCCTGCTTGTGGCTGGTGGCGGCGATGCCGGCGATGGTGCCGGTCTGGTAGCCGATGCCGTACTGCGAGACCTGGTTGTCCGGCACCGGCAGCGGCGCGGTGGCGTAGTGGACCTTCGACCCGTCGGCCTTGATCATCGACACCCGCCACTCGCCGTCCATGGCCATCGCGACCTGGCCGGTCTCGAACGGGTTCTTGGCGCTGAACTCGTCACCGAAGGACGAACGGTACTTCGACAGCTTCTGGTAGCCGCCGAGCTTGTCCACCAGCGTCTTCTGCTCCTTGAGGGAGTCGGCGAAGGCCGGCGAGCTGGCGATCGCCGACTTGCCGTCCGCGGTGAACCAGGTCGGCTGGTACTGCGCCGCGTAGTGCTCGGTGGTGGTCTCGTAGCCGTGGTAGAGCGGCATGAAGCCCAACTGGCGGTAGCCGGCCCCCTCGGACTTCGTCAGCTTGACCGCGTCCTGTTCGAACTGGCTCCAGGTCTTCGGCGGCGCGGTGATCCCGGCGGCCTTGAACTCGTCGGTGTTGTAGTACAGCCCGTAGGCGTCGCCCAGCAGCGGCAGTGAGCACTGGTCGCCGTTGTAGCTGGTGTAGTCCAGCATCGCCTTGGAGAAGGTCTTGTCCTTGTCGATGCCCGACTTCTTCAGCAGCGGGTTGAGGTCCACCCACTCGTGGCTGTTGCAGAAACTGCCCACGTTGTTGGTGGTGAACGACGAGACCACGTCCGGCGCGTTGTCGCCGCCGGCCCGCAGCGCCTGGTTGATCTTGTCGTCGGTGACGTTGGAGACGGCCTTGACCTTGATGTTCGGGTGCAGCTTCTCGAACGCGGAGATGTTCGCGTTGATCGCCGCCAGCTCGTTCGGCGCGCTCCAGCCGTGCCAGAACGTGATGGTCACCGGCTTGGCCTTGGTACCGGTCGAGCCCTGGCCGCCCCCGCCGCCACTGGTGCCGGCGCAGCCGGCGGCTATCAGCGCGAGGGTCGCGGTACAGGCGAGCGCGGCCGCTGTGCGGCGCGCCCTGCGGGTCTGGCGGATGGTCACGGGTCCTCCCGGGGCGGCGGCCGAGGCAGTCGGTCGGCACGGTAAGTGGCTGCGGTGGGGTGGGGTGGGGCGGCTGGAGGTGCGGAAACGGGCGTGGCGGTGGGCCAGGGGGCAGTCGGACGGATCGGAGGGCGGATCGGTGGGCGCGGGGGGGGGGCGGGCAGCGGTGGGGTCGGCGGGTGGGTCAGTGGGCGGGGTCAGTTGGTGGGGTCAGTGGGTGGTGAAGACCTGCTCGCGCACGGTGGACAGCGCGGCCTGGAGGGCGCCGGTGACCACCGGCGAGCCGGTCAGTTCGCTGATGGCGAGCCGGGGACGGGGGACGGCCAGGCCGGTCAGCCCGTCCGCCACCAAGGTGCGCAGCGGTTCGCCGCCCGCGATGGGGATGTCGCCGCTGAGCAGCACCAGTTCGGGGTCCATGACGGCCACGATCGCCGCCAGACCGGTGGCCAGCCGCTGGGCCAGCGTGCCCAGGAACGCCGTCGCGGCCTCGTCCCCGCCCTCCGCCAGCTGCCGGGCGCGGGTGACCATGTCACGCGCGGTCCGGCCGCTGATCCGGTGCTCGCGGGCCAGTGCCCGCACGGCCGGGGCGCCGGCCAGTTCCTGGAAGCCGCCGGAGTTCTCCCGGCGGACGTTCTTCATCAACGGCGCGCCGGGCATCGGCATGTAGCCGACCTCGCCGGCGCCGCCGGTGTGCCCGCGGTGCAGCCGCCCGGCGATCACCACCGCCGCGCCGACGCCCTCCTCGGCCCACAGCAGCACGAAGTCCTCCACGCCTTGTGCCAGGCCGACCTTCTGCTCGGCGACCGCGGCGAGGTTGACGTCGTTCTCCACGTCGACCGGCAGATCGAGCGCCTCGGTCAGCTCCGCCAGCAGCCGCGGCGAGTGCCAGCCGGGCAGGTGCGGCGCGTACCGCAGCTTGCCGGTGCCGGGGTCCAGCGCGCCGGGGGTGCCGATGACCACCCGGTGCAGTTCGTCACGGGTGAGCCCGGCCACCGCCAGCGCCGCGTCCAGCGCCTCGGCGACCCGGTCCAGGGTGCCGTGCCGGCCCGGGGTCGGCAGCCGGTGCTCGGCGACGGTGCGGCCGGTGATGTCGGCCACCGCGACCCGGATGCGGGTGGGGGTGACGTCCAGCCCCGCGACGTGCGCCACCCGCGCGTTGATCTCGTAGAGCGTGGCGCCGGGTCCTGGCCGGCCGGCCGTGATGCCGATCGGCACCACCAGGTGCGCGGCCTCCAGCCGGGCCAGCAGTTGCGAGGCGGTGGGCTTGGAGAGACCGGTCAGCCGGCCCAGCTCGCCGCGCGACAACGGACCGCGCGACAACAGCAGTTCGAGAGCCGCGCGGTCGTTGATCGCGCGCAGCAGGCTCGGGGTGCCGGGCTGTGAGGGGCTGGCGGGCATGTTGCGACTCGCTCCAACTGATAGGAAGGTTTCCTAATGGTGCGAGGAAGGTATGACCGGCCCGCCGACCTGTCAATAGGGTGTCACTCTACGGACACGTCGCGGTACCGCCGGACGCCCGGCGCAGGAACTCCAGCTTGGTCTCGGTGTCGAACGCCAGACGGCTGCCGTCGGCGTCGGCCAGCGCCGTGCCCAGGCCGGCCAGCACCGCCAGGACCTCTTGCTCGCCCGGGGTGCGCGGCGGGTCGGCCGGATGGGTGAAGTGGCCCGCGTACTCGATCTCCAGCTGGAACTGCCGCGCGGTGCCCGCCGAGCAGCGGGTCGCCGCCAGTTGGAGCAGCGTACGGGTGGGCCGGTGCAGCAGGTGGGTGCGGCAGCGCTCCTTCAGCAGGGAGCCGGACGGTACGGCCGAGGCGGTGTTGCGCGCGATCCGCCGCGGATCGGTCTCGAACGACTCCCGCGACCGCATGACGTGGACGCCCCGGCCGCCGCCGACCGGCACCGCGGTATGCGTCTTGATCTTCTGCACCCGCCGGCCGTCCTCCTCGAAGACCGAGTACTCGCTCCCGCCGGCCAGGTGGTAGACGGGACGCAGGGTGGCCGCCTGCCGTCCGGAGCCGGCCAGCACCCCGGCGCCGGCGGCCAGCACGGTCACCGCCTCCTCCAGCAACGCCGCGGGGGAGACCGGTCCGGGATGCGCGAGCTTGATCTCGTACTCGAAGTCGGGATTCCACCGGGTGAGGACGAAGCCGCCGGGGCCGGGCGAGCCGCCGGCCGGACCGGGTTCGGCTGCGGCGCGACGGAACGCCTCCTCCAGCGCGTGGGTGCGTGCGGACACGGTCACGGTACGGGCTCCGTTTCTGCGGGCGGGGGGTGCGGCTGGTCGCCGCGGTCCCGGGGGCGTGCGTATGGGGGGCGGGGGAGGTGTGTGCCGAGGTGTGGCGGACGGGGAGGCGTGGGCGGCGTCGGGAGGTGTGCGTCAGCGGGGCGGGGGAGGCATGGCCGGCGTCGGGTGTGGCGTGCCGCGTACTGCCGTTTCGAGGTGCCGTACCGGCGTCAGGGTGCCGTACGGCCGTCAGGGTGCCGTACCGCCTCAAGGTGCCGTGCCGGCGTCAGGCGTGGTCGGCCAGCGCCTTCGGGTCCGGGGTGTCCACCGGACCGGCGGGGGAGCGGGTGCGCCGGGTGATCAGCGCCAGGGCGGCCGCCCCGGCGACCACGAACAGCGCGGCGTACAGCAGCCAGCCCAGGGTGCCCAGCGCGACCACCGCCGCCAGCGCCAGTGGGCCGAGGATGCCGACGGTGGCGCCGCTGAGGTCGAAGGCCGACAGGTACTCGTCCCGGCGGTCCGGCGGCGACAGTTCGAAGGAGATGGTCCACCAGGCGGGCGACTCGTACAGCTCGCCGAAGGTGAGGGCGACCGCGGCGGCCACCACCAGGACCACCGCCCACGGCGTGGAGACCTCCGCCGTGCCGCCGATCAGCACCGCCATGGCCACGAACGCCACCACGCTGCCCCTGATCGACCGGCGGGCGCCGTCGAGTTCGGCTGACTTGCGGGAGTAGCGGTGCTGGAGCACGACCACGACCAGGGTGTTCACCACCAGGACCACCCCGACCAGCGCCCGCGGCACCTGCGGATGGCGCAGCACCCACAGCGACAGGCCGACGTCCAGCACGATCAGGCTGGTGCCGAACACCGACGCGCACAGGATCAGCCCGAAGTACGGGGCGTCGCGCAGCACGCTGAAGTCGGTGCGGCCCGGCGACCGGCGCGCTCGCCGGGCGTCGACCAGCGCCATGCACACCGTGCCGCACACGTACGACAGGCCGTTGACGACCAGTGAGGCGCGCAGCACCCAGGGGGAGTCGAAGGTCAGCATGGCCGAGCCGAGCGCGCCGGAGACCAGGTAGCCGACGTTGCGCAGGGCCCGGACCGAGCCGAGCACCTCCGAGCGGGCGCCGGACGGCAGGACGGCGGCGGTCACGCTCTGGCTGAGCCCGCCGCCGCCGGCCCGGGCCACCCCGGTGGCGGCCGACAGCGCCAGCAGCCCCCAGAAGCCGTGGGCGAAGGCCATCGCGATCCACAGCACCGCCTGCGCCGTCTTGGCGGTGACGATGAACCGGCGGACCCCGAACCGGCCGGCCAGCGCGCCGTTGGGCACCGCCGCCAGCAGTTCGCAGCCGGCGGTGAGGGACAGCACGGTCACCAGGCGCGCGGCGTCGACGCCGGCCACCCGGACGGCGAACAGCGGCAGGCACACCGTGGCCAGGCCCGAACCGCAGGCGCCGGCCAGGGCGTTGACCGCCAGCAGCCGGGGCGGCCCCGGGGTGGTGAGCGTCTCCCACCACCCCAGGGACCCCGCCAGGCGCCGCAGGGCCGTCCTGCTGCGGGGATTCCCGGACGTTATGTGCGGATTCTGGGACGTCATGTGCGGATTCTGGGACATCACGTCAGGCCGGGGCGAGGAAGCCGCGTTCCCCCAGCAGGGAGAGGAACGCCGTGACCGCCTCGTCGGCCCGCTCCGGCGCGACGCCGAACTCGCCGGCCACCGCCGCGGCGATCTGCCCGGTGGTCGCCCCGGTGCCGACCAGCGACCAGATGAACGCACCGGTGCCGTTGACCTCGTAGCCGTCGTGGTAGGTCTCGATCAGCGTCCCGGTGTCGGATCGTCGGGTGTACGTGCCGATCGCCCGCATCGGCTGCCAGCGCGCGTCAGCCATGCCGCTTCGCCCCCTCGACGGTGATCAGCAGCCGCTGGGACAGCGCGGCCGTCGCCCCGGCCCAGCCGGCCGGATCGTCGGCGGCGCCCACCATGGTCAGCGCCCGCCACGCCGCCTCCACCGAGATCTCCGGCGGGCGTACCGCCAGCAGCCGCCGGTAGAGCCACTTGCGGTTGATCGAGTAGTCCCGGTGCACCGCCAGCAACGCCTCGACCGACGCCACCAGCGCGTCCCGGGCGGCCAGCACCGCGGTCTGCTCGTCGCCGCTGACCAGCAGCCCGCCCACGTCCTCCAGCAGCGTCTCGGCGGTGAGCTTGCGGTTCTCCGCCAGCCAGCCGCCGTAGCAGGAGGCGTTGATCTCGTCGCGGCGCCGCTGCCACCAGTCGGCGCCGGTCAGCGGCATGCCGGAGGCGAGGCGGTACAGCAGGTCCTGCTCGGTCTTGCCGGGTTCGGGCGCCTCCTGGCTCGGGGTGCTCCCGGCGAACCGGGCGATGATCTCGTCGACCTGCGCGGCCCGCCACAGCTCGATGTCGGCGCGGAACGGGCCGAACTCGCCCAGCACGATGCGTATGTCGGGGTCCTCGGTCGACACCCGGCGGTCGAAGTACTCCAGCCCGCTGTCCGTCAGGTCGATCGGCTCGTCGGTGATGACGTACAGGTCCAGATCACTGTTGGCGTGCCCCCAGCCCTGGACGACCGAGCCGGCCGCGTAGACGCTGACGGCGTCCGCGAAGATCGGGTACCGCGCGGCGATCTCGGCGCCGTCCGGGACGGCCGCGGGCTCCCGGCGCCCCGCCTCCAGGTCGCGGCGCCGCTCCGGCGTCGCCTCGGAGCCGCTGCCGAACCGCAGCGCCATGGTGGGCAGTTCGAAACGCATGGGGTGATGTCCTCTCGTGGGGTGGTGAGTTGACGGGTGGTGAGTAAAGGGGGTGCCGGGCCGGGGCGGCTCAGCGGGTGTAGAGGCCGTCGGCCTCCATCCGGCGCAGCGCGGCGTGGTCGCGGGCGACCTGTGCGGGGTCGGCGGAGGCCAGGTAGGCGTAGCCGGGGGAGCTGAACAGGTCGACCGTCGGGGTCAGCCGGTCGCCGACGGCGATGCCGGGGGCGACGTGCACCACGCTGGGCAGGGCGGTGACGGCGTCCAGCCAGCCCGTCCCGCGGACCGTGCCGTGGTGGTGGTTGCGGAACGCGACGTTCTTCAGGTGGCCGTGCCACCCGACCGCGGCGTCGTCGAAGCCGGCCAGCGACCGCGGGGTGAGGATCGAGTCGGCGAACAGGCCGGTCTGCGAGACGCCGCAGTACTCGCGCACGGTCTGCGGGCTGGTGGCGCCGCCGAGCCGGGCGCCGGACTCGATCAGCACTGGCCCGTCCCCGGTCAGCATGATCTCGGTGTGGCCGGCCGAGGACCTGACGCCCAGCGCGTCCAGCACACCCGCGGTGAACCCGCGCAGCAGCCGCCACTCGGCGGACCCGGGCGGTACCGGCTCCTCGTAGTCGTAAACCGGCGCGCCCGACGGTCCGACCGCCTTGACGTACCCCCAGATCTCCGCGACCCGGTGCGTTCCCCGGTACGAGACGGTGTTGACGTAGTACTCCCGGCCGGTCACCCGCCGCTGCACCAGCACCGAGCGGTTGCGGGCGCCGTAGACGTTGTCCGACGCCAGGACCGCGGCGGCCGCCGACCGCACGGCGGCGGCGGACCGGGCGAAGCTGACGTTGTCGGTGCCGGCGCTGTCGACCGGCTTGACGACGGCCTCGTCGAAACCGGTCCCGGCGAACCAGTGCGCCGCGCCGGCCGCGGAGTCGAAGGCCCGGCCGGCCGGCACGGCCAGCCCGGCCCGGCGCACGGTGTCGGCCATCGCCCGCTTGTCGCGGCGCGCGACCGCGTTGACCGGGTCGTTGCCCGGCAGGCCCAGCAGATCGGTCAGTTCGTCCGCCAGCAGCACGCCGGACTCCGTCCCGGCCACCACCCGCCGCACCCCGCGCTCGCGCAGCACGGCGGTCAGCTTCGCCCGGTCCGGCTGGTGCCCGAGGTCCTCGGTGAAGTCGTCCGGCGCGAAGGACCGGGTGAAGTAGGCGGGGATGTCCTGCTGGCTGCGCACGTGCACGCAGGCCGCGCCGCGCCGTGCCAGCTCCGCCGCGAGGTGGCGGCCGGTGGAGTAGGCGTCGACCACCGCCACCACCGGCGCGCCCGCCGGCCCGGTCACAGCAGACCCGCCACGGTACGCAGCACCGGCTCGTTGCCGGCCGGCTCGTGGCCCAGCCGTACGCCCCGGCGCGGCAGCCGGCCGAACGCGGCCAGCAGGGCGCGGTGGTGCTCGGCCGCGGCGCCCTCCGGCAGCCGCCGCACGCCGAAGACGTCCGGGTAGGAGTCCTCGGTCCCGGCGGTGAACAGGTCCGGCGCGCCGATCCGGTAGTCGCCGCCGGTCAGTTCGGGGACCCGGCCGGCCGCCACCGCCGGGAACAGCAGCAGGCCCACCTCGGCCTCGCCGACCGGCTCGACCCCGAGCCACGGCGCGAGCCGGTCCGGGGCGACCAGGACCTTCATCTCCCGCCCGGTGGGGTCGAAGACCGCGGTGCGGGTGCCGGCCCGCAACGCCTCCAGCACCAGCGGGTCCTGCGCCGGGTGGAACGGCTCACCGGCCAGCAGCCGCTCGCGCACCCCGTCGTACAGGCCCAGGCCGGCCAGCAGCCCCAGCCCGACCGACGTGACGGACGCCCAGGTCAGCAGGCGCACCCCGGAGCCCTCCGGGCGGGCGAAGACCCGGTCGTTGGCCAGCAGCCGCAGCCCCAGGCGCCGCGCGCACATCAGCGCGGTCGTCGTCTTGCCGGCGCCCTTGCCGCCGAACGACAGCAGGGCCCGGTCGCCGGCGCCGACGACCGCCGAGGCGTGCAGCAGCGTCCAGCCGGCCCGCTCCAGCCGGCCCCACACGACGGTGCGGGCCACCCGGGCGGCCGGGATGCGCAGGGCCGACGGCTCGGTGCCCACGATCCGCACCCGCCCCGGGGTGACCTGGTAGGCGATCCGCTCCTCGGGGGTGACCACGAGCAGCCGGTCGCCGTCGCGCCGGCTGTAGGTCCGGCTGCGGACGTACTCCGTCTCGGCCGGCTCCGGCGCCGACAGCACGGACTTCGCCCACAGTTCGTACGTGGCGGGGTCGGCGACCGCCTCGATCACCGGCGCGTCCGGGTCGGTGCCGTCCGCGCCGCCGGGCGGCGGGCCGGTCGTCTGAGTGGCCGTCACCGTCCACCAGGGGGTGAAGTAGCGGCGGACCCAGTCGACGACCTCACCGATGTCGGTGACGACCGTGGTCGTGGCCTCCGCCGCGGTCAGGCGGCAAGCTGTCAGCGTCATGGCACCTCTGGTCCTTCGTCAGGGTCTCGCCGGTCACCGGGAATCGCCCCGGGCGGCTGCTTCGCCCCGACAGTAGGCGGCGCCGCCCCGGACACGATCCGCGCGGACTCAGCGGGAGATCCTTCCGCGATATCCGCCCGGAGAGACCCGCGGCCCCCGGATGGACGGCCTTCGGGTAACCGGTGCCGGGGACGGGCCGAAATGACCTTCGCACCCCTGCGCCGCCACGCCGAGGGCGATGAGTTCCGTACCTGGCGTGAATTCTGCGTTCCGCCCAATGGCCGCACCGGCGGCTGCCCGATCACCTGGGGACAGAGCATTTCCCGCCGGTGGCCGGGAATGGACTTTGAGCCATTCGGCGGGTGCTCGCGGGCCGGTGTCGAACGCGGCGCGTAATAGGTTCGGTGAAGCGTTCGCCGCGGCCCCCGGGGGCTCGCCGTGGCGGGCACCGCCCTGCCGTCGTCCGGCGGGCGGGAACGCGGACCCGCCGCCGGCGGGAACGCCGGCCCGCCGCCGTCCGGCGCCGCACCGCCACGCCACCGCGTGGCGAGGGCGCCGCCACCGGCGGCCCGGTACTCGGTACGTCCAGCTCAGGAGGGTTCCATGGCCATGGAGAGTGTCCGCTTTCTCGCCGATCCGCCGTCGGCGGCGCCGCCGCGGGACGCGGAGGACGGGCCGAGATTCGGCATCCTCGGCTCGTTACGGATCAGGTCCGCCGATACGTTCGTGACCCGGGGATCGCCGCAGCAGCAGGCGTTCATGGCCGCGCTGCTGCTCCAGCCCGGCCATGCCGCCACCCTCGCCGAGCTGGTCGACGCGCTGTGGGGCGACTGCCCGCCGGACACCGCGGTGACCACGATCAGGACGCACGCGTGGTGGTGGCGCAGGCTGCTGGAGAAGCGCGGCGCGATACCGCGGGTGCTCGTCTCGGTCGGCGACGGCTACCAGATCGCGCTGCCGGGCCCGGTGACCGACCTGGAGACGGTCGGGGAGCTCGCGGACCGGGCCGCCCAGGCCCGCCGGGAGGGCCGCGAGGCGGAGGCGGCGGCCCTGCTGTCCCACGCCCTCGGGCTGTGGCGCGGCCACGCGCTGGCCGGCGTGCCGGGGGCCTTCGCCGCCCAGCAGCGCTCCCGGCTCACCGAGTTACGGACCGCGCTGAGCGAGGAGTACTTCGACCTCCAGCTGGCGCTGGGCCGGGCCGCCATCGTCGTCCCCGACCTGTTCGTGCTCTCCGAACGGCATCCGCTGCGCGAGCGGGCGCACGGGCTGCTGATGCGAGCTCTGCACGCCACCGGGCGGCAGGCCGAGGCGCTGGCCGTCTTCGGCCGGGTGCGGCGGCTGCTCGTCGCCGAACACGGCATCGCCCCCAGCCCGCTGCTCGTCCAGCTGCACCAGCAGATCCTGGAGGGCGACCCGGCACTCGACCACCCCGCCGGCCCGCTCCCCGCCGGCCCCGTTTCCGCCGAAGCGCTGACCACGTCGGGCCGAGGGGACGTCATGTCGTCCGGGACGTTCGGCGCCGCCGGTTCGGCTGGCGTCTCCGGTGCGTCTGGCGCCGCGGGTACGCCTGGCGCCGCCGGTGTGCCTGCTGCCTCCGGTGCGTTCGGCACCGCCGGTCCGTCCCATGCCGCCGACGCGTCCGGCGCCGCGGGTACACCTGCTGCCTCCGGTGCGTTCGGCCCCGCCGGTACGCCTGCCGCCACCGGTGCGTCCGGCGCCCTCGGTACGTCCGATGCCTCCGGCGCGTCCGCAGCCCTGGCCGGCGCAGCGCCCGGCGCCGTGCCCGATGCCGCCGTCCCCACCGCCCCCACCGGAGGAGCTGGCACCGTGGTCGCCGCTCCCACCGGAGGAGTTGGCACCGTGGTCGCCGCCCCCACCGGAGGAGCTGGCACCGGGGCCGCCGCCCCCACCGCTCCGGTCGCCCCCGCCTCCGCCCCTCCGGCCATCCCCGCCGCCTTCCCCGCCGACCCCGGGACCGCTGCCCCCGTCGCCCCGACCGTCCCCGCCGGAGGTCCTGCCGCCCCCGCCGCCCTACCCTCCGCGCAGAGCGCCGTACCGGTCGCCGTCCCGGCTGCGGCGCTGGAGCGGCGGGGGCCGGTCGCCTGGCCCGTGCCGCGTCAACTCCCGGGTGACATAGGGGACTTCGCCGGCCGGACCGAGAGTCTACGGGCGGCGGTGCGGGCGCTGACCACGCCGGAGCGGACCGGGCCCGCCATCGTCGTGGTGGGCGGCAGCCCGGGGTCGGGCAAGTCGGTGTTCGCGGTGCGGGCGGCCCACCGCGTCCACGACGACTACCCGGCCGGGCAGCTCTACGCCGACCTGTGCCCCGGCGGGACCGCCGCCGATCCGGCCCAGGTGCTGGCCGGATTCCTCCAGTCGCTGGGCCTGCCGGCGGCCACCGTGCCGGACGGGCTGGCGAACCGGTCCGCCCTGTTCCGCTCGGTGGTGGACGACCTCGACCTGCTGGTCGTGCTGGACAACGCCCTCGACCTCGACCAGGTCCGGCCCCTGCTGCCGGGCAGCCCGCGCTGCGGCGTCCTGCTCACCGGCCGCGCCCAGCTGTCCGCCCTGTCGGCCACCGAACGCGTCCGCCTGGAGCCGTTCGCCGTGACCGAGTCGCTCGACCTGCTGTCCTCGGCGGTCGGTGCGTCCCGGGTGGCCGCCGACCGGGCCGGGGCGATCGCGCTGGTCAGGGCCTGCGGCATGCTCCCGGCCGCGGTCCGCGCGGCCGGCGCCCGGCTCGCCGCCCGCCCGCAGTGGCCCTTCGGCGCGCTGACCGGCCTGCTGGGGGAGGGGGACCGCCGACTGCGCGAGCTGTCGCCGAACGACCCCTCGCTGACCGACAGCTTCGAACGCGGGTACCGCCAACTGGCCCCCGCGCAGGCCGAGGCATGGCAACGCCTCGCCCCGCACGGCCCCGACATCAGCCTGCCGGGGGCGTCGTCGGTGCTGCGGATCAGCGAACTCCAGGCCGAGCGGGTGCTGGAGGAGCTGGTCGACGCCTCGATGCTGGAATCGCCCGCCTACCGGCGCTACCGCTACCCGGACCTGCTGCTGGCATTCGCCCGCGCCAAGCAGGCGGAGGCCGGCGGGACCGGCCGGCCGGTCTCCTTTCCGGCCCCCGGCGCCGCCTGACTACGCCGCCCGGCGCATTCCCGGCGCCCCGGTCCTGTGCCGCTGGACTGCCCACCCCGCATATTCACCACAGATCCGCCGAAGACCACGGCCGGGCGCCGCGCGCATAACGTGGTTCGTGAGCGACCCCGCAGGAGAATCCGAGGCGGCGGGCCGTCCGCCCGGCCCGGCGAGTGCGCGGGAATGCAACCGCGATCATGGACGGAATGTCACCGCGGGAATACGGAACGGCGTGTCCGCCATTCCTTCGCGGCCATCGACTTCAACACCGTCCGGTGTCCTCTTGAAGGCCCGTCAGGAAAACGACATTTGTCTCCACCAGAGAGCGAAAAGGCAGACGAGTGAAACTCACGACTGAATCCACGAGAATATCGGAACGGCTCGGCATTCCTGAGGACACCGGTGTGCCCATTCTCGGTTCGGCCCAGCGGCTCGACCAGTACCCGGTGGACGTCTGCCGGGACGAGCCGGCCGCCGTCCGCAGCCTGCTGGGCCGCATCGACGGGCGCCGGGTCGCCATGGTCACCGACGACTCGGTGGCGGCCCTGCACGCCCGCCGACTCGCCGGACTGCTCGGCGGCCAGGGGGTGGACGTCGCCATGACGTCGTTCGCGGCCGGCGAGGCCAGCAAGAGCGTGCCCACCGCGGTCGGCCTGCTGGACTGGCTGGCCGGCACCGAACTGGCCCGCCGCGACGTCGTGCTGGCGGTCGGCGGCGGCGTGGTCATCGACACCGTCGGCTGGGTGGCCAGCGCCTACATGCGCGGGGTGCCCTACTGCAACGTCCCCACCACCTTGCTGGCGCAGGTCGACGCCTCGCTCGGCGGCAAGGTCGCCGTCGACCACCCGAGCGCCAAGAACCTCATCGGCAGCTTCCACCAGCCGATGGGCGTGGTCTCCAACGTCGGCTACCTCGCCACCCTCGACCGCCGCCAGATGCGGGCCGGGCTGGCCGAGGCGATCAAGAAGGGCGTCATCGCCTCCCCGGCGCTGTTCGCGCTGATCGAGCGGGAGTACCGGGCGATCCTGGCCGCCGAACCCGAGGTCACCGCCCGCCTGGTGCACGGCGCGAGCCTGATCAAGTGTCAGCTGATCGCCAAGGACCCCTACGAGGAGGACCTGCGGCGGCCGCTCAACTTCGGCCACACGATAGGCCACGCGGTGGAAACCGTCACCGACTACGGGCCGGTGCTGCACGGTGAGGCGGTAGCGTTCGGCATGGCCTGCGCGGCCCGGATCGCCGAGCGCCGCGGCCTGCTCGCCCCGGCCGCCGGCCGGCGGGTGACCGGCCTGCTGGAGCGGGTCGGACTGCCGACCGTGCTCGGCGACCTGCCCGCGCCGCTGGACCCGGCGGCGGTGGTCTCCGCCCTCGGCCAGATCCGCAAGATCCGCGACGGCCACCTGCGGTTCGTGCTGCCCGTCACCCTGGGAGAGACCTTGATCACCGACGACGTCACCGACGACGAGATCCGCGCCGCCCTCACCGCCGTCCGCCCCGGGAACGGGAACGCGAACGGGCACGGGAACACGAACGGACACGGACACGTGAACGCGAACGGGGACGCCGATGCCTGAGTCCGACGTCCTGGTGGTGGGCGGCGTCGGGGTCGACACCATCGTGCGGGTGCCGTCCCTGCCGCTGCCCGACCTCGACACCGTCAAGGTGCCGCCCATCCAGGAGTACGTCGCGCACACCGGCAACGGCGTCGCGATGGGCCTGCACACCCTCGGCCTGCGCGTCCACCTGGTCGACACCATCGGCGACGACCACGAGGGCCGGCTGATCACCCGGCACTACGCGCGCGCCGGCTTGTCCTTCGACCACACCGTCCACCCGGCCGGAACCCGCCGCAGCGTCAACCTCGTCGACCCGGCCGGCCGCCGCCTGTCGCTGCACGACGCCCGCCACCCCACCGGCGAACCGCCGCGCCCCGAGCTGTACCGCCCGGCGCTCGGCCGCGTCCGGCACGTGCACCTCTCGCTGGTCGACTGGGCCCGGTACGCCCTCGCCGACGCCGTCACGGCCGGCCTGACCACCTCCACCGACCTGCACAACTGGGACGGCCGGGCCGAGTACCGCCAGGACTTCGCCTACGGCTGCGACCTGGTCTTCCTGTCCGCCGCCCTGCTCGGTGACCGCGTCGAGCAGGTGGCCGACGACATCCTCGCCCGCGGCCGGGCCCGCGCGGTCGTCGCCATGGACGGCGCCGGCGGCAGCCACCTGAAGATCCGTGACCAGCCGCTGCGCCACGTCCCGGCCGTGCCGCTGCCACCCGACGAGGTGGTCGACACCAACGGCGCCGGCGACAGCTACGTCGCCGCCTTCCTGTGGGCGTGGCTGGCCGGCCGCGGCTGGCAGGAGTGCGTCACCGCCGGCTCGCTGGGCGGCGCGCACGCCGTGCGGACCGCCGGAACCCACACCTCGTTCATCACCGCGAAGGAACTCCACGATGCGCTGTCCTGACCGGATACCCCCGCACCCCGGACGGAGCCCCCGGTGACCGCCCGCGGCGAACCGCCGCAGCGGCTGTGGGCGGTCGACGCCGGCGGCAGCGGAACGACCGCGCTGGCCGACGACGGGACCCGCTGGCACCGCCGGTCCGCCAACCCCTCCTCCGTGGGGGCGCCGGCCGCCGACGACCACCTCCTGGAACTGCTGCGCGAGGTGGCCGGCCACCTCGGCGGCGCGCCGTCCGCCGGCTGGCTGGCCACCGCCTCCGTCACCGACGCGGCCCCCGGTGAACCGGCCAGGTCGCTCAGTGCGGTGGCCGCCCGCGCCGGGCTGACCGGCACCCTGACGGTCTCCCGCGACGTCACCCCGCTGCTGCTCGCGCCACCGCTCGACGGCCGCGGCCTGGTCGTCGTCAGCGGCACCGGCTCCGGCGCGGTCGCCTGCGACGGTGTGCGCCCGCCGGTCGCGGCCGGCGGCTGCGAGTACCTCGGCAGCGACGAGGGCAGCGCCTTCGCCCTCGGCCTGGCCGGGCTGCGGGCGGCGATCCGCGGCGCCGACGGCCGCGCCCCCGCCACCCGCCTCGGCCCGGCCCTCGCCGCCCACGCGGCCGCCACCCGCCACGCCACCCCCGCCGCCGCACCGGTGTCCTTACCCGGCGGCGTCCCCGGCGGCCGGACCCTCGCGCCCCCCGGCGTCCCCGCCGGCCGGGCCGACGAGGACGTACGGGACCTGGCCCGCCGGCTGGCCGCCGAACCGTTCCCCAAACCGGCGGTGGCCGCGCTGGCCCCGGCGGTGTGCGCGTGCTGGCTCGACGGCGACGAGGCCGCCACCGGTGTGGTGCGCGACGCGCTGCGCGACCTGACGGCCGCCGCCCGCGCCGCCCGGGACGCCGCCGGGCTGACCGGACGCTGGCACGCGGTGCTGTCCGGCGGAGTCTTCCGCGGCTGCCCGCCGTTCGCCGACGCGCTCGCCGCCCGGCTGGCCGCCCTCGGCCCGGCCGCCGTGCCCGTCGTCGCCCACGACCCGGCCGCCGCCGTGCTGTCCGCCCTGACCGCGCAACGCGCCCGCGACCGGGCCGGCCGCCCCCGGCCCCGCTGGACGGCACGCCAGACCCTGACCACCCGCGGAGGTGTGCGGTGAACGACTGCGGAGCCCCCCTCACCCTCGGCCTGTGCCTGGCCGCGCTGGCCCCCGCCGGGCTGGCGAACGCCCTCGCCACCGCCGCCTCCTGCGGCGCCCGCGTCGTCGACCTGCCGACCGACTCCCCGCTCGGCCTGGTCGACCCGCGGCGGATCGCCGACCCCGACTACACCGCCTGGCTGGCCGCCGCCGTCGCACGCGCCGGGCTCAGCGTCGGCTGCGTCAGCAACAGCCGCGACGCCCAGCTCGTCCTGGGCCCGCACGGCCCGCACACCGACCCCGTCCACGGCGGCACCCCGGACGACAAGCGGCGGCACGGAACACGGGCCGCGCTGGCCGCCGTCCGGCTGGCCGCCGCGCTCGGCGCACCGCAGGCCCGCCTGATGCTCGGCGTACCGGACCTCGGCCGCTGGCTGTCGTGGTGGTCCAGCGACGTCAGCTGGCAGGACAACGTGCAGCAGTGGGCGCAGGCCGCCGGCCCCGCGCTGCGGCTCGCCGCGGACCTCGGAGTGCGCGTCGTCGTCGAACCGCACCCCAAGCAGGTCGCCTACGACCCGGCCAGCGCCCGCGCCCTGCTGGCCGCGGTGGACGGCGTCGGGCTGTGCGCCGACCCGGCGAACCTGGCCGCCGTCGGCCACGACCCGGTCGCCGCCGTCACCGGCTGGGGCCCCGACCTGGCCGCGGTGCACGCCAAGGACCTCCAGGTCTGGCGCCTGCCGCAGGAACCGCGCGGCGCCGGCTGGTCCCGTTACGGACCTGGCCCCGCCATCCGCTTCCGGGCGCTGGGCGCCGGGGAACTGCCGTGGCCGTCGATCGTGGCGGCGCTGCTGGACGAGGGCTACCGGGGCGTGGTCTACGCCGAGCACGAGGACGCGCTGCTGCCGACCGGACAGGGCGTCAGGCGCTCGCTGGAGACGCTGCGCGGCCTGGTGCCCGAGGCCGTGGCGCAGGGGAGGACGTGGTGACGCTCGACGCGGTACGCGGCGCCCTGCTGGCCGGCGGTCTGGGCCAGCGCATGGGCACCCTCACCGAGGGCACCTGCAAACCCCTCGTGCCCTACGCGGCCTCCTGTCGGCTGGTCGACTTCAGCCTCGCCAACGCGGTCCGCTCCGGCGTGCCCGAGGTGGTGCTGCTGTCCCTGCACCGGGAGGCCGACCTGGTCCGGCACCTGATGGAGCACTGGGACGCCGCACCCGGCACCCGGCTGCACTTCGGCGTCCACGAACGACGGTTGCGCAACGCCGGGCTGCCCGCGCCCGGCGAACGGCTGCCGCCCCGCCCGGCCGAACGCGGCACCGCCGACGCCCTGCTGGCCAACGCCCGCCACCTGTTCGCCCCCGGCGCCCGCGACATCCTGATCCAGCACGCCGACCACGTGTACGTCCACGACTACGCCGCGATGCTCGAACAGCACCGCCGCACCGGCGCGGACTGCACCATCGGCGTCCAGGCGGTCGAACCGCGCTGGGTACGGCTGTTCGGCATGGTGGAGACCGACGCCGACCTGCGGGTCCGCGCCCTGGTGGAGAAACCCGACCACCCGACCTCCGACCTCGTCTTCACCGCCTTCTGCCTGTTCCGCGCCGACGTCCTGCGCGACACGCTCGCGCGACTCGCCGCCCTCGGCCCCGACGGCTGGCAGCACGACATCAGCCGCGACGTGCTGCCCGCGATGATCGGCGCGGGACGCGACGTGCGGGCCTTCCCCGTCGAGTCGTACTGGGCCGACATCGGCACCGTCGAGCGGTACCACAGCGAGCAGTTGGCGCTGCTGACCGTTCCGCGGCCGATCCCCGCCGAAGCGCTGCCGCGCACCCTGGCGGCCGGCCCGCCGCGGTTCGCACCGGACGGCGCCGGACTGCTCGGCGCCGAACCCGCCCCCGGCGCGCTGGTGCGCGACAGCGTCCTGCACCCGGGGTGCCACGTGCGGCCGGGCGCCGCCGTCGTCCGCTCCGTCGTGCTGCCCGGTGCCGTGGTGCCGGCCGGCGTCACCGTCCGCGACACCGTCGTGCGGGCCGGCGAGCACCTCAGCGCCGACCGCACCGGCCTCACCGCCCTCGGCCCGGCCCCCCGCGCCTGACCGCCCGCACCCGCACGGCCCCCGCGCGCTCCTGACCGCGCACACCCGCACGGCCGCCGCGCGCCCCTGACCGGACCCGCGCCCCGGACCGACCCCCGCACCTCTGACCGGCCCCACCGCGCCACGCGGTCCTTCGCCGATCCGTCGGCGACCCCACCCGCACGCTGGAGGACACGTGATCGACCCCGACCGACCCACGACGCCGGCCCGGTCCCCGGGACCACCGGGCGGGCCCGGCCGCGTCCTGGTCCTGGGCGCCGGCTACCTCGCGGGCCACATCGCCCGGCGGCTGGCCGCCACCGGCGCCGCCGTCACCGTCAGCTCCCGCCGTCCGCCGGCCACCCCGGAGACCGGCGGACTGCGCTGGCGCCCGGTCGACGTCGCGGCACCGGCCGCCGTCCGCGAACTCCTCGGCGCCGAACGGCCGGACGCCGTCGTCGCGGTGCATGGGCCGTCCGACATCACCTGGTGCGAGGACCACGCCGACGCGGCCCTCGCGGTCCACCTCGGCGGCGCCCGCAACCTCGCCGCGGCCCTCGACGGCCGCCGGGTGCTGCTGATCTCCACCGACAACGTCTTCCCCGGCCACGCCGACAGCTGCGGCGAGTCCGCGCCCTGCGCGCCCGCCAACGCCTACGGCCGGGCCAAACTCGCCGCCGAGCAGGCTCTGTTCGCCACCGGCGCCGCGCTCGCCCTGCGCGTCAGCCTGGTCTACGGCTGGGACGACGCCGGCCTGCGCCCCAACTTCCTCACCACCGCCGCCCGGACCCTGCGCCGCAGCGAACCGCTGCGCGTCCCCGACGACCACTGGAACACCCCCGTCCTGGTGGACGACGTCGCCGCCTGGACCACCGCACTGCTCGGCTCGCCGCACACCGGCACCGTCCACCTCGGCGGCCCGCGCCGGGTCTCCCGGGTCGACTGGGCCCGGCACATCGCCCGGCTCACCGGCGCCGACCCCGGCCTGGTGGTCCCCGCCCCGCGCGACAGCACCCTGTACGCCTGCCGCCCGCGCAACGCCTGCCTGCACAGCGAACGCGCCGCCCGGCTGCCCGAGTTGCGGGGCCTGCGCCCGCTGGACGTCCTCGACGCCACCCGGACCCTGCTGTCCGCCAACCCCACCGACCCCGCCCCCTTCACCATCGATCCCGCCGACCCCGCCGACTCCACCCGCCCCGCCGACTCCGCCCGAAAGGCAACGACATGACCGCCTCCGAGGTCTTCCTCGCCAGCAAGCGCGCCGCCATCACCTACGACACCGACCCCGACACCGGCGAACTGCGGCCGTGGCTCGCGCCCGGCGGCACCGGCAACGTGGTCGCCGAACAGGCCGGGGTGCTCAACGTCTCCTGGATCGCCAGCGCCGACTCCGAGGACGACCGGCGCGTCGCGGCCGAACAGCCCGAGGGCGTCATACTCGCCCTGCCGTCCGGCCGGGACATCCGCGTCAACCTGATACGCCACGACCGCCGGGTCTTCGACTCGGTGCAGAACCACCTGACCGCCCAACTGCTGTGGGCCGCCAACAACTACGGCTGGGACAAGTGGACCGAGCCGTCGTTCGGCGCCGAAACCTACGCCGCCCAGGACGACTTCGACCGCTTCACCCGCGACTTCGCCGACGCCCTGCTGAAGAGCTCGGCCGCCGCCCGCGACCCGCTCTACCTGGTCCACGACTACCAACTCGTCGGCGTCCCGGCCAAGTTGAGGCAGGAGCGGCCGGACGCGCCGATCCTGCTGTTCGTCCACATCCCGTGGCCGTCACCGGACTACTGGCGCGTCCTGCCCGCACCGCTGCGCACCGGGATCATCGAGGGGATGCTCCCGGCCACCACCATCGGCTTCTTCGCCGACCGCTGGACCCGCAACTTCCTGGACTGCGTCGAGGACCTCGTCCCCGACGCCCGGGTGGACCGCGACCGCGGCACCGTGCACTGGCGGGGCGCCCGCACCCGGGTGCGCACCCTGCCGCTCGGCTACAGCCCGCTCACCCTCGACGGCCGCGCACCGCGGCTGCCCGAAGGCATCGGTGAGTGGGCCGACGGCCACCGGCTCGTCGTGCACAGCGGCCGTACCGACCCGATCAAGAACGCCGAACGGGCCGTGCGCGCCTACGCCCTGGCCGTCAAGGAGGACCAACGGCTGCGCGACACACGGATGTTGGTGCGGATGAACCCCAACCGGCTCTACGTACCGGCCAACGCCGACTACGTCCGCCGGGTCGAGGCCGCCGTCGCCGACGCCAACCGCGAACTCGGCCCCGACACCGTACGCACCCACACCGACAACGACGTCGACCACAGCATCGCCTGCTTCCGGCACGCCGACCTGCTGATGTTCAACTCCACCGTCGACGGCCAGAACCTCAGCACCTTCGAGGCGCCGCTGGTCAACCAGCGCGACGCCGACGTCATCCTGTCCGAGATGTGCGGCGCCGCCGAACTGCTCGGCCCGCACTGCCGCACCGTCAACCCCTTCGACCTGCACGAGCAGGCCCGCGCCATCTCCGCCGCCCTCAGCGCCGGCCCCGCCGCACGCGCCGCCTCCGCCGCCCGCCGCCGCGACGCCGCCCGCCCCTGGACGCTGGAGGCCTGGGTGCAGGCCCAGCTCGACGCACTCGCCGCCGACCACGGAGCACGCCATGACGACCACCACTGAACCGCTCGCCGGCCCGCAGGACGTCGCGCAGTACCAGCTCGGCGAGACCCTCCTGGTGCACGGCGAGGGGGTCCGCGCCTGGGACAGCGAAGGGCGCGAGTACCTCGACTGCGTCTCGGGCACCTTCAACCTGCTGCTGGGCCACGGCCACCCCGAGGTCATGGCGGCCGTCCGCGAGCAGAGCGAACGCCTGGTGTTCGCCAGCTCCTCCTTCCAGACCGGGCCCACCAACCGCGTCATGCAGGAACTCGCGGCCATCAGCCCGTCCAACCTCACCCGGGTCAACCTGCGCAGCGCCGGCGGCTCCACCGCCAACGAGGGCGCCATCAAGATGGCCCAGCTGCACACCGGCCGCCGCGACGTCATCGTCCCGTTCCGCGGCCACCTCGGCCAGACCATCGCCATGGCGAGCCTCAACGGCACCACCCGGATGCGCGCCCCCTTCCCGCACCGCTACCCCGGCGCGCTGCACGTCCCCGGCCCGTACTGCTTCCGCTGCTTCTACCGGCAGAGCCCCGACAGCTGCGGGATGCTCTGCGTCGAGCGGATCGAGGACTTCATCACCTACGCCAGCTCCGGGAGCGTGGCGTGCGTGGTCATCGAGCCCATCTCCGGCGTCGGCGGCAACATTGTCCCGCCGCCCGGCTACCTGCCGGAACTGCGCAGGTTCTGCGACGAGCGCGAGATCGTGCTGATCTTCGACGAGATCCAGACCGGCCTGGGCCGCACCGGCCGGATGTTCGCCGCCGACCACTTCGGCGTCCAGCCGCACATGATGACCCTGTCCAAGGGGCTGACCGGCAGCGGCCTGCCGCTGGCCGCCATCCTCACCGAGGAGCGGATGGCCGACTGGGACCGCTCCCTGCACAGCTTCACCTACGGCGGCCACACCCTGTCGGCCGCCGCCGCGGTCGCCACCCTCCAGGTCGTCCAGCGCCCCGGATTCCTGGAGAACGTCCGGGCCAGCGGCGGCGTCCTGCTCGGCCGGCTGCGCGAACTGCAGGCCGAGCACCCGGTCCTGGGCGATGTGCGCGGCGTCGGGCTCATGCTCGGCGTCGAAATCGTCGAACCCGGCGGCGGCAAGGCGGTGCGCCGCGCCCACGACTACCAGCGCGCCCTCCAGGACCGCGGCGTGCTGACCCGGGTCTCCGAACACGGCGCCGGCAACGCCATCGAACTGCGGCCCCCGCTCATCCTCACCCCCGAGGACGCCCACCTGATCGCCGACCGGTTCGCCGAGGCGCTGGAGGCCGTCGAATGAGGCTCGTGCTGGAGGACGGCGAACCCCGGCTGCGCCACTCGCCACCACCGCCCCTGGCCGGTGAACCGGCCGTCCTGATCGAGGTGGAACTGGCCGGACTGTGCCGCTCCGACCTCAAGGAGGTGGCCGGCACCCGCTACGGGCCCAGCCAGTTCGGCCACGAACTGGTCGGCACCGTACGGGAGTCGACCGCCCGGGACCTGCCCGAGGGCACCCGGGTGGTGCTCGACCCCAACGTGGTGGTGGACCGCGGCTCCGGCTTCGCCGACCGGATGCGGGTGGCCGGCCCGGCGCAACTGCTGCGCCGCGCGCTGCCGGTCGTGCCCGGCGGCACCGACGCCCGCCGCCTGGTGTTCGCCGAACCGCTGGCCTGCGCCCGGCACTGCCTGTCCGCGGTGGAACGCCGCCTCGGCGGTCTGGCCGGCGCCAGGATCGCGGTGCTCGGCGCCGGCACCGCGGGGCTGCTCATCGCCTGCCTGGCCCGGCTGGCCGGCGCCGAGGCCGTCCTCGCCAACCGCGGTGCCGAACGCCTCGCCGCGGTCCGCGCCGCCGGACTGCTCGACGGGCCCGTCGTCGCGTACGGCGACCTCGCCGACGCCCGCGCCGACGCCGCCGTGGTGGCCACCAGCTTCGTCGTGCCCGAGGTACTGCGACACGCGCTGCGCGCCGTCGTCCCCGGCGGCCTGGTCATGCTCTACGGCGGCACCGCGCCCGGCGACGCACTGCCCGGCCTGGACTGCGACCTGGACGCCGTGCGCCGTACCGAGGGCCTGGCGGCGGCCCGTTGGCACGGCAGGCCGGTCCGGGTGGCCGGCAGCTACGGCACCACGCCGCACGACTTCGCCGCCGCCGTGAGCGTCCTCACCGACCCGTCCGCCCCGCTCGCCGCCGAACGCACCGTCACCCGGGAGGTCACCCTCGGCCGGCTCCACACCCTGCTGCGCGACCGCGGCACCGCCCTGCCGCCCGGCAAGATCCTCGTCAGGCCCGCCCCGCCGCCGTGACCGGCGCACGGCCGCGGTTCGCGGTCCGACCCCCCCGTGCGACCCCGGTACGCGGTCCTGCCTCCCCGGTGCGTCCGTGCACGCGTTCCCCCGTACGACCGCGGCGCGCCGCGGTCGTACGGATATGACGGGCCGTCATTTTGAACTGATGGCCCGTCAACTGAACGAGACAGCAGCGGTTTTGTTGTCGAAGCCGAGCGCCGCGAGCCGCGAGACCTTGCCGTCGATGACGACGGACCGCCCGGTGCAGCCGTGGCCGGACCACAGGGTCAGCCGGCCCTCGGCCTGGACGGAGGAGACCACCGCCGGGTGGGAGAGGTTCTGGCAGCTGCCGACCGGGCCGCTGACCCCCTGCGAGCCGCTGCCGGCGAAGTCGGCGTCGTCGTCCAGGACCGCGTCGGCGGCGGGCCTGGTGGTGTCGTCGTCGCCGACGTACACCGAGGCGAACCTCCCCGCGAAGCCGATCGCCGCCAGGTCCGAGACGTTGCCGTCGACCACCCAGGACGCACCGGAGCAGCCGGCACCGCTGTGCAGCGTCAAGGTGCCGCTGACGAAGTCCAGCGAACCGTCCGGTGCGGCGGTGACGTGCTGGCAGGAGCCGGCGTCGCCGCCGACACGCTGGGAGCCGGCACCGTCGGAGAAGCCGGCCCGGAAGTCGTAGGTGGCGGTGGCCGGTGCCGCCGACGGACGGGCCGAGGGCGCCCGGCCCACCGCGACGGCCGGCGCCTCGACCGCCTTCCCGCCGTCCGGCCGCACCCCGAACCAGGTGCCGGCGACCCCCTGGCCGTTGGTCTCGCCGGGCTGGAGGTCCTTGCTGAACCGGTAGACCGGGTGCCCGGCGATCGTCAACTGGTGTGTGCCGTCAGGCCGGTTGACGATCCCGACGGTTGACGGGTCGACGCCTTGGACGAAGACCTTGCCGTGCGGGGCGATGACGACCGGCGGCCAGGTCACCGCGCAGTTGCCCTGGCAGGTCGAGCCCGGCGGGTTCGTGGTGTCCTTGTCGAACCGGTAGAGGGTGAACCCCTGCCCGTTGACCACGACCGGGTCGAGGGAGCCGGACTTCGCCGCCGACAGCTGCACCCACTTCTGCGCGGCCGGGGTGGACGGCCGGCCCGCCTGGAGCGCGAAGTCCCCGGTGTGCGCGGGGGCGTGGTGCTCCAGGGCGGTCCCGCTGACGAACGACAGCCCTCTGAGCAGGTCGGACGTGGCCGTCGTGCCCGCCTGCGAGACGTTGGACGGACTACAGGCGGTGAGCAGGACCGCGCCCGCCGCCGCGATCGCGACGAGCAGACCGGACCTCTTGCGCAACATGATGATCGGACTCCTCAACAAGACCCCGGAGCGGTTCCGGAGCCCTCTGCCGTCTTCACGCGGATCGACGCCGCGCTGTTCGGGTGATGATCATTTCGAGACATGACCTGCACGTTTTCCTTACGCGGCCCCGCGCCACGCCGCCGCGGCGGCGTGGGACAGGGGCGGTAACCCGCGCCGACCCGCCCGCGCCGGTGCCCGTCAGCCCTCGCGGGCCAGGGCCTTCGCCGGGGACGGCGCCTTCGCGGGAGCCACAGCCGGCGTGGCAGCCGAACCCGGAGCGGCAGCCGACCCCGACCCTGACCCTGACCCCGAACCTGACCCCGAACCCGAACCCGAACCCGGAACCCCCGCCGGAGCCGTCCCCCGCGTGTCCTGCTGGTAGAAGATGTCGATGTCCACCTCCTCACCCCCGACGATCAGCGTGTCCCACGCGCCGCTGTCCAGCAGGGTGCGCACCGTCTCGGCCTTCAGGGCGCCCAGGTGGTCCGCCAGGGCGGTGTCGTCGGGCATTCCGGGGATGCGGGACGACAGGCGGCCGCGGATCTCCCGCAGCCGCTCCATGAGCGCCGCGGTGTCCGCCGCCCTGTCCGGCTCCCGCGTGCCGGCCCGGTCGATGCTCTCCGCGATCCGGTCCCTGATCGCCCTGCTGACGCCCTGCTCGTCGGTGGTCACCATGGCGTTCCACGCCCGGCTCTTGTGCCGGTACTGGAGCATCGACATCGCGGCCTCGTGGCGCACGAAGTCGGCGTCGCGGAACGGCCGCCCGCGCCAGGCGCCGCTGAGCGACCGGGCCAGCGAGATGGCCGACGCCAGCCCGCTGTTGAGCCCGCGCCCCGGCCAGAAGTGGATCGCGTTGGCCGCGTCGCCGAGCAGGAAGCCGTACGTGCCGGGGGCCGACGCGGTCGTGGAGTACAACTGGGCGGTGAAGCGCGGCCGTTGCACCATGTTGAGCCGGAACGCGGTGACCGCGCTGAGGTCCCGCTCGGCGACGCCGAAGAGCGCCAGGCCCTCCAGCACCCGCTTCCACAGGGCGGAGCCCTTGACCAGCGCGGGCAGGAACAGCGTGCTGTGCGTCGGGCACTGGAAGTCGCCGTGCTCGTCGCGGCCCATCACGCACGGGCGCGAGGCGATGCAGTCCTCGAACACGTGCCGGACGGGGTCGATGCCGACGACCTCCTTGGCCTCCGCCTCGGTGAGCCGCATGTTCAAAAAGCCCTCGCCGCGCAGCGCGTTGAGCAGGAAGCGGTTCTGGGCGACGGTCAGCAGGACGGTCATCGGGTCGGTCAGCGCGGACTTCACCCGCAGTCCCAGCACGACGTCCTGGAGGTGCTGGCCGTCGACGGAGTAGATCGACTTGTCGGCGTTGCCGAACTTGTCGGTGAAGTGCTCGCGGGTCCGCGACCGGCCGCCCTCGCAGATGGCGAGCACGTGGTCCCTGGCCGCGGACCCGCGGTGTTCGGCCGGGTCGAAGACGGCCGGCACCAGCCGGATGCTGCCGGACTTCTCGCCGGCCAGCTCAAGGAGCTTGTCCTCGATGTGGGATATCCGGATGTTGCGCGGGTTGAAGCCGCGGATCGAGTCCGGGCCGGCCGGCCACATCTCGGAGTACGACGCCTGCGCGAAGAGCCGTTCCTGCACCTCTTCCGGCAGGTTCAGGTACTGGCGGCTCTGCACCGTCACGACCTGCTGCCGCCGGGTGTTGCCCTGCGCCTCGTTCTTCCACACGACCCGCGAACCGTCCCGGGTCCAGCGCCCGTCGTGGACGGTGACCGACACCCGGCGGCCCATGAGGTGTTCGAGCAGCAGGGCGAAGGCCAGCCCGACCGGCCCGCCGCCGGAGACCGTGACCCGGAGCACCGGATCCGGTTCGTCGTTGCCGGCGGCGGCGGCGGCGGAGCCGGGCGTGGCGGGCGCGGTCGGTGCGGCCGGCGTGCTGGACGCGATCAGCGACTCGATGACGGCGAGGTCCATGACCGTCTCCATCGCCTCGGCGAACTCGAAGCAGAAGGTCTCGCCGCCGATCTCGATCAGGTCGCCCGGCTGGAGCGCGTGCGACGTGACGCGCCGGCCGTTGACCAGCGTGCCGTTGCGGCTGTCGCGGTCGTACAGCAGGTAGCCGTCGGTCTCGCGGACGATCTCGGCATGCAGCCGTGAGGCGTTCCGGCCGGCGATCACCACGTTGTTGTCGCCCTTGCGGCCAAAGGTGACGGGGATGTCCCGGACCGGGAACCGCTGTCCGGCGAGCGGGCCTGTGCGTCCCACGATCTCTGGTGGCATGGGTTCTTCCTCTCGGTGCGCCATGGAACCGGCGAAAGCGGTGCGAACAGCGCACGCTCGCACCCGATACGCCATGTCCCTGCGGCGCGTGCGAACCCCGTCCACCCGGGGGAGCCCCCCACGTCGGGTAGACGTCTCACTTTCAACCAGTCCGCAGCATAGCCGTGTTCGTGATCTTCCTGATGCCCCGTCGGCCGGCGGGGTGACCTGGGACGACCGCCCGCGACCGGCCGCCGCGACCCGGTCGGCGGGACGGGGAGAAGCGCGGGGCGCAGGCGGCGATGCCGGTCGGCGGGACTGCGGCGGCCGACAACGGGTGCCCCCGTACGTCCTGTTAGACGGCGCCGCCTTCCGCCCGGCAGCACACCGCCCGACCGGCTGTTCGCCGATCGGGCGGTCGATCACCGAGGTCTCACCGAGGTGTCACCGGGTGGCTGTCCTCACTCGGCCGCCCGGTAGGCGACGCCGCTGTCGTTGGGCGTGGTGCCGGTGTACAGGCCGGTGGGGCTGGTCTGGGTGGACAGGCTGAACCAGGCGTAGCGCTCGACGAACGACAGGCTGTCGAGCATGGCGGTCGAGGAGTTGATGAAGTCCACCTGCTGCTGCGAGGTGGGGTAGCGCGGGGTGCTGCCGGAGAAGTCGGTGAGCGCGTACTCGGTGAGCCAGATCGGCTTGTGGTAGCGGTTGTAGACGGCCTGGAGGTACGACTGCAACTCGCCGGTGGCCGCCGAGCTGAAGTCGCCGCCGTACCAGTGCAGCGGGATGAAGTCGACCCGGTAGCCCCGGGCGGCGGCGCCGCTCATGAACTGGTCGAGCCAGCCGCCGGGCGTGTCCCCGCCGTACGCCACCGCGGGGGCGCCCAGCCGCATGCCGGTCGCCTCCAGCTGCGGCCACAGGTCGAGGGCCTGGTCGGGGGTCATGTTCGCCTGGCCGGCCATGTCGGGCTCGTTGAACGTCAGCAGTTCGCTGCCCTGCTGCTCCGCGGTGGCCAGGTCGGTCGGGTCGACCGCGCCCGACCCCCAGATCATCGGCACGAACTCCGATCCGGCCGGCTTGGCGATGCCGCCGGTCGACGGCCCCCAGTCGTAGTACCAGGAGGCTCCGACATCGGTGATGTCCTGCGAGGCGCCGTCGACGGCGTTGGCGCTGACGCCCTTGCGGGCGCTGGTGGCCGCGCCGGCCGGCGGTGCCAGGACACCCGCGAGCAGCAGCAGCGCGGCCGCGAGCAGGAGCAGCGGCGCGCGCACCGCGGCGGTGGAGGCTTTCACGTCGGGCATCCCATCGTCAGGGGAACGTCACGGTGAAGGTCGGTGGATCACGGGGTGGGGCGGCGGAACGTTCCGCCGGACCCCGGGGTCCGGTGGAACGTCCCGGTGGGCAACGGGGGACGTCCGGGGCGGACCAGGACGCGGCCCGGTGGGACGTCCCCGCGGGTCAACGGAGTGCGTCAGTGGAAGGTCACGGTGAGGCCGGAGCACTCCGGGCACTGGCGCATCACCTGGTTGCCGGGCACGGTGTCCTGCCCGGACCAGGCGTAGGCGTACGGGCAGTGGGCGGTGATCGCGTCGCTGTACGAACTGGTCGCGTCCCGACTGGGGTTGACGCACTCCAGCGCGGCGCCGGTGCCGGGGTCGGTGACCAGGTCCTGCTGCGGGCAGTACGGCAGCAGGTCGTCGGGGCAGCCTTCGACGGCACACTCACCACCGCCGGCCGGCGGCGCGGAGACCCCGTCCGGGGTGATGGTGACCGGCACCGAGAAGGCGTTGACGTAGCTGACGTCGTACCAGGGGGCCAGCGAGTCGGACGGGTCGAAGTTGAACTCCGCCAGGCTGACCGGCTGTTCGCCGGTGGTGCAGTGGTCGGCGTACGGGCCGCAGTCGCCGACCTCGCAGTGGAAGGTAGTGCCGTTCTGGCCGGAACAGCCCTGCCGCGCGAAGAACTTGCCGCGCCAGTGCATCGCCCCGGTGTCCTCCGGGATGCTGACGGTGGCCGACCCGCCCGGGGCGAGCGTCGGCATGCCGGTGAGGGCGGCCGAGCCGTCGGCGTTGACGTTGCTGCCCACCCAGACGGTCTGCCCGGTCGCGTTGACCAGGGTCACCGTGTGCGTGGTCGCGGCCGGTACGGGGGCCGGTGCCGCGCTCGCCGCCGCCGGCGCACCGGCGAGTACGAGCAGTAGTGCGCACAGGAGTACGCGGATTCGCATGCGCTCACCCTTCGACTGAAGACTTCAGCACGTCCGCTGTCGCACCGTGGATAGCACGGCCCGGGCGGGATGGCAACGATGTCAGCAACGGGCCTCGGAGGCGGGGGTTCCGTTCCGGACAGGGGCGGCGGTACGGCGCCGGCGGTGGGTCGTGGTGGATCGCGGCGGGGCAGGCGGGCGCGGCGGGCCGGGCGGGTGCGGTCTGGCGGCCGGGCGCGGTGGGACGGGCCGTACGGCGGGGCCGGTTGGCGCGGCGGGCCGGCCCGGGAGGGAACGCGGACGTCAGCCGAGGGCCGCGCCGACGTGCGGGCACAGGTCACGGGTGACGGCAAGGAACGCCGCCTGCACGGGGGACGCGTCGTCCGCGCGGAACGACATCACCAGGTCGGGCAGCACGACGCCCGGGGTGACGTCGCAGATCCAGGTGTCCGGCCGCCGGGCCGCGCGCATCGAGGCCGGCCCCAGGCCGACGCCGAGACCGCAGGCGGCCAGCCCCATGATCGTGTGCACGTCCCGCGCCCCGGTCCAGCCCCGGTGGGTGAACACCCCGTCGCCCCCGGCCTGGCGCAGCCGGGCGAAGGTGGCCGGCTCCTCCTCGGCGGACGCGGTGATCAGGTGCTGTTCGCGGAGTTGACCCACCGACACGGCGGCCTGTCCGGCGTAGGGGTGGGCGGCACCGACCACCGCGACCAGCCGGTCACGGCCCACGGCGACGGTCACGATCTCCCGTGCGCCCGGTCCGCGCGGTGCGCCGCGCCCGACGCAGACGTCCAGTTCACCGTCGAGCAGCGCCCGCCCGCCACGGGCCGTCGACATCTCCGCCGCCTGGAGCCGTACGTGCGGGTGGTCCCGCGAGAACCGGTTCAGTACGGACGGCAGCAGTTCGAGCAGCGCCGAGCCGACGAACCCGAGCCGCAGCCGGCCGGTCTCACCCCGGGCGGCCCGTTCCGCGTCGCCGGCCGCCGCCTCCATCTCGGCCAGCGCCCGCCGCGCCCGGGCCAGGAACGCCTCGCCGGCCGCGGTCGGGAAGACCCCGCGCGCGGTCCGGTCGAACAGCCGGGCGCCCACCTCGCCCTCCAACTGCGCGATCTGCTTCGACAGCGGTGGCTGCGCGATCCCCACCGCCTTCGCCGCCCGGCCGAAGTGCTGATGCTCGGCCAGTGCGAGCGCGTACCGCAGATGACGTGCTTCCACGCACCGAGCCTACCTCCGGCCATACCTGGCAGGTATCGGCAGCGATCGTGTCAGACATGACGGCGGATGGGCGGGCCGCCGGGCGGTGAGGTGGGAACCGCACGATCCGCCGACCAGGAGGCCACCGATGATCATCAGGACCTACGCCCGCGTGTTCACCCACGACATGGACGCCACGCTGTCCTGCCTGCGCGAACTGCACGGGCACCCGGAGGAACTCCGGGTCGACTTCGCGGAGTTGGAGATCGCGACCATCGGCGACCTGTGCGTGGTCGCCGGCCCCGAGGAGGCCCTCGAACGGTACCGGCCCACCGTCGGCCCGCTGATCGTCGACGACCTCGACGCCGCCCGCGAGACCGCCCGCCGGTTCGGCGCCGAGTTCACCGTCCCGTCCTTCGATTCCCCCACCGGCCGCGGCTTCTACGCCCGCCACCCGGACGGCGTGGAGATGGAGTACGTCCAGTGGAACGCCGAGACGCTGGCGCGGGTGCGGCGAGCGGCGCACTGACGGGGGAGGGGCGGGGGCGGGCCGGCGGCGAGGTGGTCGCCGGGAGCATCAGGCGTTCCTGTCCGGGGTCGGGCGCGCGTCCGGCGCCGGAGCCGTGACTGCTGCCGTGCTCGCGTCCGGCGAGAGGGCTGATGCCGGAGCCGTGACCGTTGCCGTTGCCTCCGCAGGAGTCGTTGCCTCCGCCGGAGCCGCGACCGGAGCCAGCGCCGCGACCGGCATCGGCGACCCGGGGAGGCGGAACCGTTCGCCGTGGCGGTCGGCCAGTTCTGCGGTGCGGGTGGTGAACGCGGCGGGGCCGCCCGGACGGCTCGCGGCGTACTGGACCACACCGCCCGTCCACGACGGGAAGCCGGCGCCCAGCAGCGAGCCGAGGTTGGCGTCGGCCTCCGCCATGACGATCCCGTCGGCCATCGCGCGTCGGGCCCCGACCGCACCGGCCATCAGCAGCCGTTCCGCCAACTCGTCCAGCGGGCAACCCGGTTCGGCCGTTCCGGCCCGCGGTGCGTCGGGAGTCCGCGCTTCCGGGTGCGGCCGTACGGGATGCGGTGCCGAGGGGGCCGGCGCGTCCGGGGCCGGCGGTGCCACGGGTGACGCGTCGGTGAACCCGGCGTAGGCGCGGGCCCGTTGGACGGTGTGCGGATCGACGCCCTCCGCGAGCAGGGCGTCGATCTCGGCCCGGAGCGCCCGCCGCAGCCGGTCGACGAACGACGTGCGGGTGCCCCGGACCACCATGGGAATCCCGAGACCCGCCGCCACGTCGAACGCCTGGGCCACCACGGAGTCCGGGGTGCCGTCGGGGCACGCGATCTCGACCAGCGGCGCGGACTCGTCCTCGAAGAACACCGTCAGCAGCGGCGGGCGCCCGGTCGGGACGAACAGCCGCAGGCCCACCTCGACCCCGCCGATCACCATCCTCCCGGCGCCGGTATCGGCCCCGGCCCCGGACCCGTCGTCGCCATCGGCGTGGATGACGAGATCGCAGTCCCCGGTCGCGTTCCGCCGGACGGAGTGGCCGACACGCGCGCAGCGGTCGGCGATGTCGGTGGCGAGCGTTCCGCCGCCGAGTACCGCGACCTGCTCCGGCCGCCACGGCGGATGTCCCGGTGGGCGTGCCGCGCCGTTCGCGATCGACTGCGCGTCGAAGAAGAAGGCCTTGGACATGTTGGCCCTCGCCGGGGTCTCCAGCAGGTCGAGGAAGTGGCGCGTCTCGGCCTGGAAGGCGGCGTCGGCGTCGAGCCGCACGCTCTCGGCGGCCGCCGTCAGGACGGCGCGCGGCGCGGGGGTGAAGGCGCTGCCGGGCAGGGCGTCCAACGTCGCGGCCAGTGCCCGGACCTCGGCGTCGAACCGCGGCGTGCCCGGCGGCCGGCCGGGGATCACGTAGCCGGGCTGCTCCCACCGCTGCCGTGCGGGCCCGCCGTCATCCGCGGCCGGCTGCCGCGCGATCCAGGCCCGCGCGCGGGCGATCACCTCCTCGCGGCTGGGCGCGAGTTCGTCGACGAGCCCGGCCCGGAGCGCCTCCGCCGGGCGGTACACCGGGCCGGGGCCGACGATCCGTTCGACGACGGCGGCCACCCCGAACATCCGGGTGGCGCGGACCACGCCGCCCCCGCCGGGCATCAGTCCCATGCCGGTCTCGGCCAGCCCCCAGAAGACGCCCGGCGCGTCCAGACCGACGCGGTAGTGGCAGGCCAGGCCGATCTCCAGACCGCCGCCGAGCGCCGAACCGGTCAGTGCGGCGGCCACCGGGCGGCCGAGCGTCTCCAACCGGCGCAACTGGTCGCGGACCGGGACCAGCAGCCCGTACAGGCCGGCCATCTCCTGCGGCGGGATCTCGCCGAAGTCGACGTCCTGCCCGGAGAAGAACGAGTGCTTCGCCGAAGTGACGATCACACCGCGCAACGTCGCGCGGCGGGCCTCCAGGTCGTCGAGGCAGGCGTTGAGCCCGTCGTAGTGCCGGGCGTTGACCATGTTGGACGTCCGCCCCGGGTCGTCCAGGACGACCACGGTGATGCCGTCGCGGTCCCGCTCCCAGCGCACCGCCCCGTGCTGCTCCGCCATGCTTTCGGGCCTCCGCGAGGTTCGGCGGTCGGATATCATCTGACAGTAAGTGGAAGAATCTTCCACTTAACCTTATGGAAGATTCCTCCGTTTGGCGAGAGGGGCCGGATGACCGAGGTACCGCGACCGCTGCGCGCGGACGCCCGCCGCAAGCGGGAGGCCGTCGTCGGCGCGGCACGGGAGGTCTTCGCCGAACGGGGTGTCGACATCGCCCTGGAGGAGGTCGCCCGACGCGCCGGGGTGGGCATCGCGACGCTCTACCGGCACTTCCCGACCCGGGAGGCGCTCATCGCGGGCGTCTACCTCCGCGAGGTGGACCTGCTCTGCGACGGTGTCGCCGACCTGCTCGCCGACCAGCCCCCCGACCGGGCGCTGGTGACGTGGATGCGGCGGTTCATCGGCTACGTGGGCGGCAAGCGCGGCATGGCCGTCGCCATGAAGTCCATCGTCATGACCAGCGACTCGGCGCTCTTCCGGCCGAGCCACGACCGGGTCCACGCGGCGATGGACCGCCTCATCGACGCGGGCGAGACGGCGGGCGTCTTCCGGACGGGCGCCCAGGCCCAGGACCTGGTGCTGGCGATGACCGGCTTCTGCCTGGTCACCGACCGCCCGGGCTGGCAGGACCGCGCCGACCGCCTCGTCCAACTACTGGTGGACGGCCTGCGGGCGGTTCCCGGGCGGGGAGCGCCTTGACGGGGTGGTGGAACCGGCGAGGTGGGTGGCGGTGCGGCGGGTCGCACGGTAGCCGCCGGAGGCGGGGGACGCCTCGGCTGCGGAGGGCACGCCGGCCGGCGGGGGCGGTGTGCCTGGGCAACGGGCAGATCCCGACGGGTTCGCACGGCGGACGGGATGCCCGACGGCGCGGGCGGTGCGTCCCGAGCGCCGGACGGTGAAAACCCCGGCTGCGGACGGTGCGTCGCGAACGCGGACGGCAGGTCATGGGCGTTGGACAACGCCCGCCCGGCCCCGGGCGGTACGCCTCGGCTGCGGAGGACACGCTGTTGGGCGCGGACGCCGCATCCCGAGTCCCGAACCGCCCGCCCGCTGCGGACGGCCGCCCCGAACGGACGGAACGGCCCCACCGCCCTCTGCCGACCGCACCTCTGCCCGACCGCGCCGTCGACCTCGCCCCGCCGTCGACCACCGCCCCCCACCCGGTCGCGCCCCCGCGTCACCCCGCCGTCCGGTCCGCCGCCGGCAGCGGCTCCCGTCCGGCGGGGTGCGGGGTGCCGGTGCGGGCGCGCAGTACCGGGGCCGTGCAGCCGGCGGCGACGCAGAGGGCGACGGGGAGGAAGAACGTGTGCTGGAGCGGGAGGAAGTGGGTGAGGGGGCCGATGATCGCCGGGCCGGCGAGCATGCCGAGGTAGCCGAGGCCGGCGACGCGGGAGACGTTGGCGCCGGCCGCGGCGGGGTCGACGCGGCCGGCCGCGCTGAACAACTGCGGTACGGAACCGGACAGTCCGGCGCCGAAGACCGTCCAGCCCACGAGGGCGACCGGAACCCACGGCGTGAGCGTCACGGCGGCCAGGCCGGCCGCCGCGAGCCAGGAGCCGTACCGCACGACGGCCACCGGGCCGAAGCGGCCCGACACCCGGTCGGCGACCAGCCGGCCGGCCGTCATCGCGGTGGCGAACGCCCCGAACGCCAGCGCCGCGGTGCCGGCCGGGGCGTGCAGGACGTCCCGCAGGTCCAGCACGCTCCAGTCGTTCGCCACGCCCTCGCTCAGCATCAGCATCAACGCCAGCGTGGCCAGCGCCCACACGCGCCCCGACGCCGCCGGCCGGACCGCGCCCGCCCCGGTGACATCCCCGGCCGCGTCCCCGACGGTGTCCCCGACAGGACGCCCGACAGCCGCACCGTCGACCGCGCCGGTCCCGGCGCCGGTGCCCACGGCCGGCCCCGCGTCGCCGACCCCGACCCCGCCGGCCGCGACCTCGCCCCCGATCCCGTCGGCCGCGCCGTCCCCGGCGCTCCCGGCACCCGGCCCCCTTCCCGCCGGCCGCAGCAGGCCCCGCGTGGCGAGCGCGGTCGCCACGAGGCCGAGGGCGCCGACCCCGGCCAGCGTCGCCGGCGCGCTCCAGCCCCGGCCCAGGGCCCACGCGCCGATCAGGGACGCGGCCACGCCGCCGATGGAGAACACCGCGTGGAACGCCGACATCACCGGCCGGTCGTAGCCGCGTTCGACCTGGACGGCGTGGGCGTTCATGCTCACGTCCAGGCATCCGTTGCCCAGGCCGAGGACCAGCAGCCCGCCGGCCAGCGTCCAGGGGCCGCGGGCCAGTCCGGGCAGGACCACCGCCGCGCTGGTCAGCACCGCGCCGGCCGGCACGAGCCGCCGGGCGCCGAACCGGTCGGCGAGCGGACCGGCGACCCGCATGCCGGCGTACGCGCCGCCGCCGAGCAGCAGCAGGAGCCAGCCCAGCACCGCGTGGCTGATCCCCGTGCGGCCCTCCACGGCCGGGATGTGGACGACCCACATGCCGAGCACGAAGCCGTTGAGGGCGAAGAACGCGAAGGTGGCCGCTCGCCCGGCGCGCAGTGTCCTGTCCATGGCGCGACCGTATCAAACAGATTTGACGTTCATAAGATGGTCTTTCGAACATGCCTGATGTTCAATAGCGCGCATGGCGAGCACGGAGCGACTGCACCAGATCACCGACGCGCTGCGCGGCAGTGGCCACCGGAGCGTGGCGGAGCTGGCGGCGCTGACCGGCGCGTCGGAGATGACGATCCGCCGCGACCTGGAACTCCTCGCCGAACAGGGCGTGTTGGAGCGCTACCGGGGCGGTGCCCGCAGTCTGCTGCTGCGCGGCGAGGAACCGCCGTTCGGCCTGCGGTCCCAGGAGGGGCAGCAGGCCAAGCGCCGCATCGCCGCCGAGGTCGCCGGGCTGATCGCGGACGGCGAGTCCGTGGTGCTGGACAGCGGCACCACCTGCCTGGAGGTGGCCAGGGCGCTGGTGGATCGCCGCATCACCGTCATGCCGCTGTCCCTGCACGCCGCGAACGCGCTCGCCGCCGCGCCCCTGATGACCCTGCTGGTCCCCGGCGGCCAGCCGCGGCCCGGCGAACTCGCCCTCACCGGACCGCTGACCGAGGCGTCCCTGGCGTCGCTGCGCTTCGACACCGCCGTGATGGGCTGCTGCGGGCTGACCGCCGAGGACGGCCTCACCGCCTACGACCTGGCCGACGCCGCGGTCAAACGGGCCGCGATCGCCGTCTCCCGCCGGGTGATCGCGGTGGCCGACGCGGCGAAGTTCTCCCGCGCGGCCCTCGCCCACGTCGCCCCCGCCACCGCCCTGCACGCCGTGGTCACCGAGGCGTCCGCCCCCGCCGAGCAGACCGCGGCCCTCACCGCCGCGGGCGTCCTGGTCCGCACGGTCTGAGCCGGCTCACCGGCGCGGGCATTCGGCGGGGCGTCGCCCGTCGCCCCGCCCGCGCCTCGTGGGCGGCGGGGGAGCGGCCGCACACGGCTGAAGTCCCGCGATCCGGACCGGACATGACTGAACGCCCCTGGCCCGGGCGGAGTTGACGGACTGTTGGATTCCGTTGAGGCCGCGGTCCGGGGCTGCATCTTCCTGCCACGGTGTGGCGGGAGAAATCTCGAAATACCCCTCCCGCCGAAGTTGTCACTCTTCTACAGTTCCAGCCAGGGCGCCGGTTCGTGACGATGCCTGCGAGTTCCGTCCCACTGGCGTACGTGAAGGGGAACACGATGAAGCGCACCACAGGCGTCCGTACCGCGGCAGTGGCGGCGACGCTGCTGGCCGCCGCCCTGGTCGGCAGTGGCACCGCCAACGCGGCCGAGACCCACGCCGCCCCCCGCGTCAGCGCGCAGGCGCTGCACGCGAGCATCCTCAAGGCCGCCGCCCACGAGTCGCTCGCCTGCTCCGCCGGCGCCTCGATCGCCACCGCCAACCCGATGGGCGGCCGTCCCGTCAACCCGGTCGTCCCCCCGGCGTAGTCCCCGCGCGGCAGACCACGCGGGAGGGGCCCGGCCGGTACCGGACCCCTCCCGCGCCGCGTTCCGCACCCGTCCCATGAAGGGGACGTGATCCGGTGGGCCAGGGGCTCCGCGGGACAGCGCGCCTGACGGGCCGTCAATACCATGTCCGACGAGGCGCCGGATATTACGCCGCTCAGCCACTTTCGCGGCCCCGTTGCATGACTGAGCGTCAGAATGCCGTGCGCAAGCGGGAGATGACGTCCCGCATCTCGTCGTAGGACGCCGGGATGTCGTCGGTCCTGCCCAACCGGTGCCGCTCCAGCCGTACGGCGCCCAGGTGTTGGGCCTGGTAGAACAACGCCCGCCGCTCCGCCTCGGGGGTGGACGCCGGCGGCCCGTAGGTCTCCCGGAACGCCCGCCGTTGCTCGGGGCGGGTGCGGCCGGCCACGAAGATCGTCCAGTCGGCCTCCGGGTCGCCCCACGAGGCCCGGTCGCAGTCGAAGACACCGGTGATGGCGGGGACCGGCGCGCCGCCGGCCATCATCACGTTGGCCGTCCACAAGTCGCCGTGCAGCAGCCGGGGTTCGGTGATCTCGTCGAGCAGCGCGCGGTGCCGTACCGCGGCGGCGGCGACCTCGCGCACGTCGGACGCGTCCAGGCCGACGTCGTCGAGGTCGGCCGCGGTGTCCCGCAAGGTGGCGACGACCGCCTCGCCCCAGGTGGCGAACCCCGGTCCGGCCATCGGCCCGAAGCGGTCGCCGCGCACGGTGTGGATGTCGCGCGCGATCGTGCCCAGGCCCTGGAAGAACGGCGCCCACTCGGCCCGCGGACAGGCACGCAGGCCCTCGGGTGCCGGGACGCCGTCCAGCAGCGTCTGGAACAGGTAGTCCCGTCCGATGACCGCGTGGGTGAAGTCGGCCGCCAAGGTGCGCGGGAGCAGCGGCGCGATGACGGCGAAGTAGGGCACGCCCGCGTACTCGTTGCGCATCCACTGCCGTTCGATGCGGAACTGCCGGGCCGGCTCCGGCGCGACCCGCAGGATCACCGCGCGCTCCGCGCCGACGTCCACCCGGTAGGCGCTGTTGTACGACCCGGGCCCCAGCTCCACGGCGGACCGCACGCGTACCCCCGCCCCGAACGCCCGCCGCGCCATGGCCCGGATCTCCTCGGCGGTCACCGTCCGCTGGAACGCTCCGGGGGCGCGCTCGATCGGCGTGAACTCCATGCGTCCCCCCGGACCTCGACCCGCTAGCGGGGCGCGTCGGCCGACGGCGTCATCCGCTCGCGCAGGATAGCGCGCTGGGTGGGCCTCGCCTCCAGGAAGCGGCGCGAACCGGCGTCGGTGACGCGGGTCCAGGCGGAGCGGCGATCGTCCGCGCAGGTGCCGCGTTCCACCAGGCCGGCGCCTTCCAGGCGGGTGATCAGCCGTGACAGCGCGCTCTGGCTGAGGTGCACCCGCTCGCCCAGTTCGCCCATCCGCACCGGCTCGCCGAGCCGGCAGGCGTGCAGCTGTTGCAGCACCTCGAAGTCACTGGCCGTCAGGCCGTGCAGGGTGGTGAGGGTACGGTCCAGCGCGCAGGTGGTGCGGTGGTAGCGACCCATGAGGTCGTGCCACTGGGTCGCGAGCTCGTCGTCGGTACGCTGCGTCACGAGCCAAACCGTAGCATAACCATGCATATTACATGTATGCGAATTACATGCGAGCGCATTAGATGCGTGTGCATGATGTCCGGGTGACTCCAAACGAGACCGGCACTCCCGCCCCCACCTCGCCCCGAACCGGGGACGCGACCGCGTCCGGCCCCGGCCTCCGCGCCCCCAAGGCCGTTGAGATCGTGGACCTCGCCTGGAAGCCGGCCACCTGGCTGCTCCTGGTGGTCCTGTGCGGCGCACTCTTCCTCGACGGGCTCGACATGTCGATGGTCGGTGTCGCCCTGCCGTCCATCGGCACCGACCTGCACCTGGGCTCCAGCTCGCTCCAGTGGATCGTCAGCGGCTACATCCTGGGCTTCGGCAGCCTGCTGCTGCTCGGCGGCCGCGCCTGCGACCTGCTCGGCCGCCGCCAGATCTTCCTCATCGCGGTCGCCGTCTTCGGCGCCGCCTCCGTGCTCAGCGGTGTGATCAGCAGCGACGTCCTGCTCATCGTGCTGCGCTTCGTCAAGGGCGCCGCGGCCGCGTTCACCGTGCCGGCCGGACTGTCGATCATCACCACCACGTTCGCCGAAGGCCCGGCGCGCAACCGGGCGTTGACCATCTACACCTCCTGCCAGGCCAGCGGCTTCTCCTTGGGCCTGGTCATCGGCGGCCTGCTGACCGAACTCGGCTGGCGCGTCACCTTCCTCGTGCCCGGGCCGATCGCCATCGCCCTGGTCCTGATCGGCTGGCGGGTCGTGCCCACCTCGGTGCGCGAACGCGTCAGCCTCCAGCAGTTCGACCTGATCGGCGCACTGAGCAGCACCGTCGCCCTGCTGGTGCTGGTCTTCGCCGTCGTCGAGGCCCCCAGCAGCGGCTGGGGCAGTCCGCAGACCATCGGCCTGCTCGTGCTGAGCGCCGTGCTGATGGCGGTCTTCGTCGCCGTCGAACGCCGGCACCCGCGCCCCCTGGTACGGCTGGCCATCCTGCGCTCCCGCACCCTGCTGCACGCCAACTTCTCGGCGGCGGCCATGCTCGGCGGCTACGCGGGCTTCCAGTTCGTCGTCACGCTGTACGTGCAGAACTCGCTCGGCTGGTCGCCGCTGGGCATGTCGCTGGCCTTCCTGCCGACCGGCCTGCTGATCATGGCCAGCGCCGCGCGCATGGGAGCCATCCTGAACCGCTTCGGCACCACCAAGCTGATCTTCGCCGGCATGCTGGCCCTCATCGTCGGCTACCTGCTCTTCCTGCGCGTCGACCCGTCCATGTCCTACCTGGACTTCATGCTCCCGACCATGCTGCTGCTGGGTGTCGGCTTCGCCCTGTGCGCCCCCTCGGTCAGCGTCCAGGCCACCAGCGGTGTCGCCGACCACGAACAGGGCCTCGCCTCCGGACTGCTCAACACCAGCCTCCAGATCGGCTCGGCGGTCGTGCTCGCGGTGGTCAGCGCCGTCCTCAGCGGTTCCGGATCGGTCGCCGTCCACCACCACCAACTGCTGCCCGGCATGCGGCCGGCGATCGGCGTGGTCGCCGGCGTCACCCTCCTGGCGCTCGTGGCCACCGCGTTCCGCCTGCTGAAGCGCCCCGACACCGAACCGGCCCTCGCCACCTGACCGTTGCCCGCGCCGGACGGCCCACGGTGCCGTCCGGCGCAACGTCGCCAACTGCTGGGTGTACGGCGATGGTTGAGGCGGTATCGGTTCGCCGTCAACTGCTGGGTGTACGGCGGTGGTTGAGGCGGCATTGGGTCGGCGCCAACTGCTGAGTGCGCGGCGGTGGTTGAGGCAGCACGGTTCGTCGCCAACCGCTGCGTGCACGGCAGCGGTCAGGCCGGCACCGCGCAACCGCTACGTGCGCAACGGTCGTCGGGCCGGCACCGCGCCAACCCCTGCGTGTGCGACGGACGTCAGGCCGGCACCGCGTCAACCGCCGCGTGCACGTCGACGGTCGGGTCGGCCCCGGCGCGGCGGCATCGTCACAGCGGCCCCGGCCCCGGCGCCGTAACGGCGACGTCGGCCACGCCCTCGCCGGTGCTCCCGCCGACCCCTGTCCGGCCCGCGCGGCCCGAACGGCCTCAGCAGCCCCCCGGTGGTGGCGAATTACCGTCTGACGCCGTCCAACGCAAGGCCACACACGTCTTGACATCGCATCAGTTAGGGAAAACCCCCGTGTTGTAGAGTGGGTTGGACTCCGTCCCGGTGCGGGAATCGCGTGCCCGGTGGCGGAGCCATCTGCCCCCCACCCCCCGCACCCGGATTCTCATTGCGCCCCCATGCGAGCAGTGCCAGCGAAGACGTGAGAACGCGACGGCGGCGTCGCGCTGATGACGGCCCCGGGCCCGGTGTCCGCCGTACGCGGCGGCAGTCCGTCCCCCATCGTCAGCCATCGGAGGAGATGGGTGTGACCCACGAAGGATCTTTCGGGCGGCGCGTCGTGCGCAGACTCGCCATCGCCGTACTCGTCTGCCTGCCCCTGGCCGGCCTGGCCAACGGGCAATCGACCGGAGGTGATCGCGCTGCCGCGCAGGTTCAGCTGCGGGACCTGGCCGCGGAGAACTCGACGCCGCCCGCGGGCTCGGTCAAGTACTACGTCGTGCGCAGCAGTTACGGCGGTCAGAAGGAGTTCCTCTTCGAGATCGCGCAGCGTTTCCTCGGTGACGGCAACCGCTACACGCAGATCTTCAGCCTGAACAAGGGCCGGCCGCAGCCCGGCGGGGGTTCGCTGCAAAGCCCGACCGGCGTGCTCCCGGGGTGGGTCCTCGTCCTGCCGAGCGACGCGAAGGGCTCCGGGGTGCAGTCCGGCCCGTTGCCCAAGGTCGTCGCCTCGGCCACCCCGACGCCGCAAGCCGGCAGTACGGCACCGGCGGCGTCGAAGTCGCCCGCGTCCCACGGGTCGTCGGCCGTGCTGTGGATCGTGCTCGCGACCGTGCTCGTCGCCGCCGCGGCCGTGGTCGCGGTCGTACTGGTCCGGCGCCGCAGGAAGCCCGCCGCGAAGAAGGCCGGGCCGGCGACGCAGGTCGACCGGTCCTCGGCCTGGACCATCGACCGTGCGCTCAAAGCGCTGACGACCGCGTGCGACGACGAGGACATCGCGTTCCCCGGCGTCTACCTCGTCACCGTGGACGCCGTGTCGGTCAAGGTCACCGTGTCGAAGCCGTCGGCCAAGGCCCCCGCGGGGTGGACGGCGTCGCGGGACGGGCGGACGTGGAGCGCGCGACTGGCGGCGCTCCAGGCGTCGAACGTCCGCGACAGCGACCGGCACTCCTTCGCCGGGCTGGTGATGCTCGGCGCGTCGGACGACGGCAAGGTACTGCTGGACCTCGACCAGGCGGTCGGCCCCATCTCGATCGACGGGCCGAAGGGCGCCGTGGACGAGATCGTCGAGGCGTGGATCGCGGAGCTGACCACCAATCCCTGGTCGGCGCCGGTACGCGTCGCACGGATCAGCGCGCGCAGCGAACCGAATCTCGACAGCGCCGAGAGCCTCCTCGCGGACCTCGACACCGGCGAACGGGCGCTCATCGTGTTCGAAGAACCCCCGTCGCGCTCTCAGACCGCCGCGCTGCGGGCCCGCTTCGCCTCCGCCACGACCGCGTGGATCCTCATCAGGGGCAACGCGCCGGTGGCCACCTGGAAGTTCACCGCGGACGGCGGTGTGCTCTCCAGCGGGTTCCTTCCCGACATCCGCTACAGCGCTTCCGCCGGCACTCCCCGCCGCGGCCCGCTCTTCCGAGCCGGCAACTGACCCCGAGCGCCGATGCGGCAACCCCGGCGCGGCCTTCGAGACGACAGGTGAGGACCACATGCCCAACATGAACGTCACGTACCAGGACATGCACGACGCGGCTTCGCAGCTGGGCAAGGGCGAGGACGACATCAAGTCGAAACTGACCCAGCTCAAGTCCCTCATCGAATCGCTGGTCTCGGGCGGTTACGTCACCGACAAGTCCTCGGTGGCGTTCAACAACTCCTACCAGGAGTTCAACGACGGGGCGAACAAGACCATTTCCGGCCTCTCCGGCATGGCCACCTACCTCAACAAGGCGGCCGACGCGCTCGCCCAGACGGACAGCGACCTGGCCAACGCGCTCAAGAAATAACGGGAAGCGGGTCCCGCCGTCGTGTGCGGCGGGACCCGCACGACTTCTTCGACGCGGCTACCGACCAAAGGCCAAGAATCTTGCGTATCGCCCTCTCCCTGCGTCACGGCGACGATGACTCGCGCGACTTCCTGGTGGACGCCGACCAGGACAACACCGTCGGCGATCTGGTGCGCCGGATGGGCGGCGACGACACGGGCGCGGCGGACGGCGAGCGACGCGTCCGGGTCGCCGACCGCGAGGTGCGCTACGACGCGTCGCTGCGTGAGGCCGGGGTGCGCCAGGGAGCGGTGTTCGACGTCCGGGGGCTCCCGCGGTCCCCGGAACCGGCCGCCGGGATGCTCGACGTGGGCATCGCGAGCGGCCCCGGGGCCGGCAACACCGTCAGGCTCGGACCGGGAGAGCACGCGATCGGCGGCCGGCTCGCCCCGGTTCCCGACGGCGCCCTGATCGTCCAGGTGGACGTCACGATGCGCACCCGCGTCCGCACGACGTCGCCGGACATCGACGCGCGGATCGGCGGCACACCGCTGACCGAGGAGTTCACCGCCTGGCCCCCCGACGCCCAACTCGTCATCGCCGACTGCCTGTTGGCGACGCGACCGGTGACCGACTCCGACGCCGTCCTCGAACCCGACGCCGAGGCCGGCGGCTTCGACTTCAACCGTCCGCCGCGCACGGTACGCGTCTCCGCCAAGAGCGAGTTCCGCATCCCGGCCCCGCCCGCGGCGCCGCAGACCAGTGCCCTGCCGTGGGTCGGGGCCCTGGTACCGGTCGTCGGGGCCCTCGTCACCGCGGTCCTGTTCCACTCCTACGCCTACCTGGCGGTCGCGGCGCTGTCGCCGGTCGTCGTCATCGCGAACACCCTGTCCGCCAGGCGACGGGGCCGGCGCGGACACCGGTCCCTGACGGCCGACTACCAGGCGACCCTCGCCCGCATCGAGGCCGACATCGAGGCCGGCAACGTGGCGGAGCGGATCTCGCTGCTGACGTCGGCGCCGAGTGCGGTCGACCTCGGGCGGATCGCGTCCGTGCCCGAATCGCGGTTGTGGGAGCGGCGCTTCGCCGACGCCGACTACCTCCTGCTGCGGGTGGGAACCGGCGACGTTCCCAGCTCCGTGATGGTGGACGACGCCAGGGAGGAACGCGAGTACCGCCGGCGCCTCCCGGCCACCCTGCACGACGTCCCGCTCGCGGTCTCGCTGAAGACGGCCGGCGTCCTGGGCGTCGCGGGGGCTCCTGCCCGGACCCGTCCTGTCGTCGAATGGCTCCTCGCGCAGGTCGCCGTCCTGCACAGCCCGCACGACGCGCAGATCGTCCTCCTCACCGCGGGGCGGAGCAGCGCCGAGTGGGGCTGGACGGCGTGGCTGCCGCATCTCGCCCCCGCCTTCGGGCAGGACACCCGCTCCACGGTCGGCAACAACGCGGAGACCATCGGACGGCGGGTGGCCGAACTCGGCCGGCTGCTCAGCGAGCGGCAGACCCAGGTGTCCGGGGCTCCCGGACGCCACCCCCGGCTCGGACCCGACGTCGTGGTCGTCTGGGACGGCGTCCGGCGCCTGCGCAGCTACCCCGGCGCGGCCGTCATCCTGCGCGACGGCCCCGAAGTGGGCATCTACAGCATCTGCGTCGACGACGACGAGCGGTCCCTGCCGGAGGAGGCCACGGCGGTCGCCGTGGTGCACGCCGACGGCAGCGCCGACCTGCGCCGTACTCCGCAGGACAGCAGCCACCGGACCCGCCTCGACGTGATCGGCCAGGAGTGGTTCGAACGCACCGCCCGGGCGCTCGCCCCGATCCGCGACACCGGCGGGGACGACGACGCCGCGCTTCCGCAGGCCGCCCGGCTCACCGAGGTGCTCGACCTCGAACCGCTGGCACCCGAGCAGTTCCTGTCCCGCTGGGCCGGCGGCGCCCGCAGCACGCGGGCGACGCTGGGCGTCTCCTTCGACGGCCTGTTCTCCGTCGACCTCGTCGTCGATGGTCCCCACGGGCTGGTCGCGGGCACCACCGGCGCGGGCAAGTCGGAACTGCTCCAGACCATGGTGGCGAGCCTGGCCGTCGCCAACCGGCCCGACGCCATGAACTTCGTGCTCGTGGACTACAAGGGCGGCGCCGCGTTCAAGGACGCGGTGCGCCTGCCGCACACGGTCGGCATGGTCACCGACCTCGACGCCCACCTCGTCGAACGCGCACTCACCTCCCTCGGTGCCGAACTCACCCGGCGCGAGCACATGCTCGCGGCGGTGGGGGCGAAGGACATCGACGACTACTTCGACGCCCGTTCCCGGCGCGACGCGGAGCCGATGCCGCGACTGCTCATCGTCATCGACGAGTTCGCGTCCATGGTCCGCGAACTGCCCGACTTCGTCGCCGGCCTGGTGAACATCGCGCAGCGCGGCAGGTCGCTGGGCATCCACCTGATCCTCGCCACGCAGCGCCCCTCCGGAGTGGTGTCCGGGGAGATTCGCGCGAACACCAACCTGCGGATATCGCTGCGGGTCACCGACGCGGCCGACAGCAGCGACATCATCGGCGTACCGGACGCCGCCCAGATCTCCGCCTCGACCCCCGGCCGGGCCTTCGTACGCCTCGGACACGCCTCGCTCATCCCGTTCCAGACGGCACGGGTCGGCGGCCGCAGCAAAGTCGCCGTCGCCCGGGGGCCCAGGACGGTGCCGGCGCCCTTCGTCGCTCCGCTGAGCTGGGCGACCGCCGGCTACCCGCTGCCCGCCGCGCCGCGGCACGACGCCCAGGACGGCGAGGACACCGACCTGACCCGGCTGGTCCAAGCGGCCCGGGACGCGGCCGGTCGACTCGGGCTGCCGGCCAACCACTCACCGTGGCTGCCGCCGCTGCCGGAATCGGTCACCCGCGCCGACCTGCTCGCCGCACACGCCCGACCCGAACCGGATGACGGCGCCCTGCCGGCCGTACCGTGGGCCCTGGGCGACCTGCCGAGCGAACAGGCACAGCGTCCGGTCACCGTCGATCTGTCGAAGTTCGGTCACCTCTTCATCGCCGGCGCCTCCCGCACCGGGCGCTCCCAGGCGCTGCGGACCATCGCCGGCAGCCTCGCCGACGCGATCTCGACCGCGGACCTGCACCTGTTCGGCATCGACATGGGCAACGGCGCCCTGCTGCCGCTGACGCGTCTTCCGCAGACGGGAGCGGTCGTCCAGCGCAGTGAACGCGAGCGCCTGACCCGCCTGTTCGACCGCCTGCAGGCCGAAATGACCAGGCGGCAGGAGCTGTTCGGCCGCCTGGGGGTGGCCGACATCGGCGAACAGCGGCGCCAGGCCGCCCCGGGCGACCGGCTGCCGCACCTGGTCCTGCTGCTCGACCGGTGGGAGAACTTCACCAGCAGCTACGGCGACCTCGACGGCGGGGTGTTCGTCGAGCAGGTGCTCACCTTCCTGCGCGAAGGCGCCGGCGCGGGGCTGCACCTCGTCCTGGCCGGGGACCGCTCGCTGTTCTCCGGCCGGATCGGCGTGCTGACCGACGACAAGTGGGTCCTGCGGTTCGCCGACCGCAGCGACTACTCCATGGCCAACCTCAACCCGCGCAAGCTTCCCGAACGCATCCCCGACGGCCGCATGCTGCGCGCCGTGACCGGCCAGGAGGCGCAGATCGCCCTCCTCGCCGCCGATCCCAGCGCGTCCGCGCAGGCCGAGGCGCTCGACGAGATCGCCGTGCGCGCCCGCGAGCGTGACCGCGAGGTGCCCCTCGGCCTGCGTCCGCTGCGCGTCGACCTGCTGCCCTCGACCCTGACGTGGCAGGAGGCGGAGCGGTATCCGGTGGAGCCGCACGACGATCCGCTGTGGGCCATGATCGGAGTCGGCGGGGACCAGCTCACGACGGTCGGTACGGATCTCGCCGGGCCGGCGCCGACCTTCCTCATCGCCGGCCCGCCGCGCTCGGGGCGCAGCAATCTGCTGGCGGTGATGACGCGCTCGCTGCTGGACGCCGGGGCGCAGACCGTTCTGCTCCTGCCGCGCCGCTCGCCGCTGGAGTCGCACTTCACCGGGGAGCCCGGGGTCCGCGCGATCCTCACGGGCACCGAGCCGCCGGCCGAGGAGCTCCAGGAGGCCCTTCGCACGGACGCCGGACCCGTCGTGCTCGTCATCGACGACGGTGAACTCGTGCGAGACAGCTCGGGACTGACGTTCCTGCGCGAGTGGATCAGGAACTCGGCCGGAGCCGGGGGAGCGGTCGTCCTGGGAGGGAACGCCGCGGAGGTCGGCGGCGGATTCTCGGGGTGGCAGACGGACATCCGCAACAACCAGCGCGGTGCGCTGCTCAGTCCGCGCAATCCGTTCGACGGCGACCTGCTGGGCGTGCGCCTTTCGCGGTCGTTGACGAACGGTCCGGTCACGCCCGGTCGCGCGCTCGTACACCTCGGCAACGGCGAACTTCTCACGCTGCAGGTGCCCCGCCTCATCGAATGAGCGGTGCGACCGGACTTAGGAGGGTGACGGATGGCGGATCTCATCGTCGACGCGAGTCTCGACGACACCAACCGCGATCTGAAGGCGATTCTCGACGAGTACAACAACGCCCAGAAGAACGCGAAGGAGGACCAGGGGGTCTGGGGGCAGTCGGACGTGGCCAGTGCGATGAACGCGTTCGCCAACAACTGGTACGTGCATCGGGACGCGATCCAGTCGCGCCTGTCCAAGCTGAGTGACCGCGTCGACAAAGCGTGCTCCGCGTGGAACGACGCCGACAAGCAGCTCGCGGACAGTCTTCAGGTCGACAACAGCCAGTAGGGGCCAGCCGATGAGGATCGAGATCGAGACCGAGACCTGGCCGGAGCCGGCCGGACGGCCGCAGCCGGGCCCGGTGAATACGCCGCCTCCCGCCGAAGGGCGATGGCGCTTGCTCCAGGTCGTCCTGTCCGCGCACGACGCCGACACGGAACGCCTGACGAACGAAGGACAGCAGGATGCCTGAGCGTCCCGGGCCGTGGGACCTCCTCGACCGGCCGTCGGACCCGGTCGTCGCGGACCTCCCCGAGATCGACTCGCGGCTGGCGTATTTCCGGTCGCTGGCCGAGACGATGCGCACCGAGGGGCAGCGGCTGTCCCGGATCGCCTCGGGCGAGTCGTTGCAGGGCAAGTACGCCGACGAACTGCGCTCGTCCTCCGGCGACGTCGCGAAGGACCTCGACCAGGTCGTCGGCCGTTACGAGGCCGTGGTGAGCGCGCTCGGCGACTACCGGCCGGCCCTGGACGCGGCACTCCTGGGGTCCTCCCAGGCGCTCGACGACGCGATCGACGCGGACGCCGCCCAGCGCGCGGCCGACGCGATGCCCAAGGCCACCGCGTCGGACGGCGGGCAGCTGACCACCCAGCAGGAACAGGCCAACACCGACAAGACCACGGCCACCGACGCGGCGGCCGGCCGTCTGGACGCCGCCAAGCAGAAGCTCGCCAACGTCCTGTCGGCTCTGGACGAGGCAGGACAGAGCGCGGCCGCCACGATCCGCAAGGGCTTCAACGACGGGCTCACCGACTCGGGCTGGGACCGTTTCAAGTACGCGTTCAAGAAGTTCCTGCAGATCCTGATCAAGGTCCTCACCTACATCGGCATGGCGCTGGCGGTGATCGCCCTGGTCATCCCCGGGGTGGGTGAGGCGGTGTTCGCGGCGACCGTGGCGGTCGCCGGCGTGACGCTCGCGGCGAACATCGGCCTGAAGGCGCTGGGCGGCGGTTCCTGGGCCGACCTCGGCATGGCGATCGCCGGCCTGGTCACCCTCGGCGGCGCCAAGATCCTCGGTCCCGCCATCCAGGGCGGCCTGAAGTCCCTCACCGGGGCGGTCCGCGGCGGCGACGCCGTCGAGGAGGGCGGCAGCGGCGCCGCTACCGACATCGAGGACCTGACCGACGCCGACGGGATGTCCTCCGCCGGCGAGTCCAAGGGCGCGTCCTACGGGAACGACGAGGCGTGCACGAACGGCGACCCGGTGGACGTGGCCACCGGGGACGTGCTGACCACCGAGACCGACGTGTCGCTGCCGGGAATCCTGCCGCTGGTGATCGAGCGGACCCACCGCTCGTCCTGGCGGACGGGACGCTGGTTCGGGCCCGGCTGGCTGTCCTCGCTCGACCAGCGGCTCGTGGTGAGCGCCGGGCGGGTGCGCGGGGCGTTCGCCGACGGCCGGGTCGTGACCTGGCCCCTTCCGACCGGTGACGAGGCCGTGCTGCCGCAGTCCGGACCGGTATGGACACTACGGCCGGTGTCGAACGGGACGTACGAGGTGCACGACCCCCGGCGCGGGCTCACCTGGACGTTCGAACGGAGCCCGGCGGACGCCGAGGAGGCCGCGGCGGGCAGTTTCCCGCTGGCCGCGGTGAGCGATCGGACGGGGCACCGGATCTCCTTCTCGTACGACGCCTTCGGGGCCCCGCAGGCGGTGACGCACTCCGGCGGCCACCGGGTCGACGTGACGGTCACCGACGGTCTGGTCACCGCGCTCACCCTGGCCGGCGAGGACGAGCCGCTGCGGCGGTACGTGTACGACGAGCACGCAAACCTGACCGGGGTCGTCAACGCGTCCGGGAAGCCGCTGCGGTTCTCCTACGACCCCGAGGGACGGCTGACCGGGTGGCAGGACCGCAACGAGCAGTTCTACCGGTACTCCTACGACGAGCACGGCCGGTGCGTGGCGGGGGACGGACCGGGCGGCGCCCTGTCGGGAACGTTCGTGTACGAGCCGGGGGTCACCCGCTGGACGGACGTCAGCGGCGCGACCACCACCTACGAATTCACCGGGCCCGGCCGCTTGGCCGCGTTCACCGACGCCCTCGGCCACACGAACCACCGGGAGTACGACGCCCGCGGGAACGTCACGGCGGAGACCGACCCCCTCGGCCGGGTCACCCGGTACACCCGTGACGCGCACGGCAACATCACCGTGATCACGGCGCCCGACGGCGGCCGGGCCACAGCCGAGTACGACAGCCGCGGCCTGCGGACCGTCATGACCAATCCGGACGGCAGCACCTGGCGGCAGGAGTACGACGAACGCGGCAACCGCACCTCGACGACCGGCCCGGACGGGTCCGTCACCCGGTTCGGGTACGACGAAGCCGGCCACCTGGCCGGCGTGACCGGCCCGGACGGCTCCGTCACCGAGGTGGTCTGCGGCGCCATGGGAATCCCGGTGGAGGTGACGACCCCGGACGGCGCCCGGACACGGTACGAGCTGGACGCCCGCGGCCAGGTAACCCGGGTCACCCTGCCCGACGGCAGCGTCACCTGCCTGGGCTGGACACCCGAAGGCCAGTTGGCGTCACGGACGCGCCCCGACGGGAAGGCGGAGAGCTTCTGGCGGGACGCGGAAGGCAACCTGTCCCGTTACGTCGACGCGGCCGGCGCGGTAACCAGCTACGAGCACGGCCCGTTCGACTCGGTGACCGCCGAAATCTCGCCCGACGGTACGCGGACCGAGTTCGTCCACGATCACGCACTGCGCCTGACCGAGGTCCGGCACGGCAGCCTGACCTGGCACTACGACTACGATCCCGCGGGCCGGCTCGCGGCCCAGACCGACTACAACGGAGCCACCACCACTTACGCCTACGACGCCGCCGGGCAGTTCATCCGGCAGGCCAACGCCGCGGGCCAGGAAACCACGTTCGGCTACGACGTCCTCGGCAACATGACCGAACGGGTGGCGGGCGGTATCCGGTCGTCCTTCGGCTACGATGCCGCGGGCCATCTGCTCCGGGCCCGGAACCCGGAGGCCGAGGTGCGTTTCGCACGCGACGCGCTGGGCCGGGTGATCACCGAGACCTGCAACGGGCGCTCGGTGAGGACTTCCTTCGACGGCACCGGCCGGGTCGCGGGCCGCGTCACTCCTTCCGGCCTGGCGACCGACTGGGAATTCGACACGGCCGGCCGCCCGGTCGCGGTGACCGCGGCGGGGCGACAGTGGCGTTTCGGCTACAACACAGCCGATCAGGAGACCGACCGCGCGCTGCCGGGCGGCCTTTCGCTCGTTCAGGAATGGGACCGGCGCGGAGGCCTCACGCTCCAGTCCCTGACCGGCCCCGGACGCCAGATCCAGCGGCGTTCGTACCGTTACCGCGACGACGGTGTTCCGCACCGCGTCGACGACCTGCTGGCCGGCGACCGTTCCCTCGCGCTCGACCCGGCCGGCCGGGTCACCGCGGTCACCGGTCCGGACTGGGCCGAGCAGTACAGCTACGACCGGGCCGGGAACATCGTCTCGGCCACCTGGTCCCTGCCCTCCGGGGCCGCGGCTCCGTCGCTGGACAGCGGTTCCCAGGGCGGCAGGCAGGTCACCGGTACCCGCGTCACCCAGGCCGGCAACGTCCGCTACCGCTACGACGCGGCGGGCCGCATCGTGACACGCACCCGTACCCGGATCTCCCGCAAGCCGGAGAGCTGGCACTACGTGTGGGACGCCGACAACAGGCTCACTTCCGTGACCACACCGGAAGGCGGCAAGTGGCGTTATCTCTACGATGCGTTCGGGCGGCGCGTCAGCAAACAGCACGTCTCACCCGACGGACACCTTCTCAGCGAGACCCGGTACACCTGGAACGGTTCCGTCCTCGTCGAACAGGCGGAAGTCTCCGATTCCGGTGAGCGCGTCACCGCCTGGGAGTACCGGCCGGGAACCCACACCCCGATTCTCCAGACGGAGCGCGAGTCCGTTCGCGACGCGCCGCAGGAGGAGATCGACCAGCGGTTCTACTCCATCATCACCGACCTCACCGGGGCCCCCGTCGAACTGCTCGCCGAGGACGGAACCCTGGCGGGGCGCCAGCAGCGCACCCTGTGGGGGGCGACCGTGTGGAATTCCGGCGGAGCGTCCACCCCGCTTCGTTTCCCCGGCCAGTACGAAGACCAGGAAACAGGGCTGCATTACAACAACCAGCGATACTACGATCCGCTGATCGGGAGCTACCTCTCACCCGACCCGCTGGGCCTGGAGGCGGGGCCCAACAACCACGCGTACGTCGCCAACCCGTACCTCCTGATCGATCCTCTCGGCCTCCAGGGGTGCGGGGTGTCGGAGTACACCCACATCGTCATCGACAAGGAGGGCGCGGGCCTCGGCCAGCTGCGCTCCTCGCTCGACACGCAGGGCCTTCAGACGGCCGCGAACCGGGGTATCAAACTTCCTTCCGGCAGCGTGAAAATGGGACATGATCAGCATGTCTTCATGTGGGACAAGACGGCCAAGGGGATTGACGGCGCTTCGGGGATCGTCAGCCACGCCGGACAGGACGGCAGCATCCTGGTGAAGATCCGATGGGCCAATCTGAAAGAGCCCACCTGGTTGTCGTCAGGCACGTTGAAGACCGACGGTATGGGGGTGCTGGGCGGCGCGTCGAAGACCGGCGCGTGGGCGTACCAGGGTGACATCCCCCGCAAGTACCTGTTCATCGACAAGGTCGACTGGGCGGATCAACCCGGCTTCCAGGACTGGCTCGATGGCAAGGGGTGGCCCGAGAGCAACGCCTAGCGGTTCGTGACGGCGTCACTTGCTGTTGTTGTCGACAGGCGTCTCCGGGAAGGGGCACCTGAGGATTGAGGAGAAGGGCGATGAACGGCCGACTACAGATCGACGCGCTCCCCGCGTCGTGGCAGCAGGGCCCCGAGCCCGGCTGGTTCCGGGCGACCGCGGTGCCGGCGAAGGGTGCCACCTGGTCCCGGGTCCGGGCGTTCGAACCCCTCGACCGCAACCCGGACTACCTGCTCGATCGCGTCGGGGCCCGGCGCGAGGGACCGCTGGGCCGGCCGGCGGTCGCCAGCCTGCCGGCGTCCCTCGCCGACGGCATCGCCGTCGTCGCGTTCGAGCTCGAGTCCGATGACACCCTGACCGCCCGCATCGAACTCGTCCGCCGTGCCTGGGACCTCGACGTCGTCGTCTCCGCCCGCACACCCGAGATCGGGGCCACCGAGGCCCTGGTCTCGGCGATGGTCGAGCTTCTGGGAGCAGTCGTACCCTCGGGAGAGGCCGCATGAGCGCGTATTCGATCGTCCAGATCCCGGGCTGGGAGACCCTGTCGCTGCATCCGCGCGACCACAGTGCTCTTGAGCGGCGGCTCACGGAGCTGGCACACGGCGCGGTTCCCGCCGAGGTGCCGCGCGACACGGCGACGCCGTTCCGCAAGGAGGTCAGGAAGGAGCTCGCCCGGGTCGTCGCGCACGCTCAAGCCGCCGGTGCCGGTCTGATCGCCCTGCCGGTCGAGACGGTCGACGGCTCCGCCGTCCCGGCGTCCTACACCGTGTCGGAGTGGCGGGACCCGGACCCCGACGACGTCGCCCCGCTCGACGTCCTCAAGGCGATCGCCTCGGCGAGCGCGGCCCGTACCGAGATCGTCGAGGTGGACGGCCGGCCCGCGCTTCGCGAGGAGACGGTCGAATTGGCGGACCCCGAGGCCGAACCCCTGGCCACGCACGCCGGGCGCCGGGTGACCTACACCGTCTCGGCCCCGGACAGCCGGCATTTCTGGGTCATCTTCACCTTCATCACCCTCGGCGACGGCAATCCCGACGGTCCGCTCGCGCATCTGCTGACCGAGCTGTTCGACGCGCACCTGACGACGCTGCGGTGGAAGGTCCGCGCCTGAGACGGAGTCCCGTGCGGGCCGGCGGCCGAGGCGTTCGCGGCAGCCAGGGCTGGGCGGGGCCGCGGGCTGCCTCCCGCCCGGCCCGCCGTCCGTCAACGGGACCGGCACGGCGGCCACCGGCACCACCGGGGTGGGGGAACACCCACTGCCGGAACGGGGGTTGGCCGGATGGCGCAGCCGGGTCCGGCCGTCGGAGCATGGCGGTATGACGAAGGATCAGCCCCTGATACGGCGAGTTCCCCGGCGTCGCGCGCGGCGATGGGCCGTCGTCGCCTGCGCGGCGCTCGTGATCGGCACGACGGCCGCCGCTCCGCCGGCCGGCGCCGCCCCGGCCCCCGCGCCGCCCGCGCCCCCGGTCGCACCGAGCCTGCCGGCGCCCACCGGCCCGTACCGGGTCGGCGAGGTGCCGCTGCACCTGGTGGACCGTTCCCGGCCCGACCCCTGGGTGACCGGCAAGCCGTCCCGCGAACTGATGGTCAGCGTCTACTACCCGGCCACGCGGACGGCCGGCCACCCCGCCGCGCCCTACATGCTGCCCGGGGCCGCCGCGCACTTCGACGCCGTGACCGCCGACGGCTACCTCGGGCTCGGCGTGCCGCCCGGGCGCACCGACTGGGCGGCGACCGTCACGCACGCGGTCCAGGGCGCGCCCGTCGCCGCCCGGCGCGGGCGGCTGCCGGTGCTGATCTACTCGCCGGGGCTGGGCGAGCCGCGGACCTGGGACACCACGCTGGTTGAGGACCTCGCCTCCCGGGGCTACGTCGTGGTCACCGTCGACAACACCTACGAATCCCCGGAGGTCCAGTTCCCGGACGGTTCACTGGCCACGATGGTCACGCCGACCGACCCCGGCGCGTTCATCGACAAGGCCCTCGCGGTGCGGGTCGCCGACACCCGGTTCGTGCTGGACCAACTGGGCCTGCTGGACGCCGGCCACGATCCCGACGCGGACGGCACGCCGCTGCCGCCGGGGCTCGCCGGGGCGCTGGACCTGTCCGAGGTCGGCATGTTCGGCCACTCCATGGGCGGTACGGCCGCCGCCCTGGCCATGGACGCCGACCCGCGCATCCGGGCCGGGATCGACATGGACGGCAACCTGACCGAGTACGACGGCACGCTCATGCCGGTGGCCGAGCACGGGCTGAAGGACCCGTTCCTGTTGCTCGGCAAGGACGGCAGCACCGACACCGGCCCCGGCTGGCAGGCGTTCCGCGCCCACACGCCGGGCTGGACGCGCCAACTGACGCTGCGCGGCTCGGAGCACGCCTCGTTCACGGACGCCGAGGCGCTGGTCCCGCAGCTGGGCCTGCCGGCCGCCACCCGTACCGGGGACATCGGCACGATCGCCCCGGCCACGGCCGTCCGCACCACCGAGGCGTACGTGTCCGCCTACTTCGGCCACTGGCTGCTCGGCCGGCCGGGCCGTCTGCTGACCGGCCCGTCCGGCCGCTACCCCGCGATGGAGTTCGTCGACTGATCTCGGCAGGGTGACCGCAGCCTCCGGGGGCCGGGGCCGGGCGGGTTCCAGGACGCACGGCCTGTTGCACGAGGACGGACCGGCCCTCGTCGTGGATGGCCCCGCCGCCAACGCCCATGACGGCCGGTCCGTGCAGCCGAAGGTCGCCGGTCTCCACACGAGACACGACCCTCGCCGGGGTCGCCGCTCCACACCCCGGCGGCTGCGTGCCGCCCCGGTGGCCGCCGTCGGTGCGTCAGGCCCGTCCCCTCCTGGTCCAGTTGAGCGCCGCAGACACCCCGCGCCCCGCGCACCGCCGGGTTCGACGCCGGGACGGGCCCGGCCGACCCGAGCGTTCGTGCCGTGCCCTGCCGTGGCGTGCGGACCGCTCCGCCGCGGTCGACCGCGCGGTCGACCGCGTCCACGCCCGGCAGCTGCGGCGGGCCGTGCGCTGTCGCGCCGCACGCCTGCGCGGGCGGCGCCTCCTCGCCCCGCGTTCCCGGCCGGTTCGCCCGCAACGCCCCTGGCTGAACGCCTCGTTCGCGCCGGAGCGTGCGGCGGCGTCTCACGTCCATAAGTTACTGGTGAGTACAAGATTTCCTTTGCAAAGACTCCTGTGGACTCGTATGGTGAACCGCATGGAGCCGAACGAACCGCTGCCGCAAGTGAGCCTGGACGCGCGGAACCTGCGCGGGATCGCCCACCCGTTGCGGGTGCGCATCCTCGGGATTCTGCGGACCGAGGGGCCGGCGACCGCCTCGACGCTGTCGCGCCGCCTGGACCAGAACACCGGCGCGACCAGCTACCACCTGCGCCAGCTCGCCGAGCACGGCTTCATCACCGAGGTGCCGGACCGCGGTGTCCGCCGCGAGCGGTGGTGGCAGGCCGCCCACGCCAACACCGTGGTGCCCGACAGCGATCTGCTGGCCGACGGCGGGGGACTCGGCGCCGCGTTCCTCGGCTCGCTCGCCCAGGTCTGGGCGGACAACATGCTCCGCGCGGTCGCCGCCACCCCGGCCCTGACGCACGAGTGGCGCGACGCGCAGGACTTCGGCGACTACGCGTTCACCCTCACGCCCGAGGAGGCGAAGGACCTCATGGCGGAGTTCCACCGCGTACTCAAGCGCCGCACGGCCGCCGCGGCCGAGGCCGGGCCCACCGAGGGCGCGGCCCGCGTCTCCTTCCAGTTCCAGATGTTCCCCAGCCCCGAGGACCGGCAGCCCCGCACCGACGCGACCGAAACGGAGAAGTGATGTCCCATCAGATGCCCGCGGTGACAAGCACCGAGGCGACGGAGGTGCCCGGCAAGCGTTTCCTGGGCGCGCTGATCGGTCTGCTGTCGGCCAACGCGGCGGCTCTGTCGGCGAACCGCGTGCTGTCGATCGCGCTGCCGTGGTTCGTGCTCACCACCACCGGCAGCATCGGCAAGACGGGCCTGGTCGCGTTCTGCCAGATCCTGCCCTACGTCATCTCGCAGGCGCTGTCCGGACCGGTCATCGACCGCATCGGCCCGAAGAAGGTCAGCGTCTTCGGTGACCTGACCTCCATGACGGCGATGGCGATCGCACCGGTGCTCTACCTCACCGGGACGCTCTCTTTCGGGGTGCTGCTGATGCTCCTGGCCGTCGTCGGTATAGCGGACGGCCCGGCGAACGGCGCCAAGGGGCTCTTCGTACCGCCCGCCACCCGCGCCGCCCGGGTACCGCTGGAACGCGGCACCGGACTGTGCGGCGCGGTCGAGCGCACCGCCACGACGGTCGGCCCCGCGATCGCCGGCGTCATCGTCGCGTCCTTCGGCAGCGTCTACGCGCTGTGGGTCACCTCCGCGCTGTTCGGGGTCTCCGCCCTCATCGTCTCCACCACCCTCACCAACCCGGTCCCCGAGCCCGACGAACTCCCCGTCGACGACAGCGCCGGCTACCTCGTCCGGCTGCGCGAGGGCGCGGACTTCCTGCGCGGCGCCGGACTGCTGCGCGCCATCGTCGGGATGCTGGCCGCGACCAACCTGCTGGACCAGGCGTTCATGACGGTGCTGCTCCCGGTGTGGGCCAAGGAGTCCGGCAACGGCCCCGCGGTGATCGGGCTGGTGGTCAGCGTCTTCGCCGCGACCTCGATCGTCGCCGCCCTGGTGGCGGCCGGCCTGGCCGAGCGGCTGCCCCGGCGCACGGTCTACCTGGTCGGCATGCTCATCGGCGGCATCCCGCGCTTCGTCGCGATGGCCGCCGGCGTCCCGCTGTGGGGCGTGCTCGCGGTCCTGGCGATCGGCGGCCTCGGCTCCGGCTTCGTCAACCCGATCGTCGGCGCCGTGACGTACGAGCTGATCCCGACCGCGCTGCTCGGCCGCGTGAAGACCCTCGCCCAGGCGGTCACCTGGGCCGGAATCCCGTTCGGCGGCCTGGTCGGCGCGGGACTGGTGACCGTGGCCGGTGTGACCGGGGCCCTGTGGATCGTCGGCGGGCTCTACCTCGTCGCGATCGGCGTGCCGGGGATGAGCCGCCAGTGGGCCGGCATGCGCAAGGCACCCGCCACGGCGGCGCCGACGGCACCCACCGGGGAGCCGGCCGCGTCGACCGCGGGGGAGCGGGAGCCGGCCGCGACGGCCGCGCGGGAGGCTGACGCGGAGGCCGCCCGGCGGACCGCGGAATCCGCACCGGAGCTGGCCACCACCTGACCCACCGCCCCGCCCTGTGCGCCGCCGGCCGAACGTGCCGCCGGCGCACGAGGCGTCCCTCCGCCGGTCACTCCTCCGGTGCGGAAAGGTCTTCCGGCGCGGCGGCGTCCTCCGGGGTGGCTTCCTGCGGTGCGGAAAGGTTTTCCGGAGCGACGGCACCCTCCGGAGCGGCACCTCCGGTGCGGAAACGCCCCGGCGCGGCTGCACCCCCGGAGCCTGACCGCCCCCGGTGCGGGAACGCTCCCGGAGCGATGGCTCCCCCCGGCGCGGAAACGCCCCCCGGAGCCGCACCGCCCCCCCGGAGCCGCACCGCCCCCCCCGGAGCGGCTGTCCCCGGAGCCGCACCACCCCCGGAGGGACCCCCCTCCGGGTACATGCGGCCACCGCCCCCCGGGGTGAAAGTGACCAGTTATCTGCCCACACCGCCTCTGCCAGCATCGAAATCGGCTGATGGTCAACGGCTCACCCCGAGCCGGCCGATGACGAGGATCTGGTGGACGCATGACGACGAATCCCCTTGCGGCTCCCGCGACAGGTACGGCGGCCGTGCGCGACGATCTGTCTCCGGCGGAGATCCGTATCGCGGCGATCTGGCAGGAGCTTCTCGGCGCCGACCGGATCGACGGTGACAGCGAATTCTTCGTACTCGGCGGAAACGACACCCTCGCCGGGGAAATGGCGCGGCGCGTCGCGGACGAATTCGGCACCGAAGTCCACCTCTCCTCGATTTCCCGGCCGATGACCGTCAGCGCGATCTCCGGTTACCTCGAACAGCAGGCGTTCGAGCGGGCCCGGCTGCTGTTCGAGGCGAGCCTGGGGTCCGTCGGCGACGCCACCGCGGGGTGGCAGGTGCCCGAGGAGCCGGCCATGGCCGCGGCGGCCGCCGGGGACGGCCCGCTGCCGCTGTCGTTCGCCCAGCAACGCCTGTGGTTCCTCGACCAGTTGGACCCCGGCCGGGCCGAGTACCTGATCCCGATCGGGCTGCGGGTGCGCGGCCCGCTGGACGTCGGCGCGCTGGAGACGGCGCTGACCGCGGTGGTGGCCCGGCACGACTCGTTGCGCACCCGGTTCACCGCCGACGACGACGGCCACCCCCGGCAGACGGTCGACGCGCCGCGGCCGCTGCCGCTCGCCGTGCGCGATCTGCGCCACCTCGCCGACCCGGACGCCCGGGAGGAGTCCGCCCGGCACATCATCGACACCGACGCGTTCCAGCCGGTCGACCTGGCCACCGGACCGTTGATCCGCGCCTTCCTCATCCGGCTGACGGACGACGAGGCCATCCTCGCGGTCACCGTGCACCACATCGTCTTCGACGGCTGGTCCGCCGGTGTCCTCGCCCGGGAGGTCTCCGCGCTGTACACCGCCGCCCGCACCGCGGCCGGCGGCGACCCGCTGCCCGAACTGCCCCTTCAGTACGCCGACTTCGCGGTCTGGCAGCGCGACTGGCTGACCGGGGAGGTGCTGGCGGAGCAGTTGGCCTACTGGTCGCAGCGGCTCACCGGCCTGGAACCGCTGGAGCTGCCGACCGACCACCGCCGGCCCGCCCGGCGCAGCGGCAGCGGTGACTCCTTCGTCTTCACCATCCCGGCCGCCCTCGCCGACCGGGCCCGCGGCACGGCCACCGCGCACGGCGCGAGCCTGTTCATGACGCTGCTGTCGGTCTTCCAGCTGCTGCTGTCGAAGTACAGCGGCCAGCAGGACATCGCGGTGGGCACCCCGATCGCCGGGCGCAACCGCGTCGAGATCGAGGACATGATCGGCTTCTTCGTCAACACCCTGGTCATGCGCACCGACCTGTCCGGCGACCCGACGTTCACCGAACTGCTGGAGCGGGCCAAGGACACCGCGCTGGGCGCCTACGACCACCAGGACCTGCCGTTCGAACGCCTGGTGGAGGAACTCGCCCCCGAGCGCGACCTGTCGCGCAACCCCCTCGTGCAGACCATGTTCGTCGTGCAGAACATGCCCGACGCCGACGGCTGGGACCTGCCCGGCCTGACCGTCGAACCGGTCACCGTCCAGGCGCAGGACGCCAAGTTCGACTTCACCTTCTACGTCACCGAAGCGGCCGACCGGTCCTTCGAGGGCATGATCGTCTACAGCACCGACCTGTTCGAACGGGCCACCATGGAGCGGCTGGCCGGCCACTTCCAGACCCTGCTGGACGCCGTCACCACCGACCCGGCGGCCCGGCTGTCGGCGGCCGGCATGCTCACCCCCGCGGAACGGCGCCAGATCCTGGTCGACTGGAACGGCGCCACCACCGACGGGCCCGACGACGTCACCGTGCACCAGCTGTTCCAGGAGCAGGCCGCGCTGCGCCCGGACGCCCCCGCGGTCAGCTGCGGCGCCGGCGCCCTCAGCTACCGGGAGCTGAACGAGCGGGCCAACCGGCTCGCCCACCACCTGCGCTCGCGCGGCGTCGGCCGCGACAGCCTGGTCGGCGTCTGCCTCGACCGCGGCACCGACATGATCTGCGCCCTGCTCGGCATCCTCAAGGCCGGCGCCGCCTACCTGCCCCTCGACCCCGACTACCCGACCGACCGCCTCACCTACATGGTCGAGGACAGCGCCACCCCGCTGGTCATCACCCAGAGCGCCCACGTCCACCGGCTGCCCGCCGCCACCCCGCGCCTGCTGCTCGACCAGGAGGGGCCGGCCGCCCTCGCCGCGCAGCCCGTCACCGACCCGCCCGCCGCCACCGCGGACTCGCTGGCCTACACGATCTACACCAGCGGTTCCACCGGAAAGCCCAAGGGCGTCCAGATCGAGCACGGCGCGCTGCGGGCCCGGATGCGCGAGACCCGCCGGCAGCTCGACCTGACCCCCGACGACCGCGTCCTGCAGTTCGCCTCGATCGCCTTCGACTCCTCCGTGGGCCAGATGTTCGCCGCCCTGACCTGCGGTGCCTGCCTGGTCCTGCGCGACGACCGGTGGGCCCCCGACACCCTGGCCGCCTCCCTGCGCGACGCCGCGGTGACCGTCGCCTGGCTCACGCCGTCCGCCTTCGCCGCGCTGACCGCCCAACTGGACGGCCCCGACGCGCTGGGACCGCGACTGCGCCTGGTCCGGCTCGGCGGTGAGGCACTCCAGCACGAGCAGGTCAGACAGTGGTTCGCCCACTCCCGCGTCCCGCTGGTCAACGGCTACGGCCCCACCGAGGCGGCCCAGGAGGCCACCACCGCCCGCATCGAGGGCACGCCGGACTTCGTCCCGGTCGGCCGGCCGGTCGCCAACGCCCGGGTCTTCGTCGTCGACCGGCACGGCCGGCCGGTGCCGGTGGGCATCCCGGGCGAGATCTGGATCAGCTGCCCGGGCCTGGCGCGCGGCTACCTCAACCAGCCGCAGCTGACCGCCGAGAAGTTCGCCCACCGCGACGTGGACGGCACCCTGCGGCGCGTCTACCGCACCGGTGACCTGGTCAAATGGCGCTCCGACGGCCAGTTGGAGTTCGTCGGCCGGGCCGACAACCAGATCAAGCTGCGCGGCTACCGCATCGAACTGGGCGAGATCGAGGCCACCCTGCTGGCCCACGACGCCCTCGCCTCCGCCACCGTCATCGTGCGGGAGGACACCCCCGGCGACCGGCGGCTGGTCGCCTACACCGTCGCCGCGCACGGCACCGCCCCGACGGCGGGCGAACTGCGCGCCCACCTGCGCCGGGACCTGCCCGACCACATGATCCCGGCCGCGTTCGTCGCCCTGGACCGGCTGCCGCTCACCCCGAACGGCAAGACCGACCGCCGCGCCCTGCCGGCCCCCGACAACCTGCGCCCCGACCTGGAGTCCGCCTACACCGCGCCGCGCACCCCGGCCGAGGAGGCGGTCACCGCCATCTGGTCCGACATCCTCGGCGTGGCAGCCATCGGCGTCGACGACAACTTCTTCGAACTCGGCGGCCACTCGCTGCTCGCCACCCAGGTCACCAGCCGCATCCGCAAGGCCCTCGGCGTGGACCTGCCGGTGCGCACCCTGTTCACCGCGCCCACCCCCGCCCGGCTCGCCGCCGCCGTCAGCGCCACCGGCGTCTCGGACGCCGCCCGGCTCGCCCCGGCCGCCCGCGACGGCGGCCCGCTGCCGCTGTCGTTCGCCCAGCAACGGCTGTGGTTCCTCGACCAGTTGGAGCCCGGCCGCGCCGAATACCTCGTCCCCGTCGCGCTGCGGGTCACCGGACCGCTCGACACCGCCGCCCTCGACGCCGCGCTCACCGCGCTCGTCGCCCGGCACGAGGTGCTGCGCACCCGGTTCACCGCCGGCCACGACGGCGAGCCCGCCCAGCTCGTCGACGCCCCGGCACCCGTCACCGCCGTCCGGCACGACCTGAGCCACCTGCACCCCGACGCCCGGCAGGCCGCCGCCCGCGACTTCGTGGACGCCGACATCCGCCGGCCGGTCGACCTGGCCGCCGGCCCCGTGCTGCGGGCCGCCCTCCTGCGGCTGGACGATGACGACCACGTCCTGACCGTCACCGTCCACCACATCGCCTACGACGGCTGGTCCGCCGGCATCCTCTCCCGTGAGCTGGCCGCGCTCTACACCGCGGCGGCCACCGGCGCCGGCACCGCCGACGCCCTGCCCGCCCTGCCCGTGCAGTACGCCGACTACGCGGTCTGGCAGCGCGACTGGCTCAGCGGCGAGGTGCTGGACGCCCAGCTGGGCTACTGGCGCGAACGGCTCGACCGGCTGGAACCGCTGGAGCTGCCCACCGACCACCGGCGCCCCGCCGAACGCAGCGGCCACGGCGAGATCGTCCACTTCACCGTCCCGGTGGACGTCACCGCGGGTCTGAAGGCCGCCGCGGCGGGTCAGGGCGCCAGCTTGTTCATGGCGTTGCTGTCGGTCTTCCAGTTGCTGCTGTCGAAGTACAGCGGGCAGCAGGACATCGCGGTGGGCACCCCGATCGCCGGACGCAACCGCGCGGAGATCGAGGAGCTGGTCGGCTTCTTCGTCAACACGCTGGTCATGCGCACCGACCTGTCCGGCGATCCGACGTTCACCGAGCTGCTGGAGCGGGTCAAGGAGACCGCGCTGGGCGCCTACGACCACCAGGACCTGCCGTTCGAACGGCTGGTGGAGGAACTCGCCCCCGAACGCGACCTGTCGCGCAACCCGCTGTTCCAGACCCTGTTCATCCTGCAGAACGTGCCGGACCTCAACACCTGGCGGCTGCCCGGCCTGATTGTCGAGCCGGTCACCACCGCCCGGCACGACGCCAAGTTCGACCTCGGCATGTACCTGGTGGAGGAGAGCGACGGCACGCTGGGCGGCGCCATCGTCTACACCACCGACCTGTTCGAGGACGCCACCGTACGGGCGCTGGCCGGCCACTTCCAGAACCTGCTCGCCGCCGTCACCGCCCGCCCGCAGGCCGCCCTGTCCGAACTGAGCCCGCTCGCCCCCGCCGAACGGCACCGCATCCTCGTGCGGTGGAACGACACCGCCGCCAGCCGCCCCGACACCGCCACCCTGCACAGCCTGTTCGAGGAGCAGGCCCGGCGCACCCCCGACGCCCCCGCGCTGAGCTGCGGGCCCGACACCTGGACCTACCGGCAGTTGGACGAGCGGGCCAACCAGCTCGCCCACCACCTGCGCGACCTGGGCGTCGGCCCGGACGTCCCGGTCGGGGTGTGCCTCGAACGCGGCCCCGAGATGGTCCGCGCCCTGCTCGGCGTCCTCAAGGCCGGCGGCGCCTACGTCCCGCTCGACCCGGAGCACCCCGCCGACCGGCTCGGCTACCTCGTCCAGGACAGCGCGACACCGCTGATCGTCACCCATTCCGGTCACCTGGACCGGCTGCCGCCCGGCACGACCCGGCTGGCCCTGGACCGCGACGCCGCCGCCCTCGCCGGCCGGCCCACCACCGCCCCGGCCCCCACCGCCGGCCCCGGCGACCTGTGCTACCTCATCTACACCTCCGGCTCCACCGGCCGGCCCAAGGGCGTGCGGATCGAACACCGCGGCGTCGTCAACTACCTGTCCGGCATGCAGGACGAGTTCCCGCTCAAGGCCGGCGAGGGCTTCCTCCAGGCCACACCGCTGTCCTTCGACGTGTCCGCCTACGAGATCTTCTGGCCGCTGTGGCGCGGCGCCAACGTCGTGCTGGTCCCCGGCGCCGACCGCCTCGACATGGCGTCCGTCAGCCGGCTCATGCGCGACCACCACGTGGTCGGTCTGCACTTCGTGCCCAGCCTGCTGGACCTGTTCGTCGCCGAGGCCCGCCCCGAGGACTGCGCCGACCTGCGGTACGCCTTCTGCAGCGGCGAACCCCTCCAGGCCGCCCTGGTCCAACGGTTCCTCGACCGCCTGCCCGGTGACCTGGTCAACCTCTACGGCGCCACCGAGGTCTCGGTGGACACCACGTTCTGGCGGGCCCGCCGCGACGACCCGGCCGGCCGGGTGCTGGCCGGCCGCCCGATGTCCAACCAGACCGTCTACGTGCTCGACCCGGCCGGCGCGCCGGTACCGGCCGGTGTCCTGGGCGAGGTTTACCTCGGCGGCGCCAGCGTGGGCCGCGGCTACCACAACCGCCCAGAACTGACCGCCGAACGCTTCCTTCCCGACCCGTTCGCCGGTGGCGAGGCCCGGATGTACCGCACCGGCGACCTGGCCCGGTTCACCGCGGACGGCGACCTGGACCTGCTCGGCCGGGTCGACCGCCAAGTGAAGCTGCGCGGCGTGCGCATCGAACTGGGCGAGATCGAGGCCGCGCTGCTGGACCACCCCGACGTCGGCACCTGCGCGGTGGTCGTCCGCGAGGACACCCCCGGCGACAAGCGGCTGGCCGCCTACTGCACCGCCGCACCCGGCCGCGTCCTGGACCCGGCGGCGCTGCGGGTCTGGACCGGTGAACGCCTGCCGCGCGCGATGACGCCGTCGGTGTTCACGGTGCTCGACGCGCTTCCGCTGAACTCCAACGGCAAGGTCGACCACAAGGCGCTGCCCGTCCCCGACGGCGACGGGGTGGACGGCGGCGGGGAGTACACCGCCCCGCGCGACGAGATCGAGACGCTGCTCGCCGAGATCATGGCGGACGTCCTCGGCGTCGAGCGGGTCGGCGTCCACGACGGATTCTTCGCCCTCGGCGGCCATTCCCTGCTCGCCACCCGGCTGGTCAACCGGATCGAATCCGCGACCGGTGTGCGGGTGAGCCTGCGCACGTTGTTCCTCCAGCCCTCGGTCGTCGGTATCAAGGGCCAGCTCATCGAATTGCTCGCATCCGAAGAACTGCCCTCCTAGGCGATGTCCGCCGACCGGCGCCGCTCCTGATTCCCGCAGCGGCGCCGGTCGGCGGAAACGGCCCGGAAAACCTCCCTCCGCGACCGCGTGGATAGACGTGGATAGATAGGAAGCAAAGAAGATGATGGGCGAGAAGTCGATCGAAGCGCGTCTCCTGTCCCGTATGCGGCAGCGGGCGGACTCCGGCCGCATTCCGCGCCGGGACACCGACGGCCCGGTGCCGCTGTCCTTCGCGCAGCAACGCCTGTGGTTCCTCGACCAGCTGGAGCCGGGCGGCGCCGAATACCTGCTGCCGTTCGGCATGCACGTCACCGGCCCGCTGGACGTCCCCGCGCTGGAGAGCGCCCTGAGCGGCCTGGTGGCCCGGCACGAGGTGCTGCGCACGCGCTTCGAGGCGGCCGCGGACGGCCAGCCGGCGCAGATCGTCGGCGAACCGTGGCAGGTCACCGCCACCGTCCACGACCTGCGCGGCCCGGCCGGCGCCGGCGACCGGCAGGAGGAGGCCCGGCAGATCCTGCGCGCCGCGGGCAGCCGCCCGTTCGACCTGGCGGCCGGGCGCCTGCTGCGCGCCGACGTGGTCCGCACCGCGGACGACGAGCAGTACCTGCTGGTCACCGTGCACCACATCGTCGCGGACGGCTGGTCGGAAGGCGTCCTGGCCGGTGAGCTGCGTGACCGCTACGCCGCCGCCCTCGGCCAGCGGCAGGCGGAGTTCCCCGAACTGCCCGTGCAGTACGCGGACTTCGCCGTCTGGCAGCGGGGCTGGCTCACCGGCGAGCGGCTGGAGGGGCAACTGGACTACTGGCGTGAGCGGTTGACCGGTGTCGAGCCGCTGGAGCTGCCGACCGACCACCTGCGCCCGGCCGTTGTCGGCAGCGGGGGCGCGACCCACACCTTCACCGTCCCGGCGGACGTCACCGCGGGTCTGAAGGCCGCCGCGGCGGACCGGGGCGCCAGCTTGTTCATGGTGCTGCTGTCGGTCTTCCAGCTGCTGCTGTCGAAGTACAGCGGACAGCAGGACATCGCGGTGGGCACCCCGATCGCCGGCCGTAACCGCGCGGAGATCGAGGAGCTGGTCGGCTTCTTCGTCAACACCCTGGTCATGCGCACCGACCTGTCCGGCGACCCGGCGTTCACCGAGCTGCTGGAGCGGGTCAAGGAAACCGCGCTGGGCGCCTACGACCACCAGGACCTGCCGTTCGAACGGATCGTGGAGGAACTCGCCCCCGAACGCGACCTGTCGCGCAACCCGCTCTTCCAGACCCTGCTCGTCCTCCAGGCGCCGCAGGAGGCCGCCGCGGACGGCGCCGCCGGAGCCTGGGAGTTCACCGGCACCCGGGTGCATCCGGCCGAGGTCAAGCGGGGCTTCGCGAAGTTCGACCTGACCGTCAACGTCACCGAGACCCCTGACGGCCTCAGCGCCGCGCTGGAGTACCGCACCGACCTGTTCGAACCGGCCACCGCCGAACGCCTGGCCGGCCACTTCCGCACGCTGCTCGCCGCCGTCGCCGCCACCCCCGGCGCCCGGCTGTCGGAACTCGACATGCTCACCCCCGCCGAGCGGACCCGCCTGCTGACCGACTGGAACGACACCTCCACCGGGCCGGAAACAGCCACCACCGTCCACCGGCTCGTGGCGGAAGCGGCCGAACGGCACCCCGAGCTCGTCGCGGTCGCCACCGCGACCGGCGGCGTCACCTACCACGCCCTCGACGAGCGCGCCAACCAACTCGCCCACCACCTGCGTTCCCTCGGCATCGGCCCCGGCCGGCTGGTCGCCGTCTGCCTCGACCGGTCGCCCGACATGATCGCCGCCCTGCTCGGCGTGCTGAAGGCCGGCGCCGCCTACGTCCCGCTCGACCCCGGCTACCCCGCCGACCGCCTCGCGTACATGGTCGAGGACAGCGCCGCGCCCCTGGTCATCACCGAGACCGCCCACGCCCACCGGCTCCCCGCCGCCACCCCCCGGCTGCTGGCCGACACCCAGTGGCCGGCCGACCGGCCCGCCACCGAACCGGATCCGGCCGGCACCCCCGAGGACCTCGCCTACGTCATCTACACCTCCGGCTCCACCGGCCGCCCCAAGGGCGTGCAGATCCGGCACCACAGCCTCGTCAACCTGATGCGCTGGACCGCCGGGACCTTCGGCATCACCGCCGGCAGCCGCGTCGCCCTGCTGGCCGGCGTCGGCTTCGACGCCGCCGCCTGGGAGCTGTGGCCCGCCCTCGCCGCCGCGGCCACCTGCTGCGTCACCACCGAGGCGGTCCGCCTCAGCCCCGCGCTCCTCCAGCAGTGGCTGACCGACCAGGCCGTCCGCGGCACGTTCCTGCCCACCCCCATGCTCGAAGCGCTCGCCGCCCTGCCCTGGGACGCCCCGACCGCCCTGGAGTACGTGCTGACCGGCGGCGACCTGCTGCGCCTGCCCGCCGACGTCCGGCTGCCGTTCCGCGTCGTCAACAACTACGGCCCCACCGAGTCGACCGTCGTGGCCACCTCCACCGACGTCGTCCCCGGCGAGCCCATCCCGCCGATCGGCCGCCCGATCCGCAACACCGAGGTCTACGTCGTCGACCGCTACGACAAGCCGGTCCCGGTCGGCGTCCCCGGCGAACTGCTCGTCGGCGGCACCGGACTGGCCCTGGGCTACCTCAACCAGCCCGAGCTGACCGCCCGGAAGTTCACCACCCTGCGGCTGGCCGGCGCCACCCGCCGCGTCTACCGCACCGGCGACCTGGCCAGATGGCTCCCCGACGGCCGGCTGGAGTTCGCCGGCCGCATCGACGACCAGGTCAAGCTGCGCGGCTACCGCATCGAACCGGGCGAGATCGAGGCCACCCTCCTCACCCACGACGGCCTCGCCGCCGCCACCGTCACCATCCGCGACGACGGCCCCGGCGGCCGCTACCTCGCCGCCTACACCGTCCCGGCCGGCGGCACCGCACCCACCGCCTCCGACCTGCGCGCCCACCTGCGGCTGCGGCTGCCCGACCACATGGTCCCGACCACGTTCACCACCCTGGACGCGCTGCCGCTGACCCCCAACGGCAAGGTCGACCGCAAGGCGCTGCCCGCCCCCGACGCCCGGCAGCGGCCCGACACCGCCCACACCCCGCCGCGCACCGCGATGGAGCGGGCCGTCACCGCCATCTGGACCGACATCCTCGGCATCGACGGCATCGGCGTGCACGACGACTTCTTCGAACTCGGCGGCCACTCGCTGCTCGCCACCCAGGTCACCTCCCGCATCCGCGCCGACCTGGGCACCGACGTGCCGGTGCGTACCGTCTTCACCGCCAGCACCCCGGCCCGGCTCGCCGCCGCCGTCGAGAGCATGGGCACCGCCGGGCGCGAGCCGATCACCCCGGCCCCCCGCGACGGCGGCCCGCTGCCGCTGTCGTTCGCCCAGCAGCGGCTGTGGTTCCTCGACCAGCTGGAGCCGGGCAGCGCCAAGTACTCCGTCCCCATCGGCCTGCGGGTCCGCGGACGGCTCGACACCGGCGCGCTGGGCACGGCGCTGACCGCACTGGCGGAACGGCACGAGATCCTGCGCACCCGGTTCGCCGCCGACGACGACGGGCGCCCGGCCCAGATCGTCGACGCCCCGCGGCCGCTGACCGCGAGCGTGCACGACCTGCGCGGCGTCGCGGACCCCGCCGCCCGCGAGGAGCGCGCCCGCGGCATCGTCCGCGCCCAGGCCGCCCTGCCCTTCGACCTGACGGCCGGACCGCTGCTGCGCGCGGACGTCGTACGGCTCGCCGACGACGACCAGTACCTGCTGCTGACCGTCCACCACATCGTCGCGGACGGCTGGTCGGAGGGCATCCTCGCCCGCGAGCTGCGGGAGTTCTACACCGCGGCGGCGACCGGTACCGACACCGGCGACCGGCCCGGACTCCCGGTGCAGTACGCCGACTTCGCCGTCTGGCAGCGCGACCGGCTGACCGGCGAGGTGCTGGACGGGCAGCTGGACTACTGGCGCGAACACCTCGCCCACCTCGAACCGCTGGAGCTGCCCACCGACCACCGGCGGCCCGCCGAACCCAGCGGTGCCGGCGACACCGTCCGGTTCACCATCCCGGCCGACGTCGCCGAGCGGGCCAAGCGCCTGTCGGGCGAGCGGGGCGCCAGCTTGTTCATGACCCTGCTGTCCACCTTCCAGCTGCTGCTGTCGAAGTACAGCGGCCAGCAGGACATCGCGGTCGGCACCCCGATCGCCGGCCGCAACCGCGCCGAGATCGAGGGCCTGATCGGCTTCTTCGTCAACACCCTGGTGCTGCGCACCGACCTGGCCGGCGACCCGGCGTTCACCGAGCTGCTGGACCGGGTCAAGGACACCGCGCTCGGCGGCTACGACCACCAGGACCTGCCGTTCGAACGCCTGGTGGACGAGCTCGCCCCGACGCGCGACCTGTCGCGCAACCCGCTCTTCCAGACCATGCTCGTGCTGCAGAACGCCCCCGAGGACGACACCTGGACCCTGCCGGGCCTGACGGTCGAACCGGTCGGCGTGGAGGGCCAGCAGGTCAAGTTCGACCTCCAGCTGACCCTCGCGGAGACCGCCGCCGGCCTGGAGGCCGCGCTCGAATACCGCACCGACCTGTTCGAACCGGCCACCGCCGAACGCCTGGCCGGCCACTTCCGGACCCTGCTGTCCGCCGTCACCGCCGACCCCGGCGCCCCGCTGTCCACGTTCGACATGCTGACGGGGACGGAGCGCCAGCAGCTGGTGGTGGAGGTGAACGCCACCTCGGGTCCGTATCCGGACACCGCGACGATTCACGGGTTGATCGAGGAGCGGGTGCGGCGTTGTCCTGATGCGGTGGCGGTGTCGTTCGGTGGGGTGTCGTTGTCGTATCGGGAGGTGAATGAGCGGGCGAATGCTTTGGCGTGGCATTTGCGGGAGCGTGGTGTGGTGCCGGATCAGTTGGTGGCGGTGTGTTTGGATCGTGGTCCGGAGTTGGTGTGTGCGTTGTTGGGGATTTTGAAGGCGGGGGCGGCGTTCGTGCCGTTGGATCCGGATTATCCGACGGATCGGATCACGTTCATGGTGGAGGATACGGCGACGCCGTTGGTGGTGACGCAGTCGGGTCACAGTGGTCGGTTGCCGGTGGGTGTGCCGCAGTTGTTGGTGGATGTGGAGTGGCCGTCGGGTGGGGTGGGTGATCCGGTGGCGGTGGCGGGTCCGGATGATCTGGCGTATGTGATTTATACGTCGGGGTCGACGGGTCGGCCGAAGGGTGTGCAGTTGGATCATCGGGGTGTGGTGAATTATCTGGATTGGTGTGACCGCAATTATCCGCCGGTGGCGGATAATGGTGTGGGGACGTTGTTGTATTCGTCGGTGACGTTCGATCTGACGATTACGGCGTTGTTCTTGCCGTTGATTCAGGGTCAGCGGATCGTGGTGCCGGTTCCGGGTCCGGATCGTTCGGCGTTCGATGCGGCGATCGAGCTGGTGTTGTCGGGGATGGAGATCGGTTTCCTGAAGGCGACGCCGTCGCACCTGGAGGTGCTGACCGCGCATCTGGAGGCGGCGGGCGCACGGCACGCGATCGCCACGGTGGTGGCCGGTGGTGAGGATCTGTCGCCGACGCTGGCGGACCGGGTCTTCCGCTCCAGCAGCCGTACCACGGTCATCTCCAACGAGTACGGCGCCACCGAGGGCTCCGTCGCCAACGTGATGAGCCTGACCACGACGGTCGACTCCAGCCGGGAGACCACCTCCGTCGGCGTCCCCATCACCAACACCACGGCCTACGTCGTCGACCGCTACGACCAGCCCGTGCCGATCGGCGTGCCGGGCGAGTGCCTGCTCGGCGGGATCTGCGTGGCCCGCGGCTACCTCAACCGCCCGGAGCTGACCGGCACCCGCTTCGTGCCCGACCCGTTCTCCACCGAACCCGGCGCCCGGGTCTACCGCACCGGCGACCTGGTGCGCTGGCGTACCGACGGGCAGATGGAGTTCATCGGCCGCATCGACAACCAGGTCAAACTGCGCGGCTACCGCATCGAACTCGGCGAGATCGACAACACCCTGCTCACCCACCCCGGCGTCAGCGCGGCGGCCGTCGTCGTCCGCGAGGACGCCCCGGGCGAGAAGCGCCTGGTCGCCTACCTCGTCCCGGCCGGCAACGCCGCCCCGACCGAGGGGGACCTGCGCGCCCACCTGCTCCAGGGCCTGCCCGACTACATGGTCCCGGCCGTCTACGTCACGCTGGACCAGCTGCCGCTGACCCCCAACGGCAAGGTCGACCGCAAGGCGCTGCCCGCCCCGGACGGCCACCGCCCCGACATCGGCTCGGCCTACGCCGCCCCGCGCGACGCGGTCGAGCAGGCCCTCGCCGAGGTGTGGAGCGAGGTCCTGGGGATCGACACCGTCGGCATCCACGACAACTTCTTCGAGCTCGGCGGTGACTCGATCATCAGCATCCAGATGATCGCCCGCGCCAAGAAGTCCGGTGTCCACCTCACCCCCCGGATGATCTTCAAGCACCAGACCATCGCGGAGATCGCCCTCCAGGCCGGCAACGGCTGCGCGGTGGACGCGGAACAGGGCAAGGTCACCGGCGACGTGCCGCTGACCCCCATCCAGCACTGGTTCTTCGAAAAGGACCTGCCGGACAGCCACCACTTCAACCAGGCCGAACTGCTGGCCGCCGACGGACTCGACCCGCAGGCGCTGCGGCTCGCGCTGGGCGACCTGACCGAACACCACGACGCCCTGCGGCTGCGGTACACCAACGGCGCCGACGGCTGGAGCCAGCACCTCGACGACAGCGCCGGCAGCCACCTGCTCGACGTGCACGACCTGTCGGACCTGACCGACGAGGCCGTGTGGCCGGCGGTGCGCGGCATCGGCGACGAGGTCCAGCGCAGCCTCGACCCGCACAAGGGACCGGTGCTGCGGTGCGCGCTGATGGACCTGGGCCCGGCCCGGGGACAGCGGCTGCTGATCGCCGTCCACCACCTCACCGTCGACAGCGTCTCGTGGCGCATCCTGCTGGAGGACCTCGGCAGCGCCTACGAACAGCGCGCCGCCGGCACCGTGCCGCGGCTGCCCGCCAAGACCACCTCGTTCAAGGCGTGGGCCGAACACCTGGCCCGCTACGCCGGATCGGCCGAGGCACGCGCGGAGGCCGGCTACTGGAGCGAACCCCAGCCGGTCGGCCGGCTGCCGCGCGACCGGGACGGCGTCAACGCGGTGAACACCGCCGCGAGCGTCAGCGCCGCACTGACCGTACGCGAGACCGGCGCGCTGCTGCGCGACATCCCCCGGGCCTTCAACACCCGCATCAACGATGCCCTGCTCACCGCGCTGGCCGGCGCGCTCAGCACCTGGACCGGGCGGAACGACACGCTCATCGGCCTGGAGGGCCACGGCCGCGAAGACCTCTTCCCGGACGTCGACCTGTCCCGCACGGTGGGCTGGTTCACCAGCGTCTTCCCGGTCGCGCTGCGGCTCGACCCGGCCGCCGGCCCGGCCGCCGCGCTGACCGCCGTCAGGGACCAGCTCGACCGGGTCCCGAACAAGGGCGTCGGCTACGGCATCCTGCGCTACCTCGGCGCGCCGGACACCGCCGCACCCCTGGGCGCCCAGCCCACCCCCGAGGTCAACTTCAACTACCTGGGCCAGTTCACCGAGCAACTGCCCGGGATCGGCAGGTACGCCGCCCCCGGCGAGCCCAGGGGCGACTCCATCAGTCCCGACGGCATGCGCTGGAGCGTCCTGGACGTCACCGCCGCCGTCGAGGGCGACACGTTCACCGTGCACTTCGGCTACTCGCGGGCGCTGCACGAGCGCCGCACCGTCGAGCGCCTCGCCGACGACATGGTGGCCCGCCTGCGCGGCCTGATCTCCGAAAGCTCCCGCTCCGCCGACGCCGGCCGGTCCAGCGAAGGCACCCCCCTCACCGGTGTCAGTGACACCGACATGGCCGCGATCCTGAAGAGGTTCTCCGCATGAGCGCTCACAACGTCGAGGATGTCTACGGACTCTCGCCCCTGCAGTTCGGCATGCTCTTCCACTCGCTGGAGGACACCTCCGACACCCGCCCGTACACGGTGCAGATCACCGAGGAGATCACCGGGCCGTTCGACGAGGGATGCCTGCGGGACGCGTGGCAGCGGCTCATCGACCGGCACACCATCCTGCGCAGCGCCTTCGTGTGGGAGGGGGTCTCCGAGCCGGTCCAGGTCGTGCAGCGCACCGCCGAACTGCCCTTCACCGCCCGTGACCTGCGCGGCCTGCCGCAGGAGGTCCAGGACGAGCGGGTCAAGCAGTTCCTGGCGGAGGACTGGGAGCGCGGGTTCGACCTGTCGCGGGCGCCGCTGGTACGCATCGGCGTGCTGCGCACGGCGGAGGAACGCCGGCTGCTGGTGTGGTCGTTCCACCACATCCTGCTGGACGGCTGGAGCATCCAGTTCCTCCAGAAGGAACTGTTCGAGATCTACCGCGGCCTGCTGGAGAACACCCCGGTCACCCTGCCGCCGGCCGTCCCGTACCGCCGGTACATCGAGTGGCTCAGCACCCAGCGGCCCGCCGACTCCAAGGCGTTCTGGACCCGTTACCTCGACGGGGTGACCGAGCCGACCGACCTGCACGTGGACCGCGACACCGGTGCGACCGGCATCGGCGAGCTGGAGATCTTCTCCGACCCGGCGCTCTTCACCCGGGCCCGCGAGTACGCCCGCGCCCAGCGCATCACCATGAACACCCTCGTGCAGGGCGTCTGGTCGGTCCTGCTGTCGCGCTACAGCGGCCGCGAGGACGTGCTGTTCGGCTCGACCAACTCGGGCCGCTCGATCGCCATGCCGCAGATCGAGTCGATGGTGGGGCTGTTCATCAACACCCTCCCGGTGCGCGGGCGGGTCGACGGCGCCGCGCGGACGGCCGACTGGCTGCGCGAACTGCAGGACGAGCAGCTGGACATGCGGCAGTGGGAGTACTGCCACCTGGTCGACGTGCGCGAGTACAGCCGCATCCCGCGCGGCGAGCAGCTGTTCCGGTCGATCCTGGTCTTCGAGAACTACCCGGTGATCGGCAAGGAGTCCGACCTGCCGCAGGGCATGGACCGCCGGCTGGTCAACTGCGTGGAGCGCACCGGCTTCCCGCTGACCCTGGTGGCCACCGCCCGGCACGTCTTCGAGTTCAAGTTCGTCTACGACCGGGCGCTGTTCGACGACGACGTCATCGAGCGGATGGCCGGCCACGTCGAGACGCTGCTGGCCTCCGTCGTCGACCACCCCGACGCCCTGCTGTCGGAACTGGAGATGCTGACGGGGGCGGAGCGGGAGCAGGTGGTGGTGGAGTGGAACGCGACGTCGGGTCCGTATCCGGACACGGCGACGATTCACGGGTTGATCGAGGAGCGGGTGCGGCGTTGTCCTGATGCGGTGGCGGTGTCGTTCGGTGGTGTGTCGTTGTCGTATCGGGAGGTGAATGAGCGGGCGAATGCTTTGGCGTGGCATTTGCGGGAGCGTGGTGTGGTGCCGGATCAGTTGGTGGCGGTGTGTTTGGATCGTGGTCCGGAGTTGGTGTGTGCGTTGTTGGGGATTTTGAAGGCGGGGGCGGCGTTCGTGCCGTTGGATCCGGATTATCCGACGGATCGGATCACGTTCATGGTGGAGGATACGGCGACGCCGTTGGTGGTGACGCAGTCGGGTCACAGTGGTCGGTTGCCGGTGGGTGTGCCGCAGTTGTTGGTGGATGTGGAGTGGCCGGCGGGTGGGGTGGGTGATCCGGTGGCGGTGGCGGGTCCGGATGATCTGGCGTATGTGATTTATACGTCGGGGTCGACGGGTCGGCCGAAGGGTGTGCAGTTGGATCATCGGGGTGTGGTGAATTATCTGGATTGGTGTGACCGCAATTATCCGCCGGTGGCGGATAATGGTGTGGGGACGTTGTTGTATTCGTCGGTGACGTTCGATCTGACGATTACGGCGTTGTTCTTGCCGTTGATTCAGGGTCAGCGGATCGTGGTGCCGGTTCCGGGTCCGGATCGTTCGGCGTTCGATGCGGCGATCGAGCTGGTGTTGTCGGGGATGGAGATCGGTTTTCTGAAGGCGACGCCGTCGCACCTGGAGGTGCTGACCGCGCATCTGGAGGCGGCGGGCGCACGGCACGCGATCGCCACGGTGGTGGCCGGTGGTGAGGATCTGTCGCCGACGCTGGCGGACCGGGTCTTCCGCTCCAGCAGCCGTACCACGGTCATCTCCAACGAGTACGGCGCCACCGAGGGCTCGGTCGCCAACGTGATGAGCCTGACCACCGCCATCGACACCACCTCCCCGGCGAGCCCGGTGGGCGTGCCGATCACCAACACCACGGCCTACGTCGTCGACCGCTACGACCGGCCGGTGCCGATCGGGGTGCCGGGGGAGTGCCTGCTGGGCGGGATCTGCGTGGCCCGCGGCTACCTCAACCGCCCGGAGCTGACCGACACCCGCTTCGTGCCCGACCCGTTCTCCGCCGAACCCGGCGCGCGGGTCTACCGCACCGGTGACCTGGTGCGCTGGCGGGCCGACGGGCAGATGGAGTTCATCGGCCGCATCGACGACCAGGTCAAGCTGCGCGGCTACCGCATCGAACTGGGCGAGATCGAGAACAACCTCATCACGCACCCGCGGGTCGCCGCCGCCACCGTCACCGTCCACACCGACGCCACCGGCGACAAGCGGCTGGTCGCCTACCTGGTAGCCGCCGGCGGTGCCACCGCCCCGACGGCCGGCGACCTGCGCACCCACCTGCTGCAGGGCCTGCCGGAGTACATGGTCCCCACGGTGTACGTGCCGCTGGACCAGCTGCCGCTGACCCCCAACGGCAAGGTCGACCGCAAGGCGCTGCCGGCCCCCGACAGCCAGCGCCCGGACCTCGAGGCCGACTTCGCCGCGCCGCGCACCGCGGCGGAGAGCGCGATCGCCGCCATCTGGAGCGACGTGCTGGGCATCGACACCATCGGCGTCCACGACAACTTCTTCGACCTGGGCGGGCAGTCCATCAAGGCGGTCCGGGTCGCCTCCCGGGTCAGCGAGGCCGGCTGGACCGTCAGCGTGCAGCAGGTCATGCGGTACACCACCGTCGCTGCCCTCGCGGCGGCCGTCGCCGGCCCGGCCCCGGCACCGTCCGGCCTCGTCGTGCGCCTGACGGAACGGGAGGAGGCGCCGGACCTGCCGGGGCTGTTCTGCATCCACCCCGGCGGCGGCAGCACGCACTCCTACCGGCAGCTGGCCGCCCGGCTCGCCGACTCGTTCGAGGTCTACGGCGTGCAGGCGTCCGGACTCAACGCCGGCGAGGCGCCCATCCTCGGCGTCGCGGCGATGGCCGCCCGGTACTGGCAGGAGATCCGCTCGGTCCAGCCGCAGGGACCGGTGCTGCTGCTGGGCTGGTCCACCGGCGCGGTGCTGGCGCAGGAGATGTGCGCGCAGCAGCCGGACGCGGTCAGCGCCGCGTACCTGCTGGAGCCGGCCGTCACCGGGCCCGACCGCCAGGAGTGGTTCCTCGGGCACGCCGAGGTCTACCGGCAGGCCGAGGCGCTGTGGCGCAGGGGCCAGGACGAGACCGGGACGGCCCGGGAGGAGACCGCGCGCGAGCTGCGGGCGATGGCGCCGCGGCTGAACATCGACGCGGAGTCGGTGACCTTGGAGGAGTGGCTGCCCTACGCGGTCATGGAGGCCGAGGTCGACTCGCTGGCCGGCCACCGGGCCCGGCCGTCCTTCGCCCCGACCACGCTCTTCGTCAGCGACACGGTCCGGCTGGCCGGCCCGGAGGGCAACGAGGACGAGGTGCCCCACGAGCAGTACACCGCCTACTGGCAGCAGCTCCACCTGGGCGGCCTGGACATCGTCGACCTGCCGGGCCGTCACCTGCGGATGGTCAAGGACGACGAGCAACTGGAGATCCTGGTCCGCGCGGTCGAGCAGCACGCGGTGGCGACGCGGTAGGCCCGCCCTGGCGCACGGCACCCTCGTGCACGGCACCCTCGCGTGACCCCGCCCGCCTCCGACCGCCCACCCCAAGCCCTCCGCCCGCCGAAACGCTCGCGTCACCCGTTCGGCGGTACCGCCTCGCACCCCCGCCCCGCCCGTACCCTCCGGGCGGATCAGGCGCACCGCACCGCCGGAGCCGGGGGCGGCGGTGCGGTGGCCCGGGGTGGCCCGCGCGCCGGCCGGGGCGCGGCGGCCTAGCCTGCGGTCCAGGGGGCGACCGCGGCTGGCGCGGCGACGGGTACCGAGGCCGGGAGGTCACGTATGGGGTCCGACGCGCCGTCCCCGGGCGATCCGGAACCGCAGCGGCTCGCCGAGCACTGGCACCGGGCGGCGGAGCGGCACCTCACCGCCACCACGAGGTCCCTGCTGGTCACCTGGATCTCCTTCGGGCTGACCTTCGGCACCGCCCGGCTGATCACGCACGGCATCCGCGGCGGCTGGCTTCCGTGGGGGAACGTCTCCGCCGGCGGCCGCCACCTGCACCACTACAACTTCGGCATCGCCGCCCTGACCGGGGTCGGCCTGGTGGCGGTGCGCGGCGACCGGCAGGCGGTGGGCCATCCCGCGGTGGCCGCCGCCTACGGCAGCGGGCTGGCCCTGATCGCGGACGAACTCGCCCTGCTGCTCGACCTGGAGGACGTCTACTGGGCCCAGCAGGGCCGGGTCAGCGTCGAGGTCTCCCTCGGTATCCTGTCCGGCCTGGGCACGTACCTGACGGCGGCGCCGTTCTGGCGCGAGATCGCCCGCACCACCCGTCAGCACCTGGCCCGGCGCCCGCACGCGTGAGGGCCCGCACGACAGCGCTCCGCCGACCGGGACCGAGTGGGTCCCTCGTCGGCGGAGCGCGGGCGGGCGGGCGGTTCAGGAGGGGGTAACGGCGGTCACCACCGGGACAGTTCAGGGAAGAACCCGGGGATCTCGGTGGCCTGCTCCTGCTCCAGGGCGGACTGGTAGACGTGGCAGCCCACGGCGAGGTCCAGCACGCCCAGCCCGAACGGGGAGAAGATCGTGGCACGGTCGGCGTTCAGCGTCGCCTCGCCGCGCAGCACGTCGGCGAGGGTGCCGTTGACGAAGTCGCGGCTGCCGTACTCGATCTCGGTCAGGTGCGGGGAGGTCTGGGCGGTCAGGCAGTGGTCCAGGTCGTCCAGCACGTTGTTGCACTTGATCATCACGGTCGGGTGGATGTCGCGCAGCGACAGGTTGAGGATCAGCTGCCCGGGGCGCAGGATCTGCTCGTCGCACAGCCACGGCGCCGGCGCGGTGGTGGCCAGCACCACCAGGTCGGCGGCGGCCAGGGCGCAGTCGACGTCGGGGACGTGCCGGGCGCTCCAGCCGTGCGTGTCGCTGACGTAGGAGGCGAACGTGCGGGCGTAGCCGTCGACGTGGTCGTGGACCATGCACTCGTCGACGGACAGGCCGCGGGCGGCGAGGAAGTCCGAGACGGTCCGGCCGATCACCCCGGCGCCGACGAACAGCACCTTGCGCGGCCGGTCGCCCTCGGAGAGGGTCTCCACCGCCAGGGCCGCGGACGCGGCGGTGCGGGCCGCGGAGATCTGCGAGGCCTCCAGGCAGGCGAACGGGTAGCCGGTCTCCGCGTCGTTGAGCAGCAGGACCGCCGAGGCGCGCTGGAGGTTGCGCTCGATGTTGGGCGGGTAGCTGGCGATCCACTTGATGCCGGACACCGGCTGGTCGCCGCCGATGTGCGCGGGCAGCGCGATGATGCGGCAGCTGGGCCGGTCCGGGAAGCGCAGGAAGTAGCTGTTGGGGTTGACCGTCTCGCCGGCGCTGTGCCGCAGGTAGGTCTCGCGGACGATCTCCAGGATCCTCGACGGGGACGCGGCGATCACGTCCTGCGTGACCTTTCCGCCGATCACGTGGAACGTCGACATCGTGGTGGCCTTTCGGGCTGGAGGGAACGGGAGGAGGGGCAGGGCTACCACAGGCCGCCGAACTGCTCGGCCACCCATGCGTCGTCGTAGACGGTCCGCAGGTAGCGCTCGCCCAGGTCGGGGGAGATCGCCGCGATGCGGCTGGCGGTGGGGAAGGTGCCGCCGCGCTGCCGGATGGCGGCGAGCACCGAGCCGGTGGAGCCGCCGACCAGCAGGCCGTGTTCACGGGCCATCAGCCGGCACTCGCGGACGGCGTCCAGTTCGGTGATGTACACCACCTCGTCGGCCAGTTCCGGCCGGCACAGCTCCGGGCGCCGACTCGCGCCCAGGCCGGGGATGCGGCGGCGGCCCGGCACGCCGCCGAAGGTGACCGAGCCGGCCGCGTCCACCGCGACGACGCGGGTGTCGGGGGAGTACTCGCGGAAGTACTCGGCGCAGCCGACGAACGTGCCCGTCGAGCCGACCCCGACGAACAGGTAGTCGATCTGCTGGAGTTCCTTGAGCATGCTGCTGGCGGTCTGGTCGTAGTGCGCCCGGGGGTTGGCGGGGTTGGCGTACTGGTTGAGCCAGATCATCGTCGGGTCGGTGGCGGTGCGCTGCTGGATGTAGGAGATGCGCGACTGGAGGAATCCGCCGTTGGCGTCCAGGGTGTCGACGACGACCACCTCGGTGCCCAGGGCGCGCATCAGGTCGGCGCTGGTGGCCGAGGTGTTGGGGTCCACCACGCAGGTGAAGGCGTAGCCCTTGGTGGCGCAGATCGAGCTGAGCGCGATGCCGAGGTTGCCCGAGGAGGACTCGATGATCCGGGCTCCCGGCTTGAGTCTGCCGTGGTTCTCGGCGTCCTCGATGAGGCTCAGCGCCGTCTTGAGCTTGACCGAGCCGGCCGGGTTGAGGCCCTCGATCTTCAGGAACACCTCCGCGCCCGGCGCCAGGTACGGCAGGCGCATGAAGATGTCGTCGGTGACCATGTCGTACGTTTTTTCGTAGATCACGGTGAGAACTCCGCCCAGGCTCGATGAGAGAGGACACGAGTCGATGGCGCCGCCATCAGGTGTCCTCGTGGCTTGACCAGCCGGAGGGGGCCCACAGGTCCTCGCCGCCGATCTCGTCGGTCGCGTACTTGCCGAGCGCGCTGATGATCAGCTTCATCTCCAGCTCCACAGCGCCCACCAGCCGCTCCAGCCCCCGGTCGGGGTCCTCGTCGACGGCGACCAGCGCGGCCCGGCCGAGTCCGGCGGCCGAGGCTCCCAGCGCGAGCAGCTTCACCGCCCGCGATCCGTTCCACACCCGGCCGCTGGCCAGCAGGGTTCCGGCGCCGGCGTCCACCCGGCGCAGGCACTCCGCGAGCGGCAGGCCGACGTCCTGAAGGAAGGAGGTGGGCGCCCAGCCGGTGCCGCCCTCCGCGCCGTCGACGGTGACCGCGTCCGCGCCGGCCGTCCACGCCACGCTCGCCGCCCGGCCCACGTCGCGGCCGGGGAAGAGCTTCACCCAGCAGCGGGCCCGCGGGTAGTTGTTGCGCATGAGGTGGATCTGCTGGCGGAAGATCTCCTCGGTGAACGTCCCCGGGCACGAGCAGCGCAGCACCGGCCCGTCCTGGGTCAGCCGCTCGATGGCGTACTGCTCCTCCAGGCCGGGCGCCGCCTCCTCGCCGACCATGGTGAGGCCGCCGAGTCCGGGCTTGGCGCCCTGGCCGGTCTTCAGCTCGAAGGCCAGCCGGCCGGTGGCCAGCAGGCCGTTGACGGCCGGGTCGCTGTAGACGTGGTTCCACACCTCGGAGTTGGCGTCCTCGGTGCTCTGCTGGACGACGACGCCCCCCAGCCCGTCGGGCAGTTCCTCGACGTAGGCGTGCACCCGTTCCAGCAGGCCCTTGCGGTGCTCGTCGCCGGTGGAGCGGAAGCCGTTCATCGGTGCGACGTTCTCGCCGATGATCATCGGGACGCCCAGCCGGCCGGCCTGCCGGCTGATGGCCAGCGTGGTGCTGGCCACCCGGGTGGAGCCCAGCGCCGAGACGTAGACCGGCAGCGGGGAGCGCAGGCCGCCGAAGCCGGTCTCCAGCGCGACGTCGGAGTAGAGCGGTTCGCGGCCCAGGTCGATGAGCTTGGCGAGCCGGCCCGGCATGAAGACCGGCGGCACCAGCCGCAGCGCGTCGATGTCGTCGCCGGCCCGGGCGGACCGGTCGGAATCGGCGCCGTAGACCGACGTGCCGTAGTCCTCCAGCGGCGGGAAGACCGCCGCCGCGCCGTCCCGGGCCCGGCGCCGCACGTCCTGTTCGGGGAAGCCGGGTGCGTTGAGGTAGGTCACGGCGACACGACCCCCGCGAGCTTGGGGAACGCGGTCGCCTGCCAGACCGAGTCCAGGCCGGCCACCCAGCGGGTGAGGCGCTCCAGGCCGATGCCGAAACCGGCGCTGCCCGGGATGCCGTTGCGCACCACGTCGAGGTACCAGGCGTACTTCGAGGGGTTCTCGCCGGTCTCCCGCATCCGCGTGATGATCTTGGCGTACTCCGACTCCCGCTCGCTGCCGCTGCACAGCTCCCCGCAGGACTCCGGCGCGATCAGGTCGAAGTTCAGCAGCGTGCCCGGCTCCTGCGGGCTCTCCTTGTCGTAGAAGCCGCGCGAGCCCTTGGGGTAGCCGACGATGAAGAACGGCGCGTCGGCGTCCCGGGAGATCAGCTCCTCCGCCTCCCACTCGATCTCGGTGCCGGCCGCCTGCGGGTAGCCGCCGGCGCGCAGCTTGTCGACCACCTCGGTGTGCGGGATGCGGGCGAACGGCTCGGCGACGAAGGCCAGCAGCTTGCCCGGGTCGCGCTCCAGGACGGCGAGGTCCTCGGCACACTCGTTCACCACCGCGCTGACCGCGTGCCGCACCAGGCCCTCGACCAGGTCCATCGCGTCGTCGCGGGTGGCCAGCGCGACCTCCACGTCGATCTGCCGGAACTCCGCGAGGTGCCGGCGGGTGGAGCTGGTCTCGATCGGCTCCAGCCGCACGTTCGGCGCGATCAGGAACATCCGGTCGAACGCCAGCAGCGACGCCTGCTTGTAGAGGATCGCGCTGGTCATCAGCTTGTACTTGTGGCCGTAGAAGTCGATGTCGGCCTGCTTGGCGCCGCGCGAACCGGGGTCGGTCACCGGGCCGATGATCGGGTGCAGCATCTCCACCGCCCCGCCGCCGCGCAGGAACTCACGGGCGCCGGCGACCAGGGTCTGCTGGATCCGCAGCGTCGCGCGGGTCCGCGGATCACTCAGCCGCAGCCGGGGCGGCGGGATGAGGTCGGCGGCGGGGACGGAGAGCGGCCGGTCCATCTGCGTGGTCATGCCAAGTCCTTTCGGTGGTGCTGGTGAGGGTGCGGACCCGGGCCGGGCAGCCCGGCCGCGGCGTGCCGGGGACACGGCCCGCCCGGGAAGGCGGTGCGCCGGGGCCCCGGGCGCGGCTCAGGCCGGCGTCGGGAGGTCGTCGTAGCGGTGCTTGACGTAGCTGAGGGCGTGCAGCAGGCGCGTGGAGGTCAGCTGCGCCGACCGGTGCGGCTGCGTGAGGTGGCCGATGGGCAGCGAACCGGTGCGGGTCCACTCCAGGCGCCCGTCGTCGGAGATCACGCTGCGGGTGCGGCCGGCGTTGTCCGGGTGCATGCAGTACGGGATGTCGAGGTAGCCCTGGGCGAACGCCTGCACCAGCGCCTTGCCGACGTCGCCGTTGAGGTCCAGCACCGCGTGGATCAGCGCCAGCGCCTCGGCCTCGACACCGGTCGGGGCCGGCGCGGTGCCGCGGCTGGTCATGGCCGCCGCGGCGGCGGCCACCTCCATGGCGGTGACGTTCTCCGCGATGGAGGGGATGCGCTCGGCCTCCGCGGCGGTCTTGACGATCAACCGGGTCGACCCGGTCCTGACCGCCAGCCGCGCCGCGTCGGCCACCAGCCGCAGCGCCCCGGGCTCGGTGGCCGGGTACAGGCCCATGTAGGCGTAGATCACCACGTGCCAGGCCGCGTCCGGCATCAGCCGCGCCGCGATCCGGTGCAGGGCCGTGACGGCCTCCTCGTCCTGCTGCGCGCTGGTCTGCTGCGCGTAGCTCAGCGAGATGCTGCGCACGCCGTTCTGGAGGAAGAACAGGCCCTCCAGCACGGTGATGGCGATCAGCAGCGACGGCGGGCACAACTGGCCCAGCATGCAGCCGCCGAAGCTCTCCAGGTGCGGCTCCACCCCCCGCTCGCGCAGCGCCGCGAGCTTGCGGCACGCCTCCTTCCACGCGGCCACCGACCGCTGCACCGGGGTGCGGCTGTAGGGCAGGCAGTACGAGATCGGGCCGCCCTCGGTGGCGTCGATCCCGGCGTCGATGAGGGCGTCGAAGATGCGGCCGGGCAGCGGGGAACCGTGCCGCACCTGGACCGGGAAGTCCGGCCCGCACACCCCGTCGAGCATCGTGCGGGTGACGTCGGGCGCGAAGCTGACGATGGGGTACCCGTTCAGCGGCCGGCCCTCACGGACGGCGCGGGCCGCGGCGTCGAAGTCGCCGACCCGGGTGAAGCTGTCCAGCGTCAAGGTGCCGACCGTCGCGGCGTTCGCGTCCCGGGTGGCGATGAGCCCGGCCCGCATCCGCGCGGTGTCGCCGAAGCCCATGCGCGGCTGGACCACGAGGGTGCCCGACCGGCGGGCGGCGTCCATCGCCGCGTGGAAGGTGCCCGCGGCGGCGAGCTCAGCGGGCGGCATCGACGTACGCCCTCCGCCCGGTGCCGTCGTGCCCGACGGACGGCAGCCGTTCCAGCAGCGCCAGGAAGTCCGGCACGGCCGTCACCCCGACGTGCACCGCGTCGAACCCCGCGTCCAGCAGCGGGCGGAAGTCCGCGGCGGTCCGGGACCCGGCGGTGTCGATCTTGCCGCCGATGACCAGCGGCACGCCGTCCAGCTCCCGCCGGCCGCGCACCGCCCGGGCCACGTCCAGCCCCTCGTGCACACCGTGCCCGTTGACCGTGCTCAGCACGATCAGGTCGGGGCGGCAGCGCACCGACTCGGCGACCAGGGTCTCCACCGGGACGCAGGCGCCGAGATTGGTGACCGCGCAGCCGTGCTCCTCCAGCAGCAGTTGCAGGAACAGCAGGTTCCAGGTGTGCGCATCGGAGGGGATGGTGCTGAGAACGACCTTGCGGGGCGAACCGTTCCTCGAGGACTGCTGACGCAAGTCCACAGCCGACCTGCCTTTCTGACGCCGTGAGCGGGACCGCGACCGAAGCGGCCGGGGCCTGGTACCCGTGGACGTCTGTGCCGTCGAACCGCTTGGGCAGTCCACAAGTGACGCCTCATCGTCGCCAGCGAACCCACCGCGTGGAACTGGGTACTTGTGCCCACCCGCCCCCGAGGCACTTTCGCCCACTGGGACGGCCGCGGGCCGCGCCCTAGCGTTCGATCGCGGGTATCTCCAATGACGGTCACGTCTTCGCACCGTCTGCCTCTGCGACGGGTCCGTGCGGTTTCCCACGGCCCACCAAACACCGAACGCGCTGACGATGTGGGGAGCGAACGATGACTGATCACCGGTCGGACTACTGGCGGCAGGCGTTGGAGGGCCTGGAACCGCTCGAACTGCCGACGGACCGCCGGCGGACCGCCGGGTCCGGCGCGCCGCGCGCATCGGTCACCTTCGACGTCCCCGCCGGCACCACCGCGGCGCTGGCCGCGACCGCCGTCGGCCGCGGCGGCCTGCCGGTCGCCCTGCTGGCGGTCTTCCAGCTGCTGCTGGCCCGCTACAGCGGCCAGGACGACATCGCGGTCGTCACCGCCGCCGGCCCCGACACCGCGCTTGTGCGCACCGACCTGTCCGGCGACCCGTCCTTCAGCGGGCTGCTCGACCGGGTCGCGGCCGCCGCCGCGCCGGCCGCCGACCACCGCGGCCTGCCGTCCGCCGGGCCGGCCGGCGAGTTCGGCACCGCCTGCGACCTGCCCCGCACCCCGGTGTTCGTCCTGCGCGACGCCGCCGGCGCACCGCACCCGGCGCCCGACCGGGACACCGCCCGCCCGGACCTGGTCTGGGACCTCACGCGGCACGACGGCGCGCTCAGCGGCTCACTCGGCTACCGCGCCGACCTGTTCGACCGGGACACCGCGCTGCGCATGGCCGGCCACCTCGGCACGCTGCTGGCCGGCGCCGCCGCCGACCCGCACGCCGCGCTGTCCGCACGGGAGATGCTCACCGCCGCCGAACGCCGGCAGATCCTCACCGAGTGGCGCGGACCGGTCGGCGCCTACCCCGACACCGCGACCGTCCACCAGCTCGTCGAGGCGAGCGCCCGGCGCCACCCCGACGCCGTCGCCGTCACCCGCGGCGCCGAGACCCTGACCTACCGCCAGGTCAACGAGCGGGCCAACCGGCTGGCCCACCACCTGCGTTCGCGGCACGGCGCCGGCCCCGGCACGCTGGTCGCCGTCCTCCTCGACCGCGGCCCCGACCTGATCTGCGCCCTGCTCGGCATCCTCAAGGCCGGCGCCGCCTACGTCCCGCTCGACCCCGAACACCCCGCCGACCGCATCGCCTACATGGTCCAGGACACCGCCACCCCGCTGGTCGTCACCCACACCGACCACGCCGGCCTGCTGCCGGCCGCGACCCCCCGGCTGCTCACCGACACCGGCTGGCCGGCCGGCCCCGCGACCGACCCCGGGCCGGCCGCCACCGCGCACGACCTGGCCTACGTCATCTACACCTCCGGCTCCACCGGCCGCCCCAAGGGCGTCCAGCTCGACCACCAGGGCGTCGTCAACTACCTCCACCAGTGCGACCGCAACTACCCGCCGCACGCCGGGCACGGCACCGGCACCCTGCTGTACTCCTCGGTCACCTTCGACCTGACCGTCACCGCCTTGTTCCTCCCGCTGATCCAGGGCCTGCGGATCACCGTCCCGGTGCCCGGCCCCGGCCGGACCGTCTTCGACGCCGCGGTCGAGACCGTCCTGACCGGCGAGCCCATCAGCTTCCTGAAGGCCACCCCGTCGCACCTGGAGGTCCTCACCGCGCAGCTGGAGCACACCGGTGCCCGGCACCGCATCGCCACCGTCGTCGCCGGCGGTGAGGACCTCACCCCGGCCCTGGCCCACCGCGTGCTGAGCACCAGCGCCTGCGGCACCGTCCTGGTCAACGAGTACGGCCCGACCGAGGGCACCGTCGGCAACGTGGTCAGCATGACCCGCGAGGTCGCCCCGGACGCCGAACGCGTCCCGATGGGCCGCCCGATCGACAACACCGAGGTCTACGTCGTCGACGCCGCCCGGCGCCCGCAGCCGGTCGGCGTCCCCGGCGAACTCCTGCTCGGCGGCGTCAATGTGGCCCGCGGCTACCTCAACCGGCCCGACCTGACCGAGCAGCGCTTCGTGCCCCACCCCTTCAGCGACACCCCCGGCGCCCGCGTCTACCGCACCGGCGACCTGGTCAGATGGCTGCCCGACGGCCGGCTGGAATACCTCGGCCGCATCGACGACCAGGTCAAGCTGCGCGGCCACCGGATCGAACTGGGCGAGATCGAGGCCGCCCTGCTCGCGCACCCCGCTGTCGCCGCCGCCACCGTCGTCGTCCGCGAGGACACCCCCGGCGACAAGCGGCTCGCCGCCTACCTGGTGCCCGCCCCCGGCGCCGCGCCCACCACCGCCGACCTGCGCGCCCGGCTCGCCCGGGACCTGCCCGCGTACATGCTGCCCGCCCGCTACGTCACCCTCGACCGGCTGCCGCTCACCGCCAACGGCAAGGTCGACCGCAAGGCGCTGCCCGTCCCGGACGGCCGCCGCCCCGACCTGGAGGCGGCCTACACCGCGCCGCGCACCCCGGTCGAGCAGGCGATCACCGCCGTGTGGTCCGACATCCTGGGCATCGAACCCGTCGGCGTCCACGACGACTTCCTGGCGCTGGGCGGCCACTCGCTGCTGGCCACCCGGGTCGCCTCGCGCCTGCGCGCCGACCTCGGCGTCGAGATCCCGGTCCGCGCCCTGTTCGGCGCGTCCACCCCGGCCGCGCTCGCCGCCGCCGTCGCGACCCTGGACACCGCCGGGACCGCGCCCGTCCCGCGCGCCGACCGCACCGGCCCGCTGCCGCTGTCCTTCGCCCAGCAACGCCTGTGGTTCCTCGACCAGTTGGAACCCGGCCGAAGCGAATATGTGCTGCCCGTCGCCCTGCGGGTGCGCGGTCCGCTGGAGACGGCCGTGCTGGAGAGCGCGCTCGGCGCGCTGGTGGCCCGCCACGAGACGCTGCGCACCCGGTTCACCGCCGACGCCGACGGCCGCCCGTTGCAGACCGTGGACGCCGCGTACCCGGTGCCGGTCACCGTCCACGACCTGCGGGACGCCGGCGACGCCACCGCCCGCGCCGAGGCCGCCCGCACCCTGCTGGCCGCCGAGGCCGCCCGCCCGTTCGACCTGGCCGCCGACCCGATGCTGCGCGCCGCCGTCGCCCGGCTCGCCGACGACGACCACCACCTGCTGCTCACCGTCCACCACATCGCCTCCGACGGCTGGTCGGAAGGCGTCCTCGCCCGCGAGCTGCGCGAGCACTACGCGGCGGCGCTGGAGGACCGCGAGCCCGACCTGCCCGAACTGCCCGTGGCCTACGCCGACTTCGCCGTCTGGCAGCGGCAGTGGCTGACCGGCGAGCGACTGGACGGCCAACTGGACTACTGGCGTGAGCAGTTGGCCGGCATCGAGCCGCTGGAACTGCCCACCGACCACCGGCGGCCGCCGGTACGCGGCAGCCGGGGCGCGACCCACACCTTCAGCGTGCCCGCCGACGTCACCGCCGCGCTGAAGGCCGCCGCCGCCGAGCGGGGCGCCAGCCCGTTCATGGCGCTGCTGTCGGTCTTCCAGCTGCTGCTGTCGAAGTACAGCGGGCAGCAGGACATCGCGGTGGGCACCCCGATCGCCGGGCGCAATCGCGCCGAGGTGGAGGACCTGGTCGGCTTCTTCGTCAACACCCTGGTCCTGCGCACCGACCTGTCGGGCAACCCGACGTTCACCGAGCTGCTCGACCGGGTCAAGGACACCGCGCTGGCCGCCTACGACCACCAGGACCTGCCGTTCGAACGGATCGTGGAGGAACTCGCCCCCGAACGCGACCTGTCGCGCAACCCGCTCTTCCAGACCCTGTTCGTCCTGCAGAACGTCCCCGACGGCAACGACTGGGCGCTGCCCGGCCTGACCGTCGAACCGGCCGCCGTCACCACCCCCGAGGCGCAGTTCGACCTCACCCTGTACCTGACCGAAGCGCCCGACGGCTCGCTGGACGCCTCCCTGGTCTACGCCGCCGACCTGCTGGAGCCGGCCACCGCCGAACGGCTGGCCGGCCACTTCCGCACCCTGCTGGCCGCCGTCGGCACCACCCCCGGCGCCCGGCTCGGCGACCTGGAGATGCTCACCCCCGCCGAGCGGCGCCAGACCCTCGTGGAGTGGAACCGCACCACCGCCCCCTACCCGGACACCAAGACCGTCCACCAGCTCGTCGAGGAACAGGCCGCCCGCCGCCCCGACGCCGTCGCGGTACGCCACGGCGACCGGGAGACGACCTACGGCGAACTCAACGAACGGGCCAACCGGCTCGCCCACCACCTGCGCTCCCGCCACGGCGTCGGCCCCGACACCCTGGTGGCCGTCTGCCTGGAACGCAGCGCCGAACTGTTCTGCGCCGAACTGGCCGTCCTCAAGGCCGGCGGCGGCTACGTCCCGCTCGCCCCGGACTACCCCGCCGACCGCCTCAGCCACATGGTGAGCGACAGCGCCACCCCGCTGGTCATCACCGACAGCGGGCACGCCCACCTCTTCGACGGCAGCACGCTCCTGCTCACCGACCGCGACTGGCCGGCCGCCGGCGACCAGCCCGGCACCGACCCCGAGCCCGCCGCCGGCCCCGGCCACACCGCGTACATCATCTACACCTCCGGCTCCACCGGCCGGCCCAAGGGCGTCCAGATCCAGCACGACAGCATGGTCAACCTGGTGCAGTGGACGCTCGACCACTTCCCCCTGGAGACCGGTGACCGGGTCGCCATGGTGGCCGGTGTCGCCTTCGACGTCGCCGCCTGGGAGCTGTGGCGCGCGCTGGCCGACGGCGCCACCTGCTGCATCCCCACCGAGAGCGTCCGCCTGACGCCCACGCTCCTTCAGCGCTGGCTGGAGGACGACGGCATCCGCTGCACCTACCTGTCCCCGCCGATGCTGGAGGCGCTGGCCGCGCTGAGCTGGGGCGCAACCACCACCTTGGAGTACGTCCACACCGCCGGCGACCTGCTGCGGCTGCCGGCCGGCGTCCGGCTGCCGTTCCGCATCTACAACGACTACGGCCCCACCGAGACCACGGTCATCATGACCTTCACCGAGGCCGAACCGGGCGACCCGCTGCCGCCCATCGGCCGGGCCATCGCCAACACCACCCTCTACGTCGTCGACCGCTACGACCGCCCGGTGCCCGTCGGCGTCACCGGTGAACTCCTCATCGGCGGGGTGTGCGTGGCCCGCGGCTACCTCAACCAGCCCGAACTGACCGGGCGCAAGTTCATCGACTACGGCGTCGACGGCCGTACCGAACGCGTCTACCGCAGCGGCGACCTGGTCAAGTGGCGCACCGACGGCCAGCTGGAGTTCGTCGCCCGCGTCGACAACCAGGTCAAGATCCGCGGGTTCCGCATCGAACTCGGCGAGATCGAGGCCGCCCTGCTGACCTGCCCCGGCGTCACCGCCGCCGTCGTCATCGTCCGCGAGGACACCCCCGGCGACAAGCGGCTGGCCGCCTACCTCGTCGCCGACGGACCCACCGCGGCCGACCTGCGCGCCCACCTCCAGCAGCGGCTGCCCGACTACATGGTCCCGCCCGCCTTCGTCCTGCTCGACCGGCTGCCGCTCACCAAGAACGGCAAGATCGACCGCCGCGCCCTGCCGGTGCCCGACACCGGGCGCGACGACCTGGAGTCCGCCTACACCGCACCGCGCACCCCGGCCGAGCAGGCGGTCACCGCCATCTGGTCCGACGTGCTGGGCGTCGCGACCATCGGCGTCGACGACAACTTCTTCGAACTCGGCGGCCACTCCCTGCTCGCCATCCAGGTCGTCTCACGCCTGCGGCAGGACCTCGGCGTCGAACTGCCGGTCCGCGCCCTGTTCACCTCCTCCACCCCGGCCGCCCTGGCCGCCGCCGTCACCGAAGCCACCCCCGGCACCGCCGCCGCACCGCTCCCCGACGAGGCCCGGCCGGTCCCGGTGCCGCGCGACGGCGGCCCGCTCCCGCTGTCCTTCGCCCAGCAGCGGCTGTGGTTCCTCGACCAGCTCGACCCCGAACGCGCCGAGTACGCCCTGCCGTTCGCGCTGCGCGTCACCGGCACCCTCGACATCCCCGCGCTGGAGACCGCGCTGACCGCGCTGTGTGCCCGGCACGAGGTGCTGCGCACCCGGTTCGTCGCCGACGACGACGGCGAGCCCACCCAGATCGTCGACGCCCCGGCGGCCCTGACCGCCACCGTCCACGACCTGCGCGCCACCGCCGACGCCGCCGAACGCGAGGCCGCCGCCCGCCGCATCATCGACACCGAGACCGCCCGCCCGGCCGACCTGGCCCGCGGACCCCTGCTGCGCGCCGACGTCGTCCGGCTGGCCGACGACGACCAGTACCTGCTGCTGACGCTGCACCACATCGTCGCCGACGGCTGGTCCGAAGGCGTCCTCGCCCGCGAACTGCGCGCCTGCTACGCCGCCGCGCTCGCTGACCGCGCGGCCGACCTGCCCGAACTGCCCGTGCAGTACGCCGACTTCGCCGTCTGGCAGCGGCAGTGGCTGACCGGCGACGTGCTGGACCGCCAACTCAACTACTGGCGTGAGCAGTTGGCCGCCATCGAGCCGCTGGAGCTGCCCACCGACCACCGGCGGCCCGCCCTGCGCAGCGGCGGCAGCGGCACCGTCGGCTTCACCGTCCCGGCCGGCACCGCCGACCGGCTGCGGGCCACCGCCGCCGACCGCGGCGCCACCTTGTTCATGGCGATGCTCTCCACGTTCCAGATCCTGCTGGCGAAGTACAGCCGGCAGGAGGACATCGCGGTCGGCACCCCGATCGCCGGGCGCAACCGCGCCGAGATCGAGGACCTGGTCGGCTTCTTCGTCAACACCCTGGTCATGCGCACCGACCTGTCCGGCGACCCGACGTTCACCGAACTGCTGGACCGGGTCAAGGACACCGCGCTGGCCGCCTACGACCACCAGGACCTGCCGTTCGAACGCATCGTGGAGGAGCTCGCCCCCGAACGCGACCTGTCGCGCAACCCGTTCTTCCAGACCATGTTCCTGCTGCGCGCCGCCGGGGCCGACACCTGGGCGCTGCCCGGCGCGAGCGTCGAGCAGGTGCCGGTCGCCCTGCGGGACGCGAAGTTCGACCTGATCGTCACCGTCGACGACACCGACGGCGACGACCTGCGGGCCACCGTGGAGTACCGCACCGACCTGTTCGAACCGCAGACGGTGGAACGGCTGGCCGGGCACTTCGCCACCCTGCTCGACGCGGTCGGCGGCACCCCGCAGGCCCGGCTGTCGCAGCTCGACCTGCTCACCGCGGCCGAACGCGGGCAGATCCTCGGCGAGTGGAACGACACCGCCGCCGACTACCCCACCACCGCGACCCTCCACCAGCTCGTCGAGCAGTGCGCCGCCCGCCTGCCGGACGCCGTCGCCGTGGACTGCGCGGCCGGCCCGCTGACGTACCGCGAACTCAACGAGCGGGCCAACCGGCTCGCCCACCACCTGCGTTCCCGCTACGGCGTCGGCCCCGACACCCTGGTGGCCGTCTGCCTGGACCGCGGCCCGGACCTGGTCTGCGCCCAGCTCGCCGTGCTCAAGGCCGGCGGCGCCTACGCCCCGCTGGACCCCGGCTACCCCACCGACCGGCTGGCGTACATGGTCCACGACACCGGCACCCCGGTCGTCGTCACCGACTCCGGCCTGGCCGGCCGGCTGCCCGCCGACACCCCGCACTTCCTCACCGACCGGGACGGGGAGGCGCTGCGGGACCTGCCGGCCGGCGACCCCGAACCGGTCTCCACCCCCGACGACCTCGCCTACGTCATCTACACCTCCGGCTCCACCGGCCGGCCCAAGGGCGCCCTGATCCAGCACCGCAGCGCGGTGGACCTGGTGCACTGGACCTTCGACGGCTTCGCGATCGTGCCCGGCGACCGGGTCGCACTGCTCGCCGGCGTCGGCTTCGACGCCGCCGCCTGGGAGCTGTGGCCGGCCCTGGCCGCCGGCGCCACCTGCTGCGTCACCGACGACAACGTCCGCCTGACCCCGCCGCTGCTCCAGCAGTGGCTCATCGACCAGGGCATCCGCGGCACGTTCTTGTCCACCCCGATGCTGGAGGCGCTGGCCGCCCTGCCGTGGGACGGCACCGGCGGCCCGGAGTACATCATGACCGGCGGCGACCTGCTGCGGCTGCCGGCCGGCGTCCGGCTGCCGTTCCGGGTGCACAACGTCTACGGGCCCACCGAGACGACGGTGCTGGTCACCTCCACCGACGTCGAGCCCGGCGACCCGCTGCCGCCGATCGGGCGCCCGTCGGCCAACTCGCTGCTGTGGGTGGTCGACCGCTACGACCGGCCGGTGCCGGTCGGCGTCCCCGGCGAACTGCTCATCGGCGGCCGCGGACTGGCCCGCGGCTACCTCAACCAGCCCGAACTGACCGCGGCGAAGTTCGTGCCGTACGAACTGGACGGCGCCACCCACCGGGTCTACCGCAGCGGCGACCTGGTCAAGTGGCGGCCCGACGGGATGCTGGAGTTCGTCGGCCGCATCGACACCCAGGTCAAGCTGCGGGGCTTCCGGATCGAACTCGGCGAGATCGAGTCCACCCTGCTGGCGCACCCGGGCGTCACCGCGACGACCGTGGTGGTCCGCGAGGACACCCCCGGCGACAAGCGGCTGGCCGGCTACGTCGTGCCGGCCGACCCGGCCGCCGCGCCCAGCGTCGGGCAGTTGCGCGCCCACCTCCAGCGGCACCTGCCCGACCACATGGTGCCGGCCGCGTTCGTCGTCCTGGACCGGCTGCCGCTCACCCCGAACGGCAAGACCGACCGCCGGGCCCTGCCGGTGCCCGACACCGGGCGCCCCGGCCTGGATTCGGCCTATACCGCGCCGCGCAACCGGGTGGAGGAGGCGATCACGGCGATCTGGTCCGACATCCTCGGGGTGCAGACCATCGGCGTGGACGACAACTTCTTCGAACTCGGTGGCCACTCGCTGCTGGCCACCCAGGTCACCAGCCGGCTGCGCAAGGCGCTCGGCATCGAGATCCCGGTGCGCACCCTGTTCACCGCCCCCACCCCCGCCCAACTGGGCACCGCCATGGCCGACATCATGATGGCCGCCATCTCCGCCCAGTTCAGCCGGGCGAGCTGACGGCACGGCACCGCACCTCACCGCACCGAACGGCGTGAGCCGGACCCCCTCGGGGTCCGGCTCACGCCGTGCGCGGTCCCGGTGGGCCGCCGCCGTCAGATCATGTCGTCGGCCAGGATGCTGCCCTGCGCGATCGCCATCGCCCCCAGCTGGAACCGGCTGTGCGCGCCGAAGCGTTCGGTCAGCTTCTCCGACAGCCGCCGCACCGTGCGCAGCGAGACGTCCATCTGCCGGGCGGCCGAGGCGTCGGTCAGCCCCCTGGCCCACAGCCGCAGGATGTGCTGCTCCTGGAGCGACAGCCGGCCGTGGGTGCGCGGACGGGCATCGGTCAGCGGCGTCGCCTCCTTCCACAGCTTGGCGAACAGCTCGGCGAACGCGTTGACGATCGACTCGGTGGTGCACACCAGGCCGCCCATGACGGACCGGAAGTTGCTGACCGGCACGACGACGTGCCGGCGGTCGATGAGGATCATCCACACCGGCAGCGAGGGCAGCGTCCGCACCCCGCCGACCGACTCCGTCTTCCACCGCAGGTAGTCCATGGCCGACGGGTCGCTGCGCGCGCTGTCCAGCAGGATGGAGCGCGAGCGGATCCCGCGCAGCAGCAGCGACTCGTCCACCGGCCGGCTGGCGTCGATGACGGTCTGCGACAGCCGCTCGGTCGGGCCCAGCGACAGCGTCTCCTCCTCGCAGCCGTCGGCCAGTTCGGCCACCCGCTTCCACACCGCGCTCTCGCCGGACAGCCACTCCACGCCGGGCACGTGGCCCTGCGGGCGGCTGCCGTGGGCGGCCAGCAGCCGGGCGACCTCCAGGCGGCTGTCCTCGAACTGGAGCTGGCGCCTGGCCAGATCCGCCTGCTGGCGGGCCAGCATCGCGGTCAGACCGACCTCGGGCTCCACCGGCATCCAGCCGGTGGCGGCGTCACCGGGCGCGACCAGTGACAGCTCGGACAGCTGCTCCAGCGCCCGGTTCACCGACCCGTCGCTCTCGTCCAACTGCTCGGCCAGCTTCCGTACGTCGGCGTGCGGCTGGGCAACCATCGCCAGGTAGACGCTCTTCGCCACGGAATCGAGTTCAAGAGTGGTCGGCACCTTCTTATGCTCCTGTCGTGTCGGAGGACAGCACATGGGGAAAGGACGACCGGTCGGACCGGTCGGACGGCGCGTGATTCCGCACTCCGCGCCGTCTCCGTCCGAAACCGGGACCGGCTTGAAATGCCCGCCATCAGTGAACGTGATCCGGCCAGAACGTGTGTACGTGCTGGGTACCCATGTTTGTCAGCCCTCGTGGATGAACCCGCCCAGCGGCTCTACGTGTGCCGACGGGCCGCCGTCGCCCGCCGTGTTTCCGTCGCGGCGCAGCTCCTGGCCTGGCATGGGTGTCCGGGGGGAAATATGGGTGGGCGGCACGCATGTGACGAACCGTGGCCGCCGCCAATCTGGTGTCACCAGCCGACGAGGGGACATCAGTGATGAAGACCAGAACCCACAGAACCCTGCGCACCGCCGTCATGACCGTGCTGCCGGCCGTCGCGATCCTGACCGGCCTGACCGCGATCTCGCACCCCGCGGCCTGCGACCACCACGCCAGTGCCTGCGTCGTGCGGGCCGACGGCGGCACCGGCAACGGCTGAGCGCCGCCCACCCGGGCGCACCCGCGGCGGACCCGCGGGCACCGGGTGACCCCCTCCGCGCCGCGGGAGGCCGGCCACGCGTCCGGCACCGGCGCCGCGGTACCCGCCGGACCGGTTCGCCCCCTCCCGGGCGCCCCGCGAGCGCGAGCCGCGTGAACCGGCGGCGCCGCCGCCGGCCCTGACCGATCATCCGGCCGGCACGCCGTACCGTGTGCCGGCCCGTTCCCGGCGGCAGCACCGACACCGGGGCCGGCCCACCGCCGTCCGCCCGGCTCACCGCCCGCCATCCGTCCCGTCCGCGGCCCCCATCCGGGCCCGGCGCGAAAAAGTGGGGCAGGACCACCCATGACTCCGGGCGCCCGAACCAGCACGTTGGACGGCATGCGCATCCACACTTCCCGCGAAACGGCCACGGGGGCCCAGCGGTGATCGCCGACATGTCGTGGGAGCGGGTCGACCTGTCGATGGCCGAACGGGAACTGCCCATCGCGGTGGGCGGCTCGACGGCACCCCACCGGCTGCTGGAGGCCCACCGGCACGGCGCGTTCCCCTATCCGCGCTGCCGCGGTCACGCCGCCGGGAACCCCCGCGATCCGTACACCCGCTACCTGGCCGACGGGCGGATCACCGCCTTCCCGTGCGGTGACGGCGGCGACGCCCCCGCGGTGACCTGGTGGAGTCCGGCCCGGCGCCCGGTGATCGCGGTCGGCGCGCAGCCGCCGGACGGCTGCCTGCGCGACAGCGTCGGCGACGGGCCCCGGTGGATCGTCACCTGCGGCCACGACTTCGCCGGTGTGGTCGACGCCTGCCGCGACCGGGGCGGCTCCGGCTGGATCACCGGCCCCCTGCGCTCCTCGCTCATCACCCTGCACGAGGCCGGCTGGGCGCACAGCATCGAGGTCTGGCACGGCGAACGCCTCATCGCCGGCCTGTTCGGCACCGGTATCGGCAACGTCTTCAGCGTCGACTCCGCCTTCGGCCTGGGCCCGCACGCGATCCGGGTGGCCTTCGCCGACCTCGCCCGGCGGCTGCGCGGCCGGGCGGAGCTGATCGACCTGCAGGTGCCGCGCGACTTCGCCGCCGGGCTCGACGTGCGCTCCGTCAGCCGCGAGGAGTACCTCGACGCGCTGCTGACGATCGACATGCCGCTGGTGATGCGGGCCGGCGTGCTGGCCGTCCAGCCCCTGCCGCACGGCGCGGCCGCCCCCTGACCGGCGCCGGCCGGTCCGGCAGGCCCGGGGCCGGTGCGGCGCGCGGCTCGCGCCGGGCCGGCCCGGGGTGGTGGCGGCTTCCGCCGGCGTGCTGACGGGGGTGTCGGAAAACACCGCGAATTGCCGCGAAAGGCCGGTTGCCGGACCCGGCGCGGGAATGGCGGGACATTCCGCAGCGTTGCCGGGAGGCTGCCGGTGACTTCCCCCGGGTCGCACCCGGTAGCGCGAGCGGTCGATTCCCGCGGGTGCGAAGCCCCTGACCAGGGCGGCGATCCATTGCCGTCCGATAGGGCAAGTGGAAGCGATCCCCGTTCCGTGGCGCCGAATTGGTGAACGGGCCTTCCGCGATCGATGGCCATACCACGCGATCTCGAAGACATGTACATGATCAGCGCCGAACAGGGTAGTCTGACGAGGTGCAGGTGTCCTCACCGACTGTGATCGGGCGTTCTGAAGAGCTCGGTGCCCTCCGTGAAGCGCTGGCGGGGGCACGGTCCGGGCGAGGTGGGGCGATCTTCATCGTCGCCGATGCCGGGGTGGGCAAGTCCCGCCTGATGAGGGAGTCCATCACCCGCGCCGGCGACAGCGGAATGGCCGTCCTGCGCGGCCGCGCGACCCAGGCCGGCGCCACGGTCCCCTACCGCCCGCTGACCGAGGCCCTGTTCTCCATCGTGCGCTCCGGCGCCGTACCGCACGACCCCGACCTGGCCCCCTACCGCCCCGCGCTCGGCCGGCTCATCCCCGAGTGGCGCGACCGCGCCGCCCCCTACGCCGGCGACGACTCGCCGGTCGTGCTGGCCGAGTCGGTGCTCCGGCTGCTGAGCGTCGTCGGCCGCGGCCGCGGCGCCCTGATGTGCCTGGGCGACCTGCACGACTGCGACGCCGAGACGATGGGCATCGTCGAATACCTCGTCGACAACCTCGCCGACCAGCCGGTGCTGCTGCTCGCCAGCATCCGCTCCGCGCCGTCCCCCGCCCTCAGCCTGGCGCAGTCCGGCGCCCGCAACCGCGTCGCGCAGCTGATGGAGATCGGACCGCTGAACGACACCGAGGTCGGCGAGCTCACCGCCGCCTGCCTGGGCGTCGGCGTCGCGGAACTGCCGGACGGCGTCCTGCGCTGGCTCGTGCAGAGCGCGGACGGCAACCCCTTCGTCGTCGAGGAACTGCTGCGCGGCGGTATCGACTCCGGCGCGCTCGCCCGCACCCCGGACGGCTGGCGGATGGTCGAGGGCGTACCGCGCAGCGTGCCGTCCACCGTCACCTCCAGCGTCAACGACCGCGCCCGCAGACTCGGGCCCCGCTGGCACCGCGCGCTGGAGGCCGCCGCCATCATCGGCCGGCACTTCCCGCTCGACGTCCTTCAGCGGGTCACCGGCCTGTCCGACGACGAGCTGCACACCCTGGTCAGAGCCGGCACCGAGGCACAGCTGTTACAGCCGTCGTTCAGCTCGCCCGACTGGTGCACCTTCTGCCACACCTGGACCGCCGACGCCCTCGCCAGCGGGGTCCTGCCCTCGCAACGCAAGGCACTGGCCGCCGCCGCCGCCGGCGCGGTGGAGTCGCTGTCCCCCGAACTGCCCGGAGAACTGTGCCAGTTGGCCGCCCGGCTGCGGCTGGCGGCCGGCGACGAACCGGCCGCCGGACTGCTGTACGCGATGGCCGGCCGCCGCGCGCTGGGCGCCGGCGCCGCCGCCTCCGCCGAACGCCTGCTGGACCGCGCCCTCGAACTGCTGCCGCCGCACACCCACGCCGCCCAGCGGGCCGAGGTGCTGGAGTCGCTGCTCTACGCGCTCACCGAGGCCGGCGACATCGAACAGGCGCTGCGCCGCGGCGCCGACCTCTACACCTCCACGCTGCTCGCGCCGCAGCACCGCGCGGAACTGCTGACCCGGCTGGCCTGGGTCTGCGTGGTCGGCGGCCACTGGGACAAGGCCGCCGAGCAGGTCGCCCTCGCCCGCGGCCTGCTGGCCGACACCATGTCCCCGGCCCACCTGGCACCGCTCGACGTCGTCGAGGCCCACCTGCTCACCCTCGGCGGCAGCCAGGGCGACGACCAGGCCGCCCGCGCCGAGGAACTGGCGCTGCGCGCGGTGCGGATCGCCGAGGAGATCCCGCTGCCCACCACCGCGTGCCAGGGCCGCCAGATGCTCGCCCTGCTCGCCCGGCGGCACAGCTTCGACGACGCCGACGTCCACCTGCGCCGGATGTTCACCACCGCCGAGGAACACGGCCTGCCCATCTGGCGGTTGCGGGCCCAGATACGGCTGGCGACCAACGAGCTGATGCGCACCGGTGAGCCGGCCCAGATCCTGCTCGCCCGGCAGGCCGCCCTCGCCCTCGGCGCCGTCACCGCCGGCATGCAGGCCGACGCCACCATCGCCATGCAGCAGGTCCTGTACTGCGAGTTCGACCAGGCCGAGGCGCTCGCCGACCAGCTGCTGGAGTCCACGACCCGGATGCACCAGGAGGGCGACTCCCAGTTCTGCCTGGTCATCAAGATCGCCGCCCAGGCGCACCAGGGGCGCCGCGAGGCGATGCGGACGCTGCTGGCGGAGTTCCGGCAGCGCGGCGCCGAGCAGTCCTTCCACGCGCCGGTCGTCTTCGGCCACCGCGCGATCTGCGCCCTGCTCGGCGAGGACCGGCCCGGCGCCGAGGCGGAGATGGCCCGGGTCCGCGAATGGGAACGCACCCACCCCACCATCTACTACCAGTCCGGCCGCTACGGCCTCGGCGTGCTGCTGGAAGTACTCGCCGGCCGGGCCGGCCGCGAACTGCTCGCCGAGACCGGCTCCGCGGCGGCCGCCCAACTGCGCTGGAACCTCCAGTTCGTGCTGGCCGCCGAGGCGGTCCTGCTCGGCCGGGAGAACGCGGCCCGCGCCGCCGGTACGAAGATGGCCGAGGCGCTCGCCGCCGCCGCGCCGTTCCCCATGGCCCGCCACCTGATCCTGCGCCTGGTCGCCGAGGCCGCGCTCGCCGACGGGTGGGGCGACCCGGTCGACTGGCTGCGGGCCGCGGAACAGCACTTCCACGGTCAGGACGTCGCCGCCACCGCCGGCGCCTGCCGCGCGCTGCTGCGCAAGGCCGGTGTCCGCGTCATGCAGCGCCGCGCCGGCATCGGCGCCGTACCGGCCCAGCTCGCCGCCCGGGGCGTCACCGCCCGCGAGTTCGAGGTCCTCACCCTGCTGGGCGAACGCCGCGCCAACCCGGAGATCGCGAAGCTGCTGTTCATCTCGCCGCGCACGGTGGAGAAGCACGTGGCCAGCCTGCTGAACAAGCTCGACAGCGCCGACCGCCGCGAACTGTCGGAACTGGTCACGCAGTTGTACTTGTAGCGGGGACGCGGCCTGACGTGACGTGGCCTGGACTTGCTGAACCGGGCCCCGAGCCGGGGGCCGGAGGCCGGGAGAGCGGAGGCCGGGGGAGCGGGGACCGGAGGGGCGGGCTGCGCCGATCAGGTGCGGGTGGAAGGCCGGTGGACGTCGCCCGTGGACCGTCCCCGGCGCCGCCGGCTCCCACGAGCCCCCGCCAGCCCCGCCGCCCCCGCCACCACCAGCCCCGCCCCCGGCGTCGCCGGCTGCCCCCGCCGGCCTCAGCCGACCGGGTCCGCCGTCGCGATCGGCCGTGCCGTGCCGCCGTCCGCCGGGTGGGATCCGCCGGGCGCGCCGGCGGCCGGGGCCGTACCGGCCAGCCGGGCCAGCAGGGCCGGGGTCACCCCGCGGTAGGCGGCCGGGTCGATGGGCTTGAGCCAGTGCAGGGCGCGTACCCGGGCCGGGATGTTGAGGCCGAGGTCGTCGAGCAGTTCGTCGATGTTGTGCATGGAGAACGGGATGACCTTCGTGCCGCGGCCGTGGTGCCGCCGGGTGGCGTCGTCCATGAACGCCAGGTGCGCGGCGACCGCCTGCCGCATCGCACCGGGCGGCGGCAGCGCGATCGCGCCGGCCAGGTGCGCCGCTATCCACACCGCCGCCATCTCCGCGCTCAGCGGGCTCAGCAGCGAGGAGTTGTAGCCGTTGAAGTACAGGCCCGGCACGTCGACCGGCAGGACCTGCCGGTAGAGCGTGAAGTTGCCGTCCACGTCGGTCAGTTGACGCTGTACGTCCTCGTCCAGGAACGGCACGCCCTGCCGGAAGCCGGTCGCGCAGACCACGAGGTCGGCCGGCAGCACCGTGCCGTCGTCCAGTTCGGCGCACGGCCGGCCGTCGCGGGCGGACAGCCGGGCGATGGTCCGGTCGCGCCGCACGGTGATGGACCCGTCGGCGACGCCCTCGAAGAACCCCTCGGTGGCCAGGCCCAGGGCAGTGGTGATGATGTGCTCCAGCCTGCCCCGCGGCACCAGGCCCAGCGACTTCAGCCCGAACTGGCGCACCGACACCGAACCGACCGAGTTCAGCAGCGCCCGCCGCAGCCCGTTGCCCGGGCCGTGCAGGAACTTCTCCACCCCGCGCAGCCGCGCGTACCGGAACAGCGACTCACCCAGCCGGGTGAGCAGCAGGTTCTTGAAGTTGACCACCCCGGCGATCTTGCGCGGCACCTTCCACAGCAGCTGGCGGGCGATGACGTCGGTGCTCGCGGCGACCCCGCTGACCGCCACCGTGACGTCGCAGGCCGACTTGCCGTAGCCCACCACGAGCACGTGCCGGCCGCGGGCCTGCGCCGCGTCGGTCAGCTCGCTGCCGGCGCACAGCCGCCCGCCGGCCGCCGTGAACTGCGCCCGGCCGGGGTAGTCGGGCACCGCCGGTTCGCAGAAGACGCCGTTGGCCACCACCAGGCGGTCGTACGTCTGCCCGGCCCGCTCGCCGGTGGCGTCGGTGGTCTCCAGCCTCCAGCGCCCGTCGCCGGCCGGGCGGGCCGCGGTCACCTCGGTGCCCAGCCGCAGCCGCTCGTCGAGGCCGAACGCGGTGGCGTAGCCGGCGAAGTACGCCTGGACCTGCTCGCCGTCCGGCCACTCGGGGAAGCCGGCCGGCATGGGGTGGTCCGACAGCGCGTACTGGTCCTTCGGGCTCTGCGTCGTCACCCCCGGGTAGCGCCGGCTGCGGCTCCACACCCCGCCGACGTCGGGGGTCCGGTCGTGGACCACCACGTCGTGCCCGGCCTGCGTGAGCACCTTGGCGGTCGCCAGGCCCGCGACCCCGGCGCCGATCACCGCGATCCGCACGGTCAGCCCACCTCCGGCGGCAGCTGCATCTCGATGCCGAACTCCGCCATGACCTTCTTCATCACCGAGATGTCCTTCGGCCCCGGCGGCAGGTCCGCGAGCGCCTGGTAGTACTTCTCCAGGCCGGCCGGCGAGACCACCGAGATCACGCGCGACTCCTCGCCGTAGGGGTTGCGGAACGCGTGGACCACGTCGCGCGGCAGGAACAGGTAGTCGCCGTGCTCCAGGACGAAGTCCCGTCCGCCGAGGTGGACGTCCAGCCGTCCGGCGAGGCAGATGAACGACTCGTCCTCGCGGGTGTGCAGGTGGGCCGGCGGCCCGTCGGTCTCCGGCGGGATCGTGTACTCGAACAGCGAGTACGCCTCCCGGGTCGAGGCTCCGTCGGTCTTCTTCGTGATGCCGAGCCCGATCGCCGCGATCGGGTGCCCGTCGCGCGAGGGGAGCATGTAGCCACCGCCGAGGGTCATCGTCGTCTCCTCCAGGACCGCTGCCACTGTGTGCCGAAGCCCACAGTGTGGTCCGCGCCCCGACCCCGGACCAGAGGGCTGTCCCGCTCAGCGGGACGGAAATGTCACCGCCGCGACGCCTCCGCCGGGGCCGGGAGTTCCCCCGTCGGCGACGACCTCTCGCTCAACGCCACCGGAACCCCGCCCCCTCGGCGCACCGGAGCGGACACCGTCCCCCTCAACGCCCCCGCGGCGACGACCTCCCCCTTCAACGCCTCCGTCCACGACGCCGTCCCCCTCAACGCCCCCGGAACACCGCCCCCTTCAACACTCCGGGGCTCAGCGCCGCCTGGAGTACGCCCGGCTCGCCGCCGCCGCGGCCAGCCGGACGGCCGGGCCGACGCGGTCCGGGCGGACGACGCCGGTGGGGCCGGTGACCGACAGCGCCGCCACCACGTCCCCCAGCGGTCCGAAGACCGGGGCGGCCACGCAGTTGACGCCGATGTTGCCCTCCTCACGGTCCACCGCCCAGCCGCGCTGCGGGATCGCGGCCAGCTCGCGCAGCAGCGCCACCCGGGTCGTCAGGGTGCGCGGCGTGCGCGCGGTGAGGCCGGCCGCCACGACCGCGTCCACCGTCTCGCCGCCGCAGTACGCCAGGATCGCCCGCCCCAGCCCCGAGCAGTGCGCCGGGATCATCCCGCCGACCTGGCTGAGCATCGGCATCGGACGGTGGCCGGTGATCTTCTCCACGATCAGCACCTGCGTGCCGTTCAGCACGCCCAGTTGCACCGTCGTGCGGGTCGCGCCGTGCAGGTCCTGGAGGAACGGCAGGACCGACTCGCGCAGTTCGTGCCGGATGGGCGCCAGGCCGGAGATCTCGAACAGCCGGTTGCCGATCCGGTACCGGTCGGCCGGCTTGTCCAGCCAGCCGAGCCGGATCATCCGGTCCGCGGTGCGGTGCGTCGTCGAGCGCGGCATGCCGCACCGGGCCACCAGCGCGGCGAGCGTCAGCTCGCGGTGGGTGTCGTCGAAGGCGCCCAGGATCGCCGCCGCGCGCTCCAGGCCGCCCGGCGCCACGGAACCGTCGTCCCGCTGGGCGGGACTCATCGTTGGCTCAGCGAAGTCATGGCCACGAGACTAAACCGCGTCGCCGACAGCGACCCGGGGCCGGTCCGCCCGAACACGGCGGACCCGCCCGATCCGCACGACACGCCCAGCACCTGGACGCCGGGAGGCCGTCATCAGTACGCGCAACGCACTCGTGGGCGGGGGAGGTTCCGGCATCGGCCACGCCGCCGCCGAACTGCTGGCCCGCGCCGGCCACCGCGTCGTCATCACCGGCAGACGCGCCGGCGTGCTCGACGCCGCCGCCGCCCGGCTGCGCGACGCCACCGGCGCCGACGTCGGCCACCTGGTCCACGACATCGCCGCCCCCGGCACCGCCCGGCGGCTCCTGGCGGACTTCGAGAGCCGGCACGGCACGCTCGACGTCCTGGTGCTCAACGCCGGCGGACCGCCGCCCGGCGGCATCCTCGAGGTGGCCGACGACCAGTGGCGGCAGGCGTTCGACCTGCTGCTGCTGGGCCCGCTGGCGCTGGCCCGGCTGGCGCTGCCGGGCATGGCCGCCCGCGGCTTCGGCCGGGTCGTCCTCGTCACGTCCACCGCGGTACGCCAGCCGCAGCCCGACCTGGCGGCCTCCGTCGTGCTGCGCTCCGCGGTGACCGCGGCCGCCAAGCTGCTGTCGCGGGAGTTCGCCGCGGCCGGGGTCACCGTCAACTGCGTCGCCCCCGGCGCCACCGACACCGACCGGCGCCGGCAGATCCTCACCGCCCGGGCCCGGACCGCCGGCGCCGACTACGACCTGCTCGACGCGCGCGACGCCGAGGCCGTCCCGGCCGGCCGCGCGGGCCGGCCCGAGGAGGTCGCCGCCGCCGTCGCCTTCCTCGCCTCCCCCCAGGCGGCATACGTCAACGGGACCGTGCTCACGGTCGACGGCGGAAGAACGGAGACCATCTGATGGACCAGCCCGACACCGGATTCACCCTGGCCGGATTCCTCGCGTCGATCTCGGACACCGTGCGGCCGGGCGCCGCCCGCCCGATCGTGGTGCGCGCCGGCGAACTCGAACCGCTGCCCGCCGACCAGGTGCACAACCCGACCAAGCTGTCGGTGGCCGGCCGGCTGCCCACCACGTCGTTCGAGATCTTCCGGCAGACCATCCCGGCCGGCCTCAGCTCCGACATGCAGCGCCACCACCACGAGACCGTGCACTACGTCATCTCCGGCACCGGCCACAGCGAGGTCGAGGACGACACGCAGCCGTGGTCCACCGGCGACTTCGTCTACACCCCGCCGTGGACCTGGCACCGGCACTACAACGACTCGGCCGAGGAGCCGGTGGAGTTCCTCACCATCGAAAACTCCCGGCTGCTGAACCTGCTGGGCGTCGGCCGCCGGCAGAGCGCCGGCCTGGCGACCGTGGAGGAAGCCCGCGCCCGCTTCCCGGAAGGAGACGCGTGAGCACCCCGCTGCCCGACCACATCAGCATCTGGGGCGAACTCGCCGACGTCGACCACCAGGTGCTGCACGTCGACGCCGCCGGCGTCCGCACTCGGGTGCTGCGGGCCGGCTCCGGCCCCGACCTGGTGCTGCTGCACGGCACCGGCGGCCACCTGGAGGCCTACGCCCGCGACATCGCCGGCCTCGCCGCCGACTTCCGCGTCACCGCCTACGACATGGTCGGCCACGGCTGGTCCGAACTGCCCGACCGCCCCTACACCACCGACGTGCTCGCCGACCACCTGCTCGCCGTCATGGACGCGCTGGACATCGGCGCCGCCCACCTGTCCGGCGAGTCGCTGGGCGGCTGGGTCGCCGCCTGGGCCGCCGCCCACCACCCCGAACGCGTCCGGCGGATGGTCCTCAACACCCCGGGGAACATCGCCAACAAGCCCGAGGTGATGGCCCGCATGCGCGACAGCACCATGGCGGCGGTCCGCGACCCCAGCGACCCGACCGTCCGCGCCCGGGTGGAGTTCCTCTTCCACCACAAGGAGATGGTCACCGACGAACTCGTCACCCTGCGGCGCGCCGTCTACAGCCGCCCCGGCTTCCTGCGGGCCATCACCAACACCCTCGTCCTCCAGGACCCCGAGATCCGCAAGGACTTCGCCTGGGACCCCGCCTGGGTCGGCGCCGTCACCGCGCCCACCTTGCTGCTGTGGACCGAACACGACCCCACCGGCGGGCTGGACGAGGCCGCGATGCTGCTGGAGTGGCTGCCCGACGCCCGGCTGCACGTCATCCCCGACGCCGGGCACTGGCCCCAGTGGGAGAAACCCGGCGCGTTCCTGCGCGCCCACCGGGACTTCCTGCTGAACGGAAAGGACCCGGCGTGAGCGAGATCCTCGGGTTCGTCGGCATCTCCCACTCGCCGTTCGCCACCCTGCTGCCCCCCGACGGCCCCACCCGGCCCGGCGGCGCCTTCCTGGCCGGCGCCGCGCGGGTGGCCCGGGCCGTGCGGCGGCTGGCACCGGACGCCGTCGTGGTCATCGGCCCCGACCACTTCCACGCCAACTTCTACGACGCCATGCCGCCGTTCGTCCTCGGCGTCGAAGAGGCCACCGGGTTCGGCGACTTCGGCAGCCACGCCGGTGTCCTGCCGGTCGCCGCCGAACTGGCCTGGTCCCTCCACGACGGGGTCAGCGCCGCCGGATTCGACCTGTCGCTCTCCTACGCCCTCACCGTCGACCACGGCATCGCGCAGAGCTACGAGATGCTGTGCGGCGCCGACGGACCGCCGATGGTCCCCCTCGTCGTCAACACCGCCGCCCCGCCGCTGCCCGGCCTGGAACGCTGCCTGCACCTGGGCCGGGCCCTCGGCGCCGCCCTGCGCGCCTCCGCCTACCCCGGCCGCGTCCTGGTCGTCGCCAGCGGTGGCCTGTCGCACTGGCTGCCGTCCAACGACCCGCGCGACCCCCGGCTGCCGGGCGAACGCCGCGCGTCGGTCATCCACGGCCGCAAGGACGTACGGGCCGTCGCCGCCGCCCGCGAACCCCGGGTGCGCGCCATGGGCGGCGACCCCACCGCCCGGGTCAACGCCGCCTGGGACACCTGGTTCCTCGACCGGCTCGCCGCCGCCGACCCGGCGCCCGTCGCCGCCCTCGGCGACGCCGAACTGGAGAAACGGGCCGGCAGCGGCGGCCACGAGATCCGCACCTGGCTCATCGGCCAGGCCGCCGCCGCCCGCCCGCTCGCCTGGACCTGCTACGAACCCACCCCCGAATGGATCACCGGCATGGGCATCGGCACGACCTTCGAGGTGCGCTGACATGACGACCCCCCTGACCACCGGCGCCGCCGAGGCGCTGCGCCGGCTCACCGCCGCCCGCGCCGGCCACCGGCCCTGCCCCCCGGTGCGCGACCTGCTGCCGCCGGGCGACCTGCGGGCGGCCTACGCCGTCCAGTCCGCCTGGACCGCTGCCCGTACCGCCGCCGGCGCCCGGGTCACCGGCCGCAAGATCGGCCTGACCAATCCGGCCGTACAGGCCCAACTCGGCGTCGACCAGCCCGACTTCGGTGTCCTGCTGGACGACATGGCCTGCCCCGGCGACCAGCCGGTCGACATCGGCCGCACCCTCCAGCCCAGGATCGAGGCGGAGATCGCCTTCGTGCTCTCCCGCGACCTCGACGGCCCCGGCACCGGCCCGGCCGACGTGGCCGCCGCCACCGCCCATGTCGTCGCCGCCCTGGAGATCGTCGACAGCCGGATCGCCGACTGGGACATTGGCATCGTCGACACCGTCGCCGACAACGCCTCCGCCGGGCTGTTCGTGCTCGGCGACCGGCGGCGCACCCTCGAAGGGCTCGACCTGCCGGGCTGCGCCATGACCCTGTGGCGCGGCGAGGAGATCGTCTCCACCGGCACCGGCGCCGCCTGCCTGACCGACCCGCTGGTCGCCGTCGCCTGGCTGGCGGCCACCGCCCGCGACCTCGGCGCGCCGCTGCGGGCCGGCGAGACCGTGCTGTCCGGGGCGCTCGGCCCGGTCGTGCCGGTGGCGCCCGGCGACCGCTTCCGGGCGGAGATCACCGGCGTCGGCGACGTCGCCGCACGCTTCACGGGAGGCACGCCATGAGCAGCAGGACCAAGCGCTCCACGGGAGGCACCTCATGAGCCGGACCAAGGTCGCCGTCATCGGCTCCGGCAACATCGGCACCGACCTGATGCTCAAGGTCATGCGCTGGGGCGAACACGTCGAGATGGCGGCGATGGCGGGCATCGACCCGGCCTCGGAGGGCCTGGCCCGGGCCCGCCGCCTCGGCGTGCCGACCACCGCAGACGGCGCCCGCGGCCTGCTCGCCCTGCCCGGCTTCGAGGACGTCCGGATCGTCTTCGACGCCACCTCCGCCGCCGCCCACCGGGCCAACGCCCGGCTCCTGGCGCCGCACGGGGTACGGATGGTGGACCTCACCCCGGCCGCGCTCGGCCCGTTCGTCGTCCCGGCGGTCAACCTCGAACAGCACCTGGACGCGCCCGACGTCAACATGGTCACCTGCGGCGGCCAGGCGACCATCCCGGTGGTCGCCGCGATCCGCGGCGTGACCGCGGTGCCGTACGCGGAGATCGTCGCGTCCATCGCCTCGAAGTCCGCCGGACCCGGGACCCGGGCCAACATCGACGAGTTCACCGAGACCACCGCCGCCGCCATCGAGTCGGTCGGCGGCGCGGCCCGCGGCAAGGCGGTCATCGTCCTCAACCCGGCCGAACCGCCGCTCGTCATGCGCGACACGGTGCTGTGCCTGGTCGCCGACCCCGACCACGACCTGATCACCGCCGCCGTCGAGCGGATGGTCGCCGAGGTCGCCGCCTACGTCCCCGGCTACCGGCTCAAGCAGCCGGTGCAGATCACCGCGCTGGACCAGGACGTCACCACCCTGGCCGGCGACGCCCGGGTGACCCACCGGGTCGGGGTCTTCCTGGAGGTCGAGGGCGCCGCGCAGTACCTGCCCGCCTACGCCGGAAACCTCGACATCATGACGTCGGCCGCCCTGCGCGTCGCCGAACGCATCGCGGCCCGCGGCGCGCAGGTGGCGGCATGAACCGGCGGATCTTCGTCCAGGACGTCACCCTGCGCGACGGCATGCACGCCATGCGCCACCGCATCGAGCCGGACCGCGCCGCCCGGATCGCCGCCGCCCTGGACGCGGCGGGCGTCGACGCCGTCGAGGTCGCCCACGGCGACGGCCTGGCCGGCGCCAGCCTCACCTACGGACCGGGCAGCCACCGCGACCAGGAGTGGATCGAGGCCGTCGCGGCGAGCCTGACCCGGGCCCGGCTGACCACCCTGCTGCTGCCGGGCATCGGCACGCTACGGGACCTGCGGCAGGCCTTCGCGCTCGGCGTGCGCTCGGTACGCGTGGCCACCCACTGCACCGAGGCCGACGTCGCCGCCCAGCACATCGCCACCGCGCGGGAGATGGGCCTGGACGTCAGCGGCTTCCTCATGATGAGCCACCTCGCCGCCCCCGCCGAACTCGCCCGCCAGGCCGCCCTGATGGAGTCCTACGGCGCCCACTGCGTCTACGTCACCGACTCGGCGGGACGCCTGACGGTCAACGGGGTGCGCGAACGGGTCCGCGCCTACCGCGACGTCCTCGACCCCGGCACCGAGGTCGGCGTCCACGCCCACGAGAACCTGTCGCTGTCGGTGGCCAACTCCCTCGCCGCGGTGGAGGAGGGCGCGATCCGGGTGGACGCCTCACTGGCCGGGCACGGCGCCGGCGCCGGCAACTGCCCCGTCGAGGCGTTCGCCGCCGTCGCCACGCTGGAGGGCTGGCAGCACGGCTGCGACATCCTCGCCCTCCAGGACGCCGCCGACGACCTGGTCCGCCCGCTCCAGGACCGCCCGGTGCGGGTGGACCGCGAGACCCTCACCATCGGCTTCGCCGGCGTCTACTCCAGCTTCCTGCGGCACGCCGAGACCGCCGCCGGCCAGTTCGGGGTCGACGCGCGCACCCTGCTGCGCGAGGCGGGCCGCCGCGGCCTGGTCGGCGGCCAGGAGGACATGCTCACCGACATCGCCCTGGACCTGGCGGCGGGGCGGGCCACCGGGTAGCCGGCGGGGGTGGGAACGTCGTCCTGGCCACCGGAGCGGCGAACCGGCCGGCGCGGCCCGTGCGCCGGCGCCTCAGCCGCGGGCCGCGATCAGCAGCGGCTGGCTGACGACGGCCAACAGCCCGCTGTCGTCGGCGAGTTCGGCGCGGGTGAGGCCGACCCCGTCGCCGGAGAAGTCGGTCCGGGCGTCCATGTGGACCCAAGGGCCGGCCGGGTGCCGCAGGAAGCCCACGTTGAGGGACGTCGGCATCGACAGGAAGCGGTCCAGCGGGAGGGAGAGGCTGATCCCGTTGGCGGAGTCCGCGACGACCAGGGCGCGTTGCAGCCCGGTCATGGCGGTCCCGGCGATCAGCGGCACGCGGGGCCGGGCCCAGACCGCGCCGGGGCCCGGCTCGTCCGCCGAACCCGCGGTCGTCCGCCACTCGATGGCCCGGCCGTAGCCGAAGGCGCTCATCATGGCCCCGCCGTCCGGCACCGGCGCCGGCAGCGGGGGCGCGGCGCCGTCCGGGGTCCCGGCGGCGGCGTCCGGCGCCGCGTCGACCGCGTGCTGCCAGGCCCGCGCGACGGCCACCACCTTGCCGTCGTGCGCCAGTTCGGCCTCCGCGAGCTGAACGCGCCTGCCCGGGCGCAGGACCCGGACGGCCACGCTCAGTTCACCCACCGGGATCGGCCCGAGGAAGTCGACCGACACCCGCACGATCCGCAGTCCCGGCCGGCCCGTCCGCTCCTCGATGGCCGACGCCAGCAGCGCCGACGGCGGTCCGCCGTGCTGGCTGCCCGGATCCCACGGCCCCTGGACCGCCGACGTCGAACCGTAGACGTCCTGCGACCGCCTGACGTAGAAGCCCTCGGGCAGCTGCGGCGCCCCGTCCGCCGTGCTCGTCACGCCCGTCCTCCCACGCACCTGGTCATACCGGTCCTCCCACGAAGACGGCGCCGGCCCGCAACCGCGGTCCCGCCGGCGGTGGCGTCGAATCGATCACGCCCCACCGGAATCTACCCGCCGGTCCGCGTCGCTGGTGGCCTCCGGCGGATGACGGTCGAAGGGGCCGGACGGCTGCGGAGGGGAACCGGCGTCCGGGTGTCGCCCCCGGCGAACGTGCCCACCGCACCGGGATGCCCGGGCGGGGGCCCGCCGGGGCGCCGGTGCCTCGCCGGACGAGCGTCGCGGGCCGACCCGCGGGACGCGCCCGCCGCGCGAGCCGCCCTCACCGGGCAAGCGTCCTCACCGGCAACCGCCGTCACACGGGAGCCGTCCTCACCGGCAACCGCCCTCATCGGCGAACGGCGACCGTCACGGTACGTGGTTGAACGCGTCGGGGTCCGGGCCGGTGCGGTGGTCGCGGTTGAGCGCGGTGATCGCGGCCATGTCCTCGGTGGTCAGCTCGAAGTCGAACAGGCGGAAGTTCTCCGCCATGCGCTCCGGGTTGACGGACTTCGGGAAGACGATGTCGCCGCGCTGGACGTGCCAGCGCAGCACCACCTGCGCCGCGGTGCGCTTGAGCGCATCGGCGATCCGGACGATCTCCGGGTCGTCGAGCACCAGGCCCTGCGCGATCGGCGACCACGCCTCGGTGGCGATGCCGTGCTCGGCGTCGGCCGCCCGCACGTCGTCCTGCGTGAGGTAGGGGTGCACCTCGATCTGGTTGACGGCCGGGACCACCGTGCCGGACTCGATGAGCCGGTTGAGATGGTGGGGCTGGAAGTTCGACACGCCGACCGAGCGGGCCTTGCCGGAGGCGTAGATCTTCTCCATCGCGGCCCAGGTCTCGGTGAAGTCGCCGACGCCGGGCAGCGGCCAGTGGATGAGGAACAGGTCGACGTGGTCGAACCCGAGGGCCTCCAGGGTCCCGTCGAAGGCGCGGAGCGCGTCGTCGTGGGCGTGGTACCCGTTGTTCAGCTTGCTGGTGACGAAGACGTCCCCGCGGTCCAGGCCGCTGGCGCGGATCCCCTCGCCGACCTCTTTCTCGTTGCCGTACATCTCGGCGGTGTCGATGTGCCGGTACCCGGTCTCCAGGGCCTTCAGGACCGCGTCCTTGGTCTCCTCCGGCGGGATCTGGAAGACCCCGAAACCGAGCTGCGGGATGGTGACGCCGTTGTTCAGCGTGATGTCGGGGACGGAGGTCATGCGGATTCCTCTCCGGTTGCGCCCTCGCGGGCCGCGTTGTCCCGGGCCGGTTCGCGGTGGCTCGCCCGGCCCCCGGGCGGCCCGGGTCTGCCTTTCCCCCCGGGTACCCGAGATGCCGCCGGTCACGCACGGTGCGGGTTCGCGCGGGGTCGTGCGGTGGGGGTTGCTTGGGCGGGGGTGCCGGGGCGGGGGTTGCTCGGGTGAGGGTGCCGGGGTCGGGGTGATGGCGTGGGGTGGCCCGGGTGAGGGGGCCGGGGTGGGGGTGGCCTGGGTGGTGGTGCCGGGGTGGGCCCGGCGGGGCGCAGGGTGCGCCGGGTGAGCCGTGCCGTTCGTCCCGGCTCTGTCCGGCGGAACGCGTCCGCGCGACGCGGTCTTGACGTGAGCACGGCAACCTCTTTACCGTCGCGAAAGGTCTATACCTTGGTGCGTCCGTTGTCGGGTGCGGTGGGCCGGGCCGGCGCGGCGGCCTGTCGCCGCGCGCCGTGCCCGGCCGCACCCCCCGCCCGCGGCGAACGTGCGAACCCGTCGAGGAAGGGAACCGCCTTGGACGTGCCCCGCACCACTCCCGCCGGACGCCGTGGCAGACGCGCCGCCGCAGCGATCCTCGCGGCCGGCGCCCTGCTCCTGGGACTGGCCGGCGGCTCGGCCGACGCGGCCGGCGCCGCCCCGCACCCCGCGGCGCGTCCCGCCGCGACCCCGGCGTTCAAAGTGCTCGCGTTCTACGACAGCGACGAGAACGACGCCGCCCACGCCAGCTTCGACAACGAGGCCAAGCAGTGGTTCCCGCAGGTCGCGGCGGCGAACAACTTCTCGTGGACCGCCACCGACGACTGGTCGAAGGTCAACGCCTCCACCCTGTCGCAGTACCAGGTCGTCATGTTCCTCGACGACCTCCCGCAGACGTCGGCCGAACAGACCGCGTTCCAGCAGTACATGGACAACGGCGGCGGCTGGATGGGCTTCCACGTCTCCGCCTTCAACACCGACCCGTCGACCTGGTCGTGGTACCACAACACCTTCCTGGGCACCGGCGCGTTCGTCTCCAACAGCTGGGGCCCCACGAGCGTCACGCTCAAGGTCGAGGACCCCTCGACCCCGGCCACCGCCGGCCTGCCCGCCACCATCGGCTCGTCGGTCAGCGAGTGGTACAGCTGGGCCAACGACCTGCGCAAGAACCCGGACATCGACATCCTCGCGTCCATCGACCCGTCCAGCTTCCCGGTCGGCACCGACCCCGACCAGACCTGGTACAGCGGTTACTACCCCATCGTGTGGACCAACAAGAACTACCGGATGATGTACGCCAACTTCGGGCACAACGCGATGGACTACACCGACAACACCACCTTGTCGCTGACCTTCGGCAGCGCCCAGCAGGACCAGCTCGTCCTCCAGGAACTGCTGTCGCTCGGCGGGGACTCCGCCGCGCCCGCCCCCATGCCCGCGTACTCCTCCAGCGCCTGGTACAGCCTGTCCAGCGCCGCCAGCCTCAAGTGCGCCGACGCCCGTTCGGCCGCCACCGCCAACGGCACGGCGGTCCAGCAGTACACCTGCAACGGCACCGACGCGCAGCAGTTCCAGCTCCAGCCCACCAGCGACGGCTACGTGCGCGTCAACGACCGCGCCGACAGCTCCGAGGTCCTCGACGTCACCGACGTCTCCACCGCCGACGGCGCCCCCATCCAGCTGTGGGACTACTCCGACGGCACCAACCAGCAGTGGAAGCCGGTCGCCGAGAACAGCTGGACGTACCACTTCGTCAACCGCAACAGCGGCAAGTGCCTGAGCGCCGCGAGCGACTCCACCGCCGACAGCGTCCAGCTGGTCCAGGCCACCTGCGACGGCAGCACCCTCCAGTCCTTCCGCCTCCAGCCCGCCGCCTGAACCGTCCCGCCCGGCCCGCTGTCCGCACCGGCGACAGCGGGCCCGCGGCGAACGCGTCCGTCCTGCGGGGCCCGTCCGGCGCGTCCGTTCCGTGAGTTCGTCCCGGGAGTCCGTCCGGCGCGTCGTTCGCCGGCGCGTTCGTCCCGTGAACCCGTCCCGTGAACCCGTCCCGTGAATCCGTCCCGTGAATCCGTCCTACGAAGGAGAATGTCCGTGGGTACCGTACGCATGCTGTTACGAAGATCGTTCCAAATGGCGACCGTCGCCGCGCTGGCCTTCCTCGCGTTCGCCGTCCCCGGCGCCACCGCGGCGCAGGCGGCGGTCCCGGCCGTTCCCCACACCGCGGTCCCGGCCGTAGCGCACTCCGTGGCCCCGGCGTTGACGACCGTGTGCGCCAACCAGCCGTTCCCGGCCGGCTACATCGTGACCGCGGCGGCCACCACCGGCCTGTCCAGCCCCTGCCAGGGGTTCCTCCAGTACACGATCGCGCTCCCGACGAACGGCGCCCACGCCTGTGCCGTCGGCGCGGCCGAGATCCCGGCCGGCTGGGTCATCACCGGTTCCAGCGTCGTCGCGCAGCCGCAGTGCGCCGGCGAGTACGCCACCGACACCATCAACCAGCCCTACAACGGGATCCAGGCCTGCCTGGGCTCCACCTTCCCGTCGCCCTACGTGCTCACCGCGATCACGTCCGGGAACTACGCACCGTGCGACGGCCAGGCGATGACCCTCACCCAGCAGTACGCGGGCATCGTGGCCTGCGCCAACACGGCGGTGTGGACCGACTGGGTTGTCACGGCCGTCAGCAGCGGCTCCGCCTGCGCCGGTTACGGCCTGGAGACGCTCGACCCGGCGTACGACGGCATCGTCGCCTGCGGCCAGGGCCCGAACCCGGCCGGCTACGTGATCACCGAGAACTGGACCACCTCCAACGGCTGCGGCCTGGACCAGGGGCTGAAGTACAACCTCCCCTACAACGGCATCCACGCCTGCGGCGACTCGACGCTGCCCACCGGCTGGTACGTCACCTCGACCTACGCCGACAGCCTCTGCGGCCTCTTCCAGGGCGAGACGCTCCAGTCGTAGCGCTCCGCCCGGACGGTCTTCCGCCCAGGCGTGAACCCCGCCGGCCCCCGGGTGGATTCCAGGGGTCGGCGGGGCACACGCGTCGGATCAGCGGGACCCGCGCATCACCGGTGGCGGGTGCCCCAGCTCTTGCTGGCGACGACGTGGCCGGCCGCGTCGCGCAGGATCGCGGTGTCGTGGGCGTCCCAGATGCTGCCGCGGGAGTCCTGGTAGAGGTCGCGCGTGGTGTTGCGGCCGGTGCCGGTGTGGACGCGGACCGACTGGCGGGCGCCCAGGACGACATGGCCGAACCGGTAGGTGTGCCGCGCGCTGTCCGACAACGTCCAGCGGCTCAGATCGACCCGCCCGCGTCCGTTGTTGGTGACGGTCACCCATTCGTTGTCCAGGGCCCGGTCACCCCGGCCCGGGGCGTTGTACTGGACCTGGCTGATGACCACCTGCGGGCGTGAGACCGGGCGGTGGCCGGCGGCACCGGCCGGGACGGCGGCGGCGCCGGTGATCGTGAGAGCGGCGAGAGCGGCGGCGGCCAGGCGGGTCGTACGGAACATGTGGACCTCGTTCGTGGTGCGGGCACCCGGTGCGGTGCCGGTGACGCGGACCGGCGGTTGCCGGTGGGATCACTGTGCTCCGAGAACCGGTAGGTTTGCGTCCAAAGCGACTTTTGTTGCCTAATGCGGATAATCACGACACGCGACGATCGCCGGCGCGGGCGCCCCGGCGCGAAGTCGCGGTCCTCGGCGGTCGGTGTGCGCCCTTGACCGCTGCCCTGTCGCGTGGGGTGCCGTGCCGTGCCTTGGCGGGGCGGGGCGGGGCGGGGCGGTGGCGGAGCGGGACGGTGAGGTGCCTGGACGGCGCCGGGTTCCGCCCTGATGGGACCGGGGGGCTCAGGGCAGGCGCTCGCGGAGCGTCGCCGCGAATTCCTCCGCGCGCGGGAGTTGTTCGCGCAGGTCGGCCACGCGCTGCCGCGCGGCTTCCTCGAAACCGCCGATCCGCTGGAGGTGTTCGTCCCGTTCGCCGGTGGGGACCGGTGCACCGCCGTCCAGCCGGTCGGTGGCCTCCAGCAGCGCGCGCGTCTCCTCCGGGGTGAAGCCGAGCGGCTTCATGCGGCGGGTGACCATCAGGCGGGCGACGTCGGCGCGGGTGTCGAGGCGGCAGCCCCCCTGCGAGCGGGCGGACGGGATGACCAGCCCGGTCTCCTCGTAGTGCCTGATGGTGCGCAGGGACAACTCGGTCCGCGCGGCGACCTCGCCGATCTGCATGTGCTTGCCGTCCTCGGCCGTGGTCACGGTCCTTCGCCCTTCCGTGGTGGGGCCGCACCCGCGCGATCCCCGGCGCCGCCCTCCACGGCAGACTCAGCGGTGAACTCACCGGCCACCACTGACGCGCGTTCGCGCCGGAGCGCACCGATCGGTCCACGACCCGCTTGCGCACTGATCGGTCCGCGACCCGCTGACGAGGCGACAGGCACGCCGGCCGAGCGGCAGCTGCCGCGATCCGTCGCCCGCCGGGACCGGACGGCCGTGGCCGGCGGCGTTGTCAGAGGTGGCTGGGAAGCTGTCCGTATGGACGAACTCACGCGCCGGGTCTACGGAGCCGACCACGACGACCCAGGACCGGAGCCGGGCTGCGACTACGTCGACCTGGTCGCCGGCCCGCTGGACGGCCTGCTGCTGAACGTCACGGGCTGGACCGGCGAACGGTTGCGCGAAACCGCGATCCTGTCCACCGAGATAGGGCGTCACGGCCCCGGCGGCCACACGATGTACGGTCCTCGCCCTGGCGACCCCGCACACTGGGACTGGCGCGGCGACACCCCCTGACGCGCCCCGCCCGGGTTCGACGGTGGCGCGGTCCGGGGGCGGGGGCGGGTGTCCCGGAGGCCCGGCACGGCGCGGTGGCGGGGCGGGCCCGTGGCCCCGGCACGGCGCCGTCCGTGCCCCCGATCGCCGTCCCGCTCTGGCTCAACGCTCGCCTTGCCGCCGTCAGTTGGGCCGGTCCTCCGGCGTCCGTGCGACCGGGCGGCGAACGTGCTCAGGCCCGCGTCGAGCAGTCGGACCACCCGGCGGACGTCGAAGGTCACCGCGGCGCGTTGATTCGGGCGGATGGAGGGGTGGGGAAGGGTGGCGGGGGAGCGGAGGGGCGCGGGTGCGGAAGGTGTTCGTGGAATCGCCGCCGGGGGAGTGGTCAGCCGCGTGCGTCGTCCAGGGGCCAGGCTTGCTGGACGAGTTCCAGGCGGTGGTAGGCGTCGTCGAACCAGGTGTCGGGCAGGTCGACCGTGATCGTCACGCTCGTCGGCGACGCCGAGCGGTCCGTGACCGTGACGTGGGCCCGCTCGCCGTCCTCGTCGAGCCCGATGAGCAGCTCCGTCGGGCGCTTCCCCTCACGCCACCCGATGTCCTCCCCGCAGTCGAGCGCGTCCAGCGCTTCCTGCCACTCCGTCAGGTCGTCCGGGAAGACCTCAGCCGCGATGCTTCCCCGTACGAACGCGGTGTCGACGAGGATCTCCCCGACCAGCCCGTCGGCGCCGGACGCCCGGTCGGCGGACTGCTTCCCGGCGATCCGCACGATCACGCTGCCGCCCGCACCCTCCAGACGGATCAGGTCCATCGAATCTGTCGGCCTCTCGGACGCCATGGCCTTACCCCCACCGCTCGGTTGATCTCCCCGAGACCCTAACCGCCGGCACCGGCGCCCCGGCCGCCAGGGCCGACAGTGGGCTCCGGGGCCGTTACGGGGTTCCTGACGAACCGGGGGAACGAACGGCGGGGCGCCGGCCTTGACTTCGGCCCAGCGGCCGCCAACGCCGGTAAGGGGAGCTCACGGGGATGAACGGTTGACGTCAGGGCAGGGGTCCGCGCGGGGGCGTGGGATGGGGTCCCGGTTCGGCAACCCTGCGCCGGTGCGGGGACAGGCTCCCGGTTTGGTTGCCGGTGTGGTCCTGGCTCCGCCTGGCACGAGAGCGGCCGACGGCGCCCCCGCGCGGGGTTCCCGGTTCGGTTCTCAGCGCGGTTCCGGTTCGACGGCGGGGGTGTGGGGTGGCGGCGGGGCCCAGCGGGGTCCCGGTTCGGCAGGTTCCCCATGAGGTCGTCACGTGAGGGCGGTTTCCGGAACGCGGATGCGGGATTCTGGTGTTGGCACTCCAAAAGATGGCACGCATGGTACCCCTACTGCATCGCTCAACTCGGGGCGCTCCAGCGCGCATAGGAACGACTGACGCAGGAAGGTGTGAAGGTCGTCGCCCTGTCGGTGGACGACCAGGCGACCACGCGACAAGTGGTCGAGAAGCACGGCCTGACTTTCCCGGTCGGCCACAGCGCCGACGCTCACCAGGTCGGCGCGGTCACCGGTGCGTTCGCCCACGACGACCCCGCCCACCTGGAGTCCACCGGCTTCGTCCTCGGCCCCGAGGGCCAGGTGCTAGTCAGCGTCTACTCCAGCGGCGCCATCGGCCGGCTCGTCCCCGACGACGTCATCGGCATGATCCAGTACGTCAAGCGGCTCGCGACGACGGCTTCGTCAGTGCCGACCGAGTTGCCTGACTGATAATCCGGCTTCACGCGCAGACCCGGTCAAGATCGGCTGCCTGACCACGGCTCACGTGGACCACGACGACAACGGCCTCGCCCTACAGCTATAAGGCCCAGACTCCGGTGCGGCTGCCCCGCCCACGGACACCCCCGCTCTCCAACTCGCTCACATCGCCCAAGGTCACGAACGCGCGGTCATAATGATTGCGTGGCCTCCAGCCCGTCGGCCGCTGACTGGTGGGTGGCCGGAGCCGTCAGAGCTGACTGCGCAGTCGAGGGAGCTCGCCGATGATGACGTCACCTCGCTGCGGAACGCCAGGCCGCGAGCTGAGCAGTTCCTCCCCGATCGCCGCTTGCCAGATGTTGTACGCCAGGGCCGAGCGCGTGTTCCTCGTCGTTTCATCGATCAGGCGGATGTGGCCCCACTGCATGGCAGCCGAGTTCAGGCGGCTTCAGTCGAACTGCGGCCACACGTGCGCAGCAGTAGCCCGCCCTGTAGTGCGGTGAGCAGCGCCAGGCCGAGGCGGTCGGGGTCGGCCTCGCAGCGCAGTACGCCCCGGTCGCGCATGGCGTGCAGACCATCGCGGATGGACTTCTCCCACAGGGCGAACCCGGCCGCCACGTCCTCACGCGCCGACGCATCGACCTCGGCCGGCTCACTGCCCAGCGAGCTGATGGGACAGCCTCCGGTGGCCTGCCGCGGCGGCCGCGATCCGGTCCCGTGTCGCCCGACCCTTGCGCGTCAGGCGTGGGGCGGCGGTGACGGCCTCATCTGCTCGTATGTCGTCACGGCACCGATTTTGGAGTATTCGTTACAAGAATATCGTCCGTCCGACGAAGCGACAGTGCCTCGCGACTGCCGCCGAACCGTCAACGGACCAGGTGAGTGACGGCGATCGCGGCGTGTCGGGCAGAGGCGGCGATGCCGGTTCGTGAATTCGTTGACTGGTTGTTGTTGACGTCAACGATGTGATGACGTCAAGTCGTTGTCGCAATCAACGACCAGTCAACGGTTTTGGAGAACGGCAGCGCCTCTTCTGACTGTATTGCCAAGCGGCATATCGCGTCAGACGGCTCGGTCCAGGCACGGAGGCTCAGCACGGGCGGTTTTTCCCTCGCTGATCCTGCGGGCGGCGTACGTCTTCGAAGTGGGTTCAGTCGGATGCGGATAGGTGTGAAATGGGGCAGCCCCCCGCTGTAGCAGCCGTTGCGTGGAGGGTCATGCCGTGTCCTGGGCGGTGCCGACAGCACAGGCCGAGTGAAGCGATCGCCCGACGTTTTTGGTGTGGATGCGGGGATGTCGCCGCCACCTACACAGGCCGGGGCCAGGCTGTTTGTGGAATTGGCCGGGTGCTTGGCCGTCGTCGATCGTCGCGGCCCTGTATTGGTCGGCGAGTGCTTTGATCTGCGGTGTCCAGAGCTGGACGATGTGCTTGTCGCCTCGTGCAGCCAGCTTCGGCAGTACAGGTGACGGTTCTGCGGCGCGAGGAGGCGGACGGGGGCCGGCAGGGGGCGGCCGTGGAGCCTGCCCCTGAAGGACTGGGCACTGCTGGTCGCGGCCTGCTGGCGCACGAACCTGACCGTGCGCCAACTGGCGCCGTTGTTCAGGATTTCCAAGTCAGCGGTGGACCGGATCATCGACCACCTCGGGCCGATGCTCGCACTTCAGCCCCGCAAGCGGTTCACGAAGGACGCCGCGTTGATCGTGGACGGCACCCTGGTGCCCACCCGCGATCACGCTGTCGTCGAGCAGTCGAAGAACTACCGCTACTCCACCAATCCCCAAGTTGTCATCGACACTGACAGCCGCCTGGTGGCGGCGGTCGGCCAGCCTTTGCCCGGCAATCGAAACGAACGCAGAACGTGGGAGGAGTCCAGAGAGAAGGCCGTCGTCGGCACGACCGTGACGATCGCTGACGGCGACTATCCGGGCGCCGGACACGTAATGTCCCACCAGCGCCGCAAGGGCGAGGAACTGTCCGACCGGAAGCAGGCCCACAACAAGTCCCATGAGCAGGTTTGCATTCGCGTCGAGCATGTCTTCGCTCGGACGAAGACCTGGCAGGTCCTCCGCGGCTGCCGTCTCAAAGGTGATGGAGTCCACCACGCCATGCTCGGTGTCGCACGGATGCACAACCTTGCTCTCCTCGGACAGACCACTCGGTTACGCAGCAGCAGGGATGCACGTGTTCGGCACCGGTGACATCGGTGTCCTTTTCGGCCTGAACGGTCGGCAAGGGCGAACACCACGTCGTCATCGTCCTCCCGGCTGGGAAGAAGGCGTTCGACAAGCGGCTGCCCGGCGACGAGCCCATACTCCGCGAGGTGCTCGGCAAGCTGAAGGCCAAACACGGCACCGTGCTCGTGGTCGTCGATCAGTCCCCTTCGATCGGCGCCCTACCGCTGGCAGTGGCCCGGGATCTGGGTTGCCCGTTGCCCATCTGCCCGGACTGACGATGCGCCGGACGCTGATCTCTGCCCCGGCGAGGCCAAGTCCGACGCTCGTGACGCGTTCGTCATTGCGGACGCCGCCCGCGTCATGCCCCCATGTCCTGCGTACGGTCAACCTCGAAGCCGAGGCCATCGCCGCCTGGCCTCCTTGCCCGGATCCATCCGAGCCTCGAACGCGTGCTGGAACCACGGCTCGTCCACCCGGCCCGCCTGGCCCTGCTGGAGCGGTCCGGCTGACCAGCCACTTTGCGCAAGGCTGGACGCCGCTGCCCGATCGATCTCGTCGGCCGTGAGCCCCACGCATGTTCGAGCTGTTCTCCGAGGAGCACCGCACCGCGCTCGACGAGCAGACCGCCGTCGTCGCCGGCACCGAGGCGGCCGCATCGGTCGTGCCGAGCCCGGCCCACGTCCGTTCGCTCGACTGCACCAGGTCGAACACCACGTGCCAGTCCTCAGCCGGGGTGCCGGCCACGGACGCATCCGGCAGAGCCCCCGTCCGGTCAGGATCGAACCGGCCCCACCCCGAGCCCCCGCGGACCCGTGCCCTCCGCAGACCCGCTTTCGCCGAGCCCGACCGGCGGCGTCCCCGCATGGCCGTGCGTCCGTCACCCCGGTGGGCGCATTCGGCAGGGCGTCCCGGCGCGGCGCCCGGTATCCAGGAGGGGAACGCCTTTTTCTGGCGTGAGCCGACCCCGCCACCCAGGAGGCATCCATGCCCGGTGCGAGCGCTTCCACGGCCTCGGAGACCGCGAGCGGAGCGGGTTCCGCCGCGGACGACGAGTCACCCATTCACATCCTGTGGATCAACGCGGGCCTCAGTTGCGACGGTGACTCCGTTTCGTTGACCGCGGCCACCCAGCCCAGCATCGAGCAGATCGCGCTGCAGGGGCTGCCGGGGCTGCCGAAGGTGGCCATCCACTGGCCGCTGATCGACTTCGAGTGCGGACCCACGCAGGGCGCGGACAACTTCATCGAGTGGTTCTTCAAGGCCGAGCGTGGCGAGATCGAGCCGTTCGTGCTGGTCGTCGAGGGGTCGATCCCCAATGAGTCGATCAAGGCCGAGGGGTACTGGTGCGGTTTCGGCGACGACCCGGAGACCGGACAGCCGATCACCACGAGTGAGTGGATCGACCGGTTGTCGCCGAAGGCGCTGGCCGTGGTCGCCATCGGCACCTGCGCGACGTACGGCGGTATCCACGCGATGGAGGGCAACCCGACCGGGGCCATGGGGGTGCCGGACTACCTCGGCTGGGAGTGGAAGTCGCACGCCGGGATCCCCATCGTGTGCGTGCCCGGGTGCCCGATCCAGCCGGACAACTTCGCCGAGACGCTGACCTACCTGCTGCACCAGGCGGCGGGTTCGGCGCCGATGATCCCGCTGGACGACAAGCTGCGCCCGACGTGGCTGTTCGGCGCGACCGTGCACGAGGGCTGCGACCGGGCCGGCTACTACGAGCAGGGTGACTTCGCCACCACGTACGACTCGCCCAAGTGCCTGGTGAAGCTGGGCTGTTGGGGGCCGGTCGTCAAGTGCAACGTGCCCAAGCGGGGCTGGATGGACGGCATCGGCGGCTGTCCGAACGTCGGCGGCATCTGCATCGCCTGCACGATGCCGGGCTTCCCCGACAAGTTCATGCCGTTCATGGACGAACCCCCCGGCGGCAAGGTGTCGAGCACCGCCAGCGGGATCTACGGGATGGCCATCCGCAGACTGCGCGGCATCACGCTGAAGACGGTCGACAAGGAGCCGAAGTGGCGCCATCCCGGCCGTGAACTGACCACGGGCTACCGCAAGCCCTGGTAACGGCCGGGCAGGCCGACAACCGTCGATCGGCAACGACGGACCGCACCGCAGGACAACCCCACCAGACGGCACCACCTGACGGCGACACGACGACGAAGGGCACGGCACCGACGATGGCAACGCCCACGACCGCGGGAAAAAGCAGCGGTCTGACGGAGATGTCCTGGGATCCGATCACCCGGATCGTGGGCAGCCTCGGAATCCATACGAAGATCGACTTCAAGCAGAAGCGTGTCGCCGAGTGCTACAGCACCTCGTCGGTCTTCCGGGGCTACAGCGTCTTCATGCGCGGAAAGGACCCGCGCGACGCGCACTTCATCACCAGTCGTATCTGCGGCATCTGCGGTGACAACCACGCCACCTGCTCGGTCTACGCGCAGAACATGGCGTACGGCGTGAAGCCGCCGCACCTGGCCGAGTGGCTGATCAACCTCGGTGAGGCCGCCGAGTACATGTTCGACCACAACATCTTCCAGGAGAACCTGGTCGGCGTCGACTACTGCGAGAAGATGGTCCGCGAGACCAACCCCGGCGTCCTGGAACGTGCCGAGCACACCGAGGCCCCGCACGCGGGCGACCACGGATACCGCACCATCGCCGACATCATGCGCTCGCTCAATCCGCTGGAGGGCGAGTTCTACCGGGAGGCCCTCCAGGTCAGCCGGTACACCCGGGAGATGTTCTGCCTGATGGAGGGGCGCCATGTGCACCCCTCCACGCTCTACCCCGGCGGCGTCGGCACCATCGCCTCCGTCCAGCTGCTGACCGACTACCTCTCCCGCCTCATGCGCTACGTCGAGTTCATGAAGCGCGTGGTGCCGCTGCACGACGACCTGTTCGACTTCTTCTACGAGGCGCTGCCCGGCTACGAGGAGGTCGGCCGCCGGCGGGTCCTGCTCGGCTGCTGGGGCGCGCTGAACGACCCCGAGCACTGCGACTTCACCTACCGCAACATGACCGACTGGGGCCGGCGGATGTTCGTCACCCCGGGCATCGTGGTGGACGGCAAGCTGGTCACCAACGACCTGACGCAGATCAACCTCGGCATCCGCATCCTGCTGGGCAGTTCGTACTACCAGGACTGGCAGGGCCAGGAGCAGTTCGTCACCCACGACCCGCTCGGCAACGCCGTCGACCCGCGGCACCCGTGGAACCAGCACACCATCCCGGCGCCGCAGAAGCGCGACTTCGACGACAAGTACAGCTGGGTGATGTCCCCGCGCTGGTTCGACGGCACCGACCACCTGGCGCTCGACACCGGCGGCGGACCGCTCGCCCGCCTGTGGTCCACCGCCCTGTCCGGCCTGGTCGACATGGGCTACGTCAAGTCCACCGGCCACAGCGTCGTCATCAACCTGCCCAAGTCGCTGACCAAGCCGGAGACCACGTTCGAGTGGAAGATCCCGAAGTGGAGCAACGCCCTCGAACGCAACCGGGCGCGCACCTACTTCCAGGCGTACGCGGCCGCGGCGGCGCTGCACTTCGCCGAGCAGGCGCTCGTCGAGGTCCGCGCCGGCCGCACCAAGACGTGGGAGAAGTTCGAGGTCCCCGACGAGAGCATCGGGGTCGGCTTCACCGAGGCGGTACGCGGCGTCCTGTCGCACCACATGGTCATCCGGGACGGCAAGATCGCCAACTACCACCCGTACCCGCCCACCCCGTGGAACGCCAGCGTCCGCGACACCTACGGCACCCCCGGCCCGTACGAGGACGCGGTGCAGAACACGCCGATCTTCGAGGAGAACCCGCCGGAGAACTTCAAGGGCATCGACATCATGCGGGCGGTCCGCAGCTTCGACCCGTGCCTGCCGTGCGGGGTGCACATGTACGTCGGCGGCGGCCGGACGGTGGAGAAGATGCACGTGCCGACCGGGCTGAGCGGGCTCGCCGGATGACGGGCCGGCAGACCCAGGAGGTCCGGCGGGCGCCGTCGCCGGACGCGGTGGCACAGCACGTCGGGGAGCTGCTCGACCGGTTGGCCGCCGATCCGGTGGCCGCCGAGACCGCCGAGGAACTGGTCCGCGCCCTGATGGACTTCTACGGCACCGGACTGACCCGGGCCGTCGCCCTGCTGTCCGGGCGCAGCGGCAATCCGCTGGGCGCGCTGCTCGACGACGAGGTCACCGCGGGGCTGCTGGTCCTGCACGACCTGCACCCCGACGACGTCCCGGTCCGCATCGACCGGGCCCTGCGCGCCGCCGACGCCGCCACGTTCGGCGTCGAGGGATTCGACGCGGACACCGGCACTCTGCGGTTGCGGCAGACCGGAGACGGCTGCGGGTGCGGCAACACCGCCGCGGCGGTCCGCGAACGCGTCGAGTCCGCGCTGGCCTGCTTCGCCCCCGAGGTCACCACCGTCGTGGTCGAGGAAGCGCCCGCCGACCGCCCCGAGCCGGTCCTGCTCCAGATCGCCGCCCGCCCGCCCGGCACCAGCCCGGTGGGCGCCCGGTGAGCGACCACACCACCGCCGCGCGGGGGCTGCGCAGGTACCTCGGGCCGCGCCCGCCGGCCGTGGAGCGCTGCGAACTGTGCGCGGTCCCGGTGGACGACGGCCACCGCCACCTGGTCGACACCGAGCGGCGCGCGCTGGCCTGCGCCTGCCGGGCCTGCGCGATGCTGTTCGACCGGGACGGCGCGGACGGCGGACGCTTCCGCACGATCCCGGACCGCTACCTGAGCGATCCGGCTTGGGACGCCGACACGGCCGCGTGGCAGGCCCTCGGCATCCCCGTGGGCGTCGCGTTCTTCTTCCGCAACGCCGCCCTGGACCGCGTCGTCGCGTTCTACCCCAGCCCGGCCGGCGCCACCGAGAGCGAGGTCGACCCCCAGGCATGGGAGGGCGTCTTCCGCGACTCGCCGCTGGCCCGCACCCTGCTGCCGGACGTCGAGGCACTGCTCGTGCGGCGCACCGACGAACACGCCGCGTGCCACCTGATCCCCATCGACGCCGCCTACGAACTCGTCGGACGGCTGCGCCTGCACTGGCGGGGGTTCGACGGCGGCGCCGACGCCCGCGCCGAACTCGACACGTTCTTCACCGGCCTGGACCGCAAGGCGGCACCGGCGCCGCCCGCGGTGCGCGGTACGGCCGCCGGAACGCCGACTGGTGCGACGGCGGGAGCGCCGACCGGCGGGGCGGCGGGAGCGCCGGCCGGCGGGGCGGCGGGAGCGCCGGCCGGCGCGGTCGCCGGAACGACGCCCGGTGCGGTCGCCGCAACGCCGGCCGGTGCCGGGTACGCGACCGCGGACGGGGGCGCGCGGCCGTGAGCGATCTGGGCTTCACCTGTACCGGCGTGACCGCCGACCCCTACGCCGCCGGACCCACCCTCGTCTTCCGGCTGCGCGTCACCGCCTCCAGCGGCGAACGCGTGCACGCCATCGCGCTGCGCTGCCAGATCCGCATCGAACCGGCGCTGCGCCGCTATGCCCCGGCGGAGGCCGACCGGCTCGGCGACCTGTTCGGCGAACCGTCCCGCTGGAGCCGGAGCATGCAGCCGCTCCAGTTCGCCCACGTGTCCGTGATGGTCCCGGGCTTCACCGGTGAGACGGAGGTCGACCTGCCGGTGCCGTGCACGTACGACATGGACATCGCCGCCACCAAGTACTTCGAGGCGCTGCGCGACGGCGAGGCGCCGCTGACCCTGCTGTTCTCCGGCACCGCGTTCCGCGGCCGGGGCGGGTTCCAGGTGCAGCCGGTCCCCTGGGACCGCGAGGCGCCGTGCCGGATGCCGGCGCGGGTGTGGCGGGAGATGATCGACCAGCACTTCCCGGGCTGCGGCTGGCTGCGGCTGCCGCGCGACACGATGGACGAGCTGCTCGCCTTCCGTTCCCGGCACGCCCTGCCGTCGTGGCAGGAGACCGTCACCACGCTGCTGGCCGCCGCCGAACCGACGCCTCCCGCCGGGGGAGCCCGCGTGCCGGTGGCCCCCTCCCCGGCCGTCGCCGAATCGGTTGCCGCCGAACCGGTTGCCGCCGAACCGGTCGCGGCTGAGCCGGTTGCTGCCGAACCGGCTGCCGCTGAACCGGCCGCTGTCGAACCGGCCGCCGCCGAGTCGACCGCACCCGCGGCGACACCTCTCCCCGGGGAAGCCCGCGTGCCGGTGGCCTCCTCCCCGGCAACGGCAACGGCAACGGCAACGGCAGCGGCCCCGGCAACGGCAACGGCAACGTCGCCGGAGGCGCGGGTGACGGCGCCATGACCACGGTCACCCCGGCCGACGCGGACCAGCTGTTCGACACCGCGTGCAAGGCCGCCGACGCCGTCCTGTTCGAGGGTTATGTGCTCTACCCGTACCGGGCGTCCGCCGCCAAGAACCGGATGCGCTGGCAGTTCGGCGTCCTGGTCCCGCCGTCCTGGGACGGCCACCGCGGCGAGCACAGCACGCAGCGCACCGAGTGCCTGATGGAACCGCGCGGCGACGCCGAGGTCACCGTCCGGCTGCGCTTCCTGCGGGTGCGGCGCCGTACCGTCCTGCGTTGCCTGCCCGGCGGCGGTCACGCACCGGCCGACAGCCTCGACCTGCCCGACCGCGTGCTGGTCCCGTGGGACGAGGGCGTCGAGGAGCGGGTCGACGTGACCGCCACGATCGAGCAGTTGTGCGGGGTGGGCGTCGAAGCGCCGGTCGGCCTGCCGGCGGACGAGGACACCGAGGAGGTGTACGACGCCGCAGGTGCGAAGGTGGGACGGCTGGTCCGGCGCGGGGAGCGCGTTGACGCCGTCGTACGGCTCACCGCCACCGAACTGCCCGGCCCCTACCGCGTGTTGAGGCTGACGGTGGTCGTGAAGAACACCGGGGACTGGACCGCCGAAGCGGGCGGTGACACCTCCCGGGAGGCCGCGCTGCCGCACTCCCTCGTCGCCGCTCACCTGATGATCGGCCTGACGTCGGGGTCCTTCGTGTCGATGACCGATCCGCCGGAGTGGGCCCGGGCCGCGGTGGCCGACTGCCGCAACGACCGCACCTGGCCGGTGCTGGCCGGGGTGGACGGCCGGGCCGACGTGATGCTGTCGTCGCCCATCATCCTGGAGGACCACCCGCGCATCGCCCCGGAGAGTCCCGGCGCGCTCTACGACTCCCTGGAGATCGACGAGATCCTCGCGCTGCGCACCGCGGCCCTCACCGACCAGGAGAAACGCGAGGCACGCGGCACCGACGAACGCGCCGGCGCTGTGGTCGACCTGGCCGACTCCCTGCCCCCCGAGGTGCTCGAACGGCTGCACGGCGCGGTCCGTTCGCTGCGCGAGGCCACCGGTGAGGTCGACCGGCCGGACGAGCCCCCGGTCCTCACCACACCGGACCTTGACGGACCTCCGGTGCTCACCACCCCGGACCGCGACGAGTTCCCGGTCCTCACCGCCCCGCACCCCGACGGATTCCCGGACCTCACCACCCCGGTCCGCGACGAACTCCCGGTCCCCACCGCCCCGCACGCCGACGAACCCCTGGCGCCCAGCAGCCCCGACCCGGACGAGGGCCTCGCCCGCGCCTTGCGGCCCGACGCTCCCTGGTGGGATCCGGCGGCCGACCGCAGCGTCGACCCGGCCCGCGACCGGGTGCTGGTCGACGGCCGGTCGGTGGGAGCGGGCAGCCGGGTGCGCCTGCGTCCCGGGCAGCGGCGTACCGACGCCCAGGACATCTTCCTGCACGGCCGGACCGCGCTGGTCGAGGCGGTACTGCACGACGTGGACGGCGCGGTCCACCTCGCCGTCACCGTCGAGGACGATCCCGGAGCCGAACTGCGCCGCCTTCAGGGCCGGTTCCTGTACTTCCAGCCCGACGAGGTCAGCGTGCTGCCCACCCCGTCCGGCACCCCGGGCGGCTCGGACTCCAGGGCGCCGGCGTGAACGCGCCGGGCGGTGTGCCGGTGACCTCGGGGCCGCCGCGCGTGCTGGTGGCCGGCCTCGGCAACATCTTCCTCGGCGACGACGGCTTCGGCGTCGAAGTGGTCGGCCGGCTGGCCCGGCACCCCCTGCCGCCCGGCGTGGAGACCGCGGACATCGGCGTGCGCGGCGTCCACCTGGCCTACCAGCTCCTCGACGGCTACGACAGCGTCGTCCTGCTGGACGCCACCGCGCGCGGCGGTGTCCCCGGCACCGTCTACCTCATCGACGACGCCGCGCCCGCGGAACCGGCCCCCGGCGACGTCCTGATCGACGGCCACCGGATGACACCGGACGCCGTGCTGGCGCTGCTGGCCACCCTCAGCGCCGGCACCGGGGGCGAACGTCCCGGGCGGGTACGGGTGGTGGGCTGCGAACCGGCCTGCCTGGACGAGGGCATCGGCCTGAGCGACCCGGTGGCCGGCGCGGTCGACCGGGCCGTGGACGTGGTCCTGCGCCTGCTGCGCGACGACCCACCGCCGGGCCGGACGTTCGCCGCGGCGGTCCGCAGCGACGAGCCGGCGCGCTGACCGGCCACGCACCGTCCGGCGCCCGCGACGGGCGTACGACCGAAGCGCGCCGAGCCGCCCGGACGGGCCGGCGCACCGAGACGCACGAAGGAGAACAGCGCATGAAGAAGATTTTCGTCGGCGCCGCCGCAGCCGTGGTCGCCGCCGCCGTCGCGGTCAACATCCCGGACATCAGGCGTTACTTGAAGATGCGCAACATGTGAGCGGCAACATGTGAGCGGCGGTCAACGGAGACGGCGCCGACCCGGGATTTCACCGCACCCGAGCGAGCACGACAGCTCCCGGGGGACTTCTCAGGGACACTTTCCTGTTGATCTTGAGCGAGTCGGGCGTCCAGCACCGACAGGCCCCGCCCGCCCGCGCCGGGCATGAAGTGGGCGTAGCGGACGAGCGCGATGGCCGGGGAGGAGTGCCCCGGCCACACCGACACGCTCACGATGGACTCGCCCGCCGTCGCCCCGCCGTCAGCAGCACCGGCTGCCGCGCACATCTCCGGAGCCGCTGCGGCGCCGGAGCCCGGCGGGCGGCGGACCGGGGCCGTCAGGGCGAGCCACCCCCGGTGGTGAACGGCACTGTCGGGCCGGCCGATCAGTTGCCCGGTGCCTGAGGCCGTTCCGGCGCGGTCGTCGAACCTCCCCGATGCGGCGATCCTCGGTCGTCCTCGGGGGTGCGGGGGCCCGTCAGGTGGGTGAGGGCTTCCTGCCAGGTGCCGGCACGGACCGGCAGCGGATCCAGGAACGCGGCCAGGGTGTGGATGGCGTCCGTGGCGGCGGGGCGGGCGATCCAGTTGACGATGGACGCCAGCAGCCGGGCCCGGGTGGGGGTGCCGGTTTGGGGCGGTTCGGTCAGGACTGCCGTGACGGCGTGGCCGGGGTCTTCGGGCCGGGCCGGATCGGGCAGGTGGAGGGCGCCGGTCGTGGGGGAGGCCCGCAGCGTGGTGTAGGGCTCGGGCGGGAGTCGCCAGCCGGCGCGTTCCAGCTGCCGGGCGCGTTTGACGAGGTCGGACATCCAGGTGCGGGGGAACAGCACGGCATGCCCCCCGTCGTGCACGGCGGCCCCGCACAGCAGGGGGACCGTGCCCCGTTCCGGCGAGGCGTGGCTCGCGTAGCCGGCGAGGACGGCGGCGAGGCTCTGCCGGAGGGCGTCGGCGGTGCGGGCCCGGGTGAGGAGTTCACCGCCGCGGAAGAGGAGGTAGAAGGTGTCGGGGCGTTCGACAGTGAGGGTGACGGGCGTGTAGCCGCTGTCGCTGAGGCCGCCGGCGGTCTCCACGATCCGGCGGACCTCGCCGCCGCGGACCGCGATCCCGAGCCGGGTGCCGTTGACCCGTGCGGTCAGCAGCGCGTCCACCGGTTGGGCGGCGACGTTCACCGAACAACTCGTCGGTGCCTCGATGACGGTGGCCCGCGGGTCGGCGCCGCTGAGTTCGACCAGTGCGTGGCCGACCTCGTCGAAGCCGGTCAGCACCCGGGGCGGCCGGTCGGGGGACAGGAGTACGGCGGTGGGTGTGCCCTGCTGGGCCGCGCGGCGGCCGAGGCGGGCCAGTCGCCGGCGTGCGGGTTCGGCCAGCGGCCGACCGAGCGCACGGGTGTCGTCGCCGTCGACCAGGAGCACGGAGGCGTCGAGGTGCGTCAGGCCGGGGGCGTTCGCCGCGAGGTCGGCGGTCAGTTGGGTGCAGAAGCCACAGGCGGTGGCCATCGCGATCACCAGCACCGGATGCCGTGCCGACGGGGCGCAGTCGGCGGCTTGCGCCCGGAGGTCGTCGTGCGCCGCGGGTCCGGCGGAAACGGTGTCCGGTGCGAGGAAGCCGGCGGCCCGCCACTGGGTGAAGCAGTGGGTGTGCTGGGCGTGGTGTTCGGCGGCGGGGGGCCGGCCGCGCAGCCAGCCGAGAGCGGTCGGACTGAGGTAGGCCGCGGCGGGCCTGCCGGTGTCCAGCAGGACCCCGCCGCTGCCCAGCTCAGCCACGACCACTCCCGGTTGCAACATGGCTACGGCTGCTGGCAGAAGCCGCTGAAGCCGTTCTGGGACACACATACGAGTCCGGGGCAGCAGCCGACGGAACCGGTACAGCCTTCGCCTTGGACCCGGCAGGCGGAGGGGGCGATGAAGCCGTCGGTGAAGATCTCTTCGATCTCCGCGATGGTCTCGGTGTCGAGGGACAGGGGGCGCGTCTCTTGCAGGTAGGTCACCATGGGAAAAGTCTGCTGGATCGGCCACTCTCTGTATATCACCCGCGCGTATGAAACTCGGCTGGGCTTATGTGACAAGTCATGTGCGGTCCCGTCGGCTGCCGGGGAAGAGGCCGTCCGACGGGCGACCGGCGAGCGCATCAAAGGGGCAAAGTGCCAGCTGAGAGCGGTTGTTCTCCGTCGGGTCGCCATTGGTTCCCTGCCGGGGCGGGGCCGGAGCGCGGGCCGATCAGGACCGGTGCGGCACCGACCGCCATGGTGACGGAAAGTGATGACGTCTTGCGGTGTGCCGATGTCAATTCCCGTCGCGATCATGGGGTGTTGGTGTCGTGGTACGCGCTGGCCTGGGTGCGGAAGAGGGAGGCGTAGTGGGCGTCCGCGCGCAGCAGGGCCTTGTGGCTGCCCTCCTCGACGACGCGGCCGGCCCGCAGGACGTAGATGCGGTCGGCGTGGCGGACGCTGCGCAGGCGGTGGGAGATCAGGACGACGGTGCGGCCGGCGAACAGCCCGCGCAGGCTGGTGAACAGCTGGTCCTCCGCGTGCGCGTCGAGGGCCGCGGTGGGCTCGTCGAGGATGACGAGGGGAGCGTCGCGGTAGAAGGCACGGGCCAGGGCCAGACGTTGCCACTGCCCGCCCGACAGGTCCGCGCCGCCGGTGAACTCCTTGCCCAGCGGGGTGTCCAGGCCCGCCGGGAGGCGTTGGAGGAAGTCCAGCGCGCCGGCCCGCCGTGCCGCGTCCAGCACGCGCAGGGGGTCGGCGGTGCCGTGCGGCCGGCCGAAGCCGACGTTGTCCAGGGCCGGGAACTTGTAGCGGGTGAAGTCCTGGAAGACCACCGCGGTCCGTGCCCGATGGGCCCGCAGGTCCGTGATCGGCGTGCCGTCGTGCAGCAGCCGCCCGCTGTCCGGCGGGTAGAGCCCGGCCAGCAGGTGGGCGAGCGTCGTCTTGCCCGACCCGTTCACCCCCACGAGGGCCACCACCTGACCCGGCTCGACCGCCAGGCTCACCTCCCGCACCGCCGGGCTGTCCGCACCGGGGTAGGTGAAACTCAGGCGTTCGGCACGCAACGGACCCAACTCGTTCCGTGGCGAAGGCAGTTGTTGGCGGACCGGCGCTGTCGCGGCCGCCGGGGCGACGGGGCCCGCAGCGGTGAAGCTCCACAGATCGGTCAGGCGCAGCAGATTCTCGCCGATACCGGTGAGCATGCCCGCGAACGCGTTGAGCCGTACCGAGAGCAGCCACACCCCCGCCACGGCGGTCCCGGCCACGGACAGGGGCAGCAGATGACGGGCCGCCGCCCACCACAGGGCGCCGACCGCCAGGCACGTCAGCGCCCCGCCGGTGGCCTGGGCCGCCATCCGGCGCCGCGCGTGGGCCTTCAGCAGGGCCTCGGTGTCGCGGACCTCGCGCGCGTACTGGTCCTGCCAGCGCCCGGTCAGCACGGCCCCGAGGTCCAGGGCCCGGATCTCCTTGGCCTCCTGGCGGCCGGTGAGCAGCTGTTCGAGGTACTCCCGCAGCCGCCGGCCCTCCGACAGCCCATGGTGCAGGTCGTGGTGCGCGTCGCGCTCCTTTCCCGCGGCCCTGATCCCGGGAACGGCGCCGAGCAGCACGAGCGGGAGCAGCCACCACGCCATCAGGACGAACGCCCCTCCCACCGCCAGCACGGTCAGAGCCGCCTGGAAGGCGGTGACGAGGAGGACGACGGCCATGGCGGGCTGGCGCCGCGAGGCGAACACCGCTCGCTGGAGACCGTCGTGGAAGTCGGGCTCCTCGAACCGGGGCAACTCGGCCGCCGCCGCGGCCTGGAGCACCATCCCGGCCACCAACCGGTCCACCTTGACCGTCAGCACCGCCATCCGCGCCGCGCCGGACAACCGCAGGGCGCCGGCCGCCGCGCCCGCCACCAGCAGCACGACGACGGCCGGCACGACCACCGGCGACCGCCCGGCCGCCGCGGGGCCGTGCGCCAGTACCGACCCGAACACCGTCTGCACGACGACCAGTCCTCCGGCCATCGCGCCCGCCAGGAGAACCTGTACCAGGACCACGTGGACCAGCGCCCGCCGGTCCGCCCGCCAGGCGAGACGGACGGCGAAGGCCGCCGAGGACCACAGGACACCCACACGTCGATCAGCCACCGCGGCTCCTTCCCGAGCCCTGGCGGACTCCTTGCGGAGCCCCCGGACCGATAACGGCCCGCAGCGGCCCGGGGTTACCGTCGGCCTAGGTGGCGCGAGCCGCCGTCCGCGCGACGGCCCCGGCGAGCGGCGGCAACGACGGCCGCCTCCGCTTGCACCGGTTGCCGCATGCCGGTCGCGCCGCGCCGCGGTGCCGGAGTCGTCGGCGCGACAGGAGGGCGTCCCGGCCAGAGCCGGCTTACGCCGGTCACCCGGGGGAGCCGGTCCGGGGCGGGCTGCCGCGGCGATCGGGATCGTCACCGTGTTGCTGATGGCGGGGCCGGAGCCGGCTCGGCCTTCCCCCTCGGTCACGCACTCGGTGCGGTGTCCATCAGCCGGTGCGGTGTCGATCAGGAACGGAAACCCGCCTGCCGGGGACGGCACGCCTGCCTCCGGTCACGTTCGCGTACGGGACGGCTTGACGAGGCGATCGCCGGACAGCAGCGTGCCGGCCTGCTTGACGTGCTGGAGTACCGGGGAGATCTCCATGCTCTGCAGGCCGGCCAGCGACCCGATGCGATCCGAGGTGAACTCGAACAGGTCGTCGAGGTCCCGGCAGTGGGCGACGGCGTGGATGTTGCAGGGCCCGGAGACGGCCGCGGCGAAGGCGATCTCGGGTTCCCGCGCGAGCGCGCGCCCGACGCTCTTGACCGCCGACGGATGCACGCGCAGCCACAGGTTCGCCCGGGCGTGGTAGCCCAGAGCGGCCGCGGCGATCTCGACGTCGATGTGGACCACGCGGCTGACGAGCAAGGCGTGAAGGCGGCGTGACACGCGCCCCGGCGTGGAGTCGGCGGCCGCAGCGAGGTCGACGAGACCGGCGCGGCCGTCCGCGGCGAGCGTGGCGAGAATCCGCTCGTCCTCAACGGTGAGCCGCACGGGATCACGGTTGACGACCGGGGATTCGGTGAACGGGGAACCCTCGCTCCCGAGCATGGCCTCCTGCTCCGGCGACAGCACGCCCCGCAGGGCAGCCCAGTAGTGGCCGCGGCCTCCCATGAACTGGCGCAGCATGGCGAAGGCGTTGATGTCGAGCACCGCCGCGGTACGCGGAAGCCGTTGACCGAGCAGGTCCTCGCGCTGTTCGCGGGTCCGGGACTGGGTCGCGCAGGTGATCTCGCAGCCCGCCGCGCTCAGGGCCACCCAGTTGACGTCGTCGCGCCTGGCGAGTGCGTCGGCGATCGCCGCGACGCTGCCGGGGCGGCACCGCAGCCGCACCAGCCACCTGCTCTGTCCCAGCGCCCCCGGGTTGAGCACGCCGGCGACGCGGATGACACCGTCGGCACGCAGCCGGCGGTACCGGCGGTTGACGGCGCTCTCGGTGAGGCCCAGCGCGACCGCCATCGAGGCGAAGGAAGCCCGCGGCGCGATCTGAAGCGCTCGAATGATTCGCACATCGTCGGGCTGCACGGCGACGGAATCAGACATCGAAGCGTCTGTCATGGGAGGAATCCTACAGACGGGCCCCCGCGACTCGCCCCGGCGACAGCACGGCGGACAGACTTGCCACGTACGACGGCACGGCGGACGGATCGCCACGTAAGGACCGCACGGCGGACCGCTTCGTCACGTAAGGCGTAAGGCCATAAGGCGTACGCGGCTCCCCGTACGGCCGAACGGCGGACCGACGTCCCCCGTACGGCCCGGCGGCGGACCGCCCCGCCCCGCACCACCGCGCGGCGGACCGACCCGCCCCGCACAGATCACGCCCCACAGCGGCCGCACCGGCCGACGCCTCGCCGAGGCATCGGTGACGGATGCGACCGACCGGGTTCACCACGCGCAGAACGAAACGCGAAGAACGAAGAACGGAGATGACGCCGGATGTCATCGACTGTCACCGGCCGGCACACGCCGACCGCTCTCATCATCGGGGCCTCGCGCGGCCTCGGCCACGCGATGGCTGCCGAATTCCTCGACCGGGGCTGGCACGTGATCGGCACGGTCCGCGACACCACCGCCCGAACGCCCCTGCACGATCTCGCGGACCGGGCCGACGGGCGCGTCACCATCGAGCGTCTCGACATCAACGAGCCCGACCACCTGGCGCCCCTGCGCGAGCGTCTCGCGCGACGCCGGCTCGACCTGCTCTTCGTCAACGCGGGCACCACGAACAACGAGCAGACACCGATCGGCGCGGTGCCGACCGCCGATTTCGTCGAGGTGATGATCACCAACGCTCTCAGCCCCATGCGGGTCATCGAGGCGCTCGAAGACCTCGTGACCCCCACCGGGCTCATCGGAGCGATGTCGTCCGGTCAGGGCAGCATCACGAACAACACGACCGCGGGCCGCGAGGTCTACCGGGGAAGCAAGGCGGCCCTGAACATGTTCATGCGCAGCTTCGCGGCCCGGCAGGCCGGGACGCGGCGCGCCTTCGTGCTCCTGGCGCCCGGCTGGATCCGCACCGCACTCGGTGGGCCGGACGCACCGTTCACCGTCGAGGAGAGCGTCCCGCTCCTGGTGGACGTCCTGTTGTCCCGACTGGGCACGCCCGGCCCGGCGTTTCTGGACCGCTCGGGTCGGACCGTGCCCTGGTGACTTCGTGCTGCGGCCTTCGCCCCGGTGTTTTCATCGGGTGACTTCGCCCTGCTGCCTTCGCTCGGGTGACTTCCGCCGCCCGGCCGTTGCGGACGCCCGGGCGACGACCGGAAACCCGTCGGCAGTCCGGCCGCTCGAACGCCCGGACCGCCTCGCCGGCCGTGTCACCCGCGCCGGGACGGTTTCCCGGTACCGGGCGGGTGACGCGGGGAGTGGGGCTACGCGGCGGGGAAGTCGGTGGACAGGGCCAGTTCGCGCCACTGGTCGAGTTCCTCGGCGACGGAGGCGAGCTTGCCCTCGACGAGGTTCACGCAGTCGCTGCCGAGTTGCAGGCGCAGCGGCGGCTCGGCGGCGACGGCCAGTCGCCGGATGGCGGCCACGGCCTTGACGGGGTCCCCGGGTTGCTTGCCGTTGTTGGCCGCCATCGCCGTGTAGAGCGTGCCGACCGTGTCGGCGTAGGCCGGGATGTCGGAACCGGCCTGGCGCTTGCTGTCCGCGCTCAGGAACTCGGTGCGGAAGGAGCCGGGTTCCACGACGGTGACGTGGATGCCCAGGGGGCCGAGTTCGCCGCGCAGCGCCTCGGTGATCGATTCGACGGCGAACTTGCTGGCGCCGTACAGGCCCCGGCCCGCGCCGGCGGCGAAACCGGCGCTCGATCCGATGTTGAGGACGCGCCCCGCACCCTGGGCCCGCAGGGTCGGAAGCGCCGCCCGGGTGACGTTGAGCAGGCCGAAGACGTTGGTGTCGAACAGCGCGCGTGCCTCGGCGTCGGTGATCTCCTCGACGCTGCCGAACAGCCCGTAGCCGGCGTTGTTGACCAGCACGTCGATCCGCCCGAAGCGTTCGGTGGCCGCCGCCACCGCCGCGCTGGCCTGCTCCTGGTCGGTGACGTCGAGCGCCACGGCCAGCAGTGAGTCGCCGGCCTCGGGAAGGGCGTCGAGGACCGCTTGCGGGTTCCGGGCGGTCGCGACGACCTGGTCCCCGCCCGCGAGTGCCGCGGCGGCCAGTTCCTTGCCGAAGCCGCGCGAGGCGCCGGTGATGAACCAAACAGACATGGTTGCTCCAGGGATAGGGGGCATCGGAAGGACACCCGTGGATCATGAGAGAGCCGTGGCCGTCAGGCCGTCAGGCATGCGGGCATCGGTGGCCACCGGGCCTGCCGGACGACGCGGATACGCGTCCCGGACAGGGCCTGCCGCACGAGGGTGCTGCCGCATCAGGGCGACGCGGATTTCCCGTGGTCCTCCGGTGGTGGTCGCCGCCCGCGCCGGCGCCGACCGTGGCGCGGGCGTGCGGGGACGTATCGGGACGTGCGGGAGTTCTGTCAGCTCCGCCGGGTCAGCGGATGCCCTTCTCCGCCGCTGGGCCGTCTTCCGCGGCCAGGTCCTGACGGCGCGAGGCGTGGCTGTCGCTCGCGGGGGTGGCGGCGTAGCTGCCCAGCAGGGCGAGGGCCTGGTCCTCGCGGCTGCCCGGCTCGGCGTGGTAGACGACCAGGTGCTGGCCGGGGGCGCTCGGGACGGTCAGATTCTCGAAGCGCAGGGACAGCTCGCCCACGTCCGGGTGGGTCAGCCGCTTGATCTCGGCGGTCTTGGCCCGTACCTCCTGGCGACCCCACAAGCGGGCGAACTCGGGGCTGTTGACGCACAGTTCCCCCACCAGCTCGACCAGCCGCGGGTCGTCGGGGTCGATGTTGGCGGCCCGCAGCGCCGCGACACACCCCTCGCCGATCCTGGCCCAGTCCCGGTAGAAGGCGCGGGCCGGTGGCATGAGGAAGATCGCGCGCAGCAGGTTGGTCTCCTCGCCCAGCCAGCTGAACAGTGCCTCACCGAGTGTGTTGGCCGCCAGGAGATCCATGTACCGGCCGTACACCAGCGCCGGAGTGCGGGGCCAGGCGTCCATCAAGGAGACCAGGCCGGGGGAGGCGTACTCCTGGTGGCGCGTGCGCCGGGAGCGCTGCGACGGGCCCGGTTCCGCCAGCCCGCGCAGGTAGGCGCTCGCCTCGTCCTCCAGCAGCAACGCCTCGGCCAGCGCCTGGACGACCTGCTGTGAGGGGTGCCTGTCGCGTCCCTGCTCCAGCCGGATGTAGTAGTCGGTGCTGATGCCCGCCAGCATCGCGACCTCTTCGCGTCGCAGGCCGGGCGTCCGGCGGGTCCCGGCGGGCATCCCGTGGTCCTCGGGGCGTACCCGTGCCCGCCGGGCCCGCAGAAACTCCCCCAGCCGTGGGGCGACCCGCCGCTCGGTCATCTCATCACCTCCGTACCCGTCCGACGAGCTCCTGCCGTCCTGTGCCCTCCACGCTACAAAGCGGCCGATCGAACCGGGTAGCCCCGCCACACCCACCTTCGCACCGCACCGGCGCCGGGGGCGTTGACGGTGCGTGTCGGCGGTGAGACGGACGGTCGGGCGCGGGATGACCGCCCCGGCGGTGCGATCCGCGGGGCGGGTCGGCACGCGTCGCCCCGGGGCCCGGCCGGCGTCCGCTACGACGGGTGGCCGGCGACGGCTCACCCCGCGCCCGCTCCCGAAGCGGTCGCCCCCGGCGCCCGGTACGCCCGCCGGGACTTACCCCCTCCGCTCGCCTGCGCCCACCAGCTCACGCAGCTGACGGTCGAGGGCCGGCAGTTCGTCCCGCTGCCCGCTGATCGTGAACCAGTTGTGGAGCTCGACGGCGAGCGCGATGCGGTAGAGGTGGAGCCGCGGGCGCCAGGCCACCGGCCAGGCGCCCGGGTGCGTTGCGGCCTCGTGGGCGCCGTAACCGGACAGCAGCCCGGCGATCTTCGTCGGGTCGCCCTGCAACGAGAACGCGTCGAGGCGTACGAAGTCCGTCAACGGATCGCCCGCGTGCATGTTGAGCGGGTCGATCAGGCCGGTCAGCGAACACCGGTCGTCCCCGGCCGGCTCCACCAGGAGGTTGGGCTCGTGCACGTCGCCGTGGCAGTAGGCGGGCCGGGGGCACGCGGCGAACGCCTCCGCGCGGTCGGCGACGTGTCCGGCGAGGGCGTTCACCAGGGCGGGGTCGGCGCCGTTCGCCCGGAAGCGGCGCAGCTCCCGGTCGAACACGCGGGCCATGTGCGCGCGGTTGTCCGGCAACGCGGTCCGGACCGCACCGTCGGCGTGGCCGGGGTCGCCGGCGGCGAGGTATCCGTAGCCGGGGGCGGGGACGGCGTGCAGGCGCCGCAGGACCTCGCCGACCTGCCGGTAGACGTCGTGGCGCTGAGCGGGCGTCAGCTCGTCGTCGACCGTCGTCAGCGTGCGCCCCGGCCGGAGCGAGGAGACGACGCAGGGGCGGTCGCCGAGCAGCTCGGCGCAGCGGCTGAAGGCCAGCACGCGCGGCGAGACGTCGATACCGTGCCGCGTCAGGAAGCGCAGGGCGCGGGCCTCCCGGACCGCGGACACCAGGTCGTCGCGGCCGTGCACCTTCACCACGACCGGCGCGGTACCCGCGGCGGCGAAGTCCACCCGGTACGCGCCGGTGACCGACCCCTCGGCGAACCGTGTGACGGCGCGGACCGAACCGTACGCGGGCAGCAGACCGGTGAGGAGTCCGCCGGCGCTTTCCACCGTCAACACGTCTGACACCGGGCAAGTATAGGGAGGACGGCACGCCGGCCGGCCCCGGAATCCCCCTGGGCGCCGCACCCGAACGGCCGGCCGGACGCGGTCGCCGGCGGCGCCGCGAGCACGGTCGCCGGTGATCGGGACGCGGTCACGGCTGCGGCGGATGCCATCGCGGTCGGGGTGCGGAACACCGGTGCCGCGGGCCGGGCGGGCCACCGGTTGCCGGTACCTCCACGAGGACAGCGGCATCCTCGCGGAGCAGGCACCGAGAGGCACCGGCAAGCACCGAAAGGCACCCCGCGGAGCCCGCGTACCCGGTCGGCGGTGCCGGGCGCGCGACCCGTGGTGCTCATCCGCCCGGGGCGGAACGCGGTGAGCCCCCGACCGAAGCTGCCGAGGGCTCACCCGGGGCCGGGGCCGTCAGCTGTCACCAGCCTCCGTGGTCACGGCCCTGCTTGCCGCACGTGCGGCCGCTGTCCTCGACCGACGCGGCGCCGTACCACGACAGGCCGGCCGACGGAGCGACCACCTGCCGCAGCGGCAGCAGCCGGTCGGAGGGGGCGCGGGGCGGTGCCGGCAGGCGGTAGATGGCGCCGTTGGTGGCGGCGAGGAAGAGCCGGCCCCCGGAGACGGTGAGGCCGTAGAACCCGGTCCCGTTCGGGAGGTGGCCCACCACGGTGCGGCTGCCGTCGGGGTGGATGCGCACCAAGTGCTCGTCGCTCTCCGTCGCCGCGTCCTCGTCGACGGCCAGCAGGTCGTGGTCGCGCAGGGTGATGATGTCGCCCGCCAGCGATCGTCCCGGTGCCAGGCTGACGGGCAGTACGGTCGCCACGGCGGTGACCGGGTTGATCAGGTACAGCGTGTTCGCCGACGCGTCGCCGGCGAGCAGCATGCCGTCCGCACGCCGCGACAGCCCGTTGAGGAACTCCGTGGCCGGCACGCCGCTGATGGCGACCGAGGACAGGACCGCCCCGGTCGCCGGGTCGACGGTGTCCAGCCTGGTCGGGAGGCCCGACTCCAGCGCGTAGAGCCGGCTTCCGTTGGAGTTGGTGGCGATGTCGAAGTACGGGGACGCCACCGCGACGATGTCCAGCAGCGCGCCGGACGGCGAGTACCGCCGCAGTTCGAACGGCGCGATGCTGTCGTTCACCCAGAACGACGGGTGGCACCGCGAATCGCCTCCGCGGTCCGTGGTCGAACAGCACGAGCGCGGCGAGGACGCGTCGGCGTGTGGCGTCACCCCCACCGACAGGGCACCCGTGAGGACCAGTCCCGCCGCGATACGCAAGCAGGCCAAAAGGCCGCGCGGTCCACTTCTCGGTTTCATCGTGCGATTACCTCGGCATCCCGTTCGGTGGGGAAATCCCTTTTTGACCGCAATGGGTCGATGCCGTGTGAACGTAACCCGGGCCCGTTGATATCGCCGGACATCCCGGCGTGGGGAGAAGGCCGTCGAAAAACGCGATGGGCTGGTCATCGCGGGTATGAGCGGCGGGAGAAGGACCGGTATGGCCGCCGTCCGTCCGCCTCACGGCGGCTCCATTCGCCGGACCTGAACGTACGGCCGTACCTCGCAGCCCCCTGCGTGACCTGAACGCCCATCAGAACCGCGTACCCGGGCGGCCGCAGCCGTGGAACCCCGTCGGGGTCCCACGGCTGCCGGAAGCGGCCCGCCGCCGGGGCAAGGCTGCCGACCCCAGCGGTGTCAGCGGAATCGGCGGCGCCGGGGAGGAGAGCGGAGGGGCGGAAGGGGGGACTGGGTCGCCCGGTCAGCGGATTCGGGCGATCCCCGCGTAGATGCCGCTGACCTCTTCCGGCGGGGCGGGCGTGTCCTTGAACCACTTCGTGGTGGCCACCAGGCCGGGGTCGACGAAGTCGAGGCCGTCGAAGAACCGGAGGATCTCCGTACGGCTCCGCGGGGTCAGCGCGACGCCGCTGGCGGCGTACTTCTGGGAGACCGAGGCCGCCATCTCCGGCAGCAGTTCCGAGGAGCCGTGCGACATCACCAGGTAGCTGCCGGAGGGCAGCGCGTCCACCAGGGTGCGGACGATGTCGTGCGGCTTGTCCTCATCGGGCACGAAGGGCATGAGTGAGATGAGGGAGAGCGCGATCGGGCGGTCGAAGTCCAGGATGCGGCGGGCGTGTTCGAGGATGCGTTCCGGGTCGCGGACGTCCGACTGGATGTAGTCGGTGATCCCCTCGGGCCGGCTGACCAGCAGGGCTTGGGCGTGCCGCAGGACGATGGGGTCGTAGTCGGTGTAGACCACCCGCGCGGTCGGCACGATCGCCTGGACGACCTGGTGCAGGTTCGGCTCGGTCGGGATGCCGGTACCGATGTCGAGGAACTGGTCGATGCCCGTGCCGGCCAGCCAGGCCATCGCCCGGTGCATGAACTCCCGGTTCTGCCGGGCCGACTCCTTCGCCGCGGCCGGCAGCTTTTCGCCGACCTCCCAGTCGGGCCGGTAGTTGTCCTTGCCACCCAGCAGAAAGTCGTAGACCCGCGCGGGATGGGCCTTACTGGTGTCTATCTGCGGACCAGGGGTGTCTGCCGCCATCACAAAGCTCCGTTACGCGAAGAGATACGCAGAGTAGATCGAGCCACCTTATCCGCACGTGTCGACCCGGTCCATGCGGTAACGCGAATACGGGTGACCGGCATTGACGTGCCGTCACCACCCTCGCCGGCGCCCTGGCGGCATCGCGGTCCCCGGGCCGGCGTGCGACGGTATCCGGTCGGTGGGCAACCCCGGCCGGGGGTGCCGCGGTCCCAGGACCCCCGGCACCCCCGGCCCGGTCGCGACGCCCGGCCCGGCCCCCTACGCCGTCTCCGCCCGACGTGCGAACGACTCCGCGTCCCAGCGGCCGCCCAGGAGCGGGGCGAGCCAGTCGGCGGCCGCGGTGCGGAAGCCGGCCGGGCGCAGGGTGCCCGCGCCCTGCGGGACGGCGCCGATCAGGGGCAGGCCGGTCACCGCGGGCAGGTCCGCGACGTTGCAGCGTTCGGCGAGGCCCGGGCGGTCCGGCCAGCTGCCGACGACCACGCCCGGGCAGTCGAGCCCGCGCCGCCGCAGCTCCCGCGCGGTCAGCTCGGTGGCGTTGAGCGTGCCGAGCCCGGCCGCCGTGACGACCAGCACGGGCGCGCCCAGCAGCCGCGCGGCGTCCGCGATCGTGGCGCCCCGGTCGTCGAGGCGCACGAGCAGCCCGCCCGCGCCCTCCACCAGCACCAGATCGTGTTCGGCGGCGAGCTTGCCGACCGCCTCCGCCACGTGTTCCGGACCGATCGGGGGCAGCCCGGCCCGCCGTGCCGCGGTGTTGGGCGCCAACGGGTCCGGGTACCGGGCGAGTTCGGCCTGCGTGACCGGGCCGGCCAGCCGTGCCACCTCCGCCGCGTCGCCCGGCTCGTGCGCGGTGACCCCGGTCTGCGCGGGCTTGAGCACGGCGACGCTGCGCCCCGCGGCCAGCGCACAGGCGGCCAGCGCGGCGGTCACCACCGTCTTGCCGATCTCGGTCCCGGTACCCGTCACCACGATCACCGGCACGTCGCGGCCTCCCATGTCACCCACACCATCACCCACTCGATCACCCACTCCGTCAACCCGCTCCACCGGTCGCGCCGGCCCTGTCGCGCCCGGTCCGTAACTCCCCACCCCGGCCCCGCTCCCTCCGGCACCGCCGCCGGCGCTCACCCCGCCCGCGCCGCGGCCAGCACCGCGGCGCCGATCCGCGCGAGGTCGTCGTCCCCGGTGACGTACGGCGGCATCACGTAGACGAGGTCGCGGAACGGCCGCAGCCACACGCCGGCGTCCACCGCCGCGCGGGTCGCCGCCGCGACGTCGACCTCGTGGTCGAGCTGTACGACGCCGATCGCGCCGAGCACCCGTACGTCCCGTACGCTGTCGATCCGCGTCGCCGGCGCCAGACCCGCGCGCAACCCGGCCTCGATCCGGCGTACCCGCGCGGCCCAGTCCTGGCCGAGCAGCAGGTCGACCGAGGCGCACGCCACCGCGGCGGCCAGCGGGTTGGCCATGAACGTGGGACCGTGCGCGAGCACCGGGACGTCGCCGCCGCTGATCCCCTGCGCCACCCGGGAGGTGCACAGCGTCGCCGCCATCGTCAGATAACCGCCGGTCAGTGCCTTGCCCAGGCACATCACGTCCGGTTCGACCCCGGCGTGCTCCGCGGCGAAGAGCCGGCCGGTGCGGCCGAAGCCGGTGGCGATCTCGTCGAACACCAGCAGCACGTCGTGCTCGTCGCACGCCTCGCGCAGCACCCGCAGGTAGCCGGGCGAGTGGAACCGCATCCCGCCCGCGCCCTGCACCACCGGCTCGACGATCACCGCGGCCAGTTCGCCGGCGTGCCGTGCGACCAGCTCACGCAGGTGCTCGCAGTACGCCGGATCGGGCTCGTCGTCGTACCCCCCGGGCGGCGCTTCGGCGAAGACCTGGGCCGGGAGCGCGCCGGACCACAGATGGTGCATGCCGCCGTCCGGGTCGCACACCGACATCGGCTGCCAGGTGTCGCCGTGGTAGCCGCCGCGCCAGGTCAGCAGGCGCCGTTTGGCGGGGCGGCCGGTCGAGCGCCAGTACTGAAGGCACATCTTGACCGCGACCTCCACCGACACCGAACCGGAGTCGGACAGGAAGACGTGGCGCAGCGGGTCCGGGGTGATCTCCACCAGCCGGGTGGCGAGCCGGACGGCGGGCTCGTGGGTGAGCCCGCCGAACATCACGTGGCTCATCCGCTCCAGCTGGCCGCGGGCCGCCCGGTTGAGCACCGGGTGGTTGTAGCCGTGGATCGCCGACCACCACGACGACATGCCGTCGACCAGTTCGGTCCGGCGCCCGTCGCGGCCGGCGACCCGCAGCCGTACACCGCTCGCCGACTCCACCAGCAGCGGTTCCGCGCGGCCCGGCATCGGCCCGTACGGATGCCAGACGTGCTCCCGGTCGAGGTCGAGGAGGTCGGCCACCTCCAGGAGGTCGGACGGCTCAGGCATTGGGCGCGAGATCCGTGCCCGCGCCCCGGCGGCGGACGGCGACCAGGTCGGTACGGGCGGGCGCCGCCGCGGCGGGCTGCTCACCGCACGGGCCGCAGCCGCCGGCGTGTCCGGCGCACGCGCCTTCGTCCGCCGCCGCGCCGCCCTCGTGCGTACCGCATCCGCCGTCGTGCGACGCGCACCCGCCCTCGGGCGAGCCGCAGCCGGCCGCCGCGTCGAGCCGGTGCCGGGGGAGGGTCGTGGTGCCCGCGCCCTCGACCTCGAAGCCGGCGTCCGCGATCATCTCCAGGTCGGTCCTGCCCGCCTGCCCCTCACTGGTCAGGTAGTCGCCCAGGAAGATCGAGTTGGCCAGGTGCAGGGCGAGCGGCTGGAGGGTGCGCAGGTGGATCTCGCGTCCGCCGGCCAGCCGCACCTCCACGTCGGGGCAGACGAAGCGGACCATGGCCAGGATGCGCAGGCAGCGCTGCGGGGTGAGGGTCCACTCCTGGGCCAGCGGCGTTCCCTCGAACGGGATGAGGAAGTTGACCGGAACGGAGTCCGGGTCCATCGCCCGCAGTGCGAAGACCACGTCGACGAGATCGGCGTCCGACTCGCCCATGCCCGCGATCAGTCCGGAGCAGGCGGAAAGACCGGCGGCCTGCGCCTGCTTGACGGTCTCCACCCGGTCGGAGAAGTCGTGCGTGGTGCAGATGTCGCCGTAGGTCGCCTCGGCGGTGTTGAGGTTGTGGTTGTACGCGTCCGCGCCGGCCGTGCGAAGCCGTTCCGCCTGGCCGCCGGAGAGCAACCCGAGGCAGGCGCAGACCTCCACACCCTCGTTCTCCTGCTTGATCGCCTCGATGGTCTTCGACACGCGGTCCACGTCACGGTCGGTCGGACCCCGGCCGCTGGCCACCAGGCAGACCCGCTTGGCGCCCCCGGCCACGCCGGCCCCCGCGGCAGCCGCCGCCTCCTCGGGCTTGAGCCAGGTGTACTTGAGGATGTCGGCCTTGGAACCCAGCCGTTGCGAGCAGTACGAGCAGTCCTCGGGACACAGCCCGGACTTGAGGTTGACCAGGTAGTTGAGCTTCACCCGCCGCCCGAACCACTGGCGGCGCACCTTCCCGGCCGCGGCCACCACGTCGAGCAGTTCGTCGTCGGAGGTCGCCAGCACGGCCAGCGCCTCGTCGCGGGTCGGCAGTTCGCGCCGCAACCCCTTGTCCACCAGCGTCTTCAGCAGATCCATGGGCCCGATCTTCGCGCAGTGCACCGGCCCCGGCCAATGACGGACCGCATAACACCGGCCGCCGAAGGTGTGTGTATCACCACACGCCGTCTGGTACGCGGGCCCGTTAGGTTGCCCTGCATGACCACTGACCCGCAGCCCGTCGCCCCGGCCGGGCCGCTCGCGCCGCCGCAGCCGCCCGCGTCACAGCCGTCGCCCCCGCCGGCGCCGGCCCGTGACCCGTTCGCCTGGATCGACGAGCACGCCGCGACCCGCCGCCGGGCCGGCCTGGTACGGACCCTGCGGCCGCGCACCGTCGACGCGCGGGTGGTCGACCTGGCCGGCAACGACTACCTGGGCCTGACCCGGCACCCCGAGGTCACCCGGGCCGCCGCCGACGCGGCCCTGAGCTGGGGCGCGGGCTCGACCGGGTCGCGACTGGTCACCGGGACCACGGGACTGCACGCCGAACTGGAAGGCGAACTCGCCGGCTTCAGCGGCTTCGAGGCGGCGCTGGTCTTCGCCAGCGGCTACGCGGCCAACCTCGCCGCGGTCACCGCGCTGAGCGCGCCCGGCGGCCTCATCGTCTCCGACACCGGCAACCACGCCTCGCTCATCGACGGCTGCCGGCTGGCCCGGGCGGCCACCGAGGTCGTCGCACACCGCGACCCGGACGCCGTACGCAAGGCGCTCGCCGGGCACGACGGCCCCGCGGTCGTGGTCACCGACTCGGTCTTCTCGGTGGACGGCGACGCCGCGCCCCTCGCCCGGCACGCCGAGGTGTGCCGTACGGCGGGCGCCGCCCTGCTGATCGACGACGCGCACGGGTTCGGTGTGCTGGGCGAGGGGGGACGCGGGGCGGCCCACGCGGCGGGGCTCGCCGGGGCGCCCGACGTGGTGTGCACGGTGACGCTGTCGAAGGCGCTGGGCAGTCAGGGCGGCGCGGTGCTCGGACCCGCCCGGGTCGTGGAACACCTGGTCAACGCCGCCCGCACCTTCATCTTCGACACCGGCCTCGCGCCCGCCGCCGCGGCCGGCGCGCTCGCGGCGCTGCGGGTGCTGCGCCGCGAGCCGCAACGCGCGGGCCGGGCGGCGGCCGTGGCGCGGGAGCTGTACGACCGGCTCGGCGCCGCCGGACTCGACGCGGTGGCACCGGACGCCTGCGTGCTGTCGGTGCTGGCACCGGATTCGCGGGCCGCGGTGCGCTGGGCGGCGGACTGCCGGGCGGCGGGACTCGCCGTGGCCTGCTTCCGGCCACCGTCGGTGCCGGACGGGATCTCCCGGCTGCGCCTGACCGCCCGCGCCGACCTGACGGGCGACGAGATCGCCCGGGCCGTCGAAACGATCGTCCGCGCCGCACCGCCGGAGGCCTTCCGCACGCCTCCGACAGGGGGCCGGTGACCCGCGGGGCGGTCGGTCGCGGCGCGTTCGAGGCGGTAGGTGGCGTGGACGGGGTTGAAGACGCCGCAGCAGAGGATGAGCCCGAGTTCGACGCCCACCACCAGCAGCAGCCCGCCGGTGCCCGGTCCCGGGAAGGCCAGGCCGATGGGCCGGATCGCGCGCGGCGACCGACCGCGACCAGGACCTGCCGCTGCCCGAACCGGGCGACGAGCGGTCGGGCGAGCCGTGAACCGAGCAGTCCGCCGGTCGAGGGCGCGGCGAACGCCAGGCCGTACTGCCACGGCGGGAACCCGGGCCGGCCGAGCATCAGGACGGCCATCAGCGGCTGGGCGGCCGTCACCAGGCCGTTGAACAGGGCGGCGTTGAACAGCGCCGGCCGCAGCGTCGCGTCGGTGAGGATGTACCGCCGGCCGTCGAGCAGGTCCCCGGCGCGCAGGCGTGCGGCCTCCCGGCGCTCGGGGCGCGGTTCGGGCCCGCCGATCGCGCGGACGCCCGGCGCCGGCAGCAGGCGGCTGATCGCGAACGGTTGTGCCCCCTAGGGTCTACGGCATGGATCTCGACGCCGTCCGGACCTTCGTCGCCGCCGCAGACGCGGGACAGTTCCAGGAAGCCGCCGCCGAACTGGCGGTCACCCAGCAGGCCGTCTCCAAGCGCGTCGCCACGCTGGAGCGCAACCTCGGGGTGCGGCTGTTCACCCGCACCCCGCGCGGCGCCGAACTCACCATCGACGGGCAGGCGTTCCTGCCCCACGCGCGCGAACTGCTGCGGGTCGCCGAGCGCGCGGCGGCCTCCGTGCGCGCCGGCCGCCGTCCGCTGCGTGTCGACGTGATCTCCTCGCGCGGCGCGGCGGCCGGCCTGATGCGCGACTTCCACCGGGTGCATCCCGACATCGAGCTCGGCGTGGTGATGCTGTTCGAGATCGAGACGGCGCTGGCCACCATCCGGTCCGGCGCGATCGACGCGTCCTTCCGCGCCGTCGCCATGCCCGGCCGGTCGCTGCCCGAGGACATCGAGTCCGTGCGGGTGATCGACGAGCCGCTCCAGCTCCTGACCGGTCCGGCCCACGCGCTGGCGGGCGCCCGGTCGGTGACCCTCGCCCAGCTGATCGGACACCGGATCTGGATGCCCGGCGTCGTCCCCGGCACCGAGTGGGCCGCCTACTACGACGACCTGGTCGCCGAGTTCGGCCTCACCATCGAGGCGACCGGTCCCAACTTCGGCTCCGACGCGCTCCTGGACACCATCGCCGACACCCCGGCGCTGGCCACCTTCATGGGCGGGCGGACGCGCCTGGTGTGGCCCGTCGACCACGGGCTGCGCCGCATCCCGGTGACCGACCCGACGCCCGTCTACCCGCACTCGCTCGTGTGGCACCGCGACAACCCCCACCCGGCGCTGGCCACCCTGCGTGCCCACCTCGCCGCCACGGCGGCCGGCCAGGACGCGGCCGGGACCTGGACGCCGGGCTGGGTCCGTCCGCGCTGAACGCCGGGTCGTACCGCGGCCGGGCGCTGTCCCGGTGCGGCTTGCGGCGGGCCGGTCAGAACGTGCCGAACCCGGCCGTCTCCCGGGTCCAGGCCCGGGCCTGCTCGCTCAGCGTGAAGCCGAGTCCGGGACGGTCGGGGACGTACATCCGCCCGTCGCGGGTCTCCAGCCGCTCGTTGAACAGCGGTTCCAGCCAGTCGAAGTGCTCCACCCACGGTTCCCGCGGGTAGGCCGCGGCGAGGTGCAGGTGGATCTCCATGGCGAAGTGCGGGGCCAGTTGCAGGTGTTGGTGGTCGGCGAGGGTGGCGAGCTTGAGGAACTGCGTGATCCCGCCGACGCGCGGCGCGTCCGGCTGGATGATGTCGACCGCGTCGTGCTTGATCATCTCCCAGTGCTCGGCGACGCTGACGAGCATCTCCCCGCTGGCGATCGGCGTGTCCAGCGCCGCGGTCAGCGCCGCGTGCCCCCGCACGTCGTAGGCGTCCAGCGGCTCCTCGATCCACTCCAGCCGGAACTCCTCCATGGCCCGGCCCATCCGGCGCGCGGCGGGACGGTCCCACTGCTGGTTGGCGTCCACCATCAACGGCACGCCGGCGCCCAGGTGTTCACGGACGGCGGAGAGCCGGCGCAGGTCGACCGCGTGGTCCGGGTGACCGACCTTGATCTTGATGCCGCCGACTCCCCGGGCGAGGCTGGCGTCCGCGTTGTCCAGGACCTGTTCGACGGGGGTGTGCAGGAAACCGCCCGAGGTGTTGTAGCACCGCACCGAGTCGCGATGGGCTCCCAGCAGCTTGGCGAGCGGCAGCCCGGCCCGTTTGGCCTTCAGGTCCCACAGGGCGATGTCGATGGCCGCGATGGCCTGGGTGGACAGGCCGCTGCGCCCGACCGACGCGCTCGCCCACACCAGCTTCGTCCAGATCTTCGCGATGTCGCTGGGGTCCTCGCCGAGCAGTTCCGGCGCGACCTCGCAGGCGTGCGTGAACTGGGCGGGGCCGCCGGCCCGCTTGGAGTAGCTGAAGCCCAGGCCCTCGTGGCCCCGCGCGGTGCGGACCTCGGCGAACAGGAAGGCGACCTCGGTCATCGCACGCTGCCGCCCGGTGAGCACCTTGGCGTCGCTGACGGGCGTGGTCAACGGCAGGTGCACCGCGCGCAGTCGTACTCCCGTGACGCGGTCGGATGTCGCGTCGCCCTCGGGGGAGGCGAGTGAGGTCGGGGAGGTGGGGGAGGCGGGTGCGGTCACGGTGTCTCCTTCGATCACGGTCGCGAAGGCGGTCCAGGACGGTTCGCGACGGTCCTGGACCGCGTCCCCTCGCGTGCGGCACCGCCGGCGCCCCCCGGCCGGCCGGTGTGGGGGACGGGCGTCAGGAGGTGACCGGGTCCAGTTGCTCCGGTGCGGGACGCAGCAGCCAGAACTCTCCGCCGGGCGGCTGCGTGAGGTCGGGCAGCGCCTTGCCCGCGGTGTGGTCGCCGGCGTCAGCGGCCGCCTCGATGACGTCGGTGGCGGCCCACGCCTGGAAGTTGAGGTCCGGATAGCTCCACGACGCGGTGCCGGTCGCCGCCGGGACGAGGAAGTCGACGGCTTTGAAGATGCTGCCGCCCGCCGGCGTCCGGTAGTGCCACAGGTCGACGCCGACCTTCTGCCCGATCATGGCCAGCCGGGTCAGCGCGAGCAGGTTGAAGGTGGAGTAGTGGAAGGGCAGCGTGCGGCTGAGTTCCAGCGGCTGGCTGCCGTCGGCGGCGAGCTGGACGTCGAGCCGCTTCGTCTCGGCGGTCTCGGCGATGGACTTCGCGAGCCCGGGACGGCCGACCGCCAGCGCGAGCGCGGCCTCCTGCATGTCGAAGAACGAGCCGTGGTTGTTGGTGGCTGCCGCCTCGTCCGCGCCGTTGGAGCTGGTCATCAGCCAGTTCAGGAACTGGGTGTCCCAGCCGGTCATCGCGGTGTTGTCGGAGTGGCTCCAGCCCGGGGCGCCGGTGTTGAGCAGCGCGACCGCGTCGAGGATGTCGGTGAACTGCTGGGAGAAGTCGATGATGCCGATCCCGCGGCCGTCGAGCTGGCAGGGGATGCCCTGGGTGTAGGTGAGGTTGGGGTTCATCCGCGTCGCCGGGTCGATGAACCAGGTCTCCAGGTCGAGGGCGGCCCGCTTGCCGTAGGCCGGGTCGCCGGTGTAGTACCAGGCCAGCGTCAGGTCGTAGACGGCGTTGAACATCTCGCCGCGCTCGGAGTGGTCGGTGATCGTGTCGACCTCGGGGTTGCGCACCCCGTCCCGGTCGACGTACGGGCAGCCCTGCGGATTGCTCGCGGTCGCCGGCTGGGAGGGCCACCAGTAGGGCGCCTGGCTCAGGTAGTCGTGCTTGTCACCGCTGGGCGGAGTCTGCGGTTTGTCCATCACCGACCACGGCCCCTGGGTCAGGTAGCTGTCCGCCTGCGCCTTCAACGAGGAGACCGGGCCGCGGAGTTGGGGAGCCCCGGCCCGCACCATCAGGCGCGTGAGGGCCAGCCGCGGTCCGTCCAGCACGACGGTGCGGGGCACGCCCCCGGGGCCCGCGGCCGGTGACGCGGCGGCCGGTGACGTGGCGGCCGAGGCGGGCGAGGAGATCGCGAGGGCGGTGAACAGGCCGGCGACGGCGGCCACCGACATGAGTTTTCGGGCCAGACTTCCGCTGCGGGTGCGGCGCACGATGACGACTCCTTGGATGGTGCCGGCCGATGGGATCGGTGGCGAGCGCGGGTGAGGCGTAGGAGGAGCGGAGCGAGCGGCCCTGACGAAGCGTGACCTCATGGTGGGGCGCGTGAGCGAGCCGGAGCAATCGGCGGTACGTCAAGGAGAGGTAAAATTGTTCACTCCCTCGACTTCTGTTCACATCAGTGAACGGACGCGAGGGGTGATTCCCTGCCGAACATCCTAAAAGCTGCCGGGTTCCGATCCCGGATGGGGACGCGCGGTCTTGACCCGCGTTGCGGGCCGGCGCTTCAATTCCAGCACCACTCGCCCTCCGGAACGGTCTGGAACGGTCCTGCGAAGCGCGCACCGACCAGCCGGATACGCTCTGAGACGAGGCAACCCCGCATGGCAAAGGCGCCTACAGGCCCGCCGTCCAGCCTGCGCAGGATCAGTCCTGCCACCCTCTACTTCTTCGGTGCCCTCGGCGGCATCCTCTTCGGGTACGACCTGGGCGTGATCGCCGGCGTGCTCGTCGTGATCTCCAAGGTCTGGCAACTGACGGGCCTGGACAAGGGCGTTGTCACCGCCAGCCTGTCCGTCGGCGCCATGGTCGGGGCCGGCCTCGCCGGCCGGCTGACCGGCCTGATCGGCCGGCGGCGCACCATCATGGCGGCCGCGGGCGTGGTCATCCTCGGCACGGTGGCCTGCGCCCTGGCACCCGGCTTCGGGGCCCTGGTCGCCTTCCGCACGGTTCTCGGCGTGGGCATCGGCCTGTCCTCGGCGACGGTGCCGACGTACCTGTCCGAGCTGGCGCCCAGCCGGATCCGCGGTGCGATGGGCTCGCTCAACCAGATCTTCATCGTCAGCGGCATCCTGATCGCGTTCCTGGTCGACTACTGGCTCCAGCCGCACCAGGCGTGGCGCTGGATGCTCGCGGGCGCGCTGGTTCCCGCCGTGCTGCTGGTCGTCGGGCTCACCCGCCTGCCGGAGACGCCCCGTTGGCTGATCAACCTGGGCAAGGACGACGAGGCGCGCGCCGTGCTGGAGTGCACGCATCGCGGCGAGGACGTCGACGCCGAGATCTCGGCCATCCGCGAGGTCATCAGGATCGACAGCGAACGCGTCTACCGCATCCGCGACCTCGGCGCCCGCTGGGTGCGCCCGATGCTGTTCGTCGCGATCCTGCTCGCTGTCGGGCAGCAGTTCAGCGGTGTCAACGCGATCAACGCCTACTTCCCGACGATGCTGGTCTCGCTGGGCTTCACCGCCAGCACCGCCCTGCTGTCCGCCGTCGTGCTGGGCGTCACCAAGCTGGTCTTCACCGCCTGGGTGGTGTTCGTCGTCGACCGCTGGGGGCGCAAGCCACTGCTGCTCATCGGCAACGTCATCATGGTGGTCACGCTCGCCCTGACCGGCTGGGTCGTCATCAGCGTCCACGACCAGAACACCCTGGGCACGCTGGCGGTCGTGCTCCTCGTGCTGTACCTGGCCGGCTACGAACTCGGGTGGGGCGCGGTCGTGTGGGTGATGATGGCCGAGGTCTTCCCCCTCAAGGCGCGCGGTGCGGGCATGGGCGTCGGCGCGGTCGTGCTGTGGGCGGCGACCGGCATCGTCACCGCGGTGTTCCCGATCATGTCCGACGACAACCACCTGGGCCTCGGCAACACCATGTTCGTGTTCGCCGGCGTCAACGCGGTGCTGTTCGTCCTGACGCGCTGGCTGGTGCCGGAGACGAAGGGCCGCAGCCTGGAGCAGATCGAACTGGGCCTGCGCGACGGAAAGTGAGCCCGGACCGGGCGTATCCGCGACCGAGGCAACGACGGCCTCACGGCCCCCGCCGGGCGCACGCGTTCGCGACGGCCGCCGCCACGGCATGGCCGGCCGTGGCCTCTGCGGCGTCCACGGCAGCCTGCGACGCGAGGTGATCATCGGCTGAGCCCCGGCCGGGGACGCCGGCGGGGGCCGGCTGGTGTGCGGGCCCGCCACCCGCCCGTCTCCTCGCTGCGGCCACCCGCGCCCACGGGGTACCCGCCGTCCGGGCGACGCCGGCCGGCCCGCGCGGCGTGGCGGAGCCGGCGGCCCGTGGCACACCCCTGTACTGATCACGGCCGCCGGGCCCGCCGGGGGCTGCCGCGCGGGAGTGATCATGCACGAGATGTCCATCGCGCTGGCCGTGGTCGACCAGATCGGGGACGCCGCACGCAGCGGCGGCCACGAGGCGGTCGAGACGGTGGTGCTGCGCGTCGGGGAACTCGCCGGTGTCGTCCCGGACGCCCTGCGGTTCTGCTTCGAGCTGGCCTGCGAGGACACGGTGCTCGCCGGCGCCGTACTGCTGACCGAACCGGTACCGGGCCGGGCGCACTGCGCGCCGTGCGCCCGGGAGTGGGCGACCGGTCTGCCGCCGCACCTGTGCTGCCCCGCCTGCGAGGGACCGGCGGCCGGCCTGCTGTCCGGGCGGGAACTGGAGATCGCCGAGGTGCGGTGGGCGCCCGGCCGGCGTGCCGCCGCCCATGAGGAGGCCTGACGCCATGTGCCGTGCCACCGACCTTCGAACGGCGGTGCTCGCCAAGAACGACCGGAGCGCCCACCGCCTGCGGGCCGAACTCGCCGCCCGCGCGACCGTCCTGGTCAACCTGCTGTCCAGCCCCGGCAGCGGCAAGACCGCCCTGCTGGAGGCCGAACTCGCCCTGGCCCGGCGGCGCGGCATCCCGGTCGCCGCCCTCACCGCGGACCTCGCCACCGAGAACGACGCGACCCGGCTGGCCCGGGCCGGCGTACCGGTCAAGCAGGTGCTGACCGACGGCCTGTGCCACCTGGAGTCCGACATGCTCCGGGACCACCTCGACGGCTGGCTGCCCGCCGGCACCCGGCTGCTGTTCGTGGAGAACGTCGGAAACCTCGTGTGCCCGGCGTCGTACGACCTCGGCGAGTCGCTGCGGGTGGTGCTCGCCTCCGTCACCGAGGGCGAGGACAAACCGCTGAAGTACCCGACCGCCTTCGGGCTCGCGCAGCTCGTCGTCGTGACCAAGCAGGACATCGCGGCCGCCGTCGAGTTCGACCAGGAGGCCTTCCTCACCAACGTCCGGCAGGTCAACCCCGGCGTCGAGGTGGTCCACACCTCGGCCCGCCGCGGCGAGGGCGTCGGCCGGCTCCTCGACCGGGCGCTCGCGGTGAGCCACGGCGCGGCCGTCCACCAACCCGTGATGGCCACGGCCCTCGACGGGCACGGTCACCGTGACGGGCGCGGCCACGGAGACGGGCACGGCCATGATCACGGGCATGATCACGACCACGACCACGACCACGGTGACGAGGACAGCCACGGCGACGGGCATCCCCTCACCCACGAGCACGCGCACTGATCGCGGGAAGGCCGATGACCGCCGAGCCGACGCTCGCCCCTGCCGCCGCCGTGCGCCGCCGCGTCGTGGTGCGCGGCGTGGTGCAGGGGGTCGGATTCCGCCCGTTCGTCCACGCGCTGGCCCACCGGCTGAAGCTGTCCGGGTACGTGACGAACACCGGCGAGGGCGTGGTCGCCGAGGTCGAGGGCGCGCCGGCGGCCGTCACATCCTTCTGCGGGCTGATCGCGGCGCAGGCCCCGCCGCTGGCCGTGGTGCAGTCGGTGGACCACCGGCCCCTCGACGTGCGGGGCGTCAGCGGCTTCAGCATCGTGCCGTCCCGCGCGGACGGCCCCCGGCGCACCCTCGTCCCGCCGGACACCGCCACCTGCGCCGACTGCCTGGCCGAACTGCGCGACCCCGCCGACCGGCGCCACCGGCACCCCTTCATCACCTGCACCCACTGCGGACCGCGCTTCACCATCGTCACCGGACTGCCGTACGACCGCGCCAACACCACCATGGCCGGCTTCGCGATGTGCCCGCGCTGCGAACGGGAGTACACCGACCCCGCCGACCGGCGCTTCCACGCCCAGCCCGTCGCCTGCCACGACTGCGGCCCGAAGCTGCGACTGCTGCTGGCGCCGGCCCCGGACACCGCCGCCCCCGCGGACGTCACCGCCGCGCCGCGGCCGTACGCCGGGGGCGGCGCCGACCCGGTGGCCGCCGCACGCCTGCTGCTGGCGCGCGGTGCGATCATCGCCGTCAAGGGACTCGGCGGCTACCACCTGGCGTGCGACGCGGCGAACGCCGACAGCGTCCGGCGGCTGCGGCGGCGCAAGGCCCGCGGCGACAAGCCGTTCGCCCTCATGGCCGCCGACGTCGACGACATCGCACCGCTGGCGTACCTCGGCCCGGAAGAACGGCGGCTGCTCACCGGCCACCGCCGGCCCGTCGTGCTGCTGCGCCGCCGGCCCGCCACCGGCCCCGGGACACGGCGGGTGGCCGACGCCGTCGCCCCCGGCAGCCCGGACCTCGGCGTCATGCTGCCGTACACGCCGGTCCACCACCTGCTGCTGGGGCTGCCCGGTGATCCGCCCGGACCGCGGCTGCTGGTGATGACCAGCGGCAACCGCGGCGGTGAGCCCATCGTCACCGACGACGCGGCGGCCCTGGAACGGCTGGCCGGCCTCGCGGACGCCTGGCTCACCCACGACCGGCCCATCCACGTCCCGTGCGACGACACGGTGGTCCGCATCTGCGACGGCGAGGAACTGCCGGTGCGGCGCTCGCGCGGCTACGCACCCTTCCCGGTGCCGTTGCCCGTCGCGGTCACCCCGGTGCTGGCGGTCGGCGGCGACCTGAAGAACACCTTCTGCCTCGCCGAGGGCCGCCAGGCGTGGCCCTCGGCCCACGTCGGCGACATGGACGACCTGGCCACCCTCACCGCGTTCGGCCTGGCGGAACGGCAGCTGGAGAGCATCACCGGCGTGACGCCGCGCCTGCTGGCCGCCGACCGCCACCCCGGGTACCGCTCGTCGCGCTGGGCCGCGCGGCACGCCGCCGGGCGCCCGGTACGGCACGTGCAGCACCATCACGCGCACATCGCCGCGGTCATGGCGGAGAACGGTCTCGACGGCGGCCGCCCGGTCATCGGCGTGGCCTTCGACGGGACCGGTTACGGCGACGACGGGGCCGTGTGGGGCGGGGAGTTCCTGCTCGCCGACTACGACGGCTACCGGCGCGCCGCCCACCTGGCCTACGTACCGCTGCCCGGCGGTGACGCCGCGGTCGAGCGCCCGTACCGGATGGCCCTGTCCCACCTGCGGGCCGCCGGCCTGCCGTGGAGCGCGGACCTGCCGTGCGCCGCCGCCTGCCCGGAACCCGAACGCACCCTGCTGGCACGCCAGTTGGACACCGGACTGAACTGTGTGCCGACCTCCAGCATGGGCCGGCTCTTCGACGCGGTCGCCTCGCTCGCCGGGGTCCGCCAGCACGCCGGCTACGAGGCGCAGGCCGCGATCGAGCTGGAGGCCGCCGCGGCCGCCTTCCCCGGCGAACCGGACCACCCGTACGCCTTCGCCCCGCGTCCCGGAACCGCCGACCGCGCCGACGGCCCCCTGATCCTCGACCCCGCCCCCGTGCTCGCCGCGATCGTGGCCGACCTGCGGTGCGGGACGCCGGTGCCGCTGGTCGCGGCCCGGTTCCACGCGGCGGTGGCCGCCGAGGTCCGCCGCACCTGCCGGACGCTGCGGGACCGGTGGGACGTGCGGACCGCCGCCCTGACCGGCGGCGTCTTCGCCAACACCCTGCTGTCGACGGCCTGCGCGCGGGGCCTGCGCGAGGACGGCTTCACCGTGCTGCGCCACCGCCTGGTGCCCCCCAACGACGGCGGGCTCGCCCTGGGCCAGGCCGTCGTCGCGGCCCGCCGGCGGCCCGACCCCGCCGACGCCTGAAGGCGTCAACTCCGCACATCCGCACCGTAGTCCGTGCCTCAGCCCACCCCCCTTACGCCCGCCCCTTACGTCCACGCCCGAGACGAGGAGAACGACATGTGCCTGGCGGTGCCCGGCAAAGTCCTGGAGATCGAGGAACGCGACGGTACGCGGATGGCGACCGTCGACTTCGGCGGCGTCGTGAAGGAGGTCTGCCTGGAGTACCTGCCGGACCTGAAGGTCGGTGAGTACACCATCGTGCACGTCGGCTTCGCGTTGCAGCGGCTGGACGAGGAGTCCGCCCGGCAGACGCTCGCCCTGTTCGAGAGCCTCGGCCTGCTGGTGGAGGAGTTCGGCGACCCGTGGGAGGCCGCCGCCGGCGCGGCGCCCGAACGACCGGTGCCGGTACGGACCGCCGGGCAGCCGGGCGAACCGGTCGCCCCGCCGGGGCCCGAACCTGAACCCCAACCGGGGCCGGGGCCGCTGTCCGTGCCGGAGCCGGTGCTCGCGGCCGGGCAGCAGGCCGTGGGGGAGGAGGGGCGGTGAAGTACATCGAGGAGTTCCAGGACCCGCAGCTGGCCCGGCGCCTGCTGGACGAGATCCACGCCACCGTGACCCGGCCCTGGGCGCTGATGGAGGTGTGCGGCGGCCAGACCCACTCCATCATCCGGCACGGCATCGACCAACTCCTGCCCGAACAGCTTGAGTTGATCCACGGCCCCGGCTGCCCGGTGTGCGTGACCCCGCTGGAGATGATCGACAAGGCGCTGGAGATCGCCGCCCGGCCCGGCGTGATCTTCTGCTCGTTCGGCGACATGCTGCGGGTGCCCGGCACCGGCCGCGACCTGTTCCAGGTCCGGGCGGCCGGCGGCGACGTGCGGGTGGTCTACTCGCCGCTCGACGCGCTGCGCGTCGCCCAGGACAACCCGGGCTCCGAGGTCGTCTTCTTCGGCATCGGCTTCGAGACCACCGCGCCGCCCAACGCCATGACGGTCCACCAGGCGAGCCGCCTGGGCATCCGCAACTTCAGCCTCCTGGTCTCGCACGTCCGCGTACCGCCGGCCATCGAGGCCATCATGCGGTCGCCGGACTGCCGGGTGGACGCCTTCCTCGCCGCCGGCCACGTGTGCAGCGTCATGGGCGTGGGGGAGTACCCCGCGCTGGCCGACACCTTCCGGGTGCCCATCGTCGTCACCGGGTTCGAGCCGCTGGACATCCTCGAAGGCGTGCGCCGCGCGGTGCGGCAGCTGGAGAACGGCGAACACCGGGTGGAGAACGGCTACGCCCGCGCGGTCCGCGACGAGGGCAACGCCGCCGCCAAGGAGATGATCGCCGACATCTTCGAGGTCACCGACCGCGCCTGGCGCGGCATCGGCGTCATCCCCGGCAGCGGCTGGCGACTGGCCCCCCGCTACCGCGAGTTCGACGCGGAAGACCGCTTCGACGTCGGTGACATCACCACCTCGGAGCCCGCCGAGTGCCGCAGCGGCGAAGTCCTCCAGGGCCTGCTGAAACCGCACCAGTGCGAAGCGTTCGGCACCACCTGCACCCCGCGCAACCCGCTCGGCGCGACCATGGTCTCCAGCGAGGGAGCCTGCGCCGCCTACTACCTCTACCGCCGGCTCGGCGGCACGCGCGCGACCGCGACATCCCCCACCGTGGAGGCGACCCCCGTTGGCTGACACCACCGACCTGACCCGCCGGCCGGCCGTGACCCCCGCGCGGCACCGGCCGCCGGACTTCTCCGGCTGGACCTGCCCGGTCCCGCTGCGCGACCACCCGCACGTCGTCATGGGCCACGGCGGCGGGGGCGCGCTGTCCGCCGAACTCGTCGAGCACGTCTTCGCCCCGGCCTTCGGCGGGCCGGTGCTGTCGGCGCTCGGCGACTCCGCCACGGTCCGGCTGGGCGGCGCCCGGCTGGCCTTCTCCACCGACTCCTTCGTGGTGCGCCCGCTGTTCTTCCCCGGCGGCTGCATCGGCGACCTCGCGGTCAACGGCACGGTCAACGACCTGGCCATGAGCGGTGCCCGGGCCGCCTACCTGTCGTGCGGGTTCATCCTGGAGGAGGGCGTCGAGGTCGCCGCCGTCGCCCGGATCGCCGAGGCCCTCGGCGCCGCCGCCCGCACAGCCGGCGTCGAGGTGGCCACCGGGGACACCAAGGTGGTCGAGGCCGGCCACGGCGACGGCGTCTACATCAACACCTCCGGGATCGGCCTGATCCCCGACGGCGTCGACATCCGACCGCAACGGGCCGTCCCCGGCGACGTCGTCATCGTCAGCGGCCCCGTCGGCGAGCACGGCGTGGCCATCATGAGCGTCCGCGAGGGCCTGGAGTTCGGCGCCGCCGTCGAGAGCGACTGCGCCGCCCTCGGCGGACTCGTCGATGCCATGCTCGCGGCCACCCGCGACCTGCACGTCCTGCGCGACCCGACCCGCGGCGGCCTGGCCGCGGCCCTCAACGAGATCGCCGCCGCCGCGTCGGTCGGCGTCGTCGTCCAGGAACGCGCCGTCCCGGTCCCGCCGGCCGTGGCCAACGCCTGCGCCATCCTCGGGCTCGACCCCTGGTACGTGGCCAACGAGGGCAAACTCGTCGCCTTCGTCCCCCGCGAACACGCCGACGCCGTCCTCGCCGCGATGCGCGCCCACCCGCTCGGCGCCGGCGCCGCGGTCATCGGCGAATGCGTCGAGGCCCACCCCGGCATGGTCGTCGCCCGCACCGCCCTGGGCGGCACCCGGATCGTCGACCTGCCCCTGGGCGAGCAACTGCCGCGCATCTGCTGACGGTTCGCAGGACCGGCCGGCCCCTTGAACGGTCGAGGGGCCGGGCCGGCAGCGGGTTGTCGATCGCCGACCGCTTGCGGAGGGCGGGTCGGTGACGGGGGTCGGGTCAGCGGGTACGGCGGCTCGGTAACGGGGGGCGGGGCAGGGCCGTGCGCCGGAATCGGTAACGGACGTCAAGTCAGGGCCGCACGTCGGGTCGGCAATGGACGTCGGGTCAGGGCCGTACGCCGGGCCGGTAACGGACGTCAGGTCAGGGCCGCGCGCCGGGGGCGGCAGCGGATGCCGGCCAGGACCGTACGTCGGATCAGTACCGCATGCCGGGCGGTCAGTACCGCACGTCGGTCCGGCAGTGAACGTCGGGTCAGTACCGTGCGTCGCTCCGCGGCAGCGGCGGATGCGCGCTGGACGTCTCGCCGTCCACGCTGGTGCCCGCGAACTGGAGCACCGCCCGCAGCGCGCCGTGCACCGGTGCCGGGTAGTCCAGGGCCGGACCCGAGAGCTCGTCGAACCGCCGCAGGTGTTCGGGGCCGAGGTCCACCGCCGGGCCGGCGAGCTTGCTGGTCGCCCGCGCGGCCGGCGTCGCCGCCGTCGGACATCTCGTCGGCTACGACAGCCCGACCCGGTTCAGCCACGAGTACCGCCGCCTGTTCGTAGCTCCGCCCGGCCAGGACACCGCACGCCGGCGCGCGAACACCGCCCCGCACGACGTCCGGCGCCTGCCGTGATCCGGCACGCGCGGTGCCGGTGGCTGTGGCGGTCGGGCGTGCGCGGGTGTGGTGCGGCGGCCTTCGGCGTGGTGGGCGTGGGCGCGGACGTGGACACGGACGCGGTGCGGTGTGTGGCCCCGCCGCGCTGCCCGCACTCGCGCTCCGCGCGGTGGGCGGACCCCGCGGCTTCGGTCATCCGGAGGGCACGCCCGGCGGCCGGGAAGCGAAACTGATTTTCACGCGCTGAAAGTTCCCGCCGAACGGGAGACATCACCGCAGCTCCCTGGGCTCCACTTTGGTCTGGACCACAGGTGATCCGAGGAACCTCTTTACGTCCAAGGGCAGTTCATGGCTCACTTATGACGCGTCCACGTCAAGAGCAACATCGAGCGCATCAGCACCACGTATGAACAGCACTGCCCAGCGTGCCCGTCCCCCACCCCGCTGTCGTGCTCAGGAGGAAGCGTTGCTGTCCCGCAGACCCGCCACGCCGAGCGTCGGACACGCGAGAGTCGCCGTGGCAGCTGTCCGTGGTGCGTTCCTCCCCGCCATGCCGACCTCGGTGCTGTTGACCACGGCGCTGCTGGCCGCGGCGGTGCTGACCACAGCGGTGAAGGCCGCCGCGGGGGCCGCTGCCGCGTCCCCGTGGTCTGCCGTGGCGTCCTCCCGTTCGGTGGGTGCCGCGTGGGCATGAGCCGTCGGATCGCAACGGGCGCCCGCCCGACCGGCCCGCTGCCCGGCGCTGCCGGCGCGGAGGGCGTCGACGCCCCGCGCCGCAGGGGGACCGTCGTCCCGTGCGGCAGGGAGAGCGGCGCCCGGCCGAAGGCGCGGACCGGCGGCGCCCGGTCCGCCCGGAGTGCGATGCCCCTGAGTCCGTGGATCGCGGCGAACTCACCGGCCGCCGGGACCGGCCGCCGGCACTCGCCGGCAGCTTCTCCGATCGTTCGTGAGATCCGGGAGCGCCCCCTGACCTCATGAGGACCCCGCCATCCCGGAGCGGCGGTGACGACCGCCGAACCCTTCGGGCGCTACGCGAGTAGAACCGCCCGGTCGCGGGGTACCCCCCAGTCCTGTCCGCCTCACCACCCCCATCAAGTGCCCAGGAGGCAAGCCGTGTTCTCCCGAATCCGCACCACCAGGTCCGTGAACCGAAGACTGCTGGTGGCCGGCGTCCTCAGCGCGAGCGTCGCCCTGACCGCGACCATGGCGGCGGCGGGCACCGCCTCCGCCACCCCGGTGCCGGTGGCCAGCAGCATCCCGGTCGGTCAGGGATACATGGGCGCCGGTTACGCCCAGGACAACAAGGACTTCAAGCCGGTCACGGGGCAGCTCCAGCTGAACACCCCGGGCACGGTGACCCCCGACGCGGCGAACCCTCCCGGCATCGACGTCTCGCACTACCAGGGGTCGATCAACTGGTCGTCGGTGAAGGCGGCCGGCATCCAGTTCGCCTACATCAAGGCCACCGAGAGCACCACGTACAAGGACCCCGACTTCAGCGCCAACTACCTCAACGCCTACAACGCCAAGGTGATCCGGGGCGCGTACCACTTCGCGCACCCGGACCTGTCCAGCGGCGCGGCGCAGGCGACCTACTTCGCCGCCAACGGTGGCGCCTGGTCGGCGGACAACCTGACGCTGCCGGGGATGCTGGACCTGGAGGGCGGCTGCTACGGCCTGTCGGCCGCGTCGATGCAGTCGTGGATCCTCGACTTCTACAACACGTACAAGGCGAAGACCGGCCGCGACATCGTCATCTACACCAGCCCCAGCTGGTGGAACTCCTGCACCGGTGGCTGGAGCGGCATGTCCACCAGGAGCCCGCTGTTCGTGGCGGACTGGACCACCGCGGCCAGCCCCGTCATCCCGGGCGGCTTCCCGTACGCGACGCTGTGGCAGTACGCCGACAACGGATCGGTGAGCGGCATCTCGGGCGCCGTGGACCGCGACTACTTCATCGGCACCAGCGCCCGTCTGCTGGCGCTGGCCAACAACACCCCGTGACAGTCGCCTGAGCGCTGCCGGTCACCGCGGACGACGCCGGCCGCCCGGACCCCGGGCGATCACCGCGGCGCACCGGCCGAGCCCCGGTCGAAGTGGGATCGTTCCCCACTCCGACCGGGGCTGCGGCATGTCGTCCACCGGTTGTGACGGGCCCCGGCGGCGTGCTGCCGCGCGCGCCCGATCCGGTTGGCGGCCCGGCGCCGGGGGCTCCGGGTCGTCACGCGGGAGCCGGTAGCCGGAGACCGGTAGCCGGAGACCGGTAGCCGGTAGCCGGTAGCCGGTAGCCGGTAGCCGGGAGCCGGGCGCCCAAGTCGGTTGTCGTGGTTGCCGTGGGTGGGGTGGTCGCGCGAGCGGTCCGCGTCGCGGCCGGCGCGGACCGAGTGCGCCACGGCGATACGGACCACCGCGCGGTGGCCGGTGGGACGTCCGTCCGGGGGACTACCGGGCGGCGTTGAGGACTGTGTACGGTGTCGCCACGGACGCGGAGGTCGGACTGCCCGGCGCGTGGCGGCAGGGCGCGACGAGGTCGACCCGGTGGCCCGGCCCGATGGAATCGAGCGCCTGCGCAGCGCACTTGATGAGACGTTCGGTGAACACGCCATGGCGACGAGCACGCTTGACGACCGGGAGGCCGTCGTCGCCGGGACCACCCTGCGTCCCTCGCGGCCTGCGACCTCGATGCCCCGGGACCCCGGACGGCGGCCGGTGAGCGGGGAATCGGTACCCTCCGTCGCCTTGGAGCACCGCCCGCCGTTCCGGCCGCACCCCGCGTCGCTCCACCGGCGGCACCCGAACCTCACGACCCGCTCATCACCACCGATTCGATTGAGGCAGACCAGCAATGACAACGATTCGCCCGGCCCAGGCCGCCGACATCGACGCGATCGCCAGCCTTCTGGACGAGATGGACCGCTTCTACGGCGGGACTTCGACGGAACCCCTTGAGGACCGGCTCGCGCAGATCGACACCGCGCTCTTCGGGCCGACCGCGACGAGCCGTGCGCTTGTCGCCTGGGACGAGGAGACCCTGGTGGGCCTGGTGTCCTACTCGTTCCTGTGGCCGGCCGCCGGTCTGACGCGATCGCTGTACATGAAGGACCTGTACGTCGCCAACTCCTGTCGCAGTGCCGGAGTGGACAAGATCCTCGAAGAGCGCTTCATGAACGAGCTGTTCACCATCGCGCGCGACAACAGCTGCTGCCGCGTCGAGTGGGCGGCGGACGTCGACGACACGCCTGCTCTGAACTTCTACGACAAGCTGGGGTTCAAGCCGAGCACGTCGCAGCACTTCTATCGAACGGTGCTCTAGGCCGACGTCCGGGCCGCCGGCGTCCGGGCCGGCGTCCGGCGATCCCGGCGGGCTCGCGACGCCCGCTACGGCATCGCGCCGCGGTGCCGAAACGTCCCGACCGCCCGCGTCAACAACCCTGCGGGCCGAGGCACTTGGCGCGGCCCGCCGTGCGTGACGAGGGTGGCGACTCGCCCTCGTGACGCACGGCGCACCGCCCTACGCGGCCTCCAGGGCGAAGAACAGGAAGCTCAGGAAGGACCCCGAGGGAAACGTCGCGAGGACGTCGGGGAACAGATCCCGGGCCTGCGGTGCCGGGGGCGGTTCGCTCATGACGGTGATCCGGAAGCCGGCCGCGGTGAAGGCGCCGGTCATCGCGTGCAGCGGCCGGTGCCAGTAGGTCAGTACGGCGTGTCGGCCGCTGAAGGTGTGGTCCTCGGACCACTGGTGCGTCGTGAAGTAGTCGGCGCCGGGGCTGATCAGCTTCCTGACGAAGGGATGGTTGACGGCCACGATGAGCCGGCCGCCGGGCGCCAGCACGCGCCGCAGTTCGGCGAGCGGCGCCGTCCAGTCCTCCAGGTAGTGCAGGACCAGGCAGACGACGACGTCGTCGAACGCCCCGTCGGGGAACGGCAGCGGGCTGCCGAGGGCGGCTTGGCGCAGGGCCGCGCCGTCTCCGAGCCGCTGCCTGGCCAGCGCCAGGATTTCCGCGCTGGAGTCGACGCCGGTCACGATCGCGCCCCGCTCGCGCAGCGCCGCCAGCAGGGGGCCGGCCCCGCAGCCGACGTCGAGGATCCGCCGCCCGGCCACGTCGCCGGCCAGGTCCAGGATCGCGGGCCGGGTGTAGTAGCCGTTGATGAGGTTGGACTCGGTCTCGGCCGCGTACGCCTCGGCGAAGCTGTCGTAGTCGTTGGTCACCGGCTGGTCCGCGCGCCCGGCGGAGTTCTCGGGAGCGGGAGGCATGCGGCCCATCCTGGCACAGCGGGCCCGTTCCCCCGGTGGACCCGGCGCCGGACGAGGAGCCGTCCGACGGGAGGCGGCCCCCGCCGAGCAGAACGTCGAAATGCCCGACCGCCCGACGCGACGGCCTCCCTCGCTTTCTCATGACGGACAGTCCCGCTGAAATCCGCCAAGTGCGGCATTTCGCTGTCGCCGATCGAATACGCGTGCCCCCGTATGTATGGACCAGGGCCGCCGGGGGGACTTCTTGCAAAGGTCCGACTCGTCACCATCGGCGAGCGGAAAATCGTCAGCAACAAGACGAAATGACAGAAACCGAAGCGCGGGAACTAGGGTTTTTCCTATGGTGCGTTGCCCGGGTGTCGTGGTGCACTCAGTGCCGCAAGTCTTCGGGGAGAAAACCGCATGGAAACACGGTAATGCTTCATTGCGGTTTCACAGGGCACGCGCGCCCTCGCTCATAGCTGCGCCACGGAGGATCGTCCCGGCTGTCAGGGTCAAGGCGATCGCGGCATCTGAGAGCGGCCGAACCATTCAGCGTCACCAAGACAGGAGCGGCTCATATGTCACACGAGGTTGTCGTAACGACGGGGGACGAGCGGGCGAGTGCCGGTGTGCTCACCACTGCGGCCATGGATTCGCCTGCCTTCCTCGTGGCACCGCCCCTGTCGATGGCGGCTGACGTTCCGAACAACGTGTACATGACCGAGATGACCGACGAGCAGCGTGCGGTCGACCGTCCCAAGGCGATCCGCCAGTTCGCCTCGTTCGTCCAGGAACTCAGCCGGGACGGCTCGCTCGTCTACTCCCTGCCCTCCCCCCTGCCGCTTCAGGACCAGCCCTACACCAGCAACGTCGGCATCGTGCTGCCGCACCGTCCCGACACGGCGATCGTCGCCAACTTCTCCACCGAGCCGCGCCGCGGTGAGGAGAAGGTCGCCGGTCCCTTCCTCGAAGCGCTCGGCTACAACGTGGTCCACCCCCCGGAGCTGTTCGAGGGCGAGGCCGACATGAAGTTCCTCGGCGGCAACACCTACGCCTGCGCGTACGGCATGCGCACCTCGCACGAGTTCGCGGACTGGTTCGCGGAGTCGTTCGAGGCCGACGTCATCCCGGTCGAGATGACCGACCCGCACCTGTACCACCTCGACTGCGTGATGCTTCCCCTGCCGGGCGGCCGTATCGGCGTCTGCTCCGAGCGGCTCGACCCCGTGGTGCTCAAGCGCCTGGAAGCCGACTACGACGTCATGGACGTGCCGCTCTCCGCACCGGTGGGCGCTCTCAACTGCGTCGTCTCCGGCCGTCGGCTGCTGAGCAACTGGGCCCTCAGCGAGGACACTTCGCACACCTCGAAGGAGGACCAGCTGGTCCGTATCCACCAGGTGGAGCGGCTTGCCGAATTCGCCGGTCTCGAGCCGGTGTTCCTCGACATGAGCGAGTTCCTCAAGTCCGGTGCCGCGCTCTCGTGCATGGCCATGCACCTGAACCGCAGCAGCTACGACCTCGCCTCCTCCTGAACCCGGTGCGAGCGCGCTGACGCGTCGCGGGCAGGCCGGAATCGCTGCCTTCGTGCTCCAGGGTGTGACGGGTCCGTTGTCGAGCTGTCCGTGTGACTGAGACCGGAGAGTAGTGAGCGGTATGGGAGACATGACAGCCCGCCGGGAATTGACGACCTATCCTCCGTCGAACACGGAGGACAGCGAGGCGATGGCTCGCATCCGGGAGTTCCTCGACCGTGTGGCGCCGCCGACGCCGTGCCTGGTCATCGACCTGCAAACGGTCCGCGACCGTTATCTGGAACTGACCGAGGCGCTGCCCGGGGCCCGGGCGTTCTACGCGGTCAAGGCGAATCCCGCGCCCGGGGTGCTGCGTTTGCTGGCGACCCTGGGGGCGGGCTTCGATGTGGCCAGCATTCCGGAGATCGAACTGTGTCTGGCCGAGGGCGCGCGGCCGGAGGACATCTCCTACGGAAACACGATCAAGAAGCGTGCCGATGTCGCGAAGGCATTCGCGCTCGGTGTCCGGAAATTCACCACGGACAGCATGGCCGACCTGGAGAACCTGGCCGAATGCGCACCGGGTTCCTCAGTGTTCTGTCGCGTCGCGCTGAACGACACCGGTGCCGTGTTCGAGTTCGGTTCGAAATTCGGCTGTGCTTCGGACATGGTCGTCTCCCTTTTGGCGCGCACCGGTGAACTGGGACTGCACCCGGCGGGTGTCTCCTTCCACGTCGGTTCGCAGCAACTGGATCCGGCCGCGTGGGACGCCGGAATCGCCGAGGCGGCCGAAATAGCCGCCAAGCTGGCGAGCGACGGAATTCAATTGCCGCTGCTCAATATAGGTGGAGGATTCCCGGGGAATTACACCGTCGTGTCGCCTCCGACCACCCACTATGCGACGGTGATCTCCGATTCGCTGGCCCGGCACTTCGGGGCCGCCGGACTTCCGCTGCCGGAGGTCATGCTGGAACCGGGCCGGCTGCTCGTGGCGGACGCGGGTCTGCTGCGTACGGAGGTCGTGCTGGTCTCCCGTAAATCCACTGCGGACGACCATCGCTGGGTGTATCTCGACAGTGGCCGCTACAACGGCATGGCGGACACCGAGAACGACTGGATCTATTTCCAGCTCACCACCCCGCGGCGCGGCGGTGAGACCGGCCCGGTGATTCTCGCGGGACCGACGTGCGACGGTACCGACGTGTGGTACCACAACCGCATGTACGAACTCCCCCTGGAGCTTCGGGCCGGAGACCACGTCGACGTCCTGAGCGCCGGCGCGTATTCGACGAGTACCTCCTGCGCGGACTTCAACGGGTTCGCTCCGACGACGACTCATTGCGTCTGAGTTCTCCCCGCGAGCCGGCCGCCGAGGTCTGCGAGTGCGGGACGAACAGCGGGAGTTGAGTCGGCCGGGACATCCGGACGGCCACGCGGACCCCCACGGTGCGCACCGGGAGCGGACACTCACGGTGTGCGGCGGGAGTTGCTCCGCGTGGCCCCGGGCTGTCCCGGCCTTCGTCGGCGTACGGCGTTGCGACGGCGGCGAGTTGCCGCAAGGCAGCGCAGCACGCCGAGGGCGGCCCGGGACGCCGCGCTCACCGAGAAGCGGGGCGGTGCGCGCAGGCGGGCCGCTACGACAGCGCGCCATGGTCCTCGATCCCGGACGGGCAGCAGCCGGCCGGGTACGTCCGGCGCGGCGGTGACGTTCCGTCGGTCCCGCAGCCGGCCATGACCTGGCATCACTCTTTCGGCAGGACGGACCAATGACCGCTTTTCTCGCGCTCCTGGCGTCGGTGCTCTGGGGCGCCACCGACTACGGCGGGGGCACGCTCTCGCGGCGTCTGCCGGTCACGGTGGCGCTGCTGGGCTCCCAGGTCACGGCGGTGGTCGTGCTGGGCGTCGGCCTGGGAGTCCCGGGGGTGCACGTCGGGTTCGGCGGCTACCTGGTCTACGGCGCCCTGGCCGGCCTGCTGGGAATGCTCGGCCTGTTCGCGTTCTACCAGGCCATGGCGACCGGTCCGATGTCCGTGGTGGCCCCGGTCTCCGCGTGCGGCACCGCGATCCCGGTCGTCTACGGGCTGCTCCGCGGCGAGCACGTCATGCCGGTCCAGGGCCTGGGCATCGCCGTCGCGTTCGTGGGCGTCATCCTCGTCTCCGGCCCGGAACTGCACGGCGGCGCCGGCGGCAGACGGACGGTCCTGTTGTCGCTGGGGGCCGCGGCCGGCTTCGGATCGGTGTTCCTGTTCTCCGGACTCGGCGCACCGCACGGCGTGTACGGCACGATGCTGGCCGAACAGTTCGTCGGGCTCCTGCTCGTGCTCCCCGGCGCGTGGGCGAGGCGGGACCTGCGCGGCATCACGTGGGACCGGCGAACCGTGGCCCTCAGCGTCCTGGTGGGGTTCGGGGACCTCGCCGCGATCGCGTCGTACCTCGGCGCGGCGCGCGGCAGCCACCTCGCGGTGGTGTCGGTCCTCAGCTCGCTCTACCCGGTCGTGACCACCCTGCTGGCCCGGTACCTGCTCGCCGAACGCCTGCGGTCGATCCAGAACGCCGGAGTCGTGGCCGCCCTCGCCGGCATCGTGCTGATCAACCTGTAGGCACCGTCCGGCGGATCACGGCGGCGCCACCGCGCCGCGGCCACCCGGTTCGCCGCGCGGTAATTCGGATGTACCGCCTCCCCGGGCGGAATACCCTGCCCGTCATGACGCAGGAGATCCGGCTTCGGCCCGTGGCCAGGGACGACCTCCAGGTCCTGCAAGCGGTGACCAACAACGGCCCCGAAACGGCGTCGGTCCACGGGTGGTTCGGCTGGACCGACCCCGCCGGCCTGGTGAGGCGCTGGGAGGAGAACGGGCTGCTCACCCCCGACTTCGGACATCTGGTCGTCGCCGCGGGCCCGGAGGCACTCGGGCACGTGTCGTGGTACCGGTCGGGCCAAGGGCCGCTCAACCACAGCTGGAACATCGGCGCCGGCCTGCTGCCCGCGGCACGCGGACGCGGCGTCGGCACCGCGGCCCAACGGCTGCTCGTCCACTACCTGTTCGCCCACACCCAGGTGCACCGGATCGACGCCCACACCGACGTGACGAACACCGCCGAGCAACGCGCCCTGGAGAAGGCGGGCTTCACCCGCGAAGGCACCCTGCGCGGCGCCCAGTTCCGCAACGGCGGCTACCACGACATGGCCGTCTACAGCATCCTGCGCCCGGAGGTCACCCTCGGCTGAGCACCGCTTGCGTCGGCGTCCTCGGCCGGCTCGTCCGGCGCCGGGGCGGCCCGGGTGCGCCAGGCGCGGGTGGGAACGGAGCCAGTGGTCAGGGCTCCGCCCCCTCCGCGTGCGGCGGTCCGCCGTCCTGTCCTACCTTCCGCGCGGGATCGGCCCGCCCTTCGACGGCTCCGCCGGGCAGGCGGCGGGCCCCCTGCTCCACCCGTTCAACCGCCTCGCCGGCCGCGGGGAACAGCGCACAGCACCCGGCGACGCCTTCGTCCCCCTCGCCTGCGGTCACCTCTGGAGACGCCTCAAGTGCGCCCCGGCGCGAGCGTGTTACGAGCTTGGACGTTTCACGGCCCGTCCGTCGTACTCCTCGCGGGCGGTGAGGACTTCCTCGACGTACCGCACCGACCACTCCGTGAGCGCCTTCAGGGGGCCGCGCAGCGTCTGGCCGAGCGCGGTCAACTCGTACTCCACGCGGGGCGGCACCTCCGGGTGGACCGTTCGCAGGACCAGTCCGTCGCGTTCGAGGGTGCGCAGCGTCTGGGTGAGCATCTTCTCGCTCACTCCCGCCAGCCGATGCCGCAGTTGGGTGAACCGGCACGCCCCGTGCTTGCCCAGTTCGCCCAGCACGAGGACCGCCCACTTGCTGCCGATCTGGTCGAGCAGGTCACGCGACGGGCAGCCGCGTGCGTAAGGGTCCCAGGACGGTATGGGCCCGGTCACATTCTCGGTGGTCGTCAAACTGCTCACCTCGATACTTTCCTGCGGGTGGCCACCTTACCGCGAAGTGGTCACTTACCGAAGGAGAGTGACCAGGTCATCCTGGGGTTCGTGCCGCGGGAGGTCCGCGGCAGGAAGGGGCGAACCCATGTCGATCGTTGTCACCGGAGCCTCCGGTCAGCTGGGCGGGCTCACCGTCGAGGCACTGCTGGCGCGCGGGGTGCCGGCCTCGCAGATCGTCGCGACCAGTCGGGACATCGCCCGGATCAAGGACTTCGCCGACCGCGGCGTCGTGGTGCGGCGGGCCGACTTCGCCGAGCCGGACACTCTCGCGGCGGCCTTCGAGGGCGCGGACAAGCTGCTGCTGGTGTCGACCACCACCGTGGACGAGCGGGTCGCCAACCACCGCCGCGCCGTCGACGCCGCGGTGGCGGCGGGGGTGTCGCTGGTGGCGTACACGAGCATGTCGCACGCGGCCACCGCCACCACGGTCCTCGCCGCGACCCATCGCGCCACGGAGGAGTACCTGCGGGAGCGCGCGGTCCCCGCCGTGATGCTGCGCAACAGCTGGTACCTGGAGAACTACACCGCCCAACTCCCGCTGATCCTGGCCGGCGGAGCCGTCGCCGGCGCGGCCGGCCGGGGCCGGATCAGCGCCGCGACCCGTGCCGACTACGCCGAGGCCGCCGCGGTGGTACTGACCACCGACGGCCACGCCGGCGAGGTCTACGAGCTGGGCGGTGACGAGGCGTTCACCCTGGCCGACCTCGCCGCGGCGATCTCGGCCGCCACCGGGAAGCGGATCACGTACACCGACCTGCCGGCCGGTGAACTCGCCCGGGTGCTGGCCGGCGCCGGCCTGCCCGCCGAGCTGGCACACGTCCTCGTCGACGCCGACCTCGGCATGGCCCGCGGCGAGCTGTTCACCGACTCCGGTGACCTGCGCCGCCTGATCGGACGGCCGACCACCCCGCCGGCCGACGCGATCGCCGACGCACTGCGCTGACCGGCCACCGACCCGCTTCTCCCACCGGCCCACGTGCCTCCCGACCACCCGGGGAAAGGTCCTTCACGATGTCCCACCGCACCACCGCGCAGGCCACTTGGCGGCGCTCGCTCCTCGCCCTCACCGCGACGTCCGCCGCCGTGGCGGCCCTCACGCTTCCCGCCGCCGCCGCGCCGGTCCACGACCGCGAGGGCGGCGACCGCACGATCACGGTCAACGGCGGCAACGCCTTCCCCGAGAGCGTCGCGGCCGACCACCACTACGTCTACACCGCCAGCATCGCCGACGGCACCGTCTACCGCGGGCGCCCCGGGGCGACGTCGCTCGACCTGTTCCTGCCGGGCGGCCAGGACGGCCGCACCCAGGCCACCGGGATCAAGACCACCGGCGACCGCCTGCTCATCGCCGGCGCCTTCACCGGGCGCTTCTTCGTCTACACGGACACCGGCAAGCTCGTCTCCTCCTACACCGTCCCCGACACGGGCGGGCCGACCCTCGTCAACGACGAGACCGTCACCCCCGACGGGGACGTCTACATCACCGACTCCTTCCGCGCCGTCGTCTACCGGATTCCGGCCGCCGAGGTGAACGCCCCGGCCACCGGCGCCCATCGGACCCTGGAGGTGGCCTACCGACTGCCGGACTACGTGGCCGGCCAGTCCAACGGCAACGGCATCGTCACCACCCCCGACGGCAAGTCGCTGATCATCGGCTACTGGTACAGCGGCGCCCTCTACCGGCTCACCCTCGCCACCGGCGAGGTCAGCAGGATCGCCGCACCGGCGCTGGCCGGCGCCGACGGGATGGCACGGCAGGGCGACACCCTGTACATCGCCCGTTCCGTGACCAACGAGGTCGACACCGTACGGCTGTCCGGCGACGAGACCGCGGCCACCGTCGTCTCCGCCCGCACCTACCCCGGGGCCGACACCACCACCGGCGTCGCGGTGAGCGGGGACCGGCTGCTGGTGACCAACTCGCAGATGGACACCTTCCTGTACGGCGATCCGCTGACCAGCCCCGTCTTCACCCTCGAAAGCCTGCCGCTGCGCTGACCCCGCGCCGTCGCTCCGGTGCTGTGCTCCGTGCGACCGGGCCGTGAAGCGGCCCGGTCGCACCGGGCCGCGGTCCTACGGCGCCCGCCGTACCTGCGGCGGGTGTTCCGTGCTGCGTCAACGCCCCCGGTCGCCGGGGTCGGCCGCGTCCGCGTCGAGCAGACGGGTGAGGACGGCGGTGAGCTGATCGAGGTCGCCGGCCGGGAGGGTCTTGATGGCCGGGGGCGGGCGCAGCAGTATGGCGTCGGCGGTCGCGATGACGTCGTGCCCGGCGGCGGTCAGCGTGACCAGCTTGCGGCGCCGGTCATCGGGGTGCGGGCGGCGTTCGACGAGGCCGTGGGCCTCCAGCTTGTCGACGATCAGCGTCGCGTAGGGGGCGTCGACACCGTTGGCCTCCGCGAGCCGGCCCAGGGTCGCCGGTCCTTCGCGGAGCTGGAAGAGGATCTTTCCCCGGCCGCCGCCCAGGCGGAATCCGAGCGCCTCGGCCAGCTCGCCGTGCCGGTTGTGCGCCTCGACGAACCGCTGCATGAGGGCCCAGGCCCGCTGGACGGAATCGTCCGATCGTCCGGAGGAGCCTGTCATCGTCGCCTCTCCCGCTTCCTTCGGTGCCGCGGCGGTCCGGGCCGCCGCGTCGGGTGCCCGGTCCGCCGCGGTGCCGCCGTCACCACGCTACCGTCCGGCCGAGGTAGTCGACGTAGTGCAGCCCGGGGCGGCCCCGGAGGGCGTCGAGCGTTGTGACGACGTTCGGGATGCTCTCGTCCATGCCGAGCCGGGCGTTCGGGCCGCCGAGGTCGGTACGCACCCAGCCGGGGGCCATGAGCACCAGGGTCCGGCCCTCGCCCCGGTGCCGCGCGTCGTAGCTGCGCATGAACGTGTTGAGCGCGGCTTTGCTGCCGCGGTACACCTCGTGGCCGCCGTGCTCGTTGCCGGCCACGCTGCCCTGGCCCGAGGACATCACCCCGATCGTGCCCTCGGGTTCGACGAGGTCCTGGAGCGCCTCGATGACCCGCAGCGGGCCGAGCGCGTTGGTGACCATGACGCGGTTGAACTCGTCGGTCGCGGTCTCCGCCACCGTGCCGTCGGGCCGGTTCGTGACGCCGGCGTTGACGAACAGCAGGTCGAACCTCCGGTCCGCCAGCCGGTCGTGCAGCGCCGCGATCTGTGCGGGCTCGGTGATGTCGACGGTCTCGATCTCGATCTCCTCGGCACGGGTGTCGGCGAGGTCGTGCAACGGGGTCCGGCCCGAGCCGCGCACGGTGGCCACGACCTGCCGGCCGTCCCGCGCCCACTCCTGGGCCAGCGCGAGGCCCAGACCGCGCGACGCGCCGATCAGCAGCACGCGGCCGCCCGGGGCCGACGACGGGTCGGACGGAAGACTCGCGTTAGTTGTAGTCATAACAATGATTGTGTGTCGTATAACTAAATCCGTCAAGCCGTGGCTGCGCGTCCCCGCTCGGGGGTCGGCGTCGCCTGCGGCGGTACGGAGTCGGGCCTGCGGATGCCCTGCGGTGGCAAGCCGGCTTTCCCACCGGGCGCTCGGCCGGCCCGTGGGCCCGCCCGGGCCGGCGGTGGTCTCCTGCGCGGGCGGGGTCGCGGCCGGGCGCTTACGCTGGTGGGAGTGCGCGACGACGGGCCGACACCACGTCAGGAGGTGTTCGCATGATCGCACTGGAGACCATCGGTCTCTCCCTCGGCGTCATGCTCTTCGTGATCGCCGCACTGCTCTTCTTCATGGGCGGACCCCGTTACGCGAACCGGGGCGGCCGGAGCGGGAAGAACGCGACCGGCGACCGGCCCGGAACCGGGCGGAACGACGGCGGAGCGACGCCTTACGACCGGCGGGACCACGAGGACGCGAAGGTCCCCTGAGGGTCCAGCCGACGGCACGGCCGGCCAGGTGGGCCGGCCACCGGTGACGAAGCGGACCCGGCCCGCGAACCGTGCCCGCGAACCCGGTCGGCGGATCGTGCCCGCGACCCGCCCCGCGAACCCGGCAGGCTGACCGAGCGCATCGACGTCCTGACCCGCAACCGCGACGCGGTCGCCGCCTACCTGGACGAACTCCGACAGCGTGCGCACTGACCTGCGGCGCACTGCTCCCGCCGCCCACCGCCGCTCTCGTCAGCCGCCCTGCCTCACCGTGCTCAGCCCGCACCCAGTTCCGTGCGGGCCCGGGACGCGGCGCCGATCGCCACCGCGTCGCTGCCCAGGCGGGCCCGGACGAGTCGCACCGGTGCGCCGCTGACCGGGGGGTCGGCCCGCAGTGCGGTGCGGATCGACGGTTCCAGGAGCGGCCAGGCACCGCTGACCCCGCCGCCGAGCACCACTGTCGTGACGTCGACCAGGCCCGCGGTGATGAGGATCGCGCGGGCGACGGCCGATCCCGCGGCGCCGAAGACCGCCAGCGCGTGCGGATCGCCCCGGCCGGCCGCCGCCGCGACACCGCGCGCGGTGGTGTGCCGCCCGGACCGTCGCGCGTACCGGGCGGCGATGAAACGCCCCGAGGCGAGCGTCTCCAGGTGGCCGCGCCCGCCGCACGAGCACGGGGTGTCGCCGAAACCCGGGACGTGGCCGATCTCGCCCGCCGCGCCGCGCGGTCCGTCGAACAGCGCGCCGTCCAGCCACAGCGCACCGCCCACGCCGGTGCCCAGCGTCATCGCGAGCACGTGCGACTCCCCGGCGACGGCGCCCTTGGACACCTCGCCGCGCAGGAACGCGTTGACGTCGTTGTCGAGGAACGCCGGCACGCCGAGCGCCGCCTCGACGGCGGCCGTGACGGCGAACCCGGCCCAGGCGTGGAAGGAGTCGCTGGCGGCCAGGACGCGCCCGGCGCGGGCGTCCACGACGCCGGCCGCGCCCACCCCGACCCCCAGCAGGCGGGCCGGTACCCGGTCCAGCAGCGGGCGCAGCGCGGCGAGTGCGGCGCCGACCATCGCGTGCCCGCCCTCGGCCGCCGGGGTGGGCACCTCGGCGCGGTCCAGCACGGTCAGGTCACCGGTGCACAGCACGACCTGCGTGGTCGTGCCCCCGATGTCGATCCCGGCGTACGCACCGGGCGGGCCGCCGGCCGCCGATCGCGTCACGCCCCGGCTCCGGAGCCGTCCGCGGCGAGGGCGGCCCGCCGTTCGGTACGGCGGCGGCGTTGCAGGACCGGGTCGGGCACCGGCACGGCGGCCAGCAGACGCCGGGTGTAGTCCGTCGTGGGACGCAGCAGGGTGGCGGCGGTGCTGCCCTCCTCCTCGACGCGGCCGTCGCGCATGACGACGACGCGTTCCGCGAAGTGCTGGACGACGGCGAGGTCGTGCGAGACGAACAGGCAGGCGAAGCCGAGTTCGCCCTGGAGTTCGGTGATCACCTCCAGCACCGTCTCCTGCACGCTGACGTCGAGCGCGCTCGTCGGTTCGTCGGCGACCAGCAGCCGCGGTTCCAGGACGAGCGCCCTGGCGAGGCTGACCCGCTGGCGCTGCCCGCCGGACAGCTCGCGCGGCGCGCGCCGGGCGAACGCGCGCGGGAGCCGGACGCGTTCCAGGACACCGGCGACCAGCTCCTGCCGTTCCTTCGCCGGCATGCCGCGGCGGTGGACCCGCAGCGGTTCGGCGACGCATTCGGCGACGCTCATGCGCGCGTCGAGCGAGGCCACCGGGTCCTGGAGGACCACCCCGATCCCGGAACGCAGCGCGTGGCGGTCGCGGGCCCTGGTCCTGCGCAGCTCGGAGCCGAAGAGCGCGACGGTGCCGCCGGTCGGCCTGATCAGGCCGAGGGCCACGCGGGCCGCGGTCGACTTGCCCGACCCGGACTCCCCGACCAGCCCGACCGTCTCGCCGGCCCGGACCGCCAGCGAGACCCCGTCCAGCGCCCGCACCGCCCGCGCCCCACGCCCGAACACCACCCGGACGTCCCGCAGATCGACCACCGGTGAGTCGACCGCGGGCACGTCGGTGGCGGGTTCGTCGGCGGGAGCGGTTGCGGCTGCGGGGGCGGAGGTGGAGGCCGGTGCGGACCTCGGGCCGTCCTCCTGGCCGGAGTCGGAGCCGGAGCCGCCGGAACCGGACCCCGAGCCGTCGAGCGCCGGTGCCGCCTGCCCCGGCGGCTGCTCGGCGACTGTCAGGCGCGGTACCGCTGCCAGCAGGCGCCGCGTGTAGGCGTGGACCGGGCGCAGCAGGACGTCCTCGACCGGGCCGGTCTCGACGATCTCGCCCTGGAGCATGACGGCGACCCGGTCGGCGAAGTCGGCCACCACGCCCATGTTGTGCGTGACGAGCAGTACGCCGGTGCCGGTCTCGGCGGCCAGGCCGCGCAGCAGGTCGAGGATTTCGGCCTGCACGGTGACGTCGAGCGCGGTCGTCGGTTCGTCCGCGATGAGCAGGTCGGGGTCGTTGGCGATGGCCATCGCGATGACCACGCGCTGCCGTTGCCCGCCCGACAGCTCGAAGGGGAAGTCCGACGCCCGGCGTTCGGGGTCGGGGATGCCGACGCGGCGCAGCAGGCCGACGGCCGTGCGGTGGGCTTCCCGGGCGGTGACGGACCGGTGGTTGCGGACGACCTCGGCGATCTGCGCGCCGATCCGGGTGAGCGGGTCGAGCGCGGTGGCGGGTTCCTGGAAGACCATGGAGACCGTGCGGCCCCGCAGGCCGGCGAGGACGGACTCGGGGGCGGTGACGACGTCGGTGCCGGCGACCGACGCGCGGCCGGTGGCGCGGGCGTTGCCCGGCAGCAGGCCGATCGCGGCCAGCGCGACCGTCGACTTGCCGGACCCGGACTCGCCGACCAGCGCGAGCGTCTCGCCGGGCCGTACGTGCAGCGAGACTCCGCGCACGGCCGGCACGTCGCCGGTCTCGGTGCCGAACGTGACGTCCAGGCCGTCGAGTTCGAGGATCGGCTCCGGTGCGGCGCCGGGGGAGTGGCCGATGGCGGTCACGCGCGCCCCCTGACGTCGAAGGCGTCGCGCAGGCCGTCGCCGATGGCGTTGAACGCGCACACCACGAGGATCACGGCCAGGCCCGGCGGCAGGATCAGCCACCAGCGTCCGGAGTACGCGGCGGTGAGGCCGGCCGACAGCATGCCGCCCCAGTCGGTGGCCGGCGGCTGGACGCCGAGGCCGAGGTAGGACACGTAGGCGACGAGCAGGATCGCGTCGGCGACCTGGAAGGTGGCGGCGACCACGATGGTCGACACCGAGTTCGGCAGGATGTGCCGGGTGATGGCCCGGGTGTGGGTGCCGCCGATCGCCCGGAGGGTGTGCACGTAGTCGCGGTTCTTCAGGGTGAGGGTCTCGGCCCGGACCAGGCGGGACGGTACGAGCCAGGAGACCAGGCCGAGGATGACGACGAGCCCGAACACCCCGGGGGTGGAGATGGCGGAGACCACCAGGAGGATGAACAGCGCCGGGATCGCGATGCCGGCGTCGACGACGCGCATCATGGCCGCGTCGATCCAGCCGCCCGCGTAGCCGGCCGCCGCGCCCCACAGCGTGCCGATGACGGTCGCCAGCAGGCCGGCCGCCAGACCGACCAGCAGCGAGACCTTGCCGCCGAACATCAGCCGGCCGAGTTCGTCGTGCCCGACGGCGTCGGTGCCGAGCAGGTGCCGGGCGCTCGGCGCGAGGTTGACCTGCGACAGCGTGGTGTGGGTCTGGTCGGTCGGGTGGAGGAGCGGTCCGGCGAAGCAGAACAGCAGGAACAGCACGATCACCACGAGCCCGGCGACCGCGAGCCGGTTGCGGGTGAAGCGCCGCACCATCAGGCGCGGGCCCACCGCTCCGGCCGTGTCGCCCGGCGGGTCGGCGAGCGGCCCGGTGCCGGGGCTCTGGCCCGGCTGCAGTACGGCGCTCATGCGCGACCTGCCTTCACTCGGGGGTCGATGATCCGCTGGACCACGTCGGCGATGAGCGTGCCGACGACGGTGGCGATCGAGATGACGAGGACGCAGCCGAGCAGCACCGGGTAGTCGGAGGACTGCGCGGAGCTCCAGAACAACAGGCCCATGCCCGGGTAGTTGAAGAGCTGCTCGACCACCAGGGCGCCGCCGAAGAGCACCGGCACGTAGTAGCCGAGCATCGCGACGACGGGGGTCAGCGAGTTGCGGAAGACGTGCCGCCACAGCAGGGCGTTGCGGCGCGATCCGCCGGCCCTGGCGGTCCTGACGTAGTCCTCGGACAGGTTCTCCAGCGTCGCGGCGCGCATGTACCGGCTGAAGACCGCGATCATGGACGCCGCCCCGGCGACCACCGGCAGGACGAGCCCGGCGGGGTCGGCGAAGACCTGGGCGAGCGTGTCGCCCTGCGGTGCCTGCGCGGGCAACCACGGCAGGAGCTGGCTGAAGACCAGCACCAGGATGAGCCCGAGGAAGTACACCGGTGTCGAGTAGGCGACGAAGCTCAGCGTGGTGACGACGTAGTCGACCGGCTTGTTGCGCCGCACCGCCTGCCACATCCCGAGCGGGATGGCGATCAGCAGGGCGACGACGGCCGACAGCACGGTCAGGACCAGTGTCTTCGGCAGGCGCTGCTCGATGAGCTGCGCGACCGGTTCGTTGAGGGTGTACGACGTGCCGAGGTCACCGTGCAGCAGGGTGCGCAGGTAGTACAGGTACTGGACGGGCAGCGGCTCGTCCAGGCCCTGCTGGCGGTTGAACTCGGCGATCTGCTGGGCCGTCGCCTGCGGTCCGAGGATCCCGCGCGCGGGACCCCCGGGCAGGGCGTGCAGCAGGCAGAAGACGACCACCGTCACGATGAGGATCACCACGACGGCCTGGAGAACGCGTCTGGCCAGGTACAGGAAGGTAGGCATGTGCTTTCCGGACGGTCGGGGCGGGGGCGGGTGTGGCCCCCGCGGGGCCTACTTGCCGGTCCAGGCCCACTGGGCGGGGTGGAAGTCGGCCAGCGAGTCCTGCGAGAAGCCGCCGAGTCCGTTCTTGACGACCGAGATCTGGTAGTCGGGCTCCGGGAGCCAGATGACGGGCAGGTCCTTGGCGAGCGCCGCGCTGTAGTCCTGCACGGCCCGCATCGAGGTCGACGTCGTCGAGGCGTTGATCAGCTTGTCGACCTGCGGGTCGGAGTAGCTGCCGAAGTTCGACCCGCCCTTGGTCTGGAACAGCGAGTCACCGGTGGGGAAGGCGGAGAAGTACCAGCTGCCGGCGGTGCCGAAGAACGACAGTTGCCACTTGCAGACCGACTGGCCGGCGGTGCACTGCGGGGTCTGCGACAGCACCGAGTTGACGGGCGCGGTCCTGATGGAGAACCCGATGCCGGTCTTGGCCAGCGAGGACTGGATGACGCTCATCATGTTGTCGGTCACCGTGGAGCCGGACTGCGACAGCACCTGCATCTGGAACCTGGTGCCCTTCGCGACGCCCGCCCCGCACTGCGACGACGACGTGCCGGGCTTCACGCAGACCATGGTGCCGCCCTGCTCGCTCCAGCCGTGGCCGGTCAGCAGCGCCTTCGCCCTGGCGGTGGAGAACGGGTACGGGTTGGCCTTCTGCACCGGCGAGACGAAGTCGGAGCTCTGCGCCTGCGGGACCGGTCCGTAGCCGGGGACAGCGGTGCCGTTGAAGATGACCTTCGCCAGCCCGGCCTGGTCGATGGAGGTCTGCACGGCCTGGCGGGCGTACAGCTGCTTGAAGACGGCACCCATCGCCGGGTTGTTGAAGTTGTACGGCATGTACGTGATCGCCCAGCCGGTCCACGGCTTGACCGTGTAGCCCTGCCGGGTGAACGACGCCTTCTGGTCCAGGTCGGTGGCGTTGATGTACCCGTAGTCGACCTGCCCGGCGCGCAGGGCGTTCTCCTCGGCGTCCGTCGTGGTGAACGGCAGGAGGTTGACGGTCGCGATGTGCGCCTTCTCGCCGCCGTCGTACTTCTTGTCGGCGGCCAGTACGACCTTGCCGGACGTGGAGAAGGACTTGATCGTGTAGGGACCGCTGACGGTCTTCCACAGCGGGTCGGTCGCGTACCGGGAGATGTTCTTGGCGGCCGTGTTCAGGTACGTCCACACCGCCTTGGCGCCCGCGGTGGTCTCGTCCGCGTCGGAGACCGCGGCGGTGGCACCGGTGCGGTCCCAGGCGTGCTGCGGCAGCGGGGTGATCAGGCTCAGCTCGTTCGCCAGCATCCACTGGTCGTTGTAGGCGTGGTCGAAGGTGAGGGTGAAGTGCCGGGCGTCGACGGCCTTGAACGACGTCCAGTTGTCGGGTGCCTTGCCGGCGCTGTAGGGGGCCCACTGCGCCTTGTCCGCCTTGACCAGGTCGAACCAGAACCGCACGTCGCGCGTGGTGATCGGCGTGCCGTCGCTCCAGTGCCGGTCGCCCAGCGTCACCTCGACGCTCTTGCCGTTCGGGGCGAAGTCGGCCGCGGTGGCTATCGACGCCTTCTTGTCCCAGCCGATCCCGCCGGAGGAACCGTCGTAGGCGACCAGCGGCTCCCACAGGGCGGCGGCGATGGAGATGTTGTTGGTGTTGAGGTGGGCCGCGGTGCCGATCGGCAGGATCCAGTTCGGCGTGAAGTTGGCCGGCAGCGCGTAGTTGACCGAGTCGGACGACGCGGACGGCGAACCGGTCGATCCGCTGCAACCGGCGAGCAGGGCGCCCACCGAGACGGCGGCGCCCGCAAAGAGCGCCCATCGGCGGAGTTCCGCCGGGCGGCCAGGGAACATGAATCCTCCTCGGGGTGGGCGATCCGTCCCGTCCCGGGCTGAAACGGGTGGGGTTCACGGGAGCGGCGGCTGGCGGAATCAGTCAACGGCCTCACGGTCCGAAAAAACAAACGATGATCTGTAACAAGTAAGTATCTGCTGTTCCGACAAAAGTCCGGAGGTTCCGTTCCCGGCCCCCGGAACACCGCTCACCTGCTGATCACCGGCCGCTCCCGGCCGTCCCCTCCGCGCTCCGGTGGCGCTTCCGCCCCGGCGGATGCGGGCGTACGCTCGTCGCCACCACCCCCGGCACGGAAGTTAGTTCACCCATGTCTGACATAAGTGCCCCGCAGCGCGGCGGCGCCCGGAGCGCGCCCTCCCTCGCGGCCCGCGTCCTGGAACTCATCGCCTCCGGGCAGGCGATGTCGCGCACCGAACTGGCCGAGCGACTGGACGCCGCGCCGTCGACGATCTCGCTCACCGTCAGCCAGCTCGTCGAACGCGGACTCGTCGCGGAGCACGGCACGCGTGCCTCGACCGGCGGCCGGCCCCGCAAGGTGCTGCGGCTCGGCGGCACCGACGAGTTCGCGGTGGCCGCCGACCTCGGCGGCCGGCACGCCAGGGTCGGCGTCGTGCTGCCCGGCGGCGGACTGGCCGACGTCTCCACCGTGCCGTTCGCCATCGCCGACGGCCCCGAGGCGTCGCTGTCCCGGCTCGCGGAGACCCTGGAGCACCTGGCGGAGCAGCGCGGCCGCGCCCGGTTGCGCGGCGTCGGACTCGCGCTGCCCGGACCGGTCGACGTCGGCTCCGGCGCCGTCACCCTGCCCTCCCGGATGCCCGGCTGGAACAAGTTCCCGGTCGGCGCCTGGCTGCGCGAACGCTTCGGCGTCCCGGCGGCGCTGGAGAACGACGCCAACTGCATGGCGCTCGGCGAGCACACCACCCACCCCGGCGAGCGGCGGCAGTCGATCACCGTGAAGATCGGCTCCGCCATCGGCGCCGGCGTCATCGCCGACGGAAAGCTCTACCGCGGCGCCACCGGCGCGGCCGGCGACATCACCCACGTCCGCATCGACGCCGCCGGCCACATCCCCTGCTCGTGCGGCAACACCGGCTGCCTGGAGACCGTCGCCTCCGGCGCCGCGCTCGTCCGCGTGCTGCGCGAGGGCGGCGCCGACGTGCACAGCGTGGAGGACGTCGTCCGCCTCGCCTCCGACGCCGACCCGCAGGCCACCCGCGCCGTCCGCCGGGCCGGCGGCTACCTCGGTCAGGTGCTCGCCGCCAACGTCAACTTCTTCAACCCCGACGCCGTCTACCTCGGCGGCATCCTGTCGACCCTCGAACCGCTGGTCGCCGCCGTCCGCAGCCGGCTCTACGAGGACTGCCACCCCCTGGTCACCGAGCACCTGACCATCGAACGCGCGAGCCTGGGCCCCGACGCGGGCCTGTTCGGCGCCGGCCAGCTCGCCCTCCAGCACGCCGTGACCCACGCGCTGCGCAACGCCCCCCTCAACACCGCCGCCCCCACCGCCCGCTGACCGGGACGCGCCGACCGCGTCCCGCCGCCGGCGCCCGCGGCGAACCGTCGGCCACCGCACCGCCGAGCACCACACCACCGGCCGCCGCACCACCGAACGCCGCATCCGCCCCCGCGTCCGCGCCCACGACCACCGCACGAGGAGCCATGTCCCAACCGCGTACCGCCGTCGCCCTCCCCGTCATCGCGATCGCCGGGCTCGGCATCGAGTCCTCGACCTTCTCCCCGGCCCGCACCGGCGCCGCCGCCTTCCACCCCTCGCGCGGCGCCGAGGTGCTGGAGCGCTACCCGTTCCTCGCCCCCGGGGCACCGCTGCGGACCGCCGCCGACTGGCGCGGCGCCCTGGTCGGCAAGTCGCTGCCCGGCGGGATGGTCACCGCCGCCGCGTTCGCCGAGCTGTCCGGCGAACTGCTCGACCGGCTCGCCGCCCTGCCCCGCCTCGACGGCCTGTGGTACGACATCCACGGCGCCATGACCGTCGAAGGCATCGACGACGCCGAAGCCCTGCTGCTCGCCCGGATCCGCGAGACCGTCGGACCGGACGTCATCGTCTCCACCTCCATGGACCTGCACGGCAACGTCTCGCGCGAACTGGCGCACCGCAGCGACCTGATCACCTGCTACCGGCTGGCCCCGCACGAGGACCACATGGAGACCAAGGAACGCGCCGCGCGCAACCTCGTCGACCTCCTCGTCTCCGGCGCGCCCCGGCCGCTGAAGGCCTGGATCCCGGTGCCGGTGCTGCTGGCCGGCGAACAGACCTCGACGCGCATCGAGCCGGCCAGGAGCGTCTACGCGGCCGTCCACGAGGTGGAAGCGGTGGACGGGGTCACCGACGCCGCGATCTGGGTCGGGTACGCCTGGGCCGACGAACCGCGCAACCGCGCCGCGGTCGTCGTCACCGGGTCGTCGCGCGCCGCCGTCACCGCCGGCGCCGAACGGCTGGCCGGCGCCTTCTGGGACAGCCGGCGCGCGTTCGCCTTCGTCGCCCCGACCGGATCGCTCGACGGCTGCCTCGACGACGCGCTGGCCTCCGGCGCGCGGCCCTACTTCGTCAGCGACACCGGCGACAACCCGACGGCCGGCGGCGCCGGCGACGTCACCTGGGGGCTCCAACGGGTCCTCGCCCGGCCGGAGTTCCAGGACCCGGCCGGCCCGACCGTCATCTACGCCTCGGTGCCGGGCCCCGAAGCCGTCGCCACCGCCGTGCGGGCCGGCGTCGGCGCGACCGTCACCGTCACGGCCGGCGCCGAGGTCGACGACACCCACGCCGGACCGCTCACCATGACCGGCACCGTGCACGCGATCAAGCACGGCGACCGCGACGCCGGCACCGAGGTCGTCCTGCGGATCGGCAGCGTGTACGCGATCGTCACCAAGCTGCGCAAGCCGTACCACCACGAGCACGACTTCACCGACCTGTCGCTCGACCCGCGCGGCGCCGACCTGGTGATCGTCAAGATCGGCTACCTCGAACCGGAGCTGTTCGACATGGCCGCCGACTGGAAGCTCGCCCTCACCCCCGGCGGCGTCGACCAGGACCTCCCGCGGCTCGGCCACCGCCGCATCCGCCGCCCGATGTTCCCCTACGACGCCGCCATGCCCGACCCGGACCTGACCGCCCGGCTCATCGCCCCCTCCGACGAACCGCTCACCGGGGACGACGAGTGAGCCGCGGTGCGCACGCCCGGCCGCTCGCCCTGGAGATCGCCGTGACCAGCGCGGCCGGCGCCCGCACCGCGCGGGACGGCGGAGCGGACCGCGTCGAGCTGTGCTCCGCCCTGGAACTCGGCGGCGTGACCGCGTCGGCCGCGCTCGTCGAGGCGGTGTCGGCCGTCGGACCGCCGGTGCAGGCGCTGGTGCGCTGCCGGCCCGGCGACTTCGTCTACGACGCCGACGAGGTGGCGCTCATGGCCGCCGAGGTCCGGTCCGTCATCGCCTGCGGCGCGGCCGGGGTCGTCGTCGGCGCGCTCACCGCGGGCGGCACGCTCGACACCGCGGCGATGCGCCGGTTCGCCGACGCCGCGCACACCGCCGGGGCCGCCGCCGGCCGCCGGGTGGAGGTCACCCTGCACCGGGCGGTCGACCAGGCCGCCGACCCCGTCGGCACGGCCGCGCTCGCGTCGTCCCTCGGCCTGACCCGGGTGCTCACCTCCGGCGGCGCCGTCACCGCCGCCGACGGCCTCGCCACGCTGGCCGCGATGGCCGCCGCCGCTCCCGGGCTGGAGGTGATGGCCGGCGCCGGAGTACGGCCCCGCGACATCGCCCGGCTCGCCGCCGCCGGCGCCGGCGCGGTGCACCTGTCCGCCAAACGCCCCGCCCCCGCCCGGCGCGGCGGCCGGTGGATCCCGATGGGCGCCGCCGGCTCCACGGCCGCCGCCGACACCCACTTCGTCACCTGCCCCGACACCGTCGCCCGAGCCCGCGCCGCCGCCGACGCCGTACGCCACGCGGCACGGGAGGCGGACGGCGCGGCTGGGGAGTGACGAGGGGGGCGTGCGGGGGAGTGCGCGGGCCCGGAGCGTGCGGGGGAGTACCGGGCCGTGCGGGGGCGTGCCTGGCCCGGCGTGCGGTCGCGTCGCCGTGGGCGGTCCGGCGAACGGCCGCGGGTCCGCTACGGCTTTACGATTCCCGCGTCGTGGGCGATCAGGCCGGCCTGGGTGCGGTTGTCGCACCCGAGCTTGTCCAGCGTCCGCGACACGTACCCCTTCACCGTGGCCTCCGACAGGTACAGGCGTGCCGCGATCCGCGCGTTGGACAGGCCCTCGCCGAGACCGGTGAGCACCTCGGTCTCCCGCTCGGTCAGCGAGGCGACCAGTTCGCGGGCGCGGTCGCGGGCCGAGATGCCGTCGGTGGACGCCGCGACCAGCCGGCGGGCGGCGGCCGGCGACAGCACGGTGTGCCCCTGGGCGGCCACCCGTACGAGGCCGATCAGCTCCTCCGGCGGTGTGGACTTGACCAGGAACCCCGCCGCGCCGGCCCGCAGCGCGCGCAGGACGTACTGGTCGGCGTCGAAGGTGGTCAGCACCACGACGGCCGGCGGATCGGGGAAGGCGTTGACCCGCTCGATCGCGGCGATCCCGTCCATCCCTGGCATCCGCAGGTCCATCAGCACCACGTCCGGCCGGCTGCGGGCGATCGCCTCGACAGCGGCCGCCCCGTCGTGCGCCTCGTCGACCACCTCGATGTCGTCGGCGGAGCCCAGGATCGTCCGCAGGAACACGCACACCATCGGCTCGTCGTCCACGACCACCACCCGGACCACGGCTCACCCCACCGGTTCGGCGGTCGGCACGTACGCCGGCAGCGTGGCCTCGACGCTGAACCCGCCGTCCGGCGCGGGCCCGGCGCTCAGCGTGCCGTGCACGACGTCGATGCGCTGCCGCAAGGTGGCCAGTCCCAGCCCGGAGCCGGTGCCGACCAGGGCGCTGCTGGGCGTGCCGGTCGCCGCGGTGTTGCGGACCGTGAGCCGTACCCGCGTCTCGTCGTAGGCGACCCGTACGGTCACCCGCGCCCCGGGAGCGTGCTTGCGCACGTTGGTCAGCGCCTCGCGCACCACCCGGTACGCGGTGCGCCCGACGAGCGGTGAGACGAGCGAGCGGTCACCCTCCTCGGTGAGGTCGACCGGGGTGCCCACCGCCGCCGACTCGGCGACCAGGGTGGCGAAGTCGGCCACCGACGGCATCTGGTCGCCCTCGGGCGCGGTGCGCAGGATGCCGACCAGGTCCCGCAGCTCGTCCAGCGCCTGGCAGCCGGCCGCCCGCAGGTCCTCGGCCGCCTTGCGGGTCGCCTCGTCGTTCGCCGTCATCCGCAGCGCCCCGGCCTGAAGCACCATCAGGCTCACCCGGTGGGTGACCACGTCGTGCATCTCGCCGGCCAGCCGGGCCCGTTCCTCGGCGCGGGCCCGCTCGGCCAGCAGGTGGCGCTCGCGCTCGGCCCGTTCCGCCCGTTCGGTCAGCGCCAGCACCAGCCGGTTGCGGGCGTCGAAGTACAGCGCCAGCAACGGTCCGACGGTGGTGCGCAGCAGGCCGACCATGATGATGGTGGACGACGGTTCCCAGGCCCGGACCACGATGACGGTGAAGACGACGAGCGTGACGAACGCGGTGCGCCGGTTGCAGCGGTAGAAGATCGGCCCGTACGCGGCCAGCGCCGTGGCGAACGGCGCCCAGACGTTGCCGCTGTGCGCCGGGGTCAGCAGGTGCAGCGGCGAGATCAGCAGCGACACCGCCAGCGTGAAGCCGCCCAGGACGGCGACCACCGTCAGCGGCGCGTGCCGCCGGGCGGCCAGCGAGAGGCAGGCGGCGGCCTGCACGCCCAGCACGACCCAGGCGAGGGTGTCGGGGTGCGCCGGCCACCACGAGGTGCGCATCAGCGTCATCCCGGTGTCGAACAGTGCGAAGAAGACCGCGATCGCCACATCAAGGGCGAGCCGGTGCCGGTGGTGCCACGGTCGGTCAGCCATGCCGCACACGCTAGGGCATCCCCGGGCCCATCAGGCCGGACGGCCGACGTCCGGCCCACCGCGACCCTACGAAAGTCGTACGCCGGGCCGGCCGGCGGGCCTTTCGTCGCTCCGGGACCCGACGGCCCGCTCTTCCGCCGCTGCCCGGACCGCGCGTGCAATGGGCCCATGAATCACCTCAGCGCGACCCCCGGACCGGGCCGCTCCGCGACCGCCCCCGGGACCCCGGCCCGTACCGGCGGAGTCCGGCCCCCCGAACCGCCCACCCCGTCCGCGCCGACCGCCCGGACCGCCTGCGGCACCGCGCGCCACGCCCGCCCGGCCGGTTCCACCGCCCGCGCCCGCGCCGCCCGTGCTCGCGCTGCCCGGCGCCGCATCGCCCGGCACCGCACCGGCACCGGCGTGACCGCGCCCCGCGCGGTGGCCGGCCGGCGCCTCGGCGGGACGGCGCGGGCCACGGGCGGACGACGGTGAGCGGGGAGCCCGCGGTCGTCGTGGCGGACCTGCGCAAGAGCTACGGCCCGGTGCGGGCGGTGCGCGGGGTCGGCTTCCGGGTCGCGCGCGGCGAGATCTTCGCGCTGCTCGGGCCGAACGGCGCCGGAAAATCCACCACCCTGGAGATCCTGGAGGGGTTCCGGGCACGGGACGCCGGCCGGGCCGAGGTGCTCGGCCTCGACCCCGGTGACCGGGGCGCCGCCCGTGAACTGCGCGAACGCATCGGCCTGGTGCTCCAGGACATCGCCGTGGAGCCGTACCTGACGGTCCGCGAGACGGTCACCCGGGACGCCGGCTACTACCGGGCGCCGCGCGACGTCGACGAGGTGATCGGCCTGGTCGGCCTGACCGGTCAGGAACGCCGGAAGGTGCGGACGCTGTCCGGCGGCCAGAAGCGGCGGCTGGACCTGGCGCTGGGCGTGGTCGGCGACCCGGAGCTGCTCTTCCTCGACGAGCCGACGACCGGGTTCGACCCGAACGCGCGCCGCGGCGCCTGGCGGCTGGTGCGCGAGCTGCGCGACACCGGCACCACGGTGCTGCTCACCACGCACTCCATGCAGGAGGCCCAGGCGCTGGCCGACCGGGTGGCCGTGCTGGCCGGCGGCCGGATCGTGGCCGAGGGCACCCCGGACGACCTGGGCGGCCGCGACACCGCCGGCGCCCGGATCCGCTTCGCCCTGCCGCCCGGGTGCGCCGCCGCCGACCTGCCGGTCGCCGCCGAGGTGCGCGGCGCCCAGGTCACCGTACGGACCGCCGAACCCACCGGCACGCTGCACCGGCTCACCGGCTGGGCCCTGCAACGCGGCACCGCCCTCGTCGGCCTCACCGTGGAGCGGCCCACCCTGGAGGACGTCTACCTGGACCTGACCGGCCCCGACACCGCGCACGACACCCCGCGCGGGACCCCACCCGACACCGCGCACGAGACCGCCGAAGGAGGCGCCCGATGAACCCCGTGACCCGCCGGCCACCGCGCCGCCGCGACCTGGCGATGCTGTGGCACCAGGTCCGCTACGAGCAGTTGACCTTCTGGCGCAATCCGCAGAGCGCGTTCTTCACCTTCGTCTTCCCGGTCGTGGTCATCGCGATCTTCGGCGTGATGTTCCACGGCGGAACGCCCAGCCCGTACTTCTACGGGCTGTCGGCGCTGGGCTACTACGTGGCCACCATCGCCGCGGTGTCCGTCCTGGGCGCCTGCTACAGCCAGTTGGCGATCGTCGTGGCGTCGCGGCGGCAGAACGGCATCCTCAAGCGGGTGCGGGCGACACCGCTGCCGTCCTGGATCTACTTCCTGGGACTGCTGGCGCACTGCGTCATGGTCGGCGTCGTGGACGTGCTGCTCATCCTCGGCGTGGGCCGGCTGTTCGGCGTGCCGTTCCCCGGCGTCGCGCGCTGGCCCGCGATCGCGGTGACCCTCGTGCTGGGGGCGACCGCCTTCTGCGCCCTGGGCGTGGCCGTGGCGTCGCTGATCCGCAACGCGGAGGCCGCGCCGGCCGTCGTGCAGTTCGTCCTGTTCCCGCTGGTCTTCCTGTCCGGCACCTACCTGCCGATCCACTCCGGCGCGGTCGTCACGGTCGCCGGCGCGCTGCCGGTCCGGCCGTTCAACGAGGCGCTGCTCGGCGCCCTGACCCGCTCCGGCGGATTCGCGTGGCACGACCTGGCGGTGCTGGCCGCCTGGGGTGCCGCGGGCGCGGTCGTGGCGGTCCGCCGCTTCCGCTGGGACCCCCGCCCGGAGTGAGCGGCGGCCCGACGGCCGGCGACCGGCCCGCCCGGCGACCGACCACCGGCAACCGGCGACCGGTCACCGGTGCACAGGCGCCCGCGTCCGCGTCCCGCCGTGCTTCGCAGGACCCCGCGTCCCGCTGCGCGTCAGGGGAGGAGGACGATCTTGCCGCGGGTGTGGCGCTGTTCGAGTTCGGCGTAGGCGTCGCGGACCCGGTCGAGGGGGTAGGTGGCGGCGATCGGGATCTCGATGTCGCCGGAGGCCGCCAGCGCGGCCATCTCGGCCAGCACGCCGGTGTCGCTGGCGTCCACGCTGCCCTCGGCCCTGGTGCCCAGCTCGGCCGCCTCCGCGAACGAGATGATCGTCTCGATCCGGTCGCGCGGCACCCCGAGGTCGACCGCCAGCCGCAGGTACTGCGGGCCGAACAGGTCGATGAACGCGTCGATGCCCTGCGGCGCGGCGGCCTTGAGGCGTTCGGCGAGACCGTCGCCGTAGGCCACCGGGACGGCGCCGTGCTCGGCGAGCCAGCCGTGGTTGGACGGCGAGGCGATGCCGACGACCGTCACGCCCCGGGTCCGCAGCAACTGCGTGACGACGCTGCCCACCCCGCCGGCCGCCGCCGACACCACGACGGTGTCGCCCTTGCCCGCACCCACCGCCCGCACCGCCGCGTAGGCCGTGCAGCCGACGACGTACAGGCTGCCGGCCACCTCCCAGCCGAGCCCCGGCGGCTTGGCGATGAGCTGGGAGACCGGGACGGCGGCGTACTCGGCCTGGCTGGAACGCCGCACGGACCAGCCGAGCACCTCGTCGCCGGCCGCGAACCGCGTGACCCCGTCGCCGACCGCGCTCACCACCCCGGCCAGGTCGCTGCCCTGCCCGGAGGGGAAGGTGGCCGGGAACATCTCGCGCATCGCGCCCTGCCGGACGGCCGCCTCACCCGGGTTGATCCCCGCCGCCTCGACCCGCACCACGACCTCGCCGGCGGCCGGCCGCGGCACCTCCACGTCCTCGACGTACAGCACGTCGCGGTCGCCGTACTCGTCGAACCGCACCGCTCGGGCCACGGGACTCTCCTCACGCAGGCATTCAGCAGACGGACCTTCGGTATGACTACGTGATCGTATGAACGCCCGGCGGGATGCGCGCCGGTCCCACTCCGGTACGTCCCCCGGTCGGGCGACCGCCGCGGGCACCGGCGCACCGACCCCGTGGCCGGCGGCGCGGCCCCCGGCGCGGCCGGTGCGTCAGCAGGCGGCGCGCAGCCGGCGCAGCGCCCGGGCGGCGGGCGAACCGGGGTCGGCGGTGATGAAGACGACCTGCTGGTCGTCGTCGGGGACGGTGAGCACGTCGCAGTTCAGCCGCAGCGGGCCGGCCTCGGGGTGGGTCAGCGTCTTCGTGCGGTGGCCGGGGGCGTGCACCGGGTCGGCGTCCCAGAGCGCGACGAACTCCTCGCTGCCGGCCCGCAGTTGGGCCAGCAGGCCGGCGAGCCGCGCGTCGTGGGGGTAGCGGACCGCCGCGCCGCGCAGCCGGGCCACCACGATGCGGGCGTACTCCTCGGAGCCGGAGGTCCTACGGGGCTCCCCGGTGTGCAGGAAGTACCGGCGGGCCATGTTCGGCTCGGTGTCGACGTCGCCCAGCAGGGCCTCCGCGAGCGGATTCCAGCCGATCACGTCGTAGCAGGCGTTGGTGACGATCGCCCCGGCCTCCGGCATCCGGCGCAGCAGGTCGGCGACGTAGGGGCGGACCTGGCGTGCCGGGCCGGCCGGCGGGGTCGGGCTGGCGCCGGCCAGCCGGAACAGGTGGGTCCGCTCGGCGGCGGTCAGCCGGAGCGCGCCGGCGAGGGCGTCGAGGACGCGCGGCGACGGGCGCGGACCCCTGGCCTGTTCCAGCCGCGCGTAGTAGTCGACGGACATGGTGGCCAGGCCGGCGACCTCCTCGCGGCGCAGGCCGGGGGTGCGGCGGCGCGGTTCGGCGGGCAGCCCCAGGTCGCGGGGGCGCAGGCGCTCGCGCCGGTCACGCAGGAAACGGGCCAGCTCCGGCCTCGCCATGTGACTCCTTCCGGGTGCCAGGGATCGGTTGTGCCTGGATGGTTCGATCCGGCTGCGGCATCGTCGGCGGTATGAACGGTGGGACGAACACCGAGACGAACACTGAGGTGACAGCGGTATGAACAGCGACATGAACGATGGTCCGAACAGTGATGTCAACGATGGCACAGCACTGGTCACCGGTGCCAACAAGGGCATCGGCAAGGAGATCGCGCGGCAGCTGGCCGACGCCGGTCTCACGGTGTACGTCGGCTCGCGCGACGCGGAACGGGGACGGCGCGCCGTCGAGGAGATCGGCGGCGGCGCCCGGCTGCTCGTCCTCGACGTGACCGACGGGCGGAGCGTCGACGCGGCGGCCCGGCAGGTCGGGGAGCTGGACATCCTGGTCAACAACGCCGGCGTCATGGTCGGCGGCGGTACGGCGCCCGAGTCGGACATCGACAGCTTCCGCGCGACGTACGAGACGAACGTCTTCGGCGTCCTCGCGGTCACCAACGCCTTCCTGCCCGCACTGCGCCGGTCCGCGCGGCCCCGGATCGTGAACATCTCCAGCGGAACGGGATCGCTGACGTGGAGCACCGGCCCGGACGCGCAGTTCCCCACGGTGGGCTCCGGCGCCGCCTACCGGTCGTCGAAGGCGGCGCTGAACGCGCTGACCGTCTTCTACGCGCACGCGCTGGCCGGCGACGGGTTCAAGGTCAACGCGCTCGCGCCCGGCCTGCGGGCGACCGACCTCAACGCCTGCGCCGCCGCCAGCGACGGTGATCCGGCCGAGGCCGCGGCGGGAGCCGTCCGGCTGGCCCTGCTGCCCGACGACGGCCCCACCGGCGGGTTCCACTCCTGGGACGGCACCCCGGCCCCCTGGTGAACCGGCCCCCGCCCGGCCCGCCGGTCACCGGTGGCGTTGCCATACGTCGCACGCCGCGTGCGTCGGAGCGCGTCGGCCGGCGGCGGTGACCCGGGGGCGTCGGGCCGGGCGGCAGGCGGGTGTGTCGGGCATCCGCCGTGCGGACGGTCCGCCCGGAGGTGTGGCCTGGCGGGCCTGCGGCGGCCACCGCGTCGGCCGGGCCCGATCCCGCGGTGCGTGGCCCGTCCGCCGTGCCGCCGTCGACCGCTCACCCGGCCGGCGGCACCGGTTCCGGCAGCACCGGCTCGCGCGGGTCGCCGTCGTCGAGGCCGTTCCCGGACGCGGCGTCGGCCGGGGCGGGGGCGGGGCGCAGGACGAGGGCGGCGGCCACCCCGGCCAGCAGCCACGCGGCGGCGACGTAGGGGAAGCTGTCGTACGGGGGCCGGGGCGCCGGGTGGACGTTGGCGTACAGCACGTAGCCGATGAACAGCAACCCGGCGACGGGGATGGGCAGTTCGGCCGGCCGGGCGCGGCGCGGACCGGACAGGAAGAGGTACTTCACGGCGCCGACCAGCGTGAAGGCGTAGGCGAGCAGGAGCACCAGGGAGCCGATGGTGGCGCTCCAGAAGAAGATGTCGGTGGCGCTGGGGGTGGCGAACACGCGGGCGCCGGCCAGGCCGACGGCGACCGCGGCCAGCACGGTGGCCAGCGCCCGGGCCGGCACGCCGTCGGGACCGCGGACGTCGCCCAGCCGCGGGGAGATGAATCCGTCGCGTCCCATGGCGAACAGCAGCCGGGAGGCGCTGACGGCGCAGGCCAGCGCCGAGCCGAAGGCGCCCACCGCGGCGCACGCGGTGACCAGGTGGCCGACGCCCGGTGAGATGTACGCGCCGGCCAGGTCCCCGACCAGGGAGGACGAGTGCGTGAAGCGTGCGAGGCCGGCCGCGTCGGTGCCGTAGCCCAGGGTCTCGGCGGTGGTGACGAAGACGAAGAAGCCGCCTGCCAGCAGCACGGTCCCGGTCAGGGCGCGCGGGATCGCCCGTTCGGGGTCGCGGGTCTCCTCGCCCAGCGTCGACGCCGCCTCGAAACCGGCGAAGGACAGGAAGCCGAACGTCACGGCGGAGAACAGTGCGGGGGCCGCCGCGTGCGGTGAGGCCAGGGCGGACAGCGCCAGCCGCTGGTGGCCCGGTGCGCCGCCGGTAGCGACCTTGACGAGGACGACGGCGGCGACCGCGGTGAACAGCCCCATCGTGGCGAACTCCAGGGCCAGCAGGGCCCGGGTGGCCGCCCGTGCCGGGCGCGACGCCAGCCGGCTGATCCCGGCGAACGCCACCGTCGCGGGCACCAGCCAGTTGACGCCGGGCCACACCCCGGTCCCGCGCAGGAAGTCGCTGAGGAACACCGCTGACCCGGCGGTCGTGGTGACCGCGAAGGCCAGGTAGGTGCCCAGCAGCAGCCAGCCCGCCACGAAGCCGGCGCGGCGGCCGAAGACCGCGCCGATCCACCCGTACAGCGACCCGGCGTGCGACATGTGCTGCGACATGCGGATGAAGCCGTGCGCCACCAGCAGCACGCCCACGGTCGACAGCAGGAACACCAGCGGCACCCCGGCGCCCACCCGGGCGGCCGGCTCCTGCGGGTTGAGGTTGGAGGCCATGCTCGGGCCGAGCAGCGCCACCGACAGGCCCACCGCGCCCCAGGTCGACAGATTGCGCCGCAGGCGGTGGCCCGCCTCGGCCGGCTCGGGCTTGCTCATACGGCTCCTTCTCCCGGCCGCTCCCGGACGCCCGCGGCGGCACTTCCCGGCCGCTCCCGGCGGTCACGCCCCCGCCGCCGACCGCCGGTCAGCGAACGCCGACCGCCGCGTGGCCTCGCCCCGACCGCCCGCGGCCCGCCGTCGGACGGCCTTCCGCACGGCACGGCCCGCCGACCATAGCGGGAATTTAGCGCTTATCCGACAGGGCGCACCGGTGGCACCTGCGCCGGTGGCGCTCCCGCGCCGATGGCACTCCGCACCGATGCACTCCCGCGCCGGTGGTACTCCCGCGCCGGTGGCACTCCCGCACCGATGCACTCCCGCGCCGGTGGCACTCCCGCACCGGAAGCCGGGCGCGTCGGACGGGACCGCGGCCGCCGACGCGGTCGGATCACCGGACCGGCGTGAGCGCCTCGGCCTCCTCCAGTGCCCAATGCACCGCCCGCGTCCACAGCGCCCCGATCCGGGTCGCCGCGGCGTTGTCGAGCGCGCCCCGCGCGAAGTCCAGGGACCCGGTGAGCCCGGCCGGGGTGTCCGAGAGCTCGATGTGGAGCTCCAGACCGACCTCACCGCGCCACATCGGGACGTCCTGGACGTCGAGCCCTTCCAGCCGCCAGTTGGCGTCCACCCCGTCGCTGGAGTAGGTGAACAGCATCTGCCAGATCGGATTGCGCCTCGCCTGCGTGACGCTGTCGTCGCGGAACTGCGCGATGACGCGGTCGATGGGGAAGTCGCGGTAGGCCAGCGCGGCCCGGACCCCGTGCTTGCTGTCGGCGATCACGGTCGCCAGGTCCGCGTCCGCCGGGATACGGGAGCGCAGCGGCATGAGGTTCTGGAAGAAGCCGACCGCCTCGAAGTCCTCCACGGTGTTGCGGCTGTCGACCGGTACCAGCAGCGCGACGTCGTCCTGCCCGCCGTAGTGCTTCAGGGCGCGGAAGAACGTCGCGATCAGGAACTCGAACCGCGTGCACTTCAGCCGTCCGCACACCCGGCCGACGCGCTCCGGGGCGTCCGGTCCGAAGTCGAACCGGACGGTGTCGGCGGTGAAGGCCGCCGGGTCGGCGACGGGGTCCGGGCTGGGCAGGATCCGGGGCGGCGGGGGAGACGCGCAGGCGACCAGTTCCGGAATCTCCCGCGCCGGGGGGAACTCCTGCGCCAACCGGGCCGGATCGTACGGTACGGCCGCCGGCAGGCCGGCGCCGTCACCGCGGTACAGCACCGCCAACTCGCTCTGCAGCATGGCCTTCGACCGCTCGTCGACGGCGATGTGGTCGAGGACCAGCAGCAGGCTGAACAGGTCGGGGGCGTGCCGGTAGACCACGGCCCGGACCGTGCTGTGCCGGTCCGGATCGCAGAACCGGAGGATCTCCCGCTCGAACTCCTCCTGGACGAACGCCCGCAGCACCTCCTCGTCGCGCACGCCCGTGGTGGACCTGATCTCCACCGCGTCCGGCGCCGGCCGCTCGTGCTCCACCGCCATCAGCCGGTCGCCGTGGAAGGCGTAGGTCGTCCTGAGCATGGGGTGGCGGGCGACCAGCTCGCGGAACGCGTGCTCCAGGCGCGGCAGGTCCAGCTCGCCGCGGATGCGCAGGTGGTTGGCGACCGTCTGGTGCGGCGGCCTGCCCTCGGCCTGCCGCATGCCGATGAGGCGCTGCTCGGCCAGGGACGCCGGCCGGATGCGCGCCGCACCGGGCCGGGTACGGGCGGTGTCGGCGCCGTCGCGCCGCGGGGCGGCGGTGGCGGGAGCGCCGCCGCGCGCCCGGTCGATCCCGCGGGCGGGGAACATCTCCCGCAGGCCCGCCACGTCGATCTCCAGCTTCGGCGTCCTGGGCAGCCGCTCCACCACGTCGATCCTGGTCGGCACCATGAACAGCGGCAGCGCGCCGGCCAGCCGGCGGCGGCACTCGCTCTTCGTCAGCTCCGCGGACTCGATCACCACGCCGAGCGCGACCTCGCCGGTGCCGCTTTCGGCCGGGTAGACGTGGCAGTCGCCCACGCCGTCGATCCCGCGGACCGCGGCGGCCACCTCCGACAGGTCGACGCGGGCGCCGTTGATCTTGAACTGGGTGTCCTGCCGGCCGCTGTAGTGCAGCAGTCCGGCCTCGTCGACGTGGCCGTAGTCACCGGTGCGGTAGACGGTCCGCGTCGTCCCGCCCTCCTCCAGGGCGACGAACGCCGGCCGGCTCGCGTCCTGCCCGGACACGACCCGGGTGGTCTCGGCGGCGATTCCGCCGATCAGGATCTCACCGGTCGTGCCGGGCGGCACCGGCCGCAGCATCGCGTCGACGACCCGCACGCTCGTGCCGTCGATGGGGCGCCCGATCGGGACCGTGCCGGTCCGGCTCGTACCGTTCCCCCCGTTCCATGTCCGGCAGTCCAGGAAGGTGACGTCGACGCAGCACTCGGCCGGACCGTACTGGTTCAGCACGACCGCGCCGGGCAGGGCGGAACGCGCTGTGGCCAGGGTGTCCACCGGCAGCGCGGCGCCGCCGGAGAAGACCCACCGCAGCGCGAGGCCGCCGGGCGAGGCGGCGGCGAGGGCGCTGAACTCGTCGAGCATGCGCGGGAAGAAGTGCACGGCCGTGGCCTTCTCGGCGACGCACCGGTCGAGCAGGTCCTTCGCGCTCGCGGCCTCCAGCCGGGAGGTGAGGACGAGTTTCGCGCCGAACACCAGGGGGGCGAGCAGCTCCCAGACGTAGAAGTCGAACCCGGGCCGGGACGTCGACAGCACGACGTCGTCCAGCCCCAGCGGGTAGACGCCCTGCCCCCACCGCAGGCGGTTCTCCAGGGCGCGGCCGTCGACGCGCAGCACCTTCGGCCGCCCGGTGGTCCCGCTGGTCTGCACGAAGTAGCCGCTCGGGGTGAACGACGGCTCGGCGTCGGGGACCGCGCCGGGGAGCGGCGGTTGCACCGGGAGGTGTTCCGCCTCGCAGCCGGCGAAGACCTCCGCGGCCCGCCCGGCGGCGCCGCCCAGGACGCACGCGGGGCGGACAGCCGCCATGAAGTCGGCGTTGCGGGCCGGCGGCTGGTCGGGGTCGACGAAGACGAAGTCGGCGCCGGTGTAGAGGACCGCGACGAGCGCCGCGACCTGTCCGACGGTCTGCGGGAGCGCGATCGCCACGGCGGCACCGGGGCCGGCCCCCGCCGCGCGCAGCCGGGCCGCCAGACCGGCCGCCGCGGCGTGCAGCCCGCTGCCGGTGACGTCCTCGCCGTCCGCGCCGACGGCCACCACCGCCGCGCCGCGCCGCAGGAGCGAACTGTGAACCAGCGGTCCGATCATGATGTTTCCCAGTCCTCTTCGCCTTCGCCCGAGGCGGTCTCCGCGTAGGCGCGCTGTTGTACGTGGTAGAGCTTCTGGTACTCGGGGTGTCCCAGCAGGTCCTCGTGCGGTGCCACCGCGACGATCCGGCCCCCGCTCATCAGGATCACCTCGTCGACCTCCCTGACCAGCGACATGCGGTGCGTGACGATCACCGCGACGCCGTCCGTGGTCTGCGCCACCGCGTGCGACCAGGCCGCGAACGTCGACAGCAGCGCGTCCTCGGCGAGGGGGTCGATCGCGGACGTCGGCTCGTCCAGCAGCAGCAGGGTCGTTTCGGGGGAGAGCAGGCCGCGGCAGATCGCGACGCGCTGCCACTGCCCGCCGGACAGGTCCGTCCCGGTCGGCAGGGAACGCCCCAGCGGGGTGCGCAGGGCGAGTTCGCCCCGGGCCAGGTAGGCGTCCAGCCCGGAGTCGGACAGGGCACGGGCGAGGTCGCCCGCGCCGGGGCCGTCGTCGCCGAGCCGGACGCTGTCCTCCAGTTCGAACTCGAAGCGGACGTAGTCCTGCGCCACCAGGGACGTGCGGTCGCCGGCCGGTCCGCCGCGGCGCACCGACCCCGTCGTCGGGGGCAGCAGGCCGGCCAGCACCTGCACCAGGGTCGACTTGCCGCTGCCGTTCGCCCCCACCAGGGCGTACACCGTGCCGGGCCGCAGCGTCAGGTCCACGGCGTCCAGCACGGCGGCGTGTCCGGCCGGATAGCGGAAGCCGACGCCGTTCAGCTCGATGCCGCGCACCTCCCGGCCCGCGACGGCGGCCGGCCCGGGGGCCCGGTGGGCGCCGAGGGCCTCGCGCACCTCCAGCAGCAACCCGGTGGCGCGCATCGAGTCCGACAGCGCCGACAGGTACCGGATCAGGCCGCTCATCAGCACCGTCACGTTCGACAGCATGAGCAGGGCCGCGAGTGCGGTGCCCACCGCGGTGGTGCCGTGCAGCAGGGAGGAGACCAGGAACAGGAAGCCGACGCCGAACGCCGCCGTCATGATGAGCACGCCCAGGGCCGCCCACAGCAAGCCGAGCCACATCCCGCGTGCCCGCGTCCGTTCCGCCTCCCGGGCCCAGGCCGCGTGCCGCGCGCGGGCGAACTCCCCGGCGCCGGCCAGCAGCAGTTCGTCACGGTGGGCCGGGTCGGTGCCGATGGTGAAGAAGTCGGCGCGCAGCCGGGCCGCCTCGGCCGACGCCGTACGGCCCCGGTGCCTGGCGCGTTCGGCCGCCGCGGTGCAGGCGTACGACACCACCGCGGCCACCGGCACGAGCAGCAGCCAGGGCGTCGCGAGCGCGGCCACCACCACGACGCACGCCAGGCGCAGCGACGTGCCCAGGATCAGCCCCGACACGTCGGCGCCCTCGGTCAGGCGCGGCCGTTCGGCGCGGATGACCTCCAGCTTGTCCAGCAGCACCGGATCGTGGAAGTGCTCCAGCGTCGGGGCGCCGTGCAGCATCCGCTGGATCTCCCGGTCGACGAGCCGCCCGGTGCGGTCCACCATGCGGGCCGACACGCTCAGCGCGGTCTTCGCGGAGGCGACCTGGACGACGAGCATGACGCACGCGGCGCAGGCCACCGCGACGGCGGTCGCGAAGTGCCGTTGCAGCAGGGCGGCGAGCATCGCGGCCAGCCCCAGCGAGAACAGCACCGCCGCCAGCGGGCGGAAGGTGAACATGATCAGCGTCGCCCACGCCCCGCCGCGGTCGGCGCGGAAGGAGAACCCGAGGAAGGTGGGGAAGACGCGCGTCGGACGCTCAGTCACGGTAACGCCTCGCTTGTGCCGTGAACATCTCGGCGTACCGCCCTTGCTGCCGCATCAGCGACGCGTGGTCGCCGCGTTCGTGGATGGTGCCGGACTCGAGCACCAGGATCTCCTCGACGTTCTTCACGCCCGACAGCCGGTGGGAGACCATGAGGGTCGTCCGGCCGGGCCCGGCCAGCTCGCCGGCCTCCGCGAAGAACCGCGCCTCGGCCTGCGCGTCGAGCGCGGCGGTCGGCTCGTCGAGCACGAGGACCCGGCAGGAACGCGTGTCGAGCGCCTGCACGGCCCGGGCGGTGGCGACCCGCTGCCACTGCCCGCCCGACAGGTCGACCCCGTCGCGCACCCCTTTCGCCAGCGTCGGGGCGGGCTCCGCCAGGAGCCGGGGATCGAGGTCGGACAGCAGGGCGCGGGCCGGACCGCCCAGCGGCCGCGCTGCCGTGGACAGGTGGACGTTCTGCGCCAGGGTCGCCGGGTAGCGGACGAACCGCTGCCCGAGGAAGGCGAACGCCGACCGCCAGCGGGACCGGTCCTCCTGCGAGCCGCCGACCGGCCGGCCGTCGCAGGTGATCGAACCGCTGTCCGGCGACAGCGCCCCGGTCAGCAGCCGCACCAGGGTCGACTTGCCGGCCCCGTTCGGGCCGACGACGGCCAGGCTGCCGCGCAACCGCAGCTCGAAGCTGAGGTCGCGGAAGACCGGCTCCCCGCCGGGGTAGGCGTAGGACACGCCCTCGAACCGGATGACGCTGCCGGGCGCGGGCGCGGGCGCGGACACCGGTGCCGGCGTCGGGGCCGTCCCGGTCCCGCCCGTACCCGTCGCCGGGCCGCCGCCCAGTACCCCGGACAGCCGCACCTGGTCGAACAGGGTCGCCGCCCGGCCGGCGTGGACGACGTTCATCGTGACGGCGAAGATGCCGCTGAGCCCGGTGAGGGCCGACACGCACACCGCGACCTCGCCCGCGCTGATCCCGCCGTGGACCAGGCTTCGGGCGAGGTTCGCCAGCAGGGCGACGGTCGTGACGAGGACCGCCGCGTACGACACCAGCACCGGCGCGCTCATGCGGTTGCGGCCGTCCCCGTGCGCGGCCGCGGCCGCCGCGTCGTACTGCCGCACGACCCAGTCCGCCGCCCGGAAGACCTTGATCTCGCGGGCCGCGCCGAGGTCGAACGCCAGCCCCGACAGGTAGCGCGGGCGCCGGCTCGCGTCCGCCACCGAGTACGCCCGGGACTGCTCCTCGTCGTACTCGCTCTCCAGCAGGGCGGCGCAGTACACGCAGGCGGCCAGCACCGCGAGGCCGGTGAGCGGGGCGTACGCGATGATCAGGCAGCCGACGAAGACGGCCTGGCACCGGGTCATCAGCTGCTGGCAGGTGGCGGTCACCAGCTGCCGGACCGGCACGGTGTCGCGCAGCGCGTCCACCAGCCCCCGCACCGGCCCGTCCGCCCCTGCCGGGGTCAGGACGCTCGCGCTCATCGTGCGCGCCTCGATCTCGCCCTCCAGCACGCCGCCGTACGCGTCCGCGACGGTGGCCACCAGCTGGGTGGCCAGTTGGCCCACCAGGAAGACCAGCACCAGGGCGGCCACGATCGGCCCGATCGCGGCGGCCCCGCTGCCGTGCGGCAGCGCCGCGTCGACCACCAGGCCGGTGGCCAGCGCCGACGCCGCCGGAGCGGCCGCCGCGACCAGCACGACCAGGCCGACGCACACCGTCCAGCCCGGTGCCGGACCGAACCCCACGGCGAACGGCGTCAGCCGCAGCCGCCGCAGGAGGGCCCACCCCCGGTGCCCCCGGCCCGCCCGCCCGGCCGGCGGCTTCGACGCGCCCGTCACGTACTCCTCCAGTCTCTGACAGCGGCGGCCGTCACGGCCGGCGCGTCCATGTGGAACAGGTGTCCGGCGTCGATCTCACGCCAGTCCAGCCGGCTGATCCGCTCCGCCCAGTAGTGCTGCGTCGGCGGCGGGCAGACCCGGTCGCCGGTGGCCTGGAGCACCAGGGCGGGCGTCAGGTCCAGGCGGCCGTCCGGCGTGTAGCCGGCGTACATCCGCAGGTCGCGGCGCAGCCGCGGCGACAGCCAGCGGAACACCTCCCGTTCGGCGCCGGACGGTTCCCGGCCCTGAACGGTACCGAAGGACCAGTCCAGCAACTCCTCCTGCGAGCACAGCTCGTAGTCCAGGCGCGGCATGGCGCTGTGGGAGAACGGCAGCGCGGCGGCGATCACCACGCCGGCCGCGGGGGTGCCGCGCTGTTCGAGCTGCACCGCCGCCTCGAACGCCATCAGGCCGCCCAGGCTCTGCCCGTAGAGGCAGGCGCCGCCGAAGTCCACCCCGTCGCACGACGCCAGCCAGCGGCGGACGAAGTCGCCCACCCCCTCGGGCGACCCGTCGCGCGCGCCGACCTTGGGGTAGTCCACCGGGCGCGGCGAGAGCGGGGCGATCACCTGCCCCAGCGCCCGGAACTGGTAGGAGAAGCCGCCGCTGTGCGGAAAGCAGTAGAGATCCGTCATGAGGTGCCGGGGCCCGCCGCCTGCTGGAGGAGGTCGTCGATCATCTCGTCGACGCTGGTGAACATCAGCATGTCGAGGATCTCGAACCGGACGCCCCAGCGCTGCTCGATCACCTTCGCGACCGCGAGCAGGTCGACGGAGTCCAGGCCGATGTCCACCGCGCCGAGCCGGCCGATGTCCTCCATCCGCAGCTCGTCGCTGTGCGCAGCCCGGTCGGCGAGCAGTTCCAGGACGGCGCGGCGTATCGCGTCCGGGTCGGCGGCCGCGGGCTCCTCCGCTGCGGCACCGGTGTCCGCCACGGGTGCCCCGCCCCGGGTACCGGACGGGACGGCCACCGGCGGCTCCGCCGGCTCCGGCGGCTGCGCCGGCTCCTGCCAGGGGTCCGTCCGCTCGGTCATCGCGTAGTCCGACACCACCGCGTGCACGCTCGTCCCGCTCGCGCCGAACGAGCTGATGCCCACCCGCACCGTGCCGTCGTCCCCGGCCGGGCGCAGCCGCACCGGTGCCGCGGTCGGCCGTGCGACGCCGCCGGCGAGGGCCGGATCGGGACGGGTGAGGTTCACCGTGCCCGGCATGGCCCCGCGGCGCAGCCCCAGCAGGACGTTCACCAGGGAGGCGACGCCCGCCGCGGTGTCGAGGTGCCCCAGCGCCGGCTTGACCGAACCCACCGGCAACGGGACGTCCCGGCCGCCGAAGACCTCGTTCAGCGCCGACAGCTCGACCAGGTCGCCCACCGGCGTACCGGTGCCGTGCGCCTCCACGTAGGACAGGGCGGACGGTTCAACGCCCGCGTCCCGCAGCGCCCCGCGGATCACCCGGGCCTGACCGTCGAAGGCCGGCGCGGTGTAGCTGGCCCGCGCACCGCCGTCGCTGCCCTGGTAGACGCCCTCGATCACGCCGTGCACCGCGTCCCCGTCACGGCGCGCGTCGGCCAGGCGCTTGAGTACGAACACGCCACCCCCGCTGCCCCCGACCGTGCCGTCGGCGTCCGCGTCGAACGCCCGGCAGACCCCGCCGGGGGAGAGGATACCGCCGCGTTCGTGCTGGTAGCCGCGCTTCAGCGGGAAGTACAGTGCTGCCGCGCCGGCCAGCGCGAGTTCCACCCGGCCGGACCTGAGCAGCGTGCAGGCGTACTCCACCGAGGCGAGCGCGGTGGAGCAGGCGGTCTGCACGTTGACGCTCGGCCCGGTCAGCCCCAGCCGGTAGGAGACCCGTCCGACGGTGTGGTCGCTCGCGTTGCCGACCAGGATCTCCGGCGGAACGGCCTCACCGACGAGCTGCCCGTCGTGCCGCAGGCTGCGGCTGAAGAAGCTCGACAGCTCGTTGCCCGCGTACAGCCCCATCCCGACCCCGCCGACGCACGCCACCTCGCGCCCGGCCACGCTCTCCGCGGCAATCCCGGCGTGTTCGAGCGCGGCCACGCAGCAGTCGAAGAACAGCAGCTGCTGCGGATCGGTGACGCGCCGCTCCCGGGCGGACAGCAGGTCGATGTGCTTGGCCGACTCCACGGTCCAGCTCGTCGCCGCCGCCCGGGGGACGTAGCGCGGGTCGTCGATCTCGGCCGGGTCCAGGCCCTGTTCGAGCAGTTCGTCGCGCGCGTGCGTCCGCACCGCGCTGCGCCCGCTCATCAAGAACCGGTCGAGGTCCTCCAGGTCGTCACCGCCGGGCAGCCGCACGGCGTAACCGACGACGGCGATGCGTTCGCTCACCGCTCACCGCCGCCGGGCACCGCGGACCGCGTCGCGGTGCCGCGTTCGGCGAGCACCGCGGCCAGCGCGGTGACGCTCGGATAGCGCATCAGGTCCACGAGGGACACCTCCACTTTCTCCTCCTCGGTGATGCGCCGGGCCAGCAGCGGCAGGTTGACGGACGTCAGGCCCAGGTCGAACCAGTTGCCGTCGGCGGCGGCGTCGATCTCCGGGAACAGCTCGTCCACCAGCCCGCGCAGCCGGCCGGCCGTGTCGTCCCCGGCCCGCCCGGCCGCCGGTGACGCCGGTAGGGACACCGCCGGCCGCACGGGCTGTTCGAGGGCCGCCGCCGAGAGCCGTACGCGGCAGGCGCCCTCCTCGTTGACGTACCGGTTGCGGGCGGCCAGGCCCAGGATCAGCGTGGCCGGCCGCCGTCCGCAGGTCAGCGCGGCCACCAGGTCCGTCAGCGGCACCGTCCCGATCCCCGACAGGGCCGCGACGTCCTCACCCCCGGTGCGGTGCTCCGCGTGCTCGACCCTGGAGCACGCGATGACCGTGACCCCGTCGCGCGAGTACGCCGCCGCCTCGGCACCGGCGCAGGCCGCCGCATAGAACGGCACGCCGGCCCCGCCCAGGTGGGCGTTGACCGACGACAGCACCGTCAGCGGCGCACCCAGCCGTTCCGCCAGCACGGCGGCGTGGGCGAGCCCCTCGGTCTTCGGGCGGACCACGTCCTCCAGCAGCCGGGTACGGGACGCGCCGGGCAGGTCCGGGGAACCGGCCAGGTGGACGAGGTGCACCGGCACGCCCGGCCGCGTCGCCGAACCCAGCGCCCGCAGCAGCGCGTCGCGGCCCTGCTCGGTGCCGATGTCACCGGCGATGCGGTCAGGGCCCGGCGTGCCCGGGTCGACGGCTCGCCTGCCGACGACGGTGACCCGGTGGCCGCCGGCCGCCAGGCGGTCGGCCAGCACCGTGCCGAGCCGCCCGGTCCCGCCGATCAGCACGTAGTGGCCGGGGTCCGGCTCACCGGTCCCGACCACGGCGGGCAGCAGGGTGCGCGTCCACCACGTGCCGTCCCGGTCGATGAAGCGGTCCCGCAGGTCGGCCACGCCCACCGCCGCCCGGATCGCGTGCTGCGGGACGCCGGCGGCCACCCACAGGGTGCGGACGTTGGCGAAACCGCGCGCGCCGAGGACGGCCCGTATCCAGGACACCAGCGGGTGGGTGAGTGGCCGCGCCGCGCCGGCCGCCGACCGGTCACGGACCAGCACGGTGACCGGCGCGGTGCGCGGCAGCGGCCCGACGTTGCGGTCGAGCCACGGCTCCCACCGCTCGCACAGCTCCAGCAGCGCCCGCGCGCAGCCGGCGTCACCGGTGGCGTGCAGACCGTCGCCGTGCAGCACGACCCCGGCGCGTTCGTCCGCCGGCCGGTCCTGCGGCGCGGCGGCGTCCGGCTGCCCGGCGTCGGGGCCCGCCAGCCACACCGCCCGGGCGGCCCCCGCCGCCTTCGCCGGGACGTCGGCCGTCCACACCATGCGGGAGCCGCGGACGCCGGAGGTGGCGGGGGTGGCGGGGGCGCCGGTGGCGGTGAAGTCGGCGGGGGTGCCGCCGGCGGACAGCGGTGCGGCGCTCCGGGACGGGTGCGGTGCCGGCGGTGGCGTTCCCGCGTCGGCGAACCGCTGGACCAGGAGCTTCTTCTTGATCTTGCCGATGCCGGTCCGCTCGATGTCGGACGCGTCGACGACGACGACCCGGCGCACCCCCAGCCGCAGCACGGTCAGCAGATGCTCGCGCACCGCGTCCGGTACCCGCTCCGGCGGCAGCTGACCGTCGGCGGCGCAGAAGACGAGCAGGTCCTCGGTGCCGGACGGACCGGAGCGGTGTCCGACGGCCGCCGCGGTGCCCGGCGCCACCCCGGGGGCCCGGTCCACCGCCGACTCGATGTCCGCCGTGTTCCAGTTGACGCCGTTGACGATGATCCGGCCCTCGTCGCGGCCGGAGATGTGCAGGCCGTTCTCGCTGATCCAGCCGAGGTCGCCGGTGCGGAACCAGCCGTCCCGGTCCGGTCCCACCGCGTCCTGCGGGGCGGCGTAGCGTTCGAGCACCGACGGGCCGCGGACCTCCAGGTGGCCGATGAGCGGGCCCTCGGGCTCCTGCTCGTCGAGCGGGACCGTCCGCAACTCCACGCCGGGCAGCGGGAATCCGACCGACGGCACGCTCGGCGCGGTCACGGCCGTGTCGAGCGCGGTGTTGTACGTGACGCCCGAGCAGGTCTCGGTCATGCCCCAGGCCGGGGTCACCGCCCCGGGACGCAGGCCGAGCGGCGCCAGCCGTTCGTCGAAGTCGCGCACGTCCGCCACCGAGACCGCGTCGCCGCCGTTGAGATAGAACCGCAGCGAGGACAGGTCGCAGGCCCCCGCCCGCTCGCGCCGGACGCGGGTCGCGGTGCGGGCGAGCAGCTTCAGCGCGAAGTTGGGCGACCAGGTCGCCGTCACCCGCCGCTCGTGCACGATCCGGAACCACTCCTGCGGGGCGGCGAGTATCCGGTTGGTCGCCACACTGATGTGCTCCGCGCCGATGTACACGTCGCGCACCATGGTCATCAGGATCGCCCCGACGTGCGACAGCGGCATCCAGTTGAGGCTGACGTCGTCGGCGCCGAGGCCGTTCATCCAGCTCGCCCCCGCCGCGACGCTGAGGATCGCGGCGTGCCGCTGCGCGACGACCTTGGGGCGCCCGGTGCTGCCGGAGGTCATGAACGCCACCGTGCGCTCCGGGGCGCCGGGCGCGGTGTGCTCCCGCGACCAGGCGGCGCGGCGCCCGGCCGCGACGGCCCCGGCCTCCGCCGGGGCCGCCCCGAACGGGTCGATCGTCTCCAGCCCCGTCCCGTCGGTGGCGAACCGCTCCCAGCCGGCACCCGCGAACGCGGAGGTGTCCGGCTGGCGGACGATCAGCGCCAGGTCCAGCTCCGCGCGCAGCGCGCCCATCCACCCCTCGACGTCCGCGGCGTCGGCGGTGAGCAGCTCCGCCGGGACCAGGAGGGGATCGAGGTCGGCCATGACGCACGCCCAGAACGCCAGGAGCGTCGCGGACGGCTCCACCGTGGCCAGCAGCACCCGGGTGGACGGGCCGGTCGCGGCGGCCCGCAGCCGTTCACCGTGGCGCAGCGCGTGGTCCCGCAGCTCCGCCCAGGTCAGCGACAGCGTCCGGCCGTCGGAGTCGACCGCGGTGACCCCGTTGCCGCCCGCCGCGGCCCGGGTCAGGGCGTGGCCGAGCGCCGACAGACGTTCCCGGTCCTCGTCGGCGCGTTCGGCGGGCGGCCCGATGAGGGCCAGCACGCCGCTCTGGCGCCGCCCGCGCGGCCGGGCGGCGGCCGGGCCCGGGTCGGGGGCGCCGGGCGCACCGGCGGCCACGACCTCGGTCGCGTCCAGGCGTGCGGCGAGCGGGCCGAGCCGCCGCAGCAGCTCGGCCGCCGGTTCGTCGCGTTCCAGCTCGACGTCGAGTCCGGCCCGCGGCGGGCCCGCGCCGTCCGCCCGCTCCACGGCGGTGAAGCCGCGGACCCGGACATCGGCGTTGAGGGCGTCCGCCACCTCGTCGAGGGGGGAGAGTTCGTCGTAGGACATGTACTTTCCGCGGCTAGATGCTCAAGGAGGTGGGGACGCCGTCGCGCAGCAGCTGGTAGTGGCTGTCCAGGTACGCGGCGGGGGTCTTCGTCCGGTTGCCCCACGGGTCCACGGCGATCCGGTTCATCCCGTCCGGCGCGTACTCCAGCATGACCGCCTTGCGGGTCCAGCCGCGCTTGTTCGCGCCGGTCATGTGCGGCAGCGTCGCCGCGAACACCGCCATCGAACCGGCCCGTACCGGCACCGGGATCATGTTGCCGGGGTCCTCGCCGAAGACGACGTTGCCGTACTCGCTCTTCGCGTGCCGCAGGGTGCCGACCCGGTGGCCGCCGGGCAGCACCCACAGGCACCCGGTGTCGACGTTCGCGTCGGTCAGGGCGATCCACACCGTGAAGCACTGCTGGTAGTCGACGTAGGTGTAGCCGGTGTCCTGGTGCCACGGGAACGGGTCGGTGCAACGCGCCGGCTTGTAGACCGACTGGTCCCAGTACAGGCGCACGTCGGGCCCGATGAGGTCGTGGCCCAGGTGCTGGAAGACCGGCAGGACCGACAACTGCCGCACCGTGCGCATCTGCCGGGACGGCTGCGCGCTGAAGCTGATCTTCTTCAGCGCCTCGGTGTTGCCCTTGCGCTCCAGCGTCTTGAGCCGGTCCGCGTCGTGCGCGTCGAGTTCCCCGGTCAGCTGCTCCAGGAAGCTCTGGTCGAGGGCGTCCTCGATCACCACGTAGCCCTGCTCGTTGTACTGGGTCACCTCCGCCTCGCTCAGCACGCGCGGGTCGGCCCCGACCGGGTTCCAGACGAAGTCGGTGTTCAGCGGGTGCCGGTCGAACCGCGGCCAGAACCGGGACTGCAGGCCGAAGTGCTCCTGGCAGAACAGCGCCCAGTCCGAGCGGCGGTCGCTGGCGAGCGGCACCCGCTTGCCGGGCAGGTGGACCCGCAGTTCGTCGTCGACCACGACCTGCTGGTCGTCGGGCAGGACGCCGTCGGTGAAGCCGAACGCGCGCGTCACGGCCTCGCCCGGGTCCTGCCAGTGGGCGAACCTGCGCACCTGCGCCACGGAGGTGGTCCGGAAGTTTGACATCGAGCTTCCCTTCTAGCGACGCGTCGGGCTGGGCGACGAGTCCGCGGTGGATGACGCGGCTTGCTGGGAACGCAACTCCGTCACGAGTTCCGCGACGGTGGGGTGGAAGTAGACGAGGCTGACCGGCAGGGACGCGCCGAGCCGGCTGTTGAGCTCCGCGACGACACGGATGGCCGCGATGGAGTCGCCGCCCAGTTCGAAGAAGTCCTCCTCGTCGCCGAAACCGTCCCGCCCCAGCGCCTTCCGCCACGCGGCACGCACCACCGCGCTGCCGTCCGGGCCGGCGGGGGCGGCGGCCGGGGCGGGCGTCGCCGTTTCGGACGTGGCGGACCCGCGGTCCACCCCGAGCAGGTCGGCCACCCGCACGGCCGCCCGGGCGACCACCGCCACCCGGTCCGACGGGTGGTCCTCGGCGAACGTGCCGAGCAGGTGCGCGAGGCCCGCGACGTCCTGCGGGGCGTCGGGCAACGTAGCGTCCGGCGCGACGTAGGTCCACGCCGACAGTCCCACCACGACGTGCGACGCGCTCGATCCGGCACCGGTCGCCGACGGCCGGATCTCCAGGGTGACCCCGCTCCCGTCGCCGGTGCCGCCGCCGGCCACGGCCCGGTCGGCCACCCCGAGCATCCCGCACACCAGGGCGGCGACCAGCAGGTCGTACTCGGAGTCCACCGCGATCCGCACGTCGGTGATCCGCTCGACCTCGCAGCGCCGCAGCACGGCGTTCGTCGTCGCGCGCGCCCTGCTGACGAGCAGGTCGGTCATACGGCCGCGTCCGTCGAGCCGCAGGGTGTGCTGCCCGTTGTCCCGCGCCACCGCCCGGCAGTGGACCGCCAGACCGGCCAGCGCGACCGCGGCCTCGTGCGGCAGGCCGGCGGCCTCCGACCGGTCCGGCCCGGCCGCCGGCGCTGCCGGGGCGTGCTCCGCGTACTCCTGGACGAGCGCCGTGTGGAGCGCGTCGAACCACTTCTCGCCGTCGTCCACCCCCGCGGCCTCCGCGAGATCCAGCGAGAGGGTGACCCCGCCGCCCGGCTCCACGGTCAGGGTGACGCCGATCGGGAAGCGCACCACCTCGGTCCGGGTGGGGAGTTCACGGATGGTCGACGTGCCCAGCCGCAGCGCGTCGAAGTGGTCCCAGGAGAAGGTCACGTCGGGGACGACACGGCCCCGCGCGGGGTCGCCGGCCCGCCCGCCGTCGAAGATCTGCGTGAAGGTGAGCGAGCCGTGCTGAAGACCGTTGAGGACCGCGGACTTGCAGTGGGCGCGCAGGTCCTTGACGGAGTCGTCCGCCCAGATCGGCAGCAGGTTGGCCCGGCTGCCGTACCGCCGGCTGCGGGGCCGCAGCGCCGGGAAGGAGTAGAGCAGGTGCCGGCCGGCCAGACCGTTGAGGCTCTCCATCGTGCTCGCGAGGGTCTCGATGAACGCGGTGATCCGCTGTTCGCGCGCCCGGGTCTCCACCGCGCCGAGCCAGCCGTCGGGCAGCCGCCGGCTGTAGCGCCTGCCGCGCCAGTCCCCGGTGACGACCGAACGGGTCCCGGCCCGCTCCAGCGTCGTGCGGGGCAGGCGGGCGACGGCCTCGCGCCAGTAGCCGCGGTCGCCGTCCGCCTCACCGCCGTCCCCGGCGGCCTCCGGTGCGGGCTCGTCGATCCGCTCGCCGTCGTAGGCCTTGCCGACCTTGCGCAGGACGTCCGAGAACTGCGTGCCGTCCATCACCGCGTGCGAGGCGGCCAGGTGGATCAGCATGCCGTCGGCCGTGACCTGGCACCGCATCGCCAGGGCGGGACCGTGCTCCGCGTCGAGCGGCCGGGCGGCCAGGTCGCGCGCGACCCGGTCGTGGAAGGCCGCCCGGTCACCGGCGACGCCGTCGTAGAGCACGAACGCGTCCTGCTGCGCCCCGCGGTGGTCCGCGATGACGCCGGCCTCACCGGTCGGCAGCACCTCCAGCCGCAACGAGGCGTCGGCGCGCAGCACTTCGAGGAAGGCGGACCGGAGCCGGTCGCCGTCCACCTCGCCGCGCACCTCGAACAGCCGCTGAATGGTGTACGCCGCCATCGCGTCGGGGCTGATCTTCGACGCCGCCCAGATCTCGACCGCGCCCCGCGTCAACTCGACGGTACGCACCGGTTCGGCGGGCCGCTCGGTCTCAACGAACGGTTCGGCGGGCTGGTCGGTGGCGCGGACCGGTTCGGCGGGCTCCGCCGCGGTGGCGTCCTGGACCGCGGTGTTGCGCTCCGCAGCGGCGGCGGCCTGCGCGGTGTCGTTCTCCGTCGGCGCGGTGGGCCGCACCGCGGGGGCGGGCCGGCGGACCGCGTCGCGCAGGCCGGCCAGGGCTTCCACCGTGGCGTCCCAGCGGTCGGGTTCGCGGACGAAGTCGACCAGGCAGGAGATCTCGGTGGCGCCCGCCTCCTTCAGGGCACGGCACTGCGTGAGCCACTCGCTCCCGGTGCCGATGAGGCTCAGCCCGTCCTGGAGGCGCCGTGCGGCCTGCGCCATCCGCCCCGACCACGACGCCTCGTCGACGGAGGCGGGGTCGCGGTGCGTGCTTTTGAACGTCTGGAACATGTAGTGCTCCAGGTCGCGCAGCGCCGCCGCCCGGCTGTCCGGGTCGGGGGTGAACGCGGTGTGCACCAGCACGGTGACTTCTCCGCCGGCCGGGTCGAGGCCGGCTTCCTGCCGCCCGGCGCGGTAGCGGGCGAGCTTGGCCCGCAGTTCGCCGAGGTCCTGCTGGATCAGGTTGGTGAGGATGTTCCGGCCGGCCCGGCCGGCCTCGTGGAACGACTGCTCGCTGCCGAGGATCGCCTGCCACAACGGCAGCCGCGCCTGCACCGGCCGGGGGAAGAGCCGTACGTCGGCCACCGTGCCGCCCGGGCTCTCCACCCGCAGCGTCTCGCCGGACCACAGCCGGTCCAGCTCCGATATCCGCTGTTCGAACAGTTCGCGCCGGGCCTCGTAGGGCGCCTGCGACAGCACGAAGTCGCGGCGCATCCAGCCGGAGGCGACCGCCACCCCGACCCGCCCGCCGCTCGCCACGTCGAGCATCGCCCAGTCCTCGGCGACGGTGACGGCCGAGTGCAGCGGCAGGACGGCGCTGCCGGCCCGCAGGCCGATCCGCGAGGTGCGCGACGCCACCAGGGCGGCCAGGACCGCCGGGTTGGGCGAGAAGCCGGCGAACCCGTCGAAGTGCCGCTCGGGGAACCAGACGGCGTCCAGCCCGCCGGCCTCCGCGGCCTCGGCGAGCCGTACGACCCGGCCGTAGAAGTCGCCCTCGTGCGCGCGGTCCTGCATGCCGAAGAACGACAGGCTCACCGCGAGTTCCCGCTCGGCCGGCCGGGACGGCACCGCCGAAACCACCGGGGCGGCCGGCGCCGGGGCAGCCTGCCGGACGGGCGCCGTCACGGCGGCCCCGGCGCCGGAACCGGACGCCTGCGGGGCCTGACCACGCTCGGCGGCAGCGGTGCTTCCGGCGGTCGTACGGCCCTTCGCGGACCGCGCCGCTCGGGCGACGGCGCCGACGACCTCGTCCAGGACCTCGTCGGTGTGGGCGTCGGACAGGTAACTGAGCCCGATCTCCGTGATGTAGACGCCCTCGGCCAGCAGCGCCCGCCGGAAGGCGTGGAATTCGCTGCCGAGGAACGCGAAGCTCACCGCCCCCGACCGCACGAAGCGCAGCAGGGAACCCCGCCCGATCACCCGGACACCGGCGTCCGCCTCTCCCAGCACGGCGTCGAGCCGCTCCCGGAGCCGGTCCCCGCGTTCGTTGAGCCGCTGGCTGAACTGCGGCCCCCGCCGCGCCAGTTCGCCGAGCACCTCGTTCGCGGCGGCCATCGACAGCGGGTGTTTGCCGTAGGTGCCGGCGGTGTAGGTGAGCCGGTCGGAGCCGACCCGCAGGTCCCGCGTCCACGGGCCGCCGTCGACCAGGTCCATGACGCGGGCCCGCCCGGCCACCACCGCCACCGGAAGCCCGGCGCCCACCGTCTTGCCGTACGTCACCAGGTCGGCCTCGACGCCGTACAGCTCCTGGAAGCCGCCCGGCGCGAAACGGAACCCGGTCAGCACCTCGTCGAAGATCAGCAGCGCCCCGACGGACTCGGTGACCCGCCGCATCTCGACCGCGAAGTCGCGCAGGTCCCGGTCGGGGAACTGGTTCTGCAGCGGTTCCATCAGCACGGCCGCGATCTCGTCGCCGTGCTCCCGGATGAACTCCGGCAGCCCCGGATCGTCCACGGAACCGACGATGACGTCACCGGCCCCGGCGGCCGACACCCCCAGCACGTTGGGGGTCGCCACCCTCTGCCTGCGCTCGCCGGGCTTGGGGCTGTACAGCGTCGCGTCGGAATGGCCGTGGTAGGCGTGCTGGAGCATGACGATCTTGCCGCGCCCGGTGTAGGCGCGGGCCAGCCGCATCGCCGTGAACACCGCCTCGGTACCGGAGACGCAGAAGTTGACCCGCTCCACGCCGGTCAACTGCCGGATCTTCTGGGCCAGTTCACCGGTCTGCGCGACCTCGGCGCCCAGGTGGAGGCCCTTGTCGAGCTGCTCCCGCAGCGCCCGCACGACGAAGTCCGGGTTGTGGCCGAACAGGTGCGACCCGTAGCCCATCGCCATGTCCACGAGGCGGTTGCCGTCGACGTCCCACAGGTACGGGCCTTCGGACCGGTCGACCCAGACCGGGTACGCGCTGCCGCGCTCGGCCTCGTCCCGCTCGGGGAACCGGCGGTTGTTGCACAGCACGTCCTGGTACGCCTCCGACAGGCGGCGCGACTCGGCCGTCGCCTCGGCGAAGCCACGCGCGGGCCGCGGGACCGGGGCGCCGGCCGCAGGCGTGACGGGGGCGCTCGCCGTGGGCGTGGCGGTGGGCGCGGGGACGCTTGCGGTGGGAGCGCCGGCGGTGGGCGCGGGGACGCCTGCGGTGGGCGCCGGAGGAGTGGGGGGAGTGCGTTCCTGTTCGATCCAGCGGGTGATGGCTTCGGTGGTGACGATTTCTTCGAAGAGCTGGACGACGGTGATGTCGACGTCGTAGGTGTGCTGGATTTTGTCGGCGAGTTCGATGAGGACGAGGGAATCCGCGCCCAG
>NZ_JAAGKO020000050.1 GCF_027947535.2 Streptantibioticus silvisoli
GCCCGGGGTGGGCTCCAGGAAGAAGTCGAGCATCGGGTAGTCGTGGCCGAAGGTGTCGCGCACCCGGGTCATCAGCCGCATCGCGGTGATCGAGTGGCCGCCGAGCTCGAAGAACGAGGAGTCGGTCCGCACGGCGGCCGGGTCGGTCCTCAGCTCGGCGGCCCACAGCTCGCGCACCGCCGCCTCGGTGACCGCGAGGTCCCGGGCGAGGGCGGGGGCGGTGTCCGGGGCCGGGGTCGCGGACGAGGGCGTGTTCGTGGCCGATGGCGCGGTTGGGACCGTGGTCGCGGGCGTGTTCGTGGCCGAGGCCGCGGTCCGGGCCGCGGACGAGGTGGGGGCCGTGGCCGGCGCCGGGGCCCTGACCGCCGGGTCGGGCAGCGCGGCGCGGTCCAGCTTGCCGTTGACGCCGAGCGGCAGGCGGTCCAGCACCACCCAGGCGGCGGGCACCAGGTAGTCGGGCACGAGGGCGGCCAGGCGTCCGCGCACTCCGCTCACGAAGGCGTCCCGGTCGTGCGGCGCGGGGGTGCGGGGGGCACCGTGCGGTCGTCGGCGCTGCGGCGGGTCGAGCGGGTCGGGGGCAGCGGTCGCTTCGGCGCCCGCCACTGCGGCGTCCACCGCTTCGGCGTTCGCGATCCGGACGCCTGCCACGGCGGCGTCCGCCAGGCGGGCACGCGTCGCTTCGGCGTTCGCCATCCGGCCCCCTGCCGCTGCGGCGCCCACCGCACCGGCGCCCGCCACGGCGCGCGGGATCGCGTCCGTTTCCATGTCCGCGTCCGGCGGCTCGGCCGGGACCAGGTAGGCCACGAGCCGTGCGTCGCCGTCCGCGTCGCGGCGGCCCAGGACGGCGGCGTCGCGTACGCCGGGCAGGGACAGCAGGGCGTGGGTGACCTCGCCGGGTTCGACGCGGAAGCCGCGGATCTTCACCTGGTCGTCGGCGCGGCCGATGAACTCCAGCTCGCCGTCCGGCAGTTGGCGGACCCGGTCGCCGGTGCGGTACAGGCGGGCGCCGCCGCCGGCCGGATCGGGCAGGAAGCGTTCCGCGGTCAGGCCGGGCCGGCCGAGGTACCCCAGCGCCACGCCGGTCCCGCCGAGGTACAGCTCGCCGGGTTCGCCGGGCGGCACCGGGCGCAGCCGGTCGTCCAGGACGTGCGGCGTCACGCCGTCGATCGCGGAGCCGACCGGCTGCGGCGTGCGGTCGGCCGGGTCGCCGGGCGGGACCGTGCGGACGGTGGCCAGGACGGTGGTCTCGGTCGGCCCGTAGATGTTGACGACCTCGTACGGCGTCCCGGGCCGGGGCCGGCGGCGCAGTGTGTCGCCGCCGAGCAGCAGGGCCCGCAGCGGCGGCTGCCGGTCGACCGGGAGGGCGAGGAACTCGGTGCCCATCGCGGTCGGCAGCAGGGAGAAGGTGACGCCGGCGTCGGCGTACCAGCGGGCCAGCGCCGACAGGTCCTGGCGTACCGGCGGGGGGACCACGGCGAGCGAGGCGCCGGTGGTCAGCGCGGACCACACCTCCAGCGCGGCGGCGTCGAAGCTCTGGCTGCACACCATCGCGACGCGGTCGGCCGGGGTGAAGCCGAAGCGGGTGCGCTGCCACTGGCACAGGTCGAGCATCGAACCGTGCGTCAGCGCCACGCCCTTGGGCCGGCCGGTCGAACCGGAGGTGTAGATGACGAAGGCGGGGTCGCCGGGCCGGGCCGGGCGGCGGGCCGAGGTGTCGCCGGCGGGCACGGCGGCGGGCGGCGGGGTGTCGCGCGGCGCCGGGGAGCCGTCGGGACCGAGCACGACCGTGCCGGCGGGGACGGCCCCGATGTCGGCGGTACCGGCGGTGACGGCCGGATGGGCGGGGTCGGCATGGGTGGGGTCGGCCGGGCCGGCGGGGTCGGCGGCGACCAGGATCGCGGCGCCGCTCTCCCGCAGGACCGCGTGCAGCCGCTGCCGGGAGTCGACCGGGTCCAGGGGCAGGTAGGCGGCACCGGTGCGCAGGGTGGCGACCATGGCGGTGACGAGTTCCGGGGAGCGCGGCAGCCGGAGCGCGACCACCTGGCCGGGGCCGGCACCGCGGGACCGCAGGACGGACGCCAACCGGGCCGCGCGGTCGGCCACTTGACGGTACGTCACCTGCGTACCGTCGGCGGCCACGACGGCGACGGCCTCCGGGTCGGCGGCGGCCCGCAGGGTGAACGCCTCGTCAAGGGACGCCGGTTCGGCCGCCGGTTCGGCCGCCGCCTCGGCCAGCGGGGTCCGCCACCGGGTGGCGGCGTGCCGGGACAGCGGGACGGCCGGGTCGGCGGTGGCGGCGGTGAGCACCTCGCGGTAGGCGGCGAGGAAGGCGTCGATCGTCGCGGGGTCGTACAGGTCGGTGTTGTAGTCGACGTGCACCCCGACGTCGCCGGCCCGCAGGGTGAGGTAGACGGTGAGGTCGACCAGGGCCTTGTGGGCGGCGGCGTCCAGCGGTTCGGCGGTGACGCCGGGCAGGTCGAGCGGGGCGGCCGGCGAGGTCTCGAACTCGGCCAGCACCTGGAAGACCGGGCTGCGGTCGGCGGACCGGCGCAGCCTCAGCGTGGGCACCACCTCCTCGAACGGCACCGCGGCGTGGTCGTAGGCGTCGAGGGTCACCGACCGTACCCGGCCCAGCAGTTCGCTGAACGCCGGGTCGCCGGACAGGTCGAAGCGCAGCGCGAGGGTGTTGAGGAAGAACCCGACGACGTCCTCGGTACCGGCCGGGCGGTCGGAGACCGGCGTGCCGATCACCAGGTCCTCGGCGCCGGTGAACCGGTGCAGCGTGGCGGCGAGCCCGGCCAGCAGCGCGGTGTACAGCGTCGTGCCGTGCCGGCGGCTCAACGCGGAGACGGCGGCGGTCAGTTCGGGGCCGAGTGCGTCGAAGACGGCTCGGCCCTCGCAGCTCAGCACCGCCGGGCGCGGGTGGTCCGGCGGCAGGGTGACATCGGGCAGGTCACCGCCGAGACGTTCGGTCCAGTACGCCAGGTCCTCGGCGGCGCGGGCCGGCCGGGGCGCGTCGGCGCGTCGGGTGGCGAGCTCGGCGTAGTCGGCCGGGACGGCGGGCAGTGCGTCGGGCTCGCCGGTGACGGCGGCGCGGTAGAAGGCGGACAGGTCCCGGCCGATGACGCCGGCCGACCGGGCGTCGGTGACGATGTGGTGGGTCGACATCACCAGCACGTGCCGGACCGGCGACAGCCTCAGCAGCCGGGCCAGGAACAGCGGCCCCTGCCCGAGGTCGAAGGACCGGCGGCTTTCGAGGTCGACGGCGTCGCGCAGCGCGTCCTCCTCCAGCAGCCCGGTGCAGTCCACCACCCGGAAGTCCGGCACCGCGGTGCGGCGCACGACCTGGCCGGGCTCGCCGCCGACGTCGCGGAAGACGGTCCGCAGCGCGCCGTGCCGTGCCACCACCGAGTCCAGCGCGGAACGCAGCGCGGCCACGTCCAGCGGCCCCTCCAGCCGGATCGCCTGGACCTCGTTGTACGCGCCGCTGCCCGGCCGCAGCCGTTCGTGGAACCAGACGCGCTGCTGCCCCGGCGTGAGCGGAGCGACCCGCTCACCGGCGGGATCCCACGCCGCCCGGTCGTCCGCCGCACGGTCGCCCGGCGAGTCACCTGGCGTACGGTCACTCGTCCCGCCGTTCTCCGTCCCGCCGTTCTCCGTCGTACGCTCCCGCGGCGCGGCGTCCTCCTCCGCGCCGCCCTCACCCGCGCCGTTCTCCCCCGTACCGTCGCGACCCGTGGTGACCTCGACGCGTTCGCGGGGGGCCGGTGCCGGGGCGGGGGGTGCGGTCTCGGGGGCGGCGTAGCGCTGCCGCAGGCGGTCGAGCTGGGTCATGCTGTCGCGCAGCCGGGCCGCGGGGACGCCGAAGTCGACCAGGGCGGCGACCTCGTCGGCGCCGGCCTCGCGCAGCGCGTCGACGACCGGGGCGCAGGTCTCGGGGGTGCCGATCAGGGACCGCTGGTCGCAGTACCGGCCGTAGGCGCGCTCGAAGACGAAGTCGAGGTCCTCGTCGGCCATGGAGTCCAGGTCGACGGTCAGCCCGAGGCTGTTGGTCACGTCGCCGAACATCGACAGCGACGAGCGCATGTAGCGGCTCAGCGGGGCCAGGGCCTCGCCGCGGGCCCGGTCGTGGTCGGCGGCGAGGTAGGTGTGCAGCAGGACGACGACCCGGCCGGCCCGCGGGTCGAGGCCGGCCTCCTGGCGGGTGGCGCGGTACAGGGCGATGTTGCTCGCGAGCTGGGCCGGGTCCTGCGTCATCAGGTTGGTGACGATGCCGAGGTCGTGCCGGGCAGCCCGCCGGTACGACTCCGGCCGGCCGACGGTCGCCGCGAACATCGGCGGCGCGGCCTGCACCGGCCGCGGGAACAGCCGCACGTCGACGGTCTTCCCGCTCCCCGCGGCCCGGCGCACCGCCTCACCGCGCCAGAGCCGGCGGACCTCGTCCAGCTGCTCGTACATCACCTCGCGGTGCCGGCCGAACCGGTCGGGGTGGAAGACGAAGTCGTCCGGCCGCCAGCCCGGGGCGCACCCGATGCCCGCCCGGCCGCCGGACAGCGCGTCGACCATGGCCCATTCCTCGGCCACCCGCACCGGGTCGTGCAGCGGCAGGACGACCGACCCGGCGTGCAGCCGGATCCGCTCGGTCTCCCGGGCCAGCGCGGCGGCCAGCACCGCCGGGTTGGGCGAGATGCCGCCGAACGAGTGGAAGTGCCGCTCCGGCATCCACAGCGTGTGGAACCCGTGCCGGTCGGCGAACCGCGCCGTCTCCACCACCAGGTGGTACCGCTCGGACTCGGGGGTGTCCAGCGGGTAGTCGCCGAAGAAGTAGACGCTGAAGTCGGTACGCCCGGTGGCGGGCACCGCCGGCCCGGGCACCGGCGACCCGGACACCGGCACGGTCCGCGCGACGGCCGTCACGGGGACCGGCCGCGCCGGGGCGGTCGGTGCCGGGGCGGTCGGTGCGGGGGCGGTCGGTGCGGGGGCGGTCGGTGCCGTGGCCTCCGGTGCGGACGTCGCCGGTGCGGTGGCCGCCGGGGCCGGTGCGGGCATCGCCGGTGCGGGGGCGGGCGGTGCCGGGGCGGTCGGTGCGGGGGCGGTCGGTGCCGTGGCCTCCGGTGCGGACGTCGCCGGTGCGGTGGCCGCCGGGGCCGGTGCGGGCGTCGCCGGTGCGGTTGTGCCCGGTGTCACCGCCTCCGGAGCCGGCCGGGCCGGACGGGACCGCGCGGACGGGCGCAGGAAGCCGGCGGCGCGCAGTTCGCGCAGCGAACCGGTGACGGCGTCGGTGACGCGGGCGAGGTCGTCGTCGGTGTGGGCGGTGGACAGGAAGAAGTTGCGCCACTCCCAGACGAAGACGCCCTTGAGCATGAGGTGGTGGTAGAGCAGCTCCATGTCCGCCCGGTGCTCGAAGCGGAACATCGACCCGAAGTGGTTGACCCGCAGCGGGTAGTCCTCCTCGGTGAGGAACCGGTTCAGCCCGGCGGCGAACGCGTCGGTGCGGGCGTTGAGCCGTTCCTGGAGCCCGGGGCCGCTGCGTTTGAGGTGGTCCAGGACGGCGCGCGCGGCCACCATGGACACCGGGTGCTGGATGTACGTACCGCCGAAGAACGTGGTGTCGCGCGGCGGGTAACTGGCGTCACCGTACTGCCACATGCCGCCGTCGATGCCGTCCATGATGTCGGCGCGGCCGGCGATGGCGCCGATCGGGAAGCCGCCGCCGAGCGCCTTGCCGTAGGTGGCCAGGTCGGCGGTGACCCCGAAGTAGGCCTGGGCGCCGCCGAGATGGGGACGGAAGCCGGTGAGCATCTCGTCGAAGAACAGCACGGTGCCGTGCCGCCGGGTGATCTCCCGCAGCCGGCGCAGGAACTCACCGGGCCGCAGGGCGGGATTGCGGCTCTGCACCGGTTCGACGAGCACCGCGGCCAGGGTCGGGCCGAGCGCGTCGACGGCCGCCAGGGCCTCGGGCGTTCCGTAGTCGAGGACGACGAGGTCGCCGACCGCGCCGGCCGGGATGCCGGCGGAGACCGGGACGGTGACGTGGCCGTCGGCGGACCGCACGGAGCGGCCGAGGACGTTGTCGGCGTGCCCGTGGTAGGCGCTGTGGAACATGACGATCTTGTCGCGGCCGGTGGCGTTGCGGGCCAGCCGGATCGCCGCGCTGTTGGCCTCGGTGCCGGAGTTGGCGAAGGCGACCCGTTCCATGCCGGTCAGTTCGGCCAGCAGTTCGGCGGCCTCACCGGTCTCGGCGTTGCGCGGGCCGAGCCGGATGCCGTGCGACAGGTGCTCGTTGACCGCCTCGGTCACGAACGGCGGCTCGTGGCCGAAGAGCAGGATGCCGAAGCCCATGGTGATGTCGGTGTACCCGTTGCCGTCGACGTCCTCGAGCCACGAGCCGGCGGCGCGGCGGGCGGCGATCGGGTACTGCATCTCCTTGGTGGCCCGGCGGAACCCGACGACCGCGCGGCTGTCGGCGAGCACCGGGCGGAAGCGCTGCGCGAGCTGCTTGGAGGTGCGGGTCCTGGCGGTGTACCGGGCGACCAGGTCGTCGACGTGGGCGCGTTGGGCGCCGGTGTCGGAGGAGGCGGCCATCCCGGAGTCCACCGGCACCGACACCCGCGGCCCGTGCGCCCGCGGCACGGTGAGCGCGGCGGGCGCGGGCGCGGCGGGCGCGGGCGGGGTCGGGGTCACGGGCGCGGGTGCGGGGGCGGGGGCGAGGGCCGAGGCGGGCGCGGAGGCCGGGGCGGTTCCGGTCACGGTGGCGACCTGCTGGGTTATCCGGTCCGACAGCCGCAGCATTTCCTGGAGTTGATCGTCCACGGTGCTCATGGCGTTCGTCTCGCTCTCTGGTCAGCGTCCGGCGGCGGCGAAGGTGGTGAGCAGGTGCGAGAGCTGGTTCATCATCTGCGCCTGCACCTGTGCCAGGACCTGGATCTGCTGCGCCAGCGACTCCAGCGTGGGCGCGTCGGCCGTCACCGGGGCCGGGGCCTGCGGCGCGGCGGGAGCGTACGGCGTGTACTGCGGGGCCTGCGGCGGCGCGGGGGCGTACACCGGCGGCTGCGGCGGGAGTTGCGCGTACCCGGGCGCCGGGGCCGGCGGCTGCGGCGGGGCCCAGGCGGGGGCGAACGGCGCCGGGGCGGGGGCCGGGACGGGAGCCGGCGGCTGCGGCGGGGCGTAGGCCGGGGCGGGCGCCTGGGCGTACGCCGGGGGCTGCGGCGCGGGCGGGGCCCACCCGGGCGCGGGGGCCGGGGCGAACGATGCCGGGGCGAACGGCGCCGGGGCCGGGGCGGCCGCGGGGGCGGGGGCGGTCGTGACGCGGCCGGCGACCAGCGCGGCGAGCAGTGCGGGCGTGCCGGCCTCCTCGAACAGCTCGCGCATCGAGACCCTGACCTCGAACTCCTTCTCCACCTCGCGCAGCATGTTGATCATCTGGAGGGAGTCGGCGCCGAGGTCGACGAAGGGGCGGTCCGGGGCGACGTCCGCGGGTTCGCAGCCGGTGTGCCGCACGGTCATCTCGGTGACGGTGCGGGTGATCCGGTCGGCGGTGCGGTCTTCGTGGCGCATGGCGTGCGTCCTTTCGTGGGCCGCGTCCCGGTCGGGGGCTTGGCCGGGCTCGGTGAACTGCGGGAGCGGCATCGGGCCGACCCAGTACGTCCTGCGCTCGAACGGGTAGCCGGGCAGCGGGACCCGGCCGGCCCCGGTGCCCGCCAGCAGCGCGGACCAGGCGATGTCCGCGCCGCGGCAGTACATTTCGGCGGCCGCCTCGACGAGGGTGGCCTCCTCGCGGCCGCGGCGCTGGGTGGCGACCGCCGGGACGCCGGGCGCGGCGCGGCGGGCGATGGCGGTGAGCGTGCCGGTGGGTCCGGCCTCCACGACCGCGGTGTGGCCGCCCGCGGCGAGCCGGGCCAGGACGAGGTCGTAGCGCACCGGTTCGGCCGCCTGCCGTACCAGGTGGCCGGCGTCGGGGCGCCAGCCGGGTTCGCGCACCACGCCGTCCAGGCCGCTGACGAAGGCGGTGGTCAGCGGGGCGAACGGCACGGTGGCCGCCAGTTCGCCCCAGGCCCGCAGCGCCGGTGCGAGCAGCCGGGAGTGGAAGGCGCGGTTGACCGCGAGCAGGTGGCTGCGGGTGCCGTGCCCGTCGCACAGGGCGGCGGCGCGGCGCAGGGCGTCCGGCGGTCCGGCCAGTACGTGGTCGTGCTCGCCGTTGACCACCGCGAGGTCCAGCCCGGGTACGGCGGCGAGCAGCGCGTCGGTCTGCGGCCGGCCGGCCGCGACCGCGAGCATGCCGCCCTCGGGGCTGAGCCGGCGCATCGCCTCGCCGCGGCCGACCGCCAGCCGCATGCCGTCGGCCGGGGACAGCGCGCCCGCGGCCGTGAGGGCGGCGAGCTCGCCCACGCTGTGCCCGGCGACAGCGCCGGGCGTCACCCCCAGCTCCCGCCACAGCCGCAGTGTCGCCAACTGGTGTGCGTACAGGGCTGGTTGGGCCAGGTCGGTCTCCCAGACGCGGTCGTCGCCGGGGCCGGTGAGGTCCGGCAGCAGCGAGCGGCCGGTGAGCGCGTGGTAGGTCGCGTCGCACTCGCGGAGCGCCGCGCGGAAGACCGGGTGGCGGTCGTGGGCGGCCCGGGACATGCCGGGGTAGGTGCTGCCCTGGCCGGAGAAGACGAAGGCGGTCGTCCCGGGCCGCTCGGGCACGGTGCCGGTGAAGCGGGCGGGGCGGGCGAGCGCGGCGGCCAGGCCGGTGGTGTCGGCGCCCAGGACGACCGCGCGGTGCCGGAAGTGCCGCCGTCCGGCGCCCGCGGTGAGCGCGATGTCCTGCGGCGCGAGGCCGGGGTGGGCGGCGAGGTGGGCGGCGTGGCGGTGGACGGCCTCGCCGAGGGCCGCCGCGCTGCGGGCGGACACCGGCAGGGGCAGCTGCGGCAGGGGGCGGACGGCGGGGCGCGGCCGGGCGGGCGGTGCCTCCTCGACGATGAGGTGCACGTTGGTGCCGCCGACGCCGAGCGCGGTGACGCCGGCCCGGCGCGGGTGGGCGCCGCGCGGCCAGGCGGTCGGCCCGGTGGGGATCCAGAACGGGCTGGATTCCAGGTCGAGCCGGGGGTTGGGGGTGGTGAAGTTGGCCAGCGGCGGGATGACACCGTGCCGCAGCACCAGGATGGTCTTGATGAGCGCGGCCATCCCGGCGCAGGAGTCGAGGTGGCCGATGTTGGGCTTGACCGAGCCGATGGCGCAGTAGCCGCGGCGGTCGGTCGATTCGCGGTGGGCGGCGGTCAGGCCGGCGAACTCGATGGGGTCGCCCTTGAGGGTGCCGGTGCCGTGGGCCTCGACGTAGCCGATGGTGTCGGCGGCCACCCCGGCGGCGGCCAGTGCCCGGGAGACGGCGGCCTGCTGGCCGGTGGCGCTGGGGGCGGCGAAGCTGGTCTTGCGCCCCTGGTCGTTGCCGTCGTTGTTCAGGCCGGCGCCGAGCAGGACGGCGTGCACGGTGTCGCCGTCGCGCAGCGCGTCGGGCAGCCGTTTGAGCAGGACGGCGGCCACCCCGTTGCCGCCGACGGTGCCGTCGGCGGCGGCGTCGAAGGCCCGGCAGACGCCGGTGCGCGACAGGATGGAGCCCTTGACGTAGCCGTAGCCGAGGATCTGCGGCACGTGGATCGCGGCGGCGCCGGCCAGCGCGAGGTCGCTCTCGCCGTCGAGCAGCGACCGGCCGGCGAGGTGGACGGCGGACAGCGACGAGGAGCAGCCGGACTGCACGCCGACGGCCGGGCCGGTCAGGCCGATCTGGTAGGCGGGGCGGGTGGCGATGAAGTCGGCGTGGTTGCCGTTGGTGATCTGCGCGCCGGCCACCCAGTCCTCCCAGCCGTGCGCGAGCAGGTTGCTGACCAGGTAGTTGCGCATGGAGTACAGGTGGTAGCCGGTGGCGGCGAAGACGCCGACGCGGGTGCCGGGCGCGGTGTCGGCGTAGCCGCCGTCCTCCAGGGCGTGGTAGCAGGTCTCGATGAACAGCCGCTGCTGCGGATCGGTGACGCGGGCGGTGTTGCCGCTCATGCCGAAGAAGCCGGCGTCGAAGTCGGTGATGCCGGGGAAGACGCCGCTGGCGCCGACGAACGCGGGGTCGAGGTACTGCTCGGCGGGGACGCCGGCCCGGGCGAGTTCGTCGCGGGTGAAGCGCCGCACGTGGTTGACGCCGCCCTCGATGACGCGCCAGAAGGCGTCGGGGGTGTCGGCGCCGGGGAACCGGAAGGACATGCCGATGACCGCGATGGCCCGTTCGCCGGCGGCTGTCATGAGCTCACTTCCTTCATCGGGGCGGCCGGTTCGGGCACCGCCGGCTCGGGGGTGCCGGGGCCGGCGCGCAGCCTGCGCAGGGCGAGGGCGGCGAGGAAGACGGCGCCGCAGCCGATGGCGGTGCCGTGCGAGACGGCGACGACCGACAGCGGGGTGTGGTGCTCCAGCAGCAGCGCGGTGAGCACGGTGCCGGAGCCGAAGCCGAGGTTCTCCGCCATCGACGAGCAGCCGAAGACGTAGCCGCGGTCGTCGTCGGGCACGGTCTGCAGGCGCGAGAGGTAGGCGTTCTCGGTGAACCCGTCGGCCATGCCGGCCAGCAGGGCGAACGCGACGCCGAGTACCAGCGGCGGGCCGGTGAAGACCAGGATGAAGCCGGCCGACATCGCGCAGGTGCCCAGGGCGAACGCCGCCTCGCCGATGCCGCGTCCGGTGCGGGCGGCCCAGCGGACCACCAGGCGCTGCACGACGATGTTGCCGATCGCCCAGGTGGCCCAGAACCGGCTGACGAACGCGGCCGGGTGGCCGGCGTCGAGCGCGGTGGAGTACACCGGCAGGCCGACGTTGTGCGAGGCGGAGCCGAAGCCGTCGACGGCCCGGATGGCGATCATCGCCAGCAGTACCGGGGTCGGGCGCAGCACGCCCAGGCCCTTGCGCAGGGCGGCGAGACCGGCGCCGGGCGCGCCGGGCGGCGGCGGGCCGGCGCGGCGGGTGCGGATCGGCAGCCACGCCATGGTGGCGACCGACACCGCGAAGGTGACGGCGTCCAGCACGAAGGCGGCCCGGTAGCCGAGGGCGGAGACCACGACGCCGGCCGAGGCGAAGCCCAGCACCATGGCGAAGGCGCGTCCGGTGGCGAGCAGCGCGTTGGCGCGGACCCGCAGGGCGGCGCCGACCATCTCGGGGACCGCGCTGCGCAGTGCCACCTGCGACAGGGTGCCGCCGGCGCCGGCGACCACCGCGACCGTGTACAGCGCCACCGTGCGGCTGCCGCCGGGGGCGCACAGCAATGCGACCAGGGCGAGGGCCTGCGAGCTGTCGCCGGCCATCATGACGATCTTGCGGGAGTGGCGCGAGACGACACCGCCGCTGACGAACCCGGTGCAGAAGCCGACCGCCAGCCGGGCGGCCATGATCAGACCGGTCTGCAGGGCGCTGCCGGTCACCTGGAGGGCGAACAGGTTGAGCGCCACCATGTTGAGGTAACTGCCGTAGGAGGAGACGGCGTTGCCGGCCACCAGGAAGCGGAACCAGCGCATGCCGGCGGCCGGGGCGCCCGGTGCGGCGGCGCCCGGGTCAGCGGACATCGCCGGCTCCGGCGGGGAGGGCGGCGGCGGTGCGCAGCGCCTCGCCGACGGTCTTGCCGATGACGGCGAGGGGTTCGGCGTCGAGCATCCGGGCGTGCCGGCAGTCGACGGGCACGTTGTCCACCGTCGCGTCGGTGAAGGACGTCCAGACCTCGGCGGTGGGCGCGCCGGCCGGGCGGTCGGCGGCGGCGGTGAAGAACAGGATGTCGCCGTGGTAGCGCGGTGGCCGGTAGGTGTGCCGCAGTTCGCGGTGGTAGGTCATCGCCCGCAGGACCAGGGGCAGTTCGTCGGGGGCGAGGCCGTCGACGCCGCCGATGGCCTCGTGCAGGAAGTCCAGCGCGCCGTCGTCCTCCCAGTCGGGCAGGTCGGCGTCGAAGTCCTCGTCGTGTTCGCCGCCGGGCGGCAGCAGGGGCCGGCCGGCCGGGTCGAGGACCGGGTAGCCGTCCAGCAGGGCCAGCAGGGCGACGCGCTCGCCCTCGGCCTCCAGCTGGGCGGCGACGGCGTAGGCGGCCAGGCCGCCGAAGGACCAGCCGAGCAGCTGGTAGGGGCCGTGCGGCTGGACGGCGCGGATCCGCTCGGCGTAGCCGCGGGCCAGGGCGGGCAGGTCGGCGGGCGGGGCGGTGTCGCGGGACAGGGCGGGCGACTGGAGGGCGTAGACCGGGGTTTCGGGGTCGAGGTGGGGCAGCAGGCCGGTGTAGGACCAGCCGATGCCGCTGCCGGGGTGGAGGCAGAACAGCGGCCGGCCGCTGCCGCGGGCCCGCACCGGCAGCAGGGCGCCGAACGGTTCGTCGCCGTCGGCGGGCCGTTCCCCGGTCTCCAGGCGGGCGGCGAGGCCGGCGACGGTGGGGGTCTCGAACAGGTCGCGCATCCGCAGGCGGGCGCCGAAGGAGGAGTCGATCAGGCCGATCAGCCGGGCGGCGAGCAGGGAGTGGCCGCCGAGGTCGAAGAAGCCGTCGTCGGTGCCGACCTGGTCGCGGTCGCGGCCCAGGACCCGGGCGAACAGGTCGCACAGCGCCGCCTGGACGGCGGTGGCCGGCGCGCGGTGCCGCGGGCCGGCGGTGAATCCGGGGGCGGGCAGCGCGGACCGGTCGAGCTTGCCGTTGGCGGTCAGCGGCAGGGCGGGCAGCGTCACGACGGTGGCCGGCACCATGTAGTCGGGCAGCGCGCGGGCGGCCAGCGCGCGCAGCGCGGCGCTCTCCACGGTGGCGTCCGGGTCGGTGGGGACGGCGTAGGCGACCAGCCGGCGGTCGCCGGGGGTGTCCTCGCGCACCACGACGGCCACCTGGGCGACGCGGGGGTCGGCGGCCAGGACGGCCTCGATCTCGCCGGGCTCGATGCGGAAACCGCGTACCTTGACCTGCTGGTCGGCGCGGCCGAGCACTTCCAGCTGCGCGTCGGCGTTCCACCGCGCGAGGTCGCCGGTGCGGTACATCCGGGCGCCGGGCGGTCCGAACGGGCAGGCGGTGAAGCGTTGCGCGGTCGCCGCCGGGCGGTCGAGGTAGCCGCGGGCCAGTCCGGTGCCGGCCGCGTACAGTTCGCCGGCCACGCCCTGCGGGACCGGGTTGAGCGCGGCGTCGAGCACGTACAGGCGGATGTTGGCCTGCGGGCGGCCGACGGGCACGATGCCGGGCGGCGGTTCGCTTCCGGGTAGCAGGCGGTACTCGGCGCAGTTGACGGTGATCTCGGTGGGGCCGTAGACGTTGCGCACGACGGTGGCGGGGTGGGCGGTCCGCCACGGGCGCAGGGCCTCGCCGGTGAGGATCTCGCCGCCGAGCAGGAGTTCGCCGCTGGGTGAGTAGGCGGCGGGGGCCTCGGCGAGGAGCGGCAGGTGGCTGGGGGTGGCCTTGAGGAAGGTGACCGGGTGGGCGGACAGGTGGACCGCCTCGGCGGGGTCGCGTTCGGTCAGCGAGGCGAGCAGGACGCAGCCTCCGGCGGCCAGCGGTCCCCACAGGCCGGTGACGGTCAGGTCGAACGACAGTGAGGTGTGCAGCAGCGCGGTGCCGGTGATCGACGGGTAGGTGCGCGCGCACCAGGTCACGTAGTCGGCCAGCGCGGAGTGCGCGACGACGACGCCCTTGGGGCGGCCGGTGGAGCCGGAGGTGAAGATGACGTAGGCCGGGTTGCCGGGCCGGGCGCGCGGCCGCGGTGCGGTGGCGGGCGCGGTGGCGAGCGCTTCGGTGGTGCGGGGGCTGTCGAGCCGCAGGTCCGGCACGCCGCAGCCGGGCGGGACGGTGACGCCGGTGGTGGTGAGCAGCAGCAGGGGGCGGGCGTCGGCGAGCATGACCGCCAGCCGGTCGGCCGGGTAGGCGGGGTCCAGCGGTACGTAGCCGCCGCCGGCCTTCCAGACGGCGAGCAGGGCGACGACCGCGTCGGCGCAGCGCGGCAGGGCGACGGCGACGAGGGTCTCGGGGCCGACACCGCGGTCGGTGAGCAGGTGGGCGAGGCGGTTGGCGCGTTCGTCGAGTTCCCGGTAGGTCAGCACGCTGGCGCCGTCGATGACGGCGGGGGCGCCGGGGGTGGCGGCGGCGTGGCCGGCGAACAGCTGCGGCACGGTGCCGCCGGGCGGTGCGGTGTCCTGGCCGTTCCACGCCACCAGCAGCCGGTGGCGCTCGTCGCCGGACAGCAGCGCGACGCTGTCGAGGGGCACGGACGGATCGGCGGCGACGGCCTCCAGCACCCGCAGCAGTTGGCGGCCCATGCGTTCGACGGTGGCGCGCTCGAACAGGTCGGTGGCGTAGTGGATGTGGCCGACGAGTCCGCCGGGGGCGCCGTCGGGCCCGAGGGTCTCGGCGAGGGTCAAGGTGAGGTCGAACTTGGCGGCGCCGCCGGTTCCGGGTTCGAAGTCGACGGTGAGGCCGGGCAGTTCGAAGTCGGAGTCGCCGGCGTTCTGGTGGAAGACCAGCATGACCTGGAAGACCGGGTGGCGGGCCAGCGAGCGCGGCGGGTTGAGGATCTCCACGATGCGTTCGAAGGGCAGGTCCTGGTGGGTGTAGGCGCCCAGCGCGGTCTGCCGGACCCGGTCGAGCAGGGTGCGGAAGCCGGGGTTGCCGGAGGTGTCGGTGCGCAGCACGAGGGTGTTGACGAAGAAGCCGACCAGGTCTTCCAGCGCCTCGTCGCCGCGGCCGGCGGTGACGGTGCCGAGCGGGATGTCGGTGCCGGCGCCGAGCCGGGTCAGCAGCAGGGCGAACGCGGCCTGGAGCACCATGAAGGAGCTGGCGCCGGCCGCGCGCCCGACGGCGGCCACCGCGTTCCACAGTGCGCGGGGCACCTCCAGGTCGACGGCGTCGCCGCGGTGGCTGCTGCTGGCGGGCCGGGGGCGGTCGAAGGGCAGCGCCAGCTGGTCGGGCAGGCCGGCGAGCCGGTCGCGCCAGTAGGCGGACTGCAGCGACAGCTCGCTGTGCGGGTCGTCCTCCTCGCCGAGCACCTCGCGCTGCCACAGCGCGTAGTCGGCGTACTGCACCGGCAGCGGCTCCCAGTCGGGGGCGGTGCCGGCCAGCCGGGCGGTGTAGGCGGCGCGCAGGTCGCGGAAGAGCGGTCCGGTCGACCAGCCGTCGTTGGCGATGTGGTGGATGACCAGCGACAGCACGCTCACCTCGGGCGCCAGGGTGAACAGGTCGGCGCGCACCGGCAGTTCGGCGGCCAGGTCGAAGGGGTGGCGGGCGCAGGCGGTGAGTTCGGCGGCCAGGTCGGCCTCGCGCAGCGGGCGGTGGCCGAACGGGGTGCGGGCGGCGGGCCCTTCGAGGATCTCCTGCCGGGGTACGCCGTCGGTGGCGGGGAAGACGGTGCGCAGGCTCTCGTGCCGCTCCAGCAGGTCGTCGAGCGCGGCGCGCAGCGCGGTGGCGTCCAGCGGGCCGGTCAGCCGCAGGACCATCGGGATGTTGTAGACCGCGTTGGGGCCTTCCAGCCGGTCGATGAGCCACAGTCGCTGCTGTGCGAACGACAACGGGACCACGGCGACGCCTCCGCTTTCCTGCGCGATGGTTGGTGGGGTTGCGCGCGGCCGCCGGGGTGCGGGCGGCCTTCCGTGCCCCGCGGCGGTCCGGGGCGGGGGGTGTGCCGGCGGTCCCGCGGGTCGCCCCGCGGGGCCGCGTTCAGCTCCTGCCCGGCCCGTCGCCGTCGCCGTCGCCCCCCGCGCCGGTGCGGCGGGCCTCGTCGATGGCGTCGGCGAAGTACAGCCAGTCCTCGGCGTTGCGGCGGGCGAGCTGGCTGACGGAGTCGGCGCAGTGGGCGGGGATGCCCTCCACGAACCGGTCCCAGACCTCGGGCCCCATCGGGTGGGCGCCCAGCAGCCGCAGGAAGAGCCGGCCGACCTCGGTGAACCGCAGGCTGGGGTCCCTGCGGAGCACGAGGATGGCCGGTTCGGCGTCCCGGTTGGGCCGCACCGGGGCGGCCGGCCGCGGTTCGGCGAGCGGGGCGGCCGGCCGGCAGGGCTGCGGCGGCGGCACGACCCCGTCCGGTCCGTGGTCGCCGGGCAGCGGTCCGCGGCCGAGCCGCAGGCGTTCCCTGACGTCCCGGGCGGTGGCCACCGAGACGCCGGCCGCTCTGGCGATGGCGCGCAGTGAGGCGGTGGGCGTGGCCGTCACCACGGCGGCGGCGCGGCGCCGGCCGTCGGTGGCGTCCAGGGGGCGGGTGCGCCCGTCGCGGCCCAGCCGGGTGTTCAACTGCGGAACTTCCCACGTCGAACGCCTGACGCCGCCGACGGTCTTGGCGGACAGTCCCACGGCCGCCGCGATCCGCCGGTCCGACCAGTGCGGGTGGCTGATCATGATGCGGCGGGCCGCCGCCGACCGGGCCGCCCGCGACAGCGGCAGGCCGTGGCCGGAGTTGAGCCGGACGGCGAGCACGAAGGCGTCGGCGGGGCTGCCGTCGAAGAAGCGCGCGCCGATGGTGGTGTCGCCCTTGAGCTGGGCGGCCCGCAGCCGGTGGACGCCGTCGATGACCTGCATGGTCGGCCGGTGCACGACGATCGGCGGCAGCGGCAGGTCGCAGTCGGCCAGGCCGAGGACGTGGCCGTGGTCCTCGCCCTCGATCCGGGGGGTGGCGGTGGAGCGCAGGGCGCTGAGCGCGACGGTCTCCACGGCGTCGCCGACCGCGCAGATCAAGGTCTCGTCGCCGGCGGCGTCCTCCAGGTCGGCCGCGCCCGCGACCGGCAGGGCGAGGCCGACGACGGGTTCGGAACTCGCGCTGGTCATGACCGCGACTCCCCCACCGTCCGGCCGCCGCGGCGGGTGGTGGGCGACCGGTGGGATTCGCCGGTCGTTAAGAAATTGAATGTCATAGGCTCAAGCACCATTACTGGTTCGCTCCTGACCCATTCCCTGATGCCCGCGCCAGCCGCCGGCCCCCGTGTTCATCGTCGCCGTGATGCTGCCAGGACCCATCCCGGCCCGCAAGGCTCGTATCCGCTGGATCAAGGAAGTCGGCCGAGCAAACGTTTTCCCAGGCTCTCCGGAACCGGTCGGTCGTACTCGGCACTCGACGCGGGCGCGGTCCTTGCCTACCGTAAGCGGCACGGGGGCTTGAGGACGGTCAGGGCCTCCGTGGGCGCCGGGACGCGTTGGTGGACCCGGCTCGGCTGTTTCTGGAGAGGGTCCTCGTGCAGCAGGCAGTGGACGGTTCCCACATCGCCTCCCGGGATTTCCATCCCGCGTCGGCACTTGAATACGGTTCGGACAGCGAAGCAATTTCGGAAGAGGCAATCAACAGCGCCCGGAGCATTATCACCGACGCGCTCGACGCGTACCGCAGACAATCCTCCGGCCTGATCACCGCCATTGACCCGCCGGCCATCGCCAGGGTATTGCGGGCGACCGTGGCGGTGAACGCGGAACACCCCCGGATGACGTTGCGGGTCACCGGTGATCCGCTCGCCGGGCTGCCGGCCCCGGCGGCGGAGGAAGTGGCCGATTTCGTGCGGCGCGACGTGGTGGGCGGCGGGCATTTCCTGGAGTTGCTGCGGCACCGCGACGCACCGCTGGACCGGGCCGGCCACCACCGGCTCGCCGACCTGATGGCGCGGGGTGCCCGGGTCCGCACCCTGGCCGGCGACTTGCCCGCGATGATCACGTTCGGGCCGGAACTGGCGGTATTGCGATCGCCGCGCGGGGCGGGCGGCGGAACGGCCGAGGCGCTGCTGCTGCGCGGCGGCGATGTCGTCGGCATTCTGCGCCGATTCCAACTCCTGCTGTGGGAGCAGGGGTTGGACTTGACACATAACCAAAACGCCGAAATCCCGCCGCTGTCGCTGGACTGCACGCAGTCGCAGGTCCTGCACAAACTATGTGCTGGTATGAAGGACGAGACCGCCGCACGCCAGATGAATGTGTCGGTACGCACCTACCGCAGGCATGTGGCGAGCATCTTGAAGCGGCTGGACGTCAGCTCACGTTTCGAGGCCGGGCTCAAAGTCGCCGAACTCGGCCTGCTGGGCCTGGTGCGGTCAGGCCGGCCAGACGGCGCCGCGTAGCCGGCGCGACAAGGTGGCCGGCACCAGGGCGGCGGCCAGCAGCGCGGCGAAGAACGCCAGGGTCGCGCCGGGCGAGAACCAGTCGAGCAGCAGGCCGCTGCCGAACATCCCGGCCGGCACGCCGAGCATGAAGAGCATCATGGTGGCGGCGACGACCCGCCCGCGCAGTTCGTCCTCGACCTGCTGGAAGATCAGCACGTCGACCATGACGCGCAGCGCGGGCATGCTCAGCATGGTGACGACCAGGGCGAGGAAGACGGTCACCGCGCCGCCCGGCAGCAGCGGCGCGAAGAACAGCGGCACGCAGATCCAGGTGCTGGCCAGCAGCAGCTTGCCCGGGCCCATCAGCCGGTGCAGCCGGCCGATGAGCAGGGCGCCGAGGATGCCGCCGACCGCCTCGCCGGACAGCGCCAGGCCGATCCCGCCCGTATGCGTGCCGTGCGAGCGCAGCAGCACGATCACCGGCAGCACCAGCGCGGTGCTGCACAGGTTCAGCACGCAGGCCACCGCGAGGGTGGGCCGCAGGTCCCGGCTGTGCACCAGGTACCGGAAGCCCTCCAGTGCGCTGCCGCGCGGCCGGCCGCCGCCGGCCCCCGCGGTGTCGAACCTGACCACGCAGGCGGCGGCGAAGGCCACCAGCGATCCGAACGCGGTGCCCAGGAACGGCGCCTGACGCCCCACGCCGAACAGGAACCCGGCGATCGGCGGCCCCAGCAGGCTGGAGCCGTTGGCCCGCGCCTCGTCCTGGCTCAGCGCCTGCCGCAACTGCGCCTTGGGCACCACCGAGCGCACCGCCAGCAGCCGGGTCGGACCGGTGTAGGCGGTCGCCGCGCCGATGACGACGGCCACCAGCAGGGTCTGCACGACGGTCAGGCAGTGCAGCCACAGGGCCACCGGGATGCTGCAGGTGACCAGGCAGCGGACCCCGTCGGCGATGATGAGCACCGTGCGGCGGTCGTGGCGGTCGGCTGTCGAGCCGCCGTGCACGCCGAAGACCAGGGAGGCGGTCATCTGCACACCGCCGAAGGCGCCGGCCATCGCCGAGGAGCCGGTCATGGCCAGCAGCAGCAACGGGTAGGCGGTGTCGGCCATCCGGGCGCCGAGCATCGAGGCGGCCGAGCCTGCCCACAGCGCCTGGAACCGCCAGTTGCGCCGCAGCGGGACCAGGGCCTGCCCGGCGCCGTCCTGCGGCGGTGCGCCGCCGACCTCGACCTGTGCCATCGCGTGCCCCTTCGAGCCGTCGGCCGGCGCCCGAACCGCGCGCCGTTGCAGCCACGTTCACGTGTGCGTCAATGATGTCGAGCCCGCGAATCGGGAGGCAAGCGTTCCCGCCCGGCCCGCGCTGTCCACATGGTGACAAGCGTTGTCCACTTGCTGACCGTCACAGGTGCGACGTCATGGTCAGGTGGTCGGGCACCGCGGGGACCGCCGCGGCGCCGGGTGCCGCGCGGTACTCGTAGACCGCGACGCCGTCCGCCCGCTCCTCGGCGAGCGCGAAGCCGGCGAAGCGGTAGGACACCAGCATCATCCGGTTGCGGTCGGTGGGCACGAACTCCCCCCGCAGCCGCACGCCCCGCTCCCGCGAGCGGGCGATGACGTGGCCGAGCAGCACGGCGCCGATCCCGCGGGCCATCACCCGGCAGGAGACCAGCAGCAGCTTCAGCGTCCAGCAGGTCTCCCGGCCGGCCGGCGCGTCGCCCTCCAGCAGCACCAGGCCGACGGTGCCGTAGTCGCCGAACCGGTCGGCCAGGTCGACCACCAGCAGCACGTGCCGGTCCGAGGAGCGCAGCGCGTCCAGCTCGTCGTGGGAGTAGGTGTAGCCGGTGGCGTTCAACTGGTGCGTGCGTACCGTCAGTTCCTCGGCGCGTGCCAGGTCGCCCGGGCCGGCCCGGCGTACCGCCAGCCGCATGCCGAGGCCGGCCAGGAACTCCTGCGGGGTGCCGGCGAAGTCCTCCTCGGCGGCCGAACGGCGTTGCTCCGCCTGGTACATCAGCCGCCGCCGGGCGCCGTCGCCGGTGACCACCGCCGGGGTGAGGTCGGCGCGGGCCAGCAGCGCGGCGACGTCGTGCGGGCCGGTGATCTCGGCGGTGCGCACCGCGGGCAGCGCGCCGCTGACCTCCTCGCGTTCGAAGGGGTCGTCGTCGACGAACAAGAAGGCGTCCAGGCCCAGGTTGAGGTCGGCGGCGATGCGGCGCACCGACTCCGACTTGGCGCCCCAGCCGATCCGCGGCACCAGGAAGTAGCCGGCCAGCCCGGCCCGTTCCAGCCGGGCGGTCGCGGTGGCCGGGTCGTTGCGGCTGGCGACGGACTGAAGGACACCGCGGGCGTCCAGTTCGCGGACCGCCTCGGCCATGCCGGGGCGCACGGTCACCTCGGCGTCCTCCAGCAGCACCCCGCTCCACAGGGTGTTGTCCAGGTCCCACACCACGCACTTGACCGGTGGGGCGGCCGGGGTCCCGGCGGCCGGCGCGTCGGCGGACTGCGTACTCATACCGGTGTTCCCCTCAGTGTCCGGCGGTGTGGCCGAAGCGGCCGATCATGGTCTGGCTGACCTCGTTGCCGCCCTCGATGATCTCCATGACCTTCGCGTCGCGGTAGTAACGCGCGACCGGGTGGTCGGGCGAGCAGCCGGCGGCGCCGTGGATCTGCACCGCGTCGCGCGCGGCGTCGGCGGCCGCCCGGCCGGCGAAGTACTTCGCCTCGGTGGCCGCCATCGGCGCGTGCGGGCTGCCGGCGCCGATGAGTTCACCGGCCCGCAGCGCCAGCAGGCGGCCGGCCTCGGCGGAGACCACCATGTCGGCGACCATCCGCTGCACCAGCTGGTGCTGCAGCACGCCGCGCCCGGCCGCGTAGCCGGCCGACGCCTCCAGGCAGGCGCGCACGATGCCGACGCTGCCGGCCGCGACGCTGTAGCGGCCCAGGGTGAGCGCGGAGGTGGTGATGAACGGGTGGGCCCGGCCGGGGGCGCCCAGCAGGTGGTCGCGCGGCACCGGGCAGTCGTCGAAGCGCAGTTCAGCCAGCATCGAGCCGCGGGTGCCGAGCATGCCGGGCAGCGGTTCGACGCTCAGGCCGGGCCGGTCGCGTGCGACGAGGAACGCGGTGGGTCCCTCGTCCGGGGTGCGGGCGAAGACCAGGAAGACGTCGGCGAGCTGACCGAAGGTGATCCAGCGCTTGGTGCCGGTGAGCAGGTGGTGCCCGCCGTCGCGGCCGGGTCGCGCGACGGTGGCCACGGCCGCGGCGTCGCTGCCGGCGTCCGGCTCGCTGAGGGCGAAGGCGCCCAGCGCCTCGCCGCTGACCAGCCGCGGCAGCCACCGCTCGCGCAGCGCCGGGGTGCCCCAGCGCCGGACGCTGTCGGCGACCATGTCGTGCACGGTCAGCAGGCTGCGCACCGACGAGCAGGCCCGGCCGATCTCCTCGTGCAGCAGGCCGTAGGCGATCGGGTCGAGCCCGCGCCCGCCGAGGCCGGCGGGCAGCAGCGGGGCGAGCAGTCCCTCGGCGGCGAGCCGGCCGACGATCGCGCGGTCGACGCGTTCCTCGGCGTCGTGGCGGGCCGCGTGCGGGGCCACTTCCTTGTCGGCGAAGTCCCGGAACCGGTCGCGCAGCGCGGCCAGTTCCGGGGTGGGCGTCAGTCGCACGGCTGCGCCGCCCGGCCCTTGCCGGCCTTGTAGGTCACGAAGTCGGTCAGCGCGTTGACGGAGCTGAAGTAGGCCAGCTCCAGCTCGTTGTTCTCCACCTCGATGCCGAAGCGGCTCTCGACGAACATCACCAGCTGGGCGGCGAACAGCGAGTTGACGAATCCGGCGGCGAAGATGTCCTCGTCGTCGCCGATCTGCCTCGACAGCGAGGACGTCAGGTACTGCCTGGTCTGCTCGCGCACCTCGTGCGGTTCCGGCGTGCTCATGGTCGTTTCCTCTCCGGGCGGCGGGCTCAGTGGTAGGTGTAGAAGCCGTGGTTGGTCTTCTTGCCGAGGCGGCCGGCGTCGACCATCCGGCGCAGCAGCGGACACGGCCGGTACTTGCTGTCGCTGAAGCTGTCGTGGAGCATCTCGATGCTCTTGAGGATGGTGTCGATGCCGATGAGGTCGGCCGTCTCCAGCATCCCCATCTTGTGGCCGAGGCAGGATTTGAAGATCTGGTCGATCTCGGCGGGTTCGGCGACGCGTTCCTGCACCAGGTAGGCGGCCTCGTTGATGGAGAGCATCAGCACCCGGTTGGCGACGAAGCCGGGCGAGTCGTTGACCAGGATGCCGGTCTTGTCCATGCCGGCGAGCAGTTCGCGGGCGCGGGCGATGGTCGCCTCACTGGTGTGGACGCCGCGGATCATCTCCACGACCGGTTTGTGCGGCACCGGGTTCATGAAGTGCATGCCGATGACGCGTTCGGGCGCGCGGACCTGCCCGGCGATGCGGGTGACCGGCACGCAGGAGGTGTTGGCGGCCAGCACGGTCGCCGGCGGGCAGATCTCGTCGAGGCGCCGGTAGACCTCGCGCTTGATCTCCCAGTCCTCGGTGGTGTTCTCCACCACGAACGCGGCCCGGGCGACGTCGGCCAGCTCGGTGGTGGTGGTGATGCGGGCGAGGGTGGCGTCGTCGTCCTCGCCGCACGGGCGGCCCAGGAAGCGGGCGAAGCGCAGTTCGCGGCGGATGTGGCCGAGGGCTTCGTCGAGCACGTCCTGGCCGATGTCGGCCAGGATCACGTCGTGGCCCGTGGCGGCGAGGCTGTGGGCGACGCCGCGACCGATGGTCCCGGCGCCGATCACCGCGACCGGCGAGATCGTCATGGCGTGTTGCTCCCTTCGGGTCGGGCCGCGGTACGCGTCAGGCGCGCGATGTCGCGCAGCAGGGCGTCCGGGGCCGCGTAGAGGTAGAAGTGGTCCCCGGGGTGGAGGGTGAGGCTGAAGTCGGGTCCTTCGTAGGCGTCCCACTCCTCCAGGTCCCGCGGGGGGACCACCGGGTCGGACAGGCCGCCGAAGACGTGCAGCGGGCAGGGCAGCGGTTCGGGTCGCTCCAGGCGGTAGGAGTCGGTCAGGCGGATGTCGCAGCGCACCGCGGCGAGCACGGCGCGCAGGTGGTCGGGGTGCCGGGTCAGGGCGTCGGGGATGCCGCCGGTCTCGCGCAGCCAGGCCAGCAGTTCGGCGTCGCCGGCCCGGTGGACGCGGCCGCGCCGGGTGTCGGGGGCGGGCAGGTGCGGCGGACGGGCGGCGGACAGCAGCAGGGCGCGCGGGGCGGGCAGGGCGGCGCGGTGGATCCGGCGGGCGAGTTCGTGGGCGACGAGCGCGCCGAAGCTGTGGCCGAACAGGGCGTAGGGGGCGCGCAGTTCACCGCGCAGGGCGTCCAGCGCGGCGGCGGCCAGCTCCTGGAGGGTGCCGGGCGGCGGTTCGGCGGCCCGGGTGCCGCGGCCGGGCAGTTCGACGGGCAGCAGTTCGACGCCGGCGGGCAGCCGGCCGCGCCAGGAGGAGAACGCGCCGGCCGCGCCGCCGGCCTGCGGAAAGCACAGCAGGCGAAGGCCGGACCCGGCCGCGGGAAAGCGGCCGACGATCCACGGATTCGCCCGCTTCGTTCGCAGCGCGGTATTCCCGGTGCTGTCCTGGGATTTCATCGGGCGCATCCGTTGCTTTCACGGACCGCTGTGCGAGAATGCCGGGCGTTCCCGGGTCCGCTGCCGGATGCCCGATCGAAGGAGAGCGATATGGCTGCGATATCGAACATCGTCACGGTGCTCCCGGAAAAACGGCTGGAGGTGGCGGCCGTCGCCGAGCGCGAGCGGCTTTCCGGTCCCGATCTGGCGGTGGTGGAACAGCTCGGGGTGGCGGCGGTGCGCGACGCGGACGGCCGGTCGGCCACCGACCTGGCGGTCGAGGCGACCCGGTTGCTGCTGGCGGACGGCGACGCGGCCCGGGCGGGCGCCTTCCTGCTCGTCGGCGGCCGGTACCCGCAGGCGCTGATGGCCTCCGAGGCGACCCGGGCCCAGCGCGACTCCGGCCTGACCAGCGCTTTCGCCCTCGGTGTGTCGGAGTTGGGGTGCGTGTCGGTCTCGGCGGCGCTGCTGACCGGCCGGGGGCTGCTGGCCGCGGACGCCGCGCTGCCGGGGGTGGTGGTGGCGCACGGCTGCACACCGCCGGGACCGCGGCGGTACCGGCGTCCGGTGACGCTCAACGGGGACGGGGCCATGGCGCTGCACCTCTCTCAGGACGGGCCGCTGCGCATTCTCGACATGACGCTGGAGACCAACGGCGAATACTGGGACCTGTTCCAGGTCGACTATCTCGGGCAGTCCTTCGACGCGTGGACCGAGGTATGCCGGGACACCCGGCGCTACTCCTTCTCATTGGCCGTGGAGACCCGTAAGCGATTCGGGCGGATGAATGACGACATGCTCGCGCGGCAGGGTCTGGCGATCGAGGACGTCGACCATTTCGTCACCCAGAACCTCTCATCGGGTTCGTTCGACTTCTACGAGCAGAACTTCGACATCTCCATCGCGCGGGCCTGCCGGCGCAACCTGCGCGAGTACGGTCACGTGGGGTCCTCCGACATCGGGCTGAACCTGCGGGCGGGCATGGACGACGGGGAGTTCCAGCCGGGCGATCTGGTGCTGGTGATGAACAGCGCGCCGGTGGCGGCCTGGAGCAGCATGCTGATCGAGGTCACCGGGCCGCTGCCGGAGATGCCGGCCGCCTGAGCCGCGGTCGTCACCGGGCCGCCGGCGGAGACGCCGGCCGCCGAGCCGTGGTCGGTCGTCACCGGCCCTCCCCCGCCTCGGCGGCCAGCGCGCGCCGCGAGAGCTTCCCGCTGGCCTCCAGCGGGAAGTCCTCGCGCCACACGTACCGGTCGGGCAGCATGTGCGCGGGCAGCCGGGCGGCGAGCGCGGCCCGCAGTTCCTCCTGCGTGCGGTCGCCGCGGGTGCCGGTGAGGTGGGCCTCCAACCGCTGGGTGCCGGGGCGGACTTCGGCCACCACGACGACGGCGGCGGTCACCGCCGGGTGTGCGGTGAGCAGCGCCTCGATCTCGCCGGGTTCGACGCGCAGGCCGCGCAGCTTGACCTGGTCGTCGAGCCGGCCGAGGAACTCGATGACGCCGCCATCGGTCACCCGGCAGCGGTCGCCGGTGCGGTAGAGCCGCTCCCCCGGGCCGCCGAACGGGTCGGCGACGAACCGGGCGGCGGTCTGTCCGGGCCGGCCCAGGTAGCCGCGGGCCAGCCCGGCACCGCCGACGAACAGCTCGCCCGGCACGCCGAGCGGCGCCGGCCGCAGCCGCGCGTCGAGCACGTACAGCCGGGTGTTGGCGACGGGCCGGCCGATCGGCACGGTGGCGAGGGCGCTGTCGTGCCGGCAGTCCCACACGCTGACGTCGACCGACGCCTCGGTGGGGCCGTAGAGGTTGAACAGGTCGGCCGGGCAGGCGGCGAGCAGCCGGTCGCGCACGTCCGGCGGCAGCACCTCGCCGCTGCACACCACCCGGCGCAGGCCGTCGAGCTGCCCGGGCAGGGCGACGTCGAGGAAGAGCCGCAGCATCGACGGCACGAAGTGGACGGTGGTGATCCGCTCGCGTGCGATGAGGTCGCCCAGGGCGAACGCGTCGCGCTGCGCACCGGGTTCGGCGAGCACCACGGCGGCGCCGGCGATCAGCGGCCAGAAGAACTCCCACACCGACACGTCGAAGCTCATCGGGGTCTTCTGCAGCACCCGGTCGTGCGCGTCGAGCGGGGTGTGCTCCTGCGCCCACAGCAGCCGGTTGACGGCGCCGCGGTGCGGGACGGCGACGCCCTTGGGCCGGCCGGTGGAGCCGGAGGTGTAGATGACGTAGGCCGGGTGGTCCGGCAGCGGTGCGCCCCCGGGGGCGGCGGCCGGGGCGGGTGCGGCGCGCAGGGCGGCGAGGTCGACCGGCAGGCGTTCGGCGCCGGTGTCCTCGATCGCCGGCACGGCGCCGGGGCCGGTCAGCAGCAGGGCGGCGCCGGAGTCGCGCAGCATGTGGGCGAGGCGGTCGGGCGGGTAGTGCGGGTCGAGCGGCAGGTAGGCGGCACCGGCGTACAGCGTGCCCAGCAGCGCGACGACGAGTTCGACGGAGCGTTCCGCGCACACCGCGACCACGCTCTCCGGTCCGGCGCCGGCGGCCCGCAGCCGGTCGGCGAGCCGGCCGGCCAGGTCGTCGAGTTCGCGGTAGGTCAGCCGCTCGGCGCCCAGCGAGACCGCGGTGCGCCGCGGGGTGGCCGCGGCCTGGCGGCGGATCAGCGACGGCACGGTGGCGCCCGGTTCGCGGTCGCGCGCGGTGTCGTTGCCGTCGTGCAGCAAGGAGCGTTCCTCGGCAGCGTCGAGCAGCGGGACGGCGTCCACGGTGGTGCCCGGCGCGGTCAGCGCGGTCAGCAGCCGGCGCCAGCGTTCCACCAGGCGCTTGGCGGTGCGCGGGGTGAAGCGGCCCGCGTCGCACAACAGCGCGCCGGAGACGCCCTGTTCACCGGCGCGCACCCGCCACAGCAGGTCCAGGGCGCCGTGCGGGGTCTCCAGGCCCGCCGCGCCGTCGCCGATCTCGACGGCGACCGCGACCAGCGGGTGGCGCCCACCGGGCGCGGCGGGCGGCAGGTCCTGGTCGGCCGCGGCGGCCAGCGCGGCCTCGGCGCGTTTGACCAGGGTGCCCAGGTCCGGGTCGCCGCCGGTGTCGACGCGCACCGGCAGGCACTCGCCGGTGCCGGCGTCGCGCAGGCCCACGACGACGTCGTGTTCGCCGGTCAGGCCGGTCATCAGGGCGGCGACGGCGGCGAGCACGCCGGCCGCGGACGGCGGTCGGCCCGGCAGGGCGCCGAGCGCGCCGGCCACCGCCTCGGTCAGCCGGAACGGCCGCACCGTGGCGGAGCCGCCGGCCGCCGCGCCGGGCCGGTCCGGGTACAGCTCCAGCCGGGGCGCGGCGGCCGGCGGTGCCGGTGGGTCGGCGGGCAGCACCGACCGTACGGCGGCGGCCAGTTCGCGCGCGTACCGGCGCAGCGGCGCGGTCAGGTCCTCGCTCACCTCGACGACGGTGTCCGCCGCCCCGGTGGCCGGCACCGGGTCCTGCGGCGCGGCGGCGGGGTTGCGGAAGCGGTGGACGCGGCCGCGCCAGGCGGTGGAGGCGGGAGCGGCGGTGCCGCCGGTCTCGACCAGGCCGACGAAGTCGACGCGTTCGCCGGCGGCGGCCAGCAGGTCGGCGGCCTCGCGGGCCAGCACGGTGCCGTACTCCCAGCCCAGCAGGCGGTACGGGCCGTGCGGGCGGGTGGCGCGGATCGACGCGACGCAGGCGGCGACGCGCTGTTCGGCGGTGGCGCCGGCGCCGGGCGGTTCGGCGCGGACGCCGAACAGCGGTACGTCGGGGGCGAAGTGGCGGGCGAAGGCGTGGAAGGACAGCGTGTTGTCGCCCGCCGGGTGCAGGCAGAACAGCGCGGTGGAGGTGCCGCGCGGCTGGAGCGCCACCGCCGGGGAGCGGGTCACCCGGCCGCCGGCCGCCTCGACGACGCCGGCCAGCAGGTGCGGGGTGGGGTGGTCGAAGAAGGCGCTGACCGGGACGCGCACGCCGTGCTCGACGCTGATGCGGCTCAGGACCGCCATGGCCATCAGCGAGTGGCCGCCGAGGGCGAAGAAGTCGTCGTGCCGGCCGGGTTCGCAGCCCAGCAGTTCGGCCCAGATGCCGGCCAGCGACTTCTCCATCGGCCCCTCGGGGGCCTCGGCGCGCGGCGCGGCGGCGGGGGCGGCCGACGCCGGGGCGGGCGCGGTGGCGGCGGCCGGGTCGCGTACCTCGACGACGCCGGCGGCGGTGATCCGGGCGCGGCGTCCGGTGGCGCGCATGCGGGCGCCGGCCCGCTCGGGGTCCGGGTCGGGCAGCAGGCCGGCGGGGGCCTCCCGGCCGGGCAGGCGGTATCCGCCACCGGTGGCGGTGCCGGCGGCGTACAGGTCGCCGACGACGCCGTGCGGTACGGGGAGCAGGTCCGGACCCAGGACGCGCAGCCGGACGCCGGGCGCCGGGGTGCCCAGGGCCGACCAGCGCGGGTCGCCGGTCGGGGTCGAGGGGGCGAACAGCGGTCCGGGGCCGGCCGGTTCGTGGCCGCGGAGCAGCGCGGCCAGCAGATCGGGCAGGTCGGCGGCGACCGGGTCGCCCCAGGCGGCGGCGAGCGCCCGGTGGTCCAGGACCAGGCCGTCGAGCGCCCGGCCGTCGGCGGCGTACAGCACGACGGCGGCGGCGGCGGGCGCCGGCGCGGGGTCGGCGCCCTGGGCCGCACCGGCCGGTGCCGGGCCGTCGAGGGCGAGGGTCTCGCCCGGCCACGGCACGGCGTGGCCGGTGCCGGCGGTGGTGATCAGCAGCTTCGGCGCGGCGGCGGCCAGGACGGCGGCCTGCCGCACGAACGGGGCGTCCGGGTCGTACGGCACGTGGACCGCGCCGGCGGCGAGCGTGCCGAGGAACGCGGTGACCGCCCCGGCACCGGTGGCGGGCCCGGCGACCGGGTCGCCGGGGCGCACGCCGCGGGCCCGCAGCCGGGCGGCGAGGGCGCGGGCGGCGGCGTCCGGGCGGGCGGCGGCGGACAGCACGCCGGGGCCGGTGGCGGTGGGGCCGCGCCCGGCCGCCAGCAGTGCGCCGCGGGCGTCGTCGGGCAGCAGCGGCAGGGCGGACAGCCGGGTGTCGGGGTCGGCGGCGATGCCGGCGAGCAGCGTGAGGTAGGAGTCGGTGAGACGCACGATGGTGGCCCGGTCGAACAGGTCGACGCTGAACTCGAAGGTGGCGTCCATCTCGTCGGTGCCGGCCATCTCGACGACGGCCAGGCTCAGGTCCCACTTGGCGGTGCCCGGCGGCAGCCCGCCGAACAGCGCGCGGTCGGCGCGGTAGCGCAGGCCCGCGCTCAGCTCGCGGGCGTCGTTGGCGTTGTTCTGGTGGATGTAGGCGATCTGGAACAGCGGGTGCCGGGAGGCGTCGCGTTCGGGCTGAAGGTCGGCGACGGTCATGGCGAACGGCAGCTCGTCGTGGTCGATGCCGTCGATGACGGTCCGGCGCACCCGGGCCAGCGCCTCGCGGAACGTCGGGTCGCCGCCGAGGTCGGTGCGCAGCGGGACGGCGTTGTTGAAGTAGCCGATCAGGTCGAGCACGTCGCTGTGCGAACGGCCGGCGGTGGTGGTGCCCACGACGACGTCGTCCTCGCCGCCGTACCGCACCAGCAGCGTCTTCAGGGCGGTGAGCATGGTCATGAACAGCGAGCCGCGCTGCGCCTGGCTCAGCTCCTTCAGCCGGCGCATGACGGGCGCGGGGATGGTGAACCGGTGGCCGTCGCCGCGGCCGGACAGCTGGGCGGGGCGCGGCAGCGGGGTGGGCAGGGCGGAGGGGCGGACCCCGTCGAGGGCGGCACGCCAGTAGCGCAGCAGTTCCTCGCGGCGCCCCCCGGCCAGCCGTTCGCGTTGCCAGGCGGCGAAGTCGAGGTAACTGACCGGTAGTTCGGGCAGTTCGGGGCGGCGCCCGTGCAGTGCGGCGTCGTAGAACTCCCACAGGTCGCGGTCGAGGATCTGCGGGGTCCAGCCGTCGTAGACGCTGTGGTGGGCGACGAGCAGCAGGACGTGGTCGTCGGCGGCGAGGCGCACCAGGGTCTTGTGGTAGAGCGGGCCGGTGGCCAGGTCCATCGGGGCCGCGGCGGCCGCCCGCAGCAGTTCGCGGGCCCGGTCGGTGCGCTCGGCGGGGTCGGTCAGCGCCGTCAGGTCGTGGACGAGCAGGTCGTCGGCGCCGGCCGGGCGCAGGACGACGCGGGGGGCGCCGTCGACCTCGACGAAGCGGGTGCGCAGCGAGATGTGCCGTGTCTCCAGGGCGGTCAGTGCGGTGCGCAGCGCGGCGATGTCGAGGGGGCCGTCCAGGTGCAGGTCGTGCGGGACGTTGTAGACGGCGGTGCCGGGCTGGAAGCGGTCGAGGAACCACAGGGCCTCCTGCCCGTGGCTGGGCCGGTAGGGGCCGCCGGCGGCGATGCGCGGGATGCCGGCCGGGGCGGGCGCGGTCGCGGTGCGGGCGGCCCGGGAGGCGATCAGCGCGGCCAGGGCGGAGACGGTGCTGGACTCGTACAGGGCCGGCAGGGTGAGTTTGACGCCGAAGCGCTTGCTGACGCGTTCCAGCACGGACAGGCCCAGCACGGAGTTGCCGCCGAGGTCGAAGTAGTCGGACTCGCGGTCGACGCCGTCGATCTTCAGGGCGTCGGCGAAGATGCCGGCCACGGCGGTCTCGGCGTCCTGCGGCGTGCCGGGTTCGCCGGTCCGCGTCCCGGTCGCGGCGGTGGCGGCGGCCGGGGCGGGCCGGGCGCCGGCGGGGGTGGCCTCGGGCCAGCAGCGGGTGGGCTCGAAGGGGTAGGTGGGCAGTTCCAGGCGCCGGTGCGGCCGTCCGGCGTACCAGGCGTCCCAGTCGAGGACGGCGCCGGCGCAGTAGAGCGCGGCGACGGCGGCGGGCAGCGCCGCGGCGTGCGGGAGCTGCCAGGCGGCGAGGTCGTGGGGTGCGGCGGCGAGCGCGTCGAAGGCGGGGTCGACCTGGCCGAGCACCCGGAACGCGGACGGTTCGCCGGCGGCGAGGCGGGCGACGACGTCGCGGGTCCTGGCGGCGGCGTCGCGCGGCGGGGTGAAGGGCTCGGCCCAGGCGTCGGCCAGCGGCAGTTCGCCGCGCAGCGCGCGGGCGACGGCGCGGCCGCGCCCGGTGCCCAGCACGACGGCGGGCCGCACGCCGAGGGCGCCGAGGGCGGTGGCGGCGGCGTACTGGTGGCGGACGGCGGCCGGTACCGCGTCGCCGCCCGCGTCGTAGGCATGCCGGTAGGCGGGGAAGACGCTCCAGGCGGCCGGGTCGGCGGGCGCGTCGCCGGGTTCGCCGATGACCAGGACGTACCGGCGCCGCGGTGCCGCCCTCCCCGGGGCGCGGGCGTCGCGCAGGGCGGCGGTGAGCGAGGCGGCGTCGGTGACCGGGAAGGCGACGCGGCAGGCGTGGTCGTCGCGGCCGGCGTTGAGGACGAACAGCGCGTCGGGCAGGTCGCGCGGGTCCAGGCCGGGGGCCCAGTCGCGCAGCGCGGCCAGCAGCCGCTCCAGCGCGGCCGGGGTGCGGGCGGAGACGGTGGCGAGGTCGGGGCGGGCCGGGACGCCGGCCGGCGGGCGGGCGGCGGGCGGGGCCTGCTCGACGACGGCGTGGGCGTTGGTACCGATGAGGGTGAAGGAGCTGACGCCGGCCACCCGGGGGCCGTCGGTGGTCCACGGCGCGGTCTCGGTGCTGACCCGGACGGGTTCACCGTGCGCGGCGAGTTGCGGGTTGGGGCGTTCGAAGTGCAGGGAGCGGTAGCGGGTGGCGTGCCGGACCTGGAGGATCGCCTTGATGAGCCCGGCGGCGCCGGCCGCGTTGCCGAGGTGGCCGAGGTTGGTCTTGACCGAGCCGATCGCGCAGGCGTGCCGGCCGGCGCCGGCCGCGGTCAGGACGCGCTGGGCCGCCTCGATCTCGATCATGTCGCCGAGCCGGGTGCCCGAGCCGTGCGCCTCCAGCAGGGTGAGGCGGTCCAGCCCGATGCCGGCCTCGCGCCAGGCCTGTTCGACGACCTCGACCTGGGCGGTCAGGCCGGGGGCGGAGAACCCGTTGGAGCGGTGGCCGTTGTGGTTGACGGCGACCGCGCGGACCACGGCGTGCACGGTGTCGCCGTCGGCGACCGCCCGGTCCAGGCGCTTGAGCAGCAGGACGCCGCCGCCCTCGCCGGGTGCGGTGCCGGCCGCGTCGGCGTCGAAGGCGCGGCAGACGCCGTCGTCGGAGACGACCTCGGAGAAGCCCTCGCTCTGATCGCCGGCGGCCAGCACCGGGGTGAGGCTCAGGCCGCCGGCCAGCGCGGTGTCGACCGATCCCAGGGCGAGTTCGCGGCACGCGTAGTGCAGGGCGATCAGCGAGCTGGAGCAGCCGGTGTCCAGCACGACGGCGGGCCCGTGCAGGCCCAGCAGGTAGGAGACCCGGCCGGCCAGCGCGGACGGCTGGGTGCCCAGCAGGGTCAGCACGTCGCTGTCGCCGACCAGTCGCTGGTAGTCGCGGTTGGGGGCGGCGAGGAAGACGCCGCAGGCGCTGCCGCTCAGCGCGGACAGGCGGTAGCCGGCGTTCTCCACGGCGGCACAGGCCAGTTGGAGCGTCAGGCGCTGGTGGGGGTCCATCGCCTCGGCCTCGGCGGGGGTGATGCCGAAGTACTCGCGGTCGAACTCCTCGACGCCGCGCACCATGGACATCCGCCCGTGGCCGCCGGAGGCCGGGTCGAGCCCGCTCAGGGCGAGGCGGCCGGCCGGCGGCGGACCGACCAGGTCGCGCCCCTCGCTCAGCAGGGCGTGCAGTTCCGCGGCCGTTTCGGCGCCCGGCATGCGGACCGCCATGCCGACGACGGCGATCGGCTCGAAGGCCGGGGCGGCGGTGCCGGCGGGAGGCCCGGAGTGCGCGGAGGTCGGCATGTCGGCGTCTTTCTGCTCGCGGTGGGCGGTGGCGCTCGTCGGGGGGGCTGGTTCGTCGTCGGGGGTGGTCGCCGGGAGGTTGTACGGCTGGGGCCGGTCGGCGGGGGGCTGAGCGGCTGGGGTCCCGCGTCCGGGGCCGGTCGTCGGGGGCTTCGCGTCTGGGGCTTCGCTTCGGGGCCGGTACGTCGGGCGGCTGGTCGGCGGGGGCGTTGCGGCGGGGGCTCTACGTTGGCGGCTGGTCGGCGGGGGCTTCGCGTCGGCGGGGGCTTCGCGTCGGAGGGGTGGGCGGTGGGGGCCGGGGCGCGGCGGGGGGTCAGACGTCGAAGTCGGCCGGTTCCGCGGTCTGCCGCAGCCGGCGGTCGTCCAGGACGGCGGCGATCTCGGCGACGGTGGTGAACTCGAACATCTCCACCAGGGAGAACGGCACGTCCGGGAAGGCGGTGGTGATCCGGTCGTGCAGCGCGGCCAGCAGCAGCGAGTTGCCGCCGGCCTCGAAGAACTTCTGGTCGCGGGCGATCCCCGGCACCCCCAGCACCGCGAACCAGGCGTCCCGTACGGCCGTCTCGGTGGGGGTGCGCGGCGCGGTGCCCGCGGCGGCGGGGTCCGGGTCGCCGAAGACGGGGGCGGGCAGGGCACGGTGGTCGGCCTTGCCGTTGGCGGTGAGCGGCAGCGCGTCGAGCGGGACGAAGGCGGCGGGCACCATGTACTCCGGCAGGGCGGTGCGCAGCGCGGCGCGCAGGGCGGCGTCGGAGGGCGGCGGGCCGTCGGGGACGACGTAGGCGACCAGGCCGCGGCCGCCGGGCAGGTCGTCGCGGGCGATCACCGCGGCGGCGCGTACCGCGGGGTGCCGCAGCAGTACGGACTCGATCTCGCCGGTCTCGATGCGGAAGCCGCGCACCTTCACCTGTCCGTCGAGGCGGCCGAGGAAGTCCAGCTGTCCGGACGGCAGCCGCCGTACCAGGTCGCCGGTGCGGTACAGCCGGCCGCCGGGCGGGCCGAAGGGGTCGGCGACGAACTGCCGGGCGGTCGGGCCGGGGGCGCCGGCGTAGCCGCGGGCCAGCCCCTGGCCGCCGAGCCACAGTTCACCGGGCACCCCGACCGCCGCCAGGGCGCCGCGGTCGTCGACGACGTAGGCGGTGCGGTGTGCGATGGGCAGGCCGATCGGCACGCTGCGGCGGCTGTCGTCGACGTCGGTCAGCGGCAGGCTGGTGGCGACGACGGTGCTCTCGGTGGGGCCGTAGATCTGCACGAGGGGGCGGCCGGGCCGGTGCCGCAGCATGGTCGCGGCGTGGTGCGGGGAGAGCACGTCGCCGCCGACCAGCAGCTCGCGGACGCCGTCCAGCGCTTCGGGGAACTCCTCGGCGGCCAGGTGCAGTTGGGGGGCGATGAGCATCAAGGTGGTGACCGGGTGGCGGGCCAGCGCGTCGATGAGGTCGCTGGGGAAGGGCAGTCCCTCGCGCGGCAGGGCGATCGCGCCGCCGGTGAACAGCGGGCCGAAGATCTCCCAGACGGAGGCGTCGAACGACAGCTGGGCGAGCTGGAGCCGCACGTCGCCGGGGCCCGGGCCGGGGCGGCCGGTGTCCAGCAGCAAGGAGGCCAGCGCCCGGTGGGTGATGGCGATGCCCTTGGGGGTGCCGGTGGAGCCGGAGGTGTAGATGACGTACGCCAGGTTCTCGGCGCGGACGGTGGAGCGCGGGCGGTGCGCGGGCCGGGCGGCGATGGCGGCGGCGTCGCCGTCGAGGCTGACGACGTGGTGGCCGGCGGCGAACCGGTCGGCGTACCGGGAGGTGGTGACGACGACGCGGGCGCCGGCCTCGCGGGCGACGTGCCGCAGGCGGTCGACCGGGTGGGAGGAGACGAGCGGCAGGTAGGCGCCGCCGGCCTTGAGCACCGCGAGCAGCGTGGTGATCATCGCGGGCGACCGGTCGACGCAGACGCCCACCACGTCCTCCGGGCCGACGCCGGCCTCCCGCAGCAGGTGCGCCAGCCGGTTGGCGCGCTCGTCGAGTTCGCGGTACGTCACGGTGGCGTCGTCGGCGAGCACGGCCGGGGCGTCGGGGGTGGCGTCGGCCCGGGCCGCGAACGCTTCGGCGGCGGTGGTCGCGCAGGGCGGGCCGGCGGTGCCGTTCCAGCCGGTGAGCAGTTCGCGGCGTTCGGCGGGCGGCAGCTGGTCGAGGGCGTCGATCCGGGTGTCGGGATCGGCCGCGGCCTGCTCGGCGAGCCGGACGTACTGCGCGCCCATCCGCTCGACGGTCTCGAAGTCGAACAAGGTGGCGTCGTGGTCCAGCACGCAGAACAGGTCGGTGCCGTCGTCCTCCACCGCCAGGCCCAGGTCGAACTTCGCCACCCCCGGGTACAGCTGGACCGGCGTCACCTCGGCGCCGGTCAGCCGCATGCCGGCCGACAGCAGCGGCTCCACCGAGAAGGTGGTCTGGAACAGCGGGTTGCGGCTCAGGTCGCGTTCGCCGCCGAGCCGTTCCACCAGCCAGGGGAAGGGCAGTTCGGCGTGCTCGACGGCGTCGAGGGTCTCGTCGCGGACCCGGCCGATGAGTTCGCGGAACGTGGGGTTGTCGCCGGCGGCGACCCGGAAGACGGTGAGGTTGACGAACAGGCCCACCACGCCGGCCACTTCGGGCAGGCTGCGGGTGCTCAGCGGCACGCCGACGCACACGTCGTGGGTGCGGGCGTAGCGGCTGACGAGGACCTGGTGGACGGCGAAGAGGGTGGCGAACAGCGTGGCGCGTTCGTCGCGGGCCAGCTCGCGCAGCCGGGCGCTGACCGCGGTGGGCAGCCGGAAGCGGTGCGCGAGGCCGTGGTGGGACTGCACCGGGGGCCGCGGCCGGTCGGTCGGCAGGTCGAGCACCGGTGCGCCGGCCAGCCGTTCGCGCCAGAAGGCGGTGTGGGCGTCGACGGCCTCGGCGGTGAGGCGTTCGCGCTGCCAGTGCGCGAAGTCGGCGTACTGGAAGGCGACTTCGGGCAGGACGGCGGCGGTGCCGGCCACCGCGGCGTTGTACAGCGCCTCGAACTCGTCGAGCACGATCGACATCGAGGTGCCGTCGACCACGATGTGGTGGACGAGCAGCATCAGCACGCGGCTGTCCGGGGCGGTGGTGAGAATCCGTACCCGCAGCAGCGGTCCGCCGACCAGGTCGAAGGGGCGGCCGGCCTCCTCGGTGAGCCGGCCGTGCAGGGCGTCGGGGGCGACCGGGTGCTCGGTGAGGTCGAGGCGGACCGGTTCGTCGTCGTCGGGGTCGTCGATGACCTGGAGCAGTTCACCGTCGCTGACCTTGAAGGCGGTCCGCAGGCTCTCGTGCCGCCGCACCACGGTCTCGAACGCGGTGCGGGCGGCGGGCAGTGAGAAGGCGCCGTCGATCCGCAGGACGCAGGCGATGCTGTAGGCGGCGGCGGACCGGCCCACCTGGTCGACCAGCCACAGGGCCTGCTGGGCGACGGAGGCGGGCAGTTCGACGACCTGCCGCTCGGTGCCGGTCACGCGTTATCCCGCCGGTCGGCGCCGGCCGGCGCGGGCACGCCGCGCCGTTCCCTGGCGATCCTCATCAGGCCGGAGGGCGCCGCGGCGACCGGCGGGGTCAGCCGGGCGGCCAGGTCGCCGACGGTCGCGGACTCGAAGACGTCGCGCACCGCGATCGTGCCGATGCCGCGGGCCCGGACCTCGGCGGCCAGTCTGATCGCCAGCAGCGAGTGGCCGCCGAGTTCGAAGAAGGAGTCCTCAAGACCGACGTCGTCGACCCCGAGCACCTCGGCGAAGACCGCGCACAGCCGCCGTTCGCCCTCGTCGCGCGGCGCGGTGCGCACCGTGGGCCGGGCCAGGTCCGGGGCGGGCAGGGCGGCGCGGTCCAGCTTGCCGTTGCGGGTCAGCGGCAGCGCGTCCAGCACCACGTAGTCGGTGGGCACCAGGTGCTCCGGCAGCCGGCCGGCGAGGTGGGCGCGGACCGCGTGCGGTTCGGCGGCGGCGCCGGGGGCGGGTACCAGGTAGGCGACGAGGCGGGGGTCGCCGGCCCGGTCCTCGCGCACGACGACGGCGGCGTGCCCGACGCCGGGCGCCCCGGCCAGCGCGCCGGTGATCTCGCCGGGCTCGACGCGGAATCCGCGGATCTTGACCTGGTCGTCGGAGCGGCCGAGGTGGACCAGCCGGCCGTCCGCCGTCCAGCGCACGACGTCGCCGGTGCGGTACATGCGCCCGCCGGCCGCGTACGGGTCGGCGACGAAGCGGCCGGCGGTCAGCGCGGGGCGGCCCAGGTAGCCGCGGGCCAGGCCCGGCCCGCTGACGTACAGCTCGCCGGGCACCCCGGGCGGTACCGGGCGCAGGGCGTCGTCGAGGACGTGGACGCGGGTGCCGGCGATGGGCCTGCCGATGGTGACCGGCTCACCGGCCGCCAGCGGGCCGGCGGTGGCGTAGACGGTGGTCTCGGTCGGCCCGTAGAAGTTGACCATCCGGTGCCGGGCGGTCCAGGTCTCCACCAGCGACGGCGGGCACGCCTCGCTGCCGGTGGCGACGACCGCGCCGGCCGGCAGGGCACCGACGGGCAGGGCGGCGAGCAGCGAGGGGGTCAGCAGCGCGTGGGTGAGGCCGGCCGGGGTGCCGTGCCGGCCGAGGTCGCGCGGTTCGCCGATCCACAGGGTGCCGCCGGCCAGCAGGGCCATCGCGGTCTCGGCGACGGAGGCGTCGAACCCGGCGGAGGCCAGCTGCGCCACCCGGCTGCCGGGGCCGGCGCCGAGCAGGTCGGCGTGCGCGGCGGTGAGCCGGGTCAGGCCGGCGTGGGTGACGGCGACGCCCTTGGGGGTGCCGGTGGAACCGGAGGTGTAGATGACGTAGGCGGTGTTGGCGGGGCGCAGCGGGCCGCGGCGTTCGGCGTCGCGCACCTCGCCGGCCGGCTCGGCGGCCAGCTGCGCGGCGGTGGGCCGCAGGACGCGGGGGTCGCCGGCCCGGCCGTCGCCGTCGGTCAGCACCAGGGCCGCCGCGGTGTCGGCGAGCACGAAGTCGCGGCGGGCGGCGGGGTGGGCCGGGTCGACGGGGACGTGGACGCCGCCCGCCTTGGTGACGGCGAGCAGGGCGGTGAGCTGGCCCGCGCCGCGCCGCATCTCGACGGCGACCGGGATCTCCGGGCCGACACCGCGGGCGATGAGGTGGCGGGCCAACCGGTTGGAGCGTTCGTCGAGTTCGCGGTACGTCAGCCGGGTCGCACCGTCCTCGACGGCGACCGCGCCGGGGTCGCGCGCGACCTGCTCGGCGAACAGCTGCGGCCAGGTGCGCTCCGCGGTGGCGGGGGCGTCGTTCCACTCGGTGAGCAGCATGCGGCGTTCCGCGGCGCCGAGGATGTCGAGTTCGCTGAGCCGGACCGCGGGCCGGGCGGCGGCCTGGGCCAGGACGCGGACCATGCGGGTGGCCAGGGTCCGGGCGGTGTCGGCGTCGAACAGGTCGGCGGCGTAGGTCACGCAGACCTCGGCGGCCTCCTCGCCGTCCTCGTAGACCACGAACAGGTCGAACTTCGGGGTGTCCTCGACGACCTCGGTGGTGGTCTCCAGGTCGCCGACGCGCAGCGGCGGGGCGCTGTCGTGGACCGCGTACGCCACCTGGAACAGCGGGTTGCGCGCGGCCGAGCGGACCGGGCCGAGGTCCTCCACCAGCCGCTCGAACGGCAGGTCCTGGTGGTCGAAGGCGGCCAGGTCGGTGGCGCGCACCCGGGTGAGCAGCTCGGCGAACGCCGGGTCGCCGGAGGTGTCGGTGCGCAGTACCAGGGTGTTGACGAAGAAGCCGATCAGCTCGTCGAGCGACTCGTCGCCGCGGCCGGCCACCGGGGTGCCGATCGGGATGTCCTGGCCGGCGCCCAGCAGGGTCAGCGTCGCGGCGAGCGCGGCCTGCCCGACCATGAAGACGGTGGTGTGCGCCTCGTTGGCGGTGCGCCGGACGGCCTCGGCGACGGCCGGCGGGACCTGGACGACGACGCGGCCGCCGCGCCGGCTGGGCCGCCCCGGGCGCGGACGGTCGGCGGGCAGCGCGATCTCGGCCGGCAGCCCGGCCAGCGTCTCGCGCCAGTAAGCGAGTTGACGACCCGTCAGGCTGTCGGGGTCGTCGGTCGTGCCGAGTTCCGCGCGCTGCCACAGGGCGAAGTCGCCGTACTGCACCTCCAGCGGCTCCCAGCCGGGCGGGTGGCCAGCGCACCGGGCGGCGTAGGCGCGCGACAGGTCGCCGGTCAGCACGCCCATCGACCAGCCGTCGACGGCGATGTGGTGGGCGACCAGGGCGAGGAGGTACTCCTGGGGGCCGATACGGGTCAGGTGTGCGTGCAGCGGGATGTCGCGGGTGAGGTCGAACCGGTGGGCCGCGCACTCGGCGACGACGGCGTCCGCCTCGCCGGGGTCGCGGTCCGTCACCAGCAGCACGTCGCGGACCCCGGCGGCCGGCCGCACGTGCTGCACGGCCGCGCCGCCGTCGTCGGCGATGACGGTGCGCAGCGACTCGTGGCGCTCCACCACGTCGTCGACGGCCGCGCGCAGCGCGTCCACGTCGAGCGGGCCCCGGACACGGGTGATCAGCGGGACGTTGTAGGTGTGGCCGGCCTCCTCCAGCGTCTGGAGGAACCACAGCCGCTGCTGCCCGAAGGACAGCGGCACCGCATCCGGATCACCCTCCGGCGCCTTCGACCCCACCCCGACGACCTCCTGGTTCTCCTCGACCGGCACGCCTTGGTCGAACGTAGGCGGCCTTCCGCATGGCGTCCATCGGATGGCGAACGGCTGTCAACAACCTGACACCGGGGCGGGGATGGCGGTGTCAGGTTGATGCAGGGCGCCCTGGCCGGGGTGGCCCTGCCCGGGAGGCCCCTGCCCGGGAGCGACAGCGGTGGTGGGTGCGGCCCTCGCCGGGGGCGGGGACGGGGGCGGCCGGGGCGGGGCGGGGCGTCGGTGAACGGGGGCCGGGGTGCCGGGTAAAGCTGGGCGACGGAGGTTTGCCTCCGGCGGATCGCGGGGGCGTTCGGGGGAAGGGAGGCGACGCGTTCGGGGGTCTGTTCCGAGGGCGAGTTGACGGGTTCGAGCGGCTGTTTTGGGGCGGGTTGACGCGGTCGGGAGTCCGTCCGGGGGGCGGGTTGACGCGTTCGGGCGGCTGCCCGGGGCGCGAGTCGACGCGTTCCGCGGTCGTGCGGACGCCGCGCGGGGTGCCGGGTCCGACGCAGACGGGCATGGCACGACGCGGGCGCCTCGGTCCGTGGCGGCCGGTCGCCGGACGGCCCACGCACCGTCCCGCATACCGGGAGGGCCGTCCCGCGTGCCGAGAGGCCCCGCGACAGCGGGAGTGCGCCGGGACGGCACGGCCCCCTGCCACCGCCACCGCTCTCGGTCACCGGCCACCGGCCACCGGCCACCGGTCCGAGGCGACCCGGCCGGCGCGCTATTACCTGATGGCTCATCAGCTGCCGCCCGCGGGCATAGGGTTGGTGCCCGGGAACGGGCGGGTTCCCGTCAGCGCGGCGGCCGACAGGGGCTCACGCCCGCACGGCCACCGGAGGGACTCGGCATGCTGGAGCGACTGGCGGAGGCGACGGCCGGGCGGGTGCGGCGGGCGCCGGGGACCGGTGCGGCCGGCGCGTGCGGGAGCGCGCGGGCCGGGGCGTGGCTGCTGGTGGCGGTGGCCGTGTGCTTCACCCTGGTCCAGATGTCGGCGGTCACCTTGCGGATGCCGCTCGGCTGGGACGAGGCGGTGTACGCCAGCCAGTTCGGCAACCACGCGCCGGCCGCGTACTTCAGCGCCCCGCGCGCCCGCGGCATCAGCTGGCTGGCGGCGCCGGCGGTGCTGGTCACCGGGTCGGTGGTGGTGTTGCGGTGCTGGATGTCGCTGCTGGCGGCGACCGGCCTGGTGGCCGCCTACTGGCCGTGGCGGCGGCTGGTGGGCGACGGGGTCGCGGCGCTGGCGGCGGCGCTGTTCGCCGGGTTGTGGGTGGTGCAGTTCTACGCGGCCGAGGTCATGCCGAACCTCTACGTGGCGTTCGGCGCGGTCGGCACCGCGGGCTGGTTCCTGCGGGCGGTCGACGGGCGTGGTCCGGCGTGGCGTTGGCGCACCGGGGTGGCGGCGGGCCTGGCGTGCGTGGCGCTCATACGGCCGCCGGACGCGGGGTGGCTGACGGCGGTGCTGCTGGTCGCGGCGGCCGTGGTGCCCGGATGGCGGCGTGCCGGGGCGGCGTTGTGGGCGGTGGGCGGCGCGGTGGTGGGGCTGGTGCCGTGGGTGGTGGAGTCGTTCCGGCGGTTCGGGGGCCCGTTGGCGCGGCTGCGGACGGGCAGCGAGGTGCAGGGCGGCATGGGCTGGCACCTGGCGTTCGGGATGGAGCTGCGGGCGGTCGACGGGCCGATGCTGTGCCGGCCGTGCACGGCGGGCTGGCCGCATCCGGTGCTGACGGTGTGGTGGCTGCTGCTGCCGGTGGTGGCGCTGGCGGGGCTGGCGCTGGCCGCCCGGCGGTGGCGGGACCGGCTGGGGCCGCTCGTCCTGGCGTCGGCGTGCGCGGTGGTGATGTCGGTGCAGTACCTGTTCCTGCTGGACTACGCGGCCACCCGGTTCCTGATGCCGTCCTACGCGCTGCTGGCGCTGCCGGTGGCCGCGTTCGGCCTGGGGGCGCCCGGGGCACTGCGGGGGCGGGCGCCGCGGCTGGTGGCGGCCGGCCTGCTGTCGGTGCTGCTGGTGGCACAACTGGCCGGCCAGTACGCGGTGGTACGGCACCTGGCGGCCGGCGAGGCACGGCAGCGGGAGGCGCTGACCGGGCTGGCGGTGCGGCTCAACTCGCTGGGGCTGCGGGCGCCGTGCGCGCTGGTCGGCACCGACGTGCCGCCGCTGGCCTTCGAGGCGGGCTGCTCCTCCGAGGCGGTCGCCGGCAACAACGTGACGCTGACGCCGGCCGGGGTGGTGTCGCGGGCGGCGCGCGAACCGCTGGCGGCCGCCCAACTGTCGTCGCGCGCGCCCGGGTACGCCCGGCGCTGGCCCCGGTGCACGTTCGTCCTGACCGACGGCGCCCACTGGTACGTCTTCCGCCCGCCGCCCCCGGCCAGGCGGTGGGGCCCGTGCCGCACCCCGGCCCGGTCCGCCGCGCCGCTGACGGCACGGCACGGGGTGCCCCTGGTCCGCGACGCGGCGTTGACGCGTTCGCGGTGACCGGCGGGTGGCGATCGCGGCGGCGGCGACCGGGGTCCACGGCACCGGCGAACGGGACGGTGGCGGCACCGGCGAGGTGGCGGCACCGGCGGAGTCGCGGCGGCGGGGGTCGTTGCCCGGAGCGCCGGCCGGGCCGTGTACGCAGGATCGCGCGCGACAGCGGGAGTGCGCCGGGGCGATCCGGCTCCGGCCGAGGCCACTTGGCGGGACGGCGGAGCTGACGGCCAGTCAATTCGCTTATGGGGCAGGGACGCCGGACGCGGATCGGCTGACGGCGGTGCTGCTGGCCGCGGCGACCGCGGTGCCCGGATGACGGCTCAACGGGGGCGCGGTGCCGCCCGGGCTCCCGGCGCGCCCTCGCGCGCCCGGGAACCCGGGTAGCTCCTACAGATCGTCAGGCGGTCTGGTCCGGGGCCGGTACCAGCAGAGCGTCCAGGTGGGCGCTGAGGTGGCGGACCGAGGGGAAGTCGAAGGCCAGGGAGGCGGGCAGGGGCACCCGGAAGACCGCCTCCAGGGCACCGCGCACGGTGACCGCCATCAGCGAGTCCAGCCCGAGTGAGACGAACTCGGCGGAACGGTCGAGTTCGTCGTCGGCCGCCATGTGCAGGGTGGCCGCGACCCGGTCGGCCACCACGTCCGCGATGAGGGCGAGCCGGCGGGGCCGCTCCTCGGCGAGGAGGGCGTCCAGGTCCAGGGCCGGGCCTCCCGCGTCACCGGTGGCGGCGCCGGCCCGGGCCAGCCGCTCGTACAGGGCGTCGGGGACCGGCGTGGTGGCCGTGAACCGGCCCCAGTCGACGTCGCCCACCATCCGCTGGACCACGGGCCGTTCCAGCAGCTCACCGAGCGCGCGCAGGGCCCGGGTCGGGGTGAGGTGGAACAGGCCGCCGCGCCGGACCTCCTCGACGAGCCGGTCGTCCAGCCGGGCCGACATGCCGACCCGCGACCAGGCACCCCAGTTGACGGCGAGCGCCGGCAGGCCGCGGCGTGCCCGCCAGCCGGCGAGCGCGTCGAGGAAGGCGCTGGACGCCGCGTAGTGGGCGTGGGTGGCGTTGGGCACCACCATCATCGAGGAGATCGACGAGTAGCAGACGAAGAAGTCGAGCTCCTCGAAGGCCGCGCTCGCCTCGTGCAGCAGCCAGCCGCCGTAGACCTTGGCGGCGAACTGCCCGTCGATCGCCGCCCAGTCCAGCTGGGGGATCAGCGCCGCCCCGAGGGCACCGGCGGCGTGCACCACACCGCCGACCGGGTGGTCGGCGGCGAGCAGTTCCCCGGTGATCCGCCCGACGTCGCCGGCGTCGCCGACGTCACCGCGCAGGATCGTCACCTGCGCCCGCCGCGAGAGCCGCGCCAGGGCCTCCCGCGACTCGGGGGCCGCCCGGCCGGTGCGGCCGAGCAGGGCGATGTGCCGGGCGCCGCGGTCGGCCAGCCACTGGGCGGTGGCCAGGCCCAGGCCGCCCAGGCCGCCGGTGACCAGGTACGTACGGTCGGGCCGGATGCGCACCGGCGGGCGTCGCGCGGTTCCCGCCGCCGCCGGTTCGGGGTCGGCGCCGCCCGTCGTGCGGACCACCACCGCGGCGTCCGCCGGCGCGTCCGCGAGCAGGGCCAGCGCCTCGTCGGCCTCGTCCAGGCCGAGTACGGCGAGCGGGGCGCCACCGGACGCGACCGCCCGCACGGGATCGGTGCCGTCCGCGAGCGGCGAGACGGCGTCGGCGGGGACGGTCACCGTGGACCGCAGGGTGCCGCCGGCCCGCACCAGCACCCGGTCGCCCACCGCGAAGCCGGAGGCGGCACCCGCCGCGGTGACGCTGCCGGCCGCAGCGGAGCCGAGCACGGGGCCGTCCGCACCGTCCGGGTCCTCCTCCCCCGCGCACGGCGGCCGGGCGTCGCGTGCCGTGACCGCCGCGGCGGACACCGCGATCCGCACCTCGCCGCCCGCGGGGGCGGGGGCCGGTCCGGCGGGACGGACCGCGGCCCCCGTACCGTCGGCGGACGCGTGGACCGCGAAGTCGCCGTCCCAGGCCGGGGTGGTGTCACCGGCGAGCAGCCGCTGGACGTGGCGCACCCCGCCGCGGTAGGCGATCCGGTGGTCGTCCCCGCCGTCGGCGGCCCACTCCGCGAGCAGCCCCCCGGGTCCCTCGCCGGGGCCGAGGTCGACGACGGTCGCCCGCAGGCGCGGGTACTCGGCCAGGACCACCGGCCCGAAGCCCCACAGCGTGGCGGCGGCGAGCGCGTCGGCCGGCCCGGGGGGATCGCCGGGCAGCCACTGGGCGCCTGAGGTGACCAGCCACAGCCGGGGCGCGCCCGGCGCCCGGCCCAGGGCGGTGACCAGGGCCGGCAGGTCACGGTAGTTCAGCTCGCTCTCGCGGCGCAGCCGCCCGGCCGACATCGCGCCGCCCGCGGGCCGCCACAGCCAGCAGACGTCCGTCACCGACCGGTCCCGCAGGGCCTGCGCCAGCTCGTCGGCGCCGGTCACCCGCCCTACCCGGTGCCCGGCGAGCCGGGCCGCCGACGCGAGCGCCTCGTACGCGTCGTCCGCGCCGTGCACGACCAGGGCGTGACGCGGCCGTGCGACGGCGGCCGGCGCGGCGGCGCGGCGCAGCCAGCGCGTACGGTGCGTCAGCCTGCGCCGCTCGGCCGGGGGCTGCACCGGGGCCAGGCGCACGCCCAGCAGTTCCGCCACCGGGGCGTCGCCGTCCAGCAGCAGCAGATCCGTACCGTCCGGCGTGCCGGGGCGCAGCAGCACGGTGAGCCGGTCGCCGCGCGGCTTGCGTACCAGCCGCACGCTGCGGGCGGAGGCGAGGGTGAGGGCGGGCCCGTCCGCGTCGTGCGCGGCGAGCGCGGTGAGCGCCCCCTCCAGGATCTCCGCGGGCAGGTGTTCCACCAGCGACAGGCGGCCGCCGCTCAGTTCGGCCCGCGCCGCTCCCCCCGGGTGACGCACCAGCTCCCGCACGACCCGGTAGGAGGCGGCCACGTCGACCCCCGCGCCCACGAGGTCGTCGTAGAGGTCGTCGGCGCCGATCCGTTCGGCGCCGACCCGCTCAAGGCCGCCGGCGGTGTCGGTGGCGGACCGGCCTCCGGCGGCATCCGCAGCGGCCCAACCGCCGGCGGCATCCGCAGCCGACCAACCGCCAGCGGCATCCGCAGCGGCCCAACCACCGGCAGCGTCCGCAGCGGCCCAACCGCCGGCGGTGACCGGTTTCGTGCCGGCCCGGGACGGCAGCACGGCGTCGGCGTGCCGCACCCGCTGGCCGTCCCCGTCGCTGGTGATCTCCACCGCGTACCCCTCGGCCACCGGGGTGAGCCGGGTGCGCAGGGTCACGGCTTCGTCCTCCGGCAGCGGGACCGGCCGGTGCAGTCGCAGGTCGCGCACGCCTCCCGCCGGGTGGCCGTGCACCGTGTCCTGGAGCGCCAGGAGCGCGTCGACCAGGGCCGCCGCCGGCAGGACGGAACCGTCCGGGGTGCGGTGGGCCAGCAGCGGAGGGGTGTCGGCCGCCACCAGCGCACAGCTGAACTCGCGTACGCCCGGGGCCTGTTCGCCGTCCGTCATCTCGGTTCCGAGTACGGGGTGGTGCGCCGGTCCGGTGCCGGTGCCGCGCAGGGCGGCGGCCTTGACGGGCAGCCAGTGGCGCTTGCGGTGGAAGGCGTAGGTGGGGATGTCGGTGAGCGCCGGACGCGTGCCGTGGTAGCCCTTCCAGTCCACGGTGAGTCCCGCGGTGTAGTACGCGGCCAGGTTGCGCAGCAGGGTCGACACCCCGTCGCCGCGCCGGCTCAAGCTGGTCAGCCACACGTGGTCGGCGGGGTCGAGGCAGCGCTGCGCGAGGGCGGTGAGCGCGGAGGAGGGGCCGATCTCGACGAAGGCGTGCCGTTTGCGCGCGGCCAGGGTGCGAACCGCGTCCAGGAACCGCACCGGTGCGCCGATGTGGCGCACCCAGTAGTCGGGGTTGTCCACCTCGCCGCGCCGCACGCGACGGCCGGTGACGTTGGACAGCAGGGTGAGCGAGGGGTCGTGGAACTCGATGTGTTCGATGGCGGCGCGGAAGTCGTCGAAGACCTCCCGCATCAGTGGCGAGTGGAAGGCGTGCGAGACGGTCAGCGCCTCGGTCCGGACGCCGCGTTCCCCCAGTTCGGCGACGACCTCGGCCAGCGGGGCCCGGGCGCCGGAGACGACGCACTGGTCCGGCGCGTTCACCGCGGCCAGGGCCAGGTCCGCGCGGCCGGCCAGCAGGGGCAGCACCTCCTCGGCGGGCGCCGACACCGCGACCATGCCGCCGGCGGCGGTGACCGACTGCATCAGCCGGCCGCGGGCGGCGACCAGGGTGACGGCGTCGGGGAGGGAGAAGACGCCGGCCACGGTGGCCGCGACCACCTCGCCGATGCTGTGGCCGATCAGCGCCAGCGGCGTCACCCCCCAGGACATCCACAGCCGGGCCAGCGCGTACTCCAGGGTGAACAGCGCCGGCTGGGTGCAACGGGTGCGGTGGATCTCCTCACCGTCGGCGGCCGTGCCCAGCAGCAGATCGCGCACCGAACGCCCCAGCGCCGGTGCGAAGAGCGCCTCGCAGGCGTCCACCTGCTCGCGGAAGACCGGAAAGCGCGCGTAGAGACCGGCCGCCATGCCCGGGTACTGGGCGCCCTGGCCGCTGAACAGGAAGGCCACCTTGCGCGCCCCGGCGGGTGCCTCCCGGTCCGGCCGTTCCGCCTCCCGGTCCAGGAACGCCCGTAGCTGCGCGCTGTCGGCGACCGGGGCGGCGATCCGGTACGGAAAGTGGCTGCGGCCGAGGTTCGCGGTCGCGCAGAAGGCGTCCGGGTCGGTCTGCGGACGCGCGGCGAGGTGGGCCCGGTAGCGTTCGATCTGCCCGCGCAGCGCCGCGGGGCTGGCCGCGGAGAGGGTGAGCACGGCGGGCGGGGCCGTCCCCGGCGCCGGGGCCGGGGTGGGGAGCGGCTGCGGCGGTTCCTCCAGCACGGCGGCGGCGATGGTGCCGGCGAACCCGAAGCTGTTGACGACGGCCCGCCGGGTGGGCGCCTTCCACGGCTCGCAGGCGGTGGGCACCCGCACCGGGTACAGCTGCCACGGGATGCGGCCGGACGGCGTGGTGAAGTTGAGGTGGGGGTAGATCGTCGAGGAGCGGATCTGCAGCACCGACTTGACGACGCCGACGATGCCGGAGGCGGGCTCCATGTGCCCGAGGTTGGTCTTCGCCGAACCGACGACGAGCGGTTCCTCCTTGGTGTGGGAGGCGCCGAACACGTCGTTGATGGCGCCGAGTTCGATCGGGTCGCCCAGCGGCGTGCCGGTGCCGTGGGCCTCCACGTACTGGATGTCGCCGGGTTCCAGCAGGGCCGCACGCAACGCGGCCCGCAGCACCCGCTCCTGGGCGGGCCCGTTGGGCGCGGTCAGGCCGGCGCTCTGCCCGTCCTGGCCGACGGCGGTGCCCCGCACGAGGGCGAGGACCTCGTCGCCGTCCCGGGTGGCGTCCGACAGGCGCTTGAGGACGATGACACCGCACCCCTCGGCGCGGGCGTACCCGTCGGCGGAGTCGTCGAACGTCTTGCACCTGCCGTCCGGCGCCAGCATGTTGGCGTCGGAGAACATCACCGGGATCCGCGGATGGTGCAGCGCGTTGACCCCGCCGCACAGGGCCAGGTCCGTCTCCCCGCCGCGCAGCGCCTGTACCGCCATGTGGAGGGCGGCGAGCGAGGAGGAGCAGGCGGTGTCGACGCTGACGCTCGGACCGCGCCAGCCCAGGAAGTACGACAGCCGGCCCGACAGCGGGAACATGGTGATGCCGGCCGCCAGGTGGCCGTCCAGTTCCTCGTAGGGCAACGCGTCCAGTTCCAGGGCGTAGTCGATGGAACTGGCGCCGATGTACACCGAGCCGTTCCCGCCGCGCAGCGCGGCGGGGTCCAGCCTGGCGTGCTCCAGGGCCTGCCACGCCGTCTCCAGCACCATGCGCTGCTGGGGATCGATGTACTGGGCCTCCTTGGGGGAGATCTTGAAGAACGGCGCGTCGAACAGGTCGACGCGGTCGAGGAATCCCCCGCCGCTCGTGCGGATCTTCCCCCGCTCGTCCGGGTGGTCGGGGTCCGGTGTGAAGGCCGCCACGTCCCAGCGGTCCTCGGGTATCGGCCGGATGCCGGAGCGGCCCTCGCGCAGGAACGCGTCGAAGTCGTCGAGGGATTCGCAGCCGCCGGGAAACTTGAGCCCGATCCCGACGATCGCGATCGGCTCGTACCGGTCCAGCAGCAGCCGGTCCGCGTCCTGGTGCCGGTCGCGTGCCGCGTCGAGGATGGTGTCGAGGTAGCTGTGGGCAGGGCGCATGCCGGGATCGCTCCTTGGTCCGCGGTTCTCCCGCGGCGGGCGCCCGGCGGCGGGCGCGTCGGTGGCCGGCGGGTCGAAGCGCTGCGGGAATGGGCGGGCCGCGGTTCCCGCCCGGCGGCCGGGCGGGAACCGCGCGGTCTCAGCGGGTGGGGCCGGTCAGGGCGCGGACCGCGGCCGCCAGGCCGTCCTCCCGGCGCAGTCGCTCGCCGAGGGCGGCGGCCCGGGCCGCCACCGCGTCCGTGGTGATCTCGCCCAGCGCGTACGTCAGGTGGTCGAGGTCGAGATCGAGGTAGCGCCCGCAGCCGCCGACGCCGAGCCGGGTGACGCGGTCGCCCCAGAACGGCTGGTCGCTGAAGACGGTGCTGATCCAGGTCGGCCGCCCGGCGGTGAGTCCGGCGGCCGTGGTGCCGGCGCCGCCGTGGTGGACCACGGCCCGCACCTGGGGGAAGAGCCAGTCGTGGTCGATCTCGCCCACCAGCCGAACGGTGTCGGGCAGTTCCCCCAGACCGGTCAGGTCCGACCAGCCGGCGCCGACCAGCAGCCGCAGCCCGGTGCGTGCGGCGGCGGCCACCACCAGCTCCAGCACCCGCGCCGGGTCCAGCACCGGCATGCTGCCGAAGCCGAGGAAGACCGGCGGCGGCCCGGCGGCGAGCCAGTCGGCCAGCCCGTCGGGGACGTCGGCCTCACCGACCCGGCGGCGCACCTCGGCCGGCAGCCGCCAGAAGCCGGTCACGAGGTTCTCCCGCCCCCATTCCCGGGGACGCGGCACGACCTCGGTGCTGAACGCCTGGAGGGTGGGCAGCCCCAGGTCGCACGTCCAGGTCAGGGCGGCGCTCGGCGCGGGCTCCAGGCCCAGGCCCGCGCGGAAGGCGTTGACGTCGTCCTTCTTGCCGGCCCAGTAGATCTCCTCGGCCATCCGGTGGGTCTCGCGGTGGTACTCCCGCTCCGGTACGCCCGGCGGTACCGCCTGCGGGGTCAGCGGCTGCGGGAACTCGTCGGTCATCAGCCACGGGGTGAGGTGGCCGAGCACGACGGGGATGCCGTGCGCCTGGGAGACGGCGAGCCCGTAGTCCTCGGTGTTCACGCCGGTGACCAGCAGGTCGCACTCGCCGGCCACCGCCAGCACCGTGCGGGCGATGCTGTCCGCGGCCCCCGACATCATCGCGGCGATGCCCTGGAGGTAGGCGTCCACGTCGCCCGCCGCGAGCCAGCGCCGGCCCTGCTCGGAACGGAAGACGGCACGCACCTCCAGGTCGATCTCGGTGAACTTGGCGTCGACGCCGGCCGCCAGCGCGACCGCGTCGGTGGGGGCGGCGAGGGAGACCTCGTGGCCCGCGCCGATCAGTGCGTGCGCCAGCGCCACGTAGGGTTCGAAGTCACCCCGGCTGCCTACAGTCGCGATTCCGATTCTGATGGTCCTGCCTCCGTCCTGCTCGTGGGGTGCCCGGCCGCACGGCCGGGCGGGGCCGGGAGGGTTCCCGGCCGGTTCACGCCCGGCGGGCGCGCCGATCGCGCCGGTACGCCCGCCGCGGGGCCGCCGAACCGGCGGGGCGGTTCCTCACCAGGTCACCGGCAGGGCGCTGAGGCCGTGCACGAGCGAGTCGGTGCGGAACGGCAGCCGGTCGCGGTCGACGGCGAGCCGCAGGCCGGGCAGCCGCCGGAAGACCGTCTCGATGGTGATCTCCAGCTCGGTCCTGGCCAGCGGGCCGCCCGGGCAGAAGTGCGGGCCGTGACCGAACGCCAGGTGGCGGGTGTTGTCCCGGTGGATGTCGAAGTCGGCCGGGTGCGGGAAGGCCCGCTCGTCGTGGTCGGCGGCGGGGATGGACAGCAGGACCGCGTCTCCCGCGGCGATCGCGGCGCCGCCGATGTCCAGGTCCTCGGCGGCCACCCGGACCACGTTGTCCTGCGCGATCGACCAGTACCGCAGCAGTTCGTCGGTGACGGGGGTGAGCAGTCGGGGGTCCTCGCGCAGTTCGGCGAGCACGTCGGGCCGGTCGAGCAGGGTGAGGATGCTGAGCGCGAGCTGGTTGGCCGTCGTCTCGTGGCCCGCGACGAGCATCAGCCGCACCATGGCGACGAAGTCGTCGTGCGACAGCTCGCCGGTGCGCACGTACCGGGTGGCGAGTCTGCTGAGCAGGTCGTCGCGGGGCTCGCGTTCCCGCGCGGTGGCCAGCTGGTCGAGGTAGCGGGTCGTGGCGACGAACGCGTCGAAGGCGGCCTGCGGCTCGCCCTGGTTGAGCAGTGCGCCGGTGTTCTTCTTGAATTCCTTCATATCCTCGTCGGGAACACCGAAGATCCGTGCGATGACGATGCACGGCAGTGCCAGTGTGAAACCCGCGTGCATATCGGCAGGTTTCTCGCCGGCCTCCAGCGCGTCGATCAGCTCCTCCGCCGCCGCCATAATGGCGGGGCGCATTTCCTGGGTGCGGTAGGCGGTGAATTCGGGGGCGATCATCCTGCGGTGGGCGCCGTGTTCTGGCTCGTCCATCCGCCAGAAGGAAACGGCCCGAGGGGGAACGGGGAACAGCAGGCGGTTGGGGAAGTTGGGGTGCTGGTCGTCCACGCTGAGGCCGGGCTCGGCCAGCGCCCGGCGGACGTCCTCGTGTCGGGTGATCAGCCAGGCGGACTGTCCGCCGCGCAGCGAGACCGTGCGCGGCGGGCCCTCCCGGAACTCGGCGAGGGCGGGGGGCGGCAGCATCGGACAGGCACGGGCAAGCGGCCACGCTGCGGGAGGCGCGGTGGTCTCACTCATTCTTCATCCTCGCGGTAGCCGGAACTGATCGGTATCGACGGGCGAGTGCAGGGGGGCACCATCCTTGTCGTCCCGCTGATACCGGGCTGACGCCGGGCTGATACCGCACTGACGGAAACCCCCCGCAGCCGATATCGCGCCAACGAATATGCCATTTCACCGAATCGGTCGACAACCGGCCGGGAGTCGGCAACAATCCACCTCTCCGACACATGTCCGACGCGGCGTCGCTCCGCGCCAACGGAGGGTTTTCATGGCCACTGAGGAGACGACCGCCGCGGGGACGACCGCGGCGCGGGAGACCGCGCCGGGCGCCGGACCGGGATGGGGCCCGCTGATCCTGGTGTCGCTCGGGACCTTCATCACCGTTCTGGACTTCTTCATCGTGAACGTGGCGATCCCCGACATCCGCGGGAGCCTGCACGCCGACTCCGTAGCGGTCCAGCTGGTGCTGGCCGGCTACGGGCTCCCGCTGGCCACCCTCATGATCACCTCGGGCCGGATGGGCGACCTCTACGGCCGCCGGCGGATCTTCGTCACCGGCATCTCGCTGTTCACCGTGGCCTCGGCCTGCGCCGGCCTGGCCCACAACCCGGGCGAACTCATCGCGGCCCGGGTCTTCCAGGGGGTGGCGGCCTCCCTGGTCACCCCGCAGGTGCTGGCCATCCTCGGCACCGTCTACGAAGGTCGGCGCCGGGCGGTCGCCTTCAACGTCTACGGGCTGGCCATCGGGGTGGCCGCGGTCTTCGGGCAGCTCATCGGCGGCGTGCTGATCGTGGCCAACCCCGCCGGCCTGGGCTGGCGCACCATCTTCCTGGTCAACGTGCCGATCGGCCTGGCCGCCGCGGTCCTCGTGCCCCGCGTCGTGCCCGAGTCGCGCGGCGGGCAACGCGCCCGGCTCGACCTGGCCGGCACCCTCCTGGTGGCCGTCGGCCTGCTGGCGATCGTGCTGCCGCTGACCGAGGGCCGCGAACTCGGCTGGCCCGCCTGGTCGGTGGTGCTGCTGGTGGCCGCCGTTCCGCTGCTGGCCGTCTTCGCGCGGCAGCAGCACCGGCGCAGCACCCGCGGCGGCTCCCCCCTGGTGCACACCTCGCTCTTCCGCGAACGCGCCTTCTCCGTCGGCCTGCTGGGCATGGTCTGCTACTACGCCACGATGGGCTCGTGCTTCCTGGTGCTGTCCCTCTACCTCCAGCAGGGCCGCGGTCTGAGCCCGCTCGGCTCCGGCCTGCTCTACCTGCCGATGGGCGCCGGCTTCTTCCTGGCCAGCAGCCTCGCCGGCAAGCTGGTCGCCCGGTGGGGACGCCAGACGCCGGCCGTGGGCGCGCTGCTGGTCGCGGCCGGGTACGCGGTGCTGGCCGTGGTGGTTCCGGGCACCGGCCTTCACGGTTCGGTCGGCTGGCTGATCGCGCCCTTGCTGGTCGCCGGGTTCGGCATGGGCGCGGTGATGGCGCCGTTGTCCTCCCTCGTGCTCGCGCCGATCGCCCCCGAACACGCCGCGGCCGCCTCCGGGGTGCTCTCCACCGCCCAGGAGATCGGCGTCACCGTGGGCACCGCGGTGATCGGCGGCATCTTCTTCCAGTCGGTGGGCGACCAGGTGCGTCCGGCCGACACCCCGGGCGCGTTCGGCGTCTGCCTCACGGTGCTGGTGGGGCTGCAACTGGTCGTGGCACTCCTCGTCCAGCTGATGCCGCGCGGGAACGGACCGGAGCCGTCCGCCGCCGCCTGAGCCGGCGCACCCGCAACGCCCGCACCGCCGAGCGCGGTGCGGGCGTTCCGGGTCGGCGGGCGGTGCGGGCGTTCCGGGTGGGCGGGCGGTGCGGGCCGGCGGCGTTCGCCGGGCGGTGCGGGCGGCGGCGCCGGGGTTCCTCAGCGGGGGGCGGCGTCCACCGGCGTGCCGGTGGAGCGGGGGGCCAAGGTCGCGACCAGCAGGGCCAGCAGGGCCATCGCGGCGCCGACCAGGGCCAGCGCCGGGCCCGCGCCGTAGGTGGTGAGGACGGGCAGCAGCGCGAAGGGCAGGACGCCGGCGCTCAGTTTGGACAGGGAGTAGGCCAGGCCCGCGGCGGTCGAGCGGATCGAGGTGGGGTACTGCTCGGCCATGTACACGTGCGAGCCGTTGGAGAAGACGTTGCTGACCAGCGTGTAGCCGAAACCGCAGGCGATCAGCCACAACGAGGAGTGGACCAGGGCGAAGCCCATCCCCAGGGCGGTCATCAGGCAGGCGGAGACCGCGATCAGGACCCGCCGCTCGACCCGGTCGACCAGCGGCAGGGTGAGGGCGGAGCCGACCGGATAGCCCAGGAAGGACAAGGCGGTGTACCCGAGCCCCTGGACGATGCCGTAGCCCTTGGCGGCCAGGATCAGCGGGGCCAGGGAGCCGAATCCGTAGTAGCCGACCACCGACAGCACGCACACCGCCCACAGGACCGCGGTCCGGCGCCGGTACTCCGGTTCGAAGATCAGCCGCAGCCCCGGCCGGGGCTGCGCCGCCGCGCCGGCGGCGGCATCCGGGGCGGGGGTGGCCGGTACGGGGGCGGCCGGTACGGGGACGGCCGGTACGGGGACGGCCGGCGTGAGGGCGGCTGGCGTGACCGCTGCCGGTGCGGGGGCAATCGGTGCAGGGGCAACCGGTGCGGCGGCAGCGGCCGGCTCGGGCCGCCCGCGGTCCGCCGCCGAACCCTCCATCCGCTCCAGCAGCCGTTCCGCCTCCGCGATACGGCCGCGGGAGGCCAGCCAGCGCGGCGATTCGATCAGTCGCCGGCGCCGGATCCACACCAGCGCCGACCCGGCGGAGCCGATGACGAACAGCCAGCGCCAGCCCGCGATCCCCAGCGGCGTCAGCGGGACCAGCCACAGCGCCGCGAACCCCACCACCGGGACCCCGCAGTAGGCCAGGGTGTAGGCCCACGAGGTGAACCTGCCGCGTTGCGAGGCCGGCAGGACGTCCGCCAGGTAGCAGTCGGACAGCGTCTGCTCGGCGCCGATACCGACGCCGGCCAGGAAGCGGGTGGCGATCAGCCAGCCGGCGTTCGGCGCGAAGGCTCCCAGCAGCGAGAAGCCGGAGTACAGCGCCAGGTTGGCCAGGAACGCCCTGCGGCGCCCGATCCGGTCGGCCAGCCGGCCGAGCACGATCGCGCCGACGAACTGGCCCAGGAACGCGGAGGCGATGACCAGCTTCAAGGTGGTGCCCCCGAAGCTGAAATCGCCCTGGAGGACCTTGGAGATGGTGCCGGACAGGTTGTTCTCGTAGGTGTCGAAGAGCAGCCCCACCCCGATGACGGCGGTCAGCCGCCGGTGCATCGGGGTGATCGGCATCCGGTCCAGCCGGTCGGCGATCGCGGCGAACGCCATCGGGGGCCGCACGGTCACGGTGGTCCGGGACATGGGGACTCGGTTCTTCCTCTTCGGGCCCCTGCCGGGGCGGTGACCGCGGCGCACCGGCCGGCGGGGCCGGCCCGCGGCCCGGCCGCGCCGGCCGACGGGCCGGGACCGGTACGGGTCACCCGACCGGCTGGGGGCGCTTGCCGACCTCGCCGCGCCGGATCGGCGCGCTCACCTTGTGCAGGTACCGGGCGACCTCGCGGTACGAGGCCCAGAAGCCGACCTCGTGGTAGGGGATGCCGCGCTCGGCGCAGTAGGCGCGGGTCAGCACCCGGGCCCTGGCCAGGTTCTTCTGCGGCATCGCCGGGAAGAGGTGGTGTTCGACCTGGTAGTTCAGGCCGCCGTAGAGGAAGTCGATGACCAGCGAGGGCCGGATGTTGCGCGAGGTGAGGACCTGCCGCTCCAGCCAGTCGAGGGTCTCCTCCTCACCGTCGCGGATCTGCATCCCCTTGTGGTTCGGGGCGAAGATGAGGCCGAAGTAGACGCCGAGGGATGCCTGTTGCACCAGGATGAACACCACGCCGAACAGCGGCGGGAGCACGGTGAAGACGGCGCCGAGGTAGAGCACCGCGCGCGCCAGCAGCAAGGTGGTCTCCAGCACGCGCCGCTTGGCCTGCCCGCCGGTGAGGGCCTTCACCGCGGTCTTGTGCATCTTCAGGGATTCCAGCACCAGCAGCACGAAGAACAAGGTGGACTGGTAGCGGACGATGAACCGCTTCACCCCGCGCCGGGCGGCGTACTGCTTGAGGTCGAAGATCGCGGTCCGGCGCCCGATGTCGGGGTCCATGTCGAGGTGGTTGGGATTGCTGTGGTGCCGGTTGTGGTGGTTGACCCACCACCCGAAGCTGACACCGTTGACGAAGTTCGCGTGGAAGTAGCCGACGGCGGAGGCCAGTCGCTTGTCGCGGAACATCGCCTTGTGTCCGGCGTCGTGCCACATGAAGGCGCTCTGCGCGCCGCACAGCCCCATCCACAGGGCCACCAGCAGCTGCCACCGGCTGTCGCCGAGGGCGAAGAACGTCACCAGACCGGCCACCAGCAGCGCCGTGTTCAGGGTCAGCCGGCCGACGTAGTACCGCGGTGCCAGGTCGAGCAGCCCCTCGGCCTTGACCCTTTTCAGCAGTTCGGCGAACGTGGCGGACGCGCCCGGTTTCTGCGTTACGGGCGGGACATGCGGGGTTTGCATGTGCGTTCTCCTCGGCGCGATCGGGACGTTGACGGGGCGGTGCGGAAGGGGCGATGACGGACGCCGGGCCGGGCCGTCGCGGGCGGGCCGGCGGCCGTGGGCGGCCACGGCGGTGCGGGGCGGGTGCGGATTCGCCCGAAGCGCGGTCCGGTCGCGGAATCCCGTACGCGGGACGCGTCGTGACGCGGCCGCACGGCCCAGCTTCCTTCATGGCGCTGATATCCCACTGATTCAGGCGGTGGCGGTCCGGGCCTCGCCGGCCAGCCGCTCGTCGAGCGAGAGCACCGCCCGGTCCGCGGTCCGCGCGAGCTCCTCGTCGTCGGGACTGCCGATGATGCCCATGAGCAGTTCCACCAGCGAGTGCCGCAATGCGTCCGTGCTGAGATTCAGTTCGCTCACAGTGATCTCCTCCGATCCAGGATTTCGATGCGCGGGGATACGGGACGCCGCGAGAGGTGCGCTTCGCGGCCGGCCGCACGGAAAGGTCAGAACGCCTTGCAGGCACGGAAGATGTGGGCGAAGCCGGCCAGTGAGGGCCCGCCCTGGAAGGCGACGTACTCCGGGATCAGCAGATCGGGCGCCCACTTCTGCTTGTACGCCAGCTGGGTCTGCGCCGGGTACAGCGCGGCCCCCTCGGCCCACAGAAAGTGCATCAGCCACTGGAACGACGGGCTGTGGGACGGGAGTTCGTTCTCCTCGCTCAGGCCGGTGAACGGGGTGAAGCCGAAATGCAGCCACTCCACGCCCTCGCCGCGGAACACCTCGATGGCGTGGGCGTTGATCGCCTCCATCAGGCCGGGCGAGCCTTCGGGTATCCGCCGGCTCAGGTCGTGCATCCAGCCGGTGCGGGTGCCGTACACCGGTGAGTAGGAGATGTAGCCGACCGGGGCGCCGTCGATCGTCCCGACGAACAGCCGGCGCAGCGCCTGGGCCGGTCCGCCGATCTGGCCCACCAGGAACTCCAGTTGCGGCGCTCCGCCCTTGGAGCCGAGCCACGCGCCGTCGATGGCGGCCAGCGCGTCGCCGCAGGAGTCCGCGTCGACCTCGGTCACCTGGAGCCCGTTGCGCAGCGCGCGGGAGATCTTGTTGCGCAACTGCATGAAACGGGTTCCGCGCAGCGTCAGTTCCGGCACCCGGACCGCCCAGGACGCGCCGATCTGGTTGACGGTGAAGCCGCGGCGCGCGTAGGCGTCCGCGTCCTGGCGCTGCAACTGGACTCCGACCAGCCGCAGTTCCTGCTCCCGCAGGTGGTCGAGGAAGCGGGTCAGCAGCGCGTCGTAGTCGCCGGCGTCGGCGAAGGGACCGCCGAACTGCACGGCGAACCTGCCGGTGCGGCGGTAGACGATCACGCCGTCGAGGCCGGGCGCGGTGAAGGTGAGATTTCCGCTGTTGAGCGCCAGGAAGGAACTGGGGTTCTCCGCCCGGGTGTGCCCGCTGATGGCTCGCAGAATTGGATCTTCGGTCGATATGACAGACACAGTCGATCCTTTCTCGAAAGGAATTACGACGAGAAATTAGAGCACCGACCGGCAGGGAACGGAAGGGAGAACAGGCGTCAGCAACACGTCAGCGGTGTGTCAGAACCCCCTGGCAATGTTGTCCTTGTGAACGGCACGGGAGACCGGGCCGGAAACACGGAGAGGTGCCCGGAGCGGTTTATCGGGGGCCCGGGGAAACCCGGGCCGGGTTCAACAGAACCCACGCAGGTTCAAATCCTGCCCTCTCCGCAGCGGCCGCACACCAGCCGCGCACCAAGGAGAGGTGCCCGGAGCGGCCAATCGGGGACCAGGGGAAACCCAGGCCGGGTTCAACAGAACCCACGCAGGTTCAAATCCTGCCCTCTCCGCAGCGGCCGCACACCAGCCGCACACCAAGGAGAGGTGCCCGGAGCGGCCAATCGGGGACCAGGGGAAACCCAGGCCGGGTTCAACAGAACCCACGCAGGTTCAAATCCTGCCCTCTCCGCAGCGGCCGCACACCGGCCGCACACCAAGGAGAGGTGCCCGGAGCGGCCAATCGGGGACCAGGGGAAACCCAGGCCGGGTTCAACAGAACCCACGCAGGTTCGAATCCTGCCCTCTCCGCAGCGGCCGCACACCGGCCGCACACCAAGGAGAGGTGCCCGGAGCGGCCAATCGGGGACCAGGGGAAACCCAGGCCGGGTTCAACAGAACCCACGCAGGTTCAAATCCTGCCCTCTCCGCAGCGTCAGCGGCGCCCCGGCGGACTGCCTTCTCGGAGTCCGCCGGGGCGCCGCCGTTTCGCGGTGTGCCGGGTCGGCGGAGAAATGCCGGCCCGGGTACCGGGCGCGGTCAGCGGCCCGCCGCTTCCGGCAGCGGCGGCCCGCCCAGCGCGCGGTGGGCGAGGTCCAGGACGCAGCGCAGGACCTGTTCGCCGTCGATGCGGTCGCCGGTCGAGATCAGGTTGTCCAGCAGCCGCTCGGCGCCGTGGTAGACCATCGAGAAGACCCACTCGGGCTGCTCCGCGTGCACCGCCCCCTGGGCTGCGCCTTCGGCGATGAACCCCGACAGGGTCGTCATCAGTCGCTCGTTGGACGCCGCGCAGACCTCCGCGACCCGTGCGTCGGTCGTCCCGTAGACCAGCCGGCGCAGTTCCGCATGCGCTATCACGTGCCGGACCAGGGTCGCCAGGAGTTCGTCGATGGTCGACCACCATTCCTGACCCCGGGCCAGGATGCGCTCGGCGCTGAGGTAGAACTCGTCGAGGTACTGGCTCCATAACGCACCCAGTACGTGTTCCTTTGTCCTGAAATGCAGATAGAAAGTGCCCTTCGCGATACCGGCCGCTTCGGTGATGTCCGCGATTCTGGTCTCGGTGAACCCGGTCGCATCGAACACATTCCGGGCGGCCCGCAGGATATCGCCCCGTCGCGCTTCAGGATCCTTACTGACCCGCTTACGTCGCCCCGACGTCACGGTGTCCCCTGTCTCTCGTTCCTTCCACGGCCGCCGCTGCGGTACGGAAAGCTAAATTCAGACATTCGGCGGAGTATGGTCTGTTGACTGACTGTCGGTCAGTCGATAACTTTGATCTCGCTGAGATTACACCTCGCAATTCACTGTTGCTCCCGCCTTATCAGCAGGAACTGGGAGGTGGGGGTGCGAGTCTCCACTATCGAATGCCCCGGCGGGGGCCAGTCCGGGGCAGCCGCCGGAGCGGCCCGGGGATCAGGCGGTCCGCCTGCCGCGATACCGTCCCGTCCTGTCCCGCGCCGTCCGCTTCTCCGTCTCGGAGGCTCATGTGAAGACCGGGCAACTCGCCGACGCCTACGAGGAGTTCCTGGCCGTCGTCCAATCGATCACCGCGTCGGGTCCGCTGAGTACGCGGGTGCAGGCACAGATCGACCTGACCCTGGCCCATGTCTTCCTCGCCGACCGCGCCCTGGTACTGGTCGCCCGCCAGGTCCTGGCCGGGGACCTGGCACAACTGGACAACGGCGACGCCATGTCGCGCACGGTCCTGGGCAACCTCATAGCCGGCACCAGCCACGCGGAGCGGGTGACCGCCGTGCGGCAGGAGATGCGGACACTGCTGCGGCTGCTGCGGGCGATCCCGCAGGAGGCCGCCGACATCGCCGTCACGGTGCGGCTGGTGGACCACGACAGCGAGCAGATCTTCCAGGAGGGGCTGCGCTGGGGCGACCTGATCGAGGTGCGGGCGCAGGAGCACGTGCCGGGCCACTCGCGGCTGCTGGCCGAACTGCTGGCCCGCGAACGGCCGGCCGGCGGCTGACGCACCCGAGTGCGGGGCATTCGGGCCGGGACCGCGGTCCCGGCCCGTCCGCACGTCCGAAGACGCGCGCCGGACGAAAAGCCGACGTCACCGGGCGGCCCGGAAAGAAAGAATCGCGCCGCGCCCCGCTCTTGATCTTCCCGACAGACCGTTTCCGGACGGCGGCAGCAAGGATCGCGCCACGCATGGGGGGTTCCTGGTTTATCGAACGCGCGACCAAGGCAAAATCATCGCCGAGGGAATCGGGGAATCGACGGCCGAATGGGCGGGTTCCGAGTGAACCGCCGCCCCGACCGAAAAGAACCTCCGCCCTTGCGCAGTTTCCTTCGCACAGATGATCGGCGTTGTAATCTTCCTCTCGGGCCGGCCGCTCCTCCCCTCCGGACGCGACAAGGGCACGCGTACCCCGCCGCGCGTGCTGTTCCGCGGTTCCAGGACCCGCCCGGCCCTGCTCGCCGATGATGCCTGTCTCCGTTTCCACTCCACAACGGCAAGGAGAACGGTGTGCTGAACTTCTCGGTACTCGGAGCGTTACAGATCTGCGCGGGCGACGAAGCTGTCGAGATCTGCGGTGATCTTGAACGCGTGCTGGTGCAGACACTTCTGGTCAGCGAGGGCCGGCCCATCCCGGCGGAGACGCTCGCCGAGGAGATGTGGGGCGACCACGCTCCGGACAACCAGGCCAACGCCCTGCAGGCACACGTCAGCCGGGTCCGGCGCCGGCTGCGCGCGCTGGAGCCGGAGCGCAGGCAGCAGCGGTTGGTGCTGCGCCCCTCCGGCTACTGGCTGACCGTGGAGTCCGGCGAGCTGGACGCCGTGCGGTTCACCGAGGGCGTCAAGGCGGCCGCCGCGACGATGGCCGAGGGACCGGAGGCCGCGTCGAAGCTGCTGCGCGAGGTGCTGGCGCTGTGGCGCGGCGAGGTCTTCGGCGCGCTGCCGGCCGGGCCGATCTGTCAGCTGGCGGCCGCGCGGTACGAGGAGATCCGGCTGCGGGCCATGGAACTGCTCTTCGACGCCGAACTGGCGCTCGGGCGACATGACGCCATCCTGGTGGAACTGACCGAGGCGCACATCGGCAACCCCCTGCGGGAACGGTTTTGCAAGCACCTGATGCTCGCGCTCTACCGGGCCGGCAGACAGGCCGACGCGCTGGAGATCTACCGGCGCATGTGGCGGCGGCTGTCGGAGGAACTCGGGGTACAGCCGTCCCGGGAACTGCGGGGGCTGGAGCACGCGATCCTCTCGCACGACACGGCCCTGGCGCCCGCCGGCGACGTGACCGGCGTGCTGCGCTCCGCGTGACGCGGCGGCCGCCCGCGCACCCCCGGCGCCGTGCGGCCGGCCCGCCGGCCCGCCGCACGCGCGCCCCGGCCGGGGCCCGGCCCGGTCGACGGCACCGGCCGTCCGGCCCCGGGTCGGACGGCGCAGGGCCGCACCGGCGCGCCCGGCGGCGCAAGGGCCGCAAGGACGCACCCGGCGCGGGGCCCGCGCCGCCCGCGTCCGGCCGGCGGGCATCCGCCGCCGTCACGCTCCGGTACGGCCGCCCGGCGTGATCACCCGGAACCCGGTGTACGGCACCAGCGCGTCCGGCAGCACCACGCTCCCGTCGGCGCGCAGCCCGTTCTCCAGCAGCGCGGCCACCGTCCGGCCGATGGGCAGGGCGGAGCCGTTGAGCGTGCACACCGGGGTCTTGCGGTTCCGCTCGGCGCGTTGGCGTATCCCGGCCCTGCGGGCCTGGAAGGTGCCGCAGTCGGAGACCGAGGAGATCTCCCGGTAGGCCGCGCTGCCCGGGAGCCAGACCTCGATGTCGTAGGTCGCCCGGGCGGAGAAGCCCATGTCCCCGGCCGGGAGCAGCACCACGCGGTACGGCAGTTCCAGCCGGCGCAGGCACTCCTCGGCGTGCCCCACCATCAGCTCCATCTGCTGGCGGGCGTCCTGCGGCGAGGCGCAGATCCGGACCAGTTCCACCTTCTCGAACTGGTGCAGCCGCAGCAGGCCGCGGGTGTCCCTGCCGTGGCTGCCGGCCTCGGCGCGGAAGCACGGGGTGTGGGCGGTGAGGGCCAGCGGGAGGTCCTTGGCGTCGAGCACCTCCCCGGCCACCAGGTTGGTCAGCGGGACCTCGGCGGTGGGGATGAGGAACAGCTCGCGCTCCCCCACCCGGGTGGCGAACAAGTCCTCCTCGAACTTGGGTAGTTGACCGGTGCCGGTCATGGTCTCCCGGTTGACCAGGAACGGGACGCAGTACTCGGTGTAGCCGTGCTCACCGGTGTGGAGATCGAGCAGGAACGAAGCCAGCGCCCGTTCCAGCCGGGCGCCGGCGCCCCGGCTGACGCTGAAGCGGGCACCGGAGAGCCGGGCCGCCCGGGCGGTGTCCAGGATGCCAAGACGTTCGCCGATCTCGGCGTGGTGGCGGGCGCCGCCGGGGATCTCGCGGACCGGCGGGCCGCCGCACCGCAGCTGAACGGCATCCTGTTCGGTGCTCCCGTCGGGCACGCTGTCCAGCGGGATGTTGGGCACGCCCAGCATCAGGGCGGCCGTCTCCTCCTCGGCGGTCCGCGCCCGGGCCTCGGCGGCCTGGACGGCGCGGCGCAGCTCGCGGAGCGCCTCCCGGTCGGCCGGCGCCCCGCCGTCCGCCGTCCCGGCACCGGCCGCGGGTGCGGGCCGGGTGCGGGAGACGGCCTTCAGTTCGGTCCGCAGGCGGGTGACCTCCGCCTGGGCCGCGGTCCTGCGCCCGTGCGCGGCGGTGACCGCGCCGATGTCGAGGTCGTATCCGCGGCGCTTGAGCCGGCGTACCGCTTCGGTCTCCGGCGCGATCAGTTCCCGTATGTCGTGCACGAGTCTCCTTCGCGGGGGTCAGCGGTCGTGGACCGGCGAGCCGGGGGCACCGGGGGCGGTGGCGGTCGCGCCGGTGGCGGCGGCGGCCGGTGCCGGGCCGGCGGGCGGGGCGGGGTCCGGGACGCGTTCGATCTGCCCCAGGGCCCGGTAGCGCCCCGGGTGGGCCGACCTGAGCCAGCCGGCGTAGCCGGCGCCCACCACCGCGGCCACCGGGATCAGCCAGGGCAGGTAGGCGACGAGGGTGCCCGGCTTGCCGGTGATCATGTCGAAGTTGGCGATGACCAGCCACAACGAGACCAGCAGCCCGGCGAAGCCCAGCACCGGGGCGACGCCCTCGCGCCACCAGTGGGTGCCGCCGCCCTTGAAGCGCAGCCCCAGCACGGAGGCCGCGGCGATAGCCTGCAGGGCGATGATGCCCACCGTGCCGAGGCCGAGCATGCTGGTCGTCAGGTCCGCGTACGGGTCGAGCCCGGCGACCGCGAAGCCGGCGACGACGAGCACGGTCAGCACGTTCTGCACCACGCTGGCCCGGTGCGGGGAGCCGTGCCGGGGGTGCAGGGCGCTCAGCGACCGCGGCAGCAGCCCGTCGGCGGCCAGCGTCTGGGTGTAGCGGTTGGTCGCGCAGTGCAGCGCCAGGCAGGCGGCGAGCAGGCTGGTGCACAGCAGGATCTGCAGCACGGTGGCGCCGGCCCCGCCGAGGTAGTCGCCGCCCAGCCGGAAGAAGAAGTCGCCCATCTGCCGGCCGGCGACGCCCTGGACCTTGCCGGGGCCGACCGCGCCGACCGCGATCCAGCTGGTGAGGGCGTAGAAGCCGGCGATCAGCACCACGGCGCCGTAGGTGGCGCGCGGCACGCTGCGGCGCGGGTTCTTCGCCTCCTTCCCGTACAGCGCGGCGGACTCGAAGCCGATGAAGGAGATGAAGCAGAACGCCAGCGTGACGCCGAGTCCGGGGCCGGCCGCCCGCGCGGGGCTGAAGGACGACAGCGGCAGCGCCCCGAGGCCGTGCCGGACGAGGACGGCGATGTCCAGCACGCACAGGATGCCGACCTCGCCGAGCATCATCAGCGTCAGCAGCCGGGCGCTGAGCGCGATCTCCCGGTAGCCGAGCACCGCGACGAGCGCCAGGCCGGCCGCCGCGCACCACTCCCAGGGCACGTGGACGCCGTGGTCGGCCAGGACGAGGTGGGTGAAGTAGCCCAGCGCGCCGACGAGTCCGAACGTGGCGCAGTTGTACGAGACCACCGCGACGTACCCGGTCGCGGCGGCCGGCGGGCGTCCCAGGCCGTCGGCGACCGAGACGTAGAAGCCGCCGACGCCGCCGGTGCGGCGGGCGCTGACGGCGAAGCCGACGGAGAAGCACAGCAGGGTGATCCCGGCGAAGGTGAACGCGGCGGGCACCCCGGCGCCGGTGCCGAAGGCGATGGCCAGCGGGACGGTGCCGACCATCGCGGACAGCGGCGCGGCGGCGGCGACGATCAGGACGAGGATGTGGCGGGTTCCCAGGTGCCCGCCGGAGACCGGGTTCGGACTCCGGCCGGCGGGACGGTCAGCGGACATGGCGCTTCCTCGGGTGAGTCGGGGATCGGGCTCGGGCTCGGGCGGGTCGGGGGGCGGGGTGCTGGGCG
>NZ_JAAGKO020000051.1 GCF_027947535.2 Streptantibioticus silvisoli
GGCGGGACGTGGGCAGGCAGCCGGGGCAAGGGGTAGCGGGCGGGCAGCGGGCGGGGTGGGGGAACGGACGGTGCGGGGCAACGGGCGGGCAGCGGGCCCGGTCGCGGATCGGACGGTGCAGGGGGCAACCGGCGGGCGGCGGGCCCAGTCGCCCACCCGAGAACGGGAAGGGCTCGGACCGGAGGGCGAAGGGGCAGGCGGGGCAGGCGTTACGTACGACGTGGACCCTGCGGCCGAACACACACGCGGGTTAGGCTCGCCTTCGTGAGTACGACTGCGCCGGCCTGTGCCGCCATCTCATGGGAACTGGCCGAATCGCCGGCCGCCACCGCGTCGACCGCCCGCACCTGGCTGCTGCTGGAACAGCCGGGCCCGTGGGGCGCGAAGGCCTTCACCAGCAGCCACCTCGACCCCGCGGTGGGCCGGGCCCTGGAGCAGGCGACCAAGGGCACCGGCATACGGGCGGCCCTCATCCGGCGCCCCGGCCGGCACGCCGACAGCCATGACACCGCCCGGCCGCGCCGCGTCTTCCTCGCCCACACCGTCCCCGGCGCCGGCTGGCTGCGCACCGCCACGGTCGACGACCCCGCGCACCTGCTCGACCTGGACTTCTCCCGGATCGGCGACGGCCACCACGACGGCTTCGGCACCGACCACACCGGCGACCCGCTGGCGCTGGTGTGCACCAACGGCCGCCGCGACCGCTGCTGCGCCCTGCTCGGCCGCCCGCTGGCCGCCGAACTGGCCGAGGCCGGCCACGGCGACGTCTGGGAGACCACCCACCTCGGCGGCCACCGCTTCGCCCCGACCATGCTCGTCCTCCCGCACGGCTACGCCTACGCCCGGCAGGACACCGCCAGCGCCAAGTCGATCCTCCTCGCGGCCGCCGACGGCCGGGTGATCACCCACGACTGCCGCGGCCGCTCCGCCTGGCCCCCCGCCGGCCAGGCCGCCGAACTCGCGGTACGCGCCCTCACCGCCGAGGACCACGCCGACGCCCTCACCGTGCTGTCCGACGACGCCGTGCTCCAAGGCGCCGGCACCGTGCTCTCCGAGGGCCTCGCCGTCCAGGGCGCCCGCACCGTCCGGGTCGCCCACCAGGACGGCCGCCGCTGGACGGTCACCGTCGCCCCGCAATCCCCCGGCGCCGCCCCCGCCCGCCCGCAGAGCTGCGGCGCCACCCCGGTCGAACCGTCCACCCCGCACGTGCTGTCGGTCACGGAGGACGGCGTCGACGGGGGAGGTCCTCAGGGGCGATGACGGGGAGTCGGGCGGGGCGGGTGTCTGGTGTGGGTGAGGCTGCTGGCGTGGGGTGAGGCTGCTGGCGGACGGATGGCGTCCGGCGGGGCGGCGGCGGAAGTCGGGCATATGGCGGAGGTTGAGCGGGGTTGACGGCGAAGGCCTGACCACGGGCGAACGTTGGGTGGAGCCGGCGTCGAAGCCGGGTCCGCGGTGAGTCACCGCCGGGGCCGCAATCGCGCCGCGTGCCCTCACACCGCTCCCGCGCCGGTCAGCGAACGCACCTCCAGCTCCGCGTGACGGCCCGGGTCGGCGGGCTCGCGGGACAGCACCGTGCCCAGCCAGCCGGCCAGGAACCCCAGCGGTATGGAGACGATCCCGGGGTTCTGCAACGGGAACCAGTGGAAGTCCATCCCGGGCAGCAGCGCGTCGGGACTGCCGGAGACCACCGGTGAGAAGGCCACCAGCACCACCGCCGGCAACAGCCCGCCGTAGATCGCCCACACCGTGCCCCTGGTGGTGAACCGGCGCCAGAACAGCGTGTACAGCAACGCCGGTACGTTCGCCGACGCCGCCACCGCGAACGCCACCCCCACCACGACCGCCGTGTTCAACTCCTGGGCCAGCAAGGTCAGCCCGATCGCCACCGCGCCGATCCCCACCGCCGCGAACCGCGCCACCCGCACCTCCCCGGTGTCCTCCCGCGCCGTGCGCCGTTCCGTCGACCGGCGCCGCAGACTCCCGTACAGGTCGTGCGCCACACTCGCCGACGACGACAGCGTCAGCCCCGCCACCACCGCCAGGATCGTGGCGAACGCGATCGATCCGACCACCGCGAACAGCACCGTCCCGCCGGTCGACCCCGCTCCCCCGCCCAGGCGCAGCGCCAGCAACGGCACCGCCGTGTTGCCCGCCGCGTTCGACGCCCGCACCGCCCCCGAACCCACCAGCGCCGCGGCCCCCAGTCCCAGCACCATCGTCATCAGGTAGAACGTCCCGATCAGCCCGACCGCCCACACCGCCGACCGCCGCGCGGCCCGCGCCGTCGGCACGGTGTAGAACCGCGACACGATGTGCGGCAGCCCCGCCGTCCCCAGCACCAGCGCCAGTCCCAGACTGACGAAGTCCAGCCGCGCCGTCCACGAGCCCCCGTACTTCAACCCCGGCCGGAGATACGCCGCCCCGTGCCCGCTGCCGTGCGCCGCCGACCTCAGCAGGTCGTTCACATTGCCGTGGAACCGCGCCAGCACCATCACCGTCAGCGCGACCGTACCGCCCAGCAGCAGCACCGACTTGACGATCTGCACCCACGTCGTCGCCCGCATCCCGCCGAACGCGACGTACACCACCATCAACGCCCCCACCCCCACGACCGCCCACGTCCGCGCGTGCGCACTCGTCCCGCCGGCCAGCAACGACACCAGGCTGCCCGCGCCCACCATCTGCGCCACCAGATACAGCACCGCCACCGTGATCGACGACGTCCCCGCCGCGATCCGCACCGGCCGCTCCCGCATCCTCGCCGACAGTACGTCCGCCAGCGTGAACCGCCCGCAGTTGCGCACCAGTTCGGCCACCAGCAGCAACACCCCCAGCCACGCCACCAGGAACCCGACCAGGTACAGCACGCCGTCGTACCCGTACAGCGCGATCAGCCCCGACACCCCCAGGAACGACCCCGCCGACAGGTAGTCCCCCGAGATCGCCAGCCCGTTCTCCAGCGGGGAGAACAACCGCCCACCGGAGAAGAACTCCTCCGACGACCGCCTCCTGCGCCCGGCCCACACGGTGATCGCCAGCGTCACCGCCACGAACGCCGTGAACAGGCCCAGCGCCAGCCCCCGGTGCTCCGTCGCCGCGACCGCGACCCCGGCCCCCGCGAGCTGCCATGCTCCCGCCATCGCGCCACTCATCGCGTCCGCTCCTGCGTCTCCCAGCGGACATCCAACGCCGCCTGGTCCCGCCGCAACCGCGCGTGCCGGGCATACGCCCAGGTCAGCCCGAACGTCGTCACGAACTGCGCCAGCCCCGCCACCATCGCCACGTTCACCTCCCCCAGCACGGGCCGCCCCATCAGCCCCGGCGCCGTGGTCGCGGCCACCACATACGCCAGGTACCACACGAAGAACACCGCGGACGCCGGGAACGCGAACCGCCGGTACCTGCGCCGCACCGCGCGGAACTCCTCGCCGGCCTGCACCTCCCGGTACACCGCCGCCCGGTCACCGCCCGCTGCGACAGCCCACCCGTCCGACACCGCATGTGGTTCCTCCCACGGACCCACGGCCGGCGCGCCGGTCCAGGGATCCTCCACCCGGAGCTGCCCCACCCGTCCACCGTCGTGATCGTCCACTGTGAATCTCCCTGAGCCGCCCGCCGATTGGCCGTGCGTTCAAGAATGGTCAGAGCCGAATGGTCCGATCCCGAACAATCCGTCACGTTCACTCCATCAGGTGACGTACTCCGGAACTCCCTCACCACATCGACCGAAGTGGACTCACCCCCGCCATCCCGCCCATGCCCGCACGCTCGACTCCGGTTCCCGCCGCCCTGCTTCACCTCACCTCACGATCCGTTCCGCTCCTTGCCGATCCCGCGCCGGTAGGCGTACCGGGCCGCCTGCACCCGATCCCGGACGCCGATCTTCGCGAACAGGTTGTTGATGTGCGTCTTCACCGTGGCCGGGCTGACGTACAGCTCCGCCGCGATCTCACCGTTCGACATGCCTTCCGCCACCAGGGCCAACACCTCCGCCTCACGCGTCGTCAGCCCGTCCGGCGCCTCCGCCTCGCCGGCGTCGACCGACGCTCCGCCCGCCACATTGCCCAAGCGGCCGCCCGACGCACCGTCCGACGTGCCGGCGCCACCCAGCGCCGGCCACCTGCCGCCCGCCCGGTCCCGCGTTCGCGGCGCGGCGGAACGCCGTTCACCCTCCGGGTCTCCCACCGCCGACTCCGCCAGTCTCTCCAGCAACCGCCGCTGCACCTTCGGCGACAGCCCCGCCTCCCCCCGCATCACGTCCTCGACCGCCCGCAGGATCTCCTCGCTGCCGGCATCCTTCGTCAGATATCCCCGCGCCCCGGCCCGCAGCGCCGCGAACAGGGAATCGTCGTCGGCGAACGTCGTCAGGATCACCACCTGTGTGCCCGGGTGGTCCCGCCGGATGATCCGGGTGGCCTCCACCCCATTGCATCTCGGCATCCGCAGGTCCATCAGCACCACGTCCGGCGCCTTGTCCGCCACCAGCCGCACCGCCTCCTCACCGTCCGCCGCCGCACCCACCACGTCCAGCCCCGGCAACAGCCCCAGCAGCATCGCGATCCCCTCACGGACCACGGTCTGATCGTCGGCCACCACCACCCGGACCGCCCGCCCGGCCATCACGCCGGCACCCGCAGTCGCACCACGAACCCCTCCTCCACCGGTCCAGCCTCCAGCGTGCCGCCGAGCAACTCGGCCCGTTCACGCATCCCGAGCAGACCGTAACCCGATCCGGACACCCCCAGCTCGTTGTCCACAGGCTCGCTCCCCGAGTTATCCACAGGGCGACCGCCGAAGTCCCGCACTTCCAATTCCACCTCCTTTGTGTGGTATTGGAGCCGCACCGCGACCTTCGCCCCCCGGGCGTGCTTGCGCACGTTGGTCATCGCCTCCTGCGCGACCCGCCGCACCGCCTGCCCGGCCTCCGCCGGCAGGTGCCGCTGGTCGCCCTCCACCTGCAACCCCGCCCCCTCCGACTCCACCAGTTCGCGCAGGAACTCCTCCGCCGAGGTCATCTCCCCCCGCAGCGCCGACAGTGCCTGCCGGGTCTCCGCGAGCCCCTGTCGCGCCATCCGCCGGGCCGCCACGACCCGTTCGAGGACGTCGTCCCGCTCCCCGCCGCGCTCGATCAGCAACCGCGCGGCCTCCAGGTGCACCAGCTGCGCGGACAGGCTGTGCGCGAGCACGTCGTGGATCTCCCGGGCGATCCGGCCACGTTCGCGCAACGCCGCCGTCTCCGCCTCCGCCACCCGTGCGGCCCGCTCCTGGCGCAGCAACCGCTGCATGCTGCCACGGCTCTCCGCGTCCAGCCGCAGGACGTAGCCGACCAGCCCCAGGCCCAGCGTGGCGAGCAACGTGGCCCAGCCGCCGTGCCGGGTGCCGAACGCCGCGTAGGCGCCCAGGGCGATCCCGTTCAGTGGCACGGCCACGCCCAGCGGGAGCCGTTGCATCCCGATGACGGCGGAACCGCACCACAGCACGGTGGCCGCGAAGTCCATCTGGACCGACCGGGCCGCGAACGCACCGCCCAGGAGCAACAACAGGATCGCCACCGAGTACGCCACGCGGTTCAGCAGTGTGCACCGGACGAGCACCACCACGGATCCGGCCGCCAGCAGACCGCTCGCGATCACCGCCACCGGGTGGCGGGTGGCGAAACCTCCCTGAGCGAAGGTCCCGCCGAACAGGGCGGCCAGGATCAGCAGGCGCATCACCAGGCTCATCCAGCGGTGGGTGCTGCGCCGGTAGCTGCGGGAGAGCGCCTCCTGGGAGGGCCAGGCCGTCCAGAACTCCCGCTCCAGCACGACTCCTTCCGCCGCCGAGGTCATCGCACGGCGCCCGCCCGCAGGGCTCCCGGCGAACCGTTGACCCGCCAGGCGACGACGCCCTTGCGTATGAGCAGGGTGACCGCCAGGGCCAGCATGAGGGCGCCGCGGCCCTCGTGCACCCCCATGACGGACCCCAGCCAGGCGAGAGCGATCCGCAGGGCGATTCCGCCGGCCCAGGCCAGCGCGGTGGTCTTCGTGCCCTTCATCCAGGCGGTGCCTGCCTCGTCACGCCAGATCCGGGTGGTGAGGGCCCACAGCACACCCATGCCGGCGCCTATCACCATCTCCGCCGCGAGCAGCCCCGCCGAGGCCGCCTCGTGATGGGAGTCGAGGACACCGCCCTGCTCGAGTCCGAGGTAGACCAGGACCGCCGGCAGGATCCACCAGCTCCTGCCTTCGGCGACCCGGCGGGCCCGGAGTTGGCGCACGAGGACCAGCGCGACGACGGCGACCGCGATGAGGATGTCGGTGGGGCCGGACAGGGAACCGGACATGGAAAACGCCTCCGAACTGCGACACATGACCGCTTGGTCGATGTCTTCGAAGGTACGGCGGCGCGGACTCGGGGGGATCGGAGCACGGGTGGAGATCAGGGTGGAGATCGGTTCTCCACCCGTGGGTGGAGAACCGATCGGGCCGACGCGGAGGCCGGGCGGGCCGGGGCGTTGGGCCGGCCCGCCAGCCGCGGTCCGCAGCCAGCCAGCCCGCCAGCCCGGGTCGGCAGACCGGAGTCCGCAGTCCGGGGGGCCGGGCTCCGCGGGTCGAGGCCCGCGGATCAACCGGATCAGGGTCCGTCGGAGCGGGTGCGCCGACGTCCGAGGGGCCGGGCGGACCGCCTCGGACGTGCCGCAGGCAAGCGGGTCGGCTCAGACGTCGATCCGCGCCCGGTCCAGCGTGGAGGCAGAGTTGGTGATGAACTCCTTGCGCGGCGCGACCTCGTTGCCCATCAGCAGGTCGAAGGCGCGCTCGGCGGCCTCGAGGTCGCTGATGTTGATCCGGCGCAGGGTCCGGTGGCGGGGGTCCATGGTGGTCTCCGCGAGCTGGTCGGCATCCATTTCGCCGAGGCCCTTGTAGCGCTGGATGCCGTCCTTGTAGCGGACGTTGCGCCGCTGGAGGTCCAGCAGGGTCTGGCGCAGCTCATTGTCGGAATAGGTGTAGATGTACTTGTCCTGCCCCTTCTTGGGGCTGGACAGCTCGATGCGGTGCAGCGGCGGCACGGCGGAGAAGACCCGGCCCTGCTCGACCATGGGGCGCATGTAGCGCTGGAAGAGCGTGAGCAGCAGGCAGCGGATATGGGCGCCGTCGACGTCCGCGTCCGCGAGGAAGATGACCTTGCCGTAGCGCGCCTGGTCGATGTCGAAGGTCCGGCCGGACCCCGCTCCTATGACCTGGATGATGGCTCCGCACTCGGCGTTCTTGAGCATGTCCGAGACCGAGGACTTCTGCACGTTGAGGATCTTGCCGCGGATCGGCAGGAGGGCCTGGAACTCGGAGGTGCGCGCGACCTTGGCGGTGCCGAGCGCGGAGTCGCCCTCGACGATGAACAGTTCGGTGCGGTCGACGTCGTCGCTGCGGCAGTCGGCGAGCTTGGCCGGCAGCGAGGAGGTCTCCAGCGCGGTCTTGCGGCGCTGCGCCTCCTTGTGCTGACGGGCGGCGATGCGGGTGCGGGCCGCGGCGACGATCTTCTCCATCACCGCGCGGGCCTGCTGCTTGTCGTCACGCTTGGTGGAGGTCAGGAACGCCTTCAGTTCCTTGGCGACCACGTTGGCGACGATACGCGATGCCGCGGAGGTGCCGAGGACTTCCTTGGTCTGGCCCTCGAACTGCGGTTCGGCGAGCCGGACGGTGACCACGGCGGTGAGGCCCTCGGTCGCGTCGTCCTTGGTGACGTCGTCCTCGGCGACCCGCAGCAGCTTCGCCGAGCGGAGTACCTCGTTGACCGTCTTGGCGAGCGAGCGTTCGAAACCGGCGACGTGGGTGCCCCCCTTGGGGGTGGCGATGATGTTGACGAAGGAGCGCAGCATGGTGTCGTACCCGGCACCCCAGCGCAGCGCGATGTCGACGCCGAGCTCACGGGTGACCTCGGTGGGGGTCATGTGACCGCGCTCGTCGAGGACGGGCACCGTCTCCTTGAATGTGCCCTCCCCGCACAGCCGCAACACATCGCAGATCGGCTTGTCCGGCGCGAGGTAGTCACAGAACTCGCCGACGCCGCCGTCGTAGTGGAAGGTCTCGTCGCTCGGCGCGCCGTCCTGGCCGTCCTGGCGCCGGTCGCGGACGACGATGGTCAGTCCGGGGACGAGGAACGCGGTCTGGCGGGCCCGCTGGTAGAGCGTGTCCAGGGAGAGCTTGGCGTCCTTGAGGAAGATCTGACGGTCCGACCAGTAGCGAACGCGGGTGCCGGTACGGGCCTTGGGAACCTTCTTGGTCTTGCGCAGCCCGTTGGCGGGATCGAACGGCGCGTCGGGGCCGGATTCGGTGAAGATTCCGGGCACGCCGCGGCGGAAGCTGATGGCGTGGGTGCTGCCGCCGCGGTCGACCTCCACGTCGAGTCGGGCGGAGAGGGCGTTGACCACCGAGGCGCCGACGCCGTGCAGGCCGCCGGAGGCCGCGTAGGAGCCGCCGCCGAACTTGCCGCCGGCGTGCAGCTTGGTCATGACGACCTCGACGCCGGACAGGCCGGTCTTGGGTTCGACGTCGACCGGGATGCCACGGCCGTTGTCGCGCACCTCCACGGAGCCGTCGTCGTGCAGCAGGACGTCGATGTGGTCGCAGTACCCGCCGAGCGCCTCGTCGACGGAGTTGTCGATGATCTCCCAGAGGCAGTGCAGCAGGCCACGGCTGTCGGTTGACCCGATGTACATACCGGGACGCTTGCGGACCGCTTCGAGGCCCTCCAGGACGAGGAGGTGCCGTGCGGTGTAGTTGGAGGCGTCGCGATCCGGGCCGCTCAGCAGGGCGGTGGACGGTGCTGATGTGTCGGCGGTCACGCGGGCAGCTCCTCGCAAATTCTTGCCACCGGTTCCTGGATGGGCAGTTGTCGGATTCGGCGGGTGGCGGGTCGTTCGCCGATGAGAGGGTACCGATGCCGGGGGCGGTGCCCGCGCCGCGACCCGGTTTCGGGCCCCATGCTAGCCCCGCTTCGAGCGTACGTTCGATCCTTCTTTCGAGTGATAGGCACATCACGTTCCCAAAGAGGCATGAACCATTTAGGCTCCGGGCACGTCCTTTGCAACACCGGCGCACTGCCGGGGGACGAAAAACTACATAGTGACCACACGATCACAGAGGACGCATCAAGGCCCATTCGCCGCCAACCGGCAGCATCCGGCCGCCTCGGGCTCGACTTTCGAGAAAAAGCCACGAGCGGGAACGTTTTCGGCCTGGTTGGATGTTGACCCTGGTACGACAGCTCGTCGAGCTAGAGAAGAGGCGACGTGACTACTGTTCTGACCCCCGCAAGCCCGCTGACCGCCGCTGACCGGTGCGACCGCTGCGGCGCGCAGGCATACCTGCGCGTCGTTCTCATCAGCGGTGGCGAGCTTCTCTTCTGCGCTCATCACGGGCGCAAGTTCGAACCGGAACTGAAGAAGATCGCCGCGGAAATACAGGACGAGACCGGTCGACTCACCGCCGCGCCCGCGGCTGTGGCCGAGGACTGAACTCCCACATCGCGCACGACGACGAGCTCGGACCGGCCCGCTGGGTCGGCACGAAGACGGCCACCCCGCTCCATGGGGTGGCCGTTTTCCTTACCAAGCGTCAACATCCGAGCCGAAATTCATCACTCCGAGTGGTAAACGCGTCATGTTCGCGAGGAGTGAACAGATCGACCCTTCGTGATCCATCAATCACTCTCGGCGACTTCGCCGACGCTGTTCTCGCAGAGCGAACAAGGTTTTTGATCATGTAACTGACGGCGCTTCGGCGCGGCGTCCCGCAGCACGATTCACTGGAACCGGGCGATGTCGTCCGCGACCGCCGAGACGCGGGTGTAGACGCCGGGGTGTCCGGCGTCCCCGCAACCGGTCCCCCACGACACCAGGCCGATGAGCCGCCCCTGGGCCACGAGCGGGCCGCCGCTGTCCCCCTGGCAGGCGTCGTGGCCTCCGGCGGAAGTACCGGCGCAGAGCATGGAGGGCGCCAGGTAGGTGCCGGCCACGCTGCCGGGATAGGCGTGGGCGCAGCTTTCGTCCGGCATCACCGTCACCTGGGCGGAACGCAGTTGGGACGAGTAGCTGCCGCGCCCGCTGGTGTCCCCCCAGCCGTAGACCGTCGCGGACGTGCCTTCCTGGAAGGCGGCGGTGTCGCTGGGACCCGCGACCGGGATGGCGGGATGCCCGGGAAGGTCCTGGTCCAATTGGATGACGGCCAGGTCGTTGGCGTTGGTACGCGCGTCGTAGGCGGGGTCGACCCAGACGTCCTTGATGCCGACCTCCTGCCCGGCGTCGGTTCCCAGGTCGGTGCGGCCCGCGACGACCTTCAGGTCGTCCAGCTCGCGCCAGGTGCCGCCGAGGACGTCGTGGCTGAAGCAGTGCGCGGCGGTGACCACGGCACCGGGCGCGACGACCGCGCCGCCGCAGAACTGTCCGGAGCGGTCGGCGCCGAATCGTTCCTTGCTGGCCAGCGCCACGACGAAGGGGTGTACGGCGGACAGGGTGGGGCTGCCGCCCACCACGCTCTCCCCCGCGCTGTCACCCGGTCGTGCCGGGTGCGCGACAGCGGGCGCCGGGGAGGTGGCGAGCGGCAGGGCTATCGAGAGCAGGGCAAGCCCGCCCCACAGGGCGGTCGTCCGACGGCGGGGGCTGGTGCGCATGCCTTCTCCTGACCTTCCGGATCGGGTAGAACACCCAGCGTCATCCACGCCGATCGGCGTCGCATCCGGAAAAACGCCCGGGCTCGGGACCTCCAGAAGAGGTACCCGGGCCCGGGCGTGTCGTTCCCGCGGGGATCAGTCGAGGTAGTCGCGCAGCACCTGCGAGCGCGAGGGGTGACGCAGCTTGGACATGGTCTTCGACTCGATCTGGCGGATCCGCTCGCGGGTGACGCCGTAGACCTTGCCGATCTCGTCCAGGGTCTTGGGCTGGCCGTCGGTGAGGCCGAAGCGCATGGACACCACGCCGGCCTCCCGCTCCGAGAGGGTGTCGAGCACCGAGTGCAGCTGCTCCTGCAACAGGGTGAAGCTGACCGCGTCGGCCGGCACGACCGCCTCGGAGTCCTCGATGAGGTCACCGAACTCGCTGTCGCCGTCCTCGCCCAGCGGCGTGTGCAGCGAGATCGGCTCGCGGCCGTACTTCTGGACCTCGATGACCTTTTCCGGGGTCATGTCGAGTTCCTTGGCCAGCTCCTCCGGGGTGGGCTCGCGGCCCAGGTCCTGGAGCATCTGGCGCTGGACGCGGGCCAGCTTGTTGATGACCTCGACCATGTGCACCGGGATACGGATGGTGCGGGCCTGGTCGGCCATCGCGCGGGTGATCGCCTGCCGGATCCACCAGGTGGCGTACGTGGAGAACTTGTAGCCCTTGGTGTAGTCGAACTTCTCGACCGCGCGGATCAGACCGAGGTTGCCCTCCTGGATCAGGTCCAGGAAGAGCATGCCGCGGCCGGTGTAGCGCTTGGCCAGCGAGACCACGAGGCGGAGGTTGGCCTCCAGCAGGTGGTTCTTGGCCCGGCGCCCGTCCTCGGCGATGATCTCCAGTTCGCGCTGGAGCTTCGGGGCGAGCTTGTCGGCGGCCGAGAGCTTGTCCTCGGCGAACAGGCCGGCCTCGATGCGCTTGGCGAGTTCCACCTCCTGCTCGGCGTTGAGCAGCGGGACCTTGCCGATCTGCTTGAGGTAGTCCTTGACGGGGTCGGCGGTGGCACCGGCCGCGGCGACCTGCTGGGCCGGGGCGTCGTCCTCGTCGTCGTCGGAGAGCACGAAGCCCTCGGACTCCGGCTGGTCGGGTCCGGCCTCACCGGGCTTGCCGGGCGTCGCCGACTCGTCCGTCAGCTCCTCGCCGTCGCCGAGGTCCTCGTCCGACTTCTTCGCCGCGGTCTTCTTGGCGGTGGTCTTCTTGACCGCCGTCTTCTTGGCCGCGGTCTTCTTGGCGGTGGTCTTCTTGGCGGCCGAGCGGCCGAGCGCGGTCTCCTCGGCCCCGTCGGCGTCGAGGGAGATCTCGGCGGTGGCGGAGGGCGCGGAGACGGTCTTGGCGGCCGCGGTCTTCTTGACCGTGGTCGTCGTGACGGTCTTGGCGGTGACGGACTTCGCGACCGGCGCGCGCTTGACCGGGGACTTGGTGGCGACGCTCTTGCGGGTGCGCTTGGGGGCCTCGGCGGCGCTGACCATCAACGTCACGCCCTCTTCGTCGAGGACCTGGTTGAGGCTGCGCAGAACGTTCTTCCACTGGGTTGCCGGAATCTGGTCCGCCTCGAAGGCGCGACGGACGTCGTCGCCTGCGATCTGGCCCTGTGCCTTACCCCGCTCGATGAGCGCCATCAGAGACTCGGATTCGGTGATCTCCGGCGGGAGCGTACGGGATGTGCTGGCCGACACGAACAACCTCTCGGAACGATGGGAACGACTTCCGACCACGCCTGCACGCGGCAGGGCCGTCGGACGCCGGCGGGGATGGTCCGGCGATCGAGGCGGTTCCGGTCAGCAACACGGCGACTGTGATGTCCTCCGTGTTCCAGTCTCGGCACCACCTCTTAGGTCATCGCGCCTCCCCTGAGAGCGTTACGCGGTACTTACGTGGCCCACATCACACCCTTGTCCCCAGCGTAATCCAGACGTGCGACCGCCTCCCCCGTTCCGGCGGCCGCCGCGAGCCCCCGAACGGCGACCGCCGGGCCCGGAGACAGCGGGCCCGGCGGTGGAGAATCCGTCGGCTGGCGGGGTGACAGGGCGGCGCGTGACAGCGTCCTCAGTGCTCACGCGGGGCGGGGACGACGCGATCCACTTCGGGGAGGACCGCCAGCAGCTGACGCATGGCGCTCTCCGCCGCTGCGGCGTCGCCCGCCCCCAGTGCCTCCACGATCGAGGTGTGCAGCCCGGCGGACGTCTCGGTCGGCCGGTCGCAGCCGGTCACCGGGCCACCGGAGACCTGCAGGGCCGAACAGACGATGCCGGACAGGTGCTCCAGCATGCGGTTGCCGGTGACCTGGAGGAGCAGCGCGTGGAACTCGGCGTCGGCGCGCGAGAACGTCAGCGTGTCACCCTGAGCCACGGCGTGGCCCATGATCTCCGCCATGTCGGCGAGGCGCTGCTGCACGTCCTCCCGGCCGTGGCCGGCGGCGAGCCGGGCCGCCAGGGGTTCGATGGTCCAGCGCAGTTCGCTCAGTTCGCGGCGCTGCTCCTCACGCTGGGGGCCGAAGGCGCGCCATTCGATGATGTCGGGATCGAGCAGGTTCCAGTCGCTGACCGGGCGGACCCGGGTACCGACGTTGGGGCGGGCGCTGACGAGGCCCTTGGCCTCCAGCACGCGCAGGGACTCGCGGACGACGGTGCGGGAGACCTCGAACCGCTGGCCGATCTCCTCGGGGACCAGCGGGCGGTCGGCGCCCAGGTCTCCGGAGACGATCATCTGGCCGAGCTGCTGGACGAGCTGGCCGTGCAGGCCGCGGCCGCGACTGCCGCCGGAGCGGCGCCCGACCCGGTTCATCTCACTGTCCACGCCGTCCCAGTTGGGGGTGGCACGTTCGGTTCCGCGGGGGTCCGCGTAGGGGTAGCGGTCGAGTTCGCCGGGCCCGGCCATTCCGCTGTCGGCAGAGCGGGCCGCGGTCATCATGGTGTGCGCAAGGGTACTCACGCATCATTTGTCGGCGATGCCGTCGGCCACCTTGAGGACTTTGCTGAAAAGCACACGAAAGGGTGATCGCCCCCTCCCGCACAATTGACGCTTTATCGTAAAGAAACGTGCGATCCCTGGTTAGTTGCGGACATCCGACGGCACACCGCAGTACGTCGTTCAGACAAACGGCCTGGCCACCGCACCGCTTGTTGCTGACGGGAGGTCAAACGTCTTGCTTGCACACGGACTTGGCCCGGCGAGCGGTACCGGTGGCCCCCGTTCCGGCGGTCAGACCTCCGGGCGCAGCATCGGCGGGTTCAGCAACGTGGCCCCGCCGGCCCGGAACAACTGCGCGGGCCGGCCGCCCTGCCGCGTCGTCGTCCCGCCGGCCGGCACCAGGAACCCGGGCGTGCCGGTGACCTTGCGGTGGAAGTTGCGCGGGTCCAACGCCACGCCCCACACCGCCTCGTAGACCCGGCGCAGTTCCCCGACGGTGAACTCCGGCGGGCAGAAGGCGGTCGCCAGCGACGAGTACTCGATCTTCGACCGGGCCCGCTCCACCCCGTCGGCCAGGATGCGCCCGTGGTCGAAGGCGAGCGGCTCCGGATTGCGGGCGTCCAGCAACTCCCCCACCGGCGCCCAGCGGGCCCCCCGCGCGTCGCCGCCGGCCCGCGGTGTGGGCAGGTCCGGGGCCAGCACCAGATGCGCGACGCTGACCACCCGCATGCGGGGGTCGCGGCCTGGGTCGCCGTAGGTGGCGAGTTGTTCCAGGTGCGCGCCGCTGGTGCCGCCGTACGGTGCCGACGTGCCCGCCGGCGAGGCTCCGGCGCCCTGCTGGGCACGCAGCCCGGTCTCCTCGGCCAGCTCCCGCGCCGCCGCCTGCGCCAGGTTCTCCTCGGTGCGCACGAACCCGCCCGGCAACGCCCACCGGTCCTCATGCGGTGCTTCACCGCGCCGAACCGCGAGCGCGCACAAGGCGTGGCTGCGGACGGTGAGTACGACCAGGTCCACGGTGACAGCGAAGGGGGGGTAGGCCGTCGGGTCGTAGGGAGACATGCCCGTGATCTTAGTCGTCTGCCTGACGATAAACGCCGCCTTCGCCGGTTCACGCCAGTGTTTCGCCCCCGGGGCCCCAGGGATGCCCCTTGCCGTGGCGTGAGGCGGGACAGGGCCGGCGTGGAGGCCCATTCCGGCGTCGAGGGACACCGGGGCGCACGCTGGCTGGCTGGCGGGCCCAGGGGGCCGTCCACTCCGCAGGAGGGCGATGTCGACGGACGGGGTTGTGCGGGGATGGGCGGAGGTGCGCTGCCGCTGGGGACGGGCGGGGCTGCGGCTGAGGACGAACGGGGCTGCGGCTGGGCGTGGAGCGGCGAAGACGGGGAGGCACGGTTCGGGGAGGCACCGTTCGGGGAGGCGCGGTCCGGGGAGGCGCGGTCCGGGGAGGCAGGGGAACGTCGTCCGACGCCAGGGCTGGGACTGCGCCAAGGCGCGGGACGGCGAGGGCGCGGCGCACCAGGGCTTCCCGGGCCCAGGGATCGGGTTGCGCCAAGGGGGCGAGGGCACGGAGAGGCGGTCCGGGGTGGCAAGGGACCGGCCTGATGCCACGGCTGAGGCTGCGCCAAGGCGCGGGACGGCGAGGGCGCGGAGGCGCGGTCCGGGATGGCAGATGGCAAGGGAGCGTCACCTTCTGCCACGGCTGAGGCTGCGCCAAGGCGCAGGGCGGCAACGACCGGAGGGGCGAGGGCGCGGAGGAGCGGAGGGCCGGGGTGGCAGGGAAATCTCCGCCTGAGCCAACGAGCCGCCCGTCCGCGGGAGGACCGGAGCACTCCCGGCCGCCCGCAAGCCGTCACCGGTCGCCGAGGGGCCGGCCGGGGCGCCTGCCGGGGTGGCCGGGAGGCGGGTCTCACGTCTACCGTGCCGACCGGCGGCGACATCGACAGCGCCGCCGTGCGGGCGCCCGCTGTGGCCCGCGTGGCCCGTGAAGGAGATCGATGGCTGTCCACCGGCACCCCGGTACCGTCCTGACCGACCACACGTTCCGTGTTCCGTTGGACCACTCCCGGCCGGACGGCGAGCAGATCGAGGTCTACGCCCGCGAAGCGGTCGCCGCCGGACGTGAACACGACGATCTGCCCTGGTTGTTGTACCTCCAGGGCGGTCCCGGCGGCCGTGCTCCGCGTCCGGTCGGCGCCGAGAGCTGGCTGGGCCGGGCCCTGAAGGACTACCGGGTGCTGCTGCTGGATCAGCGGGGCACCGGGCGCTCGACACCTGCCAACCGCCAGACGTTGCCCGCTCGCGGCGGTGTCCGGGAACAGGCCGACCACCTCGCCCACTTCCGTGCTGACGCGATCGTGGCGGACTGTGAGGCGATCCGCCGCGAACTGCTGGGCGAGCGGGGCCAATGGTCGCTGCTGGGCCAGAGCTTCGGCGGATTCTGCGCGCTCACGTACCTCTCGTTCGCCCCCGAAGGGGTGCGCGAAGCTTTCATCACTGGTGGTTTGGCGGGGTTGCGGTCCTCGGCGCGGGACGTCTACCGGGCGGCCTACCCGCGCGTCGCACGCAAGAACGTCCGGCACTACGAGCGGTACCCGCAGGACGTCTCCGTGGTGCGGGAGATCGCCCGGCACCTGCGGGAACACGACGTCACGCTTCCCGACGGCGCCGCCTTCACGGTGGAGGCGTTCCAGTCGCTGGGCCTGCTGCTGGGCGGCGGGAGCGGATCGCACGCGCTGCACTACCTGTTGGAGGACGCCTTCCTGCCAGCGTCCGCGTCCGGATCTGACGGCCCGGTGCTGTCGGACACCTTCCTGGCGGAGGCACAGCGCCACGTGTCGTTCGCGGGCAATCCGCTCTACGCGATGCTGCACGAGGCGATCTACGGGCAGCGGTCGGTCGATGGCGCGGGTACCGGGTGGGCCGCTCAGGCGGTGCGGGAGGAGTTTCCGGCCTTCGACGCGGACCGGGCGCTGTCGGGGGACGAACCGGTGCTGTTCACCGGCGAGATGATCTACCCGTGGATGTTCACCGCCGATCCGGCGCTGAAGCCGCTGCGTGAGGTGGCGGAAGCGCTCGCCGACCGTGCGGACTGGCCGGACCTGTACGACCTGGAGCGGCTCGCGCGGAACGAGGTGCCGGTCGCAGCGGCGGTCTACCACGATGACATGTACGTCGACGCCGCCGATTCGCTTGCCACCGCCTCCGCGGTGCGCGGCTTGCGGACGTGGGTCACCGACGAGTTCGAGCACGACGGGCTGCGGGTGAGTGACGGCCGCGTCCTGGACCGGCTCATCAAGCTCGTCCGCGGCGAGGCGTAGCGGGCGGCCCCGCAGGTCGTCCAGGGGCAGGCCGCTACGCGCAGGGCAGCGGTGGGCGTCGGTCCGACGGTTCGGGGACCGGCGCTCACCGGAGCGGCAGCCGGGCCCGGGGAAGCCGTCACGGGACTGACGCGGAATCGGGAGCGGAGCCGGGGTCAGCACGGGGTCTCCTCCCCTCCGGTGCGGTCGCTCCGACGGGTCCGCGGACGAACGCCGCCGGGGCGGGTGCTGGCGGTCGGGCGGGGCGACCGGTCGCGGCGGCCCTTGGGAGCGGTCCCCGCGCCGGTGGACCGGGGACGCCGGACGGCCTTGGCGGTGCGGTTGACGCGTTCCTCACGCAGGCAGCTGCGCAGCGGCTCCGGGTCCAGACCGTGGTTGCACGCCTGGTGCAGGAGCCTGGCGAAGGTGTATTCGGAGTCGGCTTCGAGCGCGAGGCCGAAGGCGACCCGGGCGGCCGGCTCGTCCCCGGTGGCCCAGGCCACCCAGCCCGCCAGGGTCAGCGGGGCCGCGGCATGACCGGCGTAGGCGCCGAGACAGCGGCGGGAGAGGGCACGCCACAGGCGTAGCGCGGGCGGGGCTTCGTCGCCTTCCATCCATTCGGCGGCACGGTCACGGGTGTCCCGGTCCTGGAGGCCGAGGATGATCGTCGCCGCTTCGTCATCGCCGAGCAGGGCGTCGTCGTGCCGGTCGCCGGCTCCGGCCTCGTCCGGAGCCGGCGCGGCCCGCAGACGGTCCATCGCGGCCGACGCCAGGGCCAGGGTCTCCTCCTGCACCGTGTGGGTGTCGCCGTGGACGAGCATGCGCGGGACGAGTTCGGCGCTGGCGTCGTCGAATGCCCCCTGTTGGGCGGGAAGGAGTTCGGCTGACAGCGGAATCAGCCGGGACTGCAGATCGCGCAGGGAGCCGCGTACCTGGATTCCGGCGTAGGCGGCGGTGGCGGCCATGACGGAGGTGCCGTCGCAGTTGAGCGGGGCGCCGCCGGGCGGACAGCAGGCGGCGGAGACGCAGGTGTAGGACCACCAGTGCCCTCCGGCGACGCACACCGCCTCGATGACGGGAACGTCCAGCGCTCCGCAGGCCCGGCGCAGGTACTGGGCGAGCGGCCGGAGGCGTTCCATCACCCCGGTCGGGCTCTTGCCGGGCGCGGGGTCCTGGCAGAGGAAGAGTGCGACGGCGTCGGGGCGGCGGGCGGGGCCGGCGCCGTTGACGAGGTTGTCGGCCAGCCCGGTGGCGAACGGCGGCCAGCCGGCCGGGTCGGCGGGGATGTCGACTCGCAGACGGGCGCCGAACCTGCCGCGCGATCCGTGCAGTCCGATCAGGACGACGCTGTCGTCCGGGTGGAATCCGAGGAGGTAGGGCAGCGCGTCCGCGAGGTCGGCCGGGCTGCGGAGGACGACCTGCGGTTCGGTGCCCGCCGTTTCTTCCGCGAGGGCGCCGGCGGAGTCGGTGGGAAGTGCGTCGCGGGACGGGAGGGGCCTGCCCGAAGCCTGGGAGCGACCGCGGGCACGGGGCTCGCGGGGGAGTCCGGAGAGACCGTGGGTTGGGGAATCCGAGGGGTGGAAGGGGTCGGAGGGGAAGGGGGACGCGGAGTCGATGTGTCCAGTCATGACCCGAAGATCCCGCGCGCACCAAGATCGCGCCAGCCCTGTGGATAACTGCGGCGCTTCATCGGATGACCTGCATAAAAAGCCGTCACTCCTGCGAGCGACAAGTTGTCCACAGGGCTGGCGGTGGGGTTGGCGCGATGTCGGTGGCATCAGGTTGCATGGGGGCATGAGCGATTCATTGCGGACCGACGCCGATGCCGTGCTGCGCCGCCTGGTGGGCGACCAGAGCGGCTCCGCCCGGCTGCGCGAGGACCAGTGGCGGGCCATCGAGGCGCTGGTAGCCGACCGGCGCCGGGCGCTGGTCGTGCAGCGGACCGGGTGGGGGAAGTCAGCGGTCTACTTCGTGGCCACCGCTCTGCTGCGGGAGCGGGGCAGCGGTCCCACCGTGATCGTCTCCCCCCTGCTGGCCTTGATGCGCAACCAGATCGAGGCGGCCGGGCGGGCCGGGATCCGCGCGCGCACGATCAACTCGGCCAACCTGGAGGAATGGGACCAGGTGCAGGCCGAGGTCGCCGCGGGACAGGTGGACCTGCTGCTCGTGAGTCCGGAACGGCTGAACAACCCGGACTTCCGCGACGAGGTCCTGCCAAGGCTGGCGGCCACCACGGGTCTGCTGGTGGTCGACGAGGCGCACTGCATCTCCGACTGGGGCCACGACTTCCGCCCGGACTACCGGCGACTGCGGACCATGCTCGCCGAACTCCCCTCCGGAACACCGGTGTTGGCCACGACGGCCACGGCCAACGCACGGGTGACCGCCGATGTGGCCGAGCAGTTGGGGACCGGTGGCCAGGGAGCGGCGGCTGATGGCACCGCCCTGATTCTGCGGGGGGAACTGGACCGCGAGAGCCTCGCGCTGAGCGTGCTGACGCTGCCGGACGCGGCGCACCGGCTGGCCTGGCTCGCCGACCACCTCGGCGAGCTGCCCGGGTCGGGGATCATCTACACCCTGACCGTCGCCGCGGCGGACGAGGTGACGGCGTTCCTGCGGCAACGGGGATATCCGGTGGCCGCCTACTCGGGCCGGACCGAGGACGCGGACCGGCGCGGCGCGGAAGCGGACCTCATGGCGAACCGGGTCAAGGCGCTGGTGGCGACGTCAGCCCTGGGGATGGGGTTCGACAAGCCGGACCTGGGCTTCGTGGTGCACCTGGGCTCCCCCTCCTCCCCCATCGCCTACTACCAGCAGGTGGGGCGTGCCGGACGTGGGGTGGACCACGCGGAGGTCCTGCTGCTGCCGGGGCGGGAGGACGAGGCGATCTGGCGGTATTTCGCTTCGCTGGCCTTCCCCGAGGAGACGTTGGTCCGGCGGACGCTGGAGGTGCTCGCCGCCTCCGACCGCCCGGTGTCGCTGCCCGCGCTGGAGGCGAGGGTGGAACTGCGGCGCTCCCGGCTGGAGACCATGCTGAAGGTGCTGGACGTGGACGGGGCGGTGCGCCGGGTGCGCGGCGGATGGACGTCGACGGGGCAGCCGTGGAACTACGACACGGACCGCTATGCCTGGGTGGCCCGGCAGCGGGCCGCGGAGCAGCAGGCGATGCGGGACTACGCGTCGGGCACCGGATGCCGGATGGAGTTCCTGCGGCGCCAGTTGGACGACGAGGCCGCGAAGCCGTGCGGTCGGTGCGACAGCTGCGCGGGGGCGCGCTTCACCGCTGAGGTCTCCCCGGACGGGATGGACGCCGCGCGATCGGCACTCGGGCGGCCCGGTGTGGAGGTGGAGCCGCGGCGGATGTGGCCGACCGGGATGCCGGCGCTCGGGATCGAACTGAAGGGCCGTATCCCCGCCGGGGAGCAGGCCTCCGGCGGACGGGCCCTCGGCCGGCTCTCGGACATCGGCTGGGGCAACCGGCTGCGGCCGCTGTTCGCCGAGGGCGCACCGGACGTACCGGTGACGGGCGAGATGGTGGACGCGGTGGTGCGGGTGCTGGCCGACTGGGCGAAGGGGCCCGGCGGGTGGGCCAGCGGGGAGGCCGGGGCGACGGCCCGGCCGGTGGGTGTGGTGACGGTGGCCTCGCGGACCCGGCCGGTGCTGGTGGAGAGCCTGGGGGCGCGCATCGCCGAAGTCGGCCGGATGCCGGTACTCGGGCGGATCGAGCCGCTGGAAGGGCCGGACCAGGGGCGGATACCTCGAAGCAACAGCGCGCAGCGGTTGCGTGCCCTGCACGGGACGCTGTCGGTCCCGGCCGGTCTGGCGGCGGAGTTGGGGCAGGCACGGGGTCCTGTGCTGCTGGTGGACGACCTGGTCGACACGGGGTGGACGCTGGCGGTGGCGGCCCGGCTGCTCCTGCGAGCCGGGGCGACGGGGGTACTTCCGCTGGTGCTGGCCACGGAGGGCTGACCTGCGGGGGGATCGGAATCGCGCCGGGATCGCCGCCTTCCGGACGGTCGATCTCCGGTGCTGCCGGGGCGGACGGGTTGCTCGCGCTCCGCGGTGGACGGTGTCACGAGGCCCGCGGTGGACGGGGCACGAGGCAGCGGACTCGGCGTCCCGGCAACCCCGTTGGAAAGAACGGACGCGGCGACGTTTCAACCGCAGCCGGCGCGGGTTCGATCCGTCGAACCCGCGGAAGGGGCGCAGGGCGGAACGGCGTCCGTTGCGTAAGAGGAAGTTGAGAACTCGTCGAGGACGGCGATTGGACATTGCCGCCCGCTCCGAGGGGAGGAAGAATTGAGTACGAACCCTGTCCGGCTCGTTGGGCCAAGCCAGCGGTGTGCCGTGTCCGGACGCCGGGCGCCCGCGCGAAGGGAGGACCGTGGCATTCGGCTTCGCCGCGCTTGCCCGTACCGAGACCGCCGCCCCTTTGAGCAGAACGCTGGGCCCCGACGACTGGACACGCCGTTCTGTCCCGTTGCTGGGGAACCCGCGCGAATTGGTGAAGGACCTCTGTGCCCGGCACCTGCCGTCGACGGGCACGGCGGTGGTGGCCGTGCTGGGGCTGGACGGTCGGCTGGTGGCGAGCGCGTCCTTCGCGTCCGTGTCGTCCCGTGGGGACGGCTGGGAGCGGCGCAACGCGGTGCTCGACCATCTGCGCCGGGTGACCACGCACGACTTGCGGTTGCGGGCGCCCGTGCGGACCGGAGTGCTGATGGTCTGCCGGGAGGGAGGGCCGAACTGGATGCCGGCCGACGGGGCGTGGATGTGGGGCCTCAGCGACGCGTGCACGCTGCACGGGCTGCGGTGCGGCGCCTATGTGACGCTGTCCGACGGCGGTTGGCAGGTACTGGGCGAAGGGCGGTCCGGCCGGACTCCGCACGCGGGGTCGTGGACAGCGCGGCCGGTGCCGAACGCCTGGTCCGGCGGTCCGACGGCGATGCCGGACGCGCCGAGGCGGCATGTGGCGCGCTGACCGCGGGCCGAGAGCGCGCGCCGGCGCTCGTCGCCCCGCGGAAGGCGGGCGTCACATCAGGGTGTTCACACGCTCCGGGTCACCGCAGACGACCAGGATCTCCCCGGCCAGGGCCAGGGCGGCGGGCAGGGCGGCGGAAGTCGCCTCGTCGGTGCCATCGTTCATGGCGAGCACCACCACGGGACGCTTGACGGCCTGCGCGGCGGTCGCGGCGGCGTAGAAGACGTCGCCCGCCTCGTCCTGCTGGCGCCAGTAGGACTCGGCACCGAAGGACAGCTCGTGCTGGGCCCACGGGTGCTGGTCACCGCTGGTGAGCACCAGGATGTCGGTCGGGGCACGGCCGGAGTCCAGCAGATTGTCGACCGCGTCGTCAGCGGCGGAGACCGCCGTGGCGACGGTGGCGGACACCAGCTGGATCTGCGGCGAGCCGCCGGTCTGCTGGGGCTGCGGATTGGCCTGGGCGGGCCGGACCGGGCCGGGGCGGCCGGGCGACGAGTGGGTACGAGTCGCGCGGGGCGGCGCCGGGCGGGGGCCGGGTCGGGGACCGGGAACCGGAACGGGTCGGGGTGCCTGCGGGGTACGGGTACCCCCCGCTGCGGCAAGCGGGCCCGTGACGCTCTCGTGAATCTGTGGCTCCTCGGGGATGAGAGGCATGGTGTGTTCTCAATCGAACGCGCCGCGCGATGCGGGCGGCGGGTGGTCAGAAGTCGAAGCCCAACTGCTCGGCTCCATCGGCCGCGTCCAGCGCACCGGCGAGGATACGGACCTTCTTGAGGTGACTCCAGCGCGGCAGATTGTCGAGGTAGGCCCACGACAACCGGTGGTGTGGGGTCGGCCCCAACTCCTCCAACGCGGAACGGTGCACCGGCGAAGGGTACCCCGCGTTGTCGCCGAAGCAGAAGGCGGAGTGCTCGGCGCCGAGTTCGGCCATGTGCGCGTCGCGGTGCACCTTGGCGATGACCGAGGCGGCGGCGACCGAGACGCAGGACTGGTCGCCCTTGATCACGGTACGGACGCGCCACGGACCACCGAGGTAGTCGTGCTTGCCGTCCAGGATGATCGCGTCGGGCCGCACGGACAGTCCGTCCAGCGCGCGCACGGCGGCCAGCCGCAGGGCGGCCGTCATGCCGACCTCGTCGATCTCCTCCGGGGAGGCGTGCCCCAGGGCGTGGTCGGCGACCCAGCCGAGGAGTTGGGCCGACAGCGCGTCGCGGCGTTTGACGGTGAGGAGCTTGGAGTCGGTCAGGCCGTCCGGCGGGCGGCGCAGGCCGGTGACGGCGGCGCACACGGTGACGGGACCCGCCCAGGCACCGCGGCCGACCTCGTCGATTCCGGCGACGACCTTGACGCCGAGTGTGGCGCGCATCGAGCGTTCGACGGTGTGGGTGGGCGGTTCGTATGCCATGACGGTGCCCAGCCTACGCCTGGCCCCGGCCACCGCAGCGGGGGGTGGGCAACGGCGTTGACGCGGAGACCGCTTTCGCCGCGCCGACCACCGCACGCGTCCCGTCAACCACGGCACCCCGCGTCAGCCGCCGCACCGTGAACCCCGGACCGGTCAACCACCGCATCGCGAACACCCGGCCACGCCCGTCAACCACCGCACGGCCGGCACGCGGCCACGCCCGTCAACCACGGCGCCCCGCGCCGACCCCACCCGGTCGGCCACCGCACCGGCCGCCCCCATAACCCCAACCGGTCGGGCCGGGCCACCGCACCGCCTGCCCCCGTACCCCATCACCCCGCACCCCCACCCGATCGGGCCAGGCCACCGCACCGCCCGCACCCCGCAACCCCGCAACCCGGCAGCCCCACAACCCCACAACCCTCATCCGCCGCTCCGCTCCCGTGTCAGCCGTTGTCGGACCGCGCTTCGGGGGTCCAGGCCGGGAGGGGTTCCGTGCGGTGGAGCCAGGTGTCGGGGGGCGTGCCGGTGGGGCGGGAGGACAAGACGCCGCCGACGATGGCGCAGGTGGTGTCGACGTCGCCGCCCGCGCCGGCAGTGGCCCAGAAGGCGCCTTCGAAGTCGTCGAGGTGGCGGGCGGCGGCCCACAGGGCGAAGGGGACGGTGTCGTGGGCGGTGGTGCGACGGCCGCAGCCGAGGACGGCGGCGACGGTGGAGACGTCGGCGTAGTCGAGGATGCCGCGGGCCCGCAGGAGTCCGGCGCGGACCGAGGAGGGCGGGACGAGTTCGAGCACGGCGGTGAGCAGGGAAACCGGCGAGCACGGGCCGTCGGGCCCGGCGACCAGGGCGGCAGCGGCGGCGACCGCCATCGCACCGGCAACGCCCTCGGGGTGGGTGTGCGTGGTGAGCGCTGACAACTCACCCTGGCGGGCGGCGCGTTGGGGATCGTCGGCGTACCAGGCGCCGAGCGGGGCGACGCGCATGGCGGCGCCGTTGCCCCAGGAGCCCTGGCCGTTGAACAGCGCGGCCGCCAGGGTTCGCCAGTCCGCGCCTTCCTGGCGGACGAGCCGGAGCATGCGGTTGACGGCCGGGCCGTAGCCGCGGTCGAAGTCGTGGTGCTCGGCGAAGGCGTGGGCCAGGGCGTCCTGGTCGAGGTCGCCGCCCCCGTCGGACGCGGCGAGGACGGCGAGGACGGAGCAGGCCATCTCGGTGTCGTCGGTCCACTGCCAGGGGCCGGGCGGCAGCTCACGGCGTTGCAGGGCCGGATAGTTGGCGGGAACGAAGAACTGCGAGCCGAGGGCGTCGCCCACGGAGAGTCCGCGGAGGCTGGCAAGAGCCCGGCGGAATCGTTCGGGCGAAGGAGAGGCAGCGGTCATGGCGTCGAAACTCTGACATCGCCACCCATCCGGGTCAATCACCTTGTGCGGAAACTCACCGGTGGCGGCGCGCGCGACGTCCGTCGGCGATGAGCCGGCCCAGGCGACCGGACCCCGCGCAGGCCGCATCACTCAAGTACTGCCAGCCGTTCCCGACCATCCGCGTCGCCCGTCCGTCCGCGGCGGCATCCGTGATCGTCAACGCCACGTCGATCAGGCGTCAACACAACGTCACCGGTCACTGTCGCAGTCGCCGCGAGGGCCGACAGCATGGGGAGCTGATGCCACGGGCCACGGCCTCGGGAGGCGGATGTCACGGGCAGGGGGGAAGCGGGCGGGAGAGTGCGCGACGGCGGCGGAGGCGCACGGGACGGCGCGTACGGGTCCGGCGAACCCCGGCGGACGCGGACCACCCCGGTCGGGGACTCGTGCGGCCGGGTGGCCGGGAACGGGGTCGGCCGGGAAATCGGCCGCCTCGCTGACGCTGGCAAGCCGGGCGGCACCCCCGGTCGGCGCCGGTGCCGCTGACGGCCGAACCGTTTGCTGGCGGACGGTGGCGAGCGCGAGGTCACGTAATGCGGCGGCGGGCGGCTTCGTAAGGACTGTCCTCCAGCGGGCATTCGACGGGCAGATCGGCTTGGCGCGAACCGAGCGGCACGTTGTCGATGCCGACGGCCGGAAGGTGAACAGGGTCGGGCGAGCCGGCTGCGCGTACTGCGTCGGGCATGAGGCGGGCGGCTATGACGCCGTCGACCTCGTTCGCCGGCGGCTCGCTGCGCCTCGTCCGGCGCCGTGCGCATGGGCGGTCCGGTCGTCGGCCCGACCGCGTTCCCGGCCTCGCGCGGTCGGGACGTCTGCCCCGCACCGCAGCCGGAGCGTCATCGTGGCGGGAGTTCACACCGTCCACTCGGGTACCAGGTCGACCACGTCGCCGGCGACGGAGAGGACGTCGTCGTCGAGGCCGGCGCGGGCTTCGAGGCGGTCGACGGCGGCGTCGCGGTATTTGCCGCGTTCGGTCGCGGAATCCCACATGGACAGGACCAGGAATTCGCTGCCGGCCCCCTCGGCGAAGATGCCGCGGAGCATGCCGGGCGATCCGGCCATGGCGGGGTTCCAGACCTTCTCCTGCATGCGCATGAAGTGCTCGATCTGCGCGGGGCGGACCCGGCAGTGGGCGGCGCGCAGCAGGTCCGCGTCGGCGAAATGCACCTGGAAGCCGACCTTGACCTCCTGGCGTTCTTCGAAAAGTCGCACGTCGGCGCGGTCGTAGGTGCTGTTCTGCTCAGCGGCGAGGCCGTCGTGCGGACCTGCCATGAACATGTCGTAGTGCAGCCGGCTCTCCCAAAAGCAGAAAATGTGGGCCTCGTCCGGACGCCCGCGCCCCCAGCCGCCGCCTTGACCCCGGAATCCGGGTTCGCCGAGCAGTCCCGCCCACTCACGCTGACCGCGCTCGAACCCCGTTCGGTCCTCGACACGGCAGCGAATCCACTTCACCAGCACCGCGCCATCCTAAGTCCGCGTTCCGCAGCCGATGTGACCTCACCTCTTCATCGTCAATTCCCCCTGGGCAGAGGGAAAACGCATCCATACGATCATCCGCATGGATGCTCTGTCATCGGCGGCCTCCGGGTGACGGCCTCGGCACGACGGCCCGCCTTCCGGGCGGCGGCAGGGAGGACGGGTAGAGCGGAGCAACGCGATGCCGGTCCGGCGGTCGACGAACCGGGCGACCCGGCGGACGCAGCGCGGATCAGGGCTCCCACATCGCCGAGCCGCTCACAACCCGCACAAAACCCGCCCTTCCTGGGTCCCGGTCCGTCCATCGCGCACCTGCACGATCCGAACAGTCGACGGTCGTCCGATCGAACTTCAGTCGTACTGGACGACCACCGCCGACCATCCCACCCCCACCCCGGGCCCGGCCACACCGGCCCCAGCCCCAGCGACCCTGCACCCAGCTCCCCCCGCTGCGAACCCGCCCCTACTTACTGGCCGACTTCGTCCGGTACAGCTTCACGCCCACGTGGTCGACGATCCACCGGTGTGCCGTCTTGTCTATCGCGAAGTAGATCCGCCCGACCCGGTCTGGGGTGGTGTGGTCGTCGAGTTTGATGTGCGGCTGACGGTCCCATTTCGCGTTCTCGAACGTGAAATGGCTCAGGCCCTTCCGGCGCAGCGGTTCGTCGGAATTCGCGTAGTCGAGGGGGGTCTGGTCGCCGATCCAGGAGACGAGGGAGGTGCCGAGTTCACCGTCGCGCCGGCGCCATTCGCCGGCGAGTTCGGCGAGGGTGTCGAGGGCCTCGCGCATGCGTTCCGGATAGGGGTAGGAACTGCGCTGCCATTCCTCCTTGGCGTTCGCGGTGAACACCAGGGCGCCTTCGGAATCCCTGGTCCACGCGTCCCAGGCGGTGGAGAAATCGTGCGGCTCGGCGATCGGGGGCTCCGGGGAGACGGCGGGTTCGACTCCGCCGCCGGCCAGGGCCGCGTGCAGTTGGGCCTCCAGGTTGACCTTGTCGATTTCCAGCCGGGCGATCTTGGCTTCGAGTTCGATGTTGAGTTCCAGGAGTTCGACCTGGAGGGCGCGTTCCTCCTCCAGGCGTTCGCGCAGTACCGCCAGGTGCGCGCTGTCGTTGCCGGAAGCCCGTTTGACCAGGGCGTCCGCGCGCGCGACGGCCTCCGCGGCCCGGACCGCGTCCCAGAGGCGGTCCCGCCCGCGGGCCACCACGCTCAGCGGGGCCAGCAGCCGGCCGAGTTGCCGCATCAGCGCCTCGTGGTCGCCGGCCACCTCGGCCGGCCCCCACCACGGCGAACGGCCGGCCGTTCCCGGCCAGTACAGCCGGGCGCCGTCCCGCGGCAGCACGAGCGCGTCCGCCGCCTCGTGCGCCGCGTTGAACGAGTCGAGGGCCAGCCAGCTCGACATGAGGACCACGTGGGCCAGTCCGGCCAGCCGGTGGGCCGCTTTGCGGGCGAAACGCGCGGCGGGGCCCATCGTGCGCGGCGAGCAGACCACGAGCACCGGCAGCCGCCGGTCCGGAGCCGCCAGCAGCCGGCGCACCGCTTCCACATGGGCGGCGTGCGCGGGGGCGGCCAGCGCCGTGACGATGTCGTTGCCGTCGGTGCACCGCAGCGCGGGGTCGCGCAGGATGGCGGACAGCGAGCGCGGCGGGAAGAGCTGCTCGACCCGCGCGGGGGCGAGTGATCCGTCGCTCTGCCGCCCCATCGAGACGCGGAAGCCGGTGGACCCGGCCGCCTCGCTCGCCGTCAGCCGGCAGGAGAACCGGCCACCGGGCGGCAGTTCGTGTTCGATCATCATGCGCAACGCGCGGGTCCCGGCGTCGACCACCACCGGCGTCCAGGACACCAGTTGTTCCGGCCGCCCTTCCGCGTGGCGCGGCAGCATCACCTGCCCGGGCGCGGACATCAGCACGTCGGCGGTCAGGCCGGTGGTGGTGGCCGAAACGTGCTGCTCCATATGGGCGAGCAGACGTTCGAAGACGGGCACACGAACCGGCGACGACGGATACTGCGGCGACTGTTCGGCCGCCTGACCTGCGGGGTTCCGCGCCGGCTGCCGCGCAAGGGCTCGCTCCGACTGCCCCGCAGGGTGCCACGCCGACCGCCCTGCGAGGTCCCGCGCCGGCTGCCCCGCGGGGGTTGCGGGCGAGCCCGCGGCGTTGCCCGCCTCCTCATCCGTTACCTGCGCGAGATCCGTTACGTGCGCGGGCCGGTCACCGCCCGTGACGTCCGCCGGGTTCCGGGCTCCCGCATGGGCCACGGCGTTCGTATGACTGTCGGCGTACGAGGCGTCGGAGACCTCGAATCCGACCACGTAGAGCTGCTGCACGTCATTCCTCCCCCGTCGGCGCCCCCTCGGAGGGCCATGCGCCAGCACCCGTCGCACGCCTGACGTCATGTCATCATCCGACGATCTGCTCGCCAGGACCATGCGCAGGCGGATACCGCGAAGTCCGGCGCCCCGGGCCGACCCCGCGCGTTCGCCACCCACCGCGCGGCGGCTCACCGCTCACGTCGCGCCGGCCCACCGCTCGCCGACCCCGAATCGCCACGCCCCCGCATCCGCCCACCCCGTGCCCGCGCCCCGCGCCCCGCGCCCGGATACGCCCGAGGGGGCCGACCAGTGGTCGGCCCCCTCGGGGTGCGTGCGCGCGGCCGGCCGGAGCCGACCGTACGACGCGGGTGTCAGCTGCAGCCGCTGGTGGAGCCGCAGCCCTCGCAGACGTAGCAGCTACCGGCGCGGCGCATCTTGGTGCCGCAGGAGAAGCACAGCGGGGCGTCGGCGTTCAGGCCGAGCTGGATCTCCATCAGCTCGGTGCTGTTGTGCGCCTCCTTGGGCGCCGGTGCGGCGGCCGCGACGGGCGGGGCGCCGACCGGGGCGGCCGGCAGCGGGGCCTGCGGCTGGAGCGGCGCGGACTGGGCCAGGCCCTCCACGTCGACGTCCTCACCCTCCGGCTCGTAGGAACCGGTGTCGAGGTGGCGCTGGCGTTCCTCGGCGGAGTGGATGCCGAGGGCGGAGCGGGTCTCGAAGGGCAGGAAGTCCAGCGCCAGGCGGCGGAAGATGTAGTCGACGATCGACTGGGCCATCCGCACGTCCGGGTCGTCGGTCAGACCGGCCGGCTCGAAGCGCATGTTGGTGAACTTCGAGACGTACGTCTCGAGCGGAACGCCGTACTGCATGCCGACCGAGACCGCGATGGAGAAGGCGTCCATCATGCCCGCGAGGGTGGACCCCTGCTTGGACATCTTGAGGAAGACCTCGCCGAGACCGTCGTCCGGGTAGGAGTTGGCGGTCATGTAGCCCTCGGCGCCGCCGACCGTGAAGGAGGTGGTGATGCCGGGACGGCCCTTCGGAAGGCGCTTGCGGACCGGCCGGTACTCGACGACCTTCTGCACCGGGGCCTCGACGGCGGCCGGCGCCGCGGCGGGCTCGGCCTCCTTCTTCTTCGCGGACAGCGGCTGGCCGACCTTGCAGTTGTCGCGGTAGATCGCCAGCGCCTTGATGCCCAGCTTCCAGCCCTGGTGGTAGATCTCCTCGATCTCCTCCACCGAGGCGGTCTCCGGCATGTTGACGGTCTTGCTGATCGCGCCGGACAGGAACGGCTGGGCGGCCGCCATCATCCGCACATGGCCCATCGGGGAGATGGCCCGCTCGCCCATGGCGCAGTCGAACACCTCGTAGTGCTCGGGCCGCAGCCCGGGGGCGTCGATGACGTTGCCGTGCTCGGCGATGTGGGCGACGATCGCCTCGACCTGCTCGACCTGGTACCCGAGGCGCTTGAGCGCCTTGGGCACGGTGTTGTTGACGATCTGCATCGAGCCGCCGCCGACGAGCTTCTTGAACTTGACCAGGGCGAGGTCGGGTTCGACGCCGGTGGTGTCGCAGTCCATCATCAGGCCGATGGTGCCGGTCGGCGCGAGCACGCTGGCCTGCGCGTTGCGGAACCCGCTCGTCCCGCCGAACCGCAGTACGTCCTGCCACGCCTCGCTGGCAGCGGCCCACACCGGAGTGTCGAGGTCGTCGACGCGGTGGGCGGCCTCGTTGGCCTCGGCGTGCTGCCGCATGACGCGCTGGTGGGCGTCGGCGTTGCGGGCGTAGCCGTCGTACGGGCCGACGACGCCGGCCAGCTCGGCGGAACGGCGGTAGGAGGTGCCGGTCATCAGGGAGGTGATGGCGCCGGCGAGCGCGCGGCCGCCGTCGGAGTCGTAGGCGTGACCGGTGGCCATCAGCAGGGCGCCGAGGTTGGCGTAGCCGATGCCGAGCTGGCGGAAGGCGCGGGTGGTCTCGCCGATCTTCTGGGTGGGGAAGTCGGCGAAGCAGATGGAGATGTCCATCGCGGTGATGACCAGCTCGACGACCTTGGCGAACCGGCCGGCGTCGAAGTGCTGGTGCCCCTGGCCGTCATCACGCAGGAACTTCATCAGGTTCAGCGAGGCGAGGTTGCACGAGGAGTTGTCCAGGTGCATGTACTCCGAGCACGGGTTGGACGCGGTGATGCGGCCGGACTCGGGCGAGGTGTGCCAGTGGTTGATCGTGTCGTCGTACTGGATGCCCGGGTCGGCGCAGGCCCAGGCGGCCTCGGCCAGCTTCCGGAACAGCCCTCTGGCCTCGACCTCTTCGATGACCTCGCCGGTCATCCGGGAGCGCAGGCCGTACTTCTCGCCCTTCTCGTACGCCGTCATGAACTCGTCGTTGACGCGGATCGAGTTGTTGGCGTTCTGGTACTGGACCGAGGTGATGTCGTCGCCACCGAGGTCCATGTCGAAGCCCGCGTCACGCAGGGCGCGGATCTTCTCCTCCTCCTTCACCTTGGTCTCGATGAAGGCCTCGACGTCGGGGTGGTCGACGTCGAGCACGACCATCTTGGCGGCGCGGCGGGTGGCACCACCGGACTTGATGGTGCCGGCCGAGGCGTCGGCGCCGCGCATGAAGGAGACCGGGCCGGAGGCGTTGCCGCCGGAGGAGAGCAGTTCCTTGGAGGAACGGATGCGGGAGAGGTTCAGGCCGGCGCCGGAGCCGCCCTTGAAGATCATGCCCTCTTCCTTGTACCAGTCGAGGATCGACTCCATGGAGTCGTCGACGGACAGGATGAAGCAGGCGCTGACCTGCTGCGGCTGGGTCGTGCCGACGTTGAACCAGACCGGGGAGTTGAAGCTGAAGATCTGGTGGAGCAGGGCGTGGGCCAGCTCGTGCTCGAAGATCTCGGCATCGGCCGGGGAGGCGAAGTACTCGTGCTTCTCGCCGGCCGCACGGTAGGTCTTCACCACCCGGTCGATGAGCTGCCGCAGGCTGTTCTCGCGCTGCGGGCTGCCGACCGCGCCGCGGAAGTACTTGCTGGTGACGATGTTGACCGCGTTCACCGACCAGGAGTCGGGGAACTCGACGCCGCGCTGCTCGAAGTTGATCGAGCCGTCGCGCCAGTTGGTCATGACGACATCGCGACGTTCCCAGACCACCTCGTCGTACGGGTGGACACCGGGCGTCGTGTGGATGCGCTCGATCCGCAGGCCCTTCACCGCCTCGGTCGCCTCCGGCTTGTCAGCCTTGGCGGCCGCGTCGGCCTTGGCGCCCTTGGCGCGTGAGCCACGTGCTGAGCCGCTCGTCGTCTCTGTCATGCCGCCTCCCTATATGGGCGAAACGCCCGGATGTACGGCGGTTGTTCCCGCCGCACGATGGTGTCTGCCGCCTCGGCGCGCTCGGCGCCTCGGCAAGTTCATGGGTCGCTGGGTACGACGCGGCGGGCGCCCCGGTCGATCGGGGCGCGCGGGGCCTCGTCGGCCGCTCAGCCGGCCGCGGGCCCGGCCGGCACGGGGGCGGCGTCGGCCCCGTCGGCGGCACGGTCCGCGGGTGGTCGCCCGGGGTCGGGGTCCGCCTGTCCGGCGGCCACCGCCCCGGCGCGTTCGCGCAGTTCGACGATGGCCGACTCGAAGTCCTCAAGGGAGTCGAAGGCCCGGTATACGGAGGCGAAGCGCAGGTAGGCGACCAGGTCCAGGTCGCGCAGGGGGCCGAGTATCGCCAGTCCGACGTCGTGGGCGGACAGTTCGGCGCTTCCGGTGGCCCGGACGGCCTCCTCGACCCGCTGGCCCAGCTGGGCGAGGGCGTCCTCGGTCACCGGGCGCCCCTGGCACGCCTTGCGCACTCCGGCGATGACCTTGTCGCGGCTGAACGGCTCGGTGACGCCGCTGCGCTTGATGATCATCAGGGAGGCGGTCTCGACGGTGGTGAACCGCCGACCGCAGTCGGGACACTGGCGGCGCCGCCGGATCGACGTACCGTCGTCGGTGGTGCGACTGTCGACCACGCGGCTGTCGGGGTGCCTGCAGAAGGGGCAGTGCATCTGTCTCCTCCTTCACCCTGTGTGGAACCGCGGTACGCGCGAGTCACCGCCGTACGGCATACGAAACAACGCTTCGCCCGGCCCGTGAGGGCGCCGCGCGACTGGCTCAAGCATAGGCGATCCCGGGATCAGGGGGCCCATCGGGACCACTACCCATAGGACGCCGGTCCATATGTAACCACTACATGTGGTGGCAGTGGAGGAACCCGAGCCATCGCGTGTCGCGCGTTCTCCCGGCGACCGAGAGCCTACGCGAGAGTCCGGGCGCCGCGCGAACGACCCCGGGGCCGAACGGGCCGGTCACGTACGGTGACGATCGGAAACGCCGAAATGGCAGCGGGCGCGGGTACGCCGGGCGAACGCCTTACCCGCCGGGACGGACGTTATAGCGCCGGATAAGCGGGCGGGAAAGACTCCGGCCGCCACCGCGGGGGCGGTCGGCCGGCGGCACGCGGAAACCCGGGCGCCACCCCGGCACCGGGGAGCGGAAACCCCGCCGGGGGCGCTCCCGCACCGGCGCGGGGAAACCCCGGGGGCGCCCGGCGAGGGTGTACGCAAACCCCGGGGCGTGCGGCGGATGAGTGGGAACTACGCTGGGTTTACGAAGTTTCACCGAAGGCGCTTCCCGGCCGTCAATACACCCAATATCTTGATCACGTCAGGCCATTCCTAAAACATCACTCGAACGTGTGTTTGGCGCAACCTTTCGAAAGCAACTACCGTTGTCCTACTAGGGAGAACAGCCAGAGAGGGGCCGCCGTGACCACGACCGCAGACAGCGCCATCATCACTTCCCAGGACCGCTCCCAGGGCCGGCTCGATGACATGAACAAGATGAACGACGAGACACTCAAGCCAGGACGCTCGTTGCCCGGACGACCGCCAGGAATCCGTGCGGACAGTTCGGGACTGACGGACCGCCAGCGGCGAGTCATCGAGGTGATCCGGGATTCCGTGCAGCGACGCGGATATCCCCCCTCCATGCGGGAGATCGGTCAGGCGGTCGGCCTGTCGAGCACGTCGTCGGTCGCGCATCAGCTGATGGCCCTGGAGCGCAAGGGATTCCTGCGCCGCGACCCGCACCGGCCGCGCGCCTACGAGGTCCGCGGCTCGGACGCACCGCTGAGCCAGACCACCGACACCACCGGAAAGCCGTCGGCGTCCTACGTGCCGCTGGTGGGCCGGATCGCGGCCGGCGGGCCGATCCTCGCCGAGGAGTCGGTGGAGGACGTCTTCCCGCTGCCACGCCAACTGGTGGGCGACGGCGAGCTGTTCGTGCTCAAGGTGGTCGGCGACTCGATGATCGAGGCCGCCATCTGCGACGGCGACTGGGTGACGGTACGCCGTCAGCCCGTGGCGGAGAACGGCGACATAGTGGCGGCCATGCTGGACGGCGAGGCCACCGTCAAGCGCTTCAAGCGCGAGGACGGTCACGTCTGGCTGCTGCCGCACAACGCGGCGTACCAGCCGATCCCCGGTGACGAGGCGACCATCCTGGGCAAGGTCGTGGCGGTACTGCGCCGGCTCTGACCCGCCGGCGGCCCTGACGCCACCCCGTAATCCCGGCCGCGCTGGCCGGGGTTACAGGGTGGCGTCGTTTCAGCCGCCTGACGCGGCGTCCGGCGACCGCGTCAGCTCTGCCCGTCCGCCTTCGCGGCGATGGCGGACAGGGAGCGGCGCACCTGGGCGCCGTCGACGGTGTACCAGAACTCCGGCATGGAGGCCCGCAGGAAGCTGCCGTAGCGGGCGTTGGCCAGCCGCGGGTCCAGGACGGCGACGACACCGCGGTCGTCGGTCGCGCGGACCAGGCGGCCGGCGCCCTGGGCCATCAGCAGCGCGGCGTGGGTGGCGGCGACCGCCATGAAGCCGTTGCCGCCGCGCTCCTCCACGGCCTTCTGCCGGGCGCTCATCAGCGGGTCGTCGGGGCGGGGGAACGGGATACGGTCCATGACCACCAACTGGCAGTTGGGGCCCGGCACATCGACGCCCTGCCAGAGCGACAGGGTGCCGAACAGACAGGTCCCGGCGTCGTTGGCGAACGTCTTGATCAGTTCGCCCAGCGTCTCCTCGCCCTGAAGCAGGATGGGGAAGTCCAGCCGGCCGCGCAGCGCGTCGGCGGCGGCCTGCGCGCCACGCATGGAGGAGAACAGGCCGAGGGTGCGGCCGCCGGCGGCGGTGATCAGGTCGGCCAGCTCGTCGAGCATGTCGGCGCGGTTGCTGTCCCGGCCGGGCTGGGCGAGGCCGCGCGCGACGTAGAGGATGCCCTGCTTGGGGTAGTCGAAGGGCGAGCCGACGTCGATGCCCTGCCAGGGCGGGGGAGCCTCGTCGGCGGAGCCGTCCGCCGGCTCGTCGCGGGCGCCCTGCGGGCCCAGGCCCAGGGAGGCGGCCACCCCGTTGAAGTCGCCGCCGAGCTTGAGGGTGGCCGACGTCAGCACGACCGAACGGTCGGTGAACAGCTTCTCGCGCAGCAGCCCGGAGACCGACAGCGGCGCCACCCGCAGCGAGGCGCCGAAGCGGTCGTGGCGCTCGCACCAGACGACGTCGAACTCCGACTCCTCCAGCAGGCGTTCGGCGACCGAGTGGACGTGCTCGATGGCGGCCCTGGCCTGCTTGCGGACCGCGTCCTCGTCCTGGTCGGACTTCTCGCGGCTGTCGCCGAGAGCGGTGATCACCAGGCGGGAGGCGTCGCGCAGCGCGGCGAGCACGAAGGCCAGATCCTCCGGGATCTCCTCCAGGCGGCCGGGCAGCGCCAGCTCCATCACCCGCTCGAAACCCTCGCCGGCACTCATCAGGGCGTCGGCGGCCTTCTCGTTGACCAGCTTGGCCGACCGCTTGACGGCGCGGCTGACGGCGCCCGGGGTCAGCTCGCCGGTGGCGACACCGGTGACGCGGGAGACGAGTTCGTGGGCCTCGTCGACGATCAGCACCTCGTGGCTGGGCAGCACCGGGGCGCCCTGGATGGCGTCGATGGCCAGCAGGGCGTGGTTGGTGACGACGACGTCGGCCAGCTTGGCGCGTTCCCGGGCGGCCTCGGCGAAGCACTCGGCGCCGTAGGCGCACTTGGAGGCGCCGACGCATTCGCGCGAGGTGACCGACACCTGGGACCACGCCTTGTCGGACACGCCGGGCGTGAGGCCGTCGCGGTCACCGGTGTCGGTCTCGCCGGCCCACTCCCGCAACCGCATCAGGTCCTTGCCGAGCTTGCTGCTCGGGCCGCCCATCTGCTCCAGGGGGTCGAAGAGGCCGTCCTCCTCGTCGCTGGGCACCCCCTCGTGCAGGCGGTGCAGGCACAGGTAGTTGGACCGGCCCTTGAGCATCGCGTAGAGCGGATGGCGGCGCAGCAGCGGGGCGAGGGACTCGACGGTGCGGGGCAGGTCGCGTTCGACCAGCTGGCGCTGGAGGGCGAGGGTGGCGGTGGCGACCACCACCCGCTCGCCGTGCGCGAGGGCGGGCACCAGGTAGCCGAGGGACTTGCCGGTGCCGGTGCCGGCTTGGACCAGCAGGTGCGAACCGTCGTCGACGGCGGTCCTGACGGCTTCGGCCATGGCCACCTGACCAGGCCGTTCCACGCCACCGACGGCGGTGACGGCGGCATGGAGGAGATCGGGGAGGGCGGGCTTTTCCATAGGACCTCCACCCTAAGGGGCGCCACCGACACCGGTGCGACGACGGCCGCCGGTGCGGGCCGCTCCGCGGGGGTACGGCAAGGGGCACGGCGGTGCGGACGGCTCCGCGGGTACGGCGGACGAAGCGGCACGTACGGGCTGCTCCGCAGGTGGGGCAGGCGGTGCGGGCTGCTCCGCAGGGGCGACAGGCTGTGCGGACGGTGCGGGCTGCTCCGCGGGTACGGCAAGGGGCGCGGACGGTGCGGACGGCTCCGCGGGTACGACACCCACTGCCGACCGCGTCCACCGCTCCGCGACCACGGCGGCACGTCGGCCACGTCGACCACGTCAGCCAGCGCCGACGGCACCCACGCCCCGCGACACGACGAATCCGCGCAGACAAGCCATCCGTCGGATGAACGTGCCCGTGAACCGCCCGTCGGATGAACGTGCCGGCGGTCCGCAGAAGAACCCGGCCGTCACATGAAATGACTGGTGCGGCGGTCGCGGACCATGAGGGCGGCACGTTTGTCCGGCAGGTCCAGCTCGGCGGCGAAGCGGAAGCCGGCGGTGAGGAACGCGGCGACCGAGGGGGTGTTGCGCAGATCGGGCTCGGCGACCACCCGGGCGCAGGCCGGGCGGCGGAGCAGGATCAGGTCGGCGACCGCCCGCAGCAGCGCGCCGCCGAGGCCGCGGCCGCGATCGGCGACCGTGCCGAGCAGCAGGTGGAGGCCGGTGTCGTGCGGGCGGGCCGGGTAGAAGCGGGCCAGCGGGTCGAGGTCGGCGCGGTAGACCTCCCAGTAGCTCATGGGGGTGCCGTCGAGCACGCCGAGGCAGGGCGCGCTACGGCCGTCGCCGCCGAGCTGGCCGTCCAGATGGCGCCGGGTGGCCTCCTCCGGGCCGGCCAGCGCCCAGAACTCGGCGACGGACGGGTCGTTCATCCACCGGGTGATCAGCCGCAGATCGCGGCCCGGCTCGACGGGCAGCAGCTGGAACGTGCCGCGTTCGGTGTCCACCGGGCCCCAGCCGGGCAGGCCGTCGAGCAGGTCGCCGTAACGGCCGCCGCCGGGTTCGGCGGGCCAGGCGGTCCCCGTCGTGTCGAGCGGTCCGGCCAGGTCGGCGAGGTCGTCCGGCAGGGCCAGGTCCAGCGTGTCGTCCTCCGCGTCGAGCGCGAGGGCGCCGCCGCTGTCGCCGGGGGCGGAGCACTGCCGGTCGGCGGCCGGTGTGCCGGGTCCGTGGCGGGCGCCGGGGTCACCGTCGGAGGTGGTCGCGCTGAAGTCGGTGGGTGGCATCGGCGGCACACCCTCCTTGCCGTGGTTCACGCCGCTGGCGCGGCGAGGGGGTTGGTGAGGGTGACGTAGACGGACTGCGTGTCGACCGGGCCGACGAGCTCGTCCAGGCCGTTGAGGCGGGTGAGCAGGTTGGCCTTGCAGCGCAGGGTGGGGCTGTCGAGCAGCGTCCCGGGCAGCCCCGAGGCGTCCGGCACCGCGGCCTCGCGGGCCAGGAAGCGGCGGAACGCGGCCAGCAGGACGCGTTCGTCGGCGAGCCGCTGGGCACCGAACGCGCCGATCAGGCCGAGGACGTTGTTGATGCCCAGGTAGTACGCGAACCGCTCGTCGGCGACCGCGTCGTCGACGAAGGTCTCGCTGGCGGTGCCGATGCCGGGCAGCGCGCGGTCGAGCGCGGCGCGGCGGGAGGCGCGGAAGTAGTAGCCCTGGTTGTCGCGGAACCAGCCGCCGCGCGGCCAGCCGAGCGGGTCGAGGGCGACCAGGGTGTTCTGCTGGTGTGCCTCCAGAGCGATGCCCGCCTGGCCGTCGAGCCGCAGGATCGGGCGTACGACGGTGTCCAGGTAGCGCAGGAACCACTCGGTGCCGACCGCGCCGACCGGCCGCCCGGTGCGTTCGGCCAGTCGCAGCGTCAGCTCGGCCAGCCCGGAGCGCCACTCGCCGTGCGGTCCCGCGGCGGTCAGGCCGGCCAGGCAGACGACGGCGTCGCGCGGACCGAACGGGACGTGCCGCAGCACGACGTCCAGGCCGGTGACCGGTTCGCCGGACGGGCCGTCGACGGCGATCCAGGCGGGGTCGCGGACGATGTCGAAACCGGGGCACCCGGCCCGCCAGCGCCGGCCGACCGGACCGCGCAGCAGCCGGTTGACCTCGGCGCCGCGCAGGAGTTCCTTGCGCAGGTTCTCCCGGCGTGAGTTGGTGATGCGCAGCGCCAGCGACAGCTTCAGCATGGTGTCGGCGCCGGCCCGGTAGAGGGTGCGGACCGACGAGGTGGGGCGCCATGCCTCGCCCAGCGGGCCCAGGTCGCGCAGCAGTCCGGCGTTGAGCAGCGCGCGTACCCGTGGCCGTTCGCCCAGTTCCCGGGCCTGCCACGGGTGGACCGGCAGCGCGGCGGTGCCTTCGGGCAGCCGCAGACCGGGGCCGGCCAGCCGGGCGGTGAGAACGTCGGCGGGCACCGGGCGGCCGCCCTCCCGCCAGCCGGAGTCCATCGCCAGGACCGAGCGGTCGACCGCCCACCAGTGCACCTGGAAGGCGCCGCGCGTCTCCGGGGAGTACGCGGACGTCTCGGCGTCGGACAGGCCCACGCGGCTCTTGGGCGACGGGTGCGCGGGGTGGCCGAGCACCAGCGCCTGCTCGGCGGCGAGGAACGGCGGGGTGCCCGGCGGCGCGGCCGGGCGGGCACGCCGGTCGGCGACGAACAGCGCGGTCCTGCGCACCGAGTCGGCGACCCGGGCCACCAGATCCGTCCGGTCCGCCACCGCTCCCCCGGCCGCTCCGGCCTCCCGGGCCAGCAGGGCGGCCAGCGTCACGGCGTCCACGGGGGCGCGCGGCGGAGCGGCATCGGGGGCGGGGGCGGAACCGGTGGCGCGCGGCGGCTCGGCGTCGGGGGCGGGGGCGGCGCCCGGGGAGCTGTCGGTCACCGGGGAGTCGGCGGCCACCGGCGGACCGTCGATCAGCGGTGGGCCGAACCGGTGGGTGCCGGCCGGCGACCAGTAGCGCACCGGTACCCGCAGGACGCACCCGGTGGCGGTCAGCGAAAGGCGCAGTACACCGTCGGCTCCGGGAACGGCGCCGGTCTCCCGGACCCAGCAGCGCAGCAGGTTTTCGGTGCCGACGGCGTCCGCGGTGGTGTAGGCGGCGGACAGGGCACCGCTGGCGCCGCCGGTGGGCACCGCCGCGGAAAGCCCGTTACCGGTACCGGCAGCGGCACCGCGCGTCGCGTCAGCGGTCGTCCGGGGCCGCCCGACCGCCCGCGCGGGCGACGTCGGCAGGCTCGTCGCGTCGGCCGCCCGGCTCGCCCCGATGTCGCCGGGTACCCGGCCCGTACCGGTGTCCCCCGTCGGTGCCGGTGACGAACGGGGCTGAGGAACGGCGGGGGACGCAGCGAGCGTGTCGGGGGTGGTCATGTCGTGCTCCGGTGGGTGGTGCGTTCCGCGGCGGCGATGGCGTCGGAGAGGCGGTCGAGGACGGCCTCGGCCTGCTCGTCGGTGATGGTCAGCGGCGGCAGCAGGCGAACGACGGCACTGTGGCGGCCGCCGAGTTCGACGATGAGGCCGCGGCGCAGGGCCTCGGCGCGGACGGCGGCGGCCAGTCGGGGGGCGGCGGGCAGGGCGCCGTATTCGTCACGATCGGCCTCGGCGTCGACCAGTTCGACGCCGATCATCAGACCGCGGCCGCGGACGTCGCCGATGCCGGGGTAGTGCGCGGCCAGTCCCCGCAGCCGGGTGGTCATGCGGGCGCCGAGCACGTCGGCGCGGTGGGCGAGGTTGTTCGCGGCGACGTACCGCAGGGTGGCGGTGCCGGCGGCCATGGCCAGCTGGTTGCCGCGGAAGGTGCCGGCGTGGGCGCCCGGCCGCCAGACATCGAGTTCCTCGCGGTAGACGATGACGGCCAGCGGGAGGCTGCCGCCGATGGCCTTGGACAGCACCATCACGTCGGGCACGACACCGGCGTGGTCCACCCCCCAGAACGTGCCGGTACGGCCGACGCCGGTCTGCACCTCGTCGGCGATGAGCGGGATGCCGCGTTCGGCGGTGACGCGGCGCATGTCGCGCAGCCAGGCGTCCGGGGCGGGGATGACGCCGCCTTCGCCCTGCACCGGTTCGACGATCATCCCGGCGGGGGGCTGGATGCCGCCCTTGGGGTCGTCGAGCAGGCTGGTCGTCCAGCGGGTGGCCAGCCGGGCGCCCTGGGTGCCGCCGACGCCGAACGGGCAGCGGTAGTCGTAGGGGTAGGGCAGCCGGGTCACCCCGGAGTCGGCCCCGCCGGCCGCGCTCCGCGCCTCGGTGTCCGCCGTGACGGCCAGCGCGGCGGACGTCATGCCGTGGTAGGCACCGGTGAACGCCAGCAGTCCGCCGCGGCCGGTGGCGGTGCGGACCAGCTTGACGGCGGCCTCGACCGCGTCGGTGCCGGCCGGGCCGCAGAACTGCACGCGGGCGTGGTCGGCGAGTTCGGGCGGGAGCGTCTCGAACAGGGCGGTGGTGAAGGCGTCCTTGACCGGGGTGGCGAGGTCGAGCGTGTGCAGGGGGGCGCCGGAGTCGAGGACGGCGCGGATGGCCTCCAGGACGACGGGGTGGTTGTGGCCCAGGGCCAGGGAGCCGGCGCCGGTCAGGCAGTCGAGGTACCGGCGGCCGTCGGCGCCCTCGATCATCATGCCGCGGGCCCGTACCGGGACGATCGGCAGCGACGTGGCGTAGGTGCGGGCGGCGGACTCGCGGGCGGCCTGCCGGCCCAGGATGGCGGCCGGCCCGGTGTCCCCGGCCGGTTCCGGTGCGCCGGGCGCCGCGGCTTCCGGCACGCCGGGCGCCGCCGGGGTCGGGCCGCGACGCGGTGGCGGTGCGAGTGACGGCGATCCGGTCACGGTGCGCTACCTCCCGGGAGGTTGACGGAGTGGGGTCTCCCTCAGGTATCAACGCCCGGCCGCGCGACGGGCAACGGTCTGGCGGGCGTGACGTTGACCGCCGGTGACCCCCATGGCGTCGAGCCTTCACAGGGGAACCACCGGCCCGCCCCGAACCGTCCCCGATCACGAAGGCATCATGGGGGCGGCCCCGGCATGCCGGGGTGATGTCAAAGACACAACAGGGGGGCACAACTCCATGTCACGCATTCGCCGTTCCGGTGTGGCGGCGGTCGCCGTCGCCGCGGCGCTCGCCATGTCGGCCACGGCGTGCGGCGCCAAGGACACCAGCGCCGGCGCCGCACCGAGCGTCACCGCGTCACCGTCGACCGCCGCGCCGACAGCGCACCTTCCGCACCTGCCGCTGCCCAGCGGTCTGCCGACCAGCCTGAAGGACCTGCGCAAGTGGCAGGACGGCGACTGGAAGAACTGGAAGGACTGGGGCCAGCTCGCGCACGCGGCGGCGGCGTTCGCCAACCCGATCATCAAGGACCTGTGGAAGCCGGCGCGGATGAGCCAGGCCCGGCCGGAGACGCCGGACCAGGTGCCGGCCAGTGTCGGGCGGGACAAGGGCGTGACGGACCCCGAGCCGGCGCCGGTGACCGCGCAGGCCGTGGCCACGCCCTACCACCAGTACCAGGCGGCGGTGGGCAAGGTCTTCTTCGACAGCCCGCAGGGGCCGATGGTGTGCTCCGGCACGGTGGTCCAGGACCCGGCGCACCCGGGCAAGTCCGACCTGGTGTGGACCGCGGGCCACTGCGTGCACCGCGGTGCGAAGGGCGGCTGGTACCGCAACATCGCGTTCGTGCCGTCGTACAACGATCACGCGCTGCCGTCCTCGCAGGTCAGTACCGCACCCGAGTCGCAGGTCGCGCCGTACGGCGTGTGGTGGGCGGACTGGGCGCAGACCTCGAACCAGTGGATATCCACCGGTGAGGAGACCGGCGGGACCGGTTCACCCTACGACTACGCGATCCTGCACGTGAAGCCGGAGAAGGGCACGGGCAAGTCGTTGCAGGAGACCGTCGGCGCGGCGATGCCGGTGTGGTTCGACGCGCCCTCCGCGTCGGCGCTCCCGTCACTGACCGCGTTCGGGTACCCGGCGGCCCCGCCGTTCGACGGCCAGCGGATGTACGACTGCCCGGCCAGGCCCGGACGTCTGTCGCTGGACACCTCCGCGCCCACCGAGTACCGCATCGGCTGCACGATGACCGGCGGTTCGTCCGGCGGCGGCTGGTTCGCCAAGAAGCCCGACGGCACGGTGGCGCTGGTGTCGAACACCTCGATAGGCCCGCAGGCCAACACCTGGCTGGCCGGCCCGTACCTGGGCCCGGTCGCACAGGGCGTATTCGACGCGATGGAGAAGAAGATCGGCTAGTCGCACCGCAGCACCTCGGGCGTTCGGGGGCCCGGCCCGCACGAGGCCGTCCCCGGACGTCACCGGGACCCGGCGCGATGCCAGGGCCCGGCGCGACGACGAGGGCCCGTACCCCCGGTGACCGGGGGTACGGGCCCTCGTGGTGTGCGGGCCGGGTCAGCCCTGGGCGGCGGTGAGCGCGTAGGGGCTGAGCTCGGCCGCGAGGTCGTCGTGGACCAGGGCGGTCAGCAGCGTGCCCTCCGCGGTGTGCTCCTCGCTCAGTACCTCGCCGGCGGCGTGCACCCGGGAGACCAGGCCGCCGTGGGTGTACGGCACGAGGGCCTCGACGCGGGCCGCCGGGCGCGGGAGGCGCTCGTCGATGATCGCCAGGAGTTCCTCGATGCCGAGGCCGGAGCGGGCCGAGACGGCGATCGCGTTCCGCTCCTCGCGCAGCAGGCGCTGCAGGACGAGCGGGTCGGCGGCGTCGGCCTTGTTGACGATGACGATCTCCGGCACGTCGATGGCGCCCACCTCGCGCAGCACCTCGCGGACGGCGGCCAGTTGCTCCTCCGGAACCGCGTGGGAACCGTCGACGACGTGCAGCACCAGGTCGGCGTCGCCGACCTCCTCCATGGTGGAGCGGAACGCCTCCACCAGGTGGTGCGGCAGATGCCGGACGAATCCGACGGTGTCGGCCAGGGTGTACAGCCGCCCGCTGGGGGTCTCGGCGCGGCGCACGGTCGGGTCCAGGGTGGCGAACAGCGCGTTCTCCACCAGGACGCCGGCGCCGGTGAGCCGGTTGAGCAGCGAGGACTTGCCGGCGTTGGTGTAGCCGGCGATGGCGACCGACGGCACCTGGTGGCGCTTGCGTTCCTGGCGCTTGAGGTCGCGGCTGGTCTTCATCTCCGCGATCTCCCGGCGCATCTTCGCCATCTTCTCGCGGATACGGCGCCGGTCGGTCTCGATCTTCGTCTCACCGGGACCACGGGTGGCCATGCCGCCACCGGAGGAGCCGGAGCCACCGCCACCCATCTGCCGGGACAGCGACGCGCCCCAGCCGCGCAGCCGCGGCAGCATGTACTGCATCTGGGCGAGCGAGACCTGCGCCTTGCCCTCCCGGGACTTGGCGTGCTGGGCGAAGATGTCCAGGATCAGGGCGGTGCGGTCGACCACCTTGACCTTGACGACGTCCTCCAGGTGGATGAGCTGACCGGGGCTCAGCTCGCCGTCGCAGACCACCGTGTCCGCGCCGGTCTCCAGGACGATGTCGCGCAGCTCCTGGGCCTTGCCGGAGCCGATGTACGTGGCGGCGTCGGGCTTGTCGCGGCGCTGGATGACGCCGTCGAGCACCATGGCGCCGGCGGTCTCGGCCAGGGCGGCGAGTTCCGCGAGGGAACCCTCGGCCTCCTGGGCGGTGCCGTCGGTCCACACGCCGACCAGCACCACGCGTTCCAGGCGCAGCTGCCGGTACTCGACCTCGGTGACGTCCTCGAGTTCGGTGGACAGGCCCGCCACCCGGCGCAGTGACGCGCGGTCGGAGCGGTCGAGCTGGTCACCGTCACGGTCACCGTCGGTGAGCCGGCTCCACTGTGCGTCCTCCTCCATCAAGGCCTTGGCCCGCAGGCCCTCCGGAAGACGCCGGCCCGGGGCCGGGTTGGATGCGGAAGAGGAAGAGGAAGAGGAGGAGAAGGTCATCGGGTCCCATCGTCGAGGAAGGTCGGCGGGCGGGTGCCGCCGCTCAGAGGCAGTGTGCCCCGTTGTCAGCCGTACGGAACAACGCGTCAGGCTCCAGGGGGATTCCCGCGGCCGCCACCGGGGCGGCCCGGCGTCGATGGTCGCACGGCCGCCCCCGCCCGGTCACGCGGGTTTCGGCGACGGAGGCGCCGGTGGTTCTCGTGACGTGATACGTCCGGTTCGCGCACGCCGCCCCACGTGATGTCCCGTCCGTCGAGACCGCTTCTCCGACGCCATACGTCATGATTCCGCCGGTCCCCGGGCCAGGAGTCTCCGCCGTGTACGTCACGATCCCACCGGACCCGAGGCCGGATCTCCCCCACGTATACGTCACGATTCCCGGGGCGCCGGCCCCGGCTTTCCCCACGTGTACGTCACGATCCCGCCGGAGCCCGAGCCGGGCCTCCGCACGTGTACGTCACGATTCCCGGGGCACTGGCGGCGCATTCCGCACGTGTACGTCACGATCCCGCCGCGCCCCCAGGACGTTTCCGCCGGCCCGCCGCGCCGCGGGCGTCAGCGGGACGCGGCGGCGAGCGGGTGACGGGTGCGGTAGACGTCGTAGACGCCGTCGACGCCGCGCATGGCGCGCATGAGGGCGCCGAGCGCGCCGGGTTCGGCCAGCTCGACGGTGTAGGTGTGCCGGACGCGGTGCTCCTGGGGGGGTTCGACCTCGGCGGCGACGATGCCGACGCCTTCGGCCGAGATGGCCTCGGTGAGGTCGGCCAGCAGCCGGGGGCGGCCCAGCGCCTCGGCGCGCAGCGTGACGCGGAACGCGGCGGCGGGCGATCGGCCGCCCCAGCGCACCGCCCGCTGGTCCCGGCCGTCCTGCGTCATCCGGTCCGCCGTCGCGCATTCGTCACGGTGGACGGTGACGGTGTTGCCGCGGGTGACGAAGCCGGTGACGGTGTCCGGCGGTACCGGGGTGCAGCAGCCGGCGAGGCGGACCGCGGCGCCGGGCAGGTCGGTGACCGCGACCGGTTCGGCGGCCTCCGCCGGCTGCGGGGCCCGCGCGGGCCGGACCGGCACCGGTGCCGTCGGCTCGCCGCCCGGCCCGTCCGCCGCCGAGACCGCCGGGTGGGCGGCGAGCCAGCGGCTGATGGCGATGCGGGCGGCCGGGGTGCGGGCGTGGTCGAGCCATTCCGGGGAGGGCGCGGAGCCGGCGGCCATCAGCAGGTCGAGGCTGTCGCCGTCGCCGAGCGTGGTGCCCAGTGAGGCGAGGCGGCCGTTGATCATGGCGCCGACGCAGGCGTGGGCGCCCTCGCCGTGCAGCGCGTACGCGGCGTCGACGCAGGTGGCCGCCTCGGGCAGGCCGAGGGTGGTGCCGTCGGCGGTGACGACGGTGATCTCGTGGTCCTGGGCGAGTTCGTCGCGCAGCGCGGTCCAGAACGTCTCGGGGTCGGAGGCGTCGCCCTGCCAGCGCAGCAGCCGGGAGAGCCAGCCGGGGCGGGTGGGGTCGCTGCGCTCGCCCTCCGGGACGGCGGCGGTCTGCTCGTCGGGTCCGGCGACGGCGGTGAGGTTGCCGAGGGCGATGACGCCGGCCTCGGCGACCAGGTGCATGCGACGGGTGCGCACCAGTACTTCGGTGATGGCGCCGCCACGGTCGGCGACCGCGGTGTGCAGCGACTGGTAGAGGTTGAACTTCGGCGCGGCGATGAAGTCCTTGAACTCGGAGATCACCGGAGTGAAACAGGTGTGCAATTCCCCCAGAACGGCGTAGCAGTCGGCGTCCTCGGCGACCAGTACCAGCAGTCGGCCGAAGTCGCTGCCGCCGAGGTCGCGGCCGCGTTTGAGCCGGGCGCGGTGCACCGACAGCACGTGCCGGGCACGTACGGCGACCTCGGCGGCGATGCCGGCGTCGCGCAGTACGGCCCGCACCTCGCGGGCGCAGCGTTCCAGCGGGTCGGGGAGCTTGGCGTGCCGGGCCATCAGCTCCCGCGCCGCGGCGTACTCGCCGGGGTGGAGGATGGCGAAGACCAGGTCCTCCAGCTCGGTCTTGAGGGCCTGGACGCCGAGGCGTTCGGCGAGCGGGATGAGCACGTCGCGGGTGACCTTGGCGATGCGGGCCTGCTTTTCGGGGCGCATCACACCGAGGGTGCGCATGTTGTGCAGCCGGTCGGCCAGCTTGATCGACATGACCCTGACATCGTTGCCGGTCGCGACGAGCATCTTGCGGAACGTCTCGGGCTCGGCGGCCGCGCCGTAGTCGACCTTCTCCAGCTTGGTGACGCCGTCGACGAGGTAGCGGACCTCCTCGCCGAACGCGGCACCGACCTGGTCGAGCGTCACGTCGGTGTCCTCGACGGTGTCGTGCAGCAGGGAGGCGGTCAAGGTGGTGGTCTCCGCGCCGAGTTCGGCGAGGATGAGGGTGACCGCCAGCGGGTGCGTGATGTACGGCTCGCCGCTCTTGCGGGTCTGCCCGCGGTGCGAGGACTCGGCGAGCACATAGGCGCGGCGCAGGATGTCGAGGTCCGCGCGGGGGTGGTGGGCGCGGTGCGTCTTGGCGACGTGTTCGATCGCGTCCGGCAGCCGGTCGCGGCCGCCGGCGGCGCCCACCGCGGCGCGGCCGAGCCTGCGCAGGTCGAGACGGGTCAGTCCGCGCCGCGGGCGCGCGGCGGGAAACGCCGCCGACGTGGCCGGGGCCGCCTCGGAAGACGGCAGGGGGGTGGCGGGGACCGCGTCCATCGCGTTGTCTGCGCTCATCGGGGCACCTCCGGCAGCCTCCACCGACTGCGGAGCGGGACACCGCGCCGGTGCTTGATGCTATCGACCCCACCACGCCCGTTCTCCGGCGTCCCGGTCGGTGAGACCTGGTTCACCTGTTGGAGGGAACCTCGGCCCGAACCGGCATCCGACGGCCGTTCGGCTGCCTGCGGCCCGTCAACCGCGCTTCGCGGCGGGCGGATGACGTCCCACCGGCGCGGATGACGCCGCGTCACCGGAGCCCACCCGGCGCCGGGTGGCGGAGGACCGGGGCGCCTTGCGCTGCCGCAGGCCGGACCGGGCGTCGCGTCAGCCCCCGGATCGTCAGCCCGGTTCGCCCTCGAACCGTCAACCTCGCCGGCCCTCGAACCGTCAGTCCGCCGGCTCCGGTCAGCCCCGAACCGTCAACCTCCGACAGCCCTGGACCGTCAACCCGCCGACCCCGGCCACCCCTCGAACCGTCAACCTCCGACAGCCCTGGACTGTCGACTTGCCGACTCCGGTCAGCCCCCGAAACCGTCAACCCGCTGACCCCCGACAGCCTCCGAATCGTCAACCCACCGCTCCCTGAAAGCCTCCGAGCCGCCAACCCCGAATCCCCTCGGCCCGTCGCCCCCGAAACCCCTCCACCGTCAACCGGCCGACATCGACAGCCCTCAACCCCTCAACCCCACCCCTCAACCCCACCCCTCAGCCCCTCAGCCAGGCGGGGTCGATGAAGCCTTCGGCGACGATGACGGCGGGGCCGGTCATCTCCACGGTGCCGTCGGGGTGTTCGGTGATGACGAGCCGGCCGCCGGGCACGTCGACGGTGTACGTGGCCGGTTCACCGGTGACCGACGGGTCGACGCCGTCGCGGCGGGCCGCGGCGACCATGACGGCGCAGGCGCCCGTACCGCAGGAGCGGGTCTCGCCGGAACCGCGTTCGTGCACCCGCAGGGCGACGTGCCTCGGGCCGCGCCGGACGACGAACTCGACGTTGACGCCGTCGGGGTAGGCGTCGCCGGCGTCGACGGCCGGGGCGTCGAGCAGCGGGCCGGCGTGGCTGAGGTCGTCCACGAAGGTCACGGCGTGCGGGTTGCCCATGTTGACGTGGTGGGAGGGCCAGGTGCGGGCGCCCACGGTGACGTTGACCTCGCCGCCCGGCAGGGTCGCGCGGCCCATGCCGACGGTCACCTCGCCCGGGGCGCCGCCGGCGGCGGGCGGTGCGACCCGTACCCGGCGGATGCCGGCCCGGGTGGCGACGGCCACCTCACCGGGGCCCGCCGCGCCGATACGTTCCAGGTAGCGGGCGAAGACCCGGACGCCGTTGCCACACATCTCGGCGACGCTGCCGTCACCGTTGCGGTAGTCCATGAACCACGCGGCCTCGCCGGCCAGGGCGGCGGCCTCGGGGTGGGCGGCGGAGCGGACCACGCGCAGGACGCCGTCGCCGCCGATGCCGGCCCGCCGGTCGCACAGCCGGGCGACGGCCGCGGCGGACAGGTCGAGCAGGCCGTCCGGGTCGGGAAGGATGACGAAGTCGTTCTCGGTCCCGTGGCCCTTGAGGAAGGCGATGCCGTCCGCGTCGGGGGCGGCGGGACCGGACCATGCGCTGTTCACGGGTCCGATCGTACGGGGAGCGGCCGGGTCGGCGCAGTGCGGGCGACCGGCGCCGCGGACCTCGGGACCACGGGACCTCGGCACCGCGGGGACCACGGAACCCGGCCACCGGGCGTACCCGGGTGGGGGCGGGGTCCGGGCCGGTCAGCGCAGTCGGGCGACCCGCCACACGGCGAGCAGGGCGAGCAGCGCGGCGAAACAGGTGTATCCAGCGATGAAGCGCCAGTCCGGGCGGCCGCCGGAGCCGCGCGGCGGCAGTCCCGGCCAGCTGTAGCCGACCCGCCGGGCCGCCATCAGGGCCCAGCCGGCCGCGCAGCAGCTGAGCAGCAGGCCGAGCATGGCGACCACCGGGCCGCCGTCGCCGAACTCGAAGGCGAGCGGGAAGGCGAACATCAGCGAGCCGAGCGCGCCGATGGCGATGATGGGGATGAGCTGCCAGATCCGCATCCGCAGCGGGGGCCGCAGGTCGCGGAAGTCGTTCTCCGCGGGCGGGTCGGCGGACAACAGGTCCGGGTCGAGGCCGTCGGCGCGGATGCCGGGGTCGGTGCGGCTGCCGTCGTCGTCCAGCCCGTTGTCCGCACCACCTGGTTCCTCGTCCAGTCCGGCCAGTTCGGCGGCGTCGGAGTCCGGTCCCAACTCGCTGTCGAGCGGCTCCCGTTGGTCGTGACGCGGATCGCTGCGAGGGCCGGCTTCCATCGCCACACGCCCTCCCACCTTGTCCGACACGGTAGCTCGATGCTCGATGATGGCACGGGCGGAGCGTGAGCACGCCCCTACGAGGCGTCCCGTGGCCAGGACGTGATCAGGCTGTGACCGCCCGTTCGAGCAAGGTGATCGCCCGCTCCGCGAGTTCCGTTCCGGAGGCCGTCAGCCAGTGCACACGGGGGTCGCGGCGGAACCAGGAGTCCTGGCGGCGGGCGAAGCGCTTGGTGGCGCGGACGGTCTCGGCGCGGGCCTCGTCCTCGGTGCGCTCCCCCGCGAAGTGGGACAGCACCTGCTGGTACCCCAGCGCCCGGGACGCGGTGAGCCCGTCGCGCAGGCCGACCGCCTCCAGGGCGCGGACCTCGTCGAGCAGACCGGCCTCCCACATGCGGTCCACCCGGGTCGCGATGCGTTCGTCCAGCTCCGGCCGGGGCACCTCGACGCCGATCTGCACGGCGTCGTAGTGCGCCTGATGACCGGGAAGGTTCGCGGTGAACGGGCGGCCGGTGATCTCGATGACCTCCAGCGCGCGCACGATGCGCCGGCCGTTGCCCGGGAGGATGGCGGTGGCGGCGGCCGGGTCGAGGGCGGCCAGCCGTTCGTGCAGCGGGCCGCTGCCGTGTTCGGCCAGTTCCGTCTCCAGCCGGGCGCGGACCGCCGGGTCGGTGCCGGGGAACTCCAGCGCGTCGATGGTGGCGCGCACGTAGAGCCCGCTGCCGCCGACCAGCACCGGCAGGCGGCCGGCGGCGAGCAGCCGGTCGATCTCGGCGCGAGCCATGCGCTGGTACTCCGCGACGCTGGCCGCCTCGGTGACCTCCCAGACGTCCAGCAGGTGGTGCGGGACGCCGCCGCGCTCGGCCGGGGCGAGCTTGGCGGTGCCGATGTCCATGCCCCGGTACAGCTGCATCGAGTCGCTGTTGATCACCTCGCCGCCGAAGGCCCGCGCCAGCGCGATGCCCAGGTCCGACTTGCCCGCCGCGGTGGGGCCGACGACGGTGATGACCTTGGGGGCTCCGGCGCCCCGCACCTCGTTGTTCACCGGCCCAGTCTCCCAAACGCGGAATGCGGCGCGCGCGAGTATGGTTTCCATTGATAACGGGATGTTTTCGGGCATTCGGACCCCGGAAGCCGAGACCAGACTCGACACTCCACACTCGTCACGTCAAGGACGGTGACTCCATGGGTTTCATGGACTCGATCAAGGAACGCTTCGGCAACAAGAGCAAGGCGCAGGACCTGGCACGCCAGCACTCGGACAAGATCGACGACGGTATCGACCGCGGCGGGCACATGGCCGACGAGCGCACCGGCGGCAAACACTCGGACCAGATCGGCAAGGGCACCGACCGGGCCAAGGACTCCATGGGCAAGTACACCAGCGAAGGCGGCGACGACACGCGCTGAGCACCGGTAGGTCGGGCGGTGGCCCCGGGGCGTGAAGCTCCGGAGCCGCCGTGTGATCGTGTGACGGTGACGAGCGTGCCGCACGACAACGCCCCCTACGCGCAGGCCCCGCCGCCGGAACGGGAGTCGGCCTGGCTGGCGGACCCCGCCCGCCGCTACCGGCACGGCCCCCGGCTGCGCGGCGCCGGCCACGACTCCGACGCCCGCGAGTACGCGCTGCGCCGTGCGGCGGCCGCCGACCGCGCCGCCCTCGCCGACCCCGCGCCGGCCGCCCTGCGCGCCGCGGAGGCCGCCGCCGACGCGCTGTGGTTCGAGGACGGCTGGGACGAGAACTGGGAGGGCCGCTCCCGCCGTGGCTACGTGCGCTGGGCGTACGGGCACTGGCTGACGGCGACGAGTGCTCCGCGGGGCGGCGTCGGGGGCGGGGGCGCGGCTGCTGCCGAGGAGGGCGGCTCCGCCGGGGAGGCCGACCGGGACGGAGGGGCCAGCTCTGCCGGAGAACACGGCCGGCACGGGGAGGCCGGCCAGGACGGGGAGGCCGGCTCCGCCGGAGAAGCCGAGGACCGGGACGGCTAGACCGACCGGGGCACCGTCGAGGACGCGGCCCCCGCCGGGCACGCCGACTCACCGGAGCAAGCCGGCCCGTCCCCCGTCCCCCGTCATCGGCCCCCGTCAGCGATGACGTCAGCGGTCCGAACGGGCCGCCGCGCCGGGGAACTTGAGCGCCCGCACCTCGTCGAGGACCGCGCGGGCCTCGGCGACCTGGTGGACGCGGAAGATGCGGGCGCCCTCCCAGGCGCAGACCGCGAGGGTGGCGAGCGTGCCGGCCAGCCGGCGTTCCACCGGCAGGTCGAGGGTCTCGCCGATGAAGTCCTTGTTGCTGACCGCGACCAGTACCGGCCAGCCGGTGCCGGTCATCTCCCGCAGCCGGCGGGTGACTTCGAGGGAGTGGACGGTGACCTTGCCGAAGTCGTGGGCGGGGTCGATGATGACGCATTCGCGCGGCACGCCGAGGGCGACGGCGCGTTCGGCCAGCGCCAGCGTGCGGTCCAGGACGTCGGCCATCACGTCGTCGTAGACGACCCGTTTGGGGTCGGTGCGCACCGCCTGGCCGCCGACGTGCGCGCACAGCAGTCCGGCGCCCCACTCGGCGGCGACCACCGCGGTCAGCGGGTCGGCGCCGCCCCAGGAGTCGTTGATGAGGTCGGCGCCGGCCGAGCAGACCGCCTCGGCGACCTCGTGCCGCCAGGTGTCGACGCTGACGGCGGTGCCGGGGTGGCGCCGTTTGACCTCGCGGGCGAATGCGGCGACGCGGGCGATCTCCTCCTCGACACCGACGTACTCCTTCAGCTCGCCGGCGCTGATCCCGCCGATGTCGATGATGTCGGCGCCGTCGGCGACCGCCTGGTCCACGGCGGCCAGCGCCGCCTCCTCGGAGAAGGTCGCGCCCTGGTCGAAGAAGGAGTCACGGGTACGGTTCACCACCGCCATGACCAGGAACTCCTCGTCCCCGTAGTGGCGTCCGCCCAGTCGCAGCCCCATCGTCACCCACCCCAAGACTCACCCGAAAACCGGCAACTCGCGCGATCCTAGACCGCGACCGGGCGGCCCTCCACGGGGACGGGCCGCCACCCGCCGGACGGATCAGTCGCAGCCGCAGCCGCCCGCCGGGGCCGGAACGGGTGCCGGGGCGCCGACGGACGGCAGGCCGAGCATGACGCCGGCGGACTTGGCGGCCGTCGCGGCGGTGCGGCGCTCCCACGCGTCGCCGGCCCGGGTGCGGCGCACGGCGAGGGCGGGGCGCTCGGCCAGCAGGTGGTGCGGGGCGGCGTAGGTGATCTCGGCGGTGACGACGTCGCCGGGGCGCGGGGCCGGCCCCGCGGGGCGCTCGAAGTGCACCAGGCGGTTGTCGGGGGCGCGGCCGGACAGCCGGGCGGTGCGCTCGTCCTTGCGGCCCTCGCCCTCGGCGACCAGCACCTCGAGGGTGCGGCCGACCTGCTTCTTGTTCTCCTCCCAGGAGATCTGCTCCTGCACGGCGACCAGCCGCTCGTAGCGCTCCTGGACGACCGCCTTGGGGATCTGGCCGTCCATGGTGGCGGCCGGGGTGCCGGGGCGCTTGGAGTACTGGAAGGTGAAGGCCTGGGCGAAGCGCGCCTGCCGGACCACGTGCAGGGTCTGCTCGAAGTCCTCGTCGGTCTCGCCGGGGAAGCCCACGATGATGTCGGTGGAGATGGCCGCGTCCGGCATGGCGGCCCGGACCTTCTCGATGATGCCCAGGTAGCGGTCCTGGCGGTACGAGCGGCGCATCGCCTTCAGCAGGCTGTCGGAGCCGGACTGGAGCGGCATGTGCAGCTGGTGCATGACGTTGGGGGTGGCGGCCATCGCGTCGATGACGTCGTCGGTGAAGTCGCGCGGGTGCGGGGAGGTGAACCGCACGCGTTCCAGTCCCTCGACGGCGCCGCAGGCCCGCAGCAGCTTGCTGAACGCCTGGGGGTCGCCGATGTCGGAGCCGTAGGCGTTGACGTTCTGCCCGAGCAGCGTGACCTCGATGACGCCTTCGGCGACCAGCGCCTCGACCTCGGCGAGGACGTCGCCGGGGCGGCGGTCCTTCTCCTTGCCGCGCAGGGCGGGCACGATGCAGAAGGTGCAGGTGTTGTTGCAGCCGACCGAGACGGCCACCCAGGCCGCGTAGGCCGACTCGCGCCGGGTCGGCAGCGTGGAGGGGAAGGCCTCCAGCGACTCGGCGATCTCCACCTGCGCCTCGTCGGCGATCCGGGCGCGCTCCAGCAGCACCGGCAACTGTCCGATGTTGTGGGTGCCGAAGACGACGTCGACCCAGGGGGCCTTCTTGACGATGGTCTCGCGGTCCTTCTGCGCCAGGCAGCCGCCGACGGCGATCTGCATGCCGGGCCGGGCGGCCTTCTTCGGCACGAGCTGGCCGAGGTTGCCGTAGAGCCGGTTGTCGGCGTTCTCCCGCACGGCGCAGGTGTTGAAGACGACGACGTCCGCGCCGTCCGCGCCCTTGGGCGCCGCGACGTATCCGGCGGCCTCCATCAGCCCCGCCAGACGTTCGGAGTCGTGGACGTTCATCTGGCACCCGTAGGTGCGGATCTCATAGCTTCGCTCAACGTCCACTGACTGACTCCGGTCGCCGCTGTTCACGCGTCCAGGGTAGGTGCTTCCGACGGCACCGCGATCCCACGACCCCCTCGATCCGCGCGCGGGGCCTTCCTGGGTGATCGCCTGGAGACTTCCGCCGGTCGCCGCCGGTCCGCCCGCGGGGGCACCGGCCGGGGCGGGGGGTGTGGTTGGCTGCGGGGAGCCCGGGCATCCCGGCCGGGACACGACGGGTCGGCCCCGGGCCGGTCGAAGAGAGGAAACCGTCAGGTGGATAGCGCGGAGGCCGGCAGTGGTCGGCTGTTGGCCATCAGTGACCTGCATGTGGCGTACCAGGAGAACCGGGACATCGTCAGCGGCCTGCGGCCGACGGCGCCCGGTGACTGGCTGATCCTCGCCGGTGACGTGGCCGAGCGGGTCGAGGACATCGCGTGGGCGCTGGGTGTGCTGGCCGAACGTTTCGAACGGGTCATCTGGACGCCGGGCAACCACGAGCTGTGGACGCCGCGGGAGGACACCCTTCAGCTGCGCGGGGTGGAACGCTACGAGCACCTGGTCAAACTGTGCCGTGAGCTCGGGGTGACGACGCCGGAGGATCCGTATCCGGTGTGGAACGGCACGGGCGGCCCGGTGCGGATCGCCCCGCTCTTCCTGTTGTACGACTACACGTTCCGCCCGGAGGGCAAGGACACCGAGCGCGCGGCGATGGAGTACGCGTACGAGACCGGCGTGGTGTGCAACGACGAGTTCATGCTGCACCCGGACCCCCACCCGGACCGGGCCACCTGGTGCCGCGAGCGGGTGGCGCTGACCGAGCGCCGGCTGGCGCAGTGCGACCCGGCGGTGCCGTTGCTGCTGGTCAACCACTATCCGCTGGTGCGTGAACCGACCCGGATCCTGCGGTACCCGGAGTTCGCGCTGTGGTGCGGGACCGAGGCCACCGCGGACTGGCACAAGCGGTTCAACGTGCGGGCGATGGTCTACGGGCACCTGCACATCCCGCGCACCACCTGGTACGACGGGGTGCGGTTCGACGAGGTCTCGCTCGGCTACCCGCGCGAGTGGCGACGACGGCAGGCGGGCCCGGCCCAGCCGCGCGACGTGCTGCGGGCGGGGGAGCCGGCGTGATCGAGGAACTGCTGCCCGGGAAGATCAGCGTCGCGGAGGTCTTCGGCGAACTGCCGGACGCGGTGCTCTTCCCGGAGGAGGAGGCGTTCATCGCCCGGGCCGTGGAGAGCCGGCGCCGCGAGTTCGCCACCGTGCGGGCCTGCGCGCGGCGGGCACTGGCCGGCCTCGGCGTGGCACCGGCGCCGATCCTGCCGGACGGCCGCGGCGCCCCGGGCTGGCCGGCCGGGGTGGTGGGCAGCATGACGCACTGCCGCGGCTACCGCGCCAGCGCGGTCTCCACCGCCGACGACCTCGTGTCGCTCGGCATCGACGCGGAACCGGCCGGCCCGCTGCCGGACGGCGTGCTGGAGGCGGTGTCGCTGCCCTCGGAACGACGGCGGATGGCCGAACTCCAGCAGTGGGAGAGGGAGTCGGGAGGCGGAACCGGGCTCGGGACGGGAGCCGGGGCCGGGGCCGGGACGACGGGCGGAACGGGAGCCGGCCCCGGAGCCGGGACGGCGGGCGTTCCGGCGGGCGGGACGGCGGGCGGGACGGCGGCGCGCGGGGGCCCGGCGCAGGGGCAGGTCACGCACTGGGACCGGCTGCTGTTCTCCGCCAAGGAGTCGATGTTCAAGACCTGGTATCCGCTGATGAAGCGGCAACTGGACTTCTCCGAGGCCGAGTTCGTCTTCCGGACCGACGGCACGTTCGACGCGCGGCTGCTGGTGCCCGGCCCCGTGGTCGACGGCCAACGCCGGGAGCACTACACCGGCGCCTGGCTGTCCCGTGACGGCTTCGTCCTGACCGCGCTCACGCTGCGGCGCTGAGCCGGGCGGCGGGACCGGGCGGCGGGGCCGGGAGGGGGAGGGCCGTCCGCCGCGGGCTTGCGCTGCGGGCTTGCGCTGCGGCGCTGAAGCCGGGCGGCGGCGGGACGGCCTTCCCCGGCGCGCTCACCCGCCGGCGCTGAACGCGGGCGCCGGCGGGAGGCCGTTCCCCGGGACGGGCGACGCCAGGAGGGCCGTTCCCCGTGCGGGCGGCGGCGGGAGGGCCGTCGCCCGTCCTGCCTTCCGCCGGGTCGCGATCTGCTGGCAGGATCGCGGGCGATGGACCTTCCGCCGACCCGTCCGCTTGCGGGCGGCCACCGACCGGCGCGGCGCCGTGCCGCGTGGGCGCTGGCCGCCGTGGTCGTGGCGCTCGCGACGCTGGTGTGGTGGCTGTCGCCGATGGGCCGCGGCTCCTTGCGGCACGGCACCGTGACGGTGGCCACCGGCGTGCCCACCGGGGTCTACGACCTCTACGGCAAGCTGCTGGCGCCGGTGCTGCGCGCGGACCTGCCGGGCGACCGGGTGCGGCTGCTGTCGTCGCAGGGGTCGGTGCAGAACATCGACTACGTGGCGTCGGGCCGGGCGGACTTCACCTTCGCCCAGGCCGACGCGGTCGCCGACTACCACGGCCCGGCGCGCTCCCGGCTGCGCGCGGTGGCCCGGCTGTACGACGACTACGCGCAGCTCATCGTGCCGGCCGGCTCCGGCGTCACCTCGGCGCGCGGCCTGCGGGGGCTGCGGGTGGGCCTGGGCCAGTCCGGTTCCGGGGTCAACCTGATCGCGCGGCGGATACTGACCGCCGCGGGGCTCGACCCGGACCGCGACATCACCGCGGTCCCGGCCGGCATCGACACCGCGCCGGGCATGCTGCGGTCCGGCCGGCTCGACGCGTTCTTCTGGTCCGGCGGCCTGCCGACCGGGGCCGTCCAGACGCTCTCCGAGCACTTCCCCGTCAAGCTGGTCCAGCTCGGCGACCTCATCGGCCCGCTGAACGCACTGGGCGCCGCCGCCCGGTACTACCGCTCCGCGGTCATGCCGTCCGACGCCTACCCCGACTTGCGCGACTCCCGTGCGGTGCCCACGATCGCGGTGGCCAACCTGCTCATCACCACCGACCACGAGGACCCCGCCGTCGTCCAGCGCGTCACCCAGGCGGTCATCGACAGCCGCGACCGCATCGGCGCGGTCGTCCACCCCGCCCAGCAGGTCGACCTGCGCACCGCGATCTACACCGACCCCCTCCCCCTCGACGAAGGCGCCCGCCGCTATTACCTGTCGGTCAAGCCGTAGTCGGGGGGAGCCGGACGGGGTCGAGGGCGCCGGGGCGAAGCCGGACGGGGTCGGGGGCGCCGGGGCAGGGCGTGACGGTTCGCAGCGGGAAACGCCGGGGCAGAGCGTGACGTTCGCAGCGGGAAGCGCCGGGGCGGGGCCGACGTACCCCGGTCAGTCCTCCGGTTCGGAACGCGGCACGGTGACGGTGACCCGCAGGCCGTGCGGGGTGTGCGGGGCGAAGGCGAGGGAGCCGCCGGCCTGGCGCAGCAGGATGCGGGCGATGGACAGGCCCAGGCCGGAGCCGCTGACGTTCTGGTGGCGGGGGGAGCGCCAGAAGCGGTCGCCGACGCGGGTGAGTTCGTCCTCCGTCAGCCCGGGGCCGCTGTCGGTCACCGTGACGGTGACCGCCTCGCCCCGGGCCGCGACCGCGACGGTGACCGGCGCGCCGGGCGGGGTGAACTTCACCGCGTTGTCGACGACCGCGTCCAGCGCGCTGGAGAGCGTCACCGGGTCGGCCCAGCCGGTGACCGCGACCGCGCCGGTCCGGGTCAGCGCCACGTCGCGCTGGGCGGCGGCCGGGCTCCAGGCGGCGACCCGTTCGGCGGCGAGCGCGGCGACGTCCGTCAACTGCGGCAGCGCGACGGTGTGTTCGGCCAGGGCGAGGCCGAGCAGGTCGTCCAGGACGGTGGCCAGCCGCTTGCCCTCCTCGCGCACCGAGCCCATCTCCTCGTGCCCCTCCGGCAGTTCGAGGCCGAGCAGTTCGATGCGCAGCAGCAGCGCGGACAGCGGATTGCGCAACTGGTGCGAGGCGTCCGCCACGAACGCCCGCTGCTGCTCCAGCGCCTGTTCGACGTTGTCCGCCATCTCGTTGAACGACCGTGCCAGCAGCCGCAGTTCGGGCGGACCGCCGGCCTCGGCGACCCGGGAGGCGAGCCGGCCGGTGGCGATGTCGTGGGTCGCCCGGTCCAGGACCTTGATCGGGCGCAGCACCCAGCCGGTGAGCCGGACGGCGGCCACCACGGCGAGGATCGTTGCGGCCAGTTCGGTGGCCGCGATGATCAGCCAGTCGCGCAGGACGACCGACCGCATCGCGCCGGTCGGCGATTCGGTGAGCACCACCGCCACCACGTCGCCGTCCCGCACGATCGGCGAGGCGACGGTGATCCGGGACCGCTGCCAGGGCCACACCTGCCGGGGGTTGTGGCTGCGGCGGCCGGCCAGCGCCTCCTGGAACGCCTGGTCGGCGGTGATCTGGGCGCGGGTGCGCCAGTTGCGGGGCGCGGCGGCCATCGCGGTGCCGTCGCGGTAGAAGACGCCGACGCGGATGCCGTACAGGTCCTCGTAGCGGTCGAGTTCGCTGCTGAGGGTGGCCAGCCGGTCGGAGGCGTCGTCCGGCGTGCCGCCGTCGACCGCGGCGCCGGGGGCGACGTACTGCGCGAGGGCGCCGAAGCGGGCGGTGTCGTCGATCCGGTCGATGACGAGTTTCTGCTGCTGGGCGACGGCCAGACTGGCCGCGAGCGGCAGGCCAAGGGCCAGCAGGACCGCCGCCATCAGCACGAGCAGCAGCGGCAGGAGCCGGGAACGCACCGCCGGGCCGCCGGTCAGGCGGCCGGTACGACGAGACGGTAACCGACTCCTCGTATCGTCTCGATCAGCGCGGGCAGCCCCAGCTTGGCCCGCAACGAGGCCACGTGCACCTCCAGGGTGCGGCCGGTGCCCTCCCAGTTGGTGCGCCAGACCTCACTGATGATCTGCTCGCGCCGGAAGACCACGCCGGGCCGCTGCGCCAGCAGCGACAGCAGGTCGAACTCCTTGCGGGTCAGCGTGATCACCGCGCCGTCCACCTCGACCTGCCGGGACGCCGGTTCGATCAGCACCGGCCCGAACCGCACCGGCTCGCCCACCGCGTCCGCTCCCCCGGCCGCCGACTCCGCCTCCCGCTCGTCACCGGCCGCCCGGCGCCGGCTCACCGCGTGGATACGGGCCAGCAACTCCCCGGTGTCGTAGGGCTTGACCACGTAGTCGTCGGCGCCCAGGTTCAGCCCGTGGATGCGGGAGCGCACGTCCGCCCGCGCGGTCACCATGATCACCGGTGTGCCGCTGCCGCGCCGGATCTTCCCGCAGACCTCGAACCCGTCCTGGTCGGGCAGCCCCAGGTCCAGCAGCACCACGTCGACCGGCGGTCCGGCGTCCGGCAGCAGCGCCGCCAGTGCCTCCTCGCCACTGCCCGCCTGCACGACCTCGAAGCCGTGCCGGCCGAGCACCGCCGACAGCGCCGAGGCGACCCGGTCGTCGTCCTCGACCAGCAGCAGCCGCATGGTTCCCCTATCGCCTCGTCCGTCCACACCGTCTCACCGGCCCCAGGCGTCACCGCCCGCCCCCGAATCCACCCCCACCCCGGGGTTCCGCGTCAAGGGGCCAGGTTCGGTCGGGGCGGAGGGTGGCGGGGTGAATACGGAGCGCAGCGGGGGCCGGGACGACGAGGGGCGGGGGGTGGTTCGGGGCCACGGGCGGCGACGGCAGCGGGGGCGCCAGATGTCATATGGTCACCCGCAACAGTTGCGCGCTCAACGGCTCTCCTCGTTACTCTGGGGTACGCAGCCGCGCCGGCCTCGTCCGGCCGACGTCGACGTGCCGCTGAACTGGTACGCCGCACGGTGCTGCCGGGCGCGGGGGATGCTCAAGTTCCGCTCATATGTACTGCCCGCGCCCCTGGCGATCGTTACCGTCTGGGGGATTCGCCGAGGATGGAGCGCCTTCCCATGACCGATTCGCCGGTGACCGACCCGTCCGCAGCCCCCGGACGCCGGAACGCCGTGGCGCTCACCGGACGGACGACGCGGCCGGTGGTCCCCGAACCGCGGGAGGAACGACCGGTCGGCCCGCCGCTCGTCGTACTGGAGGGCGTCAACAAGCACTTCGGTGCGTTGCACGTGCTCCAGGACATCGATCTGACGATCGGACACGGCGAGGTCGTGGTCGTCATCGGCCCGTCCGGTTCCGGCAAGTCGACGCTCTGCCGGGCGATCAACCGGCTGGAGGCCATCGACACCGGCTCCATCAGCATCGACGGCAAGCCGCTGCCCGCCGAGGGCCGCGAGCTGGCCCGGCTGCGGGCCGATGTCGGGATGGTCTTCCAGTCGTTCAACCTGTTCGCGCACATGACGGTGCTCGACAACGTCACCATCGGCCAGGTCAAGGTCCGCAGAACGCCGAAGGCGGCCGCGGTGGACAAGGCCCGCGAACTGCTCGACCGCGTCGGGCTGTCCTCCCAGGCCGCCAAGTTCCCCGCCCAGCTGTCCGGCGGCCAGCAGCAACGCGTCGCCATCGCCCGCGCGCTGGCCATGGACCCCAAGGTCATGCTCTTCGACGAGCCCACCTCCGCGCTCGACCCCGAGATGATCAACGAGGTCCTGGAGGTCATGCGCCAGCTCGCCGACGACGGCATGACCATGATCGTCGTCACCCACGAGATGGGCTTCGCCCGCTCCGCCGCGAACCGCGTCGTCTTCATGGCCGACGGCCGCGTCGTCGAAGTGGCCACCCCCGACCGCTTCTTCAGCAACCCCCGCACCGACCGCGCGAAGGACTTCCTGTCCAAGGTCCTGCACCACTGAGCCGCACGGCATGGGGTCACGGGGGACGTCGCGGGCACTCGGAGGCGTAGTGGGGACGAGGGCGGCGGCCGGAGGTCCGACGCGGGCGGGGCAGGGGCCGGATGCGTGGCGCGGGCGGGGCGGCGTCCGGACGTGTGGCGGGGCGCCGGGGCACGGGGTGCGGGCGGGCAGCTGGGGCGCATGGTGCGGGCGGGCGGTGGTCGTTGGCGTTGCGCGGGCGCCCTGCCCCCGGTGCGGCCGCCGGCGCGAGGCCCCGTACCGCGAACCGCACTGCCCCTCGTACCGTTGATGCCATGGCGTCATGGTCTGTACCACAGTGGTCCGGTGACGGCGCGTCACCAGGCGTGCCCCCACGCGCGTGGCGCGTCCTCACCCGGGGACCGGCTCGCTTGACGCACGCACCGGCAGTGGGTTGCATACGCTATGTGACCGAACCCCGGACTGGAACCTTCCCCATTCCCTCCCCGCTCCCCGCCGTCCCGGGCGAGCGGAACCGCGTGACGCAGTCCGGAGGGTCCGCCGCATGGACCCGGTGATCGTCGCCGGCGCCGGCCCCACGGGACTGACGCTGGCGCTGTGCCTCATCCGTCACGAGGTCCCGGTCATCCTGCTCGACGAGGGCAACCCCGCCGACGTCGAACCGCACCCCGAACGCACCGTGGTCCTGCGTCCCGGGACCGCCGGCCTGCTCGCCCGCCTCGGTTACCGCAAGGTCCACACCGACGCCGCCCGCTGGACCGCCTGGCGCACCCTCAGACGCCGCCAGGAGATGCAGTACGTCCACTTCACCCCCGAACCGGAATCCGCCGCACGGGCCTTTGGAAGCCGTTCTTCCGCAGGCATGCCCGGTTTTCCCGGCTCCACCGGCTTCCCCGGCGGCGTTCCGGGAGGCGTTCCCGGGCAGGGCGCCGCTTTCGAGGGCAGGGGCACAGGCTTCGAGGGCAGCAGTGCGGGCTTCGAGGGCAGAGGTGCGGGCGGAACGGGAGGCCGGGGCGACGGGCCGGCCGAGGCATCGTGGGACGAGCCGTCGCCGCTGCACCTGTCGCAGGACCGGTTGCGCCACGGTCTGCTCGCCGCGCTGGACGGCCACGAACTGCTCACCGTCGCCTACGGTGCCCGTATCGACGCCGTCGAGCAGGACGAACGCGGTGTCAACGTCCACACCCGGCCCGGCGAGGACACGCCCGACACGTGGTGGCGCGGCGCGTTCCTGGTCGGCTGCGACGGCCCGCGATCCACCGTCCGCAAACTGCTCGACATCCGCTTCCCGGGCCGCACCGCCGTCGACCGCTACGCCGTCGCCGCGCTGCGCACCGCCCTGCCCGATCCCGGCGTCGCCCTCCTGCACCGCGACCCGTCCGGCGCCCGCGGCACCGAGGTCACCGCCCGCCCGCTGCCCCGCGGCGTGTGGCGCGTCGACTGGTCGCTGCGCGCCGGCACCCCGCCGCTGACCGCCGACGCGCTGGTCTCCCGGATCCGCGGCACCCTCGCCGGCTGGTGCGCCGGGACCGTGCCGCCCTACGAGCTGCTGGGGTCGGCCGAGTACGCCGTCCACCAGCGCCTGGCCCGGCGGTGGCGGAACGGCCGCGCGTTCCTGGCCGGCGACGCCGCCCACCTGCTGGGGGCGCTCGGCACCCAGGGCCTGGAGGAGGGCCTGCGCGACGCCGACAACCTCGCCTGGAAGCTCGCCCTGGCCTGGCACCAGGGCGCCTCCGAGACGCTGCTGGACAGCTACGAGTCCGAACGCCGCGGCGCGGTCGGCGCCCGCCTGCGCGCCGCCGACCAGGCCCTGCCGCTGCTGCGCACGGACGGCGCCTGGCACTCCCTGCGGCACTCCGTCCTGTCCGGGCCGGCCGGCCGGCACGCCGAACTCCTCACCGACGGCCACCTCGGCCGCGGCCTGCTCGGCGCCCCGCCGGCCTACCAGCGCTCCCCGCTGTCCCTCGCCGCCGCCCGCGACGGCGGCCGGTCCGGCGCCTCCCCCCTGGTCACCCCGCGCGGCAGCGCCTCCGGCACCCTCGTCGACGACGTCGCGGTGATCGACCTGACCGGCGAACGCGCCCTGCTCTCCGACCGCCTCGGCCGCGGCCTGCTCGTCCTGCTCGTCGCCCCCGGCACCGGCGTCTGGGAGAGCCGCCACTGGCTGACGGCCGGCCTCATGCCCCAGCTCTCCGCCGCCGTCGCGGCCCTTCCCGCCCCGGCGGAACTACTGATCACCGAGTCCTACCCGGGCGCAACCGCCCACACCGTCCTGCTCGTCCGCCCCGACGGCCACCTCGTCGCCGCGATGACCGGCTGCCGCCCCGCCGAGCTCTACGCCTACGCCGACCTGGCCCGCGGCGGCCCACCCCACGCCACCCCACCCGCCCCCGAACCCCCTGACCAGTACGCCAC